>JAXGJN010000005.1:0-146109 GCA_040770225.1 Anaerolineaceae bacterium
TCCGACCTACAGACACAGAATAGAAAGATGGCAAAATCCTTCGCAAATACAATCAGGATGAAAAATAAAAACAAGACAACAATAGCAAGGACCTACATTGGATACAACAAATCGTACACCTCTGGGGCGAATTTTTCCACTGCTTCTGAGGTGATCGCGTTGGTGCGGCAGATTTCCGCATACAGATCGGCGCTCTTGCGCCTGGTGCGGATCTGGGTCTGCGTATCCAGAGCCCACAAACCAAAACGCTGGCTCCAGCCGCGTTCCCATTCAAAGTTGTCCACCAAGGTCCAGTGGAAATAGCCTTTGACTGGGATGTTGTTGTTGATCATGTGCCACATGGCATGCAGATGTTCAAGCAAATATCGTCTGCGAAAGTCATCCTTACTGTCGTCACAGCCGTTTTCCGTGATGTAAATGGGCAGTTCGAATTTGTTTGCCCACTTGATCGCCTGCTGAAAGCCTTTTGGATCGTTCGCGAGAAACCCGGTTTCAGAAAGAAGCGCATCCGTGGGATAGTAGCGCTTGCTGAAGAGACTACCGCTCTTGCCGAGGTCAAACCTGATCAGATCACGGGTGTAATAATTGAGTCCCAAGAAATCCTGGGTGGCTTTTGCCTGGGGCACGTCCGCTTTGAGCATCACAGCGTCAAATTTGCCGGTCTGTAGGCTAAACGCAAAGGCATTGTTGAAGGCTTTATGATGTAAATTGCTCACAAATTTGGTGAATGGTCCGTTGTTAGCTGGCACAAACCCGCGCCAATGGTGCGCAACCCCTACCTGGGCATCCGCCTGTATTTCATGGATCACCTGGTAAGCAGCAGCATGAGCTTTGACCATATTGAGCAGAACCTGCAGCCCCGCTTTTTGGTCGTTTTTACCGGGAGGAAAACCCTCGCCCAGGTATCCGCCATTCATGTAAACATTCGGTTCATTGAGTGTCACCCATAACTGACAATGAGCCTTAAGTGCGTCCACCGTCCGCCTGACATATTCGGCAAACAGGTTGACGACTTCATCATTCTCCCAGCCGCCCATCTCTGCCAGCCATTGGGGATTGGTGAAGTGGTGCAAGGTGATCATGGCAATCATGTTGCGCTCGCGTAAGCCCAAAAGCATATCGCGGTAGCGGTCCAGGGCAGCTTCGTCCCAACGATCCGGTTCAGGTTGAATTCGCGACCATTCCACAGAGAAACGATGGGCGTTTTGCCAGCCATCCTTGGCGTGGTCAAAATCCTCCCGCCAGCGTCCACCCCACCAGTCAGCCGCTTTTCCACTCCGATTGCCTTCAAGAATGCGCCCTGCCTCCTGCTCCCATGCCCACCAGTCATTATTGGTATTGTTACCTTCCACCTGGTGTGCTGCAGTAGCAGTCCCCCATAAAAATCCGGTTGGAAAATTGAACGTTGCTCTGGGCATGCTTCCTCCTGCTAAATCGGTCTTGGATGAATTGTATCAATAGATGAGACGATCGTCGGTTTATTCTATTTGTGAGGATTAACTTATAATTTTCCCGGGACAAAACACGATCGCCCTTTCAAACCCTGTTTTGAGAGGTATTGCAAGTCTCTGAGAGTAAAGAATGACTATGCTTTCCTCAACCCGGGCAATGCTTGACCATGCCCGGAGAAATTTGTGAGGTGCTTTATGAATGAAGAACCAATAATTGAAAATAAGTTAGAAAAGATTGACTTTGATATGAACAGCGGATTGCTGCCCAAGGAAGAATTGAAACGACCCGGTCTTTCCTTGCTGAGCCTGTTTGCGGCTGGTGCTTTGATGATGCTGCTTTGGTGGGGTGTGGCCGAAATTGGCGTGCGCTGGTCATTGTCCGTTTTAGTTGTCTGCGCACTCTATCTGTTCAATTCACGACTGCAAGAACGCACGATTCCCCCAACCTCATGGCTCCTGCTGGGTCTTGCGCTGCTTGCTGGTTTGATACCTGCCCTTCGTAGTGAAGAATACAGCAGGCTGCTCTCTATGCTGGTGTCATTTATCTGCCTGGCATTATTGAGCGTGGATTTCCTCAGCGGGCAATGGTGGCAATATCGCATCCGTGAGTATTTTAAGGCTGCCTTTACAGTCATGATTGGTTTTTTCGTTGGTTTTCCGACGATCGCATCCCAGGCTGTTAAGTCAGCCCGAACCCCAGAACAAAAAGATTCCGGTAAACGCCTTGCCCTGGGAATCCTGAAAGGCATTGTTATCTCCGTTCCGCTTCTGTTGGTTTTTACCTTCCTGTTTGCGTATGCGGACGCCATTTTTGAGAGCAAAGTTGATTCAGTCTTTGAGTGGTTGAAGGCGGATTTCATGTCACAATTGCTCGGTCGGATCCTGCTCACACTTTTTTTCACATGGCTGCTTGCAGCAGCTCTTTGGCTTATGGTAGCTCATAGCAGTAAGCTCAAAGCGATTGAGCCCGATTCGGCTCAGTTCAAGCCATTTTTGGGAATGACTGAAACAAGCATCACATTGGTCAGTCTTAACCTTCTTTTTGCCTTTTTCCTGATCATCCAATTTCAATACTTCTTTGCCGGCGAAGCCAACATTACCCAGGCAGGTTTCACCTACGCGCAATACGCTGAGCGGGGATTCAGGGAATTACTGATGGTTGCTGCGATTGCCGGGCTGGTCTATTACAGCCTGGCGTCTTTCACTCGCCGGGAAAGCAAGTCAAAGAAACTGTTCTTTTCAATTCTGGGCGGGTTGCTGCTGCTGCAAGTGGGCGTCGTATTGGTTTCGGCTTACCAACGGATTGTCATGTACATCCACGCTTACGGACTGACAACTTATCGCTTTATCCCCCAGATCTTCATCTTCTTCCTGGCAGCCATTTTGCTTTCCTTGGTTGTGATGGAGCTGACCAACAACTTTAAACGCCTGGCGTTGGTACTACTTTCTGCCAGCCTGCTTTTCATTTTCACACTGGCAATAATCAATGTGGATTCAGCCATCGTGCGGCACAACATTGAACGCGCAATAGAAGGGGAAGAGCTGGATTATACCTTCCTCGCCAATTCCGTTTCGACTGATGCTGACCCGTATTTGTTTGATATTGTTCAATCCCGAACTCTGCCCCAGGAATTACAGGAAAACCTGGAAAAGGTGCTGGTTTGCCGTTCCGCAGATTTCAAGGCAAATCACAGCTATCTGAGGGACTCCATGCTAAATCTGAATCTTTCCACACTCAGAGCGGAAGCCCTTTACGACCAAAACCAGGATCTGATCGGGAAATGGCCCCTGGAGACGATCGATCCGGTCAACCACTATCTGGGGTTCAACCTGGAAGGTGAAGACCTTTTCTGCGCACCTGCTGAGGCGTGGAACAAAATTCAGAAGTAACAGACAAACCATTTTACTTGGCTTTTTGGGACGGCTTACATGCCGTCCCATTTCATTAACGAGAATACCACGACCATAAATGATAAGATTAGGGTATGTTTCCACAACTTGACCCTACCGAGGCAACTTATCTGGCGCGAATGATCGTCAGCATTCTGGGTGTATTGCTGTTTTTAACTTTAGCTGTCTGGATGATCCGGCGCAAGCAAAAAACCATCACAACTGAAGCCGATGCTATAGGAAGCAGCGATGGAACAAAGGCGGCTGCTCCTACAGTAGCCCTTGAGGGTAACTCCGAACATCACATCGCGCTCGAACAAGCTTACCAGACTTGGAAAGCAAAACGTTTACTGCTGAGCGAGGATGGTCGCAGTTTGTTTGTGCGGGCTGGTGTGGAAAAAAGCGGACTGCGCTACCAACTGGTTGCCAGTACCCAGGTCCAGGCGTTTGCCATCCTGCTAAGCACCCTGATGTCTGAGCGTGATCCGCAAGCCAGGGAGCAAGCGGAAGCCTTGTTCGCCAGTCTTTTGGCTCACCCTGCCTATGGGGAAGGCGATCTGAGCAGCTGGCAATACCTGCCTGATCTGCCCCGTTCACCCAGGCTGGATCCAGATCCGCATGCCGAAGCCTGGCTGGTCCACGCCATGTTGACGGCTACAAAGCGCTTGCCTGAGATGAAGCGGTTCAATTATTCTGAATTGATCCAAGCCAGAACACTGGCTTTGCATAAATATATTGAAAATCAGGACCCCGAACTGAGAGGACAATTCCCCTTTTGCGGTTATCTTGTCACACAACTGAAAACATATCTGCCGGACCTGGATTGGTCTGGACTGGGAGAAAACCAGGAGCTCTTCTATTCTCAAATGGAAGAACCCGGTTTTTTCGATGCCAAACGTGATGTCAGTTGGTTAGGTTTGAGCCTGCTCCAACTGGGGATACTGGCTTTTTTTGAAGGTGATCCGAATTCAGCAGATGTCATCCGCAAGGCTCTACCTGGACTTTTGCAGCTGGTTGAAGATTGCATGAATGATGCAGCCACTCCGACCGAATTCAGCCCAAGCGCCATGCTTGCCTGCCTCGTTCCGGCTTTGCTGACTGTTGGTGATCAGGAAATCAATGAGCGAGTGTGGGACAGACTGATAATCTTACAGCCAGAAAAAAACAATGGTCTGGGGGCAACGTTGAAGTTGTTGGGGATGGCTTGGTTGGTGGGAATCAGGTAGCAGGTAGCAGGTAGCAGGGAACAGGGAACAGGGAACAGGGAACAGGGAACAGGGAACAGAAAAAATTTTATGCGTAAGTGATGGCTTCCACGCCATCCTGCTTGATCAGACATTTATCGTACGGAGAGGGTTCATCTCCCTCCGCAACATTCATTTCGCCAACATCGCGGCTGGACGCAAAGCTTCGCCGTACGGAGGGGGTTCATCTCCCTCCGTAATATTCATATACCCAACATCGCGCCTGGACCCAATGCCCAGCCGTATGGAGGGGGTTCATCTCCCTCCGCAAGCCTCATGGTAGGGAATGTCCACCGAGCATTCCGGACTTTGGATCCAGAGGAGGCTTGCGGTCTAAGCGCGTGCTCGGCGCGGACGCCGGCATAATTAGTATCTAAAAAGGGAGACCGTGGAAGGTCTCCCAAGAAAAGAAAATCAGGTGACTATTTAAGCTTGTTTATCAACGATATATGCCATCGAGACGGTACCAGGACCGACATGGCTTCCAATCGTAGGGCTTACCTCTGAACGAATCACTTCAATAGGCTGAAGTCGTTCCCGGGCTATTTCCTCCATTGCCACCATTTCGTCAAATGCCAGGGCATGGAAGGGACCAAGGCGAACCGGTTTTCTTCCGGCAATATCTTTTTCAATCAACTCTACCATGCGGTTGAGGGCTTTTTTCTGAGAGCGCACACTCTCCACCAGCTCAATTTTCCCTTCACGGATCATCATGATCGGTTTCAAGTCCAGGGCAGAACCGAGCAAACGCTTGGCAGTATTAATGCGGCCACCACGATGCAAGTATTCCAGTGTGTCAACTGTAAAGTACACCCCAATACGCGGATAAGCATCCTGAGCCACTTGGTAACATTCATCCAGGGTTGCGCCTTTCTCCATCGCGCGTGCTACCTCAAGAACCATTAGAGTCAGCGCCATCGAAACCAGTCTGCTGTCCATAATAATCAGGTTTTCCGGATCGCCCAACTCTCTCTTCGCCTGTGCAGCCGAGTCCATGGTCGCAGACAGACCTTTGGACATACCCATGTACAACACGTCCTTACCTTCGTCCAATAGTTTTTTGAATGTCTCTAAAAACTGTCCCACTGTGACCTGGCTGGTAGTCGCCATTTCTTTGGATTCAGCTAATTGCTGGTAAAACTCTGTCGCCTGGATGTCAATACCATCGTAATAGGACTCACCCTTCCAGTTAACTGTTAACGGCACAATGGTCAGATTATATCGTTCCACGTACTCCTGGGGAATATAGGCTGAAGAATCACTCACGAGCGCGACTTTATTCATTTTTCCTCCGTTTTTCACTCTCTCAAATGTGTCCAGCGTGATCAAAATTGGATTCGAGGGAGAAATGATCCTCGTTTTTGGCGCTGTTTTTTTATTCTTGAATCAAACTACCTGATTATTATATCCGAGGAAGAATGAACCTGAATCTTTGTAAGGATTACATTTGTCAGATTTTCCTTCACCTGTCGTTCAACGTTATACGACCAGTTACTGGTTCCAGGGACAGACTGGAAAGATAAAGCGGGCGCGCGTTACCAGGGTAAAGCCATTGTCCAACAGCCTGCCAGGGTGCTTTCAGAGGCTGACCAAAAGGGGTCTGAAGCGAGCCATCAGGGCATAAGCGCAGTGTGGCACTACCAGCCTTAGGCTTTTTCCACACCCTGAGGTTGCGATTGGGGTCAATGCCGGCACACAAAGGCTCTAAAGCAGCATTTCCTTGTTTCAACAGCGCATGAAATACTTGCAAACAATCCTGCCCCTCATCGCCGAGCGGGGGCAAGGTCCGGCTCTGTCCAGGTTCAAACTCAAGCTGCTTCAGAAACTGCCCTCCACAAGAAACCACCCGACGCATTTGTTCGATTTGGTCAAGTTCACCTGTCAGGTGGAACAAAAGGTCTGCATCGGTAGTACGGCTTTTCCATGTTGAACTAATTTGGTCATAAAGAAGCAGAGAGCCACCCCAATAACCCAGGTTCTCATCCAAGCCAAGCAGGTAGTGGTTACTGGAATCAACGCCACTGCTGCGTTCCAGTATCAACCAGTATGAGGTGTTGACCGCCAGGCTGACGTGAGCGGGCAAACTGACTTCCACCCAACGATAAGATTCTCCGCTTAGCTCGCCCGCGCTTAACGACTGTGCGCCCAACTCGAGCCCGGATGGTCTGCCATTCAAATCAGCCTGCAGACTGAAGCGTAAAGCATCGGTTGGGTTGCCTTGTTTTCGGGCTCTCACAGCCAGTCGCTTGAATTGCAGTGCTTCGCTCACCTGGAAAGACTGGGCTACTTTGCGATTCGTTAATGCATTCCCCACTGCCTGGACACCCTGCTGAGTCGGGGAATGCCCTGTTACTGCCCTCAGACCAGGCCATATCCGCCAATCCAGAGTCTGCATCCAACCCTGGCACTCCAAATAACAGGCACCCGGCGTTTCTGTTGACCCCGGTGCATGGGGCGCAAGCTTCACCTCAGGAAACGCTCTTTCTTTTAAACGAGCTGAAGCGATCCATTCAGCAGTCTCAGGCAAGGTAAAGCCAACCTGGAACACAATCTCTTTGATGCCATAAATAGCTTGACTTTCCAGGTCTTCCACCCAATCCGTCTGGCTGATCTGACCAGGCTCAGCTCCACCCAAATCGTTGAAACGGACTGCCACCCGGTTGGCAACCTCATCCATTCCTACAGTTCTCTGCAGTTCTCCCTGCACCTGTCTGACCTGATCCAGGCAGCCCCACCAGGCTAACCTGCCCTGTGAGTCGTAGACCCGCACATCCTGCCCAAGCCGCATGCGCCAATCTTCCATACCCAGGTGGGCATAGGGGCAGCGGATGAGCGCTTTGGATGGACCGGAGAAATCATCCCAACTCAAGCGGGTGGGTACGCAGCTTTCCGGAGAATTCAAGAAACGTCCACTATCACGATCCAGGACTTCCACACTCCAGCTCATGGCAATCTCCACTGCCTGCGATACCAGGCTCTCACCAAAAGCGTGCGGTCGATTGGAGCCAGATCATTGGTATCGGTTTGAAAACACCAGAAATATTGTGGCAAGTTTGGCTGTAGACCCAAACCGGTGCCAAAACAGACATGGCTCTTGAATTCCATGCCGTCTTTCACGCTCCAACTTTTACCACTCATGCCGTCTTCAATCAATTTCAAGGGATAACTCAATCCGCTCAAGGCGTGATAACCAGTAAAGTTGTGCTGAGGCAGCAGCAGAAGGTCATCCAACTCCACCAGGTGTTCACCAACGTCTGTTTGCTTTGCCTGCACTACCAATTGATGATGGCTGGCATAACTTTGCAAGGGAAGCTCACCCAACGGAAGGTAAAGAGGGTCCAGGTTGGCATAGCCCCTGCCTGGGAAATGTTGCCATACCGGACCCTCGTAAACCAATGCTCCCTGCAGGTGTAGCAGGATACGGAATTGCAGAAGCGTACTGGCTGGAGAATTAAAGAACCGCAAGAGGGGCAACACTGACCCACCAGCCAGCTGAGTGACTTCGATTGGTCCCAACACCCAACTGGTCAGGGTCTGCCAATTGCTGCCGCTCCAGCGATACTGACAATACTTGCCGCCAGACGCCAGGCTGTGACTGAGTGTTGTGCCGCCGCTGCCATCCTCAGCCTCCAGGTTCAGTTTTGGTTGAGGCTGTCCCAAGGCGCAGGGCAAACTGCCGGCCCAAAAATCACCCAGATCCAGCCCATCAAAATCGTTTCCAAATTGAAACCGGGTCAACGCAGGGAATTTCAAATCCAGGTTTCCCGCATCAACTTTGAACCAGTTGTCGTGACCAGCTGTCGCATCATCGTGGTTATAGATCTTCAGGCCGGACTCCTGGGGCGGACCTGAGCTATTGGAAAGCGGCAAGGGTAGCTCCTGGCTGAAAAACAAGGTTTCCCTCAGCATCTCCAGGTCAAGTTCCAGCGAACCTCTCTCATGCGATACCAGGTGACCTGGCAAGGTGTTAAGATTAAGTTTAACAATGCGGGCATAACCATACTCCTGCATATCAGCGCTCCAAAGCCTTAAGAAGAGGTCTTCCGGCTGCTGCTGGAAAGCTTCCAGGCGATCCAGCCATTGACGCAATTGAGCCCGCGAACCGCGCAAATGAAGCTGCACGATCTCACGTGTGATTTGCTCGTCGTTGGGACGGAATTGGTATTCCGAACCAACCAGCCCGTCCATCACATTCTCGCCACTTAAGGCAAGCCAGGCTTGTTCGTCGGGTTGATCCAGGCGACCAATTGCCAGATTAGTCATCAGGCTCCCTTTCTTCCAGCACCCACGTACCCCAGGGCAAGGCTGTGGACTGAACCAAGGCGCGTAAACGCAGACCGTCCAGCAGCTGGTCGCGTTCCTGCCTTAAGGAGCGGGACCAGGTTTCAAAATCCGGCGAATTCGCGGGCAAGTTGCTGTAACTGGTGTGATGATGGAAGGCAACTGCCTCCAGGATGGTTGCGGCCGCTCCCCGCATTAATGCCGGCAGATGCTGATCACTGAGGGTAGTTTGACTGGCACTGTCCAGTCCGCTCAAGGTGTAATCAGTGCCCAACATGCTGTTCAGCTCGCCCAAACTGGCTCGAATCGCCTCTGTTTTCAAACTTTGGGGTAATGCCAGCTGATGCAAGTCCAGGAATTGAGCATCCAGACGTAAAATCAGGCTGTTCAGATCAATCATGACTTGCCTCTGGTCTTCTCCGTCGGCTCTGAAAAGCCTTTTCTACTTCAGCAGGTGAAAAGGTCACCTTCCAACCTTGCCGATTAACCACCACCAAAAAACCGTCCTCCCGTAGGCGATAACTGAGCACATCTTTACCCATCAGGCGGGTAACCACTTTCTTCACATCATTTTCTGTCACTTTTACCTCCTGCCCCCTCACTAAAAGAGTGAGGGGGCGTTTTTTTGATTAATGAAGGGAATATCCTTTCAGAACTGAAGGACCCTCTCCTCGCTTATTTATCGGCGCGCAAGCCGTCCTCCAGGGCTGTGCCCAGGATATAGGTCACCAGCAGGGCAATGATCCCTGCCAACTGGTCGCCATCCAGAGGAAAGTCTGGTTTCCAGGCTTTGATGACCATAAACACCAGACCAACCAAAGCCGCCCAGAACTTGCGTGAACTCAATAACATTTTCAATTTGGACATCATCTCTCCTCTCCGAATCAGGCGACGTTATTCTTGTAAAGCGGTCTGAAATCGTTGACCCAGACAGCCAGGTAATGGCGCACCTTCAGGCGGTGCTCATCGTTCGAAAAGACTGCCGGAGAAAGTTCGTCTCCTGCGATAAAGATCTCCGGAGCCAGCCCAAAGCGTTCGCCAACAAAAATGGCGGGCGCCACGCGGGGGTCGCATGCTGCAGCCCAGTCGTTTGCGTCGGTCCATTCCGGCACCACCAACGGAACAGCACTGCCCTTCAGAACGTTGTCATAAACATGATCAGCCTCGCGCACCAGGGCACCGGTACAAATCTCCAGGGCTGTTTTTTGCAGGGCTCGTGGAACCAGGACGAATTTGGGGTTGACTGCCATCTGCGGACCGGTGCCATATAATCCCGCCTGGTTCTTTATCAGCATGGGTTGAGCGTAGACTTTAGCGCTGACCAGGTCCCAGTTTGTGGCATTCAAGGCAAGGACGTCAAGGTTGGCATGCCCACCTACCAATATGGTAGGGTCGGCATTGAACAGCGCCTCCCCATCCGCCAGGTTTGGACCAGCACCACCATTCACGGTGAAGATCTGGGCAACCAGGCGTGAAATTTTGCGCATCCCAGCTGAAGCCAGCTCACGGGCATAGGCACGCAGCTTGCGGGTCTCATCCCGGTCGATCAGTTCCAGGGTGAGGGGAATATAGCCGCCATATTTGGTAAAACTGGCAGTCTCAAGGGAGTCGCCCACTTTTAATTCGGTGTAATTAGCACCTTCAGCGATCGCAGGCAGGTCGCCTACGGTGCCGATCAGTGTGCCGGTGATGTCGTGCAAGCTGTTAAAGTGTTCCTGGACAGTCACATCCTTCCACCAGTCATAGCCAGCCTTTCCCAGCTCTTCCCAGGTGTTGCTGACCAGTTTGTTCAGGCTGTTTTTCACCAGGCCGCTGAAATCGGCACTGGTTGCCAGGTGTGCGCGCTGTGGGTAGTAACCGCCATGCAGGTCGTAATCGCCAGTCAGGCTGAGATACAGCTCACGAATGCCGGAAAGCCTGGCAACTGAAGCATTGTTCATGTTTTTCTCCCGGGGAGCACCAAAGAGGTCGTCCACAGCTGCCTGGATGCGTTCGCCTGGCTCGATCATGCCCTCGATGCGGGCAGGACCCTTGACAACGCGGGAGGCATCCAGCTCACTCAGAAGCAGGTGGGCTTCGCGCAGTGCCTGGCTCAGCTCCGCCGGTGCAAAACTACGGTTCTGAAATTGTTTACGGATATTCGCTTTCAGGCTCTGGGGCAGATTACTATTTGAAAGGCTGTTTTCCAGGAGGAAAGCGCTCATTTCTTCCCGCATCTGCCGCATTTCCGATAACTGGATCTCCAGGCTCTTGCCCTCGTTGGCGAAAGGTTCGTTATCGGCAGGCGGGTTCAGAACTGCTTCCTCCATTGCTATAGTTTTGTTTGGGACAGTCATTTTCATTTCTCCTTCAATAATTGGATTGATTCCGAGTTGGTTGAGCGCGCGCAGAAAAATCCCTCCGCGAGCCGGGTTATAGACCAGGTCAACAGAGTAGATCCTCAGGATCTTCTCCACCTTCCCAGCCTTACCCTGAAAGAGCACATCTGCAGAGAAGCCGACTTTTACTGCGGCTTCATCCGATTCTTCCAGAACCTGGCGACCGATGCCTTTGAGCACTTCAGCGGATGGACCAAAGGCACTCAATTCCGCGCGTACCCCTTGAGACTGGTCATCCCAGACTGGCTTGCGCAGCACGCCGGCGATATCCCGCACGGAGCGGGCTTTGAGACTGTGATCCAAAAAACAATTGACACCATCCCAAAGCGCCAGCGATTCGCGCAAAACCTGGGCGGGGAACTCCCAGCCATTGGCGGCACCAGCTGTGATTGCCAGGATCTCAAAGCGACCGCTGCCTGTAGATGAGACCTCCAGTGCCAGACGCTGTCGTCTTTCAGTCATAGAACTCCTTCCATTGCTTCTTAATTTCCATGGCTATTGAAAACCAATCTGCTGTCCGCCCCACGCGTAACTGCCAGATCGGGATTTTCCTTATTCCGATTGCGGCTTTTCTTTCCCGGGTAAGCTTTCAGGCAGGCGCTCGCCCATGAAACGGTAGACCAACCGCAGCACTTCCCTGGCGTCAATCAGATCACGTTCGTAGAGATCAGCTGCCACCTGGGCAACCTGAAGACCGGCTTCTGCCAGCTCGCGGTTATCCCGGGCGCTCACATCGCCGCCTTCCACCCGGATCAGTGCCTCAGGGTCGACTTCGGGGTCATACAACGCTCGCCGTTTCACGACTACGCGCAAAACGTCTTCGAGCAGCCCGCAGATAAAACGCTGCCTTTCACTGAAACGCCGGTAGGTCGGGCTGCCAGCTGCTTCTGCGGTAGTGCGGGTAGAAGATTCCGGTTCAGCCAGAAAATGCAGGGGCAAACCGACGCCGGCGGCAATCATCTTCTTGATCGCCAATCCATCACTGGAGGCATCCAGCGCTTCCAGTTTGGGTGCCATCACTGACCACTCTTCGCTCTCATCCGTCACCAACACCGATCCGGGCGCTGGTGGGTTGGCAGTCAGCTGCAGTTGGCGGGTGGAGCGTTCTGACTCACTGCCAAAACGGGCTTTGACCACGTAAACAAAGGCATTGCGGAAGCGGTTCAACCTGACCCGGTCTTCCAGCCAGGCGCTGTAGCGCGCCAGCCACTTCAGGATGGGCGTCAGATCGCCTTCCCCCCACTGCGAGCCGCTCGGTCGGTTGAGGGCATAATGCAGCACAACCGGCTGCAATTTCCCCTGGCTGTCAGTTTGCTCCTTTAGAGGGTCGTAACCAGGGTAGATGATGGCTTCTGTCTCACCAGGTAAACGCAGATGAAAAGCCAGTTCCTGTTCGATGTCGTTCTCACTTGAATCGATTTGCAGGATATCGGTGGAAGGTAAAACTCTAAGATAACTCATCCCGCTCTGGTCGGTGCTTAGCAGCAAAAACAGGTTACCGCTCAGGCAAAGCTCATCCGAGAACTCTCCAACTCGTTTTTGCATGCCGTTGAGGCGGTGTTCCCAGAACTGATCAATGAAATTTTGTGTTGATGAGTGCGCGCAACTTGCCTTCAGCCCGCCCCCAGTGGCGTATTGGCTGGTCAGTTCCACAATGCGCCGGGCAAGCGGGTTGAAGCGCCAGGCGTCCAAACTGTCTTGCAGTACTTGCTGGCGGTCATAAACATCACGGTCGCGTGGTTGACTGGCATAGGCTCGGGTACCGATCAAAAAGGTGTTGTCCGTTTCCACCAAAGATAAAGCGGTACGGGCATCGGGAACCTCCTTGATGGTTTCGGTTCTTTGAAACAAGGTCTGAAAACGTTCACGCAGGCTGCTCATGCAGACACCTCCTCTTTATTTGGTTGGGCTTGTAGGGTTGTTACTACCCGCTCACAGGGCAGGTGGTCGATGGGGCAGAGCGCCAAAGCCGGTTTTTCTTTGTCAAAATAGGCACGCAGTTGTTCCGGACTGCCATTCCAACGGTTGTAATCCATGTAGTAGCCCACCCCGCCGATCGCCGGCGCACGCTGAGAAGTCTGGTGGATCAACCAATGGCGCACGCCTCTGGGCAGTAAGGGCGGGCAGGGGTATTCAGGCGTGTAGAGGGGTGTATCCAGGCTGCGGATGTATTGCGCCAGCCACCAATCGACTGCCGGCAGATCTTCCACCTGCAGGTTTTCATTGACCCACAACGCCCGCGAATAAAGGATCGGATAACGACCCGTGGCTTGTTTAAGGTATTCCAAGGCATCTTTCACGACCCTGGTGATATGCCATTTCGTCTTACCCTGTGCCAGTTCAACATCCAGGACCAGGCGCAGTTTTTCCAGATTTTCATTTTTTAGGATGGTTAAAAAGGCATCCATTTGTCGAATTGCATCAGCACTGGGGTAGAGGACATGGTAAGGCAAAATGCACAATCCAACCCGCAGTGCTTCACGAAGATAACGGGGAAACATGGTGTCACGGTAACCCCAGGAAACGCCGGTGCGCATGGCGACAAACTGCACTTCAGGAGAATGGCGTTTGAATTGATCAAAATCGGGGATGCGTTCACCATCCCAGCTGGCATTATGCTGGGAAAGGTCGACCCCGAAGGGAAAGCCCTGGTTGCGGGTGAAGTAAGTCATTAAAAACCTCCGTCCATTTCTTTGAGTGGGTCACTTGCCTGGATGATCTGAGGAGGCAGCGAAAGATGCCACTCCTGCTCATCCAGTATTGCGGTCATCGCCGCGGAAATAACCAAATCGTCATGCAGCAAACCTCCCATCGGATCAGACGTACCTTCCGGCACCGACCACTTGAGCCAGCGTTCGGGTCCGATGCTGGCTTCGCAGTTAACTGCCTGAAGCTGGCGCTGGAAGAGGGCTTGCAGGCGTTCCTGCTCGTTCATCATCTGCCAGGCAAGGGGATTGCCCTGTCCTGTTTCACTGTAGTTGTTGTGAACCGAACGAAAATCCTGGAAGCGGCCGGTGTCGATCACTGCCAGAAAACCCCAGCCAAGCCTGGATTTGACCTGGCGGTTGAAAGTAAGGGGGATGATGCGTTCACCCAAGCGATCGCGCAGAAATGAACACACACCGGCACCCACGCCGCTGGCATCGACCACCATTTTTTCAACATCCCAATGCTGTGCCAAGTGATAGAGCCTTTGGTAGAGCGTGCTGTGTTTCTCGCCCTGCCAAAGGTAGCGCTGCACCACGCGGTAGCGCGGTTTGCCGGGCAGGACTTCATCCATCAGGCTCAAATCCACCTCAACCAACGTCACTGCTGTAGCATCACGGTTGGGATTTGCCAGGTTTTCGCTCGTCGCTGTGCTGAAGCCGCCCTGCCGGACCTGCTCATCCTCACCTGCCAAATCCACCAGCATGGCATAGATCTTTCCGGGTTCAGGCTCGGTCAGGGTGAGGTGATTGCCCTGCATCAAACTCAACCTGGCGGGAGTGAACAAGCCGTTGGCAAAATCAATCTCCTCACTGAAGAACTGCGAGCGCACCATAGGGTGGGAACGCCCCAAGCGTGCCACCTGCTCGTCCACGAAGAGTCCATAAGCCGGCACTTCTGCCCTAACCTCTTCGGCGCTCATGTGAAAAACCCGCCGGATGCCATCTTTTGCTTCTGCCTGTCGGGCTGCCCGCAGTTCGCGTGCCAAAAGTGTCTGCCCGGTCCAGGCGGTGCCCCAAAAGACGCGCGTGGCATTGGTGGAAGCAGCCATGGGCGCTATCTGTTTGTCGTATTTTTCAATACCGATATCCTGCGCTTCGTCCAGCTGAAGCAAGGTGGAAGCGGTTGCGCCGACGATATTGGAGCCGGGAGCAGCCGAGAGGAAGGTCAGGTGAGCGTTCTTGAAGCGATAGTGATTTCCGGCGCTCTTGTGCCATTGACCATGAGTCAGATAGTTGGCTTGCAGAGCGGTTTCCAGCCTGCGCATCGCGTTCAGGCTCTGCGGCTGGTAGGTGGGCGAAAGCTTCACCATCTCTGCTCCCTGCCTGCCCAGCAGTGCCATCAGGTAGACCTCCAGCTGTGCCTGCAGCATGTTTTTGCCTGATTGCCGCGGGAACATCACAACGATCGACAAGCCCTGCTGCTGCAGCACTGAATCAACGATGGCATTCGCGGCTTCCAGCTGGTAGCTGCGCAGATGGATCCTGCCAAAAATTTGGCTGAAATACTTGATCTCGCGCAGATTGCGTAAGAATTCAACCCTGGTTGGAAAGGTTTCTGGTAGATACTTTCGAACGTGCTGGAGCGGGTCTGGAAGGTCGGCTGAAAGACCCAGACGTGTAAGTTGAGGCGCAAAGGCGATCTCAGTCATTCTGTTCCTCCTCTTCTGCAGTCATTTTTTCAACAAAGTCGCTCATCGCATTCATCAGATCTTCCAACATACCTTTACTCTGCGGACCCTGTAGAAGCAGCTGCACGCGCATGAGATTTGCAAGTCTCCCACAGGAAAGTCCTAAATCATTGAGCACCTTGCCCAACTCTTCGTTGTAAGGTTCGCCATTTTTCACACCCTCGGAAGCTTTGGCGAATTCCCTGATCCCTTTTTTCATCATTTTGATTTCATCTTTCAGGTTCAGGTCTATTGCTTCGGAAAGCTGTAACCGCTCTGCCTGGCTGAAGATTGCTGAGAATTGCGAGGTGTCTTCGGGATTTTGATCGGGCGGGTTCCCGCTGCCCACCCTTGAGGAAGGGTGGGCAGGGTCGAGGACCTGCGTCTCAGCTGATAAAGTGGGGTTTTTGTGTGGCATATTACGCTTCTCCTCTGTATTAGAACGTATGTTCTATTTACTGGCAAGTGTAGCAAAGTTTGGAACAAAAGAAAAGGGGTCAAAAGCGGAACTTTTAACCCCAAATTTTCCCTTTTCGGAACTTTTTGAATCTGTTTTTGATATACTGTCAGAAAATGGAGGATGCTATGCGCAGGAAAGATCGTGAAATGAATGCAGAGTTTGGGCTGGAGGTGATCGACCGGGCTGAATTTGGGGTTTTGAGCCTGGTGGACCCTCAGGGCGAGGTTTATTCCGTGCCCCTCTCCATCGCCCGCGATGGCAGCCAGCTTTACTTTCACAGTGCCCGGTCAGGATTTAAAAACACCCTGTTGAAAGAAGGAAAGCAGGTCAGAGTGGTTTTTGTCAGCGATGTACGCGTACCGGAATTGTTTGAAAATAGCAAACTCGATCAGATCCTGGTTGATGAGAAGGGTATCGAGATGCTGGGCTCAAAGGTCTTCACCACCGAGTTCGCCTCCGCCATTGTTACCGGCAGGATCGCACTCGAAGAAAGCGATGAGGGCAAGCTGCATGGGTTGAAGGTCATTTGCGAAAAACTGGTACCGGCAAAAATGGCATATTTTGATGCGGCGGCTGCCCATGCTCTGGCGATTACCGCGGTATATCGGATTGATATCGAAGAAATCACT
Organism: Anaerolineaceae bacterium; assembly: GCA_040770225.1. Taxonomy (GTDB): domain Bacteria; phylum Chloroflexota; class Anaerolineae; order Anaerolineales; family Anaerolineaceae; genus Mesolinea. Next base: position 16,709 of record JAXGJN010000005.1, read on the forward strand.
GCCAAACGTAAGAAATTCGATGCGAGCGGCGAGGAGATGAAATTCCAGCGGATGGAATGACAACCAACACGGAAGACTGATCGTGGTATGTGTGATAAACCCCCTCCAGCGAAGCGGAGGGACTGCTTGCGCGCCGTAGGCGTGGGATTGAGGGGGTGGGTCTTGAGGAATTTTTTATGTCTTAATCTTATATGATTGGCAATTTCCGTCCATTTTGCTTCAACCACAACCGTCTTTTTTGAAAATCTGGAAGCATCTGTTCCAGAAAATTCCAAAAAGCGGTCGAATGATTGTGATGGCGGGTGTGAGCCAGTTCGTGCACGACCACGTATTCGAAGGCATCTTTTGGTACCATAGCCAGCCGATAAGAGAAATTGAGCCCGTTTTTAGCGCTGCAGGAACCCCAGCGTGTCTTTGCGCTGGTGATACGCAGGGCGCTAAGGGTAAGCCCCCAATTTGCCGCATATTGATCGATGATGTCGGAAGCCAACTGGCGGGTTTGTTCCCGGTAGAAATTGGTCAACATTCCAGCAGCCTCGTCAAGTCTGTCTCTCTGCAGCTGGAAGCCTTTATTAGCAGTGAAACTCAATCCGTCTCTGACCTTTTCCACAAGCTGCAGTTTCCAGAGATTGCCCAGGTAGAGGATTTGTGCGCCATCATGGTATTGCTGCTTTTCTTCACCCGAACCGTACCTGACCATGCGTGCTTTTGCCTGCTTGATCCAGTCGGCTTTCTGCCTGACAAAAAGTTCGATGGATTGCTTTCGGGTCCCTTTGGGAACTCGTACGATCACCCTGCCCCCGGGCTTGACCTCGATTGCCATCGTCTTTCGCTGGCTGTACTTGATTTCATCGATCAAATCATGCATCCCCTGATTATAGCCGGAGAACGTGCCGTCACCCCTGTTTTGATCGTGCCAGGCTCTCTTGCAGTTGATCGTGCCTGCGTCCACGCCGAGCACGTGATCTGACCGCCAGGTCTCGTTTTTTTATATCAAAACCCTCACCCCCGTTTCGCTTCGCTCACGGACCCTTCCCCGATTGGGGGAGGGCTTAAGTTGATCGTGCCGGCGTTTGCACCTCGCCAACCATTCTGGCTGGTATCAAGTACAATTTCAAGATATGTTCGACATTAAAAATCAGAAAATCATCCTCCTCGCAATCACCCTGTTGCTACTCCTGAGTGCCTGTTCCGGGTCTTCGGGCAAAAGTCTGGCGCTCGAGGATTACCGCGATCCAGACGAGCGTTATACCTTTGCCATCCCTGAAGGTTGGGAAACGAACGTTGATGACCAGATGCTGACAGTGACTGCTCCAGGATATTCAGGCAGCCAGGCAGACTACTGGGAAAGCATTGCTTAGAAGGTTCATACCGCGATGATGGCACTTCAAAATTGAGCGATTCATGTGGTCGATAGGTGTTATAGACCGTGCTCCACCGATCAAAGAAGGCTTGAGCTTCATTCAGATTTTCGAAGCCTTGTCTTGCGATGACTTCCTCTAGAAGGGTGCGATTGAAACGTTCATTTTTCCCATTGGTCTGAGGATGATAGGCCCTACTATGGATAACACCTACACCCAGCTGCATCAGCCAGGTTGTCAAAATGGTGAAAGGGCTGTCTTTTTCATCTCCCCAGGGAGACCCATTGTCCATCAGGATGCGTTCTGGCAATCCATACTGCTCAAATATCTGGCTCAATTGCCTTTGAACAGTCAATGCTCTCTCGTCAGCGCAGGCTTTCAATCCCACCAGGAAACGTGAATGATCATCAACTATGGTCAGAGGATGACAATACTGCCCGTCTAAGAGCCGAAAATGTCCCTTGAAGTCCATCTGCCAGAGTTGGTTGGGCTCTTCATATTCAAAGCGGATAAATGCTTCCCGCTTCCGGCTCTCATCCGGGTCTAGTTTGTCATTGCGTCTCAAGATGGCTGTGATCGTACTGGCAGAGGGCACCGGTACTTTGCCTTCCCGTTCCATGATCTTTCTGATCTTTCCGACCACCCCAGACTGGATGTTCGTCTCGAATCCTGAGAACCTCTGCTTCCACTTCTGGAGGACTCTGGGCTGGGCTGTTCTTTGGCTTTCGGGATCTTTCTTCCAAACCCTTCTGACCTTCTTCTCGTTCCCGCTTCAACCACTTATAACCGGTTTGGCGACTGATGCCATATCGTTGACATAAGCGGGTGAATGGTGCAATACCTATTTTTGCTTCCTGGATGAACCGCTTTCGTTCTTCCACTGCTGTACTCTTTCCATGGCATGGCAGGTGTTCTCCTTCATGCCTAATTCTATAAAGTGTCAGCGATCGAGTTTGTCAATTTTTCCGAACGATTTGTTTTGATCGTGCCAGTCTCTCTCGCAGTTGATCGTGCCGGCGTTTGCACCTTGCCAACCATTCTGGCTGGTATCAAGTACAATTTCAAGATATGTTCGACATTAAAAAACAGAAAATCATCCTCCTCGCAATCACCCTGTTGCTACTCCTGAGTGCCTGTTCCGGGTCTTCGGGCAAAAGCCTGGCGCTCGAGGATTACCGCGATCCAGACGAGCGGTATACCTTTGCCATCCCTGAAGGTTGGGAAACGAACGTTGATAACCAGATGCTGACAGTGACTGCTCCAGGATATTCAGGCAGCCAGGAAGAAGTCGTCGTGAGGATCTACACCTCCCCCACCAATACCACCGATACCGCCACACACATCGACCTTGCCAAAAAACAGATCGAACCCTTCCTCACTGCGTATCTTGACGACGAGTACGAAGTGGTCAACGAAGGAAGCGCACGCGTGGATAAATATCCAGCCATGTTGCTCGATTTCGCCAAACCCCACGACGACAGCTATATGCTGGGGCGGGTCGTGATCGTTGCCATGCCTTTTTATGTGCTGGTTTTTCTCGGAACCGGGGTGGAAGCCGATTGGGAAGCTTTTTTGCCCACATTCCGGGAGATGCTTGACCGATTCAGCCTTGTTAACCCTGCGGAACCCGAAGAATAGACATGCATACCTTGCGTCCTGCCAGTTCTGTGATTTTGTGTTTCCTGGTTTTAACAATTTTCACAGCCTGTCAATACCAACCCAGCAGCCTGGCTCGCACAGAAATCCCTTTGTACATCCCGCCGACAGCCAACCCAGGTACATCCGTGCCAGTCGGCACCTCAACCCTGGCAGCAACCCTTGCTGCGGTAACCACAGCAGTCAACACACCCACTCCTGAGACAGAGGAACAGCAGGAATGTCAGCTCTCAACTGACCCTGACTATGGCTTTTCCCCTGACAATCCCATCCAGGTGGGCAGTAACCAATTGAGCGATGGTCCTGAACGTGAGGTGATCTACCTGCTCACGCTGCGCGGACCCAATGGAGAAGAGGTTTTCTACACCCGTCAATCGCCGGAGTTCAACCAGGCAGACACCATTGTTGATCCTTACCTGATTGAGTATGACGGCATTATTGAACCGCTGATGCTCTACTTCGATCTCTATCACTACGCCCCGCTGTTTGTTCCGTTTGGCTTCACCTGTGAGGCAGTATTTCCAATCCAACCTCCCCAGGAATAATTCATGCATCGAGTCAGCTCCATTTTTCGCCGTTATCCTTTCCAATTTTGGTTGATGTTAATGGGGCTTGTCATCTCCACTACCGGCACGACCATGGTCTGGCCTTTTCTGACCATTTATGCTTCTGAGAAACTGCTGCTTCCTCTGGCGGCGGTGACCAGCCTGATGACCTTCAACTCGGTCTCCGGTTTTGTGTCTTCGGTGATTGCCGGTTCACTGGTCGATCGTTTCGGACGTAAGGGCATGATGGTGATCGGTCTTTTTGGGATGGCAATTGTCTACCTGGGCTACATGCCTGCCAGAGAATTCTGGCAGTTTGCACTGCTCATGTTGCTTTCAGGATCTTTCAACCCACTTTATCGGGTTGGAACAGACGCGATTGTGGCAGATATGATCGAACCTGAAAACCGCACTCAAGCCTACAGCCTCGTTCGCATGGGTCGCAATGTGGGTGTTGCGCTTGGTCCCATCCTGGGTGGATTGGTGCTTTCCCGCTCTTACAACATCGGCTTTATCACCGCATCCATTGCACTGACCTTCTTTGGACTACTGACCATTTTCTTCCTCAAAGAAACCTTGCAGCGCGATCCAAATCGACACCATGACAGCCTGCGCGATCAGCTGCGGGTGATCTCCGAAGCTCTGCGAAACAAAGCCTTCTCGCGCATGGTGGGCTCCTTTACTCTGATGGAAATCTGCGCTACGCTGATGTGGGTCGTTCTGGCGGTTTACATCAAGCAAAATTACGGTATCGGGGAAGCCCAATATTCCTGGATACCCACCACCAATGCCCTCATGGTGATTTTTCTGCAGGTGCTGATCACCCGCCTCACACAAAAACATTCTCCAACCAGGGTGATGCCTGTTGGAGCGGCTTTTTATGCTGTAGCAATGCTGCTGGTCGCCTTAAGCGGTAATTTCTGGGGCTTTCTGCTGGCGATGATCATTATGACCTTCGGAGAATTGATCACCGCGCCAACTGCTACAGCTTACGTTGCCAATCTGGCACCAGCTGACCAACGCGGTCGCTACCTTGGTTTTTTTGGGCTTGCCTGGTATGTCGCGCTCTCAATCGGACCGATGGGCGCGGGTTTTCTCTCAGACAGTATCAGCATTCATGCCCCCTGGTTTGCTGGGGCGATCGTTGGTGTGATTTCCGTTTTGTCTTTCCTCAGTTTGCGAAGATTGGAAACCCAAAGCGCGTAGGGAACGTGCTCCACGCGTTCTACCTGCAGCCTGTAACCGAGTTCCTTCATGGACTCCTGTCCATGAAAGGCGTTTGACCATTGGTCTCCTTTTTTTACCTACCAGTTCCGCTACCCTCACCTCCGTTATGAACGCCAACGTGTTCCTTACAGACCGATGTGAGTTGAACTCACTCGGTCTAGTCGCTACGCTCACGGACCCTCCCCCTCTTGGAGGAAGGCTTAAGCCTTGATCGCACCGGTGTCACCGCAATGTACTCGAATTGAAAGGAAAGCCCCATACCGTCAAACACACCGGCTTGACAAACCAGGTTTTTCTTTGGATAATAGATCATATGTTCTATTATGAGATGACCAAATGACCCAGGTTTTCGTTTTCAGCGACAAGGATACCTTCCAGGTGCTCACCTACCCGGAGAGCCCTGAAGAGATCGTGCATACGATCAACAAGGGTGACTGGCAGTCATTCCTGGGCTTTAACCCTAATCCCCAGCATGCATGGGAGGCGATCCGGGTTGGCAAAATGGTGATCATTTACCCGCCCATTCCGGCAGATGATTACCCAAAAATTATCCTGTCCCCCAAGGAATACCAGGTGCTTCAGGCTTTGTGTTCAGGGCTTACGAACGATGAAGCCGCCTACAGCCTGCGCATCACCGTGAGAACCATGCGAAAACGAACCTCTGTATTACGTTTAAAACTGAATGCTCGCACAATTGCTGAATTGACTGCAAAAGCTACAGCCCTGGGGCTGGTTAAAGTAGACCTGGATACTATCCCTGATTAAGTCTGGATCATGAATCTTTTTGAACGCGTTCCCACATGGTCTTCGCGACCGTGAAGGCTGCTTCCGGGTGCCCGATCAGGCGGGAAGAAGCTGCTGTCCTTATTAACTGTTCCTGCCCGTTTTTCAGCCAAAAATCGACCATGGAAGCAAACTCACCCGCGTTCTCAACAATCGCTCCTGCCTGGTGACTGGTGACGTAGCGCACATTGCTTTCTTCCTGACCAGGAAGAAAATCGACCAGCAAGACTGGCAAGCCTGCCGCCAATCCTTCAGAAAGGATCAACCCGCCGGCCTTGGTCACCAGCAAATCGGACGCCAGCATCCAATCAGGGACGTTTTCCACAAAGTTCTGGATGACAATCGGAAAATCAAAATGATCTTCCTGCAGAGATTGATAGAGGTCATCGTTTCCGCCCGCGATCACTATCACCTGGAGTGGGTGTTCAAGTTTTTCCAGTGCATGTAAATTTTCCAGGATATGCTCGACCCTGACACTGCTAACGAACAGAATAGTGGTCAGATCAGGTTGCAGACCAAGCTCTTCGCGTAATTTATTCCGGTCAACATTCTCAGATGCAAATCGCGGGTTAACCGGAATGCCCGAGATTTTTAGTTTTCTTAAGGGCACGCGGTTTGCCAATGCTTTCACCTTTGCCCAATCGGAGGCTATGAAAAACAGATCCGGACCGGGGGCAAACCAAAGTGAGTGAACGTCTGCCAGGTCCGTTACCACAGCATAGAGGGGGATGTCCAGCTCCTGTTCGTGCCTGACCTTACCAGCCGGCGCATTGAACATCGGGTTGGTAAGCAGAATGCCATCTGGTTCAAACGATTCGACAAAATCACCAATATTACGCTGCAAAAAAAGGGTCAGCGCGCCTTCCATTAACTCACTGAACTGCCTGGAGTCACTGAATTCGTAACCCAACCGCCACAAACTGGGAACGTTACGGACGCCCTTGTCGTAGTTTTTTTCAATTGGTTTCATCAGCGAAGGCGAAGGGCTATCCAGGATCGGATTGACAACCAGGCTGATCTGAGTGTCACCATATAATTCTTCCAATGCCTTGGAAACCGAAACTGCCGCGCTGCGGTGACCAAAACCAGCGTCACTGGTTAGAATGAGAAAGCGTTTTTTGTCTTGCATGGATTTGTCCTGTTTTTGATTTTATCGCTACTCTCAGCAGCCGGCAAATGCCCCCTGCCTTTGTTCCTTAAATGCAAAACACCGCCCATTGGGTTGGGCGGCGTTTAATGCGTCTATTCAGTTATTCGATGATGGAGATTGCCTCTTCAGGGCATTCTTCGGCAGCTTCGCGAGTTGCTTCTTGATACTCTTCGGGCACAGGATCCAGCAGTACTTCGGCATAGGGTTCATTCAGAAGGCTGAACACTTCGGGGACGATACCTTCACAAATACCACAACCAATGCACTTATCAGGGTCAACAACAGTTCTCATTTCTTCTTTCCTTTCAGAAACAAATATTGGGCTTGATTCTTCAACCTCAGATTCGTTTAAATCTTCAGTCGTTGTCTCTTCTTCTTCCACCTTGATTGCCACTTCGGGGCAATCTTCGGCAGCTTGACGAGCAGCTTCCTGAAATTCCGCTTCGACCGGGTCCATGATCACTTCTGCCACCGGACCGTTCTCCAAACTGAACACCTCTGGGGCAGTGCCTTCGCAAATTCCACAACCGATGCACAGATCTTCGTCTACGCGTACTTTCATTTCGTTACCTCCGGCTGGATTATCCAGCCTCGCAATAGTGAACAACTTTTTGTTCTTCGCGCTTAGTATAACACGATGTTATTTTTTGAACGTTTGTTTTTTATTAATCAATCTGATCCAATCTGTCAGGAAGTCTTTGCGTTAATTCCGATTTTGAAAGGCTTTGATTCCAGCCGAAATGATCTCAATAATTGAGACAACAACCACCACGACGATCACGATCAGGAAAGGCAAAGGCAGCATCGCCCAATGACCGCCAAATCCCGGAACCGGTTGTCCATTGATGCCGTAGAAGCTCAATCCCGTCAATTCCTGGAACCGTTCTGCAAAGACCGGATTCAATGCTTCGGGGTTTCCCAACCAGGTCAACACGGTAATGATGCTCAACAAGTTTGCCAGGGTCATCGCCGCAAATACACGCAGACTGTAACGTCCATCAATGAATTTCGTGATCACTTCCAAAATCATGGTCACAATGGAGGCGATCAGCAGATAGCGGACATTGATGAGCACTTCGGGTGTGAAAAGTGGAATCGGTTTGGGTGCAATTCCAAGGATGGGAAGGTTGGCATAAGGCAGCACGATAAAAAAGATCGCAAACAAGGTGGTGAAGACCACATCTCCAATCAATTCTCCGCGTCCAATGCGAGCCTTTTCCTGTGGGACTTCTGGCAGGTCATCAAGATCGTTCAGATCATAATCAAGTTTGACACCCTTATGGTACATTATGGCGAAAATTATGGTCACCCAGGCAAAGCCGCCCAGCAGCGCGGAAGTCAGAGATGTGAACCATCCAGTAACGGCTTCCAACGTCGAATTGAGCCAGGCATTTGTTTCTGAAGAGCCAGGGTAAGGACCACCACTAATAGCACTCACCAGCAATGCAACGCTGATGCCAATCGCAATCGCCATCAAAACGAACTTGAGTACTTTTAAGTAAAGACTGTAGTGAGGTTGACCGATCAGGCTGTCGTTTGCCTTGCCCGAGTATTCTCTTGCCATCGCTTCGGGGCTGCCCAGATCCATCAACACTCCTCGGATTTTTTCATCATCAGTTCCAGGTTGGCTTGATCTTTCGTCCAGCATCGACGAAATCAATTCATCAAGTTCCCGGGAAACCTCTGCAGCTTCCTTGTCAGGCAGATGCCGGGTAACTGCGTAAATATATCGTTCAATCAGGTTGTTTTTCATGTCTACTCCTCAATAATTTTTCGTACTGTTGCTATGTTTTCATACCATTGGGTTCTCAACCGTTCGAAAAATTGATTTCCTTCTGGTGAAATTTGGTAGTATTTTCGCGGCTTGTCAGTGCTGGTATCCCAGTCTGAACGTAGTAAACCTTGCTTCTCTAACCGGCGCAGAAGAGGATAGACCGTGTTTGCCTCCAGGGGAAAACCCTGATCTGCCAAAGATTTGACTAACTCATAGCCATAAGTCGGCTGTTTGCACTGGCTCAAGACAACCAGGTTGGTCAACCCGCGTCTCAGTTCAATATTGACATTTTCAAAATTGCTTTCAAGATCCTCCATAGTACTCCTTTCCTTGATGACCATATTATACTGTATGTCACACTGTATTGTCAAGATAATATTATTATCAATTTTTAAGATTGCAGATTTTGTCATTTTTTTGTGGCAATGCAGTATAGTTATGAAAATTTACCGGAGGTTGGCATGATCTATCACATCACCACTCAAACTGAATGGCAGCAAGCCCAAAAAAACGGCGAATACATTCCCAAGGCATTTCCCAGCGATGGTTTTATCCATTGTTCTGATCATTATCAAATTGAAGATACCGCCAATCGCTTTTATACTTCCACTCCAGACCTGATTGTGCTCGAGATCGACCCTGATAAATTAGTCGCGCCGCTGGTTTACGAGAACCTGGAAGGCGGGGAAATGACCTTTCCCCATGTTTACGGCCACTTAAATCTGGATGCGGTAGTTTCTGCCTTTGAATTCGAGCTTACTTCTGCTGGCAAATTAGGACTTCCCGAATCCCAAAAGCACCCTGAACCAACCCTTTTCAGCGAGTTGCCGTTTGGTGAAGCAGGACGCGTCTTCCGCTCACCTACCCCCGGAAGTCATATGTTTGACCCACAGGATCAGGTGCTGGATCATTACCTGGCTAACCAAGTCAACACTGTAGTGGTGCTTAACCCCGCAGAAGAACATCTCCGATATTCCGGTAAAGACCTGCTCACGCGTTATGCCCAGGCTGGTCTCCGCGTAATTTACGCTCCTGTAGCAGATTTTTCAGCACCGGACAGCGGACACTGGGACAAGGCGCTGCAGGAGGCGGTTTCTGCTGTGAAAAATGGTGAAAACCTGGCGGTCCACTGCCATGCCGGCGTTGGTCGCACAGGCATGTTCGCCGCCATGATGGCACACGAATTGCTCGGTACCAATGCGGATGAATCGATTGCCTGGGTGCGAAGATACATTCCCTTCGCTATCGACACAGACTATCAGAAACGCTTTGTTCGTGAACACATCCAACGAACAGATCTCTAGAGAACAAGATATACCTTGTTTAAACTACTGTCATCCTCTGAGCTCCGCAAAGGATTCCTTTAAGGTTGTTTCAAAGAAAAAGAATATTCGGAAAAAACGCTCTAGATGTAAGTAAGCCGGATTCTATACCTGAATCCGGCTTACTATTTTGCATTTTCAAGCTCAATTACTTGATATTGAGACTCAAATCAAATGTTGAACTCGCGTTCTTGGTATTGCTGACCGAGATGACATAATCGCCAGCTTTGGGCAGCGTGCCTTCATAACTCGTTTTGCCTTCTGAGGCAGCTAACAAAACATCGCCACCCAGTTTGTAGACGCTGAGCACCAATCCATCAGTCGGACTGATACTGACCTTCATGATCTGATCTTTGTTTGCCCAGGCAACAAAATTGTGAGTGAAATAGGCTGGTACGGTTGCTTTGGCAATCAATGTATCTTTGCCTGATTCAAAACTCACGCGCTGCGGAGCCTGTACATAAAGGCTGATATCCGCAGCATACGCTCCAGTACGAACATCGATGTACCAGTCCCCATTTTCGGAGGCATAATCATGGTACCAGGTCCACTTTTGCGAGAAGTTCACTAATTCTTTGCCCTTCTCGGTGGTGATGGCAATGTAAGCCGAACTGCTACTTGACAGACTGATCTCTGCCAACTGGTATTGAGTCAGCCTTAAGGCATATCTTCTGGTCGTATTCGCCGGAATATTTTCTTTGACCGTGTAATTGGTTGTTCCGGTCGCAAAACTAATGCGGGTGGTACCGCCAGGTTGAGTGGTGGCAGTAGCGGGGATCGGGGTGACCGGTACTACGGTTACTACTGGCACGGAAGTGGCTGTAGCTGTAGGTGGCACCGCCGTAGGGGGAACAGTGGTGGCTGTTGCCGGCGCCAACGTCGCGGTCGGTGGAATAACGGTCTCCTGGGATGTCGGAGGTTGGGTCTCAGTCATTTGCTGAGCGAACTTGGTCAAGGTCGCCTGGGCGAATAATGCCACCTGAGTTTGAGAATCGCCCACCGATGGGGTGGGGGCAGGCATATAACAACCCGCAAGTACAACCATGATCAACATCATGGCAGAGAGAACGATCAATCGTTTTTTCATCAAGACCTCACTTTTTAGCATTGAATTCTTGCTTGTAATAAAGACGACATGAAAGCCCCATTAGTTCCACCCATTACTGCGGGATCTGCCTGTATAGAGCATAACTATAACGATAGATGCCAACCGTTACAGCCAAAGCAATCAATACCAGGATCAAGGCATAACGCAGCCCGTTGGGTCTGGCTCTCTCCCGGATACGATCAAAAAAGGATCGGATCGGTTTGAATTGATTCAAAAGCGCATATGTTCCGAACCCGAGAAGAGTGCCGGTGGAGTTCAGGAGCAGATCATCCACATCAAAGACGCGTACAATCAGAAAGGTCTGGGCAAGTTCGATCACCAATGAGAAGATCAAACCCAGCAAGACCACCAGCCAGACCTGGTTCAAGCGTTTTTCCAGCAGCGGGGTCACCATACCCAAGGGCGCAAAAATCAGGACATTGCCTGCCAGGTTCAGAAAAACGATCCTGCGGGTCACGCCATCTTCAAAGATGGACGCATTTTCAATCATTCGCAGAATGCCTTGCAAAGGCAGAAAGTTAGCCCGCTGATTCTGGCGTTCAAGCAAAATCGTAAAAGGCTCAAAAGTATTGTAAAGAAGAAACGCCACATACAGCACCAGCCCCCATAGCAGTATTTCCCGCCAAATATCGGGCTTTCCATACTGGATGGAGCGCACAACTCTCGAGCCAACCCAAATAATAAGCAGGATCCGATAAAGTAATTGGATATCATATGAAAAGTAAATCATCATTACCTCAAGTGCATTGTATCCGAAGTTGGAATGTTAACATTTTTCACAGATAGCGCCAAATGGGTTAACGTATGTTATCATTTTTCAGAACGAACCCATTTTTCTGGATTTTTTGGGAGAAGATTATGACCAAGACACTAATGCTGTTGCGACATGCAAAATCAAGTTGGAAAGATAAACACTTGAAAGACTTCGACCGCCCCTTGAAGAAAAAAGGCGAAGAAACGGCAGAATTGATCGGCAAGATTCTTGCTCATGGCGATTTTCTACCAGACCTGGTACTCAGTTCGCCAGCCAAACGCGCCAAAGAAACCATAGAAATCGTCATAAAGCATGCCGATCTCAAAGGTACTACCCAATTTCTTGATGCTTTCTATATGGCTGAGCCTGGCGATTACATACAGGCGTTGAGGGAATTGCCTGATAAGGTAAATTGCGTTATGGTCGTCGGGCACAACCCCGGCTTGGAAGCGCTGTTACAGATGTTGGAAGGCAAAGTCAACGCCCTCTCGACAGGCGCGCTTGCCATACTTGAATTGGAAATGACTCACTGGGCTGATCTGAATTCATCTACAGTGGGTAAACTTTCGAAGTTTTGGGATCCGGACGAAATGGACCTGAAAGAAATCGAGGAAAAAATGGCAAAAGATAAGAAAGAAAAAGAACAGAAAGTAAAAGAAAAAGACAAGAAAGAAAAGAAAGACAAGAAAGAGAAAAAAGAAAAGAAAAACAAGAAGGACAAGAAGTAAGTCCGGCTTTCTTTTAGCTCAATTGACCTGAGGAAGCTGCCGCCATTCTGCGGTCTCTTCTTTGCGGATATTCTTTCGTTTTACACAAAACCGTGTGTTAAGAAACACCCGTCTGGATTTAGGCGGGTGTTTTTGTATATGCTGCAGGTATTTTTTAGCTATGCATCTGATCGGCAGAGGGTCAGACCCTTCGCTCCGTTCAGGGTGACAGAGTTGATCACGAAAAATCGGTCCATTTGACCGATTTCCACATCACCAGGCATTCATGCAGATCATCCGAATTGTCAAGATAGAAAGAGGTTTGCAGACAACCATAAGGAGCCGTTGTGAAAGCGTGCAGCACCAGGCGTATTCGACCCGGTATTACTTCTTCTCGTGTAAAGTAGGCATACCGCTGGATCTCACCTTCGTTTTCGATGATGCTTTCCAATTGCTCTGCTTCAACCCTTGCCTTTAGGTTCGCTAACAAGACCTGGCGATGCTTCTCGCCTGAATAGGCAAAAATCGTCGTCAAAAGTGTACAACCTGGCTTCCAAAAAACCACATGGTCGCCTTCTTTACGGTGCTGGACAGCTTCTGGAATCTCCAGAGACCATTCCTGGGATAAATTCATTCGCATACGCCGATTATACCTGCTCCATGATCTTACTGTTCGATCTTCTTTAACTGCTTACGCATCCAGAGCGTTGTTCCCGTCTGATATCTTCGCACGATCATCATCGAACAAGGCACCACATCAAGCAGATAGTCGTTCAACTTGCCGAACAATTGGTCCGGGGCTAAGATCTCTTCCGCACATCCCATGATCAACAGATCGTAATGCCCTTCATAACATTCCTTCAGGATCTCATCAGCAACAGATTCTGCTCTACTCACCTTCAAGCGGATGTTCTCCGTGATGTCTCCCAATTCTGCCTCAGCAATTTCATGCAGCTGCAATTCTTCATCTTCCATGCGCTCTTCATCTGCTTCGCCAAGAACCAACCGCAAGCCAACTACTTCTGCATCACCCGGCGTAGCGATATCGCGTGCCATCTGAAGTGCCAAACGTGCGTTGGGTCCACCCCCAACCGGCACGAGGATGCGATGGATTTCGTCAGGCAGTCCTTTATCTCGTAAAACCGCCACATCCCGGCTTGCCATCATGTTTACTTCTTTGAGGATGTTATGAGGATGTTCCAGTTTGGCACGTTCTGCCGGGACACCCAACATCACCAGGTTGATATCTTTGTGTCGACTCAATTCTGAATAAATGGCTTCTTCAACGCGTGTTGCAGCCTTGAGTTTGCCATAAATTGGCACGTTCTCTTTAACCGCAATCGGTGTGACTTGTTCCAGAATCTGTTGCTGTCGTTCTTTTTGTTCTTTTACCAAGGCTGGCACACTGGATGATTCCAGGTTGAGCGGTGTTTTTACAACGCTAAAGAGCAATATGCCTGTATCTTCCTGTTGATTGACCAGTTTCGTGGCAACCCTGGTCAGGTTCAACGCTGTTTCAGGGGTTTTGGCAGCGATCATTACCTTTCCACCGCCTTCCTGGTTTTCCAGCCTTGCGTTGAGTTCTCTTCTGGCTCTCATGCGGGTTGAAATCAAATAAAAGACGCTCAAGAGTGCAAGCACGCCTCCCAGAAAAATCAGTGCGCGTGTATTGGCAAAGGATATGATCAGGAGACCTGCCACAGCAGCGGCTACCACTGTCAATGGATAAAGCGGTACTTTAAAAGGACGCTCGATGTCAGGGAACTTCTTGCGTAATCTCGGCATAGCCAGGGTCGCCCAAAACAAAACAAACATGTAGCCGGCACTGGAGATGAAGCTCAAAAAGTCGACCAGACCAACCGCCGCCACCAGGGCACTGATCACCACTACCATAAGGATAGCCATCCATGGGGTCCGCCAGTGACTCAAACGCGAAAAATGGCGCGGCCAGACATGTTCACGGCTTAAAGAAAAAGCTTCCCGGGTTGCAGAAAGCATGGCTGAATTGACCGAGGTCAGTGTTGCCACAATACCGGCAATACCCATGATCTGTACGCCGATGCTGGGCCAAAAACGCGCTGCTGCATCTGTCAGGGCTGTGTCAGATCCAGCCAGCTGGCCGAACGGAACCGTTCCAATAGCTACCATGCTGACACTTGTGTAAATTACGGTAGTCAAAAGCAAGCTCACCAGGATCCCAATTGGAATATTCTTGTTGGGCTTGGTGATTTCTTCAGCATCATCAGCAATTACTTCAAAGCCGACATAGGCATTGTAGGTAAGAGCAATCGCCGAAAGCATTCTTCCCAGATGGCTGATCGCGCTCTGATTTTCAAAGACCGAGCGTCCGGACAAAAATGTGTCCATGTGAAAACCGTTTGGGTTGGTAAAACCTTTGAAGACAAAGGCGGCAAAAACAGCCAACAAAAAGGCACCCAGCAGTATTTGCAGGTTGCCAACATTCGATACTCCCCGAATATGCATTACCCCCACAAAAGCGATCACCAAAATGGCAATAGGAATGATGGGCAGACCAGGAATGAAGATTTCCAGAGAGATGGCAAAACCAACTGCGGAAAGGGCAGCATAAAACGTGCTCGAAAGACAATCAAGCGAGCCAACCAAAAACATCAGCCAGCCTTTGCCAAAAGCCTCGCCCACATAGGTCATGGCACCCCCGGTGACAGGGAAGGTAGTTGCCAGTTCGCAATAATTCAAGGCAATGCTCAGGGTCATCAATCCTGCCAAAACCAACGCTAAAACCGTCTCGGGACCTGCGATCTTGGCTACGTGCCCTGTAAGGACGAAGATTTCAGCCGCGATCGTACCTGCTGTTCCCAGCATGATAACCTGCAGCAGGTTAAGTTGTCTCTTTAATTTTCTTTTTGCCATCGTTTCTCCGAAATGTCGATACGCATACCAAGCTCTGATTATTATAGTCCTGCCTTGCCATTGCTGCTGTTTCCCTTTTGGCACTGAATCAATTGACGGGTATTCAATTTAACAAGAAGACATGTTCAGTATTCTCTTGACAGGCGTATAATATCTCCTATCTAAAAAATATCAGGTTCGGCTTGAGATCCCTCTCAAAGGCCGAACCTTGTGCTTTCAGGCATAGGAGTCAATATGGCAGGGAAAAGAATACTTAAACGTCAACTGAACTTACCGCAAGTGATTATGTTAGGCACTGCAGGGACATTGGGCTCTGGAGTCTTTGTTCTGTCAGGTCATGCTGCTGCAGTCGCTGGACCGGCCGCCATCTGGGCAGTCCTCATTGCTGGTATTCTAAGCTTCAGCATTGCTCTGAATTACTGTGAACTGGCGACCACTTATCCAGAAACTGGCGGCGCGATGACTTACGTGCGTGAAGCCTGGGGAAAAGGTCTCATCGCCTTCCTGGTTGGTTCAATGGACTGCATATCCAGCACCTTTTACACAGCGCTTTCGGCTGTAGGTTTTGCATACTCCGTCTCTGTCTTCTTTCCTGGCTTAGCCACAAGCGCGTTTGGCATTGGCGCAGTGGCTATTGCAGCAATCTTGTTGTTCATGATTCTGAACATACTCGGTGTAACCAAGGTCGGGAACTTACAGGTCGTCATGGGCGGTATACTGCTGCTGGCATTTGCAATCTATCTCATCGCCGGCTTCACCATGCCTAATGGATTCAATACTGCCACCTTATTGCCGACTGGTCGATGGTTCCAATCTGACAATGCTGGGGTAAATATTGGAGTCATTCTGAAAACAATCGCGCTTATCTATGCCATGTATGTTGGTTTCGAGGTGATCGCCGATGACGCGGAAGAAGTAAACAACCCTACCAGGAACATCCCGCTGGCGATCATGATCAGTCTATTCCTGATTGTCGCGGTTTACACTCTGGTGATCACTGTCGCCATGGGAACTTCGAGTGAGATCGCTGGATCAGAAACAGCCATTTCAGACACGATTCGCCTTTTCCTGGGAACACCGGGGGCAACCATTATTGGTATTGCTGGAATGGTCGGCGCGCTCACCTCAATCAATTCATCCATGCTCTCAGCAACGCGTGAAAGTTTTACCCTTAGCCGTGATGGTGCCTGGCCTCCATTTCTTTCCCACCTCAACAAAGCCCGGGTGCCCTATCTTGCCATCTTATTCATTGGTTTTGCTTCGATCCTGGTGACCGGTATCGGGGCCGTGGATTTCCTCAGCTATATTACTTCTGGTGGGTACCTGTTTGTGTTGTTACTATCCAACCTCTCGATGATTACGCTTCGTAAAAAATACCCCTTTATTCACCGCCCATTTAAGGTGCCCTTTTTCCCGCTCACTCCCATCATCGCCTCCCTGGTGTGTTTGATCGTCTTGCGTTATTCCGAAGTGCGTGCGCTGATCTTCATGGCTGGAATCCTTGCCAGCTTCACGCTTTACTACTATGGACATCTTGGTCTTGAATCCTGGCAAGCTGAACACAAACGCAGCCAGGACCCTGGTCGCTATCGAATTTTAGTGCCGATTCAACATGACAGCGGAATGGAGAACCTGATTCGTCTCGGTGCAAGGATCGCTAATGTCCAAAGCGATGTCAGTATGTGCCTGCTTCAGGTGATTGAACCGCAGGTAGCTGAAAGCGAGGATGCCAAGGTAAAGCTGCAAAGTTCCCGCCAATACACGCTGGAGAAGTTCATCAAGCACGCTGTCGAACGAAATGTCCCCATGTATGCCAAAACGGTTACCGATGCAACCCCAGCTGAAGGGATTATCAACGAAATGCGCAATGACAACAATGTACGCTTGCTGCTTTTCAAATGGCCCGTGGGTGAAAGTGAGCAAACCAAATTTAATGCAATCCTGGATCCGATTGTCCGTTCAGGGCTCACCAATGTAGGGATTCTTTTTGACCGCGGGATTGATCGATTGGAAAATATTCTTGTTCCGGTTGGTGGGGGCTACCACTCGAAGTTTGCCGTGCAGGTCGCTGAAAGCCTGGCAAAAGCGGATAATGGAAGTGTCGATGTCGTTCGTGTTGTAGATGAAGAGTTAGATGACGAACAATATGAAGACCAGATGGCATATCTGCAAGAGATAGTTATAGTCCAGCTTGAAAATATCCCTGGAAATATGAACCTTCATATTGTTCGTGGGAACGACACAGCTTCAGCCATAATTGAAGAAACCCGGCAGCGTGATTATGACCTGGTAGTGATAGGCTCTTATGAGGGCGACACTCAGGGAGAGTATCTTTTTGGTGAGTTGGTAGATCGGGTACGCAGAGGCACTTCCACATCTGTTTTGGTGGTTCGCCACTATGAGAACCCTGCTGCATCCTGGCTGCGCCGGCAGTTACGTTCATCAAACCCGAGAACATAATTATGTTCCTTTGTTGAATGAAAACTTTTTTTCCAAATTCACTCACGGGTAGTTGGGTAACTGCTCTTTTTCATTTTCTCCAGGCAGTAATCATATTACCTTTAATTTTACCGTCTTTACAATGAAGTAAAATATATGCTGAAAGAAAGAGGTGCCCATGAAAAACCAATACAAATTACTATTAACTTTAACGGTCCTGATCCTGGCGAGTACTGCTTGTGTATTCCCGCGCCTTGTGCCCAAAGGAACTTCCACACCAAAAGACCTTACTCCCGTCAGCATCAATGAAGACCTGGCTAACTTTACTGAAATCGACATTGAAGCCGCTGGTCCAATTTTTCTTGTCCAGGGCGGCACTCACAACATCCAGATCGACGGTCCAAAAAGCATTGTCGAAGATATTACCTTCGAAGTCCGTAACGGAGTACTTGTGATCAAACATTCCAAAAACATTTGGGATTGGGTCACCGATAATGACTACCCCACCATCACGATCACTTTTGAAAATCTGACCCGTTTTGCTTTTGAAGGCGGCTCTGAACTGGTTGCCAATGATCTTCATACCGATTCCCTGTTAGTCGTAGTGCAAGGTGGAGCAAGCCTTGACATGCTGAATCTCAATGTTGATTCCCTTGAAATGGATATCCAGGGCGGCACGGACATTGATATCAGTGGTGTCGCAGGCATCCAAACCTTGAAGTTTGCAGGCGGAGCCAACTATGACGCCGAAGATCTGAAGAGCGCATCCATCAGCCTTCGCATCGAAGGCGCCGTCTCAGCTACCATCTGGGCTACCGACCAACTGGACCTGGACCTGAACGGTGCTTATGATGTGAGATACTATGGCAACCCCAGCCTGACCCAAAAGATCCAGGGAGTAGGCAAAGTAGAAAGTTTGGGAGAAAAGTAATTCTGGAAATTTAGACCTTTCTTTAAAAAAAAGAGAGCTTGCGCTCTCTTTTTTATTCGTACTGCCAGGTCTCAAGGATTTTTTCGTATGACTCCTCGAGCGATTCGGGTAAGACGCGCGTCTTGCCAATCACGGTAATGAAATTGGCATCCCCGATCCAACGAGGGATAATGTGCCAATGCAGGTGTTCTTTAATGCCTGCTCCGCCAGCATCACCCAGATTGAGACCAATATTGAACCCTTGTGGGCAGTAAAGTTTCATCAAAACCCGGATGCTTTTTTGGATCAGAAGCATCATCTCAGAAAGTTGTTCTGAGGATAGCTGTTCCATCTTGTTGGTATGTTCATAAGGCACAACCATCACATGCCCGCTGGTATAGGGATAGAGATTCAGGATGACAAAGTTGTAAACCCCACGATGCACAATCAGATTCTGGAAACTATCGGGCTTTTCCTGAGCTTCACAGAACGCGCATGGACCGTTCTTGTCACGGCTAAAATATTGGTTGCGGTCACTGTAAATATGATCCATAGGAGGATTTTATCTTAACTTTGAATTAGTTGTAGAGAATTGTAAGCTTTTCGGCAGGTCGACCGGAAAGACAACCTTGGTAACAAAAAACATTGACAAATGTTAGGGGCTGCATATAATATGACCAGTCGGTCATAAAGAGGAATAATGCCAAAAGATACTTTCTTTCATCTACCCCTGGAAAAGCGCCATCTCATTGAAGAGGTTGCGGTTGAGGAATTTGCTGAAAACAGCCTTCATACTGCTTCCGTCAACGCCATCGTAAATAACTCAGGTATAGCCAAAGGTTCCTTCTATCAGTACTTTGAGAACATGGAAGACCTCTACAAACATGTTCTGAAGATCATCAAAGACCGTAAGCTGGATCTTATCTCCAGCCTTCCTCTGCCAGCCAACAACCTCGATACTTTCCGCTATCTTCAACGGCTCCTTCAAATCGATTTGGCATTTGAGCTTAAGTACCCCCGCCTGGCTCAGGTCGAGCGCCGTCACAATTTTGAAAATCCGGTCACCAGCTCTATCGACCCTGAGACAGGTCAGCGTCTCTCAGGAGACGGGCGCTTCCATGCTTTTCTCTCTCAAGGCGTCTTCCATGACGATATCGCCACCTGGGTGGACACCGACCTGGCTGCCTATGTTCTTGGGGTTGTTTCACGCTGGTTATCTCCTTATTTATTGGAACGCCTGGAACAGGACAGTGGAAAAGCTGTCGAAGCCGATCTTGATGTCAGCAGCGACCCCCATCTTCAGGATTTGTTGCAGAACCTGATGGATCTTCTGATGGCAGGCATGGCTCGCGAACCCCAGATACGCAAAGATTTTTACAGTAAATAGCCTTTCACAGGAAATGGGCTCTATTGCCCAGTGAAGATTACCTTCCATGACTGACAGTCGTATTTGCAATGCAGCGGCTGGGGTCAAGCCCCAGCCCTACAAAAAGGCATCCGTACGGAGGGGGTTTATCTCCATCTGTTTGATAAAGAAAGAGGTCGGCTGTTTCCGCCGACCTCTACAACTTACGATCAATAATTTACTGCCTCTGACCCAACGTCACAGTAACATCCATGGTTTGACCGCTTCGGATAATGGTCAACACAATTTCGTCACCCACTGTTGTGTTCAACACCAGGTAACTCATCAACTCGCTGAAATCTTTGATCTCTACCCCGTCCACCGCGATGATCAAATCTCCGCCAGTTGTCAATCCCTGGACAGCCGATGGCTGGGTGCCACCTTTGATACCTGCCTGGTCAGCAGGTCCACCTGCCACCACGCTGGCAACATAGGCACCGGTCGATTGCGGTAATTTCAATGCCTCTATCATAGCAAGGGACATTTGAGAATAGCTGGACAATCCCAGGTAGGGATAAGCATAAGACCCGTTTTCAATCAACGAAGGAACAACTCTGCGCACTGTGTTGGAAGAAATGGCAAACCCAATACCCGTGTTGACCGCACCCCCGGTAATACTTGTGCCTGCTGTCTGGATGGCACGGTTCACGCCGATCACTTCTCCATTCAGGTTCAGGAGCGGACCGCCTGAATTGCCCGGATTGATCAACGCATCCGTCTGAATGGTATCACCTGAAGAATAAAAAGTTCCTGTCTCCGTTTGGCGCATTGAATCCAAAACCCGACCCCGAGCTGATACGATTCCAACCGTCATGGTACCGTTGAGTCCATAAGGATTACCGATCGCCACCACGGTTTGTCCAACTTTGATGGCTTCTGAGTCTCCCAGAGTCAAGGGTACCAGCAGAGCTGGGTCTACATCCACTTTGATCACAGCCAGGTCTGAATCCATATCAGAGCCTATCATCGTTCCGTACACCTTCAACCCTGAGGGGAAGTGCACTTCCAACTCAGTTGCATCGCTGGCAACGTGGTAATTGGTTACGATATGACCTTCCTTGTCGATCACGAAACCTGTGCCTTGTCCACCGCCTTCGGCGGACATGAATTGAAGCGAGACCACCCCAGGGCTGACCTTCTCATACAATGCTTCCAGGCTGCCTTCAAGGGCAGTATATTCCGGGATGGGAATGATTTGGCCTGATTCTGCTGGCAGTGTCGCCACGTTTTCCTGGGGAATTTGCTCGGCTGCCTCAGGAGTGGTTTGGTCAGTATTTCTTGTGAGCCGGCAGGCAGAACCAACCAAAAAAATCACCATCAGAAATGTAATGACTCGTATAATGCGGTTTCTTTTTTCCATAAACACCTCTGCTTTTGATTGCTCTTAATTAAATATAATGCAGCATTATTAATGGTTTATAAAAAGTATAGACTCACAATTCCTCTATGGTACAACCCCCATGAAACAATTGGCGTTTTTCTTACAATGCGGATGCCTGTTCCTGAAGTTGTTTCTCTTCTTCTGTTTCAGCTTCAATGTTAATCCCATGCGGTCTGGACTTGCCATGATCGTCAACATACACAAAGGTAATAAAGCCATCCACAGTCTGTTCGCCCTTGGTTGTCGCCCTGATGTAGGCGACCAGGCGCGATCTGCCTGTCCACACGACCCGTGAATCATAGCGGACCACTTCACCGGGCTGGACTGGTCGTGTAAAAGTCATCCCATGGATCTTTAGACACAAGACGTATTCCGGGGGCAACAGGTTGGAGGCGGCGATGAATCCTGCTTCAACCAGCCACTCTGCGCCTCGCCCTGCAAACAGGGTGCGATGGTGGTTCAAATCTTCACCTTTTACAAGGTGATGAATGGTCAGGGTTTCCATTTTCATCAGTACCTCATTCAATCAATAGTTGTAAATTGTCAAACGCTACCTTGAACCCTTCCAGGTCAAAAGTGCCAGCCATCATTCCTATCCCGCCAGCCTGATAATCCGTGTCGGATGTGCTGGCTAAAACCGTTCCATTTACAGCCAGCACCAGTTGGTCTTTTCCACACCTGGCACTCAATCGGAACTGTCCACCCCCCGCCACCTCCTGCGAGTATTTCCAGTCGACCAGGAAGATGGTTTCCTGACCATCCTGCTTCCAAATGGTGTAATAACCGTCTTCACTGATCTCCAGAACATAGAAATGTTCGTTATCCACTAATCCACAAATAAAGCCGTAATCACCATCTCCAACCGATTCCACCACCCGTACATCCGCCTCGATCACGATTGGATCATACAGGTATTCCTGGTCAGACCAAGCCAGGTACATCGGTTTGCCGACCCGGATGATGAATTCACCATTTTCATACTTTGTCTCACCATCCTCATCCACAAAGCTGCTCCAGCCACTTTTTGGGTCAGAAAAATCGTCTTCAAAGATCACCTGACCATCAGGTGCAAAACTCCCGCCAATCTCATTTCCAGTAGCAATTGCAACCTCGCCAGCCCTGGCAGCCGTTATCAGCTCCATCGCCAGGTTGATTGGGCGCAGGGCGTTAATGAACCCTCCCGTTGGGACACAGGTGTCATAATTATCAACGTATCCATCCCGGTTGGTGTCCATCAGTGCCCGGCAGTCGACGACGGCATCACTCAGATCACCCGACCCGATCGCTGTGGGTACACCAATCAGCTCGCCCTTTTCATTCACAGCCAGACCGCCGCTGTTGCCACCAGCTATTGTGCCGCTGGTTTTTATGAACGCCCGATTGCCATATGCCTCTTCGGAAGTAAATCCACTGACCTCTCCACGTGTGAGCGTGATCGTATCACCACCAATGCCCGGGTACCCCAAAATATTGATTGATTCTCCCAGTCTCAGCTGGTCAGAATCGCCCAGGGGCACAAAAGGCAGGTTGAGCAAGTTGTAATTCAAGGGGTTGCCGTTCAGGTCCTGGTAGGGTTTAACAATGGCGATATCGAGAGCCTCGTCAGCTTGCACGATGCTGGCATAATAGGTTTGAACCGGTGGGGCATCTTCAGCTACGGTCAGGGAAACAATCAGGTTCTTTACCTGGTAAAAACGATCCGAAAGCACCACATGAGCATTGGTAAGGATCAATCCATCCGGGCTGATGATGGTACCGGAACCCGTCCACCCAATCATTTCTTCGCCTTCGATCTCCACTGTCGCTTCGATTTGTACGACTGACTGCCATGGAATTGCGCTGAGCGCCGTGGGAGTGACAAGGGGTGATGTGCCAGGCTGCCAACCTTCGGGGTTCACACCAGCCACATCCACACGGGCAGTGAAAGGATAGTCTTTCTCATCTGTCCTGACCACCCCCACACCGCTCAGGGTACCGCTTTGGATGGCTTCGAAACGGAAGATGAACCGTTCCAGGCCGGTTGGTGCAATGGTCAAATCCATCTCGATCAAGCCTTCACCAGCTTCGTTTTGAACCAGCGTAAGGGCAGGCTCCGAACCAATGTAGCGGCTGCTGTTCATTATTTCTTTGGGCAGAACGATCCGGACGATGTGCACATTGTAAAGACCTGAATTAGAAAGCACCAACTGCAGGTCAAATACATTGCCCTGGTTGATTTTTAAGCCAGGAGCAATCAGTTCCACTTCCAGGATGCGCTCGGGTTTGCTTGAGGAAACTGAAATACAAGCAGTCATCAGAAGGAGCACTGCGCATAAAACACAGACCAGGATGATGGGTCTGTTTCGGTGTATAGTACGGTTCAAAATTGCTCCTCGTTTACGGCTTAATACAATGTTTGTTTTCATTCTCCGGGTATCCCAACCCCCTCCAGTGAAACGAAAGGGAGGGGAATTGGGATTGATTGATTCCAGTCATCGGCAAGGTGATCCGATGAATGCACCTTTTCTTAAGCTAATCCCATTTGATGGTAGGGTCAATAGGCCAGTTCCATTCAGCCGGATCCGCATACCAATCTGCTGGGTTGATATTCTTGGTCTCTTCGCCAGCTTTCACTTCCACAGCGATAAGGGTGTGATCAGTACAGGCAGCGGTTAAGCCGCATGGCACAAACTGAGAATAAGCGCCAAAGAAAGATTTGGATGGATTGGCGATATCATATGCCAAAACGTAGTAACTTGCTGGCGCAATGTCATCAAAGCGGTAAAAATTTTGACCAGCCGCAGTATTCTGCCAGTAATATACACCCGTAAGAGGGTTCATCGCTACGATCCGCAGAGCCGGGATACCTTCACTGGGGAAAGACAACGAACCCGATAAAGCTCCGTTGCGAACCTGAGGGGTAGCAGTAGCCGGTATGGCTGTTGGGGTGGTTGATGTGGGCGCGACAGTTGCCGTTGGGCAGGCAGGGCAAGTCGGGATCACGCAAACTTCACAAGTGGCAGTCGGGCGGGCAACCTGGGTTTTTAAGGCGTCAATATCACTGGCTTGCACAGTCAGTTTTACAGCCATTGCCTGCTGCGTTGCCAGGGCTTCGTCGTTCTGGGCAGTACACCCAGCCGAAATCAACAAGATTAATAACAAACCGAAAAGCAGTACTTTCTTCATAGTTCCTCCGTTAAACAAGTCAATTATAGCTGATAGGCAAGAGGTGATAGTTCATAGCTAATAGTTTGTAGCAAAAAGACCGTATGCAGGAGGTTTCTCTCCCTCCGCTCCAGTTCGATCTCAGGCGTCCAAACGGCTGGGGTCAAACCCCAGCCCTACAAACACAAAGCGGGATCGGGAGGGTAAGGCAAGTTTCACCTACTCAAGAAAGAATGTTGATCGTGCCCGCATCCATGTTGGGCACTTTTATTGACCATTGGTCCTAAGAAACCGGAATGGTTCAAGTTCATTGCCTACTCTATTTCATTGCCGCCACTGAGAATCGCTTATACTTTAAGCATGGATTCCTTCGATTTCTTTCGCCCCCCCATCCTGAGCGTCACAGCCCTCAGCAACTACCTGCGCGAATTACTGGAAACAGACGATGTTTTGCGCGATGTTTGGGTGAAAGGGGAAATCTCCAACTTCACTCAGCCTCGTTCCGGGCACCTCTACTTCACGCTTAAGGACGCCGAAGCCCAGGTAAAATGCGTTATGTGGAAGACCGCTGCCTTGCGCCTCACTTTCTCTCCCCGGGAAGGTCAGAGTGTCGAAGTCCATGGGAGCATGGGTTTCTACCCGGCACAAGGGCAAGCTCAACTCTACATCGACAGCATGCAGCCAGTCGGTGAAGGCATGCTTTTCCAGGAATTTTTGCGCCTGAAAAACAAACTGGAAGCCGAAGGGCTGTTCGACCAGGAGCATAAACGCCCCTTACCCCGTCTGCCCAAACACATTGGCATCATCACCTCTGGCAGTGGGGCTGCTCTGCAGGATATGCTCAACACGCTCAGCCGCCGGTTGCCACTGGTGCGCGTCACCCTGGCTCCAAGCCTGGTGCAGGGAGTGGAAGCGCCAGCCAACCTGCTCAGATCATTGAACTCCCTCAACCAAATTGAAGATCTGGATCTGATCCTGATAGCACGGGGTGGTGGTTCAATTGAAGACCTTTGGGCATTCAATGACGAAAACCTGGCTCGTGCCATTTACAAATCACGTGTGCCCGTTATCTCTGGCGTGGGGCATGAAACTGATTTCACCATTGCTGATTTTGTGGCGGACCTGCGCGCCCCCACACCGACGGCTGCCGCCGAACTGGCAACGCCAATTACGATCAATGATCTTGCCACTGCCCTTAAAAACGCCGACACCGTCCTCAATGGAACGATCACGGAATCGATAGCTACGCGCAGTTATCAACTCGAACTGAAAAATCACGACCTGCGCCGGCTCTCCCCCATCCAGCGCGTCAATAATGCCATACAAACCCTGGACGTGCTGCACGAACGGCTTGACCGGACGATCCAAATCTTTCTACAGCAGCTCGGCTTCCACTTGCAACACCTCGACAACCGCCTTGAAACCCTGAGTCCACTTTCTGTCCTCAGGCGTGGGTTTGCGATTGTGAATGATACTCAAAGCGGGCAACTGGTCAGCCAGGCTGGTCAAACCTATGAAAATCAATCCGTCCAGGTACGTTTTGTGGACGGGAATGTTCCCGCAATCCTTCATCCTTCCAACCAGGAGAAATTATGACCGATACCCAACCCACCAGCTACGAAGCTGCCTTCAATGCCTTGCAAGAGATCATTTCCAAGCTTGAAGACGGCGAATTATCGCTCGAAGAATCTCTCAAACTTTATGAAGAGGGTAAAAAACTCTCAGATCAGTGCGCCAAATTGCTTGAACAAGCTCAACTGCGGGTTTCCACCCTCGGCACCAATGAAGAAGGAGATGTTCCGGTCTAGTGGGAAATCCGCTCGATTTTTTCAAGAGCCCGATCGCTATTGCAGCCATGTTAGGGTGGATGGTAGCTCAAATTATTAAGCTCCCAATCGGTTTTTTGCGCACAAAAAAATGGGATTGGGCGTTGCTGATCAATGCCGGCGGAATGCCATCATCGCACTCGTCGCTCATGACTGCCGTCACCACCGCCATCGGTCTCAACCAGGGTTGGAATAGCCCACTCTTCATCCTTTCGCTCTCCATTACCGGCATCGTTATCTATGACGCCACCGGCGTACGCCGTCAGGCAGGCTTTCATGCTGAACGGATCAATCAGATCTTGCGAACGGTCGTAACGGAACACAGGATAGAGGAGCCTGAACGTGTGGAACTGCTTGAAATCATCGGTCACTCCCCTGCTGAAGCTGCCGCTGGAGCACTTCTTGGCATCGTCATCGCCTTTGTCGTTTGGCTGATAATGGTTTAATCTGATTTGATCTGATAAACCATCCAACGGCTGGAGACACCCTTACAGGGCAATAGAGCTCCAGCCCTATAAAGTAATCAATACGTACGGAGGGGGTTTATCTCCCTCCGGTAGTATTAATATTTGCCAACCAAACGGCTGGAGACGAGCCCCAGCCGTACAGAACAGGTTTCTGCTCCCTCCGTTAATAGTCATATTTGACAATGCAGCGGCTGGAGACACCCTTACAGGGCAATAGAGCCCCAACCAAAAAGGAGGACTTCCTGATGAACATAACCTTCAGTAATCAAAAGATTTTCGCTTCTCAACAGGTAAATGATCTTTACACCAGTGTTGGGTGGACCGCTTATACCAATGACTTGCCTAAACTGCTGCGCGCAATATCAAAAAGCAGCCTGGTGATCAGTGCCTGGAATGGGGAAGAGCTTGTGGGTCTTATCCGTGCCTTGACCGATGAGGAGACGATTGCCTATATTCAAGATATTTTGGTTTTACCGGTGTATCACAAACAGGGTGTTGGATCTCAGCTAATGCGGCGGATGTTGTCAGAACTGAAAGGGATTCGCCAAATCGTCCTTATGACAGACCAGGGAGAGGCAAACCTCCCCCTGCATGATTGGTATCGTTCGTTTGGTTTCAAATTCTTTGAAGATTGGGGCACCATCGGTTTTGCGATTTTTGATGTTGGGGAGGCAGAAGTAAACCTGTGAGCAATGTCAGTCAACCTGGTCACGACTGCCTCCACACTTAATTTGTTTAATCCACATCCTGGGCACAGCGGAAGCCTAAATCTGCCCCGCTGTAAAATCCGAGGTCAAATGACCTGGCTGAATTTCGCAAATACGACCAGTTTCCAGAGAATCCACCGCCTCTAACCACATATTCGCTTCCACTTTCTGGTCCGGTGGGGTTCACAGACGGGCTATTCGCATAATACTCAGCTGCATAAACATCAGCAACCCATTCCCAGACATTTCCAGCCATATCCATGACACCGTAACTACTGGCACCTGATGGATAACTTCCGACCGGCATGATCCCTCCAACACATGCGGTCGCGTTTAAGGGATTCAAGCTGTTGGCCTGGGTGCAATCCGGGTTCTCATTTCCCCAGGGGAACACCGTCTCGCTGCTTCCTCTGGCTGCCATCTCCCATTCAGCCTCGGTTGGCAACCGCTTTTCTACAAAGCTGCAATAGGCTATTGCGTCCTCATGGTTGATATTGACTACCGGATAATTGGCTGCGTCATCGAACTGACCAGTCTCGTAATACAAACCGTCTGGAATCGGTCTCGGTGCCTGGCAAACACCCGCGTCAACACAAAGTTGGTACTGACTATCGGTGACCTCGTATTTGTCGATAAGGTATGAATCCAGAGTCACCTCATGACTAGGGAGTTCTGATGCCCGGCAGCCGAAGCCAGCGTTGTTTTCCTCATCGCAGCCCATCCAAAATGTGCCGCCCTCGATGAGCACTTGCTCATTCGGGTCAATTGTTTCCGCGATCGTGGGCGGAGCAGGGTTGGTCGGGATGGCTTCTTCTGAGGTATCTTCCTGTGGTGGGATCGCTTCTTCTGTCTGCTCTTCTGTTACCTCTGTCAGCTCGTTAACCGGTTCACTGGTTGCTGTTTCATCAACCGAGGGTTCAATCTTCACAAGCAGAGGTGTCTCGCAGCCCACCAAGCCAATAGTCAGGAAAGCCGCAAGTAGAATAGAGATCAGGATCATTCTGCCATGTTTGATCCGGTTCTTGTTAAATAGGGATGAAATTCGCTTTTTCATGGATTCTATATCTCCAGTAAAGCGGCTGGAGTAGTTGTTTGCCATCACAGGCAATGCTTCAGCCACTTCCAATATTGAAAGACAATACGCTGCTCTCTGCCTCTCGTCCAGTATCCTGGTAACCGATTCATCGGTTGCCAGTTCTATGTCCTCGTTCAAACAAGATTCGATAAGATAAACCAATGGATTGAACCAATGGATCGATCTGCCAATCAGATACAGCATTTTGATAAGCAGGTCCTTTTTTAGTATATGGTTGTATTCGTGTTGTAAGACGAACTTCAACTGTTTGGGAAAGTCCCTTTCGGTGGCTCGCTCCAACAACTGGCGGGGCAGAATAATGGCTGGATTTAACACACCGACCACCATGGGGCTCTCGTTGCCCTCGACTGAGTAGACTTTCACCTTGCTGCCAAGTTCTTTCTGGATCCGTTCGAGTACACCCTCATCAACTTTTTGGATTCGCCGTTTCAGCTCGGAATGAAACTTAAAGTGGGACCATGCAACCAACGCGAAAGAGGCGCTCATTCCTATCAGCCAAATTGAGAAGGCGACTTGCTCAAGGGTGACCATGGTCGATTTGCCAGTTAGAACTGCAGCACTCAGCTTGTCTTCCATTAATTGGGAGGAAGTCATTTCTCCGTGAGATGGTTCCGCGATCTCTGCAACGACTGGCTGCGCTTCCATTTCTGAGACAAGGCGCGGAACCGTCGCTTGAATCTCTCTGGAAAGAAACGGAGTAGAAGGCAATTTGATCAGGCTTCGCTCGCCCAGTGGATTGAAGGGAATCAGCATTCGCAAGATCACGACGATCCACAGTGCCCTGGCTAATTTTCGGCTGTAGCGATCTGCACTAAACTTACGGAATAACAGAACGCCCAACGCCAGAAACGATAACATCAGACTGGAAAGGAGTATGTTTTCCATATTAATTCTCCTCTAATATCACCTCCAGGTAGTTTTTCAACTCCCGCAGGTCTTCTATGCTAAGGGCATCATTCTGATATAGCCCCGCAATAAAGTTTTGAACTGAATCATCGTACAGTTTGCTGATCAACGATTGGCTTTGGTGATCAAGATATTTCCTGCTGACCTTGGGTGAATAGAGGCTGATTCTTCCTGATTTTTCACTTGTGAGATAACCTTTTTTCATAATCCGCAGGATAAATGTACGTACAGTCGCCTCAGTCCACTCTCTTTCCTTGACCGAATCAAAGATCTCTTCAAAGGTCAACGGTCTTCCAGCATCCCAGACCTTGATCATGATTGCCAATTCGCTCTCAGATAAATTTTTCATTCCTGCCTCCGCATGATTATTACAGCTGTAATAATGATATTATATAATTACATTTGTAATAATGTCAAGAGTGAATTTTTGGAAATTTTGGTCAATCGGCTATTGGGCGTATCTGACTTGGTCGGGTCAGGTCTGATCTTAATCAGTTAATATCCAAACTTGATGTGTCAGCTCACGATTTAGTCCTGATCACACTGCAGGCATACCCCACACTTCCCCCAGCTTACAGGGCTGCTCATTCCAGACAGGTTTTTTGTTTCATCACCTTCAAACTGAAGGTTTATTGACAATATCGTCAACCATTCTCAGCCAACTTACATTTGACGCGTTGAATGATGGTTTGAAGTTCCGGCACCTTGAGCAGCCATAATACTGCGGCATAAACCAACAATCCAACCGCCACTCCCCCCATCAGCACCAGGTACTTGTTCCTTCCCCCAAAAATCGCCATCCAACCATGTAAAGTCAATCCCATGGCAAGACTGCCTGACAATGTTTGCCAACCAGAAAGTAAAATCTGGCGACCAGCCAGCCCGTTCAGGCGTTTTCGTAATATTTGCAACAAAACCAGGCACTCCACCGCCGTTGCTAGGCTGTTAGCCAATGCAAGCCCTCCCAGGGGCAGCCAGCCAATCGCGCTGAATAGACGCGAGAAGGCAAACGAAAGCAGGATGTTGCCGGTCATTGCCAATACACCCACGATCACCGGTGTTTTGGTATCATGCATGGCATAAAAAGCCCGGCTAAGTACCTCGACCAGGCTGTGCCCTGTCAGTCCGACGGCATACCAGAGCAGTGCCCAGGCAACCATTTGGGTGGAGCCAGCGTCGAAACTTCCCCGTTCGTACAACACCCGGATGATCGGAACGCGCAGCACGATCAACCCTACAGTTGCCGGGAGTGCCAGAAGCAGCATAACACGCATGATGCCGGAAAGAGTCTTTTTAAATTGGTCAAATTGCCCCAGCTCAACCTGTGCCGAAAGCGTGGGCAGCGAAGCTGTGCCTGCCGATTGGGCGATGGCAGCCTGGGGCATGAGCATGATCGTAAACGCCCAAGCCAGAGCACTGGCAGCTCCTTCACCCAAAGAAAGACCTATGATGGTATTTGCAACAAAGTTTAGCTGAACCACACCCGCACCGATGATGCGCGGTACCATCAGTTTCAAAACCTGCCTGACGGCGGCATCCTTGAACCCTGCTGCTTTATCGTAAAAGCGGTGGGGTAAGCGGAAAAGATTGGGTAATTGCAGTGCCAGATGCCCCAAGGCACCCAGAACCGCGCCGATTGCCAGCCGTTGAATTCCCAATGATTTTGGCAGGAGCAGGACGCCTGCGATCTGCCCCAGGGAATACATGGCTGGTGCCAGGGCAGGCCATAGAAAAACCTGGTGCGAATTCAGAATACCCATCATCAGCCCACTGATGCCAAAAATGATCACAGTTGGCAGCATTGTCCGCAGTAAGTTCACCGTCAGACCCAGCATTGCCTGGTTGGCGTTTGGAACCAGGGAAAAGAGGATTCTTTCGACGATCAATGGAGCAAAGATCCACATTAATGCAGTAACGCCAACTAAGATCATCAGGAGCGCATTGATCACCCCCGATGCCAGTTTCCAGGCGTTTTGGGTGTCCTTCCGAGTAAGCAGACCTGTGAACATGGGAATAAAAGCTGAGCCCAGGGCACCCCCAGCGGTCAGGTTGAAGAGCAATTCAGTCACACGATTGGCGGCGTTGTACGCGTCCAGTTCCATGCTGGTACCAAAGGCGTGGGAGATAACTGACCCCCGCACAATCCCAACCAGGGTGCTGAAAATGTAGGCAGCCATCACAATGCTGGCAGCCCTGGCAATTTGCTGCCCGGCGGTCCTGATTTCGGTTTCCGGTGGGTTCGGGGTAGGCTCTAACTCATCCATGTTTTATCCGATTCGAAGTATTTTATCATTCTACTGTACAGTCGATTGCCAGCCTTGTCTTGGTGAGGTTGTCCATTTCTGTAGGGTCGATGGACTGCCTCGACCTGCACCAAAGTATCTGACATGGCTCGTTCTTCCCTTCAAAATGCATCGCGCGGAATGGGTCGATCCCATTCCCTACGAAAAATTACAATGATTGATGCTTGGCTTCTTCCCAGAGGGCATCCATTTCCTCAAAACTGAGATCATCCACATTCCTGCCCTGCCTTGCGGCCTGCGCCTCAATGTATCCGAATCGTTTACGGAAGCGGCTGTTCGTCTCTCTCAGTGCCATCTCGGGGTTAACTTCCAGCCAGCGCAATAGGTTGACCACCGCAAACAAGACGTCTCCGGCTTCCGATTGCTTTCTTTCCGGGGTATCAGCTTCCTTGAGTTCCTGGAGTTCCTCGTGAATCTTTGCGATCACCGGATCAATGGTTTTCCAGTCGAAGCCCACACGCTTAGCGCGCTGCTGGATCTGGTCTGCCTGGGTTAATGCCGGCAGAGCGACTGGGATACCATCCAACATGCTCTTGCGCTCCTCACCTTTGTTCCTGCGTTCTTCAGCTTTGATCTGTTCCCAGTTATTCAATACGCCTTCAACCGAATCGACGTCCAGGTCCGTGAAGACATGCGGATGCCGGCGAACGATTTTTTCACTGACGGCAGCAACCACATCGGTCATGTTGAAATCCTGCTCTTCGGTGGCAATTTGGGTATGCAGCACGATCTGCAAGAGCAGGTCACCCAGTTCTTCCAGCAGGTGTTCTGGGTCTTCCTGATCCAGTGCATCAAGGACTTCATAACTCTCTTCCAGCAGGTAGGGGCGCAGGCTTAGGTGGGTCTGTTTACGATCCCAGGGACAGCCATCCGGTGCCCGCAAGCGGGCGATGATCTGTTGAAAATCTTCAAAACCTCTGCCGTTTTCGCGGGCAGGGATGTATAGTGTGGTCATCAGCCCAGTGTGCAAACTCTGGTCGACCTGATACAGGGGGATCTCCTCCACCAGTTCATCCGGCAAACCGGCATTGTGGATCAGCCTGACCGGGTATTCGTCCGGGTAATTGTTCATCAGGGTCAGTTTGAGGTCGCTGGCTTCCATGCCTGGCCGCATGTTGGAGATCAGCGCTGGCACAGAAGCAGGGAAAAAGGGGATCTCGAGCGACGCAAGGTAGAGCGAATCGGTCAGTACCAGTTTCGGATGGGGGTCCAGCCCCAAAGCGGAACAGACTGGCTCCAGGAAGCTCATTCCATCGATAATGCGCACAGGGACATGGGTTGTTTCCACCTGTTTCATGACCTGGCGCACGGTCTCTTCGGCAATGAAGGGACTGCCAGGGACAGCATAGGTGACGCTCCCTCGTTCTTTTGCCAGGTCGATTATTTTTTCTGCAATTTCAGAAGCATAATTGCTTGATTCGTACTCATCCTCGCCCTCGAAGCTATGGATTACGATGTCTTCGGGTATTTCTGAAAATACAGGGTGGTAACGGGTGCGTACCCAAATCTCTTTTATACGTGTCAGCCAATCCCAGGCTTCCCTGGTAAGGCTGCTTGCGCTAGCCGGACCTAACCCTACGATCACAATTCCTTTAAATTCCATTTACACCTTCGATCTGTTCGGAACGGATACTGACCGTTCCCTATGCTCAACCAAACACCCACCCCCTTATCCCCCTCCCAAGGAGGGGGCGAGAAGGTAGCTACATATAGTCTGTCTCTCAACGCCCTAAGTAGGGAATGACCACTGGGCATTCCGTCCATTCATACGGAACAGTCGGTGCCCGTTCCCAACATAAAACAAACATCTTTCCGCACCAGGCATTCTGCTTCTTTCGCCGGAACGGTCGCTTTTCGTGCATTACAACATAAAGGCTGCCCTATTACAAAGGACAGCCTTTTGATTGTAATTCAACTTGACCGGTGTCTGGGGAGTATAAAAGTCTCCCATGGTACTGCGGTCAGTAAACTAACGCTTGGTGTAGGTCGGGGCTTTTCGAGCACGTTTGAGACCTGGCTTCTTGCGTTCCTTCACTCGAGGATCACGAGTAAGCAGACCGTGTTCACGCATTGCGCCACGCAGACTTTCGTCCATCGAGACCAGGGCGCGCGCCAAACCAAGTTTGACTGCATCACGCTGACCGCTGACGCCGCCGCCTTCAACCTTGACTGTCACGTCGAAGGAGTTGACAGGACGACCAGTTGCTTCCAGTGCTCCCAGGATGGCAGGGGCATCGCCGAGACGGGGGAAGTATTCATTCAGTTCTTTATCGTTGACGGTAAAAACGCCTGTGCCTTCGTAAACACGAACGCGGGCTGTGCTTTCTTTTCGACGACCAGTTGCTTCAGTATATTGTGCCATGTTACCTCTTTATTACTCCAGATCCAATGGTTTCGGGTCTTGTGCCTGGTGTGGGTGCTCAGATCCAGCATAAACTTTCAGATTGTCCAGGTAGCGCTGGGTCAGGCGGTTTTTGGGCAGCATGCCCTGGACTGCAAAACGAATGATGCGGTCCGGGTTATTTTGGAGCTGCCGGGTGAAGTCCACCTCGTGCAAGCCACCGGGATATCCGGAGTGACGATAATATTTTTTCTCTTCCACACGGGTCGGATTTGCGTAGATCTTCTCTGCGTTGATCACTACCACATGGTCACCCAAAACTACACCAGGGGTGAAGTCGGGGCGATGTTTGCCAACCAAGATTTCAGCAATCCTGGTCGCAAGGCGGCCGAGGGTCTTACCGGTGGCATCCACCAGGTACCACTCGCCGGTAATCTGTCCTTTAGGAACGTATGTTTTTTCCACTTTAACATTCTCCGTTTATAAGTACACACCCACAGCTTACGCCTGGGCAAACTATTATTTTTCCAAATCCTCAGCATACCTGACCTGAATCAAGGTAAGTCCTCGGGCAGGTGCCAGGGATACGATCCCGGTTGAACCGGTCTGTAGTCCTGTAGGAATGATTTCTACAGGAACTTCGCTGAAACCCACTTTCACCAACACATAAACGATCCGTCTGACCATGTGGTACAGAAAGGCGTTGCCAGTTATGGCGAATTCCATCGAGTCTGCTCCTGACAGCTCCCATTTTGCCTGCTCGATCCTGCGGGTGCTTGTACCGAATTCGGACAATGGGCGTCCAAAAGCGATAAAGTTATGTTCGCCAAGCAGATACTGTGCCGCCTCAGTCATCAGGTTGATGTTCGGGGCAGCGTCCAGACGCCAGGCAAAACGGTCTCGCAGGGGATCACGGGCAGGCTGCCAATACAAGCGGTAAAGATAGCTGCGGGCAAGAGCGTCATAACGGGGGTGGAATTGAGCTCCTGTCTGCTCCAGTCTCTGAACCTGGATGTCAGCTGGCAAATGGGCATTCAAAGCTGTGAGCAATTTGTGGTCGCCATGTTTCCAATCAAGTTCGAAACTGACCACCTGACCGCTGGCATGCACGCCAGTATCAGTCCGACCAGCAGTCAGGATGCTCCTGCCCTGCCAGCCTAATGCTCTCAAAGCATCTTCAAAGGTGCTTTGTACGCTCGGTTTTTCCAATTGCCGCTGAAAGCCGCTGTATTGCGTGCCTTCGTAAGCGAGGATAAGTTTGTAATGTGCCATGCCTTTCGTTTCTTTTGAAAGGCGACTCTAAATCACAGCGTTTATTCCGAGACCAGCTCTAAAACGACCATCTCAGCGTTGTCGCCTTGACGGGGTCCGAGTTTGAGCAGTCGGGTATAACCACCCTTGCGGGAGGTGAAACGCGGAGCAATATCATCAAATAATTTCTTAACAATCTCGCCGCTGGCATTACCAAGTTCGCTGGCGGCTTGCCGACGGGCATTAACCTGGATGACTTCATCTGCCTTCTGCACGTTCTTAGCCAGGGTGATGAGTTTTTCAGCATCGGGTTGAATCGACTTTGCCTTCGCCAAGGTAGTTTGAATTCGTTCGTGTTCAAATAGTTGTTTTATCATCGTCTTGCGCATGGAGGTGCGATGACCCATGCTGCGGTTAAGACGATATCCTTTAATCTGGTGCCGCATTACTCGTTCTCCACTTCTTCTTCTTTCATATAGCCTTTATCGATCATCTTGGCTTTAAGTTCAGACAGGCTTTTCTCTCCGAAATTGCGGATGGAAAGCATTGCGCTTTCGCCCTTGTCTAAAAGTTCCATCACATCACCAACGGTCGTGATACCGGTGCGTTTCAATGAGTTGAATACGCGCACACCCAGGTCTAAGGCTTCAATAGGAGTCTCGATGACGTCCCGATTGACGACTGGTTGTTCTACTTCTACCTCAACTGTCGGTTTTGTCAGTGCCTCTTCGCTGGTGCCGCTGATGATTCCAAGTTGGCGCATCAGAATGCGGGATGATTCGATCAGTGCTTTTTCAGGTGAAATTGTGCCATCAGTCCAAATGTCAAGCGTCAGGCGGTCGTAATCGGTGCTGTGGCCAACGCGAGCGCTGGTAACTTCCCAATTGACCCGGCGAACAGGGGAGAAAATTGCATCCACAGGTAAAACACCGATTGCCATATGATCTGATCGGTCGTTTGCTGGGACGTATCCTCTGCCCGACTCCACGGTCATCTCCATTTCAACATGAGCGTCGTTTTCACTGATGCTGAAGAGCTCGCATTCGGGGTTAATGATCTCAACTTCGGGGGGACACTCAATATCCGCACCCGTGATCGTACCCTGTCCTTTGACCTCGAGATGAATGGTTGCTGAATCCACATTGTGGAGCTTGAAACGCAGCTGTTTAATGTTCAACATGACCTGAATAACATCTTCGCGGACTCCAGGAATCGTGCTGAATTCATGCATCACGTCAGAAACATGGACCGATGTGATTGCTGCTCCTTCCAAAGAAGAAAGCAAGACACGGCGCAGGGCGTTACCAAGGGTGACGCCATATCCGCGTTCCAATGGGCTGATCGTGAACTTGCCGTAATCACGCAGCTCTTCTGAACGCTCTACTTTTGGTGATACCAATTCCATTTTTTTTGTCACGGTTTACCTCTTCTCAATCGAACGGTTGTGAAAAACCGTTCTAACTCCTGATTAGCGAGAATAATATTCAACGATCAGTTGCTCGTTGAGGTTACCATCAATTTCAGAGCGTTCCGGTGCGCGTAACATACGACCGGACAGATTGTTCAAATCGCGAGCCAACCAGGTTGGCACAGTCCGACCTTCGGCATCTTCACGTAAGTGCTTGAAGTAGACATTATCTCGGGAACTTTCTTTTACACTGATCACGTCATCAACTTCGACCCCAAAAGAGGGGACGTCTGCCCGACGACCGTTCACCAAA
Source organism: Anaerolineaceae bacterium (assembly GCA_040770225.1). Classification (GTDB taxonomy): domain Bacteria; phylum Chloroflexota; class Anaerolineae; order Anaerolineales; family Anaerolineaceae; genus Mesolinea. The sequence continues at coordinate 53,885 of JAXGJN010000005.1, forward strand.
AAGTGACCGTGAGTGACCAGAATACGCGCCTGGGGGCGGCTGGCGGCAAAACCCAGTCGATAAACGACATTCGCCAGTCTCGTTTCCAGGATGGTCAGCAGGTTGGAACCGGTTTGACCGCGCATCGCAACAGCCTGACCGTAGAAACGGCGGAACTGACGCTCATAAATACCGTAAACACGGCGAGCTTTTTGCTTGGCGCGCAACTGCTTGCCATAGTCAGATTCACGACTTGGGCGAGCGGAAGCCATTTTTCCATGCATGCCTGGGGGATAGGGTCTCTTTTCCATAGCGCATTTGGGGGTATAGCAGCGAGCTCCCTTGAGGAACAGCTTTTCACCCTCACGGCGGCATAAGCGACAAACTGCATCTGTATATCTTGCCATAATAACTTAATCCTTTTCTTTTGTACTACACGCGGCGTTTCTTTGGAGGTCTGCAGCCGTTATGGGGCACAGGTGTCAGATCAGTGATCCTGACAACCTTCAAACCAATTGCCTGGACGGCACGAATGGCAGCTTCCCGACCGGGACCGGGACCTTTGACAAACAGTTCCACTTCCTGTAAACCCATCTGCTGAGCTACCTTAATGGTCTGTTCGGTCGCCATTCGGGCGGCGAAGGGTGTGCTTTTGCGGGATCCCTTAAAACCTGCGGAACCGGAGCTGCCCCAGCAAATCGTGTTGCCTTGAAGATCAGTCACCGTTACGATGGTGTTGTTAAAGGATGCAAAGACATGCACCTGTCCAGCCGAGATTTGGCGCTTAACTTTGCGGGAACCTGTTGTTCGACGCGCTGTACGTGCTTGTTTAGCCATAGTTCTTCCTCACTCAATCTTTCAACACTGACTCGCTGCCTGCCCGGTTGCCGCTGGGGAGAAAGGGTACCCCACCAGGGAAAGACCAGAGTCAGTATGTTGATCTTATTTCTTGGTTGCTCCGCGGCGGCGACCACGACCGGCAACGGTGCGTTTCGGTCCCTTGCGGGTACGGGCATTTGTGCGGGTATTCTGACCGCGCAAAGGCAGGTTTCGGCGATGGCGCAAGCCACGATAACAGCCGATTTCGACCAGGCGTTTGATGTTCATCTGAACTTCACGGCGCAGATCACCTTCGACAGTTAAATTCTGACCGATATATTCGCGGAGTTTTGAAACTTCTTCCTCGGGCAGGTCCTTGACGCGCACGTCAGGATCAACGCCAGTGGCGCTCAAAATTGCATCGGCGACTTTTGGACCGATACCATAGATGTACCGCAGTCCAATTTGAATGCGCTTGTTGCGCGGGAGGTCAACACCTTCTATACGTGCCATATTCTATTACCTATCCTTGTCGCTGTTTGTGTCTTGGGTTGGTGCAAATAACGTAAAGTCTGCCTTCACGTTTGACAATTTTACACTTGTTACAGCGTTTCTTAATTGAAGCTGATACTTTCATCAGTCAGTCTCCTTCTTCTCTCCGCAAAGTTCTTATTATAAATCCTTCCCTTACTCTTAGCAAGGGCATTTTCTTACTATTATCCAATTTCGCCAAAGTTTCTGGCGCATCATCTCATCGATCAACAGACTCATCTCATTGACCCACGAGTTGAATTTCATTTATAACGCGGTCAACACCAGCGGACCATTTTTGGTCACTGCAATGGTGTCTTCCTGGTGAGCCGTAAGCCCGCCATTCTTTGAAACCACAGTCCAGTGGTCAGACAGGACTTTGGTCTGTCGTGTGCCCACCAATACCATCGGTTCAATGGCGATAGTCATACCCTCACGCAGCAAAAAGCCTGTTCCGCGTTGACCATAATTAGTCAGCTGCGGGTCTTCGTGCATCTCTCTACCCACGCCGTGACCGGTGTAGGTATGAGTGACGAAGTAGCCTTCACTTTCCACATATTCTTCGACAGCTGCGCCAACGTCACCACTGTGATTGCCAGGCACCATCAGGGCGGTGGCGATTTCCAGAGCTTTGGCGGTCACATCAATCAAATGCTGTGCCTTGGATGAGATCTCTCCCACGCCAATTGTGAAAGCCGCATCACCAACAAAACCCTGGTACACTGTGCCGCAATCAACCGAGATGATATCACCCTCTTGCAGCTTGCGCTTCCCTGGGATGCCGTGTACCAGAACTTCGTTGATACTCGTGCAAATACTCCCTGGAAAAGGCACGCCATTGCCCGGATCGTAGTCCTTAAAAGGAGAATAAACACCATGCCGTCGTTGGAAGCTTTCAGCTACCTCATTCAACTCAGCGGTTGTAACACCAGGCGCAATGGCTGCTTTGACTGCTTCAAGCGTCAGACGGTTCAGACGACCTGCCTCACGCATGATAGCAATTTCGGCTTCCGACTTGATGTTTACTCTCGACTCAAACCCGTACATTTATGCTTTCGCCACTTTCAAAAGATCTTCAGTCACCTTTTCAATCGACTGCGTGCCATCGATCTCCACCAGCGTACCGGCTTTTCGATAGAACTCAATCAAAGGGGATGTCTGCAGATAGTAAACTTCAATTCGATGGGCGACCGTTTCAGGTTTGTCATCTTCTCTTTGGTAAAGTTCACTGCCGTCAATATCATCGATCCACTTGACTTTGGGTGGGTTGTTCAGGGCGTGATAAACGCGCCCCGCTTTGCTCATCCAGCGACCGCTCAGGCGTTCCACCAGCGTGTCATTCGGGACGTGGATAAAAGGTACCAGGTCCACCTGACCACTCATTTTCGCCAGCAAGGCATCCAAAGCCTCAGCCTGAGCCGGAGTGCGGGGGAAGCCATCCAAAACAGCTCCTTTTTGGCAATCCGGTCGGCTCAAGCGTTCTTCAACCATAGCGATCGTCACGTCATCTGGCACAAGCTCGCCTTTGTTCATAAAACTGGCAGCAAGTTTGCCCAATTCGGTCTCATTACTCAAGTTTTCTCTAAACAGATCACCTGTGGAGATATGGACTAATCCAAGCTCTTCAGCGATGATCTTAGCCTGGGTGCCTTTACCGGCTCCAGGAGGTCCTAACATGACGATGTAAGTCGCTTTTTCGTTCATAATTGTCTCGATTACTAATTGATCAACCTGTCGTCGTAACCGTGCATACGCAATTCGGTTGAAATCAGTTCCACGGTCTCGCGGATGGTACCAACAACGATCAGCAGACCGGAAGCCTGCATCAGGCTGGTACCATTACTGCCTTCCGGCAGGAAGTAACCCATGATGAACGGCAGAATTGCTACCAGACCAAGGAAAAAAGCTCCTGGCAAGGTAATACGACGCTGAACACGAGTAAGGTAATCCTGGGTCGGTTTACCACGAACGACACCGGGGATCTGGGCACCCTGTTTTTTAAGGTTCTCACCGTAATTCTGCTGGGCAAACAACACATCTGTGTAGAAATACGCAAAAGCAACCACCAACAGGAAGAACATCAGAGGATACCACCAGGTATCGCCGCCAAAAGCAGCGTAGAACCAATTCGCTGTATTGCTCACCCATTTTGTCTGAGAATTCAGGAAGAAGGATGACAAAATGGCGGGGAAGGTCAGGAAACTTTGAGCAAAAATGATCGGGATCATGCCAGCCATATTCACCATCAGCGGAAGCTGAGAGCGAACGGGCATGGACATCCGGTTGCCGATCCGACGGCCAGGGAACAGTACTGGAACGTTCCGGCGACCGCCCTGAACATAGACGATTGCCAAAATTGTCAGCACAAAGACCACCAGGACTACCAGGAATACCCACCAGGCTTCTTTGGCAGCAACCATTCGGGCAATTGCCACCGGGAATCTGGAGACAATACCGGAGAAAATGATCAAAGAGAGACCCTGGTTGCGTAAGCCAAACTCAGAAATAAGTTGACCGATCCAAATGCCAAACATCGTACCGGCAACCATGGTAATGATTGCCGTGACTGTTGGCAAAAGGTTTGCGCCGCTAAAGCCCCAGTTGGAGATAATGGAACTACCTTCCAACATCTGATTGAAGATGTTGATCTGTCCAAAAGCAGAAAGCAGCGCCATCGGGATGGTCAGAATAACAGTCCATTTTTCCATCCAGATGCGGCCTTCACGCGGGTCATCCTGCATCTTGCGCTCGAGCGCCGGAATAACCGGCGTGAGCAACTGCAGGATAATCTGCGCGGTAATGTATGGGTAGACACCCATCGCCAGAATTGAGAACTGCGATACCGCACCACCGGAGAGCAGGTCAAGTAAATTGACCAGGTTTCTGCCAGCGCCAGTCATCTGGGAAAGCCCAGCCACGGCTGCGCGGTCAATTCCGGGCACCGGAATATTAGCTGCCAGTCTGTAAACAGCCAGCAAAAGCAGGGATATCAGCAGTTTGTTGCGGATATCCTCTGATTTCCATAAAAAGCGCCAGGATGATCGTTTCATTAAGTCAGCTCCTCTAGCTACGAGATCTCGATAGTTTCGATACTTCCACCAGCCTCTTCAATCTTCTGGCGAGCACCTTCGGTTACTTTATGAGCCTTGATCTTCAAGGCAACTTTTACTTCACCACGTCCCATGATCTTGATGGGCAAGCCTTTGCCTTTTAACAGACCAGCTTCTTTCAAGGTTTCCGGGGTCACTTCGCTGCCTGCCTTGAAATCCTGTAAGGAGTCCAGGTTGACCTCGGCATAACGGACACGGTTGCGGGGGGTGAAACCTTCACCACGCAGGAAGGGCAGTTTACGGAAGAAAGGCAGGTTGCCGCCGGCATGATAGAGGCGTACACCGCCTCCACTGCGGGAGTTTTGACCCTTGGTACCACGACCAGAGGTCTTACCATGACCGCTACTCATACCACGACCGACACGTTTGCGATTTCTCTTGCTACCCTCATTGGGTTTAAGATCGTGTAATTGCATGCTTACTTCTCCTCATCCACTGTTTCGATCTCAACCAGGTGGGAGACCTTGTCCAGCATACCTAACAGGGCATCGTTTTCCTGGTGTTCAACAACATCACCAACCTTACGAAAACCCAGGGCTTTGAGTGTATTTTTTGTCCGGACGGTATAACCAATACCGCTCTTGACTTGCTTTATGCGGAGAATTTTGACTGCTTGTTTCTTAGCCATTCTTCCTCCGTTCCCAATAGGGAGTCACATCTTCTACATCCTTACCGCGTTCGGCTGCAACTCTTTCGGGCGATTTCAATTGAGAAAGAGCGTCGAAAGTAGCCTGAACAATATTGAGCATGTTTGCACTGCCCAATGATTTGGTCAGAATGTCTTTAATACCAGCGGCTTCACAAACGGCACGCACACCACCAGCTGCGATAACGCCAGTACCGGGGGAGGCAGGTTTGAGCATAACTTTGGCACCGCTCTGAGAGCCAAACACTTCGTGAGCGATGGTGGTGCCCATTAAACTGACCTTGTGCATGTTTTTGTGAGCACGTTCGGTTGCTTTGCGCATCGCGTCCGGTACAGCACCAGCTTTTCCGGTGCCTAAACCTACGGTACCGTTATTGTCACCAACAACGATGGTCACTCTAAAAGAGAAACGACGACCGCCTTTGACAACTTTGGCAACGCGAGCGATATCAATTACGCGTTCATCAAATTGTGGTTCTAATGCTTGAAAATCATCCATAATATCCTCTTTTAGAACTCCAGCCCACCTTTGCGGGCACCTTCGGCCAACGATTTTACGCGACCGGTATAGATGTAGCCGCCACGGTCAAAAACAACCGCGGATATGCCTTTAGCTTTTGCACGTTTGGCAATTTCTTCGCCAACCAGCAGGGCTTGTTCCACTTTAGACTTGCCCGAAAGCGAGTCTCGCAGGGCTGCGTCGATGCTGGAAGCAGACACAAGCGTGTTGCCGCTGTGATCATCGATTATCTGAACATAGATATCGCTGATACTGCGAAAGACATTCATGCGTGGGCGTTCCGGTGTGCCGAAAACCTTCTTGCGGACACGGGCGTGACGATGTAATCTAGCTTGATTTCTTGATTTCTTAGCCATTGTCTACCTCTATTTACCGGTCTTTCCAGCTTTACCAGCTTTGAGTTTCACTTCTTCTCCCAAATAACGAACACCAGTGCCATGATAATGCTCTGGCGGACGCAAATTGCGAATTTCAGAAGCGATCAAACCAACCTGGTGGCGATTGCGACCCATCACCTTAATGGTGTGCGCTTTTGCATCGACTTCATAAGTGATGCCGTCGGGCGCAGGCACATTGATCGGGTGCGAATAACCCAGGTTCAGGACCAGGTCTTTTCCACTTAATTCAGCACGGTAACCGACGCCTTTGAACTCAAGCACTTTCTCAAATCCCTGGCTGCAGCCAACGATCATGTTGTTCAGCAGGGCACGGGTTGTGCCATGGAGAGCACGAACCTGTGGTTGGTCGTTAGGACGGGTCACAGTAATTGTGCCATCTTCCATTTTGATCTCGATTATGGGAGAGAAAGTTTCTTCCAATTCGCCTTTCGGACCCTTGACGTGAACCTTGTTCCCATCGATTTTCACTTCAACACCCTTGGGCAGGGTGATTGGTAATTTACCTATACGCGACATTCTCTTCCTCCTACCAAACCTTACAGAGGATCTCGCCGCCAACGCCGATCTTGCGAGCGCGATGGCCGGTCATGATACCTTTGGGGGTTGATAAAATCGCGATACCGATGCCCGAAAGAACCCAGGGGATTTCCTTCTTGGAAGTGTAAACGCGGCAGCCAGGTCGGCTCACGCGTTGGATCCCTGTGATCAACGAGCGGCGGTGACGACGTTCGCCAATGTACTTGAGCTTCAGCTGTAAAACTTTGCTGTTTTCGCTCTTACCATCGACGACTTCATAGCTCTCAATATAGCCTTCTTCGACCAGAATGCGAGCCAACTCACTCTTGAGTTTTGAATTCGGCATAGCAACCAGGGTTTTACCCGCGGAAGCTGCATTGCGAACTCTTGTTAACATATCGGCAATTGGATCTGTAATAGTCATTCTCATACCTCCAGGTCAAATTACCAGGATGATTTGGTCACACCAGGGAGTTTGCCCTGGAGTGCTAATTCACGGAAACAAATACGGCATAAACCGAATTTCCGCATATAGCCACGCGGTCTTCCACAGACGCGACAGCGATTCACAACGCGAACGGGATATTTACGTCGCATCTCTCGATATTGCATACACTTTTTAGCCATTAGTTATCCTTCCTGAAGGGCATGCCGAACTTGCGCAGCAGCTCGCGAGCTTGATCGTCAGTTTCAGCAGTAGTCACAATGCTGACTTCCATACCACGGACTTTATCGATCTTGTCATACTGAATTTCAGTAAAGATCAGTTGTTCGGTCAGACCGAGGGTATAGTTGCCGCGACCATCAAACGAGTCCGCTGAAATACCACGGAAGTCACGCACACGGGGTAAAGCGATATTGATCAGGCGATCCAAGAAAGACCACATCTTATAACCGCGCAAGGTTACTTTGACGCCAATTTGGCGACCTTCGCGCAGCTTGAAGTTGGAGATAGCTTTCTTGGCAGCGATGACAACAGGCTTCTGACCGGTGATAATGGTCAGATCATTCACAGCAGCATCCAAAGCCTTGGGATTATCCAGGGCTTCGCCAACACCAATGTTGACAACAATCTTGGTGATGCGCGGGATCTGCATGATATTGCTCAAACCAAGCTCTTTGTAGAGTGCGGGAGCAATTTCGGTATTGTATTGTTCTTGTAGTCTGTTCATATCAATTCACCTGCGCCTTATTTGCCTTTGGCTTCCGATTTTTTGCTGTCATTGGCTTTTTCAGTCTTCGGAGCGGTTGTGCTCTTGCGGCGGCTGGTCTTCTTTTCAGCTTTTTCGTCTTCAGCGGATTTCGCCTTGCTTGAACGGCGACTTACTTTCGCTTCTTTCTCCGCAGCCCGGTCAACCAGGACTACGTTGGACAGATCGATCGGGGCTTCGAATTCGCGAATTCCTGCTGGAATGGTCTTTCCGCCCGATTGGGTCTGTTTTTGATGTTTCTTGACGGTGTTCACACCCTGAACCACAACACGGTTCTCTTTGGGCAGCACGCGGATCACTTCACCGACTTTGTTCTTGTCGGCTTCGTCGCCGCGCGTCACGCGAACACGATCACCTTTCCGGATTTTCATCTTCATTTAGACACTCCTACCATTGACTACAGTACTTCCGGAGCCAATGAAACAATTTTCATGTAGCCTTTTTCGCGCAGTTCGCGTGCGACCGGTCCAAAGATACGTGTACCACGGGGGTTCACGCCATCGCTGTCCAAAACCACAGCGGCATTGTCATCAAAACAAATCGTGGAACCATCCGGACGGCGATAAGCCTTGGCTGTTCGAACGATGACAGCTTTGATGATCTCGCTCTTCTTAACAGAAGCCTGCGGAGTTGCGCTCTTGACAGTCGCAATGACGATATCGCCTACTGCGGCATAGCGTCTGCGGGTACCACCGACAACCTGGATGACCAGCAATTCTCTGGCGCCAGTGTTATCGGCAACAACTAAGCGAGTTTCCTGTTGAATCATGCAGCACCTTCTTCGTCTTCGACGATTTCAGCGATCTCTTCAAGTTCTTCTTCAACTGCGTCTTCAAGCACAATTGCAGATTCTTCAAGAAGTTCAGCTTCCTGAGCTGCGATTTCTTCTGCTCTTTCGATGGCTTCTTCCACAGCTTCAATGCTTTCCTGCCGAATTTCGACCATGGCGATTTTCTCAACTACCCAGGTGACTGTCTTAGAAATGGGGGCGGATTCGACGATGACGACCTTGTCGCCAACGTTACAGCCAATCTCATCGTGAGCTTTGTAAGCTTTCACACTACGCACAACCTTGTGATACAAGGGGTGCTGGAAAGTACGGGTCACTTCAACAATCACGGTCTTGTCCATCTTGTTGGACTTGACAGTACCGGTTAAACGACGTCGTTTGTTCATTATTTACCTTCCTTCTCACTACGTGCGCGTTCGTTGAGGATGGTCTCAAGACGAGCGATATCCCGACGGGCAACTTTGAAACGGCTGGTATCGGTCAACTGACCAGTCACCATTTGAAAGCGCAGGTTCATCAGTTCCTGGCGGGTGTTCATGAGTTTGGCTCTAATTTCTTCTGTAGAAAGTTCTTTCATCTCTTTGGCGTTCATGAACCTTCTCCTATTGCTTCTCTGGATACAATTTTGGTTTTAAAACCTAACTTATATCGGGCTCTTTGCAAAGCTAATTTGGCTGTCTCGCTATCGGTACCACCAATTTCGAACAGGATCCGACCAGGTCGTATCACTGCCACCCAGTGGTCCACAGCACCCTTACCTTTACCCATACGGGTCTCAGCTGCTCGCTTGGTATAAGGCTTATCGGGGAAGACCCGCACCCACACCTTGCCGCGGCGTTTCATTTCGTGGACAATTGCACGGCGTGCGGATTCAATCTGACGGGCGGTCAGATAACCACAATCCAGCGCTTTTAATCCATAGTCACCGAAGTTTACGTCTGCGCCGCGATAGGATTTACCCTTCATGCGACCGCGCATCTGCTTGCGGTACTTTACTCTCTTTGGCATCAACATAATCTGCTACCTCACTCGTTCCGATAATTACTCGCTAATATAAACACCCTCGGTTGATTCAACCTTTTCTTCGGGTTGATCGATGACGATGCCTTTATAAATCCAGACCTTGATGCCAATCTGACCAAATGTGGTTGTGGCAGCAGCTCGCGCGAAATCAATATCCGCGCGCAGTGTCTGCAGAGGTACACGACCTTCACGCAGAGTCATGCGGCGTGCCATTTCGGCACCGGAAAGTCGACCGGAAACCGAAATCTTGATTCCTTCAGCGCCCTGGCGCAATGCTTGCTGGATTGCGCGTTTCATGGCTCTTCGATAACTGATACGACGTTCCAACTGACTGGCAATATTCTGAGCAACCAGGTAGGCGTCCGTATCGGCAGATTTGATCTCTTTAACTTCCAGATCGATCTTCTTGCCGGTCAATGCTTCAAGTTTTTGTCTGATAATCTTTACGTTTTCGCCTTTACGACCAATCAGGATACCTGGTTTGGCTGTATGCAGGGTGACTTTAACTTTGCCGGGATAGCGTTCGATCTCAACGGATGAAACGCCAGCACGATCAGTTTCTTTCATCACCACTTCACGCAGTCTAATGTCCTGGTGAACTTGTTCGGTGTAATCTTTGCCTTCGGCATACCAGCGCCCTAACCAGGGCTTGTTGATACCAAGACGAAAACCAATTGGATGTACTTTACGACCCATAGTTTACTCCTTACCTTTACTCGACTTCGCGTAATACAACGGTCACGTGAGAACTGCGTCTCAACTGGGGCTTGAATCGACCGCGTGCACCGAACTGGCGCCACTTACGTGTACGGGCTTCGTCTGCGAAGATCCGGTAAACGACGAGGTCATCACGGCTCACGCCAAAATTCTCTTCAGCATTAGACATGGCCGAATAAATCAATTTACGAACAGGTTGAGCTGCCTTTTTAGGAGTCAGGCTCAGGATGTTCAGGGCATCGGTAACTTTCTTACCTCTCACCAGGTCAACAACCAGGCGTGTCTTTTGGGCTGATTCTCTGAAATTAGAGAGCGTTGCAGTAATTTCTTGTGCCATCTCTCACCTTACCTTGAAGCCTTTTCAGCCACATGACCGCGGAACCAGCGTGTTGGAGCAAATTCGCCCAAACGATGACCGACCATATTTTCGGTCACATAGATCGGCACATGGCGGCGTCCGTTATGGACTGCAATGGTGTGTCCAACCATTTGGGGGAAAATCGTGCTTGCACGACTCCAGGTGCGCAAGACTTTTTTCTCGCCCTTCTGGTTCATCTCTTCGATTCTTTTCAATAATTTCGGGTCAATAAATGGCCCTTTTTTCAATGATCGCGACATTTCAAATTCCTTTTCTGTCTCTCATTCGCTATTTGCGCTTGGACTTGGAGCGCTGGCGAACAATCATGTCATTCGTACGTTTGTTGCGTCTGGTCTTATAACCAAGTGCTGGCTGACCCCAGGGGGTTTTGGGACCGGGCATACCTATACCAGTGCGCCCTTCACCACCACCATGCGGATGGTCTCTCGGGGACATCGCGGTACCGCGTACTTCTGGACGGCGACCCATATGGCGCTTGCGACCGGCTTTGCCAAGCTTGATATTGCTGTGTTCAACATTACCAACCTGACCAATCGAGGCACTGCATTCCTGCAAAACCAGGCGAACTTCGCCGCTTGGCATGCGGATATGGGCATATTTGCCTTCTTTTGCCAACAACTGGGCAGAAGTGCCGGCAGAGCGAACCATCTGGGCACCCTTACCGGGCTGCAGTTCGATGGCATGAATGTTGGTACCAACCGGAATATTCGCCAGGGGAAGGTTGTTACCGGGTCTGATTTCTGCACGGGCACCAGACATCAGGGTATCGCCTACTTTGACGCCGATAGGGGCGATAATGTAGCGCTTCTCGCCATCAGCATAGAAAAGCAAAGCCAGGCGCGCAGTCCGGTTGGGATCATACTCGATCGCCATGACCTTGGCTGGGATATTCGCTTTTTCGCGTTTGAAATCAACCAAACGAATTTGGCGTCGGGCGCCGCCACCACGATGGCGAACAGTCACACGACCAGCCGAGTTACGACCGGAACGCTGCTTGCGAATAACGGTCAGGCTGCGTTCGGGTGTGGTCTTGGTGATCTCTTCAAACGTATAGCTGGTCTTATGACGCTGACCAGGGGTCTTGGGCTTGTATACTTTAACGGCCATTATTCCACTCCTTCAAACACTGGAATACGGTCACCCTCTTTGAGGGTAACGATCGCTTTCTTGAAACCGCTGTTACGCACGACCAAACGGCGGGTGCGGGAGTTGCGGTGTGCCTTGGCGGGCAGATTGATAATATTGACGCGCACAACGTCGACATCGAAAGCGGTTTCCACAGCGGTTTTCACCTGTTCGCGGGTGACATCGCTGTTGACCTCAAACACATACTGGTTCAACTTGCTTGCCAGGTAGTTTGATTTTTCAGTCACGACGGGGCGTCGCAGGATATCAAAAACGGAGATACTCATTCTGCTACACCTTCCTATCCCAGATAACCCTTGATCACGTCCAGTGAAGCAAGCGGGATAATAACTTTTTCAAAACTGAGCAGATCGCGGATGTTCAGGTAATTTGCCTGCAGCAGTTTAGCATCCGCCAAATTGCGACCGGATTTGATCAGGTTTTCATTCTTTTCACTTTTATCAGCTACCAAAACCAGGGCGCGTTTGTCGCCGGCGAGGGCTTTGAGAGCTTTCGCCAGGTCAGAGCTCTTGGCTTCTTTCATTTCCATATTGTCGACCATGACCAGTTTCTGATCATTGGCAACCACGGTCAAAGCGGAGCGCAGGGCTGCACGGCGCATTTTCAGAGGCATCGCCTGGCTGTAATCACGCGGTTTCGGTGTATGAATACGACCGCCGCCAACGGATTGGGCATTGATCATGCTGCCGCGGCGCGCGCGACCGGTACCCTTCTGTTTCCAGGGCTTGGCACCACCACCGCGGACTTCGCCACGACGCTTGGTGTTGTGGGTACCCAGACGGGCATTTGCCATCTGGCGTTGGTATGCCTGGTGCATCAGATCGACATTGACCTTGGCTGCGAAGATCTCTTCGGGCAGGTCGATGCTGTCTGTTTTTTCGCCTTTTAAGTTAAAAACGTCAACTTTCATTTTCACATTCTCCATTCATCACAAGCCTACTGCTTGCGAGCCGCCTTGATCATGACGGTGCCGCCCTTGGCGCCAGGAACAGAACCCTGAACACCAATCAGGTTGCGCTCGGAGTCAACCATAGCTACACGGATGTGGGAAGAGGTCACCCGGACATTGCCCATGCGTCCCGGACGTCTTTTGCCCTTGTAAACACGACCTGGGGTCGTGCCGGAACCCGAGGAACCGGGTGAGCGCTGGCGGTCTGATTGACCGTGGGTCTTGGAGCCACCGGCAAATCCATGACGCTTCATTGCACCTGCAAAGCCTTTACCTTTGGAAGTGCCGATCACATCGACATAATCGCCAACTTCAAAAACTGAAGCTTTGACTTCGTCACCGGCATTGATGTCATCAATCTTATTGGTGCGGAACTCACGCAGAGTTCGCACTGGGGGGAGGTTATTGGTCTTTAAATGACCAAGCTCAGCCTTGCTGAGTCGTTTGGGTTTCACCTCGTCAAAAGCCAGCTGCACGGCGTTGTAGCCGTCTTGCGCAGTCGTCTTGACCTGGGAAACAAAACATGGCCCAGCTTCGATTAAAGTCACGGGGACGGCGCGGCCGTCTCCATCGAAGATCTGGGTCATACCGATCTTTTTTCCTATTAGCCCTTTTAACATGCTATTCTCCTGTAGTAGTATTCTTGCGAGACTGTCAGCCTGGGCAAGCTGCATCATCTCCGCACAATTCAGTTAATGTTCCCTGTGAAGCGGTCTGCCCACGCGGGAGGCATTCTTAAATTGTCACACATAAATGCTACCATGAAGGTAGCCGTTCAAATATATCACACCCCCACTGAGAGTGCAAGGGTTTTCTTGAATTTCCTTTGAGTTTCTCCCTGTTGAAACCAGGGAAACAGGATTCTTCAAAATTCAACGTGCGGTTGGTATTTTACCATCAAAAACAGGTTCGAATTCTTTAAGTTCCATTAGTGTCCAATTTTATTCTTTTAAGGTGGCTAGCAATTGGACAAGATAAGCAAATTGGTTAATTTGATTGGTATTAATCCTTTAGGCGCAAATTAACAATCCCCCCAAGAAATATATCTAAAATATCACCTTACTTCATGGGGCAGGTTACCAGCCATGCCCCATACCTCAGGTTTTTTTACTTTGTTATCAACGGCAGCTGTGTGTTCCATGCCTGGGTGGTAAATATTGTGTTGCTGCAATCATCCCAGACCCCTGAAACATAGAAACCATTTGATCCGATTACTCCTTTTGGCAGATTGACAGCACAGTCGGTTGAATATACTTTGATGCGATTGAGGATTCCATCATAGACGAAAAATTCGTTTACAGATTGGTCCGTTTCTCCCCATGCTATCACCGCGAAATAAGCAGCAGCAGAATTAGGGCGGGCATTTACTCTGGTCAGTTCAAGGCTATACTTCGACATCGCGGATCCCGATGAGACCTGCTCTGCGTTGCTTGCATCGAAAGCATTGACCTTTCGGTATACTTGATCGGTCGAAATGGGTGTTGAATTTGAATTCCCAATGAATCCAACATGCAGATTATTGTCGATGCCCAGGATCTCAACTTCACTTACCATAGAGTTAGTCCACCAACTAACAGGCCAGGCTACCTCATCATAAGCTTGAGAAGCGCAGCCAATGACGCTACAGGACTGGACAAAAACCTGGTAGTAACTCCCAAAGGCTAAGGCTACGCGTTGAGTCGCTCCATCCTGGTAGAAGGACAGGCTGAGAGGGGTGTACTCAATTAAAAAGCCCTCAAAAATCAACCAAATCTGGCTCATCTTCCCGTCTGGTTGGGTAGTACGGTTGGAACGCAATTCCATCCGTTCAGCAAAAGGGGGAGTTCCGTTTATTGTCCAATTGTAGTGGTAGCCAACATGCAAAAATCCACCATCGTCGATCCCCAGGTCCAGGCTGTAAAGTTCTGCGGTTTTCAACTCTCCAAAAAACCAATCTACGCGACCGATGGCTGCACCACCTGCCAACTGCTGATACCACAGATCAGCAGTTCGTCCGTTTCCAGCCGGTCGGTCATAAACTGCATATGCAGTTTCGCCTCGAGCAGTCACCCATACATTACCAACTGTTTTCTCGTTACCGTCCAATGGGTCACAATCCTTATCAAATCCTCCAATGGGAACCAAAATTGGGATCTGTTGCTGGCAGGCATATTTATCTGTTCCCCCACGCTGTTCCACCCAGGTCACAATCGCCCTGCCACTATCGAGCACAGCGATGTCCGGGTTGTATTGCTTCCAGTTGGCTCCCGAGCCAGTCATTGTCATCTCGAAAGCAGTTAGCTTCTCACCGAAACGAGTGCGATAGTAAATAATGCGATCGTTCGCCACGCCGGCGATATGGGAACGTCCTTCATTGTCCACGGCGATAACTGCCTGTTTCACCTGGTCGCCAGGGTTGAGATAAATTTCTGTTGGGGGGGAATAGGTTAAGGGAACACACGCGCTTAGAAGTAATCCTGCCACAATCAAGGTCGCTCCGATGATGTATATTCGTCTCATGAAAAATTTCCTCCACTCTTTTATTCCAGGTTATTCCTGCAAGCAGGTATTTGGCGAATCGTCCATTGTGACACTTTTATGGTCGAAGATGATAAAGTTGTAGAAAAATTAAGAAAATAATACCAAAGCGAGATTTCTCAGTCAATCAAACGAAACGGTATGTATAAGGTCTGTACACTAAGCAAAACAGCAGATCGAAACATATAGAAAGAAACCGGTATTGTGCCCGGTTTCTTTAGTTCAAGCCAATCAATTCTTTCTCTGATGATTCGCTGGCTGTGGCTAATACTGATATATGAGGTCAACCCACGACCTCACAGCCCTCCTGACACTCAGCAGAGCAAAGGTTTGTTTTTCGGGGCGGATTTCCAACCCCGCCTCGACTGATAGTCCGTTTACTTCAATATCAACGGCAGCTGCGTGTTCCATGCCTGGGTGGTAAACCAGGTATTCGAACAGGCATCCCATACACCAGAGAGATAGATGTCATTGGAAGCAATATTGCCCGATACCATGGTTTCCGGACAGTTATCTTCTGAAATTTTGACAGCTGGAGTATAGAACCCTGCCACAAAATGGGTTGCGGTTACAAAGTTCGATTCTGCCCATGCCATCACAGGTATCACAAAAGGTGAATCGACGCGGTTCTTTACAGCAGTCATCTCCAAGTCGAATTTAAAGGTTGCTGAACCTTCACTGGGTTCGAGAATCGTTGATGTATCATGAGCATCTGTGTAATAAACTTGGGGCGCACCAGTTGGAGCGGTATTGTCATCCCCAATGAAACTGAGAAAAAGAGTTTCGTCAATACCCTCAATTTCGACATCATCGACCACAGAGAATGTGTCCCAGCTTAAAGGTAAGTCCACTTGTACATCTTGTTTAGTTGTGCAGCCAACCGTTGTGCACGAATCGACCCAGATTTGGTCCACCGATCCTGGCTGCCATCCGCTGGCAAGTGCAACACGCTGAGTTGTGCCATCCTGATAGAAAGACAAACTTACAGGGATGTCCTCGTCTATAAAGGCGGATGAGACGATTATCCAAACCTGGTCCATCTGACCATCAGCCAATGTGCTGCGGTTGGAGCGAATTTCCAGGCGTTCACCAGCGGGAGGACCACCAGTTGTCCAGTTGTAGTGGGAACCAACATGCAGGAAACCACTTTCGTCGATACCAAGATCCAGGCTGTGGAAATAAACGGTCTCAAAAGCTTCAATCCACCAGGCAACCCTTCCCGCATAAGTTGGAGTATCGGAAATTTTCCTGTACCATAAATCAGCCGTGCGCCCATCAGTATAGGGTCGGTCATAGACGGCGTAGGCGGTATTGCCGCGAGCTATGACCTGGACATTACCTGCAGTTTGCTCCGTGCTGTCCAAGTAGTCGCAGTCTTTGTCATAACCGCCAATTGGTGGAACAAGTGGAATCTGTTGGTAACAGGCAAATTTTTCCGGCCCACCACGCTGTTCCACCCAGGTTACATAAGCCATACCGTTGTCTAATACGGCAATATCAGGATCGTATTGTTTCCAGTTCGTGCCGGACCCGCCTAAAGCCATCGTAATTTTACCGAGTGGCAGCTCCTCGCCAAAACGGGTGCGATAATAGACGATGCGGTCCGCTACCACGCCAGCAATATGAGAACGTCCTGCTGCATCCACAGCAATAACGGCATGCTCCACTTGATCGCCATCGGTAATATGGATCTCGGTCGGGGATGAAAAGGTTTGAGGAACACAGGCACTTAGAATAAGTGCAAAGAGTAAAAAGAACGTCCAAAGAATGGTTTTCACCTTCATGATAGGTATCCTCCTCTTGAGTGAATCGCACAAATCCTCCGGTGGAGAAATTGTGCATCAGTTAAAGTATTCTGTTGAATTTGACAAATTACCTCGGACGAGGTGGGAAATTGATATATATACTATAACAAATTTTGTTAAGGTTTTCAATATACATTAACATTACTTGTGTTATTGTGGTTTATGGGCAAATTACAGTTTCGATCGAGCCAAAAACTGCCCGCATCCATCCCCATATTTATCTGTAATTAGGATGAGGGTAAATCAGTGTAAAATACACCTCATGGTCTATACGCCCCACCTGGATATTCCTGATTATTATTCCCGTTTTGCCTCACCGATTTGCGATATGGATTGTGGCTTGATCTGCCGGGAATACAACCTTTCCGGCAAGCCTTTTTGCTGTGACATCTGTGTGGCTGTGCCTGTAGCGCTCAAGGAGGAATGGACTTACCTGAAATCCAACACTCAGCTTTGGCACAGACTAAGAGGCGATGAATGTCCTCAGGACCCGATCGATCTCCCAAAAATGCAAGCTGAAACTCCAGCTTACATGCACCTGATGGCGTGTAAAGGACCTGCCTTTTGCGAACGCGATTTCCGTACGCTCAGCTGCCGGCAATTTCCCTTCTCACCTTACATCACAGCCGATGACAGGCTGATTGGGTTAACTTACAACTGGGATTTTGAAGAGGTTTGCTGGGTTATCAGCAATCTGGATCAGGTCAGCGATCGGTACCGCAAAGAGTTCCTGGATATTTACGACAACCTGCTTTTCGAACATCCCAGCGAATATGACAGCTACTACTGGCTCTCAGAGGACATGCGTGAGCATTTTGTCAAGATTTGCAGACAAATCCCGATTTTGCACCGAGACGGCGGATTTTATTTACTTGATCCCCATTCTGACGAAATGACCCCTGTCAACCCCTCCGATCTCCCAAAATTTGGGGCGTACAAGTAGGAATCAGGAAACAGGAAACAGGGAACAGAAGAAAGGACAAAAGAAACTTGGCAACCAAAGATCATCGTGATTTAGTGGTATGGCAAAAATCAATGGATTTGGTAGAGGAGGTTTTCCGATTAACCAAGTTATTACCAAAAGAAGAACTTTTCGGAATAACGAGTCAGCTGAGAAGGTCGGCGTTCTCTATTCCATCTAATATTGCAGAAGGCAATGCTCGAAATTCCGATAAGGAATATGCCAGGTTTCTTTCAATCGCAAGAGGTTCAAAAGCAGAAACAGAAACACAACTTGAAATTTGCGTTCGTATCGGATATTTTAATGAAGCGGAAACTCATAAATCTGTCGCCTTATGTGATGAAATTGGAAAAATGCTCTATACGATGATTCATAAACTAAGTCAGTAATTAACTGCGATGCTTTTACAGTCCGTATACTCGTTCTCTGAAACTCGTTCAAGCGCTAGGTCAAATTTATTCTTCTCCGCTCACATTATCCCCTGTTCCCTGTTCCCTGCTCCCTGTTCCCTGCTCCCCGTTCCCTGTTCCCTGCTCCCTGTTCCCTGCTCCCTGCTCCCTGTTCCCTGTTCCCTGACTCTAAACAAAAACGACGGTCGCCGACCGCCGCTTTCAAACAGGAAAACAAAAACGCGAGTCCCGATTGGGTACTCGAAATTTTTGTCAAATTGTAAAGATTCCCCTGCTCTTGTTTCACAACAAAGCAGAGCAACCGGTCGAACGCTTACCTAAATCTTGATCTCGATATCAACACCAGCGGGCAGACTCAAGCGCATGAGCATGTCAATGGTCTTGGAATCGGGCTCCAGCACATCGATCAGACGATTGTGTGTACGGATCTCAAAATGCTCCTGTGAGTCCTTATCAATGAAGGTGGAACGGCGAATAGTGTATTTTTCAATTTTGGTTGGCAAGGGCACAGGTCCCACCACACGGGCGCCGGAACGCTCAGCGGTTTCAACAATACGTTTTGCCGATTGGTCCAAGATACGATGATCGTAAGCTTTCAAACGAATTCTGATTTTTTGTTTAGCCATAGTTTTCCTGTTCTTGTTCGTAATTTCAACCCAGCTCGCGCTGGAATGATTTTTTCTACTCTCAGCCGCT
The DNA here is from genome assembly GCA_040770225.1 of Anaerolineaceae bacterium. GTDB lineage: Bacteria > Chloroflexota > Anaerolineae > Anaerolineales > Anaerolineaceae > Mesolinea. The sequence goes on from JAXGJN010000005.1 coordinate 73,008, forward strand.
GATCCGACCGAGGATTTTCCTCATATAAGCGTCAGAGACGCGGTCATAATGCTTGAACTCCATTGTAAAAACGCCTCTTCCCTGAGTGGCGGAACGCAGTTCTGTTGCATATCCAAACATTTCTGAAAGCGGCACCTGGGCATGAATCGCCTTGGCATTGCCATAGCGGTCATCCATGCCGGTGATGTTGCCAACGCGGGCGTTGATCTGACCGATGATATCACCGGTATATTCCTCGGGAATGGTGATCTCGACCTGCATGACCGGTTCCAGGATGACAGGGTCAGCCTTCTCAGCTGCTTCACGCACGCCAAAGATGGTTGCCATACGGAACGCCATCTCGCTCGAGTCGACTTCATGGTATGTGCCGTCAGTGAGTGTGAATTTGACATCAGTCATAGTAAAGCCAGCTAAAGGACCGCTTTCGCAGGCTTCGTAGAAGCCTTTTTCAATGGCAGGGATGAATTCTTTGGGAATCGCGCCGCCACGGATCTTGTTGTCAAACTGGAGACCCTGACCGCTCTCCAGCGGTTCAAGATCAAAAATGACATGACCGTACTGACCATGCCCGCCGGTTTGTTTACTGTAACGATATTCAGCATTCATGACCGGTTTGGTGATCGCCTCGCGGTACGCCACACGGGGTTTGCCGACATTTGCTTTCACCTTGAACTCGCGCAACAAACGAGTGACCAAAACATCAAGATGCAGCTCACCCATACCCGAAATAACGGTCTGACCGGTAACCTCATCTTGCCGAACCCGGAAGGTGGGATCTTCTTCAGATAATTTCACCAAAGATTCAGACATACGATCCTGGTCCGCCTTGGTTTTGGGTTCAATGGCAATCGAAATGACTGGTTCAGGGAAACTGATGGTTTCCAGGAGGACCGGGTTGGTTGGATCGGACAGGGTGTCACCGGTGAAACTGAACTTCAAGCCCAGAATCGCACCGATATCACCTGCATGTAATTCTTCAATGTCTTCACGCCGGTCAGCATACATCCGTAGCAGCCTGCCGATGCGTTCTTTTTTATCTTTTGAAGAGTTTTGAACCGTTGAGTTTTGCTTGACCGTACCTGAATATACGCGCAAGTAAGCCAGTCGACCCATATAGGGGTCTGAGACGATCTTGAAAACCAGAGCCGACATGGGTTCGCTGTCCACAGAGTGACGCAGTACTTCGCTGCCATCACGCACCAAGGTCGCCGTTACCGGGGGGATATCCAGTGGAGATGGCAAGTAATCGATCATCGCATCCAAGACTAATTGCACGCCTTTGTTCTTCAAGCTGCTTCCGCAAAAAACCGGAGTAGCCTGGTTGGCGATCACAGCCTTACGCAGTGCCTTTTTTAACTCATCCAGGCTGATCTCTTCGCCTTCAAGGAATTTATCCGTCAGGTCTTCATCCAATTCGGCAATGCGTTCAACCAGAACTTCACGCAGCGTGGATGCTTCTTCCTTGAATTCATGCGGGATCTCAACTACTTCAGGTGTCGCACCGGAGCTATCGTAATAGTAGACAGCATTTTGTTCAAGCAGATTGATAACACCAACGAAATCGCTTTCAGATCCGATTGCGATCTGCATCTGGAGCGCGTTAGCGCCCAGGCGTTCTTTAATGCTTTCGATGGTACGCTCATAAGACGCACCAATGCGGTCCATCTTGTTGGCAAAGCAAATTCTTGGAACGCCAAACTTATCAGCCTGGCGCCAGACAGTCTCACTTTGAGGTTCAACACCCTGAACGGAATCAAAAACAACAACACCGCCATCCAGTACGCGCAAAGAGCGCTGTACTTCAGCGGTGAAGTCGATATGTCCGGGAGTGTCGATGATATTAACGAGGTGATCTTTCCATTCTGCTGTGACAGCAGCGGAAACAATGGTAATACCGCGTTCACGTTCCTCGGGCATCCAGTCGGTAACGGTTGTGCCGTCATCGACATTGCCAAGGCGATATGTTTTGCCGGTATAAAACAAAATCCGCTCGGTGGTAGTTGTTTTACCAGCATCGATATGGGCGATAATGCCAATATTTCGATAACGCTCGAGCGGAAATTCAGTCATTGTTGACCTTAATTGTTAAAGTACCAGAATTACATGCGGAAGTGAGAGAACGCGCGGTTAGCCTCAGCCATCTTATGCGCTTCTTCACGTCGGCGGATTGAAGCTCCCTGATTTTCAGCAGCGTCCATCAACTCACCTGCAAGTTTTTCGGAGAACGATTTGCCAGAGCGTGCGCGAGAAGCGGTTATGATCCAGCGCATCGCCAGGGTTATCCGGCGTTCTGGAGCAACTTCCATTGGCACCTGGTAGGTCGCACCACCGATACGGCGGGGGCGAACTTCCATCATCGGGCTGACATTCTTCAGGGCGGTTTCAAAAACCTCGATACCTTCTTTGCCAGTCTTTTCGCCGATCAGATCGATCGCTTTGTAGATATGGCGGGTAACGGTGCTTTTCTTGCCGTTTAACATGATGCGGTTGATCAACATCTGCAGATGTACGCTGTTGTAACGAACATCGGGAGTAGTGATTCGCTTTTCTGGTTTCAATCTTCTTGACATAATTGCTCCTCAGTTTCAGCCGGCAGCAGTTACCCGCTTTTGCCAGCTTTCATTCCAAATTATTTCTCAGCGCGTTTGGCGCCGTATTTGGAACGAGCGCGTTTGCGATCAGCAACACCGGTGCTGTCCAGAGTACCACGGACGATGTGATAACGCACACCAGGCAGGTCTTTCACTCTACCGCCGCGCACCAAAACAACACTGTGCTCCTGCAGTTGATGACCTTCGCCAGGGATATATGCGGTCACTTCGATGCCGTTGGAAAGACGAACACGAGCGATTTTACGCAGAGCGGAATTCGGTTTCTTGGGGGTCATCGTGCGTACGATGGTGCAAACACCGCGCTTTTGGGGAGCGCCCTTGGGCTGGCGGGTTCGGCGTTGTTTTTCCGAATTCAACGTATATTGCAAGGCGGGTGACTTGCTTTTTTGACTTTTTGTCTTGCGACCTTTTCTAACCAGTTGGTTTATTGTTGGCACGTTCTTATCTCCGTACTACCTATTAACTATCAATTATTCAATAAACAAGGCCATCTAAAGAGCGGATGGCCCTCTTAGCCAATACAGTGACAGACACAAAGAATCCTTCCTGTCTGTCAGGAATGAGCAGTTATTCTATCACGCCTCTGATAAATACGTCAAGCGCTAAATTGCTCATTGCAATCCTTTTAGTTTTTCAAAGACATCTGCTCCCTGGTCCATCAAACCGGTTGGGACGCGTTGGCGATGCCCACGATCTTCGTCTTTGCCAAACTTAACGATTTCGCCATCGTCCATGATCGCTTCCACAGCCAGGCTTAGCGATTGCAGTTCCTTCACCAGGACGCGGAAGGCAGCCGGAATACCCGGGGCTTCAATCGGTTTGTTCTGGACGATCGACTCATAGGTGGCAGTTCTGCCAGCGACATCGTCGGATTTCACGGTCAGCATTTCCTGCAGTGTATAAGCCGCACCGTATGCCTCAAGTGCCCAAACTTCCATCTCACCAAAGCGCTGACCACCAAACTGTGCCTTACCACCCAGCGGCTGCTGGGTAACCAGGCTGTATGGACCGGTCGAACGGGCATGAACCTTGTCTTCTACCAGGTGATGCAGCTTCAACATGCTCATCACACCAATCGTCACAGGCTGGTCATATAAATCGCCGGTGCGACCGTCTCGAACCAATTGTTTCCCAAGCGTCGGGATGGGATTACCAGTTTCCATCATGATCTCACGGGCTTTGGCTTCCATCTCAGTACGTTCGAGTTGGTCGTCGATTTCTTTACCCTGCTTCTTTGCCCACAACACAAGGCAAGCCTTTACAGCATTGTCATCTTGTTCCTTACGGTCTGCCACGCTGATATTGTCTTCCGGGAAAGCGGTGATGGTGGCAGGATCGTAGCCTTCACTTTCCAACCAGAGGTTCAAAGCTGCCCGGCGGGCTAACACTTCGTTTTCCTTGATCTCAAACAGGTCTACGTCCTTATCTGCTAACTGATCCTCCAGGTAGAGTAGACGGACTTCGTTGTCGTCCCTGATCATTTCTGGGTCATACTCGATGCCTTGCAGCCATTCTGAACCCTTCTCGGCAGTGACACGCCAGGCTTCATCGATCATCCAGGCTCGCACCAATTCTGCTTCAATTTCAGCTTCAGAAGCGCCGTCAAAGACCGGGGTTACAGCGCGGAATCCCAGACTGCGGGCTGCCCAACCAAGCTCAGCCTCAAGTACCTGCCCGATGTTCATACGACCAGGAATACCCAGGGGATTGAGGATGATATCGATAGGCGTGCCATCTTCGAGGAAGGGCATGTCTTCGACCGGAAGAACCATCGATACGCAGCCCTTGTTACCATGACGACCAGCCATTTTATCGCCAGCCGTGATCTTGCGGCGCTGTGCCACAGAGACACGCACCATTTTGTCCACGCCAGCGCTCAGATCACTGTTTTCTTCGCGGGTGAAGACTTTGACGTCAACCACGATTCCACGTTCCCCATGAGGCATACGCAGAGAAGTATCCTTCACATCGCGGGATTTCTCACCAAAGATAGCTCGCAGTAAACGCTCTTCAGGGGTAAGTTCTTTCTCACCCTTCGGGGTGATCTTGCCGACCAGAATCTCATTTGGCCCAACTTCAGCACCGATACGAATGATGCCGGTCTCGTCCAGGTCGCGGATAGTGTCCTCACCAACATTGGGGATCTCACGGGTGATCTCTTCAGGACCCAGCTTGGTGTCACGGGCTTCCACTTCATACTTCTCTATGTGGACACTGGTATATCGATCCTCTTCAACCAGGCGCTCAGAAATCAGGATGGCATCTTCAAAGTTGAAGCCTTCCCAGGGCAAAAAGGCGATTAAAACGTTTTGACCAAGTGCCAGTTTACCATCCTGGGTGGAAGAAGAATCGACAATGACATCACCCTTATGGACCAACTGACCTTTGACAACTGCAGGACGTTGGTCAATACAAGTGCTCTGATTGGAGCGCTGATATTTACGTAATTTATGCATTTTTAGGTTGCCGGTGGCTTGTTTCAACACGAGCGTGTCACCGGTCACAGAAATAACCTCGCCGTCTTCTTCAGCGATGACCACCTGACCTGAGTCAGCCACAGCCACATCTTCCATACCGGTCGAGACAATCGGTACTTCAGGACGCAGAAGAGGTACTGCCTGGGTCTGCATGTTGGAGCCCATCAGAGCACGGCTGGCATCGTCATGTTCAAGGAAGGGAACCAAGGCCGCTGAGATGCCGACAAACTGGTTGGGGGCGACATCGATATAATCGATGTGTTCGTAATCCCGGATCTCAAACTTATTGTGGAATCGGCAGCTGTTGCGGCGCAGGAATTCGTTATATTCATTGACCGGGGCGTTTGCCTGGGCAATCACATATTTATCTTCTGCATCGGCACTCATATAAACATATTCGTCGCTGAAAAAAGGACGAACCAAAACATCTTCGATCCCTAAGGACTTGATTTTCTTTGCCATTGCCGCAGTTACCCGGGTTTCGGTTGGGTAAATCACTTCTTTGGTCTTCGGGTCAACGATATTCTGACGCAGCAGGTGGTTGACCAGGTTAGGGTCATCGCCCTTCATCGAGCGATAAACCTTGCGGTACGGAGTTTCAATGAAACCGTACTCATTTACTTTCGCAAATGCGGCTAAACGACCAATAAGACCGATGTTCGGACCTTCCGGGGTCTCGATCGGGCAAATTCGGCCATAATGTGAGAAGTGCACGTCACGCACGTCAAAGCCGGCGCGTTCACGGCGCAGACCGCCGGGACCCAAGGCAGACACAGTGCGCTTGTGGCGCAATTCTGAAAGCGGGTTAGTTTCTTCCATGAATTGGGAGAGCTGGCTCGAGCCAAAGAATTCACGCAAAGAAGCTACCAACGGACGGATATTGACCAGGCTGACAGGCGAAGCGCTTGTACCCTGATCGCGAATGGACATGCGCTCTTTGATAACGCGTTCCATACGGCGCAGACCGACACGCAACTTGTTTTGGATCAATTCGCCGACCGTCTTTACGCGGCGATTGCCAAGATGATCGATATCATCGGCTGGTGTTTTGTCGTTGTTGATCTGGATCATGTGCCGAACGATCCGGATGATGTCATGCGCGGTAATAGTGCGATGGCTCATTGGAATCACATCCTGCAGATCCAGTTTTTGGTTTAATTTATAGCGCCCGACGTTTTCGAGGTCATAGTGGCGGGGATCGAAAATTTGCTCTTTTACATAAGTTTTTGCATTATCGAGCTGGGGCGGTTCCCCTGGGCGCAGACGTTTGTAAAACTCAATCAGGGCTGCCTGGCTGATACTTAAATTGGTCAGGTCGTATTCAGGTTCTTGCTCGAACGAAGACTCGATGAAGAGATGATTCGGGTTGTTATCCACGTCCTGGAAAAGTGCCAGGATCTCTTCGTCTGTTCCTTCTTTGAGCGGAGCGATGTCAATATCATCATCGCTGTCTCGCAAAGCTGCCAGGGCGCGCAAAAACACCGTGATCGGCACAGTGCGTTTTCGGTTGAATTTCAAGATGATGAAATCATTCTTACGGGTCTCAAACTCCATCCAGGCACCACGATCAGGGATCAGCTTGGCAGTCGACATTTTGCGGCCAGTAGTCCGATCGGTCTCAGCTTCAAAATAAACACCTGGAGAACGGATCAGCTGGGAAACAACCACACGCTCTGTGCCATTAATAATGAAGGTGCCTTTTGGGGTCATTTCAGGAAAATCGCCCAGGAAAAGTTCGTGCTTGATCTTGTCGCTGCTTTCTGCGCCGTCCAAAAGAACTGAGACGTAAAGCGGACAAGCGTAAGTCAGATCGCGTTCAAGACATTCTTCAATTGAATTTTTCGGATCTTCGAAGCGATATTCCAGACCAAACTGTCTGGCAGTGTCGCTGTCACTGGGGAAATGCAACTTCAGGTCACCACCATAAGAAACAATGGGAGAAATTTCGTTGAACAAACTACCCAAACCCTCAGACTTCAGGCGTTTGAAAGATTCAATTTGAACTTCAATAAGATCAGGTAATGGAAGCCCCACGGGGATACGTGCGTAATTCTTGGGTTTCATCAGTTCAGTCATTCACATCTCCTAACGTGATAAAAGCGTGGTGCAAGCCGCGAACCACGCGTTTAATACTTTTTAAGCGCAATATTTCAGTATAAGACAATTCGGTTACTAAGTCAATAGTTTTTTCGAGCCAAAAAAATTAAATCCCAGTATTTCATGAGGAAGTTATTATACCGCATAAATGTGCTTGTGATGGGCTCTCCTCCTCGATTGTGCCGGTTTCTTGCGAAGCACCCCTTTAGTGGGCTGACCGAGCGCATGATTTGACCGTAGGGCTCCGGTTAATGAAGATGATAACGGATTGAAGCCTACGGCTAATTCTCGTGTACGGTGAGGACGCCGGCACGATCGTCAAAATTCAGCTAGATCACCTTATCTGTTTTACCCGCCAGGTTGCGCAGAACTTCCAGCTGCCCTGCGTGGTAGGACATGTGGAAACTAAAGAACAAGACCGTCGCTCCCTTGGTGCCGCTCCAGCCAGGTTGTCTGAAGTAGTCATCCGTTTGGTTTTCCAGGGCTTGGATTGCCAGGGCGCTGAGGGCTGCATAGTCCTGCTTGAACCTTCCCAGATCTGGCAATCCTGGTTCAACATGCAACAGGGGTTCGCTGGTTCGCTCAAAACGTTTGTAAATATCAAATCCTTGCGGCTCAGATCCGCCCAGTTCAATCACCAGGTCCTTCATACTTTCCACCATGTGACCCAACACCCACAGCATGCAATTTCCGCCTGGTTGAGGTTGAAACAGCAAATCTTCCTGGCTCAGTCCTTCCGTCTGTACATCGACGATCCATTCCCATGTTTCAAATAAGGTCTTGAAATCCTCTTTGGTGATCATAATTTCTCCTGTTAAAAACGTTCGATTTCTGCAAAATTGTAATTCATCCCTGTTGACGGTAGGCTGCCAGAATCTCACGGTTAGCAGGCACATTTTCAAGAAGGGCTTGTCGGATGGATAAGTCGTCAATGTGTTCAACCTGTTCAAAAAGAAGCTTGTGCGCAGAATCCAGTACAACTTTTGCCCTTCCATCATTGTTCGCTGCAAGAACTTTATAGCAAAGTAATAGTATTTCCAACCGATCTTTGTTATCTGTTTCAAAGGGCAAATCTGTTCCTTCAACCAAAATTTCATTGACAAAACTCAACGCATTCTCAAAATTTCCCCTCATCAGTTCAATTTCCGCCAAAGAAGCTTGAACAGAATTGTTTTTCTTCTCCTCACTTGCATCGTTTTTAGCTTTTTGGAAATCACTTTCAGCCTTGTCAATTTTTCCTTGAGCCAAATGGACTCTGCCTAACATCCACCAGCTAAATTTTTCATAATATTTGATACCTGCGTTTTGAGCGATCTCCAGAGCTTCCAGGCAATACTTTTCAGATTGAGTAATTTGACCGTTGTCGAAAGACACTCTACTCAACAGACCAAGCACCCATTGAAGGCCTTGTTTGCCATCAATCTTCCTGAAAATTATCATAGCTTTTTCAAGGTTTAAGCTTGCTTTCACAAATAGACCTTGCAGAGAATAATCCAATCCGATGTGTGCCCATGCCCGGGCTTCACTGGCCAAATCATCCATTCTCTGAAAAATGTCACGCACATTTTTAAATATTTCTATTGCTGTTGAATGATCACACTCAATCTCAGCAATGATTCCAAGGTTACCCTGAGCCATGCCTTGCCCCCGAACATCTCCAATTTTTGTTTCCGATTGCAGCATCTTTTGATAATACTCTTTTGCTTCCTGGTGATGGTGTTTGCTTAATTCAATATTACCCAGAATACTGTATGCCAGCGATTCCCCCCTGGTATCAGAGAGTGAACGGCTGATAATCAGAGATTGTTCTGCCATTTCCCTGGCTTTGTCCACTGATCCCATGCGCCACTGAATAACCGCAAGATCATGCAACACGCCTGCTTCAAGCTTAGTCAAGCCTGCCTGTCTTGCCATTTCAAGAGCTATCTCAGATTCTTTTAAAGCTTCAGTAAACGAACCTTTCTTCCAATAAATAAAACCGATCGCTTTATGAATACTTGCCTTCTGTGGAATATCATGCTGAGAAGTTGCGTTCAGCTTAGCCTCTTCCAAGAGGTCTAAAGCCTCCTGGTATTTCCCAGTCTGCTCAAAATATCCTGCTTTTTTTAGAACAAAGTTGAGTCTTTTTACTCCATCATCCATTGCCAAAATCAGTTTGGAAGCTAATTCGAGATCTTTTATCTGACCTTCCCGGTTTCCACAAATTGAATTTAGATCTTCTCTCAGCATCAGCAGATCAAAGCGTTGTTCATGGTTCGATTGTGGTGTAATCTCCAAAGCTTTGGTGAAATAATGAATTGCTTCCTCATTGGCATACCTGGCAGCAGACTGCTCCCCCGCCTTCTGCAGGTAATGGCCTGCTTTCTCATCCACACCTGCCTTCTCAAAGTGCAAGGCCAGCTGCACGGCAACCTCATCTGCCTGGTCGCCATATAAAGTTTCCAAGGCGTTGCCAACATCCTCATGCAGGTAGGCTCGCTCAGCCTCGCTTAGTTCGTTGTATAAATAGGTCCGGAACAGGTTGTGTTGGAACCGGAACAGCGACAACCGCTGCCCGCCCGGGTCCAGCCTTCGGATGCCTTCCGAGTGCACCAGCCGGTGCTGACGCTCCAACTCACCGCTCAGCTTGCGGATCAACCCGCCTGCCTCTGCTTGCTGTACCCGTGCCACCACCTCAGCCGTGAAGTTCTCCCCTTGCACACTGCCAACCGTCAGCAGGTGTTTAAGGGCTTGCTCCAGCCTGCCGATGCGTTCCTCGATCACGCCTTCCACTTTGGTCGGCAGATCCTCCCAGTTCAAACTCTCGCTCTCAATCCATCTGCCTGCGTCATCCTTGACCAAATCCCCCCTCTCCTGCATGTTTCGCAGCAGTTCCACTGTGAAAAGGGGATGCCCGCCGGTATGGTGATAGAGGTTGGTGATGAAGTCATTTTTGAGCTTATTGGGTTCGCTCTCCAAGAAGGCTTCCACGAACTGTCTGCCTTCTTCTTCCACAGCTTTATCCAGGTCGATAGTGATATCGCCAAAATATCTCTTGAATTCTGCCAGCACTTTCTCAAGTGGGTGCCGCTCTTTCCCTCTCCCAATAGCGACCTCCGCGGAACGATAAGTACCCAGGATCAGGATGCGGTGTCGGCCAATACGCCTGCCCAAATGAAAGAGCAGATTGATCGAAGCGGCATCGCCCCAGTGTAGATCATCCAAAATGATCAGAAGCGGATTCTTTTCAGAGATGCGGCACAGCACGTTGGCGTACTGTTCAAAAATATGGCTGTCCTGGATACCGCTCTCCCCCGGCTTGGCTTTGGGTTTGTTGACCAGTTTCTCAAGCTTATCCAGCCAGCCCACTTTCTCTGCTACGAACGCTCCCAGCTTGGTCACCAGACCCACTCCAGGAACGAAAACGCCAATCAAATCGGGTCCCACATCTACGATTGCTTGCCCTGCAAGAACCAGCATGTTCTTCAGTCTGCTTACGTTCTCACTTGTGATGACTCCCTGCGCCAGTTTAGCATCTACATCGCCAGTTAGCTGACCCAATACTTCCCGGAACGGCAAATAGGCATCGCCTACCCCGGTCTGGGCATCACACAAGCCCACTGCAACTGCCAGGTCCTTATCCTGCGCTTGTGCCTGCCTGATGAATTCCTGCACCAGGGTGGTCTTGCCGCTGCCGGCCTCGCCACTCACAAAACTAACTCGTCCCTGTCCATTGACTGCTTGCGCCAGGCAATCATGCAACTGTTTCAGCTGTTCTTCCCTTGCGATAAAGCTCTGTTCCATTTTGCTCTCCTTGAAACTTACTTATGTAAATTCGGATACTTGCAATTGTTACCTTATAGCAAATTGCAGTCATTAAGTCAGAAGTGCAGTTATGAGATCGATCCCCCAAATCAATATTAACATAAAATTCCCCTTTTTATTTTCAGAAGATTTGGAGAGGGATATCAGATATTCAGATATTTTGTAAATAATGCCTTTTCGTGGTATCTTTTTAATCAGATAACACGGGGAGCCTTGAGGCTGAGAGGGACCATATCGGTCCGACCCGCAACACCTGATCCGGATCATACCGGCGGAGGGATGCAGATACCATGTTTCAGCAACCCTCCCCGTGGAGGGTTTTTTGATGAAAAATTTCAGACGCGCCATTCTTTTTGCCAACGGTGATTTCCCGGAGGAGCACTCGTTGATTATCGAAAAAGATGATTTCCTGGTGGCTGTGGACGGTGGTCTGCGCCATCTAATTCACCTCGGTCTGATGCCTCAGCTTCTGATCGGAGACCTTGACTCTGTTTCCCCCCAGGAACTGGGGAGCTGTATGGATTGGGGTGTTGAAGTTCTGCAATTTCCGCCCGAAAAGGATCAAACCGATCTTGAGCTTGCGATCCTGGAAGTCCTACGACGCGGATTCAACGAAATCGTCCTCACATGTGCCATTGGCGGTCGCCTTGACCACACACTGGGCAACCTGGCACTCCTGGCACTGCCAGACCTGCGAGACTGCCATACGTATATCTCTCATGGCAATACTGCGATCTACTTAATCAACGATCACATCGATCTTCCAAGCTATCCAGGGAATCTGATTTCCCTTCTACCCTGGGGTGAGGTTGTCCAGGGTGTCACTACCGCTGGTCTGCAATATGCGCTCAACGATGCCACGCTCTACCCCTGGAAAACGCTTGGTCTCAGCAATGTGGCAACAAGCCACCAGGTGACTGTTTCACTCAAATCCGGGCAGTTGTTTCTGTTTCACGTCACCAATACAACCAAACCAGCTGAAAAGGAAAATTATGAATAGAAAAAACCTTCTCATCCTTACCATCTTCTTTTTGCTTCTTTCAGCCTGTCAACCTGCCAAAGCGCCTTCCGCCAAACCCCAGATCCTGACTGTGATGACCCACGACAGTTTTTCTGTAAGCGAAGACCTTATCCGAAAGTTCGAAGCTGAAAACAATGCAAGTCTGGTGTTCATCCAGGGCGGCGATACTGGTTCTGCTCTTAACCGCCTTATCCTGACATCTGTCGGCAGCCAGACACCCGAAGCAGATGTCTTCTATGGTCTGGACAACACCTTTCTCTCACGCGCGCTGGATCAGGACCTTTTCGAAGCCTACCAACCCGCCTCGCTTGATGCGATTCCAGCCGAGTTCAAACTTGATCCTTCTTTTAAGGTTACGCCTGTCGATTATGGCGATGTTTGTATCAATTACGACAAAGCCTGGTTTTCTGAAAACAATATCGAACTTCCAGGCTCTTTGCAGGATCTGGCAAAACCGGAATACAGAGGGTTGTTGGTAGTGGAAAACCCGGCAACCAGTTCGCCGGGATTGGCGTTCATGATGGCGACCATCGCCGAATTTGGCGAAAGCGGTTGGCTGGATTGGTGGCAGGCGATGAAAGAAAACAACGTCGCCATTGTTTCAGACTGGGAAACCGCCTACTACACCAATTTCTCTGGCTCTTCCGGCAACGGTCCTCATCCCATGGTGGTTTCTTATGCCTCCAGCCCGGCTGCCGAGCTGATCTACGCTGAAAGCGAATTGAGCGAATCACCGACCGCCTCATTGGTTGCACCCGGCATGTGCTGGCGCCAGGTCGAATTTGCCGGCATTCTGAAAAACACGCCGAACCGCGCTTTGGCAGAAAAGTTCATTGATTTCATGCTCAGCCAGGAGTTCCAGGAGGACGTACCCATGCAGATGTTTGTGTTCCCGGTTTTGCCTGAGGCCGTGTTGCCGGAAGATTTTGTGATCGCCAGCCAGATCCCGGAGATCGTCGCCTCGCTTGACCCTGATCTGATATCAGCCAACCGCGACGCCTGGGTCAACGACTGGACGAATTTGATGTTGAAGTAGTAGGAATCGGTTCGCGATGAAACGTTCGGGATCCCTGTCTTGGCTTTTGTGGCTGGCACCGCTGGTATTTTTGCTGTTTTTCTTTTACCAGCCTTTGCTGGCTATCTTCAGGCAGGTTTTCTCTGAGCGTTTTAACCAGGGCTGGAATTTCTTTAGCTGGAATCAAATCACCCGACCGCTGCTATTTACCTTTTGGCAAGCCTTTCTTTCGACGATCCTGACTCTGTTGGTTGGTCTACCAGCTGCGTTTCTCTTTGCCAGATTTGATTTCGCAGGGCGTAAGTGGCTGCATACCCTCAGTCTGCTGCCCTTCATTCTGCCCACCGTTGTTGTCGCCACCGCTTTCAATACTCTCATTGGACCCAGGGGTTGGCTGAACCTGATCCTGATGGATCTTTTTAATCTCACCAACCCTCCTCTCAGCCTGCTCAACAGCTTGCCGGCGATTTTGCTAGCGCACGTTTTCTACAATACCTCGATCATCATCCGCATAGTTGGCAACGCCATTTCCCGTCTCAATCCTCACTACGATGAAGCTGCCCGCGTTCTTCATGCCACCCCCTGGCAGGCTTTTCGTGAAGTTTCGTTACCTTTGTTGATGCCCTCAATTTTGGGTGCAAGCCTGTTAGTCTTTTTGTTCGATTTCACCAGTTTCGGTGTGGTGCTGATGTTGGGCGGACCCCAATACGCCACAATCGAGGTGGAGATCTACACGCAAGCCATGAGCCGCTTCAATTTGCCCATGGCAGGCTTGCTCTCCATGATCCAGCTAGTGGTCACCTTGCTCATAACCCTGGCGCAAAATCGATTGAAAAACCCTCGCTTTGGCAAGGCTGCTATCAGTACCGAAGAAAAGACGCGCCAGCGACCTGCCAACAGGATGCAAAGGATGTTCGTGATCCTGATGTGCTTGCTGCTTGTTCTTTTATTTGTCTCGCCCATCCTGAGCCTCGTTTCGCGCTCGTTGGTGACTCTTGAGGCTGCCCGCGCTGAGCGGGGAGAATTTGAGACCGGATTTACCACCCGTTACTATACCGAACTCTTTCAAAACCGTTCAGGCTCCATCTTTTACGCCAACCCCCTGGCTGCCATCCGCAATTCACTGGTCTATTCCCTTCTGACCATGGTAATAGCGACCACCCTCGGCTTTCTGACCGCTTATGCTCTCTCAAGATCAGGTAAATTCACACGCTGGCTGGAACCGCTCTTCATGCTGCCCCTGGGCGCGAGCGCGGTCATCCTCGGATTGGGATTTTTGCTCACATTCAACAAACCTCCCTGGATTAGTGGATCTTTCCCCATCCTGATCCCAATCGCGCATTCGCTGATTGCGCTGCCTTTTGTTGTTCGCACCATTTTGCCGGCAATTCAAGGCATTCCTAATTCTTTGCGTGAAGCCGCCAGGGTTATGGGAGCCAAACCCTGGAAAGTGATCCGCGAGGTCGACCTGCCCATCCTTCTGCGGGCTGTTATCGTCAGCCTGGCATTTTCTTTCACGATTTCACTGGGAGAGTTCGGCGCGTCCAGCTTTTTGGCAAATGTCCGCACACCCACTATACCGGTCACCATCTTCCGATATATTTCACAACCTGGCGCTTTGAATTATGGTCAGGCTCTAGCCATGTCCACCTTGTTGCTGCTGACCAGTGCTGCCGGCAGCCTGCTGATTGAAAAAATCCGTCTTCCCGGTGAGGAGTTGTTCTGATGTTACGTGTAGAGGAAATTACGAAAGACTACGATGGCAAACCCCTGCTCAAAGGCATCACTTTCGAGGTGCAGCAAGGTGAATTGGTTTGTTTGTTGGGCTCTTCGGGCAGTGGTAAAAGCACCATGCTGCGTATCATCGCCGGACTGGAAGAACCAAAATCAGGTCAAGTGTTCTGGAAGGGTGAAGATTACACCCAAAAGCCCACTCACGAACGTGGATTTGGGCTCATGTTCCAGGATTACGCCCTTTTTCCGCATCGCTCTGTCGTGGAGAACATCGCTTTTGGGTTGAGAATGGCTGGACGAACCAAAGGTGAAATCGATACCCTCGTACAAAAAGCGCTCATAAGTATCCGCATGCAGGATTTTGCGAATCGACCGGTCACGGAACTTTCGGGCGGTGAACAGCAGCGTGTAGCCCTGGCTCGCGCTCTTGCCCCCGACCCTTACCTGCTCATGCTGGATGAGCCGCTTGGAGCGTTAGATCATAACTTACGGACAGAACTACTCAAAGAGCTGCGCAAGCGACTGCACGACAGCCAAAAACCTGTGATTTATGTGACCCATGACCAGGAGGAAGCCTTTGCGCTGGCAGACCGCCTTTTATTGCTGCACGATGGAAAACTGGTGCAGGAAGGCGCACCGGAAAAAGTGTTTATTCAGCCTGCCAATGCCTGGGTGGCTTCTTTCCTGGGGCTCGGAAATTTGGTCCCGGCTAAGTTGGTGAGTTCTAATTGTGTGCATACCGAGCTGGGGCAATTTGAAATCCCGACCCTTCCCGATCTGCAATCTGGCTTGGAATACACCCTGCTTCTGCGCCCCGAGAATGCTCTTCTCGGTGAAAAAGCAGTTGCCCAGCCCAACTATCTACGCGCAAGTGTTCAGGACAGCATTTTCATGGGCGAATACTATCGCCTCGAGCTGCTTGTAGGTCGAAATCTCCTGCAGGTCAATTCTCTGCAGCCAGTCGCGATTGGAGGAACAATCGACATTGCCTGGCATGGGTCGACTTTGCAGTGTTTGCCTGTTGAGAATTGAAAAGCAAAGAAACGGATCGTTGTAGATCAGATGATCATCCCCAAACCAAAGCAAAAGCGGGTTGGCGAAATGCCAACCCGCTTTTGTTCACTATCCAAAAACGATCTTTACTTATAAAAAGCTCAAGGCGGAATTGATCAGGTAAGACCACTCGATGCGATAATCACCGCTGGAAATCATGAAAAATAGCACGGTTACCCCAATAACCACGCAAATGCACAAAACCAACAAGACGATCAAAGCGATCACCCATCCACTCATCTTTTTCTTTTCTGCCGGCGGTGGGGTGTATACAGGTGTCTTGGGCACAGAAGGGGCGGATTCAAAACCGTCGGAGTTCGCTTTTACTTCCACATAGGGTTCATGCTCATCCCGCACAGGATCATAGATGACCGGCTCTGGCTGAGGTGACACAGGTTCAGAAGTGAAGACAACTTCAGGTGCCGGTTCGCTCACAACTGGTTCCTGCTCATCTGGTTGCACAGGAGGTTCTGGTTGAACAGGCTCCTGAGGTTGTTCCGGTGGTTTTGGCACGTTACTCCAACGATTAGAATCAGGGACATCGATAAAATCTTGGTTGCTCATTGATTAATTCCTTTCATTTCAAAGGGATTTGATTGATCCATTCGCTAAACGGACCGCATAAAGCAATACTACCACCGATCACACCTACTGCAATCAGAATGATGAGACAAACGCTCAAGACTGATAAGGCAATTCCGACCCAGCCAAGAAGCAATCCGGCATTTGCCAGACCCTGGCCGCCGACTCTGCCATTGCTTTTCTCGATTTCATTTTTTGCAATATAACCGGTAATGATCGCCGCAATACCGCCGATAAACCACAAACCCACATAGTTTGCAATACCACTGATCAGGCTCAAAATTGCCCAGACCGAGGTGGTCTCTTCAACATTCTCATATCTCACTTCGTTATCAGTCATTTTTCTCCTTATCCTTGACTTTCAATAATATTCGAACGCGGTTTTTTGATCCGTTTGACCAATGAAGCTGTCAGCCAGATCATCAGGAAAACCACAATGACCATTAATATCGGTAACGCAACT
Organism: Anaerolineaceae bacterium; assembly: GCA_040770225.1. Taxonomy (GTDB): domain Bacteria; phylum Chloroflexota; class Anaerolineae; order Anaerolineales; family Anaerolineaceae; genus Mesolinea. Next base: position 89,866 of record JAXGJN010000005.1, read on the forward strand.
GCCAATACCGAAACGATCGTCGCAATCACATCTTCAAGTGTGCTCACCACTGGCACGCCCAGCCCAGCAGTACTGGCTTCAATAACCGGTCTTGCCACTAACGATTTCGCGGCATGTACTGACCCTGCCACCAACAGCCCACAAACCATCGAAAGCACCGGGTTAATATCGGTGATCGTTTTTGCACTGGTAGCAAACAGGATGGCACCAGCTACCGGTCGAATGAAGGTTTGGATTGCGTCGTTGACGTCGTCAACCGCCGGCACCTTATCCGCTACCATTTCCACGGTACCTAGAACAGCCAAAACACCGATCACCCACCAGCTTTCCAGTGTGCTCCACGGTTCTGCCAGTTCAATCAGGTTGGTGAATTTCGCCAAAAGCGAAACCACCAAAAGCGGGATGTAAGCGTTCAGACCAGCAGACGCTGAAAGACCAAACGCGCCTAAAACGCCCCCAATAATTTCTGTCATGATTACTCCTCTTGTCGGGTGATAATCCTTCCGACAATTCTAATTATAGCCGGGTTGCTCCCGCTTAACCGTAGATAATCACAGGTCTAACGGTGCCCAGGTGCCCGTTAACAGATATCGCAGCAGGCTTGTCAGTAAGATCTGAACAAAAGCAAGGTTCAGACCAATCAACAACGGCAACCGCATTTCAAACCAGGTCAGTTGGCGGTTCGTTCGCCTGGTCAACATCAGGGCGATCACTGTATGAAGTGAACTAAGCAATACCACCACGCTCAATCCCGAAAGAAGAATAGCAGGCAAGAGGACCAGCGGTTGTTGGCTGTAAACCCCAGCCACCATCAGACCGCCTAATACAAGCAGCAAGGGAAAACTGAACCATTTCTCGAAAAAACTACGATTGACCCAATCTGACCATGCTGTCTGGTTGAAAAGCGGTAACAAAATTGCCCCAATACCCAACCCAACCCCTGTGCCTGTGATCAGTCGGAAGAGATTCGAGGGTTGCCAGCCCAGGGAAAAACCTGGGATGAATTGCAGGAAGGAATTGATGCCATCCACAGCAAACCAAATGAAAAACGAACCTAAAATCACGAACACCCAGGTCGGTGGGAATTTTCCTTTACGTCCCTGGAAAGCCTGGTAAAGAATCGTCAACAAGCCACCCAGATACATTCCGGTACAACGGGCACATAAGGGTGATTGCAGGTCATGGAAGAAGAAACTGCGTTCTTCAATTTGATGACAGACCGCGTACCCCAACAATCGAAATTTCTCCCACCAGCCTGAAGGCGTAACCCAAAACCAAATCACTGCCAACACAACAAGCAGAACCGACAGGGCAAAAATCCAGGGTCGGTCCTTCTGGTCAACCCTTTGAATACTTCCCTGGACCTGGTTCTCATTAAGCAAAGCAGTCTATCTTTCACTCAGGTACGCGTGCGCATCCTTGAGGTAATCTATGATTGTCAGATGCTGAGGGCAAAGGCTCTCGCAAGTTCCGCATTCAATACAGGCATCGGCCTGATTGTCTTCCGCGATCTGGCTTTGATAGGCGCGTTGACCGCGCTCCTGTTGCTCATACATCATCGCGTTATTGTAAATGGCAAAAATCTGTGGGATCAAGACATCACTTGGGCAGGGAAGGCAGTATTCGCAGTGGGTGCAGGCAACCGGCGCCAGTCCCTGCCAGGCATCGCGTGCCTGCTCGACGATCCGCACTTCATCCGCAGAAAGACGACTCACTCCAGAACGACTGGCACTGATCAGGTTCAGATCCACCTGCTCCCATGTGGACATACCTGAGAGCACCAACCCAACCTCAGGCTGGTTCCAGAGCCACTGCAGTGCCCATTCGGCTGGTTTACGAGGAGTTTCAGCCTGGTTAAAGACATTTTTTACTGGATTTGGCGGAACTTCGATTGCCAGTTTTCCGCCTTTGAGCGGCTCCATGATCACCACGCCCAGCCCACGCTCAGCTGCCAGCCTGAGTCCGCGCTCGCCTGCCTGGTAATCCGTGTCCATGTAGTTGTACTGGATCTGGCAAAAATCCCAATGATCGTAACCTGTCAAAATTTTCTCGAAAACCGGGTATTCATCATGAAACGAGAAACCCAGATGGCGGATCCTGCCCTCTGCCAGTTGCTTTTCAGCCCAATCAAACACATTGAGTCTACAGTAGGTATCCCAATAATTTTGATTCAACGTATGCAGCAGGTAAAAATCGATGTGATCAGTTTGCAGGCGTTCCAGCTGCGTAAAGAAGTAATGGTCGAAATCTTCCTGTTTTTCGATCAGCCAGGAAGGCATCTTGGTTGCCAGGGCGACTTTTTCACGGTAACCATCTTGCAGCGCTTTACCGAGGAACACTTCGCTTTGCCCGCCGTGGTAGGACCAGGCAGTATCAAAGTAGTTCACGCCACGATCAATGGCATAACGCACCATGCGGGTCGCCTCAGGTTCATCAATACCGCCATCTTCTCCTGAGTTTGCGGTAAGCGCATGCACCCAAACCCCAAGGCCGAGGGTTTGAAATTCGTCCGGCCAAAGTTTCTGTATTCCATAGTCTTCCTCTGATTGTTTTTCCCTATTTTACCTTGAGCTCAGTGATCGAACTTGTAGACAGGGGTTTTTTGTCAATTCCTCTCAATCCGGGTAATGCTCCACCACTTTCCTGCAAAATTTTTGCATTTTTTTAAGGATCGTGATTCATGAATAGGATTTACGATTCCCTCAACAATTAATAGGATTTGCCCGGAAGTATTTTTTAATTGTAAGCTTTTCGAACAACCTCGTCAGCCATAGTCGCTGCCAGTTTGGGCTCCCAGGAAGGATCACTCCAGGTGCCAAGCTGTGTGTGCATATCCAGGTACTTCTGTGGAATTGGATGAGTGCCAAGTACAACTTTACGCCATATTTCTTTCAAAAAATCCAAATGTTACAAAGTATGGACAGGGAGGATATCCCACCAACATCCCAGTAGCAAGGTGAATCACTTGCACACCATTTCTGACCATTTCGTCGCCAGCGTATTCAATATTTCCACCCGGGCATCCGTTACAGGTGGTATAGCCCACCAGCTCAAGATCAATGCCAGTGTAAACACTAAAAGCACCTTCTCGATTTCGCATGGACCTCAGGCATTTGCCACCGGCACAAGTTCGGTATCGATCGCAAATGATAATGCCGACTTTGATTTTTTCTTCCATATTTCCTCTGGCGCACAATTTTTATTCGTTGGAAGGGATTTCAAGTCTCTCGAAAACCACTTGATCAATAGCATAACGCACCATGCGGGTCGCCTCAGGTTCATCAATACCGCCATCTTCTCCTAGAGTTTGCGGTAAGCGCATGCACCCAAACCCCAAGGCCGAGGGTTTGAAATTCGTCCGGCCAAAGTTTCTGTATTCCATAGTCTTCCTCTGATTGTTTTCCCCTATTTTACCTTGAGGATTCCATAAGACAGGGACAAAATGAGAAAACTGGTATAAAACTGTATGGGCAGGTTTTCAACCCGCCCATGCAAATAAAGTTTTCTTAACACTCTCTACGACAGATGTGCCACTATCTCTTCCAGTGTCACCGAATCGGTCAACACACTGCTGAAGTTGGTTTTTAAGTCAATTGCTTTTTTCACCCTGGAGTCAAGACCTGTCTCGCCCAAAAGGTTGGCACCAACTAAAACACCATTTCTAAAGAGTAAGCCGACATAGGTATCATCTTTTCTGGCAGCTAACAGCCTGTCGCCCTCTTCGGTCGGGGTAAATTGCCCGATGCTGAACAAGTCGATCCCCAGCACCTTTAACTTGGCTGAAGGCGGGTCTCCGGCAAAATCGGCAGGTTGACCGGCAGCATGTCTTCCGGCAACCTCCCCTTGCTTCTTGGCAGGAACCCACAATCCATAGCTGATGCCGTGGAATTCACACACATCACCAGCTGCATAGATATCCGGGTCCGAAGTCTGCATATGCTCGTTCACAATCACGCCCCGGTTCACCTCAATCCCTGCCAATTTCGCCAGGTCAAGGTTAGGGCGCACTCCTGCGCTGATCAAAACTAATTCTGCCGGTATGCAAACTGCCGGATTGGTTTCGGGTGATTGAGCCGCCAACTCAACCCCTTCCACCTTACCTCCGCCAACCAGGGCAGTAACCTTTGCCGGAACAACAACTGAGATCCCCATCGATTCAATATGTTGTCGCAGCAATTCTGCGGCTTCTCTCCCCAGTTGACGCGGCAAGAGCCAATCCAGCGCTTCCAGTACGGTCACTCGTAAACCATGCCTGGCGATCGCGCCGGCAATCTCCAGCCCCAACAATCCCCCGCCAACGCAAACCACATTTGCAGGATGGTCATACAGCCGGATGATGCGCTCAGCGTCTTCCAGCGAGCGCAAGGTCATCACGCCCTCCAAATCCTTTCCCGGGATAGGAGGAACAAAGGGACTGGCACCATTTGCCAGGATCAGCTTATCATACTGAAAAACCCTGCCATCATTGAGTGTTACCAGCTTCTGATGGGAATCGATGTCACTCACATGTACCCCAACCACAATATTAATGTGGTTTTCGAGATACCAACCCTGTTTATGTAAGTCAAGTTGATCCCTGGCAACTTCACCTGCCAAATAACGGGTCAGGCTCATACGAAAATAGGGTAAGCTGGGTTCATCTGAAATCAGGGTGATATCTGCATCCGGGTCAACTTTATGGATCGCTTCTGCAGCGCTCACACCAGCAATACCACCACCGACAATTAAAAAGTTTGTGTTCGTAACTAAAATCGTCATTGCAACTCTTTCTACTTTATCTAAATTACGGTCAGGAAAACGGTCAGAAGTTTCGCTCCCAAATCAAGCTGATTCTGACCATTCGCAAGACCAAAAAATACCCAAACGATCAGTCCACATACAAGCAAAAGGAGTAGTATCGTTAAAGGTATCAACGTGCTCAGACAACCGCATCCACAACCGAGACAACTGTGTTCTTCCATGGTTTCACCTCTACTGTCGATCTGATTGTAAGCCCGTTTGTTATGTTAAAACAATAAAAGTATAAGGATTAGCCTATGCTATAATCTACGTTTGCGGTTTGGTACCAATCTGACCGTTATTAAAGGAAGAAATACTATGTTTAAGAAAATTTCCCAATTTCTAAAAGGCGATCCGCATAGGAAAAAAATTGAAGAATTGGTTGTCACTGTTGACCAGATCAATGCCCTGGAAACACAATTTGAAAAGTTAAGTGATGCACAGCTGAAAGCCAAGACCGACGAATACCGCCAGCGTCTGAAAAATGGCGAAACAATGGACAAACTGTTACCAGAGGCTTTCGCCACAGTTCGCGAAGCCAGCAAACGCGTTCTCGGTCAGCGCCATTATGACGTCCAGCTGATCTGTGGAATCAACCTGCACCAGGGTGCCATCTCAGAACTGCGTACTGGCGAAGGCAAAACTCTTTCAGCCACTCTGCCTCTCTACCTGAACGCGCTTGATGGCAAAGGCGCGCACCTGATCACGGTCAACGATTACCTGGCTCGCCGGGATGGACGCTGGATGGGCGCCATTTACCATTTTTTGGGACTGAGCGTCGGCGTCTTGCAGTCCATCACTGCAGTAGAAGGCAGTCCTCGTGCTTACATTTACGACCCCAATGAGCGTTCTCTGAACGAGGATCAAAATTTCCTGCGACAGACCTCCCGCCAGCTTGCCTACCTGGCAGATATTACCTACGGCACCAATAGTGAGTTTGGTTTTGACTATCTGCGAGACAATATCGCCATGCAGTGGAACCAGCGCGTGCAGCGCGGCCACAATTACGCCATTATTGACGAAGTCGATAACATCCTGATCGATGAAGCCCGTACTCCTCTCATTATTTCCGGTCCGGCGCATGAAGATTCCGAAAATTACATCCGAATGGCACAAGTGGTCCGGGCACTTAACCCCGAGGATTACGAAATCGGAGAAAAGGAGAGGATGATCTCTCTGACCGAAGTCGGCTTGGCTCACGTGGAAGAGATGCTTGGCGTGGAACTTTCGGATCCAGAGCGGCCGGAGGATGTCACCCCCGAGCAAGCTCGCCTGATGGGTTTTTTGGAGCAGGCTTTGCGCGCTCAACACCTCTTCCATCGCAACAAGGAATACATCGTACAGAGTGGTGAGGTCATCATTGTGGACGAATTCACCGGTCGTATGATGCCCGGCAGAAGGTGGTCTGATGGTTTGCACCAGGCTGTGGAGGCAAAAGAGGGCGTCAAAGTCCAGGCAGAAAACATCACTCATGCCACCATTACCATTCAAAATTACTTCCGCATGTACAATAAGCTGGCTGGCATGACCGGTACTGCTTTGACCGAAAAGGAAGAGTTTTATCGGATATACGGATTGGATGTCTTGGCGATCCCCTCCAACCTGGAATATAAAGCACAGCGGGATGATTCGGGTCTGAAATCGGAAGAGACCAAAGACCCGGATGGCTATAAATACACCTACTACTTTGAGGATGGCGATTCCAGCCAGACACCTCTCTTTTACAAACGAAAAGACTATCCCGATGTGATCTACCGCACCACCGAAGGCAAGATCCGCGCCATGGTGATGGAAATTATCCGTTATCACGTGATTGGCAGACCGCAGTTGGTGGGTACGACCTCGGTGGAAAGTTCCGAACGGTTGTCAGAGCGGCTGGCTCCGGAACAAGTAAGGCGCTTGTTACAAGTCAGTCTGATCAAAAACGCCTGGCTTAAAGCCAAGGGCGCGAAAGTGGAAGATTACCTGGATGCACCCGAATTGGCAGCCCTTAACGAACCGCTGGATCAACTTCGCATGGCGGAATTGCGCCGGCTGGGTCGTGATTATGGTCTGACCAGCATGGATCTTACGGATGAGAGTAATCGCACCTCTTTGCTGGAATCCCTTTACCTGGAAGACAGGGATTGGGCAAGGCTGCAGCCGCTTTTTGATGGCGGCGTGCCGCACCAGGTGCTGAATGCCCGCAAACATACCGAAGAATCTTTGATCATTGCCGGAGCCGGCGCTTTTGGTGCTGTCACCATCGCCACCAACATGGCAGGTCGTGGTGTGGACATCAAATTAGGCGGTGAATTGAACGAAGCTTTGCTCTCCAGGGTCAATCGGGTATTGGCAAAGTACAGCCAGGAAGATCCTTACAACATGACCATGCCTGAACGCCTGCAAGCAATTAAAAACATGCAGGTCGAGCTTGAGGAGGAAGAAGAACAAACTGCGCTGGATACCTTCGTCCACTATATGGAAGATATGGCGAAGGTTCGTGAACTGGGCGGCTTGCACGTGATCGGCTCTGAAAGGCACGAAGCCCGCCGGATCGACAACCAGCTGCGCGGTCGTGCTGGTCGCCAGGGCGACCCTGGCTCGTCCCGCTTCTACCTCAGTCTGGAAGACGACCTGATGCGCATGTTTGGCGGTGAACAGCTTGAGAATATGCTCTCGCGTTTCAAAATCGACGAGAACATGCCCATCGAGATGAATATGATCAACAAACTGGTCGAGCAGGCTCAAACCAGGGTGGAAGGATCCAACTTTGACGTGCGCAAGCACCTGCTGGAATATGACGACGTTCTCAACACACAGCGTAACCGCATCTACAAGGAACGCGACAAGATCTTCACGAAGGGAGATCTGCACGAAGATGTCTCCGAGATGCTTCAGACCGAATTGCGTACCCGGATTGAAACCGGCCTGGCTGACGCGGAAGGTCCCTGGAAACTGCTGGCATACCTGGAAGAGATCCAACCCAGCATTAACACCGATTTTGGCACCTACCCCTCCTTCACTTTCCAAACTGTGATGGACAAGCTGGCAAATGCCGACACTGTCGAATCTTTGAAGGAAAGCATCCTCAAACTGGCAAAACAAACGGTTGAGGTCGAAAACGACCATGTCCAGGCTGGCGCTGCCGAGTTGTTTAATCATTACGAACAGAATCTGAAGACCCAAATTTCAGAAGGCGAAGACACATTGGATGCCTACCTGGAAAGCCTGGACCCCCAGGACAAGCACGATTATCAGGCTGAACTCAGCACCATCCTCGGCTCATCTTTGAAATTGGGGTCGAAAGAAATCCAAACCCTGCAAGAAGACCCGCGCAGTCTGAAGAAACCGCTGACCGAGGCTTTGCGGTCCAGCCTGACTCTCAATGTCGCCCGACGCCTGCTGATGACACTGGAACGCCGCTTTGGCGAAAAATGGGCGCTCAAGCCGGCCGACCTGGCAAACCTGCCCTTCAGTGAATTGCGCGCGCAGTTGAACGATCAAATCCAATCCAGTCTGAACCGGCGTATCGAGCGCCTGTTTGGCGAGAACCAGGAAGTGGCGCGCGACCTGGACAGCAACCAGGAGCTTATGGAAGAAGCTCTCGAGGATGACGAAGCGCTTCTGAAAGTTCTCCAGCTCACAACCCAAGGGAAGCACATCGGCTTTGATGAACGCACACACAAACGCGAATTACGCACTCACAGCCGTCTGAATTATGTTTTCGCGATTGCAGATGAGATCAGCGGACAGTCCAGCGATGGTATCAGCAATCAGATTTTAGATCACCTAAACAGCGCAGAAGAAAAACTGGCAGAAATTTTTGGGGCGCACGAGTGGAATCAACTGCTGTTAAACGAACTTAAGCTGAACGGTCTGCCCGAAAAAACCCGCGCAGCGCTTAACAAAGAGCTTGGCGACTCAGTCTGGCAGCAAGTTGTCGACCAAGACATCCCCGAAATCGAGGATGACCTGGCTGAACGTATCCAAAATGTGATGGGCAACCAGACCCAAAACCGCATTTATCGCGATTTGCTTTTGCGCACCATCACCGAATCGTGGGTGGAATACCTGACCAAGATGGAAGCCCTGCGTGTTTCCATTAGCATGGAATCGTATGCCCAGCGCGACCCCCTGGTGCAGTATAAACGGCAGGCAAGCACCATGTTCAGCGACCTCCTCAGCGAGGTTCGCCAGGGCGTGATCAGTTTTATGTTCCGCTACCGACCGGTCAAACCAGCCGAAGCTGAGAGCGAAGCTACCCAAAACAGAACAAATGCCTCGGCATCGAAAAAGAAGAAAAGAAAACGCCATTAGAGGTTGAATGACAAAGAGAATCCTGGTTACTAATGATGATGGGGTCACTGCGCCCGGTTTGTTGGCGCTCGCTCAAGCCGTTCGGCAAATGGACGGAGTAGAAGTCAGTGTACTGGCACCCGACCATAACTGGTCTGCCTGCGGGCATGTGAAGACCATGAGCCGCCCGATGCGCGTGAAAGCAGTTAATCTTGCTGATGGCAGCCCAGCTTTCAGCTCAGATGGCGCTCCATCAGACTGTGTCGCATTGGCGATGATGGGTGCTTTGGATCAAGGTTTTGAGGCAGTTGTTTCAGGTATCAACCCCAATGCCAATGTCGGTCTGGATGTCACTTATTCCGGCACAGTCACAGCAGCCATGGAAGGTGCCATTAACGGCGTGCCTGGTTTTGCCGTCTCCATCGATGCGCCCGAACACCACCAGGGTCCCCTGGAGTATCAAGCCGCCGCCCAGGCAGCAGTGAAAATCATTGCTCAACTGCTCGAGATGTGGGATGGCAACTTACCGGCACCGATCTGGAACATCAATGTACCTTACCTTCCGCAAGGTGATTATGCCGGTGTTCAGTTCACCAGGCAGGGTGTTCGTCTATATCATGACAAGTTGGAAAAACGCACAGATCCGCGCGGCGTGCCCTACTACTGGATCGGGGGAGAACCACCTTCAGGAGTGGAAGAAGACGGCACCGATTACGGCGCGATCAAGCAGGGCTTCATCTCCGTCACTCCCCTGCGCATGGATATGACCGACACACAGCGATTGGACAAGATCGATTCGATTGGATTGTCGTTCTGAGCGAAGAGAAGGATTATAACCTTAGCGATTACTCCGTTTGAATAATACAAAGCTCCAGACATCTGGTGCGGTATCTCTCATACCCTCGATTCATAAAGTGTATACTATGTGCTGACCCACGCACAACCCACGCACGAAGGTGAGAAGCCAGCAGATGGTATCCACACCAATCGCCGAGTTGAACCGCGAGATAGTCAAGGAAGATGGGTGGAATGAATTTGATTTTATCATCCAAACCCGTGACTGACTTAGATAAATAGCTGTAAGGGGGCAGGCGACCGAGAGAAGAGTGCCGCCTGTGCACATTGTAGTAATACAGATAATTCATTGCTTCAAAGAAGAAATCTTTGGGTGAATCAATCGAGAGAATGCGGGGGATATAGAACTCATCGTCATCGGTCCGATGAGAGCGTTCGATATGAGGATTCTCCTCAGGATGTCCGGCCCTGTTCTGGACAAAGGAACAACCGAAGTCAGACAGCAGTTTTTTGAGTTCGTGCACTTTCAACCAGGATTTCCCCCCAAACTCCTCACCGCGGTCGACAGTAAAAACGACATGGGAAGTCACGCCATGGCTTCTCAGCCAGGAAAGAACCCATAAAAACCAGGCCAAACCGTTGGTCCAGGTCTTCTCATAGGAATATGCCATCAGCCTGAAACGGGAGTTCACATCAATGGCAGTCCATTGATAGCGGGGTAAATTCCTGGTGTGGATGTGATGGATCTGTTCCATGGAGAGCGCTTTTTGGTCGACGATATACTTCAGGTCAATCTGGACCACTTCAAAGGCTTTGGCCGAGTACCAGTCGACAAACTGACGCTCGGTTTTATTGGCTGAGCGCTGTTTCTTTCCCTTAGACTTATTGCGTCTGATGATGTTGCGGATGGTGTGTGGGGACAGATAGAGATCATCTACTTCCTCCAGCTCTTCTTTGATCCGCACAGGACCAAACCCTGTTTGTTTGTGGATTTCCAGGACTCGTTCTTCAAGCTTCTTGTTGGTCTTGTTATGCACGTGTTTTGGCGCTCTGGAGGCGTCATGCAGATCTCCTGCCTCTTTCTTCCTGATAGCTTTATAGACGGTTGCCCGACTAATGTTCAATACCTGAGCGGTTTGGCTCACGTTGCCTTTATGGGCCTTGAGTATCTGCAGGATCGCTTGTCTGGCTGCTATCGGGCTGCTTCGTCTCAACTCTTGGTAATCTAAGCGGATGATATCCTTTATCAATTTGCACCTCAATGTCCTCATATGGTAATCCCCAAAGCTCCAGACACCTGGTGCGGTATCTCTCATACCCTCGATTCATAAAGTGTATACTATGTGCTGACCCACGCACAACCCACGCCCACGAAAACCTTGATTTTAACCAGCACTACCGTGTATAATGCAAAGTTGCGCGTATAAATGCGCAATGGTTGTTACCTGGGAAGGAGGTGAATAGCAATGACAAGTGTAACTTTGAGACCCAATGAATCGCAAGATTCCCTACTTAAGCGCTTTCGCAAGAAGGTCGTAAAGAGTGGTGTGCTCAGCACCGTGCGACGCAAACGCTGGTTCGTTTCCAAGAGCGAGCAGCGCCGTATGGATGAAAAGAAGGCTGTTCGACGTTCTTTCCGGAAGCCTTACGAAAAGTAGCCAGTTAGTGAGGTGTTATGGCTAAAGAAGAAGAGAAGATTACCGTAGACGGTACCATTATCGAAGCCCTCCCGGGAACACAATTCCGGGTAAAGCTTGATAACGGACATGAAGTGATGGCCTACCTTTCGGGACGAATGCGCAGGTATTACATCCGCATTCTGCTGGGAGATGCTGTCCGGGTCGAAATGTCACCCTATGACCTGGATCGAGGCCGGATCGTTTACCGCGCTCGCAGGCCAAGATCTTCAGACTCGGATACCGACTAATCCATCAGACTACCAGCTTCCATTGGGAGCTGGTTTTATTTTAATTTAACTTTGATTTACAATTCCTGCGTATGACGCAAGTTTCTTTGACTCCCCCCGGTCGTTTGAAGGCATATGATCCTGCCCAGGATGCTGACGCAGTCATTAAATTGATTGAGGAAAGTTTTAATCTCAAGACCGATCCTGAAAGCATGAATATCATCAACCAGATGCGCCTGGCTGCCCAGCGGCAAACCCAACCCGGTTTGAATGCGAGTGTATACAGGCAACCTGGTTATGTCTGGGTGATGGATGATCAGATCGTGGGCAACATCAATATCGTCTCCTTTTTGGATAAATTGCGCCACATTGCGCTCATCGCCAATGTAGCAGTCAAACCCGAATTTCAACACCTGGGCATCGCCACTGCTCTCACAAAACACGCTTTGCGCTATGCGCAGCAGAAACGAGCCTCGGAAGTATGGCTGCAGGTCAGTAGTGAAAATCAGGCAGCTCAAAATTTATATGCCGGGTTAGGTTTCCAAGTTATCAGAAAAGTGAACAATTGGGTTTTGGAGCAGGCTCAGCCCAAGATACGATCACTAACCAGCTGCGACTCAGCAAAATTCACGCTCACTCGCAGGCGAATTGGAGATTGGAGCAAACAAAAAATCTGGCTCGAAGCAGCCTACCCCATGGATACACGCTGGTATGCCTCGGTCAACTTCAACCAGTTTCGACCCCTGGCATGGCTGAACCCATTCTCGTGGGATTGGGTCGGCAACCTGACACACTTTGCCCTGCGTAAAGAGCAGAAACTGGCCGGCTTGCTAAGTTGGCAGACCGGGATGCAAAATGCCGATTACCTTTGGCTGGCTATACCTGAAAACCCTGAGGAGGACAATCTTTTGACCTGCCTGGTGAGGAATTTCCTCGATAATGAGTGGGGAGGACGTACCACCCGACTGGAATATCCTGAAGGCAGAATGGAAATTGCTCTGGAACGGCTTGGTTTCCATCTCAACCGCCGCCTGAACTGGATGAAATTCAAGCGTTGATACTCCTATTTTCCTTCCGCAAGAATGCCCTCTCTTCTCTTTCCACGGTCACTGCGAGACACCGTCGTTGAATTACTAAAACCTCTGCAGACAAGAAGGGGTCGTGGCAGTCTGCCTTTATTCTTTTTCTTAACTGAGTCTCAATAAAGCAATCACCCCCCAAGTTCATGATATTTATATTCACACCGCTGAAAATGCAGACTGCCACGACTCTTTGCCAGAAAATTGCTCGCTGAACTCTTGAAGCTTGATGGCAAAGAGTCTCGCAGTGACCAGGATTAAATAATCCCAAATAAAAGACAAAAAGCCTGCCATAGGCAAGCTTTGTTGTCAATCAATGATCAGTTAAAATCTAGAGCTCTTCGTCGACGATGATTTCGGTCAACTTGAGGAACTCCTGCCATTCTTCCTTGAAGAAGTGCAAGGTAACATTATTGAGTTCCAGGTGATAAGTGGTCTCGCCATCCGGTTCTTCTGCTTTCCAAGCCAGGTAGTTTTCGGTTTCTGCGATAGTAGTAGTGACAGGTTCGTTTTCAGTCATTTTTACCTCCGTTAGTTTTGAAAGATTATCCCACGTCCGTGCTTGTAACGCAAGCAAGCGTACGAGAGAATTTACTTATTCTTCTGCCCAAATCTCTTTTTAATTTTCCGAAATTGCTTCCTGAACCACCCCTTTACCTTGTTCCATGGTTTCTCAAAAAAAGTAGAGAGCTTCGTCCAGATCTTCCGCAAGCCTTTCATCAGCACAGTTTCATTGGGCTTTTGATAATATTGCATCCCTTCCCACGGATCCCGGTCGAAAAGTTTACGGGTGCTGTATCTTAAAATCAGTTTTAATGTCGCGAACGCTGGTGCTGCCAGGACAATGCCAAGAACTCCGAGTAACTGAGCGCCAACCAGCGCAGAGATCAGGATTGCGGCGGGATGCACCTTCAGCGAGTTGCCCATCACTTTTGGCATAAGAACCTGGTCAAAAAGTGTGTCAATCACGACCGCGATCCCGAAAATCAGAAGGGCATAAATTACCTTGGTCATCCCAAAGGGTGTCGGATCCTGCAGTAAGGCGCCAATGAAGAAAGAAATCCAACCAAGAGCAGCACCCAAATAAGGGATGAACCGCCCCAACCCTGCGATCAATGCCAGGATGAAGAAATAAGGCAGCCCCATGATCCCTAGAAACACGGTATAAACCAGGATGGCAATGCCAACGACGGTAAACTCACCACGAATAAAGGAATTGAAGATTTTGCCGATCTCCATTCCAAGGCGCCGAAAATCTTTTTCATAACCGGGGATGGAAATATTGATCAATCTGCGCCTGGCACCTTCTGTCTCGGAAGTGATAAAGAAAGAAACCATATAAGTGATACCAAGATTGGCCACAAAACCGCCAACCTTACCAACCACAGTCGTCGCAATCGTACCCGCCTGGCTGGCAATCGGCTGCAGCGCTTCAGAAATCCAACCGCCAATCAACGCAAAATCAAGTTGTGGGGTAGTGAATTTGAACGGACCGATCATGATGACCTGACTGGACCATCTTTCCAACAGAACTGTGATATTGTCGACATTATCAATAACTGTTTGAAACAGGTTCTGCACCTGTGATGCCAGTCCTGTACCGCCCCTGGCAATCAGCCAGATGAGCAGCCCCGCAAATACAACATAAACAATCGCCACGGAAATTCGCCATCTTATGTGGGCAACTTTTCTCAGTAATCCACAGAGCGGATACAGCAGGAACGACAGCAGAAATGCGGTCAGAACCAGCTTAAAATAATCGTTGAATCGAAAGACCAGAGCCAAGAACCCCACCACTAAAAGGCTTCCGACGATCAATTTTGTGCCCCAGCCCCATAGCGGGGAATCATTGTTTTTACTGGACGAAGAGTTCATATCACCTCGCCTTTCAAAAACAGGCTCCAGGTCTTCAGTTGGATCTACCTTTGCGTTCTGTTCAGTCGTTTCCATGGTTGTATTTTAATCTGTTTTCCAAACTATGGATTACTGGAAACAACCTTCATTACAGCCTGTTAATCGGTTTTCGAATAAGAGCAAACTGTAATAGATGATTCAGATAACATTTCTACCGCAGAGCGACGGACTTGCACTAGTATACAAGTCCTTGGTCTTTAACCTTCTGCAGGTTTTGGTTAAACGAGGGGGACTTAAAAAGCCAGCCTTCTTTATAGGCTGGCTCTCGACTCTAGTTTAAACAGATCAGATTACTTGCTTTTCTCTTAACTCAGCAACCTGGTCAGAAGTAAGTCCCAAATATTGGTTGAGCAATTTTTCGGTGTCCGCTCCCAATACCGGTGCCGCCATGCGGATCTCACCAGGTGTCCGGCTGAGCTTGATCGGGATGCCTGGAACGCGCGTGGTACCTGCCACCGGATGCTCCACCTCAAGGATCATTTCTCTGGCTACCACCTGTTCGTTCTTTACCACCTTATCAACTGTGTTGATCGGTCCACTGGGAATGCCAGCCTTGTCGAACATCGGCTGCCATTCTTCTGCCGTTTTGGTCATAAACTTCTCAGCCAGAATTGGGCGCAACTCAGCGTAATGTTCATTGCGCTGGGGGTTGGTGGCGTAGCGTGGATCACACGCTATTTCGAGTTCCATCAATTCGCACAAAGTTGCCCACAAACGGTCATTCCCTGCCGCCACCATGATAGGATCCGAGAGGGTGTTGAAGGTTTCAAAGGGAACAATGGAGGGGTGGCGATTGCCAATCGGGCGAGGGATCTCGCCGGTAAATTCGTAGCGCGAGATGGCATTCTCCAGGATAGCAACCTGGCAATCAAGCATGGCTACATCCACCATTTGACCCAAACCAGAACGAGCACGTTCCTGTAAAGCAGCCAGGATGCCGATCGCACAGAACAAGCCTGCCGCGATGTCGCCGATGGAAGTGCCTACGCGGGTTGGCATGCCGTCTGCCTGACCGGTGATACTCATAATGCCACCCATGGCTTGCACCACTGCGTCATAGGCTGGTCGCTGGCTGTACGGACCGGTTTGACCGTAGCCTGTGGATGACGCATAAATGAGACGGGGGTTGATCTCCTTCAGCACCTCATACCCCAAGCCCAGTTTCTCCATCGTGCCTGGTCGGAAGTTTTCGACAAGGACATCCACCTTCTTAACCAGTTCCTTTAGGATTTCTTTGCCTTCAGGCGTTTTGAGGTTGAGGGTGATGCTTTCTTTATTGCGGTTCAGACTCATGAAATAAGCGCTCTCGCCATTTTTATAAGGACCGTAAGCCCTGGAATCATCTCCCTTCTCGGGTTGTTCAATTTTGATGATTTCTGCACCAAGGTCTGCTAGCACCATGGTTGCGTAGGGTCCTGCCAAAACACGAGTGAGATCCAGCACTTTAATGTCAGATAATGCGCCCATTTCTTTTCCTCCAGTGAGATTATAGTTTAGCAAGCAGTCAGAGTCCCTTTGATCAAGGGACTCTGAAAGTATATCAATTGAATTTATTCGACTTCGTCAATCGCGATACAGCGACAGAAGGCGCTTTCTCCATACTGGAACTTCCAGGGGAGTGTGCCCAGGATCAAGCGCTTGTTCAGCACCTTATCGATCTCGCCGCCAATATTTTCTGCATGGATGCACTCCCAGGGTTTTGGGAAAAGCATTATGTGCATAGCCTGGTAGGTATCCGGCCAATGATAAATCTCGTCTAGGGCTTTACCATAGCGCTCTTTCATGAACTTGTCACATGCCAAAGCTTCAGCTGGTTCCCAATCACGGATTTTTGTGTTCATAGGATGATCAGCCGAGCCGCAGTCTACGGCAATGTGCTTGATTTTCATGTCCTTGACCCAATCGACGAAATCCATCGAAGGACCTGGATGCCGCAGCATGTAACGGCGTTCGTCCGCTTCGGGCTGGTCGAAACCATAACGATGATAACCAGTGTTGATATAAAGAATGTCGCCGGTCTTCACTTCAACGCGGTCCATAATGTCCTGAGGTGTGTAGATCGACCAGTCTTCTGAGATGTCAGAAAGATCGACAACCACGCCTGGCCCCATCAGTTTATCCATTTCAAGTGCGGCAATGTCACGACCTGGGGTATCAAAATGCAGCGGACCATCCAGGTGAGTGCCAACATGGTTTGAGGTGGTGATTAACATACCATTGGCACCATTTGGGCTGAGGCGTTTAAAAAACTTGACCTGCAATGGCTCATAAGTTGGCCAGGGTGGTGAGAGGTGACTCGTGTTTTGTGATAAATCGTATACTTTCATTTTGTCCCAATTTTTAATCATTTTTTCTCCAATTCCTATTCCTCTAAAAGACCTTCATCTTCTAAGAGGTTAACGTACGCTTCTAATGCTTGTTCAAAGCACGCCATCGGTGGGTGCACGACGCCGGCCCCAACCTGACCTACGCCGGCTTCTTTATGGGCAATGCCGGTGTTGATCACTGGCAGCACCTGGGTCTCGATCACCTTGCGAATATCAATGCCAGTCGGTGCCCCTCTGAAGTTCATTGGCGGCAGCTTATAGAATCGGCTTTCTTCGGTGGTTATCTCATACATGCTGGTGGTATATCGTACCGCATCTTTGGGAGTACCGCCCACAAATTGCACAATAGCCGGTGCGGTAGCCATGGAAAATCCGCCGATACCCAGTGTTTCCGTGATGCATGAATCACCTACATCCGGGTTGGCATCTTCCATTGAGAACCCAGGGAAGTACAAGCCATCAATGATCTCTGCTGGGGCTGTAAACCAGCGTCCGCCCAACCCTGCCACGCGAATACCAAATTCCGTGCCGTTCCGCGCCATGGTGTAAACGATGGTGGAGTGCTTCACCTTACCAGCAGGTTCCAGGGTGGCTTTAGCGGCCGGCATGGAGAGGTTCAGGAAGGTGTGGTCATTGCTGTTCAGAAACTCCAGAACTGCAATTTTGTCCTCATTACTGAATGAGGTTTTCAAAATACTGGGCGCGATTTCGCGGATTAACAATGAAGTTGCCGCTTTGTTGCGATTATGCACCTCATCACCCATTTGCAGAGCCTGGGTGATCATAACCTTCAGATCGATGGGACCATGAATTTCGATGGTTTCCTTCAGCACCGGGTAGAGCACGCTTTCCATCCACTGCAGATGCCTGATCACTTCCGGTCCGTAGGCGCCCATGCGCAGCACTTTGCCCAAGCCCTCATTCAACGTGCAATAAGCGCGGTTGCCGTATGCCTTGTTCTCCACGATCCAGACTGGCATCCTGGCAGTCACAATGCCCGCCATGGGACCCACCGCATTGTGATGGTGGCATGGATCAAAGCGCAGTTTACCTGATGCGGCATATTCAGCTGCTTCTTCCGGGGTGGCAGCCATGCTCTCATACATCAAGCCTGCCATCACCCCACCTCTCAATGGACCAGACATTTTCTCCCACGTAATCGGTGGACCGGCATGCAGAAACAGGTCTTTTGCCATACCTGGGATGACCTCTTCCGCAATCCCAAGACCGATCAAGGTAGGTTGTCCGTTCTGGATGATTTCCAGAGCTTCTTTGTTTGCGTTTTCAATAATTTCTATCAATGTCTCACTCCTTTCAAAGTTTGTTACTTAACCTTGTTGATTTTGCTTAGCAGATCGAGCATTTTTTTCTTCCCGCCTGCTTTGGGTTTCCAATTGACATGCACAGCTGTCACTCCCTGGGATTTTAAGTCAGTATGGAAAGACTTTAACCCAAGATTGACCACCTTCAATTCTTGCTTAAAAAGGTCATTTACACTCATCTTAAACTCCTTTTATCATGCGCTGCATAACCCGATCAGTCAGGCGTACAGCCTGAGCGTTGGAGGGCATCACTAAAATACCTTCTTCTTCTAAAGTTGCCACCGATTTGTGCAAGTCCTGACTGTCCAGATCAGTGCCGCAAACCGAAGCAATAACAACCACGTCTTTACCCTGGTTGGAAAGACGCTGGCGAATTTCCCGCACAGATGCCGCCACCGCTCCAGCTGGGTCGCTGTGGGATCCAAAACCAAGCACTACATCTACCAGGATCACGCCTGTCTTCCCATCCACATGAGATTTAAAGAAATCAGTACGGGTTTGCGGATCGATCATAGGGTGCGGTCTGCCGCGCGTGAACTCGTCTTCACCCAGATCCAGGCAGATATGACCGCGTCCTTCAGGGAGGTTCTTGATCGCCATCTCCGGTGAAAGAGGAATATTGGAATAGATATCGTAATTAACGCCCAAAAGTTTCATGGCTTCATCTGCCAGCGTACCACCGGTGAAGAGCGCTCGCAGTTCAGTCTGGTCAGACTTCAATTTGGCTGCCGCGTTTTCCACCAGCCGTTCGATTTCCTCTTCGGCGATTGAAAAACCGGTAAAGTCAGTAACCGGCTGCCCTCTCAGGATACCCACTGCCTTCTGGGCGGCGTCTTCCAGGCTGATGCAGGCAATCGCGCCAACAGATTCGATCGCCGCCCGATTTCCGCCAATAAAGTCGATTACGACTGGCTTGGGGCTGTCTTTCGCGATGCGATAAATCTTTTCTGCTACAGCAGGAGCCGGTGGTTTGGAGATGAGCACGATCACGTCTGTTTGCGAGTCTGCGATCAGGGCTTCAAAGCCCTGGATCATCATTAGTCCGCCAATCTGATCCTTAAGGTCACGCCCGCCGGTGCCAATGACCTGCGAAAGTCCTTCACCAAGCTTGTGGATTTGGACTGTAACTTCCTGTGTGCCTGTGCCCGAGGCGCCAACCACGCCGATCTTGCCCCGCCGTATCGCATTGGCGAAACAAAGCGGCACCCCATTAATGATCGCCGTTCCACAGTCAGGACCCATCATCAGCAGCCCTTTTTCCACAGCTTTCTGTTTGAGGCGCAGCTCATCTTCCACCGACACATTATCAGAAAAAAGCATCACGTGCAGTCCGGCATCCAGCGCGTCCTCTACCTCAGCTGCCGCATACTGACCCGGAACAGATACAACGACCATATTCGCACCGGGAATCGCCTGGATGGCGGCATGTAACGAGGATGGCTGGTAATCATCGTCTCCATCAGATTCCGTGCTCTTATTGAGGGTCTCAAGAAAAGCCTCCTCAATCTTCTGCATAGAGATCAGATCTTCTTCGAATTTTGCTGCAATGAACAGGTCATTGGCGGTCAGGGAGTCAAAATCATCCGTTGCCAGACCCAGACCTCTTGCCAGGTCCAGGTTGAGGTCGGTACCCATCCCTACCAGCACATCTTCAACACCATCCAGTTTCTGCAGCTCACGCGATAACAGCATGAGGGTCACTGAGTCGTAATAAGCATTTCGTTTAATACTCGTTTGTAGGGTCATAGTATTGACACGGGTTGTGATTGCATTGATTCAACCCATGCTTCCTCTCCTTCCTTGGAATGATCCATCTTAGAATTTCGATACCAGTTTAAGGCGCACACCAATCCGAGCAAAAAATCACCGCCCGATGTAGCTCCGTGTTGCAATACCTGGTTGGCTAAATGTTTCAGATCACCGGTATCGCCGAAAAGGCAGGTCTGAACAAGCCGCTGATGACTTCGGCTCATCTTCCCATTCCCAGCGTGTCTGAGCATGTTGAGGCTGATCAGCGTGGTGCTTCTTTCCGCTTTGTTGGCAACGGTATTGCAAAATCCACCCACCCAGGGATAAAAACCAGGGTTTAACCGCTCAACAAGGCTGAGCACCAACAGGTTAGCTGCCAAAAAATCATCACAGGAGGGGGTTGAGCCCATTCCAAAACCAAGTAGTCGGTCGGTAATGCTTAAAGCAAGCTCCCAATCAGATGCCAACATTGCATCGGTAAAATCCTTGAGATCATTCGCAATGTAACGACTGTAAATATTATTGTCTGGCTGCAGGATGTTCGCACCCTGATTTGTCAGAGGTGCCAACAGCGGCAGCAGCCCCAGGGCAGGCTGCTGTCCGAGCCATTCCGTTAACTGGTGGGTCGTTTGTTCAAGCTCGTCAAGGGGACGAGGGTCCAGGTCGGCTATGATCTCACTCTTCCAAACCTGAGCCTCACACAAGTAAACACTAAATGCGCCATTGGCCGCTACGATCCGGTCCATATCCAGGATCACTTCATCACCTGGTCGTAGATATTGTTTGAAGATGTCGTTACCATCCACCATACAACCCATTGGGGCTATCTCGCCCTGATTGGTCAGTGTGATCAACTCATCCTGTCTGATCAACAAATTAACTGTGTGATGGAAGGTGGAGTGTACACGCGCCAAACAGCCGTGGTTAGTTGCCAGGAATTCAACCAGGTCATCAGCTATTGTTCGCGCCTTCATTTCTCTCATCGTTATTTCAACCGATCAAATCCCGGATCTTCAATGCAAATTGGATTGAAAAAGCTGTCTCTGGATCTTTTAAGTCAATTTTTAAAGTATCACGAATGCGATTGATCCGATAGACAACCGTGTTGTAGTGCGTATATTGTACTTCGGAGATCTTGCGCAGGTTGCCGCCATGTTCAAAATAGGCTCTGACTGTCTCAAGCAGTTTTCCATCATGTTCAGCGTCGTAGTTCATCACAGGTTGAAGTACCTGGTCAGCATAATCGAGCAAATCCACCCGAATCTCAGGAGTACCAAACAAGCGCGCGATCCCCATCTCTTCAAAGAAACCATAATGCTCTTTGACATTCTTTTGACTACTCTGTAGGATACGTACAGCCTGTTGAGCTTCATGAAGGCTGTCGTTCAGCCGGTCATAACCGGGGTATGCCCTGCCCACGCCGATAATACAATATTCTTCAACCTTGAGTTCTCTCGCCACCTCCATCAGGGAGTAGACAAATAGGCGGGTTTGTGCCGTCCGAGCTTCATAGCTCAGGTTTGGATCGAATTCCAGCAAGAAATTGACCTCATTGGGTTTGGTTGCCCATACATAGCGCGAAGAAGCCTTACGCTGGATGTAACTGAGAAATCCGGTCAGGATCAGGCTGGTTTCCTGCATTCTGCGGTTGCGTAAAGAGGCTGAGTGGGTTTTGTCCGGGTAGTCCAATCTTAAAATGAGGCATTGGTGATATGCGCTGGGGTCAAAACCGTAATATTCCGCATCCAAAATTGCCCGGGCTTGCGATTCAGGTTTGTTACTTAACAACTGCTCCAAAAAGTTTGTGCGATGTACATTCTCTCGCTGGGTAACTGTCAGTTTAGTGACGATATGCAGGGCAATAAGCGAGGTGGCCGATTCGATCACGAACAGATCACCCATATTGATGCTTTCATTAATATCCCAGATGTAGATATGACCATACAGGTTTTCTTCGAAGAAAATCGGTATGCTGAAGCGCTTAACTCTTTGCCCGTCAATTTGATCGTGATTGGTGCGGATCTCCATCAAGCCCGGTTCGTCGTGGACGCTAGAGTTATTGATGGTTGCCGGAACCACCCGATCAAGGATCGCTTCCCAGTTCTTGTCCTCAGCATGAAAGACAAAGCTCTTGTGTACCTGGTCGGATATCAAAGTTGGGGCATGTAACGCCTGGCTGATGCGTTCAGCAAATTCCTCCATATCCCCACGCCTGAGCATGATGTCCCTGATCTGATTGTTGAATTCATTGATCTTCTCAAGCAAGTGTGTCTGTTCGCCGATGATGTAAGAAAACACCTCTTTCATCAAATCGCCATAGGAGACATCCGGAGGGATTCTGATGATTGGAAATGCCAGTTTATTGGCGGTTTGAATGACGCTATCTGGCAGTTCGTCAATGTAGCGTTTGGTTTTGATACCCATACCGCACACACCCTTCTGCGAAAATACAGGCAAAAGCGTGTTGAAGGCTTCCAGATTGTCAGAGATGGAATAAGCGGTCGTAAGTAATAGTTCACCAGGTCTGACCCAGTCAACAATATCCGGAACCTCCATTACATTGACCGAGGTGATTTCGTTGTCCATCCCGGTTTCACCGGCTATCACTTCCGCTCCAGCCAGCAAATCGACCTTGAGGATGTCACGTAATCGTACTTTTAATGCTTTTAGCATAAATCGTTTCTCATCCTGATGACAATTGTACCGAAAAATTCCGACAGCATCATTGGTATATTAAGACAATTAGCAGGCACTTTATCGGGTGTAAGTTGTTAATTTATTACAAAAAGACATCAAGGACAGTTCATTTTTGAATTATCCGACAATCAAAGCAATGTATCAGGATAAAATGGATGTATGTTGGAACTAAACATCGCTGCATATCACCAGTTATTGCTCGAAGGACGACTGACAAGCGAGACTCTGGTTGCTTTTTACCTTGACCGGATCCAGCGGTTCGACGGCATTCTCGCAAGTATCATCTGTGTCAACCCTGTCGCAATGGAACTGGCACGGGAGTGTGACCGTTCCTTGCGCGGTGCCGGCAGACTGTCTGGCAGCCTGCACGGAGTCCCAGTTTTATTGAAGGATAATATCGAGACAAAGGATATGCCCACCACAGCTGGCAGCCTGAGCCTTGAAGGCTTTTCCACCGGTAAGGATGCTGATCTGGTGAAACGTCTCAAAGCAGCCGGGGCGATCATCCTGGCAAAGACCAATTTGCATGAATTTGCCATCTGGGGTGAATCCATCAGCTCGATCAAAGGTCAAACCCTCAACCCGTACGATCTGACTCGTACCCCCGGGGGTTCCAGCGGCGGCACCGGGGCTGCCCTGGCAGCCAATCTTGGCTTGGTCGGGATCGGAACCGACACCATCAATTCCATCCGCTCTCCATCCAGCGCCAACAATCTGGTCGGGATCCGACCTACAGTCGGCTTGGTCAGCGATGAGGGCATTGTGCCCTATTCTCTTACGCAGGACACAGCCGGACCGATGGCCCGTACTGTTGCGGATGCCGCTGCTGTACTGAAAGTAATTGCCATTCGCGATTTGCCAAAAGCCGATATCTCACGCAAACCAAAAATTGGCATTTTAAAATCCTTTTTTGGCACCGAGCCGGTTAATGGCGAAGTCAACCAGGTGATTGCAGAAGTTATCAAAGAAATGGGCTCCTCAGGAATTGAATTCATTAAAATCGATGAGGATATCCAGAGCGCCGACCTCGTTTCGCAGGTCAGTGTGCATTTATTCGACCTCAAAGCCCATCTCAACAGCTATTTGGAAGCAGTTCACGCTCCTTATCCGAGCATTGATGCCATCCTGGCGAGCGGATTGTACCATCCTGGCATCAAAGAGAATCTTGTCTATGCAAATCAATTGGACATCAATGCGCCCGAATACAGCGAACGCCTGCAGAAACGCGCCGCTCTGCAAAAATGCATCGACGCCATCTTTTTAGATCACCAACTGGACGCAATGATCTTCCCTCACCAGCAGCAGTTGGTTTGCAAGGTGGGAGATTCCCAGCTTCAGCGCAATGGAGCCCTGGCTGCGATCACCGGTTACCCCTCAATCTGCCTGCCAGCCGGCTTCTCTGCACCCACACAGCAAGCCCCCGTCGGCGTCCCAATTGGCTTCGAATTGTTTGGTTTACCAGACAGCGAGGACCGTCTGATAAAAATTGCCAGCAAATATGAAGCGCACTTTCCCAAGCGGGTAGTGCCTGTTGAGGATAATTGGCTGTGAGATTTGCCAAATCCGATCACGTTTTTGAGCCAATAATTGTAATGATTAACAAGAGAACCGAATCTTGCGCTATGTTAGAATAGTGTTCAATTGAGTCTTTAATGATAACTAGAAATAGCTATCTCACACACATCCACCATGCAGCCAGTCTCCGCAGTTAGAGAAAAGGAACAAGGCTCATGGTAACAAAAGGAGGCTTTTAATGATAAGTAGGTTTACATACTTTAAGCCCCACAACCTCAACGAAGCAGTCCAATATCTCGAAAAGGAAGAGAAATCTTTCGTCCTTGCAGGTGGCACTGACATCATGATCCTGCTGCGCAGAAATCTGATCAATGCCGAACATATAGTGGACATCAAAGCGCTCCCAGAGACAGCTGCGTTTGAATTCGTTGAAGGCGCTGGTTTAACCATCGGCGCTTCTGTTGTGGTCAATCGGGTGGTTGACTCGGAAGTTGTCAAAGCTAAATACCCGGCACTGCACCAGGCTGCCGCATCCCTGGCTTCTTTCCAACTCCGCAACCGTGCCACCGTGGTGGGAAACATCTGCAATGCTTCTCCAGGCGCAGACCTGCCACCTGCGTTGTTGGTTTACGACGCTGTGGTTAACATCTCCGGACCTCAAGGCAACCGTCAGGTCCCGCTGCACCAGTTTTTCACTGGTGTAAAGCGAACCGTGCTTCAGCGCGGTGAGCTGGTGGTATCGTTGCAATTACCTGATCCGGGTGAGGGCGACAAGAGTATCTATCTGCGCCAGGCTCGCCTTCGCGGTCACGATCTCGCCACTGTAGGTGTTGCCAGCCGCATCAAGCCGGATGGAAAAGTGGCAATTGGTATTTGCGCAGTCGCACCCACACCAAAACGACTTTTCGCGCTTGAAGATCAGATCAATGAGCGCGGTCTTTCACAAGAAACTGTTGAATGGGCTGCGGATGAAATTCATCAGCACATTCATCCAATTTCTGATGTGCGTTCCTCAGCACTCTATCGCCTGCAAATGGCATCTGTCCTGCTGAAACGCGGTCTGCTCAATCTTATTGGTAAGGAGGATTAAGCATGGACAAAGATTGTTCAATGTATACCGAACACGTTGAATCAGGGAAACGGAAAGTGACCCTGAGTATGACTGTCAATGGTCGCCCGGTTGTCCGCGATGTTGACCCTAACATGACCCTGCTTCACTTTCTGCGGGACAATCTGAAATTGTTCGGCACCAAAGAAGCCTGCGGTGAAGGGGAATGCGGCGCATGCACCATTATCATGAACGGCAAAGCGGTAACGTCTTGTATCATCCTGGCAGTTGAAGCCGAAGGCGCTCAGATCACCACGGTCGAAGGTTTGGCAAAAGATGGTAAGCTCTCCATCTTGCAGGAAGAGTTTATCAGCCAGGACGCGCTGCAGTGCGGTTTTTGCACGCCTGGCTTCCTGATGTCAACCCGCGCTCTGCTTGATAGCAATCCAAACCCAACAGACGAAGAAATCATGGAAGCTCTGAGTGGAAATTTATGCCGCTGCACTGGTTACATTCCGATTATGAATGCTGTTAAGCGCACAGCAGAACGTGAGCGAAAGGAGTTAGGCAGCTAATGGACGAGAAAAGATATCAATCAAAACACAAGCGCGTCGGTCAGGCTTATGACAGAAAAGATGCTCGCGAAAAAGTTACCGGGCAGGCAATCTATACCTATGATCTGGAATTACCCGGCATGCTGCATGCCAGGTGTCTTCTTTCCCCTTACGCGCGCGCCAAGATCGTTTCCATTGATACCAGCAAAGCCAAAGCTCTGCCCGGTGTCAGAGCCGTTCTTTGCGGTGAGGACTCTGACATTTTAGTGGGACTTTACATGCAGGATAAACGCGTTCTGGCTAAGGGCGAAACCCGTTATCAAGGCGATGTGGTCGCCGCTGTGGCTGCTGATGATGAAGAAACTGCCGAACGCGCCATTGCCCTGCTGGATGTTGTATATGAACCGCTCCAACCTGTTCACGATGTTGATGAAGCTCTCGAGGCAAAAATCCTGGTACACGAGGACATCAACGACCTGAAGCACTATGTTGGTGTATTCTTCCCTCAGAAAGATTCAAATATCGCCAGTTGGAATAAGAGTAAGAAAGGCGACCTGGAAAAGGCTTTCGAAGAGTCAGATTTGCAGGTTGTAAATGAATTCTCACTTCCAGCCGTTGCTCATGTTCCCATGGAAACCCACGTGGCAATTGTTCAGGCAGACCCCTTCTCGAATAAGATCAGAATTTGGGCATCCGCTCAATCGCCCTTCGCCATCCGCCAGATCATGGCAGATAGTTTTGGCATCTCTGAATCGGATGTTGAAGTCCATATCCCCTATGTAGGTGGTGGGTTTGGCGGTAAAGCTGGTATTCACCTCGAACCTCTTGCTACATTACTTTCAAAAGCTGCAGGTGGTGCACCTGTAAAGGTGCGTGCCACCCGTGAACAAGAATTCAATCAACTGCCCACTCGCGCGGGTATGCGCGGACGCATCAAGACCGGCGTGAATTTGGACGGCAAGATCAACGCCGTCCAGGCTGTCTATGACTGGGACAGCGGTGCTTATGCTGACTACGGTGTCAATGTTGGAAAAACAGCTGTCTACTCGGGTCTGGGACCTTACGCGGTTGATAATGCCTGTATCGACTCAAAAACCATTTATACAAACAAGGTTTTTAGTACAGCCTATCGTGGCTTTGGTCACCTGGAAACCCACTGGTCAATCGAACGCCAAATTGATATCCTTTCCCAAAGGCTCGGCATCGATCCCTACGAATTCCGTATGATGAATTTGCTTGAGCCTGGCAAACATACCATCAGTGGTGAGTTGGTCACAAAAAGTACTGGCAGCGTAAAAGAATGTTTGACAGCCGTAGTCAAAGAAATCGGCTGGACTGGTCGCAAGACTGAAGAGGAACGCCAACGCGAGTGGAAGACCGGCAAGGTGCGCGGCAAAGGTTTTGCGGTATTACAGAAAGCTCCAGCCATGCCCGCCAACACAGCTTCTTCCGCCATTATTCAAATGAATGGTGATGGTCGGGTACGAATGATGATTGGTGGTGTTGATATCGGTCAGGGAGCCAACACAGCAATGGCCCAGATTGCGGCGCAGGAACTGGATCTTCCCATCGAATATATTAATGTAATGACAGAAATTGACACTCGCGCCAACCCCTATGACTGGAACACAGTGGCATCCAAGTTAACCTTTATGGGCGGGAATGCTGTGATCAAAGCATGCAGGGAGCTGCTTGATAAAATGAAAGCAATAGCTGCCCAAGCGCTTAAAACAGAGCCGGAATATCTGGCACACGCCAACGGCGAGGTCTATCATGTTCATAATCCTGAGCGGCGAATATCTTATGCCAAGATTGCCCTTGGATATATGTATCCTAACGGAACCAGTATCGGAGGACCATTGATGGCAACCGGAACCTATATTGCCGATGGTCTGACCAATCTCGACCCAGAAACCGGTCAAGGTTCCCCTGCCTTAGTGTGGACTTTTGGTGCACATGCCGTTGATATTGAAATTGACGTGGAGACAGGCAATATCGATGTACTCAAAGTGGTTTCTGCTTTTGATGTTGGTCAGGTCATCAACGAAAAACTCATATATGGTCAAATCTGCGGTGGAGTGGTACAAGGTTTGGGTTCCGCGATTCTGGAAGGATACAAATTCAATGAAGATGTAAGATTGATGAATCCTTCCTTTACTGACAATAAGATTCCAACCATGAAAGACATGCCCAAGGAAATCGTCGCAATTTACATTGAGAATCCTCAAATGAATGGTCCCTATGGAGCCCGTGGGGTCGCTGAACACCCAATGATCTCCGTCCCTTCAGCCGTTGGTAATGCCGTCTATGATGCTTTGGGCATCAATTTCCACGTTCTGCCTCTTTCACCGGAAGCAATCGTACTGGGTATCCAGAGTGGGAAGAAATCCATTCTCTGCACCGATGTCGATTGCCTTCCTGGTCTTCATTGAGGTATTGGATTGAACCATTAACAAGACACGACATCCCTCATAAATGCCTTGCGCTTAGCGAGCGCAAGGCAACGGGAGGAAAGGAGAAAAGTAGAGTACAAAAAGCTTTTGGTTGTTTGATTGACAGTTTCATATTCATATTATTGATCAAAAGGAGAAAGAATGAATTGGTTCACTAAATCAAATAGTACCGTAGGCTACCTTCCTGATGAGACTCCTCCCTTCTGGAAGCTGCTGCTGTACGCAATTCAGCAAGTTATTGTCATGTTCCCCGCTACGATTACCGTAGCCCTCATCACCAAATTCCACATTTCGACCACCATTTTTGCCAGCGGTTTCGCCACCCTTTGTTTCATCCTGGTCACCAAAGGCAAAATCCCCCTGTATTATGGCTCCAGTTTTTCGTACATCGGTGCTATCGTGGGTTTGGTTGGTGCGGATTATCTTCAGAGTGTCGCGATCCTGCCTGATGAGCAGATCTCAATTGTGACCTTCGGTATCGTCATGTCCGGTCTGATCTCGATCGCTGCTGGTTTCCTGGTCAACAAACTTGGCAAGAATGTGATCGACAAAGTACTGCCAGCCTCCATCACCGGTCCCATTGCCATGGTGATCGGTCTGACTTTGGCAGGCAATGCTATGGCTGATGCAGCACCCGCTGTCGCTGGTCCTGGTTTCATCAATAACCTGCCCTGGATCGTTTCACTGGTAACCCTGATTTCAACGATTATTTTCTCTGTTTATCTCAAGGGCTTCCTCTCCCAACTGCCCCTCTTCCTTGGCATGTTGGTGGGTGTGGTTGTCGCTGCCATTCTGACCGCTGCAACCGGGAACGATCTGTTCCGCTCCCTGCCCGAATCTGTTGCCAACCAGGGTATTTTCGCCTTGCCTCACTTTACGGTCCCGACCATCTACTGGCCTGCCGCACTCGCAATCATGCCTGTTGCCCTCGCCACAATTCCAGAATCCACAGCCCACATCTACCAGTTGGATGTCTATGTGAATGACCTGGCAAAAAAACTCGGCAGAGAAAAGAAATATGACCTCGCCAGCCGCCTCGGCAGCAACCTGATCGGTGACGGTGTTGGTGATATGGTCGCCGGTTTCATGGGCGGTCCTGCTGGAACCAACTACGGTGAAAACATCAGCGCCATGGCAATTACCCGCGTCTTCTCGGTGCCGGTCCTGATCACAGCCGCGATCATCGCCATGATCATCGCCTGCTTCACCCCCCTGGTGAAAGCCATCTATTCCATCCCCCTGAGTGTCATCGGTGGTTTGGAAATCTACCTGTTCGGCGCCATCGCTGCCCAAGGTATCGCCATCATGATCGATAAGAAAGTCGACATGTTCAGCGCCAAGAACATCGCGGTCATCGCCACCATTTCTGTCATCGCCATCGGCGGACAGTATTACTTCGGCGGTATGATCCCCTTCTTCGGGATGCAACTGCCCGCTTTGGCAACCGCCGCTATCTTTGGCATCGTCCTGAACGCTCTGCTGAACATTGGTAAAACCAAGGATGTGTTTGAAGAAGTTGCCAAATAATTTCTTCAAATTTCAGAGGTAAATACTGACATCAAAAAGAGCTGGTCTGTGGACCAGCTCTTTTTTGTGATTACTATTGATATTCAAACACGCTTGAAAACCCTGAGTAAAGCTTCCAGGGCGGTGAGGATCTCGTGTTGCTCGCCCAGCATGGCAAGGTTTTCTCCACCCACATACGAACCAATCGACTCTGCGGTGTTCTGTTCGTAAGCCACCACATTATTCAGGATGGAAGCGGTTTTGAAACCTCGCAGGGTGCCGATGGTGAACAAAGCGGCGGTTTCCATATCTGCCCCAAGCACGCCCTGCCTGGACCAGTAGGCATCGATATCGGTTTCCTGGTCAGTGTAAAAACTGTCGTGGCTGCGGGCAATGCCAACATGGTGGGCAAAGCCCTGCTCTCTGGCAACCTCGATGCAGGCGATCATCAGCTCCGCGTCCGGAACAGCCGGGTAAATTGCCTGGCTATAGGTTTTGGAGGCGCCGTCGTCCTTGACCGCACCATTGACGATGATCAGATCACCCAGTTTTACCTTTGCCTGCAGGGCACCGCAGCTGCCAATACGGATCATTGCCGTCACCCCAATGTTGTGCAATTCCTCGGCTGCAATCCCAGCCGAAGCTCCGCCGATCCCAGTTGACACTGCCAGCACAGGCAAACCCTTGTAAACACCGCGTAAACTGCGGAATTCCCGGTTATACGCTAATTCTTTTACATCGCTCAAAAAGGGTGCGATTCGGTCGAGCCGGGCTGGGTCGCCGGGCAGTAAGGCGCAATGCGCTTGAACAGTTTCATCGAGTTGAATATGGGGCTGCAGCATGGGACCTCTTTTCTGTTTTCGTGGATTTCTACCAGTATAATTGTCTCAATCACGAAAATCAATCCAAAGGAGTGCTTATGCCCATTCTCAATTTTGGCTCCCTCAATATTGACCACGTCTACCGCGTAGACACTTTCGTTCAGCCCGGTGAAACCAAACACAGCAAGGCTTACATGATCAACAGCGGCGGCAAAGGGCTCAACCAGTCCATTGCGGCAGCCAAAGCCGGCAGCCGGGTCTTCCATGCCGGTATGGCTGGCAGGGATGGCGATTTCTTAGTGGAGAAGCTGCAAGCTGCGAGCGTGAACACTTCTCTGATGCAAGCTTCAACTGAGGTCAGTGGACACGCCATCATCCAGGTGGCGGATTCCGGGCAGAACTGTATTTTGCTCTATGGCGGAACCAACCAGATGCTGACCGAAGCCTATATTGATCAGACTTTGGAGACTTTTGGCAGCGAAGGGCTGGTGCTGCTGCAAAACGAAACTAACCTGGTGGGTGAGATCATCGAAAAAGCTGCCAAAAGAGGGTTGAAAGTCGCCCTGAATGCCGCTCCATACTCCGACAAGGTCAACACCTACCCCATCAACCTGTTGGATTGGCTGATCGTCAATGAGGTTGAAGGCGCAGGAATTGTGGGCGGGGCAGCGGACGAAAGCTTGCTGCAACGGCTGGCAGAACGTTATCCCCAGGCTGGCATTCTGCTAACGCTCGGGTCACGCGGTGCGCAATGCGTTCAAAACGGTCACTTCGCCAACATCGGCAGCTGCAAGGTGCAGGCAGTCGATACTACGGCTGCGGGAGATACCTTCAGCGGCTACTTCCTCTATGGCGTGCTGGAAGGGCTGAGCCTGGCCGAGACGCTGCGCCTGGCAACGGCTGCTTCTGCTTTGTGCGTCCAGCGCCCGGGAGCGGCCGATTCCATCCCCACCCTGGCAGAATTGCGACAGGCATTGAATGATGGCAGCCTGACTCCACCTGAGGTGGTGGAATGGTAAAAGTGCTCTACATCGATTGCTGCATCCGACGGAAAGAATCACGAACCCGTCTTCTGGCTGAAGGATTTCTGTCTGCGTTGCAAAACATCGAAGGTTACCAGGTGGAAAGGCTCTGCCTGATGGATGAACCCCTGGCACCCTTAAGTGAAGGTTTTTTTGCTCAACGCGAACTCTTATTAGCTGAGAACAAACGCGATCATCCCCGATTTCGCTATGCGCAACAGTTTAGCCAGGCAGACCGCGTGGTCATTGCCGCCCCATTCTGGGATTTGGGCTTTCCGGCTTTATTGAAACTGTATATCGAGAATATCTGCGTGGATGGGATCACCTTCGGTGCCGATGAGAGGGGTACTTTTGGCTTGTGCAAAGCGGAAAGGCTGCTTTTTTTGACTACACGCGGAGGAGATTACAGCAATTCCCCGCTCGAGATGGGCGCGCGCTATTTGGAGGCTTTATGCGAGTTCTGGGGCATCCCCCGGTTCGATGCGGTGGCTGCTAATGGTCTTGACCTGGGCAAGGAACCCGTTGGAACCATTCTTGACTGTGCAATCGACGACGCACTCAGCCTGGTTGACAATTTTTAAGAAAAATCAGAATGAATGGAGAGAATATGGGAAAACTGCTGATCAGGAATGTTGAGGTGTTGACTTTTGAGGAAAAGGAACCCTGCTTTCTACCCAAACAGGACATCCTGATCGAAGGCAACCAGATCAGTTCCATTCAGCCTACCGCTTCTCATCCTGCAGAGGATTGCCAGATCATCGACGCAGCCGGTATGCTGGCGATACCGGGCATGCTCAACACCCACGCGCACGTGCCGATGGTGCTCTTCCGCAATGCCGGACCGGATGTGAATGAAAACGACTGGTTCAACAAGGTCATTTTCCCGCTCGAAGCCAACCTGACCCCTGAAGATGTTTATTGGGGGGCAATGCTGGGCATGGCGGAGATGATCGCTGCCGGCATCACCTGCGTTGCCGACCATTATTTTGAGATGGATTGGGTCGCGCTCGCCGTGGAAAAGGCAGGCATCCATGCCAACCTGGGTTGGGCTGTCTTTGGGCACCAGGGGTACAAGCAGCTGGATAAGACCATAGAATTCGTGGAGCGCTGGCAGGGCAAAGCCGATGGGCGTATCACTACCTGGCTGGCTCCGCACTCGCCCTATTTGTGCGATCCCGAGTTTCTGGCACGCTGCGCCCGCGAAGCCGCCCAACTGGGAGTGGGCAACCACATCCATGCAGCTGAGACCGCCGGCCAGGTTAGCTTATCGCTTGAACGCTACGGCAAGACGCCGATCCAAGTGCTGTCGGATGCCGGCATGCTGGAGCAGCCCACCATTATTGCACATTGCCTCTATCCGACCGATGAAGATCTCGATTTGTTGGTTGGCAAAGAAGTTGGCATCGCCCAGGCACCTAAAACCTACCTGGCGATGGCGATGGGCTTAGCTGATCTGCCCAAATACCTCGAAAAAAACATAGCGGTTGGCTTGGCAACCGATGGCGTGGTCAGTAGCTGCACGCTGGATCTGTTTGAACAGATGCGCCTGACTGCCCTCACGCAAAAGAATAAGACGATGGATGCCGAAGTGTTGCCTGTCAACACGGTGCTGGACCTGGCTTTCCAGGGCGGGGCGAGGGTCTTGCGACAGCCCAGGCTGGGCAATTTGAAGGCGGGAAATCTGGCGGATGTGGTCTTGCTTCGGCAGGATCGCCCGGCGGTGCAACCGGTGATCAACAAAGCGGCTAACCTGGTGTATTCACTGGATGCAAGGGATGTTGACACAGTGATCTGCGACGGTAAGTTGATCTACCAGGGAGGCAAACACCTGACCCTGGACTTGGATGAAATATATAGCGAAGTGACTGAGCGTCTCCCTCACCTCTTGAATAAAGATCTATCCCGTAAAATCGCCGATTATCCGGGTTAACTCAAAGGTGATAGCTGCAGGTCGGAATGAGATCGCATCCTAAACGCTGAATTGAAGTGACCTTGCGCGGGCTCACTCCGACGCAACATGCGAACACTTGGCGGAGTGGCGAACTGAACGCCATTCCGCCCTACTTTGAAAGAATTTAGAATCAATTGTTCGTCAGCAAATCAAACAACAATTGCACTACACCCTCTTCATCTGCCCTTAGGGCGATATTGGTAGCAGGGCGTTCGACTGCGGCATCAACAACTTCCTCACCAATACCTTTGCCTTGGTGGGCGCTTGAGAAAATGTGATGGTGCTTATCGGCAATGGTTTTGCCCAAACAGAGCCCTTCGGTCACCACGTAAACCGGCATTTCCTCACATCGGAACAGCTCTGGTTTGAGCAAATAAGCGATCACAGCCGGGTCGTGGGTGTGGATGGCACCTTTCATGCCGTAAATTTCTTCATGGAAAGCCTGGTAACAAGGCTGAATTTTCTCGAGCAACCTTGCCGCGGGGTTGCCAGCCGCATACAATTTTGCGAAATATTCCGGACCCATGACGATTTTGGTGGTGACGTCCAGCCCAATCATGACGACCTTCCAGGGGGCTGCGAAAACCACTTCTGCGGCATGCGGATCGTGGTAAATGTTCGCTTCAGCCGTAGCAGAGATATTACCCAAGGCGAAGGCGCAGCCACCCATCAGCACCACTTCTTTCACCATGTGGGCAATGCGGGGTTCCAGCCGGTAAGCCATGGCAATATTGGTCAGCGGACCAATCGGGGCAAGGATAACCTCGTGGGGGTTTGCCATGACGGTATCGATAATGAACTGGGCAGCGTGGCGTGGATCAAGCTTGCCATGGGGAAGAGGAAGGTTGGTGTTGCCTAAGCCGTCCTTGCCGTGTACGCCTGCTGAAAAGGAATTGATGTTGTGCACCAGCGGCTGTCCGCATCCCTGTGCAACCGGAATATGGTCATTCCCTTCCAACTCCACCAGGCGTAAAGCGTTGAGCGAGCAAAGTTCGACTTCTGTGTTTCCGAACACGGTGGTCAAACCCAGCACTTCCAGATCGGGCGAATGTAGTGCCGCCAAAATTGCCATAGCATCGTCAATGCCGGGGTCAGTATCGATAATGATCTTTTGAGCCATCGCTTACCTCTTTATCTATGTTCACAGCAGGTCCTTGATAAGGACCTGCTGGAAATTACTTTCTATGTTTTGAAACAAAACTAATACTTGCTCATCAACTCGAGCACCCTGGTTACAAAGGCATCCCGGTCGATTTCCATCACGGCAAACGCGTTTTTGTGCCATTTGGCATCGCTGAACAGGTCGGTCACGGTCTTACCCTGGGTGATCGAGCCCTTGGTCTCCACGCGAATGCCAGCCGGATAGGCTTTGAAAATTGAATCGTCGGCAGCGTAGAGCACTGCAGCCGGATCGTGCATGTTGATGCCAACAATTCCGATGCGCTTCATAAAGCCCAAAATATCCTGCACAACGTCCCGGAAGAAGACAGCCTGTTTGCTGCCCAAGGCTGCCACCTGGTCGAGATCATCGGGGGTCATGAGCGCTTGCATAGTCATATCCA
The DNA here is from genome assembly GCA_040770225.1 of Anaerolineaceae bacterium. Taxonomy (GTDB): domain Bacteria; phylum Chloroflexota; class Anaerolineae; order Anaerolineales; family Anaerolineaceae; genus Mesolinea. The sequence goes on from JAXGJN010000005.1 coordinate 125,144, forward strand.
GCCCACACATATGCACAGGCACACCGGAACAGAAAACGATATCCGCAGCTTCTGGGTCGGCATAGATATTGAACTCAGCCGCTGGAGTGGTATTGCCCGTGGCTGTTGACCCGCCCATGATAACGATGCGTTTAATTAGTTGAGGCAGATCAGAGTATTTGAGAAAAGCCATGGCAAGGTTGGTGAGCGGACCGATGGCGATGATCTCCAGCATGCCCTGTTGTTCCAGTGCATAACGGTGGATGGCATCCCAGGCATTGACACCCTCGACCGCACTTCGGGTATGGGGCAGGTCAAAACCAGCCATGCCGTTGGAGCCATGCACTGCCACGGCTTCCACCCGTTTACGGAAGACCGGACCTGCCGCTCCGCGGTAGACGGGCACATTCCAATCCAAAAATTCAACCAGTCCGAGGGCGTTATAAGTGGTGTGCTCCAGCCCCACGTTGCCTGCCACACTGGTGATCGCAAGCACGTTCAGTTGGGGCAGCTGTTTTGCCAGCAGAAAGGCGATGGCATCATCCACACCCGGGTCGCAGTCCAGGATCACAGGAATGGGCTTCATGCTGCCCCCTTTCCATACCAGGAAACCGCCTGAGCCAGCAGATCGATAAAGCCTTCACGGTCGATATCGATAATGGCGTGCGTGTTGGGCGGCTGATGGCTGAAACCATAATGATCCGCCACTGTTGCGCCCCGGCAAAAATCACCGCAGGTCTCAATCTGTACGTAGTAATCTTTGATAATCAGGATCTCGGGTCTGATCAATGCCGCCACCGCCACCGCGTCATGCACCGGTGCGCCGGCATAGCCGATACTGCGGTGAAAACTATAGAAGAAATCCAGCCATTCCGCCACGACCACCGCAATTGGGTTGCCAAGCGCGCGGATGCGTTCAAAATCTTCAGGGAAGACCAGCGCTTTGAGAGTCACGTCCAGCCCCGCCATGGTGAGCGGCAAGCCCGATCTGAAGACCACATCCGCTGCTTCAGGATCAACCAGGATGTTGAATTCGGCAGCCGGGGTCCAGTTTCCATGCGCCAGTCCGCCGCCCATTATGGAGATATGGGCAATTTTTGGCTTCAATTCAGGGTGCAGGATCAGCAGCGCCCCCACATTGGTAAGAGGACCGGTGGCAACTATAGTAACCGGTTTGTCTGAGCCAGCAATGGTTTTCGCCATCAACTCAACCGCACTGAGTGGTTCAGCCTCAATTTCGGGTTCAGGCAGCGCCGGACCATCCAAACCGGTTTCACCATGAATGTTACCGGCATGAATTGGTTCGCCGAAAAGTGGTCTTTCTCTGCCCATGGCAAAAGGAGCGTCAATGCCCAGCAGGGTCATCACCCGCCGGGCATTGTAACTGGTTTTTTCGATGCTCTGGTTGCCGCTGACCGACGTGCAAGCCAAAATTTCAAGCTGGTCGCTGGCTTTGGCAAGCATCCAGGCAATCGCGTCATCGTGACCCGGATCTCCATCGAGAATGACAGGAGTTCTTGGGATCATTCAACGCCTTTCGCCACAGGATGGCGTTTCTTGAGTTTGTTCTTGATGCTGATGGCATAAAGCACCAGACCAATGATGGTCACCAGGTATGGGATCACCGAAACCAGGTAGCTGGAAACGCCCTGCATGCCAGAAACCTTGGTACGCAGAGCCTGCGCCAAGCCAAACAGCAGGGAGGAGAGCATGGTTCCAACCGGTTCACCGCGTCCCATTGCTGTGGCAGCCAAGGCAATAAAACCACGCCCAGCCACCATACCGGAGTTCCAACCTTGCGAGTAGTACATGGACATAAACGCACCGCCCAAACCTGCCAGTGCACCGGAAAAGGCGATCGCGATGTATTGGATCTTCTGCACCGAGACACCAATGGAAGTTGCCGCGTTGGGGTTTTCGCCTACTGCACGAATGTTCAATCCTAACGGGGTCTTATACAACACTGCCCAAATCAACCACACGAACAGGAACGCCAGGTAAGTCAGCACCGCATGTCCGGACAAAACCTGTCCCAGGAACGGGATGGACTGAATCAACGGGATGTTCACGGTCGGAATCAGCAGCTCCCGAGTTACCAGGGCGCCTGTGTTACCTTTCATGCCGGTAAACATATCGAGCAGGAAGATGGTTCCGCCAGCGCCTAACATGTTTACCGCAATACCGCCAAGGATAATGTCGGTTTTCATCTCAAAGGCAAAGAAGCCGATCAGCAGCGCCAATAAGACCCCAATAACCACAGCTCCCAGCACACCGACCACCCATGACTGCGTCCAATAGCCAAACAGAACGCCGAAGAGTGCCGATATCATCATAATACCTTCGAGACCGATATTGACCACACCAGCTTTTTCAGCAATCACTGCACCCAGTGCCGCAAAAAGGATCGGCGCGGTGATGCGAATGACACTGTACAGAAAGTCGGCATTGAAAATCGATAAAAGGAGATCGCCGATCATGAGTTACTCCCTCCTTGGCTTGCTGCAGCTTCCTGCAGTGCCAGATCACGTTGAGCGTTGCGTACCACGATTTTTTGTCGATACTTCGCCAGGAATTGCTCAGCCGCGAAGAACAGGAAGATGGCTGCCTGGATGATATCGATCATCTCGGAAGGTACGTCGCTGTAGGTCGCCATCAGATCGCAGCCCTTGTTCAAATAGGCAATAAAGAAGGCTGCGAATGGTACAAATATCGGATTGTTTTTTGCCAAAATCGCAATCGTTATACCAAGCCAGCCATATCCTGGAAGCTCACGCCACAAGAAGGTGTTGAAGCGCCCCAGCACCTCGATGCTGCCGCCCATGCCTGAGAGCAAACCTCCGATCACCTGGGAAAGGATGATAACCGTGCCAACCTGCATACCCGAATACTGCGCGAAGGACTGATTGATACCGATCATGCGGATGGCATAGCCCCACTTCGTGCGGTACATGAACAAGGCAATGATCACCACAAAAATCAACGCGACCACAAACCCCCAGGTCAGCTTGGTGCCGTTGGCTACAATTTCCGGGATCCTTGCGGTCTCCTGGATCGGGAACGTTTGGGTTGCGCCTTTGGTGCGATCTGCGAAGACAAAATTGAGGAAATGCAGGATGACAAACATGACCACATAGTTCATCATCAGCGAGGTCACCATTTCGCTCGCCCCCAGTTTCACCTTGAGAATTGCCGGAATGAGCATGATCAACCCTCCAGCAATTGCGCCTGCCAAAACGCAAACCACCTGGTGAAGACCGGTGTTGAGGTTAAGGTAAATACCGAGCAACGCGCCCACAAAGCCGCCCAGCATGATAGCGCCTTCACCTCCCAGGTTGAACTGGTTGGCAGAGAACATGACACATACCGCCAGACCAGAAAAAATGGTCGGGATCATGGCAGCTAAGATCGTCAGAAAGCTGGTGGTATTGAAAACGTTGCCAGTTGATTTGAAACTGACTACTGGACCTACCAGTAAATACTTCAGGGCAGTCAGTGGTTCATCAGATGAGATAAAGATGAAAATCATGGCAACTGCCAATGCTAAAAGAATGGCTGCCAGTCCTCGAAGGATATTAAACACGAACAATTTTCTATCACTCATAGCACACCTTCGCGATTTCTTCTTCAGTTTGATGCTTCAAACCGAGCATATATTCGCCCATCACTTCATCATCAAGTTGGCTTGCGTCTTCAAAATACGCTACGATCTTACCGCCATACATGACGATCAGGCTGTCGCTGAGTTCAATGACCTCGTTCAGGTCAGCCGAGACCAACAGCACTGCTGTTCCGGCACGGCTAAGGTCCACGATCTGGTTTCGGATAAATTCAGTGGCGCCCACATCAATACCGCGAGTTGGCTGATCGGCGATCAACAGTGTCGGTTTGCTGGAAAGCTCGCGGGCAACCACCACTTTCTGGATATTACCGCCAGAAAGCATCTTGACCTGTTGTTTTGGAGACTTTGCCAGGATGCGGTAATCCACAATCAAAGTCTCGCTCTCCTGGTGGATCTCACGCATGTTAAAAAGCGGTCCTTTATTGAAGCGCCTGGTGGAAAACCGATCCGAGATAACGTTCTCTTCAATGCTGGCGATATCGGCAATACCGTAGGTCATCCGATCTTCAGGTACCAGGGACACTCCACGATTGCGGATTTTGTCCTGTGAAAGGTTGATAATTGACTCGCCATTCACGGTGACCGTGCCGGCATCCGGTGTATTCAGGTTGAAAAGCATCTCAACCAATTCCCGCTGCCCGTTACCTTCCACGCCAGCGATGCCCAATATCTCACCTTTTCTTACTGAGAAAGACAATTTGTCGAGCATCTTTTTGTTCCAACGATTGGTATATTCCAGATCGCGCACTTTCAACACCGTATCGGTTGGTTCGGATTTTTCTTTTACCACCTTGAGCACCACATCACGCCCAACCATTAAGCGGGAGATCTCGCTTTCGCTGATATCTGCTGTGTTGTACACACCCATCGACCTGCCGCTGCGCATAATGGTCAGCCGATCTGTGATTTGTTTGATTTCTTTGAGTTTGTGCGAAATGAACACAATCGTGAAGCCTTGATCTTTTAAGGCAATTAATTCTTTGAATAATTCAGAAGTTTCCTGAGTGGTCAGGACAGCGGTTGGCTCATCCAAAATCAGGATTTTTGCGCCCCGGACCAGTGCTTTTAGAATTTCCACCTTTTGTTTCATCCCAACCGGGATGTCCATTACCTTGGCATTCGGATCGATGCGAAGGTTGTATCTGGCTGCATTTTCCTCAGCGATTTCCACCGCTTTCTTATAATCAACCAGTAATCGGGATTTGGTGGTGGGTGCCATCCCTAAGACGATGTTTTCAGCAACGGTCAGGCTGGGGACCAGCATGAAGTGCTGGTGGACCATGCCGATGCCGAGAGAAATGGCTTTGTTAGGTGAGTGAATGGCTACCGGTTGACCATTGATCAGGATTTCACCGCTGGTGGGTTGTTCCAGACCAAAAAGGATCTTCATCAGGGTCGACTTGCCTGCGCCGTTTTCACCCATGATGGCATGGATTTCACCTCTTCTCAAGGAAAAATCCACATCTTTATTGGCAGCAATTCCATTGGGATATACCTTACTGATCCCTCTCATCTGGACAACAAAATCTTCTTGTTCCACAAATTCTTCTTGTTCAACAATAACTTCTTGTTCCATAAGTAGGTATCCTTCCTGGAGTTTTTAAGACTCGAGGGGAGCCAGGCGACCAGCTCCCCTCGAAAGAAAACTCAGAACATGACGCTCTCAGACAAGATTATGGCTGGAGAGAGTCTCGCAGGGTCACTACTGCGTTGGTGGTATCACCAATAGCGGTGGGTACAGTGATCTTGCCAGCAACAATGTCAGCCTGGGCAGCCAGAACAGCATCCTGGACAGTCTGAGGGGCAACTTTGGCAAAATTCTTGTCGGTCACAATACCAACACCACCCTCAGAGATACCGAGGCGAACTTCCTGACCCCAATAAGTGCGGCCAGCGTCCCATTCATCAAACAACCAAACGATTGACTGACCAACATTCTTCAGCCCGGAGGTCAAAGTGATGGCTGCCTGATCGGCAGGCAGGGTCAGTTCCTGGTCAGAGTCAACGCCAATAAACCAGGCTTTGCCCGATTCAAGTGCGGCTTCTGCGGCGCCATTACCAGAAAGACCAGCTACACCCCAGACCATGTCAGCCTTCTTGTCATTGATCATGGATAAGCCCATTTCTTTGGCAGTAGCAGTGTCAACATAGCTGTTGACATAACGGGTGTCAACCTTGATGTCAGGGTTGGCAGCCTGAGCGCCGAGCAGAAAACCATAGAGGAAGTCATTGATAACGGGGCTGTCGATACCGCCAACGAAGCCAACAACTGCCTCGGGGTTGATCTTATCAACACCAGTTTCGGTGGTCATTTTGCCAGCGAAGGTGCCGATCAGATAACCCATGTCATTCTGTTTGTAGGTGATATTGACCACATTCTGGTTAACGCCAACATAGGTGTTGTCGTCATAGATCAGGAATTTTTGGTCAGGATAAGTGGTGGCAGCTTCCTTCAGGTAGTCTGGCATCTGGTAGGTACCGCAGATGACCAGGTCATACTCACCGCTGCTGGCGACTTCGTTCAGAGTTTCCAGCCATTTTGGCTGATCCTGATCGGTGCCGCCCATTTCAATGGACTTGTAGGTGATTCGTCCGGCTGCCTCTAATTCCTTCAGACCGGATTCAGCAGCATCAAAGAACGACTTATCACCAAGGTTACCGTTCACCAGGTTGACGACGTTATAAACTTTTCCAGCTGGTTCAACGGGTTGTTCGGCTGGTACCTCAGGTTCTGCGGGTGTTTGCCCACAACCGACCATAGAGACTGCCAGGATTGCTACAAGCAAAAACAATACAAACTTCTTCATTTTTCTCTCCTTTTTGGGGGTTGGATCGCAATAAACATTGCATCTTATAATCTTAAGCGTTGATGCCTAAACTGTCAATATTGTTATTATTTCCCTCGACGAAAAGATAACACCCTACATCATGGTTCGTTCAAGAGTAAGACACTTTAGAACTGAGTTTTCGGATTTTTTACGAATCCATGTCAAACCAAAATCCTGAGGTGGGACTATGGTCATCATGACTGAAGGTTATTTTCGCTGATCAAAGGCGAACTGGGTATGTCCATTTATTCATAAGCACATGAAGTTCTATTGATTATCTTGTATAATGAAAAGTGTTTTAGTGTTCAAGGAGAAAGAACATGTCAGATACTTTGCTGGCAGCCAAAGTTCATGCTCCTCCCCTGCATGGCAACCTGGTTAACCGGGCTAAATTGGTTACCCACTTGAATGGTGGGCTGGAACGAGGCTGCCGCCTGACGCTCATCACTGCCCCAGCTGGATACGGAAAAACCACCTTACTCAGCGAGTGGCAAGCCCAGGCAGGTCTCCCGGTTGCCTGGTTGTCACTGGAAAAGGCTGAAAACGCACCGACACGCTTTTGGAGTTACTTTCTGGCTGCTTTGAACACTATTCCCTATATTCAGCAAGCGAACATTGGCAGTGAAATACTCCAGGCTTCACAATCCGCTTACACCGGCTCAATCGAGGTCCAGATCATCGAAATGATCAACCAGTTATCTACCCTTCAGGAGCGGATATGCCTGGTATTGGATGACCTGCAGAACCTTTCAGATAGCCAGATCCACCAGGATTTAAGCTTTCTGATTGACCACCTTCCGAAGGTTGCTCAAAGCTTTCACCTGGTGGCAATTAGCAGGATGGATCCCCCCTGGCCTCTGGCGCGCTGGCGGGCACGCGGCGAATTGAACGAGCTGAGGGCGTTGGATTTGCGCTTCGAACTCGACGAAACCAGTCAGTTTCTGCAAAGCGTTTTGCAGCTCAAACTTTCACCGCAAGAAATCACAGCCCTTCAAGAGCGAACCGAGGGTTGGATCGCCGGTTTACAGATGGCCGCCATCTCGATGCAAGCTAAATTAAAAGCGCAAGGACCAGAAGGAGTTTCTAACTTCATCAAGAACTTTTCGGGCTCAAACCGATTCATCCTGGATTACCTCCTGGATGAAGTACTCAGTCAGCAATCCGAAGAGGTGCGCTCGATTATGCTTGAAACATCCATCCTGGATCAGTTAAGTGCACCGCTGTGCGATGCGGTGATCGACAAACCTGGCAGCCAGGCGTTTCTGGATCAGTTGGAGCGTGCTAATCTTTTTTTGATCCCACTTGATGATGATCAGCACTGGTATCGCTATCACCATCTCTTTGCTGAGTTTTTACGTAAGCGGCTCAAACAATTATTGCCTGAGCGCCTGCCCCAACTACACCAGCGTGCAACCGATTGGTATTCCGAGAATCACATGTACTCCGAAGCAATCCGTCACGCCCTGGCTGCCGGAGACATGGAGCGGGTACAGCAATCAGCCGCCGGCGATGCCCTGGCAATGGTTGAGAATTCGGAGCTGTCTGATATATTAAAGCAGTTTGAAGAACTGCCCGATCAACAACTCTCCCCCGATCCCTGGGCAATCATCGCTTATGCCTGGGCAAAAGCCTATGCTGACCCCTCGATTGGCATGAATGATCTCATTCAGAAGGTTGAACAGGTCTTGGTTTGTATGGAGGAAGATGCTGAAAAACAACACCTGACCAGCCATCTGGCAGCGATCAGAGCTTATCTGGCTTGGATGAAAGGGGAGGCGGAGCTGGCATTGGAGTTGGTACAACACGGCTTGGAGAATTTACCGGAGGAGGATTGGGCAGCCCGCGTCCATTTGCTGAATATCAAGGGCTTGGCTTTACAGTATCGAGGTAACTTTCTTGAAGCCACACAATCGTTTGAAGAAGCACTTGCTGCCGGACATATGATCGGAAGGATGCATGAGATCCTGTATACAAGTTCCAATCTGGCATATGCAAATATGCTGCAGGGACACCTCCACGAAGCCTTTTCTCTTTGCCAGGCTGCAATTTGCCAGGCAGAAGAAACTGGTCAGTCTTCACAGAAGTTCCCGGTTTTAGCTCACGCCTATGCCACCAGGAGTATCATTCAGCTCGAGTGGAATGAACTGGAATCTGCTGCAGCGTCTGCGCGATATGGGGTTACCCTGGCAGAGCAGTGGGGTCAAGCCGATGCGCTGCATTTTGCGTTGACTTGTTTTTCGATTATCCTGGGTGCTGCCGGCGAATTCGAAGAAGCTCTGGCTGTCAATCAGCGAGCAATGCAAGTAGCTAGAACGATTTCCACCTGGTACATTCGAATTTCGGCTGAGAACGAGATTATGCTACTTTTGGCAAAAGGAGATGTCCTTGGGGCTGCGAACAAGTTTACCGGCTATTGGCTCACCTCTGAAGATGACAGAAAGCATGAGCCGCAGCTTGTTATAGTTACATTGTTATATCGACTTAACCTATTCCCGGATGTGGTCAACTTGCTCGAACCATTGCATGACGACTTCAAACAAAAAGGTTGGAATCAGCTCTGGATAAAGTTGATGCCTTTCTATGCGCTTTCATTACAGGCTCTGGGGCGAAAAGAGGATGCGCTGGAGGTGTTGGAAAGGTGCCTGGCAGCAGCTGAACCGGAAGGATATATGCGTGTTTTTATCGAAAGAAGCACTCCCATGGCATCGCTTCTGAGCGATCTTCGATCCCGGGGGGTCAAGACTGAGTACATCACGAAACTTCTGGAGGCTTTCCACCTCCCGGAGGAGGCTGCCACACCAAGACCTGAGGACACCACTCTCCTCCGCTCGGCGTGTGCAAACCTGATTGAGCCATTGAGTGAGCGTGAATTGGAAGTGTTAAGACTGTTGAATTCCCACCTCTCTGTTCCGGAAATTGCCAGTGAGATGCTGATCGCGCCATCCACGCTGCGCACCCATATCCGAAAAATTTTTCTCAAACTGGATGTACATGGGCGGCTGGAAGCTCTCCAAAAGGCTCAGCAACTCGGCATGCTTTAAAGTCCAATCCTTTCAATTGATTCATTCCCCGCTTACAGGCGGGGATTTTTTTGTTGTCAGTGACTAGCTGAATTCATCAACTAAAGAATGACAAATCATCAAATTTGAGGATGACAAATCATCAACTGAACACGGATACTAAGCATGGATCAAAAAACAGGAGATAAGCCATGACAAACAAGCAAGCGTGTGAATCACCATCATTCTACCAAATTCAGGTCAGAGGTACTCTGGATGAGAACTGGTCGGATTGGTTTGATGGTCTCACATTCGCTCTCCGAGATGGCGGTACCCTCCTGAAAGGGCAATTGATTGATCAGGCTGCTTTACTCGGCATCCTGGCAAAAATCAACGATCTGGGTCTGGTGATCGTTTCAGTAGAGAGAATAGAAGTATGATGGCTGCCACTGCGAAAGCCGGGCTGATCACAAATTCGAGAGGAAACATGACAACGCTAATCTCCAAACAACCTACCTGGAAAATTTACAACGGCGAGAATGAGACTGTTCGCCTGGACCGCAAAAATGTTGTTAGTACAAAAAAGGAAGTTGAAATGTTAGTCACCAATAAAATCAATATCTTTGCTTTCTTATTCGGAAAGCGCAACGCCTCAAGTCAGGCAAGAGTTGCCAATTGGTCGAAAGCCCAAACCCGTGAGGAAAAGAGCCTCAGCGATTTGGAAAGTCGCTTCAACAAAGCAAAGATTGAAAACTTCAACAAGGCTCAAGCCACTTTCATCTCAGATCCCTTTGGACCGATGAACAGATAAGCCAGTGGCAAGGAAATGAGTAGAGCCAAAGGGAATCCATAATTTGTTCCCCAGGCTCTACTAATAAATTATGCACATAAGCCTGTGCCTTTAGATCAGGTAAACCACTTAGTTCGTAATCTCTTTCAAACACACTTTACGTAATCGCACAGACACCACCCCTGATCACTTCTCAGATTTTCTCGGGGTCCTGGTGCATCTGCCCTTTGCCAAGCTCCTGGGATCGTGTGAAAGCCGCCCAAATCGCCCTCGATATCGCCGTCCGGACTCCCATTTTTTCCAAATAATACAAGGCTGTTGCCGATGTGCCGCCAGGTGAAGTGACCTGGTTTCGCAATCGGGCAGGATGGGAACTGCTTTGAGCATAGTAATCGATCGATCCTTTGATGGTTTGGACTACCATTTCTTCAGCAATCCGACGGGGAAGGCCAAGGTGAACCCCAGCATCGATCATTGATTCAAGGAATAAGAATACATATGCCGGTCCGGTGCCGGATACAGCAGTTGCCATATCGATGTAAGTCTCTTCTTCAACAAAAATGGCTTTCCCCAGGGCAGATAAGATTTTATCGGCAAGCGCATGCTGCGCTTCCGAAGTTTGCTGGCTTTGCATCCAGACGGTCATCCCCTCACCCACCTGGGCAGGTGTGTTGGGCATGGCCCGCACGACAGATGAATGTTTGAGGCCGGCAATGAGCACATTAATAGGCGTGCCCGCAAGGATAGATAGTACAAGTGCGTTTTGCGGAAGCTGGTTCTGTAGATCTTCGAAAACCTGAGAGAGTTTCTGTGGCTTGATACATAGAATAACGACATCTGCTTCCTGAACAGCTTCGGCGTTGTTCAAGGTTGTCTTAATCTGATAACGATCCACTAATTCATCCAGCCGATCCTGTCGGGGACCTGCTGCAATGATGTTTTCAGGCTCAATCAACTGGTTTGAAAGCAGTCGGCTAACGATTGCTTCCCCCATGACCCCCGGGCCGATGATTGAAATCTTTTGATGTTTGTCCATTTTTTCTCCAGATCCTGATTGGCTGACCGAGCTCATAAAATTAACTAATACTTTTCTTCGCGCAAGAATCTCGTTCAACATGGAGTTCTGATACCCTGGCAAGGGTATCTCTGATCGAGTTTGGTGCGTCTTTGACGCACCCTCCATATTATCCAAACCGAAATTTCTCACAGATCTTCATGAATCCCTTAATATTCCATACTTCTTAACGTTTTGGAACCATGAGGAAAACTCCGGCTGCCAGTAACAACAGACCTAAAATACGCGGTAATGTCACGGGGATGGGAGCTGACCCACCCCAACCCTTTGCATCGGCTATCAGGGAAACTATCATCTGTCCAAGGATAATAGTGGCTAATCCAGCAGCCACTCCTGCGCGCTGCAAAGAAAAAGAAACGCCCGTGATAATCATGATCCCCAGCGTTCCGCCAATAACGAGGAGCAACCAGGCCATTGGAGGAGCTTTGACATAGGCTTTTCCATTTATGAGCACGAGGATAAGAAACAGTATCCCGGCCACACTGCCACCAACTAAGTTCATTAGCACGCCGGTACGAAAACTGCCTATGAACGTGCCAATCTTACTGGAGAGGGTGGATTGTGTTCCGATGGCCAAACCTGTGAGCAGAGCCCCAATAACGCCAAATAAAAGATACGCGTTCATTTTCTTTTTACCTTCTTTGTTGTGAATCATATATTCACCATTTCTTCAAATATTATCCTTATGAATTGTATCAATATATAAAAAGGAATGGATTTTAAATTCAAAGTCTATATCATAATAAAAGAAGGGCTGAAAACTTACGAATGAATTCCTTCTTTTGGATGTGTTTTTAAAGGAAGTGCGGTTTGTTTCAAAGATCACAAATGCATGATGCCAACGAGCTCATCAAAATAACATACAAGACCGTCTGGTGTTTTATCAATAGGCAGCGTAGAGTGGACAACATCCATGTATGAAATGAGAACCAATATTTTAAAATAAAAACCACCGATTTAGGTGGTTTTTCAGGTAGCGGGGAGCCGATTCGAACGACTGACCTCCGGGTTATGAGGGTGGAACCTGAAATCGTTACCTTTGTCCTCCGGTCTCGTCCTTTTTACGAACATTGCGTACGATGGTTCCGATGAGCCACGCAAACTTCAGTTGCTCTTTTCTATTATTATAGCCAATTAATTGGTCTTTTGCCAAGAACAAATGAGAAGAAAACTCGGGTTTTCACCTCAAACGTCTATATTTTATACCGGTTGATTTTACTTCGAAAGGATAATTATTAATAGTGACTTTTAGATAGAAACAATTACTAACAACTCTTGAAGCTGCAGCTCTCTATTTGAGGAGAACTGCAGCTTTTGTTTTCTATGGAACAGGAAGGAATAAATGTCAGAAACGAAATTAACTTTTGATTATTACTACGGCAACCAAGCTGAGCAGTTTGCCTTTTATCGCATACCCAAACAGCTCTTCACTAACCCCGCTTTCTCCAAGCTTTCAAGCGATGCCAAGGTGCTTTATGGCCTGATGTTGGATCGAATGAGCCTGTCAATAAAAAGTGGTTGGAAAGATCCCGATGAAAAGATCTACATCTATTTTACATTGTCCGAAATTCAGGAATTTATGAATTGTGGACATAACAAAGGGGTCAGGATTCTGGCTGAACTGGATTCTGAAAAAGGAATTGGCCTGATAAAAAGAGTCAGACAAGGCATGGGAAAACCAACAAAAATCTATGTTATGAATTTTCTTGGCATAGGTGACGAAAAAGATGATCTTGTTGTGGACGAGCCTGAAGACTTCCCAAAAGAGGAAAACAAGACTTCCGATAATGGGAAGTCAAGAGTTCCTGAAAGAGGAAGTCAAGACTTCCGAAAAAAGGAGTTAATTAAGACTGATAATATTAAGACTGAGTCTATTAAGACTGATAAAAAAGACTTAATCTATCAATCTATCTATCCATCACGACAAAAAGTTCCTGAAAAGACAAACGCTGAGATGGATCGATGGATGGAATTCAGGGAAATTTTTAAGAAAAACATTGAATACGAATACATCCTTGATCGCGATCCGGAGATGATTCCGGAAATTCTGGAGATTATGATCGAAACTGCCTGTTCAAAAGCCAAATCATTTAGCATCAATGGCACTCAAATCTCTGCTGAGCGGGTCAGAGAGAGGCTCCTGAGCCTCAACTCAATGCACATCGAATATGTCCTGGACTCGCTAAATCAAAACACCAGTAAAATCCAGAATGTCAGAGCCTATCTGCTTGCCACGCTCTATAACGCTCCTAAAACAATAAATACTTTCTACAGAACCATGGTAAATCATGACATGTATGGCAATGCCAGGAACAGGCGGTACTGATGCAGGAGGAAATTTCACAACGAAGCGTTACTCTGATTGTTCAAACCGGGAAAATGACCGGAAAGGTCTTTCTCCAGGCGATTCAAAAATATCTCGATATCCTCAAACAACAGCGTGAATTAAAAGCGAGAGAAAAACAGCTCCACCCTGCTTACCAGGGTCGCATGACCATCAGGCAACTGATGAAAGAAAGATCAGGCCTTTCGAATATCGAAATTCACGATGAACATATTCACGATTTTGAAAGAATTGCCAGAAGATATGGCATTGAATATGCGATCAAGAAAGAACGTAACAGAGAGGCACCTCATTATTTAATTTTCTTTCGGTCCCGGGATACGGATGTGCTGCAAACTGCCTTCAACGAGTTCGTGAAGAAACGCCTCAAGATACAGGAGCGTCCATCACTTCGGGAAAAGCTTCAGAAACTCAAGCTTCAGAACAAGGAAAGAGCCGCGCAGGTGCCTGAAAAAGTTCAGAGAAAGGAGTTTGTCCGGTGATAGCACGAATCCCCAAAAGTCAGTTATTGAATTTAGCATATCTCCTGCCCTTCTATGTTGGCAACAAGCTTGCCCAGATCTTTCGGCTCCTTCAGGGTGGAGATATCATTGACCGGTTCATCGCTATCTTCTCGAACCTAAGGTTTATCGGTCAACATCCGTTACCATCGTTCAATCTTCAGGACCTCATCATCGGTCTGATATTTGCTGTTGGGATCAAGCTCATTTTGGTTGTGAAAGCACAGAACAGAAAGAAGTTTCGTAAAGGCACGGAATATGGCTCTGCCCGCTGGGGAACAGCGAAAGACATCGCTCCGTATGTTGACAAGAATCCACGAAACAACATCATCCTTACCAAAACCGAATCGCTCACCATGAACAGTCGCCCCAAAAACCCAAAGTTTGCCAGAAACAAGAATGTGTTGGTTATTGGTGGTTCTGGTTCAGGCAAAACCCGTTTCTTCGTCAAGCCCAATCTGATGCAAATGCATTCCAGCTATGTGGTGACCGATCCAAAAGGAACCATCCTCACCGAATGTGGCACGATGCTCAAGCGCAATGGCTATCACATTCGGGTACTGAACACGATTAATTTCAAGCGCAGTATGCACTACAACCCCTTTGCTTACATTCACTCTGAGAAAGACATTCTCAAACTGGTCAATGCCATCATCATCAACACCAAAGGGGAAGGAGAAAAGGCGGGTGAAGACTTTTGGATCAAAGCCGAGCGTTTGTATTACTCTGCCTTGATTGGATACATCTGGTACGAAGCGCCAGAGCGGGAGCAGAACTTCACCACCCTTCTTGAGATGATTGATGCCTCCGAGGCACGGGAAGATGATGAGAGCTTCAAGAATCCAGTCGATGAATTGTTTGAGGAACTGGAAGAAAAGTCGCCTGATCATTTCGCTGTCAGGCAATACAAGAAATACAAACTGGCAGCGGGGAAAACCGCCAAGTCTATCCTCATCTCCTGTGGTGCAAGGCTGGCTCCCTTTGATATTCAGGAGCTGCGGGAGCTGATGAGTTATGACGAAATGGACTTTGATACCCTTGGGGATGAGAAGTCAGCGCTGTTCGTGATCATCAGCGATACAGATGACACCTTCAATTTTGTGGTCGCTATCCTTTACACCCAATTATTCAACTTGCTTTGTGATAAGGCTGATGATGTCTATGGCGGGCGGTTGCCAATCCATGTGCGCTGTCTCCTGGATGAGTTTCCGAACATCGGCCAGATCCCACGCTTTGAACGTCTGATTGCCACGATCCGCAGCCGGGAGATCTCTGCATGCATTGTCCTTCAAGCCCAAAGTCAGCTCAAGGCGCTCTATAAAGAACATGCTGAAACGATTGTAGGGAACTGCGACAGTATGTTGTTCCTTGGTGGTAAGGAAAGAACCACTCTCAAGGAGATCTCCGAGCTATTGGGGAAAGAAACGATTGACCTTGACAACACTTCAGAAAACAGAGGGCGGGAGAAATCCCATGGCATCAGTCATCAAAAGATGGGCAAAGAACTGATGACCCAGGACGAGTTGGCCGTGATGGACAACTCCAAATGCATCCTGCAATTGCGGGGGGAGAGACCATTTTTATCAGACAAGTATGACATTACCAAACATCCTAATTACAAACTTCTTTCTGATGTAGATCCCACTAACGCCTTTAGGTTAGAGACAGAAATTAGTCCAAGCCTCAGGATTGGTACAGAACAAGTAACTGCCATCTATGATGTAGGAGTTATCGGATCCAAGCCAGGCTAAAATAAATTTTCTAAAGTAGACAAACTTGGGTTCTTTATTAGGTCTTTTTTGCTTAGTTTTTAAATTTTTTAAGGTCTAAGCTATACTAGTCCCAACAGAAATACAAGAATAGCAAAATCAGCGACTATAATAATTGTCATGCAATCTTACAAACTTTCTTTCACAGCCCTTGGTCTTGCCTTGGCTGATTCAATTAAAGTTGCCGAGGTTTTTCTAGCCTGCGAGGATTGGGCTCTTACCCGGCAAATCTTAACTGAAAATAATTTACTGCAATCCCGCACACTTTCCCGGAATAAACGAGTCATTCATGAGCTTTTACAGCGCTTGTCTTTGTTGACCCAAGAGCAGTTGTTGCTCTTGGTCGAAGGCAGCCTGGAGGAACAAAAATTATTGCTCTGGTTTGCAGTCTGTAAAACTTACACCTTCATCCGTGATTTTGCCATCGAAGTTTTGCATCAAAAGTTCCTTGTTATGGACACAATGCTTACCAGCAATGATGTGAATGCGTTTTTTTTACAGAAAGTGGATTCCCACGAGGAGCTTGAAAGAATAACAGAGAGTACAAAAGCAAAGCTTCTTTCTCAGATTTATCACATGCTGCAAGAAGCTGATTTAGTCAACACCAGCAACCAGATAATACGGGTGATTCCCACCAGAAGGCTCGCTTTTGCATTAAGCCCGGATGCGGACTTTGCCTATCGAGTCTATCCAGCATTCCCAGAGGAGTTTGAACTTTAACGATGAATAATCTTTACCATCAAAACATTGCCAACCGTTCCGAGCACCTTTACAAAGTCATGTCCAGCCAGCAATTCCTGCAAATGCAGGGGCTAAACAACGAAATTCCATTTTTTATCTTCCCCTTTAAACCACAGGAGCAAGACGAAATTGAAAGAATGGGCAAAGCTTTGATCAAGAAGCTGGAACTGAAAGGCGTGCGAATCCTCAAGATCAATCTATATGACCTGTCTCTGGATCTGCTCAAGCAAAGGAAAATTCTTAACCAATTCATCGAAAATGAAGAGTCTTATTCCAAACGTGATTTGCTGGACGATCTTCAAGGGGTCCTCGATACCAGTAAATATATCGTTCCAGAAATTTCGAAAAGGATGTCAGAAAAAGTGTTTGATATCCTTTTCATCACCGGTGTAGGAGAGGTGTTTCCTTATATTCGATCCCATAACCTCCTGAACAATCTTCAAAGTGTCGCTACAGATCACCCAACTGTCTTATGGTTTCCTGGTGAATACACTTTCACTCCCGAAGGGCGCAGCTCTCTCAAATTATTTACCTGTCTACCTGACAATGCGTATTACCGCGCGTTTAACATTCTCGATTATCAAGTATAGAAGGGGTATTTTTGATGAAAATCAGCGAACTGTTTCTAAAACCTATCGACCGCGACATTGAAGGGGTCATCAAAGCCGATGACGAAGCCCACCTCAAGACTGAGGTGGAAGAATACGTCATCACGAACGAGATTGCAAAAAATCTTTACAACCTGCTTGGGGAATACAGCAAGCTCCATCCAATTTCCAATGGTGTATGGATTTCCGGTTTCTTCGGCTCAGGAAAATCGCATCTGCTCAAAATCCTGTCAATGCTGCTTGAAAACCGGCAGTTGGAGGATGTGTCGGTTTTTGAAGTGCTGCAAGAAAAGATTGCGGCTTCTGACTCGATGCTGCGCGGAGAATTAAAGAGGGCAGCAGCTGTCCCTTCCAAGAGCATTCTCTTCAATATCGACCAAAAAGCTACAATCGTTAGTCATGATGATTTTGACGCGGTTTTGGATGTCTTTGCTAAAGTCTTTGACGACTTCTGCGGATATTATGGCAACCAGGGTTACGTAGCTAATTTTGAGCGGGAATTGGACCAGGCTGGTCTCTATCAAAAATTCATGGATATTTTTCTTCATCAAACCGGGCAGAGCTGGCACGAAGGGCGCGAGATCTTCAACATCAATCGTCAAAAAATCGCTCATGCCTATGCCCTCGCCACCGGCAACCCCGAAGAAAGTGCCAGGGATATCATTCAGTCTTACCGTGATGACTACAAACCCAGCATTGACTCTTTCGCCGAAAAGGTGAACGCTTACATCCAAACCCAACCAAAGGGATTTCGTTTGAACTTTTTTGTTGATGAGGTCGGTCAATATATTGCAGAAAATATCAAACTTATGACCAACCTTCAAACCATTGCCGAAAGCCTTTCAACAACCTGCAATGGGCAGGCCTGGTTATTCGTGACCTCGCAGGATGATATGAGCAAGGTCTTTGGCGAACTAAGCAATAAACTGGGAAATGACTTCTCAAAAATCCAGGCAAGATTTCAAACCAAAATTCATCTTAGCAGCCAAGACGTACAGGAAGTTATCCAAAAACGCTTGTTAACAAAAAACGAGGTAGGTGAAGCCAAAACGCGAGCGCTCTACGCTGAAGAAAATAAGAATTTTGGCACGCTGTTCACCTTTCCAGATGGAGGACAATTCAATAAGCATTACCGGGATGAATCCGAATTTGTAGCTTCTTATCCCTTTGTGCCCTATCAATATTTGCTCTTCCAGCAATCCATCGAAACTTTAAGCGGGCACAATGCCTTTACCGGTCGCCATAACTCGGTTGGGGAGCGATCCATGCTGGGCGTCTTCCAGGATGTTCTGAAAGCCATCGCGGACCAGCCTGCTGGTTCCATGGGCAGTTTTGACCTGATGTTCGAAGGCATCCGCAGTGCTTTTAAAGCAAACATCCAGAGCTCCATTTTTCGGGCGGAGCAAACTTTAGACGATCCGTTTGCGCTCAAGTTGCTCAAAACACTTTTCCTGGTTAAATACGTCAAGGGCTTCAAAGCTACTCCCCGTAACTTACGGGTGCTCATGCAAGAGAGTTTTGATCAAAACATCCAGGCGCTTGAAAGCCGTGTAAGGCAGGCTTTGGCATTATTGGAACAACAGACTTACGTGCAGCGCAATGACGATGTCTACGAATACCTGACCGAAGAAGAGCAGGATGTCGAGAATGAAATTAAAAACACCAACATCGAAAATGACGATATCTATAAGTATCTAGAAGATATTTTCTTCACTGAGATCCTGCGCGATTTCAAGATCCGCTATGAAGAAAATCAACAGGATTATGCCTTTGCCAAGCGGATTGACGCGAAACAGCGCGGCAAAGATCACGAAATGGTGATCGACATCATTACCCCATACAACCCATTCAACAACGATATCATGGCACTGAAAGGTCACAGCATGGGGCAGGCGCACCTCCTGGTGGTTCTCCCGGAGGATGCCCAATTCATGCAAGATGTTTTTATGACCATCCGCACGGAGAGCTACATCCGGCAGCACCATGCCTTCAATATCTCACAAACAAAGAAAACCATTCTTGAATCCAAACGTTCTCAAAATAGCCTCCGAAAAAAGAATGTTACCAAGCAGGCTGCCGAGCTGGTAAGCAGAGCCCGCTTCATTGCCTCCGGTGACGAAGTGGAGGTTGGCAGTGAAGATGCCAAAATGCGCATTGTAAAAGCCTTCAACCTGCTGATCGCCAAGATCTACCCCCATCTCCGCATGTTAGGCGGAGTTAACTACACTGAAAATGATATCCACCACTACCTCGAGCCGCAGGAGGGGGGGCTTTTTTCAGGCGAAGAACTTGGAATGAACGAGGCGGAAGTGGAAATGTTTACTTTCATCAATAACACCAGGCTCAAAGGGGAACGTGCCAGCATGAAAAAGCTGGAAGACAATTTTGGCACCCGCCCTTACGGTTGGTATTTGGCTGCCATCCAATGCGTGGCTGCCCAAATGGTTGGGCGCGGCAAACTGGAAGCCTGGCAGGAAGGCAACCTGCTCGAAAACGGACCCCTGGAAAAAGCGCTCAAGAACACGTATAGCTTCAATTCGCTATCCTTTGAACCCGTCAAAACCACAGATCCGCGCGTCCTCCAGGCTCTTAAAGAATTCCACCAGGATTTCTTCAATGATCCAACCGCTGAGACGGATGGGCGCAAGCTGACCCGCAGCATCCAGGACAAGGCAAAAGCACTTCAAGACACGCTCAAATCAGCTCTTCGGCTGGCAAACCGCTACCCATTCCTGGCAAGCCTGGAGGGGTTGGTCGAGCGCCTGGACGTTCTCCAAAATCAAGGCAAGGATTACTTCACAGATGTTCTGCCCAACGAGATGGATGAGTGGTTGGATCTCAAGGAAGAACAAATCGACCCTCTGCTGACCTTTATGAACGGTCAAAAACGTGTGATTTTTGACGAGTTGCTGGATTTCACCACTCAGAAAAAGCCTGATCTCAGTCCTTCTCAACTCGAAAAGTTACAGGCTTTCCTGGACGACCCAAGCATCTACGCCGATAACCGCCTGCACACAGCCAAAGTAGAACTCACTCAGATCGAAGTTGATCTGCGCAAGGAACTGGAAGAACAGCGTCAGGTCGCTCTTTCGCAACTCTCACAGATGCAGGATCAGATGCAGCACATGCCTGAGTATGAAGTTCTTAATCCTGGTCAACACGAGGAACTGGATGGGTATTTTGAACGCATGGCTGAGACCTTAAAAACACAGGAGCTTGCTGTCAGCATTCGGGATAAAGTGAACGCCTTCAGTCGGGACCAATACCCCCGGATTCTGACACGCCTGCACGAGACGGCAAAAGAATATGACACTGACCCTCGAGACCCAGGTTCAGAAGAACCAGTAGTTAAATTTATCAACATTCGTGACATACCTGTAGAAAGCGTTAAATCAATCCTTGTAAACGAATCAGATGTGGCGGATTACGTCGAAGCCGTCAGATATGCCCTGCTGGAAGCTATCCGAGCCAACAAACGCATAAACTTATAAGCAAAGGGGAGGAAACTTAATGGATACAAGCGCTCTCAAGAATTTTGCCCAGGCTGCCCGGCGGCAGCTGTTGGCGCAGATTGGCGCGCGCATGGAACAGGTGCTCACGACCGATACAGCCGCTCTGCGCGAGAAACAGGCAATCATCAACCAGCTCAAGGCTGAGGTAAAAGAGAAGGGCAAACAAGCCATCATTGAGGAAGTGGCCTACACCTGGTTCAAC
>JAXGJN010000006.1:0-126826 GCA_040770225.1 Anaerolineaceae bacterium
ATTCTCCACAGGTGTATAGGTGAGGTTGGGCAGCTCCCCTTCCAGCGTTCCGCCGAGAGGTAAGCTTTCCAGGTTGAAAGTCAGACTGCCAGCGGGGCGACCCGCGAGGGTGATCGCAAGCGGGGTCATATAATCCGTTTCAAGTTCCAGCATTGGTGTGGCAGCCAGGGGGTAAACGAGGTTGGTCCAGGTGTTGGTGGGGGTTTCTTCCGGCACGCTCGGGAAGTAAACTATGGCCTGGTTGACTACTGCGGTGCCGATCTCCAAGCCCGGTTTCAGCTGGGCTGTATAAGTCACCTCTGCCTCTGAAGTGGGATCTCCCTGCGGGCCAAGCTCTCCGATGTACCAAGCGATCTGACGTTCAGCCGGGAGGTAGATTCCATCGTCATTTATTACAAGAGTGTCTTCGTCTAACTGTTCCGGAAGGTCATTGAGAATATAGACCCCAAAGGCTTTGCCCTCGCCTTCATTTTCACAAGTGATGCGGTAATCCATGACTTGCTCCGGCAGCACGTCGCCAAGAGGACCGTAAATCGCGTTCGGGTCTTTGGCGAACTTGATTGTCAGATCACTGCACTTGGTCTGACCGCCATTGATCGTGGCGGACTGGCAACCAGAGTCAACCAGCTTTTCCGGGCCAATCATGCCCACTGAAAGTTTGTAATCTTCAATGCAAGGCTTGCATCCACCTTGACTGCCATTGCCCGCCACACAGCGGCTGCCATATCCACAGGGATCCGTACTGTTTGGGGTTGGGGGAAAAGAGAGCGAAGATTCACTACAAACGTATTTACTGCAGCTGGTATTGCCCATGAGGGTGGATGGCGACCATAGTATCTCCCCTGCATTGCAGCAACCAGTGAGGGGATTGGTTTCACAGCCTTCGTGACACAGATAAATCTCATGAGCCATGTCTGCAGTTTCATACACCGCCCAGGCTGTCACAGCAATCCCACCCAATACAGGTATACCTAAGAGAAAGACTGCTGCACCTTTAGCTGCGTCTTTCATCATTTCAACAGCGATTTTTTTCATACTGCAGTTGCGCATGCAGCGCGCGTAGTTGCACTCAACCATGATGCTGTTCGCAGCTTGCGTGTCTTCCCAACTTCCCCACAAGGTACTTTCGAGAGTCAGCAAATTGGTGGATTGCCCGCCAGAAACGTCCTGGATCGAGAAGTAAGAGCTGCCGTCGGTTGTGGATGCTGTGGCGTAGCCGTCTTCATCCAGGCTGATGAATCGGGCTGTTCGTTTATCTGGTGTACGCATCGTGACCAAATAGGTGACCTTCCCGCCCTCGAAGAAATTTTGATAAGCTTGTTTAAATTCAAAGCCCTCCGCGATTGCCTGGTCGTAGAGCGTGGTGAAATTTGGACTTGCAGGGATTGTAGAAGTCTCAACAGAAATGATGTCGTCTATTTCGTCTTTATCAAAGTTGAGGTAATCGTCAAAATCGATCGCGTCGGACTGATAATTAGTACCAGCCAGAACCGTATAGGAACCGTCCGTGTAGCTGCTGGCCAGGCCCCAATCGAAACGCACGCGCGCGGTCAGCATACCCTGGCTTCCGGGGGTGATATCGCCCAGCACCCAGAAAACCTGATGCCGTGCCGGCCAATAAACCCCGCCCTCAGTGCTGCTGATGTATTTTCCTGCCAGCGGAAGTTGAATGACAGCTATGGCGTCATAGATCGTTTCAGGCTGCAGGTTCAGGTATTGGATGGCGTAATCATTTATCTCCCCCGGACTGATGCTTGCCGGGCCTGCCGTGCTGACCATCATTTCTCCTGCTATGGTTTCTTCTGTTGGCGGTTCAGTAAGCCAGGGATCAAAAAGGACGTAATTGCTAACCGCGTTGCCTGAGCCTGTGGGATTTAGAGTCGGATGATAAGGTCCGCTTGCGTCTCCCCACCAGTTAAAGCGCGCGTCCACTGGATCGGTGCCGTATCCACGAAAAATGCCTTCGTTGGTATTGTCAGCAATGACGGTGTTGCGAATGAGAGGCTGCTGAACCTTGATGTACATCCCTCTGGCAGCTCCATAACGAATTTTACTGTTTTGGATGACTGTTGCCGAATTTGCTCCCTCGATCAATACTGCTTGGGTAGAAGCGGTCCCAGCATAATCAATCTCAGTATTGAGCAAAATCATCGTTCCACCGCTGTTCCAAACACCTTTCCATGGGGTCTGTGCATCACTGTAGCGGGTCAGGATGATGGGCTCATCGGCCGTGCCAAGTGCGTATAGAGAGCCGCCAGGTTTGACAGAAAGCTGTTGAAGAGCGTCAAAACCCAGTGTTGCACCAGGGGCGATCGAAAGCACACCGCCATCTTCGACGGTGATGTAATTGGTAACATGCACAGGAATGCCTGTATCCGCCAGGTCCCATTCCCGCCCAGCTGTAACAGCACACCCTGGGATTTGAAGTTCATCGCCAAGAGCATTTCCGCTGGCTGTGATGTTTTTGGCGCTGATGGAACCATCGCAGCGCCAGTAGATCGCCTTCCCGGGATGGTTTGTGATGGTCAGATTTTCAAGGATCAGACTGGCATTCGACGTGTCAACATGAAGCCCCTGCTTGTATGATTCATTTGATGGATTTGTGCCGTTGGCATCAATCAGCAGGTTCTTCAGCGTTGGGTTAATAGCCCCGTTTGAGGTAACTACTTTGAGTCCGGAACGTCCATTGCCGCTGATGGTGCCGCCATCCATGCTGAAGTTAACCAATCCCCCAATGGTAGTGCTCAAATAGATACCTTCTTCCAGATTGTTAGATATGTCCGTATCCAAAATAATTGTACTGACGCTCGTACTTGCTGGCGCCCAGACATAAACACCTATTCCTGAGTAATTCTTAATGGTCGAGTTTTCAATACTGACCCCCTCTGTGTTAATGATCAGACCATGCACACTTGATCCAAAATTATTCCCATCAATTTCACAATGAGAAAGTTGACCGTTTGATCCGCCTTCAAATCGAAATTGACCAGCAAAAATCGAGATTGGATCTGATTCACTCCCTATCGCTGAGAGGGTTCCGCCGCTTTGTACGAGGAAAAAGACCAAATAACCGGTGGTCATGTCAAGGTCAGCTCCCGACTGAATAGTCAGGGTGTAGGGAGATGCAACTGTTATAGGGCAGTAATTGCTGCCGCAGGTAAACCCGGTTGGCGCGCCGCCCAAAGTGACATCCTGGTTGAGAACGCCAACCGGAATCACCACCTGGTTGCGTTTATTGCCGCTGAAGGTCAGGTTGGCATATGTCGGCTGCATGTTGATGGTGGTCTGTTGGATGGCTGCACCCAAGTTGAACGCAGTGGTGTCATCGCTGCTGTTATTTTCAAAAAGCGTGTTTTGGACCACGGGTGCCAAACCATCACCTGCCAGGAACAAGCCGGTAGTCTCTCCTGAAGTTATTACAGAGTGATCCATGCTCAGATTGGCTTTGCGGGCGTCCAATTGGGCGCGATTGTAGCAGGAGTTGTAGTTGGTGTCCGCGAAAGCTCCAACACAGGTATCCGATCCGGCGTAGCGAATATGGGCGTAATCCATTGTTGTGGTGCTGCCCTCGCGCAGAACGATGCCCCACCATTCACCTGGATTGGCTGTATCTGAGCCGCCAGTGTCAGAGTTGTCGTTTACGCTGGTAAAGACCACAGGAGCGCTGCTTGTGCCCTCAGCGGAGAGATTCCCTTCGATAATCAAACCCGTGCTCGGACCGCCAAATTGCACCACAACGCCATGTTCGAGGGTTAGTGTCGCTCCGCTGCTGACAACGACAACGCAGGTGTTGATGGCGTAAATATTGCCAGCACTCCAGGTTGTGTCCGCGCCGATGGTAGGCGAAGACGTGCAGACGTCAACTGTCTCATGCAAAGATGATGCGGGTTCACGGTTCTGACTTTCTGAAGAAACTGGTGTGATTGGCGACACGGCTGAAAAACAGGCGGCTATCAATAGAATTACCGTAACCGCCATTCTGCATACCCTGATGAGATTGATTTTTGGGATTGACAACGGGATTCTCTGTGATGAGTTCTTCATGATCATCCTTTCCCTGCATTTAAGCAGATCTAATTGTGAACGGAGAGCGAAAGAAATGAAGCAATCAGCATCAGGAAAAAACGCCGGTCTTGTTCTTTGATGCTGAGATTGATTTTAGCATAGTAATTTTTGTCGAGTTGGTTTTTTGGAAGATTTTTCCATTTTTTTATACAAGTGGTAAGTCTGGCAGATGATTGAAAATCTGTAACCTGTGGGTGTCCAAATCGATGCGATAATGAAATAGTGGGATTTTTCCCGGGCACGGAGGTCTCGAATCCAGAACATGCCACAATAATGACCCCACTCCTTTGCAAAAAACAGAGGTTGGCGGGAGCCAACCTCTGTTTGAATCTATTGAAAGAGCGGACTATTCTTCGTGCAATTCTTTCTGACGTGCGTTCATGATTTCCTGTGCCAGGTGGGTGGGGACCAGATCGTAGTGGTCAAATTCCATGGCGAAGGTACCGCGACCACCAGTCATGGAACGCAGGTTGGTGGTATAACGCATCATTTCAGACAGAGGTACTTCAGCTGTGATGGTCGAACGACCTCGATCTGAATTCATACCCTGAACGCGGGCACGCCGGGTGTTGAGATCGCCCATGATATCGCCCATGTTTGCTTCCGGCATGTGCACGGTAACTTTCATGATCGGTTCATAAAGCACCGGGTTGGCATCTTTGAATGCCAGTTTGAAGGCTTCGCGACCGGCAATTTCGAAGGCGATAGGTTTTGAATCGACGGGATGTTCCTTACCATCAAAAACTGAAACGCCCACATTATGGACCGGATAACCTGCCACCACACCTTCTTTCATAACGCTACGGATGCCCTTTTCAATCGGTCCCATATAGTTATTGGAGATGGCACCGCCAAAGACATCATTGCTGAAAGAGAAATCTTCGTCCTGGATGGGGAATACTTTCAGATGAACTTCGCCAAATTGACCTGAACCACCGGTCTGTTTCTTGTGGCGGTACATGGCGCTAGCTTCTTTTGTAATATGCTCTTCGTAGGGCACCTTGGGTTCGTGCAGGTCCAGGTTGAGCTGGAATTTTTGTTCAGCGCGTTTGACAGCTACATCGATGTGCTGATCGCCCATGCCAAATATCAAGGTCTGGTGCGTGGCAGCTTCCATCTCCCAGGAGAAGGTCATATCTTCTTCTGCCAGGCGTGTCAGGGTCTGGCTCATCTTGGCTGCGTCTGACTGGGTCTTGGGGGTGATGGCAACCCGATAAAGCGGATGTGGATAAGAAGGAGCAGGCAGAGTCAGATTTTGCTCTTTGGTAGTGAGTGTATCACCAGTGGTGGTAACGCTCAGTTTGGCAACAGCGCCAATATCACCGCTATGAATTACAGGAACAGCCTGCATTTCCTTTCCATAAGGAACCTGCACACCAGCCAGGCGTTCTTCTTCACCCTTATTGGCATTCCAAACGCGGGTGTCTGAGTTTATCGTACCGGAATAGACCCGGAAATAAGTTTGGCGACCAACAAAGGGATCAGCAGTAGTTTTCCATACATAGGCAGCCAAAGGTCCGGAATCGTCAAATTTGAGTTCGACTTCACCTTTGGGGGATTTTGCTGTCACAGCAGGACGTTCTGTTGGGGCAGGTGCCAGTGAAAGCAGGGCGTCCATCAGGGGCGCGATGCCGATCATGCGACCACCAGCAGCAACCAGGACAGGCATGATGTTGCTTTCCTGGATGGCTTTGTGCAACCCTTGCAGGATTTCTTCGGAGGTCAGGTCGCCATTTTCAAAATACTTCTCGAGCAGGCTGTCTTCGCCTTCAGCTGCAGCTTCCACCAGGACCATACGGGCTTCTTCGGCTTCGTCTTTGAGATTGGCGGGAATTTCAACAGCAGTTTTGCCATCGCCTTTGTAGGCTTTCATCGTAATCAGGTCGATAACACCCTGGAAATCAGCCTTTTCGCCCCAGGGAAGCTGCATCGGGATCAAACGCACATCGTCGACACCATTTCTGACGGATTCCAATGCTTTTTCAAAACTGGCGTTTTCACGGTCCATCTTGTTGATGACCATCAGTTTGGGCATATTGAATTTCTCTGCCAGTTCAAGTGCGGTTTCGGTACCAACTTCCAGACCACCAACAGAATCGACCAAAATGAGGGCGCAGTCCGCCACACGCATGGCAGAAACAACTTCGCCAACAAAATCGGTGTAACCGGGCGTGTCAAGGAAATTGAATTTAACATTTTTATAGATGACCGGCAATACGGATGTGAAAAGGGAAATATTTCGGCGCTTTTCTTCATCGTCAAAATCAGAGACAGTAGTACCGTCTTCAACGCTGCCGATACGGGTGGTGGCTCCAGTAAAATTCAGTAAATTCTCCACGAGAAGCGTCTTGCCTGAATTGCTGTGCGAAGCAAGAACGATGTTGCGAACGTTTGATGTTGAGAATTCTTTCATTTTTTAGACCTTCCTGTTGTCTGGCATGGAACTCCACGCGTAAATTAAGCATTACGGCGTATTTAACGCCGACTTTTTATTATATCAAAATTCTGGATGATGTGAAGAAATTAGATAACTCCAAGCAATTGACGAATGTGGTCGGTATGGTCTCGTCGGTGCCATAAGGTACGCCGCACCAGTTTGCGGGCTGACCATCGCTCCTGGGCGTTTTCTGTCACGCGGGTTTCACCGATCAGGGAGGGCAAGGCAGAGGCTGTTGCCTTGTGGCTTTCCTCCAGAATGTGGATCGGATCGGTCTCACGCGAGATTACGGGTGTTGGTATGCCCAGGTTTTGCAGGTACCACAATTCTGCGAAAGCCAGGTGGCGCACTATCCCCAGTATGCTCCAGCGCTGACCCGCCATGACCTCATGCAGCTTATCTTTGTTGACAAATTCAATGCCAGATAGAAGCTCCTCGTGCTGCCAAAGTAGAATTCGTAATGCCTGGTCGACCTCCTCAACAGTCAGGGGTTGCAAGTCATGCTGGAAGAAGGCGTTGATCTCATAGCCCTCACCATTGTATTCAATACGTCTGACAGTGAAGGTCTCGTCAACGTGCATATCCAACCCATCTAAATCAAACCAGGGATGGTCAGTGTGCAGCCTTATCCAATAGTCGTGTTCCAATAGCTTACGTGGTAAAGCAAGCAAAGCTTCGGCTTGATCCGCACCATAAGCAAAACAGCCTGGAAACTCAAGCGCCCAGGCAGTGTAGCGGTTGCCCGGGTCTTCCTCCATCCCTACCCGGATCAGCATTCCTTATCCGGTCCGAAGAATAGCGGTAAATGCCCAAGAGAAAGAATATTGCGCCATTCTGCCCGGTCGCCCTCGGTCAAAATGCCGACTTCGCGCGCTGTGGTTGCGCCAGCTTTGTCTATCACCAGGTGCAAGCCTTGCAGGGTGGAACCTGTGCTGATGACGTCATCCAGCAAAACCACCCGTTTTCCCTTGATCAATTCAATGTCTTTTTCATCGAGATAAAGCGTCTGTGGTTTCCCAGTGGTGATGGAAAGCGTTTCAGCCGAGATAGCCTTACCAAGGTAGGGTTTATACTCTTTGCGCAGGACGATGTAGGGCTTGCCGCTTACTTTGGAAAGCATGTGGGCAAGTGGGATCGATTTGGCTTCGGGTGTAAGGATAACGTCATATTCGGTATCTGCCAGCAAGCGATTAAGCTCAACGGCGCAGGCATCCACCAGCTCGACATCGCCCAAAATGTTAAGAATGGCGATGCGAAGTCCGGGTTTGACTTCGAAAAGGGGCAGGTTTCTTTCAACACCAGCGATGGTGATGGGATAGGTTTCTCTGTTTTCCATTTGTTCTCCAATTTCGTGACTGGCTTGATTTTATCGCAGATCAGACCGAATTGAGGAGTTGGGGATGATTTATGTGGACCGGACCAGATTTTCTTTTTGACCTGGGAGATCTGGCAGTCAAGTGCCTTTCAGGGTCAGGAGAACTTGAAAGAACTACCTACTAAGCAACTGGACATAAAGCCCTGCCGTAAGGAAGGAGCTAGTCTTCATCCGCAAAGCGATACATATGACCTTATCAAGCTACATTGGTCAGCCGTGTGGAAATTGCTCTACTGCCTGTATTCCTTTTTTGAGAAGTGATCGCTAATTAACGAGCTAATGCTGCGGACGCCGACCGCAGCATTAGGGTATTAAGGAGGAGAAGAAGAAGAGAAGTCGCCCTTACGACTTTATATTACAATAAATCCAGTGTCAATACTTGACGATTAACCTACGATTACCCTACGACTTAGCAAGGAAAAGGTTATTATGGACAGCTATAAATATATCGATACTCCTATTGGAACATTGTGTGTTAGTGCCAATGGAATTGGTTTGACCAATATTACTCTCCTGAACAAAAAGGAGGAAGATTTCCTGTCAGATCCAGCTTCCTCTGCCATCCTCGAAGAAACTGAGAGACAGGTGAACGCCTACTTTTCAGGGACACTCAAGCAATTTGACCTTCCCCTGGACTGTTCCGGGATGACAGCTTTTCAATTGAAAGCACACCAGGTTACTGCCCAAATCCCCTATGGTGAGGTGATCACCTATGGAGAATTAGCGCTGATGGCGGGCAGTCCTCGGGGGGCAAGGGCAGCAGGGAGTGCAATGGCGCGCAACCCCTTCATGCTGGTGGTACCCTGTCACCGTGTGGTAGCTTCAGATGGCTCCATGCATGGTTATTCAGCTGAGGGTGAAATCAGAACAAAGCAGCGCTTGCTTGAATTCGAAGGTCTTCAATTTGTTAATGGGAGAGTGGTATTTAAGAAATGAGGCAACTTGGAAACACAAAACGAAAACTTTAAATCCGGATTTATCGCCCTGGTTGGCAAACCAAACGCTGGTAAGAGCACTCTGCTTAATCAAATCATGGGTCAACCTATTGCAGGCGTATCCTTCAAACCTCAGACCACCCGCCGCCGGCAGTTGGGCATTCTTACCACCGACGAATATCAGATGATTTTCACTGATACACCTGGGCTTAATAATGCCAGGGATAAATTGAGCCAGTTTATCAATAACGAGGTCAGGTTCGCCCTCGAAGATGCCGATATTCTCCTGTTGATCGCTGATATCAGCAAACAACCTGACGAGCTGGACCGGGAACTTGCCAGTCTGATCAAAGAAAAGCGTAACGCGCAGAAGGTGATCCTGGTGTTCAATAAAAGTGATTCGATCGGTCCGGGGCAGGCGTCACAAAATAAGCAAGCCTTCCAGTCGCTCTTTCCGGAGGACCCTTCCTTTGAGGTCTCTGCCAGGACAGGCAAAGGTGTGCCAAAATTGCTTGAAAAAATCCATTCCCTGCTTCCTGATGGTCCTGAATATTACCCGACTGATCAGATCACAGAAGACTTTGAACGTGATATTGCCGCGGAACTGATCCGGGCAGCTGCGATGGAAAACCTTGAGGATGAACTACCCTACAGTATTGCCACTCAGGTAGACGAATACAAAGAACGCGAAAATGATGTGATCTATATCCACGGGACAATTTTTGTTGAACGCGAAGCTCAAAAGGGAATCGTGGTTGGCAAAAAAGGGATGATGATCCGGAAAATCAGTACGGATGCCCGTCTCGCCATTGAGGAGATGACCAAAAGCAAGGTCTTTTTGGATTTACAAGTTAAGACACAAAAAGATTGGAAAAATGACGCGGGTTTCCTCAGCCGGATCGGGCTGGCTGGTGCGGGAAACAATGCCTGAGTGGATGCCTGAAGCCATACTGCTGCTAACAGCCCTGGTCACTTTGGTAAATTGGACTGCGATTTGGCGTGAAAACATAACCGCATATTACGTGACCAAGCCTTTGGTCTTGCATGGATTGATCCTTTACTTTTTAACACAAGTGCCTCTCACCCCAGCCCGTTTACCATTTTTGATTGGTTTGATCTTCTCGCTGATAGGGGATGTATTGTTGATCCCACGGGGTACGCGCTGGTTTATCGCTGGGATGAGCGCTTTTTCGCTGGCACAGTTATCTTACATATGGGGTTTCAATATCAGTCTGCCGTCCATGCCAGTGCTGTTCGTTGGTGTCCTGGCACTAATGGCAGGTGTGCTGGTATTGCATCTGGCGATCGATCGATTTGCAGCAGTCTCGGAGATTAAGAGGTCTCTTCTGCCCTTTTTCAAAGGATATGGCGTGCTTGTACTGGCTATGGCGATCAGCGCAGTGTTATGTTTGGCGCGTCCGGGTTGGTCTGAACTGGCAGCGGTTTTCGCGGGTATCGGTGGAATCCTGTTTTTCGTCTCAGATGCCATGATCGGTCTTGATAAACTGGACAGACGCTTGCCCAAGTACAAGTTTTGGATCATTTTTACCTATCACTTGGGACAATTTTTGATTGTTGCGTCAATAACGCGTATAATCGCCTAAAATTTTTCCCGAGTTCTTGTCTATGACCAAGAAAGTGAATGAATTTGTCAGGAATAATTGACGAAATATCTGCAAAAGTGTATACTAATAAATTGTGAATATAACCCTTTGGGAGTAAATAATGGATAACCCTGTCGATTTAACGAATAACGATCAAAACATAACTGCAAAACAAAAATTCGAAGGGAAGGTGTTGAAGACCACCCTACAAGGAGCAATTGTAGACATTGGGTCTAAACTACCTGCATTTTTACATGTCTCCCAAGTGGTGGATCCGGACAACAAAGACAAAGTTGTCACTAATCTGGACGAGATTCTAAAAGTTGACCAGCTGATCACGGTCTGGGTCAAACGTGTTTTAAAAGATCATTACGAACTGACCATGCGCGAGCCTTTGATGTACGAATGGCGGGAACTTGCTCCTGAGATGAGTGTGAAGGGGACCGTTGTAAGGCTGGAATCTTTCGGTGCCTTCGTCGAAATTGGTGCAGAACGCCCTGGTCTGGTCCACGTGAGCGAACTTTCTCACAATTTTGTCCGCCTTCCATCTGAAGTTATTAAAGTTGGCGATGAAGTTGATGTCAAGATATTGGAAGTCAACCGGCGAAAAAAGCAGATCAAACTCAGCATGAAAGCTCTGCAAGAGACCCCCGAAGAAATTATGGCAGAAGTTGCTCCCACCAAGCGCAGAGGTAAGGGAAGCAAACAGGAAGTGGTCCAGGATGTGGAAGAAGAAGTCATTCCAGACCCGACATTCATGGAAATTGCCATGCGAAAAGCCATGGACCGCGCCGAACAGCGCCGCCCTGAAATTGCCAGCCGTATCAAGAAACAGAAAAACCGAGACACGGAAGCAGATGATATCTTCGAGCGCACTCTGACGAACAAGTTGAGCAGCGCAGGCGACAAGGATGATTAAGCGAAGCATCGTTTTGCAAAGAACCTAGTTGTTTCCGGGGAGGGCTGGAGTTATAAGCCCTCCCTTTTCATTTAATACAGTTGAGGTGTTATGGGAATCAAATACATTTTTTTTACTGGTGGTGTTCTCTCATCTGTTGGTAAAGGCGTGACAGCAGCATCTGTTGGTCGGTTACTCAAAGCCCGCGGTTTTTCCATTACAGTCCAAAAACTTGACCCCTATCTCAACGTCGACCCGGGCACCATGAGCCCGTACCAGCATGGAGAAGTGTATGTACTTGACGATGGTTCTGAAACCGATCTGGACCTGGGGCACTATGAAAGGTTCTGTGACTTGCGTCTTAAACGAACCAGTACGGTTACCACTGGTCAGGTTTATGAAGAAGTGATTGAACGGGAAAGACGCGGTGACTACCTCGGAGGAACGATCCAGGTGGTTCCACATATTACCAACGAGATCAAGCGGCGTATCAACCTGTTGGGGCGCAGCAGCGAAGCTGAGATTGCCCTGATCGAGGTTGGTGGTACGGTTGGGGATATTGAAGGTCAACCTTTTCTGGAAGCCATCCGGGAAATGCGTAATGAACTTGGCAGAGAGAATACAGCCTTTGTGCACATCACCTGGCTGCCCTACTTGAAGGCAACGGCAGAAACCAAGACCAAACCGACCCAACATTCAGTGCGCGAATTACGATCCATCGGTATTTTGGCGGATATGATCATGGCACGCAGTGATTACCCAGTCGAAAAAGAGCTTACCCAAAAAATTGCCAGGTTTTGCGATGTTAAGCCTGAAGCCGTCGTACCATTGGTGACAGCCGATTTACTCTATGAAATCCCATTAAGCCTGGAAGAGAGCCATGTTGCAGATATTCTTCTGGAAGCGCTGGGCTTGGAAGCCAGACATGAACCGGAATTGGACGGCTGGCGTTGGATGGTGAATGAACTGAAAAATACCAAACCATCGGTCAAGATTGGATTGGTGGGCAAGTATGTTGAGCTGCATGATGCCTATCTGAGTGTGCGCGAAGCGTTGAAACATGCTGCCCTGTATTATGGCGTAGATGCGGATATTGAGTGGATCTCATCGACCGACCTAGAGACCGTGGAAGATGCGGAAGCAGCCTTGAAAGATGTGGATGCCGTGATCGTGCCTGGTGGTTTTGGAAGCCGTGGCGTGGAAGGAAAAATCCGCGCAGCCAGGTTCGCAAGAGAACACAATCTTCCTTATCTTGGTCTGTGTCTCGGGCTGCAGGTGATGGTGATCGACTACGCACGGAATGTTCTGGGTCTGAAAGATGCGAATTCGGCTGAGTTTGACAAGATGACCGAACACCCGGTGATCGATTTGATGACCGACCAAAAAGGGTTGGATCGGTTGGGCGGCACAATGCGACTAGGGCTTTACCCCTGCCGTATTCTTGAAAACACGTTGGCGAGCAATTT
Organism: Anaerolineaceae bacterium; assembly: GCA_040770225.1. Taxonomy (GTDB): domain Bacteria; phylum Chloroflexota; class Anaerolineae; order Anaerolineales; family Anaerolineaceae; genus Mesolinea. Next base: position 12,781 of record JAXGJN010000006.1, read on the forward strand.
ATACAATCAGGAACTTGTGGACGAACGCCACCGCCATCGCTATGAAGTTAACAACGAGTATCGAAAAATATTGGAAGAACATGGTTTGGTTTTTTCTGGTCAATCGCCGGATGGTATGCTAGTCGAAATAGTGGAAAATAAGGCTCACCCTTACATGATTGCCTGTCAGTTCCATCCTGAATTTCTTTCCAGACCAAACCGACCGCACCCCCTGTTTTTGGGTTTGATCCAGGCAGCTTGCCAACAAAGAGGTCTTCCGGACCAGCAAATCTCTTTAGGTTTCAAGGCTTAACACAATCATGTTAGGTTATACTTGTATTATCTCCAACAGATGAAAGGATTTGAAAAATGGATACAACTATTGAATTTATCAATGCTATTGAAATCTTGGACTCCCGTGGTAATCCCACCGTGGAAGTGGAAGTGGTCCTGGCTGATGGCAGTTTTGGAAGAGCAGCAGTTCCTTCCGGTGCTTCAACCGGCATCCACGAAGCGCTGGAACTACGTGATGGTGACAAGAACCGCTACAACGGAAAAGGGGTTTTGGAAGCTGTTGATCACATCAATGATGAAATCGCGGATGAGCTGTTTGGTCTGGATGCGGTCGAACAAAAAGAGATCGATGAATTACTGATCGACCTGGATGGCACAGCCAATAAGTCAAAATTTGGTGCTAACGCTATTTTGGGTACCAGCCTGGCAGTTGCCAAAGCGGCTGCAGCCTCCCTGGGTTTGCCGCTTTATCGTTACCTGGGTGGTGTTTACTCGCACGTTTTACCCGTACCGATGATGAATATTCTCAACGGTGGTGCACATACCGGCTGGCAAAGTACAGATGCCCAGGAATTCATGGTCATGCCGCTTGGTGCTGAAACCTTCTCAGAAGGTTTGCGTTGGGGAGCCGAGATTTATGCAGCCCTCAAAGGCGTCCTAAAATCCCATGGTTATGGCACACTGGTTGGCGATGAAGGTGGTTTTGCGCCTGCCTTGAAAGCCAATAACGAAGCCGTGGAACTGATCCTGGAAGCCATTGAAAAAGCTGGCTACAGGGCTGGAACAGATGTCGCGATCGCGCTCGACCCGGCTGCTTCTGAGTTTTACGAGGAAGAAAACAAGGTCTACAACCTGCGCAAAGAGGGTCGCAAACTGACCAGTGATGAAATGGTCGATTTCTGGACCAACTGGATCGAACAATATCCGATCGTTTCGATCGAAGATGGTTTCGCCCAGGATGATTGGGAAGGCTGGAAGAACTTCACAGCCAAGAACGGGCATAGATTGCAGATTGTAGGCGATGACTTACTGGTGACCAATCCTGTCCGTGTTGCCCGCGCCATTGAAGAGAAAGCCTGCAACGCCTTGTTGGTAAAGGTCAATCAGATCGGCTCTCTGACGGAAACGATGAAAGCTGTCAGCATGGTTCAGAACAATGGCTGGCGGGCTGTCTGTTCGCACCGCTCCGGCGAAACCGAAGACAGTACCATTGCCGACCTGGCAGTGGCGATGAACATGGGTCAGATCAAGACCGGTGCACCTGCCCGCTCTGACCGCGTCGCAAAATACAATCAGTTGCTGCGCATCGAGCAGGAACTTGACCTCACCAGTGAATATGCTGGCTGGAATGCCCTGGCGTTCAAACGCTAGACAGTAGAATTTGTTGAGTAGAAAAGCCATCTTCAGGTTTGAGGATGGCTTTTTTGTTATTGTTCCCGACTGAGCTCTGGTAAACTTTTGGAATGGAATGCGAACTGCAGAAATTAAAGCAACGACTGATCACCTGCCGAGGCTGCCCGCGCCTGGTGGCTTGGCGGGAAGAGGTGGCGCGAGTAAAAAGACGTGCTTACCAGGATTGGGACTATTGGGGCAAACCGGTTCCCGGTTTTGGTGACCCAGGAGCGCGTTTGCTCATCCTGGGGTTGGCACCGGGTGCGCATGGTTCCAATCGTACCGGCAGAATGTTTACCGGCGATGGATCCGGGAATTTTCTTTTTCCAGCATTGTACCGGGCAGGTCTTGCCAATCAACCCGACTCAGAAAATCGAGCTGACGGCTTGGCGCTGCACGATTGTTGGCTGACTGCTTCTGCCCGCTGCGCTCCACCGGGTAACAAGCCAACTTTGGAAGAACTGAGTAACTGCAAGCCGTGGCTTGAACAGGAAATGGCACTTTTGCCTAACCTGCAAGGGGTGGTTCTATTGGGCAAGATTGCCCTGGATAGTCTGCTCAGGTTGCCTGCTTTTTCAGAGCTTTCCAGGAAAGAGATCGTTTTTGGTCACGGAGCTTTTTACCAGCCCCACCAGGCACTACCGTGGCTGTTGTGCTCCTACCATCCCAGCTTGCAAAACACTCAAACCGGTCGTCTGAGTGCGGAAATGTTTGATCAGATCTGGTGGCAAGCGAAAGAAAGATTAACCTAAGCGTTCGTGTGAGAACCGTTGATGGTGGATTGAGAGCATGATAGTCTGCCAATTATCATTATTTCCATTGTTTTCGACTTATCCCCATCGTATCTCGCACCGATGGTTCTTATTCTTCGGACAAAGCGGATTTCAACTCATTCAGCGCTTCCACCGGGGTGGGGTCGATACCATAGTCCAACGCGAGATAATAAGAGACATAATCACCAAACTGCAGCAAGCTCCATAACTGTGCCAGTCGTCCCTCACCTTGTGCGAACACAGAATCCACAGCGATGCCGGCTTGCAGGAAGAACTGCATGCTCAGATCAATCCGTTTTTGATTGCGAGGATGATCTGCAGCAGACCGCAGGAAAATGGCGGAGGTTTTTTCAAAAAGTGCTTCAGGGTAAACCAGACCTGCCAGGGTATTATGGTTCATCTCAGGGATGCCTTCAAAACTTGCCCAGGCTTTGGCTAATTCGTTTATCTGTGTTTTCCAACGACGGGCGATCACTTCCAGTTCCCCTGCAGCAAAAATGGCGATGTTTCTGCCGAGCAGTTGTCCTGCCAATCGTTTGGCTGGATTTTCAAGGAGAGGTACTGCAGGCTCCAGTGATTGATATTGATTCTTCATGACTGCTACGGCTTTGTCAATATCTTTTTGTTGATCGTGGATCAGACCCAGTCGCTCTGCCAGGGCAAGCAAGAGACCGAACGACCAACCGATGGCGGTTCTGGGCTGTCCTTTGTGATTGAAATACCAATGTGTAACCCCGGTAGCCAGAGCCTCTCTTTGCAGCGCGCCGCCAGTAGAAATCGCGAGCAAGGAGCAGCCGCGTTCCTTGGCAGCCTTGAAGCTGCTGAGTGTTTCCTCGGTGTTTCCCGAATGAGAAGAACACACCACCAACGTATGTGGTCCTTGTGCCCAGGCAGGCAAGCCATAATCCCGTCGGGAGATAATTGGTACTGCGGAACTTGGTGCCAGGTAGCTTGAGAATAGATCCCCACCGATGGCAGAACCGCCCATACCGCTTATGATTATCTTCTGAATAGGAGGATAACTGGCTAAGGGTTTCTCCAAACCTTGTTGCCAGGCTGATGCAAGATCTGCTGGCAGAGATTCGATATAGCCTGCCATGTTTTCGGGGTCTTTGGGATTGGTATCTTTCATGGGAGTCTCCTTTGTGCGAGACTAATCTTAACCTAAAAAAGAGAATCTTAGCAGAGAAAAATCAAATGTGCTCTATGGTGTGGGAGAGGGGGTTGGGGTTATGGTTGGTGTCGGGGTGGGATCGTTGGTAACGATGATTTTGACATAAAAAGGAGCATCAGCGTTGAATCCGACCCCGAACAGGTTGCCTTGGGGGTCCTGCAGCATCCAGTTGCTCTGGTAACTACCCGGAGCGATGGGGGCGTAAAACTTGACACTGAGGTCAATGGCTTGACCAGGCAAAACCTCGCCGCTTAAAAATTGTTCGTACTGCGCACCCATGGAATTCTGGGAGTAGAAAACCAGTTTGTAAAGGCGCGTCCATTTACAACTACCGCGGTTCACCAGACGCCAGGTTTTCGTAAACTCCTGACCAGCATACATGGGGGTGCCATCTGGAATAGTGATATCGAAAGGCACACCCGCACCGGCTTTGTTACAAGGCAGGTCGCTGGTTGGCGTGGGCTCGGGCGTGGAACTGCGTGCGATCGTTGCAATTTGAGTTATTTGAGTAGGTGGAGTAAATGTGCTTGTGGCAGTTGCAGTTGGGATATAGGCGAGGGTTTCAAAAGCTGCCTGCGTGACTTGAGCAATCGAAGTCTTTAGCAATTCCTCTTCACTCAAAATCGGCGGCAGGCTGGGCATGGGGGTTGGACTGCTGGCTGGGCGGCAGGCAGCTAAAATGGGGAGTGTCAAAATGAGAAAAAGAAATCGAAACAGGTTGTTGCGCATAGTCTACATGTCCATTAATTCTCGATCGAATTCACAACCTCGTTACTAAAGGTCTTTTGAGAACTACCGAAATGATGCTGGAAGCTTCCATTCGGGAAGCGTACAGTTGCATTTTTACCATCACGGGTCACTTCCAGCCCGCGATACTGCACCTTGATAGGCCAGGGGAAGGGATTTTTACCCTGAAGGCTGATTTTGTTTTCATTGAGAATTCGGATGCCTGCCAGATCCAACACCAGGCTGATCGGTATCAAACCACCAATTGTGTTTCGCAATCCAAGGGACCGCCCATTCTGGCTGCTCCAACGATCGGTGTTGCTGTGTTCAAGTCGCAGATGATTGGTTTGCCCCATTAGGAGTTGACTTAGGAGTTCAAAAGCAACTTCTGCATCACCTTTGCGGATCAGGTCTGCCAGGACCAGGAGGTTCCAGCCCAGGTTGACCACTTTCTTTTCAGCATTCGGATCCAAATTTTCAGGCAGACCAAAGTTTGTGTTATCTAATATCGACTTTGCATTGAAAGTACTCAACGTTTCGCTCTCAATTTCATCCGACCCCTTTTCAAGTGGGGCAGCGAGCAGCATCCCCAGATCCTGGCTTACCAGATCTGCCAGATGGATCTCCAAGCGGCTTTCGCCGATTTGGAGGTCGCTGATCTTGTCGATACGGGAATATATATGGTTGGTTGTGTAGAAAAAGCTCCCAGGAATCCAAAGCAAATTGTCGGGTTCGACTGGCTCAATCACTTGATCCCCTTCCGCGTTTTCTCCGTGAAGGTAAAAAACTGAGGGTTTCTTAAGTTGGAATGAAGGTTTTAGCCGCAAATTAAGGCGGGCGGGTCTATGTAAATAGATCGATTTCAGGCCAAAATGCTTGAGGTCGCCCTCGAAAAGCACATCGCCCGAATGCCAGTGATGGCTCTCGCGATCCAGACAGCCCGTTTTAAAATTATTGCTGGCAAAACTTGCAGTGAAAGAATGGATCACGAGCAGGTGATTGTCAATCATTGACAGCGTGCTGTGATCTTCAGCAATTTGAGCGATCTTATGTAATTCCCTCAGTTCTATCTCTACCAAGGCAGCCAGGTTGAGCTGTTCAGTACAGGCGATGCGCGTGGCCAATCCATTTTCATCCATCAGATTGAATGTCGGCAGGCTGCTCAAACCGCACTGCTCGATACTTGTCCATTCAGGGATGCCATCCTGGTCACGGTCATGAAATGGAGTGAACCAGGCAAGGCAAAGCGCCTTGAGCGAAGGATAAATCTCCATTAAGTAGTCTTTTTGCTGATAGTGTTGGTGTATGCGCCAGGCAAGGTCACACAAACACGGAAAAGGCAAGGCATTCTGCGGGCTGTTGGTAAAATCAGCCGCGGCTTTTGCCAGATAGTCTGCCAATAGTTTGGCAGCCAATTCACTTTGTACCGTGAGAAGACTACACAAAAGCTGCCACAAGTCCAGGGCAGAGATCCCTGAACGGGCGCTTGGGTTGACTGCAGAAAATGCGGAATGGATGCTGCGGTTTTTATCCGGGCTTACATCGCCCTTGGCATTTTTTCTTAATAACTGAAAAGCCTGAATCTGATTGGAATAGAAACATTCATCCCAGTTTTGCTCTGGAGTGCTGATCTGAACAATGCGTGCCTGGTTGGCGATCTCCAGCCGTGCGATTTCGCCATCCCAATTGGTTGAGTAACTCTTCGACGATGAATGATTTTCGCCCCCGTTTTTTTGGATCTCACATTGCCAGATCGCCTGAAACGATTGACCAGGGCTGAGGTGTTTCCCTTGTTCCAGTGCCAGGTTGGGGCTAAGCACCGTTTTTGAGCTCCCCTCCATACCCAGCTGGACCAAAAGACTGCCGGTTTGACCTTTCAGATAGGTGTGAAAACCCTGTCGAATCGGTTTGAGCTCAGAACTTCCCTGCAATGCGACCAACCGGGCTGCTAACCTGGCTGCTGCCTCGATATTGGTCTCACCATGGTTGGTGATCCTTATCCGTCCCTGCACCCAATCGCCAGCCCGGACCCAAAACTCGATCGTTGCCTTAACATCGGCAACGGGGGCGATAGTCAGCATAATGTAGTTGGAGAAAATCCGGTCAATAAGAGGCTGGCAGAAGAAATCCCGGATACGCTCTTGGGAAATTTTGTTCAAACTAACCTGGGGCAAGATCTGAAAACTACGGGCTTGCAAACCCAGGGTGCTCATCAGGCTGATGGGTGCGCATTCGTCCGTCTCCAATTGCCAGACGGTGTCAAGCGAGTTGGGTGTTTCTAAAAATTGCTGATCTGCAGCAAAGGTAAGACCAATGGCATCATTACTAAAGAAGGGACCAATATTCACCCCTTTATTATATGCGATAGGCGATCGGGAAGAGGATTCACCATACCAGAAGTTCAATCATACCGTGCAAGATCATAAAATCTTGCCTGGTTCCTTTATGTTAAAATCGATTATACGTAAGGAAGAGAAGGTACCATGGAAACTAACCAACCATCTGAGTCTGAAAAATTAACTCAAGGATTGTTACCGACGAGCGGTGAGCCTGTAATTCCTGAAGAAAAAACGGACGAAGGTCTGCAATTCAAGGAATTAGAAAACTACACAGAAACACCCCTTAGCATCGAGGAACAGAACGGTCAGAACAACTACGCCAATCCTGGTGATGAATTCAGAACCGGCCATTGGGCAATTGAAACTGATAAGATCCTGCACTTCGTTCAGGATGACAAGGAAAAAACCTTCGTCCAGGATGACAAAGAGGAGACCCCAATTACTCAGCCAGTCCTCCAGGAAACTGCCATGGATCTGGACTTCGTAGAGACCATACCCCCCGAAACACCAGCCAATCAACCCCTTCCGGAGGTGATCCTGCCTGAACCTGTCGAAGAAATTGACCCACAGGCAACGGCACTCAATGCGGTTGCGTTCACACCTGCTGGAACAGAAGTTCCCCACGACACCCAACCAGTAGAGGTTATCAAACCGAAAGATCGGGTGACGGCTTTAGCCCAGCCCAGTCTGAAACCGGTTGGCAGTAAAACTCAGCCTACTCCTGTGGGCGGGCAAGCCCTTCCGCCCTCCCGGAAAACAAAAAAAAGAAAAGGCTGTCTGAGCCGGGGGATTCTGATCACCTTAGTCGTCTTGCTCTTGTTGTTTTTGGCGGGTGCAGTTTTTGCCATTTCCCAATACCTGGACATCGCCAGCACTCTGCCATCCGTGGATGAACTGCAAGACCGGGCATCCCAGTTTGAAACCACTTACATCCTGGATCGAAACGGAAACATTCTTTACGAGATCGTGGACCCCAACGCCGGCAAACGAACTTATGTGCCGCTGGAGCGCATCTCCCCTTACCTGATTGCGGCGACCATTGCAACTGAAGACAAAGAATATTACAACCACCCGGGTTTCGATCTGATCGCCCTGGCACGTGCCTTATATTCCAACTACACTTCGGGCGAAATCGTTTCGGGTGCCTCGACGATTACACAGCAGCTCGCCCGATTGTTGCTTCTCACAGAAGAGCGGTTTGAGCAATCTTATGAGCGAAAAGCTCGCGAAATCATCCTCGCGGCAGAAATTACCCGCCGGTATACCAAAGAACAGGTGCTCGAGCTTTACCTGAACGAAATCTTCTATGGCAACCTGTCTTACGGCATAGAAGCAGCTGCTTCCACCTATTTCAATTCCACTGCAGCCGATCTGAACCTATGGCAGTCAGCCTTCCTGGCTGGTATTCCCCAAACGCCAGCTGTTTACGATATCTACAATAACCGCGAAGCAACCATCAACCGTTTCAAGACGGTGCTGGTACTGATGTACGAACTCAGTAACGAAACCGGCTGTATTCATATCGGTGAAGACCTTGAACCGGTCTGTTTGGATGCCATTCAAACAGTTGAGGCATCGGATGCCCTGGAGGCGTATCAGTTTACAAAGCAAGATATCGACATGCAATTCCCCCATTGGGTGGTGTTTATCCAGTCTTTGCTCGAATCTCAATTTGACGCTCAGACCATTTACCGCTCTGGGTTTTCTGTCTATACCACCCTGGATCCGGATATGCAGCGCGATGCGGAACAAGCCGTTACCAACCAACTGGCTCAAATGGAAGGAAAAAACGCCACCAATGGGGCGGTGGTTGTGATGAATCCTTCTAATGGAGAAATTCTTTCCATGGTCGGTTCGGCTGACTTCAACAACGCGGCTATCAGTGGTCAGGTCAATATGGCGCTTACTAATACGCGCCAGCCTGGTTCTTCTATCAAACCCCTCACCTACCTGGCAGCCTTCGAAAAGGATTGGACGCCTTCAACACTCATCTGGGATGTGCCGACCAAGTTCAGACCCTCCGCAGATCCGTTTGATTCCAGTCCGGATTATGAACCTGTCAACTATGATGGTCGTTTCCACGGTCCGGTGTTGGTGCGTGATGCGTTGGCAAACTCCTACAATATCCCTGCTGTCAAAGCGTTGGAATATGTGGGTATTTATGACGACCCCAATACCGCTGAGCAGGATGGTTTTATCAATTTTGCCCGACGGCTTGGTATCACGTCGCTCAACCGACAGGATTATGGTCTATCCCTCACACTGGGTGGTGGAGAAGTCAGCCTGCTTGAGATGACCAGTGCCTTTCAGGTGCTTGCCAACGAGGGCAGAAAAGTGGCACCAGTGGCGATCACCAAAGTGGTCGATCACCAGGGTAATGTGCTTTTTGAATACCAACCGCCGGCTGGCGACCAGGTGGTTCGCAGTGCGCACGCTTACCTGATCTCTTCAATCTTGTCCGATTCGGCTGCCCGTGCTCCCATGTTCGGGTACAACTCTATCCTCAACCTGCCTTTTCCAGCTGCTGCCAAGACAGGTACCACCAACGACTTTCGTGATAACTGGACAATGGGATATACCCCCGACCTGGTTGTGGGCGTTTGGGTAGGGAATGCTGATTACACACCCATGATCAACACCACCGGTGTGGAAGGGGCAGCCCCGATTTGGGCGCAGATCATGCAGGCTGGGATCAACCGTTATAAAGACGGAAATGCCACACCATTTGCGCGCCCGTCGGATGTGGTGGATACCACGATTTGTACAATTTCCGGTGCGCAGCCAAGCGAATATTGCCCTGCTTACAAGACAGAAATCTTTGCTTCCGATCAACAACCTCTGCCCAAAGACCAGGACCTGTGGTTGAAAACTTCCATTGATGCCTGGACGAACCTGCAGGCTTCACCATCTTGTGCTGAGTTCACCAAAGAAGCTCTGACGATCAACGTTGAGGACAAATCAGCCATCGAGTGGTTGGGTACCCAACCTGGGCGCGATTGGGCAAAGAACAACGGTTTTCCTGATCCGCTTGTGATCAAACCAGAACGGGAATGCCGGCTGGATGACCCCCGACCGATCATCTCTTTGATTGGCATCAACGAAAATACCGTGATAAGGGAGAATCCCTTTGTGATTGCAGGCGTTGTCGACGCGACCGCCAACTTTAAGCAATTTAAGATCCATTGGGGTGAAGGATCTGACCCATCGCAATGGAATGCGCTGACTCCGGATTGGATCACCTATCCAATCAGCTCAGCGGCTGAGATAATGCAATGGGACATGACGGATATAAACGCGGATGTGATCACGCTCAGGGTCACCTTGCACAGCACCATAAACACGGAAGTCCAGAAGAAGTGGGTTTTACGTTTGGATATCCCGACCCCGACTCCGACTGTGACGCCAACGGCAACCATGACGCCGACGATGACACCCACAATTCCTCCTGAACCAACAGCTACGCCCACCCCGCCCGCGACACCAACCGAGGAACCTACATCTACGCCGGGTGAGCCGTAAAAAAAGGATCGTCATATTACTTGTCACTCTGACCGAAGCATGTAGGGCGGAATGCGCCTCTTTTGCACACTCCGCCATCGAAAACTCGCCATCTATAACGAATTAAAGGGAAATAGGGGAATTGAGGAGGTGGGTTATTACAGAAAAGCACATGATGTCGGAGTGAGACCGCTCAAGGTCACAAATGGTCAATGGTTAGCAGGCGGTCTCATTCCGACCTACATTTAAAAAGATCCTTCGCTGTGCTCAGGACACGAAGGATGCAGTTTCTGGCTGCCTAAAACAAGGCTAACTGCGAGGTGTGAAATTCGGGTGGGTCCCCGCTGATCTGTGAGTTGAAGAGATCGCGGCTCAAAAGCGGATTACCTGCCAGGTTACGAAGCTGGCGGAATTTCACCAACTGCCATTTATCCCCTTTGAGCAGGCGCAGGTTTGGGTCCCGTTTAAGTTTGTACGCAATCAGATTTGAGCGGCTTCCAGGCAGGACGATAATTTTTTGACCCGGAAGATCCTGATTCATTGTCAGAATTCTCGATATTTGAGCATTAGCGATGGGGAAGAAACTGTACAATGGGGTTCCGGTCTGATCCACCCAAAGGATCCGTTCCGGGAGCGTCTCACGACGATAATTGAGCGTATCCGCCATTTTTTCCAGGATCGATTTGATCTGTTGAAGGTCATCTGCCCTGGCAGCTGCACTTTCCCTGGGCAGGACGCGATAGAGTGAGCCTGTATCTAGTTTTTCTTTCTGCGCGTAAGATTCGAGGATTGCCTGAATTAGCTCATCTGAGGGTGCCAGCAAACCACTCAGGCGGGCATAGATCGCCTTGTACAGGTCATCAAATGTCAGTATAAGCTTACTCTGCAGCTCTGAAACCAGCACTTCTTCGGCAATATCCGCCATGCTGACCATATCTGAAGGCGGTTTGGTGAGCCAATACAAGCCTGCTTCCGGTGTGGAGCCTGGGTTGAATCGCTGAAAAATGGCGGTATCATTCAAAGCTGAGGCAAACTCACTTTCAAGGTCATTTAGCATTTCGTTTGGTCTGGGTCGATCATCCAGGTTACCTCGAATTAATTGGTCGGCCGCTGTATTAGTTAACAAGCGCAACCAATGTGTAGGCTCACCGAGCTTGCCTAAAAATTCCTTTCCGCTTTGCTTGATGCCTACGGTAGATTCTTTTTCAAAAAACGAGGGTTGAATGGGGGCGGGAAGGCGCCAGACACATTGCAGTGTCTCGATCTCACCGTCGATGGCCGCGGAATGCAACTGCAGACCCGCGGTTTTTGCTCCAATCAAACCAGCAAATAAGAATAGTGTATCTAGTTCGCTGGTCAGAAGCAAAACTGGTACATCCTGACCAATTAAACCAGGTAACTGGGCTAAAACCTTTTTGAGCGCGACGCTGTGCCAGGTCCAGTCATAGCGTTGCTTTAACAGGCTATTACGCAGGGTTTTGACACCTTCTTTTCCCCAAAGCCAGCCGCTCCAAAGCCCCGAAAGGTTCCACCAAGCCTGGTTGCGTCTTGGTAGGGAGGTTTGCACCAGTTTAATCAATCCTGGCTCCGGAACTTCTGCCAATTCCCGTAAACGTCCTTCAAACAAGCTGATTCCCCCGGTAGGTGGAACGCGTTTGGGCCAATCCCGCAGTTTGATTTCTTCAGCAGATTGCGACCAGAGACTGACAGAGCGTAAAAACGCCTTCCAGACGTTGACTTCCTGGTAAAGTGGTGGGCGAATCAGTTGTTTTGGTCTGTTCTTGCCTCTGGGCCAGATCCAAAGTTGATTTACCTGGTCTGCTGCTGTCAGCCACATGGCTTTGAGCACATCGGATTGTTGGGGGGTCAGACTGCTGGTCTCGATCTTGCTTAAGAGAATCTGCAGGGCAACCAGAGCCCTGGGGTTGTAATAAGAAATGACCTCCTCCATCACCCGTCTGAGTGGTGGGTCCTGCCCGGCTACCTTTTCCAAAATCTGAGAACGTGTCAGGGCATAGGAAGGGGTTTTGCCAAGAGTTTCCTGTATGGCTGTCGTGAGGTTGATCTCACCGTTGAAGGCGCAATCCTGGCAAGTACCGACCGCAAGATGAGGATTGGTGGCATCTTCGGACCAGATAAATGTGTCGACTTCGAATTTGGACTCTGCACGGCACTCCGGGTTGGGACAATCCAACCGGTAAAAGTTGCTCAAATACTCTTCCAGGGTGGACCCATCCCGCATTCGGTTTTGATTTAATTGTAGCAATGCCTGGTTGATCATTTCGGCATCTGGAGCAGCAGACAATACTCGGAGTGTGAAGGCAGCGATCGGGTTGTTTGCCGAAACGAGAACGCGGTAACCAGCCCGGGCTAATTCCAGGGCAGTAAATGGGTTCTGTCCAAAGGGATCAAGCAGGTAAGAACCTGGAGAGGCATATCGGCTGACCCAATTCTTGACCATGCCCTCCTGGTAGGGAGGGAAGAAGCGTTCCAAGGGCAAAGGACGTTCCGGTATTAGACCTGGTTCGAAACCTCTCACCCAGGGAGCTGTCGAAAAATCAGCCGAACTTCCGCTTTCCTGCAACATACTCCTATTCTGATCTTGAGATCAGGATGCCAATCCCATAGGGTGGCAGGTTAAGACTATTTTCTGTCATCTGGGCAACCATGGCTTCATTGCCTGCATAGAGCAATTCCCATTTATTGAATTCTTGTGTAGGTAGCTGGTAGGTTGCGATCTCTTTTGAAAAATTCAATACGATCAGGATCTTTTGCTCATTAAGCACGCGTTGGTAAACCAACAGGTCCTCGTGATCAACCTGGATCATTTCCAACTTACCAGCATTCAAGGCAGGATGTGTCCGCCTGAGCCGGATCAACTCCTTGTAGAAAGAAAGCATGGAGGAAGGTGAGTTAACCTGGGATTCGACATTGCGGACAGGAAAATCCTTATTGACAGGAAGCCAGGGTTCACCAGTGGTAAATCCGGCATTTTGCTTTGCACTCCACTGCATGGGAGAGCGACAGCCATCGCGACCCTTGTTGAAGGGCCAGTATTGTTTTCCAACCGGATCCTGAATTTGAGAGCGGGTCAATGTGATATCGCGCATGCCAATTTCTTCACCATAGTAAAGATAAGGCGTTCCGCGCACTGTCAACTGCATCGCAAGCAATAGTTTTGGGATTGCGTCGCTGCTGCCTTTAGCGAAGCGGGTTGTGGAGCGGGGAGTGTCATGATTGTTGAAGAAGTAGTTTGGCCAGGCATCGTCCCCGTGGAGGGCGTCCCAATATTGTATCTCTTTGCCATATGCCCTTGCACTGAATGGGGCATTGCAGAAGGCATAATCGAAGCCGGCATGCAGCCTGTTTGGTCCAATGTAGGTACGAGCACTTGCAGAGTCGACCAGGAAGGTTTCGCCCACAACATAACGGTCAGGGTAGCTATCCATGATTTTGCGTATATCCTCCACGACCTCGATCATCTCGGGCTGATTGGTGTCGTAAAGATGGTCAAATGCATCAAACTTGCGCAGTAATTTGCGAACACTGAAACTTTGAGTCTTTGGATTGTCACGAAAAAGCGCATCCTGGTAATAATTATTGAACACATCCAGCCTGAAACCATCGACACCTTTATCCAGCCAGTAGCGGAAGACATCCAGCATGGTGGAACGCACTTCGGGATTGCGCCAGTTCAGATCAGGCTGGTGCTTATGGAACATATGATAATAATACTGACCGCAACTCTCATCAAACTCCCAGGCATCCCCACCAAATATGGAAGCCCAGTTGTTGGGCTTGCCGCCAGCTGGGGCAGGATCTCGCCAGATGTACCAGTCATGATAGGGATTGTCTTTAGATTTACGGGATTCCTGGAACCAACGATGCTGGTTGGAAGAGTGGCTTAACACCAGGTCCATGATGATATGCAGGTTTCTTTTGTGTGCTTCCTGGAGCAGGCGTTCGAAATCTTGTAGGTTGCCGAATTTCGGGTCGATGGTGTGGTAATCAGAAACGTCATAGCCAAAATCGACATCAGGGGAAGGGTTGATCGGCGACATCCAGATGGCATCCACGCCCAGATCCTGCAGGTAGTCAAGGTGCTGGATGATTCCTGCCAGGTCGCCGATACCGTCTCCATTGGAATCCTGGAATGAACGCGGATAAATCTGGTAGACGATCCCATGCTTCCACCATAGTTTGTTTTGTCTCATCCTGACCTCCCGGAAAGATAGGTTGTGTTTATGTAATTTTACTTGATTGATAGGGAAGAACAAGCAATTGCGCAAGCGTTGCTCAATCCATTACTACGCTGGCATATCCGACCAACAAATTTCGTCCCAAGCCATGTAGAAGTTGGTATGGGGAGCAAAATATACCCAAGCATCGACCATATAGGGCACACGACGTTATTCCTCTCATTCCATGAATCGTAAACCTTGATTTCTGACCTTTGATGTGTTATTATTTTTGCGTTAGTCAGTTCAATACTTTTCAACTCGAAAAGTGGACAGAAGTCCACTTTTTTATTTAGAACTGAGATTGTGTTTTATTTTGGAGAAAGAAAGCGATGAAAAGCGAATTTGCATTAGCCTTCAATGAGGTCCTGGAAGAACGCGGTTTACCACGCGATGTAATTTTGGCTGCACTTGAATCAGCCATGATTTCCGCTTACCGCAAAGCCGTTGGTGCATCTGCCGCCCAGGATGTTCAAGTTGTCATGGACTTTGATACCGGCAGCGTCAGCGTTTTTGCAGAGAAAGAAGTCTCTGATAGCATCTTCGATGAACGCACAGAAGTATTGTTGGAAGATGCTCGCAAGCACTATCCTGACTGTGAAATTGGAGACCTGGTAATGGTCGAATCGACCCCCAAGGACTTTGGTCGAATTGCAGCCAGCACAGCCAAACAAGCCATCCAACAGAAAATTCGCGACGCTGAAAAACAGCGCCAGTACGAACATTTCATCAAGCAGGTAGGCGAGATCACCAGTGGTATCGTTCAGGCGGTCAATTCCCGCCAGGCAACCATTGGTCTGGATATGAAAGCTGAAGGCATCATGCAGAAAAAAGACATGATCCCAAATGAACGCTTCCGCATCCATGACCGGATCCGTGCCTATGTGGTCAGCGTAGAGGACACCACCAAGGGGCTCCAAATCGAGCTTTCTCGCGGGCATCGCAACTTTTTGCGCCGCTTACTTGAAAATGAAGTGCCTGAGATCTATCACGGAATCGTTGAGATCCGATCCATCGCCCGCGAACCTGGTCAGCGTGCCAAGGTCGCCGTCTCTGCCACCCAGCAGGGAATCGACCCCGTTGGCGCCTGTGTTGGGCAGCGCGGTGTGCGCATCCAGGCGATCGTGCGTGAATTACATGACGAAAAAATCGATGTGATCGAATGGAGCCCGGACGCCGCTGTCTATATCAGTAAAGCGATCAGCCCTGCCCGCGTCTCTGGTGTGTATCTTAATCCTTCCATTTACGAACACAAAACCGCTACCGTGGTTGTTCCCGAAGATCAGCTTAGCCTGGCAATTGGTCGTGAAGGTCAAAATGCACGCCTGGCAGCCAAACTGACTGGTTGGCGGATTGATATCATGAGCGTTTCTGAAGCTGCCGCTAAAGCCTTAGTCAAACTGCGTGAAGACAAAAGCCTCGCCAATTTGGCACAACAAGAAGCGGAGACGATGACACGCGTTGAAGAACTGCTTCAGATGAAATCTGACGGTCGCGTTCTCAACATGGATGATAGCGCCTTGATCGGTCGTTTCGTTGATCGGGTTGAACGACGTGGTGAAGCTGACCGTAAGGATGAAGTGGATGCCCACATGGCAGAGCTTAAAGCCATCAGGGACGGCATCGACCCGCGTGCCTTTGAAATGTCAATCTATGACGTTCCTGGCATCAAAGAACACATCCTGGTCATCCTTCAGGAAAATCACCTGGAGACTTTTGGTGACCTGATTTTTACAGCACAAACCAATCCAGACACCATTTTAGGCTTCAATGGCATTGGTCCAAAGAACTTTGAAGAAATCCTGGATGTTGTCAATACGTACGAATTCCCGCCCATGAAGGTTGAGGAAGTTGTTGAAGTTGCCAAACCAGTTGAAGAAGAAGCGGTAGCTGAAGTGGTCATTCCTGAAGTGGAGGAAAACCCGGTAGTCGAACCCGTGGAAGAAGCTGTAGAAGAAGTGACTGAAGAAGCCGCTGAACCGGTTTTGGAAGAAGTCGAATCCGTGCAAGTTGGTGTTGAAGCTGAAGGTACAGAGGAAAAGAGCTTTGAAGAGCTCTTCCGTCTCGATACGATGCGCCGTGACAAAGCAACTACAGACGATGATGAAGAATTAAATCAGCTTGGTCCTTCCAAGAAAAAGAAGGGCAAGAAGCGCCGTGGCTACACGGTGGAATATGATCCTGATCAGGATACCGATGTGGTGCGTTATACACACCGCAAGGGTGAAGACGATTGGGAAGAATGGTAAAAAATGCTCTGCCCTCTCCCGGGTAGTCCAGGAGTGGGCAGGGTTTATGCCTTAATGACAGGCAGGAAATAATTAAACATGCTTTTGTAGAGAAAGCACCAAGGTGGCAGCAAAAAATAAACCAAAACCCAAACACATCCCTCAGCGAACCTGCGTAGGCTGCCGGGAAGTTTTGCCCAAACGGACATTGATCCGCCTGGTCAGGACCGAGGAAGGCGTAAGGATCGACTTGAGTGGCAAACTCCCTGGTCGTGGAGCTTACTTACACGACCAAAAGAGCTGCTGGAACCGGGGATTGAAGGGAACATTGGCAAAAGCTCTACGAACAACGATAACGGAACAAAATTTGGCCGTTCTGGTTGCTTACATGGAAGCTTTACCTGAAAGTAGTCCATCTGATGGAGACTTTGAGGTGGGGAAGACTTCCGACAAGGATCAGACAATGGCCTGATTGTCAGCCGACAATTTGCTCAGGATACCGTTACCGTTCAACAGGGTGCTGCTGTGAAAGAAAATGGAGGTATTAATGGGCAAAAAAGAAGACAAAAACATCCAATTACCATATAGCATAATCGTTCGTGAATTAGCAGGATTGCTGGATACCAGTGCGGTCCAGGTTATCAAGATCCTGATGTCAAACGGCGTTATGGCGAGTATCAATCAGACGATCGATTTTGACACTGCTGCTGTTGTTGCCACAGAACTCGGCTTTGAACCTCAGCTCGAGCAGGAAGAAGAGGTGGTCGAAGAAGTAGGCGAGATGCCTTTGTGGCGCCGCGTCATCTTGACGGAGGATTCCAAGAATCTGAGCGCCAGACCTCCTGTGATCACCATCCTGGGTCACGTTGACCATGGCAAAACCACCTTACTGGATGCCATTCGCAACACGGATGTTGCCGGCGGAGAAGTCGGTGGAATCACCCAACATATCGGTGCGTATCAAATTACTCATAATGGTCGCGCTCTGACTTTTTTGGATACCCCCGGTCATGCTGCGTTCTCTTCAATGCGTGCTCGCGGTGCACAGGGCGCAGACATTGTTGTACTGGTTGTCGCCGCAGATGACGGTGTACAGCCACAGACCCGTGAAGCTGCCAACCATGCCAAGGCTGCCCAGGTCCCGATCATTGTGGCTCTGAATAAAATTGACAAAGCTGACGCCAACCAGGATCGTGTCAAACGACAACTCTCGGAAATTGGTCTGCAGCCGGATGAATGGGAGGGCAATACCTTTGTCATGCCTGTTTCAGCCAAAGGGCGCATTGGTTTGGAAGATTTGTTGGAAACCATTCTTTTGGTCGCGGATAACCTGACCATCAAAGCCAACCCCAAAGGGCAGTGTATTGGAACCGTTGTGGAAGCTCGCCTTGAAAAGGGACGGGGACCCCTGGCAACTATGTTGGTGCAAAATGGTACGCTTAAAGTTGGAGATGTTGTGGTCGCTGGAGAGGCTGTTGGCAAGATCAAGGCAATGTTTGACCAGCGCCAGAAGCGTGTGACCAAAGCTCCGCCATCCACACCAGTTGTTGTGATGGGTCTTAGCTCGCTCCCTGAAGCAGGCGACCTGTTCCAGGTTGTTCCGAGTGAAAAAGAGGGTCGTCTGATGGTAGCTGAGCGCAAAGCTGAGCGGGAAGCCAAGAAGAACGTCAAACGGGCAACATTGGAAGAGTTGTTTGATCGCTATAAGTCCGGAGAGTCCAAGGAACTACGTCTGATCTTAAAGGCTGATGTCCAGGGCTCGCTGGAGCCAATCACCAACGAGCTTGATAAGTTGAGCAAACAGCAGAAAGATATTTCTGTTAAAGTGCTTCATGCAGAAACCGGCAATGTCACCGAAAGTGACATCATGCTGGCGGCTGCCTCCAACGCTGTTGTGATGGGTTTTGCTGTTGGTATTGACCAGGGTGCGCGTCGTCTGGCTGATACTGAAGGTGTCTCCATCCGTCTCTATAACATCATTTACCGCCTGGTGGAAGATGTGGAGAAGGCTCTGAAGGGTCTGCTTGAACCAGAATTGGTAGAGCGTGTGATCGGTAAGGCGGCTGTTCTTGCAGTCTTTAAGGTTTCCAAGGGTGGAACAGCAGCAGGCTGTCGGATTTTGGACGGCGAATTCCGCAGAAATGCTCCGGTAAGACTTATGCGAGCCGGACAGGAAGTGATCACGACAGAAATTTCTTCGATCCGTCGGGAAAAAGACGATGTACGGGAAGTGCGCGAAGGGATGGAGTGCGGTATCACCTTTAAGAACTTTGAGGAATTTGAGGTTGGTGATCTGTTAGAATGCTTTGTGATGGAAAAATTTGGTGGCTAGAATTAATAAGGAGGAGATGTTATGCCTTCAACTTTGAGAATGAAGAGAATTAATGACAGGATGAAAGAAATTCTGTCAACGGTATTACTTGGAAAAATTGAAGATCCACGATTGGCTGGAGTGGTGGTCACAGATGTTAAAGTTGACCGGGAACTCGATTATGCCAACATTTACGTATCAGCGCTCGAGGGTCAGGAAAGGGCTGAAGAAGTCCTCAATGCGCTCCAGCGAGCCCGAGGCTTTTTGCGATATGAAATCTCACAGGAAGTAGACCTGCGGGTGACCCCCCGACTTCGTTTCTTCTGGGATCCTACCCCAGAGAAGGCTGCCCGTATCGACAGCCTCCTGAATCAATGGCAAAATGAAGAACATCCTGTTCTGGACGATGAAATTGATGAAGATCCTGACGAAGGAGTCGAGGGCTTGGATTGTTACGATTATGGGGAAGAATAGGGGTATGTTCGTGGGTCAAGCTATGGATCACACCATTCGGGAGCAACTGGCAAACGCCAGAAAGGTCGTTATTGTTTCCCACATCCGACCGGATGGTGATGCTGTTGGAAGCGCGCTTGCCTTTGGCAATGCTTTACGCGAAGTTGGCAAGGAAATTCAATGCGTACTTCAGGATGGGGTGGCTGAACGATATCGTTATCTTCCAGGTGCACGGGAAGTCACAAGCGAGGTCAGCCTTGATTATGACTATCTGATCGTTGTTGACAGCGCAGATAGTTACCGGGTTGGTACCGTTTTGGACGCCCTGCCCAAGCCTGACCTGGTGGTTGACCATCATAAAACGCACATTGATTTTGGGAAAATCGATTACGTGGAAGCTGAATCTGAAGCAACTGCACTGCTGCTTACCACCAAACTACCCGATTGGGGTCTCCCGGTGAGCAAAGATACTGCAACTTGCCTGATGGTTGGCTTACTGGCGGACACACTTGGTTTCCGAACCAACAATACCACCCCGCTCGCGCTGCGAACTGCCGCAGATTTGATGGAAAAAGGGGTTGATCTGGTTCATGTTTACCATCAGACCCTCTCGATGCGAAGTCTTTCTGAAATTCGTTATTGGGGACAAGGACTGACAAAACTGGAAATGAATGAAGGAGTCTTGTCTTCGACTCTGACACTTGATGATAGAATCATTGCTGGATATCCTGCAAATGATGACGCCGATTTGATCAATACCTTAACTATTGTACCTGAGGCATTGATTTCCGTTTTGTTTATTGAGCAAGAAAATGGCGGTGTAAAAGTCAGCTGGCGTTCTGTCAAAGGGCTGGATGTTTCCGGGATCGCCGCCCAATTTGGCGGCGGGGGGCACGCCTCAGCTGCAGGAGCTGACATAAAAGGTGAGCTGCAAGAAGTGAAAAAATTAGTGTTGGCTGAAACCCATCACTATGTAAATAGTAAGGGGAGATCTATACAGAGGAACAATGGAGTATAACAGAGAACCTCAGGAAAATTTTTTAAACAAGGTGTCCGGTGTTTTAATTGTGGACAAGCCTGTTGGCATGACTTCTCATGATGTCGTTCAAGCAATCCGTAAAGGCACCCACATAAACCGTGCTGGTCATACCGGCACACTTGACCCTCGGGCTTCAGGAGTTTTAGTAGTCCTTGTGGGTCCGGCAGTACGTTTGAGTGAGTTTGTTTCAGCTTCTGATAAGCGCTATCAGGCTGTGATTAAGTTTGGAATGACGACCAGCACCTTCGATTCAGAAGGTGAGGTCACCAGCCGTCGCCCGGTTGACATTAGTTATGAAGAACTTGAGGAAGCGTTAAGTAGTTTCGTTGGGGAATTTGAACAAACCCCTCCAATCTATTCCGCCTTGAAGGTTAAAGGGAAAAAGGCGTACGAATTAGCCCGTGAAGGAAAAGAGGTCGAACTTGAACCTCGCCTGATCACGGTACACAGCCTGGAACTGCTCGATTGGGATCCGCCAGAGGCAGTAGTTGATATTCAATGCTCTTCGGGTACCTATGTGCGCTCATTGGCTTCCGATTTGGGTGAAAAACTTGGGTGTGGCGCTACCTTGATTGGTTTGCGGCGCACCAAGAATGGTCGTTTTGGTCTGAGAGATGCGGTTTCGTTACGACGGTTGGAAGAAGCCTTCCAAAATGGAGATTGGTACAAGCATCTCATTCCTGCTGCAGAAGCGCTTGGAGACTGGCACACCATCATTGTCAGTCACGAGCAAATCGATGAAATCAGCCACGGACATCGTGTGCCAGGTGAAGATGGGCTGGAGAACGGCACCTTGGCACGAGCCATCAGCGAAGACGGTGAATTGGTGGCGTTGATCGAGTATGATGCGGAAACCAGTGAATGGCAACCTCGCAAGGTTTTCAGCAACTGATGTTGGCTATTAACCACCCCGCCTTCAGTACAGTCGGCGGGGTTGTTTTTTGTAAAGGAACAGCCGATGAGCAGAATGATAAATGACTGGCCAGAGAAACCGCTTGAGCCTGCATGGATCACAATCGGTAATTTTGACGGTGTACACCTGGGTCACCAGGCATTGATTGCTGAACTCATCACCCATGCCAGGCAGGATAAGGTGCTTGCTGTGGCACTGACATTCTGGCCGCACCCCCGCGTGTATTTTACCCAGGAGGTAGAGGGCTTTTACCTGAACGATCGCACAGAGAAGAATGAATTATTGGCAAAAACAGGGCTGGATGTTATCCTCTGTTTACCATTCAACCAACAATTAGCGGATCTCGATACCCAACAATTCTTGAGGAAACTCAATTCACTTGTTCCCCTGAAGGGGCTGTTGGTGGGAGAGAACTTTGCCCTCGGGAAGGGCAGACAGGGAACCGGAAATGTTTTACAGAGCGTCTGCTCCGCGATGGGGGTGCCATGCCTGGATATTCCCCCTGTGATGTTGGATGGGCAGGTGATTTCTTCTCAACGAATCCGGCAGACGTTGGATTCTGGCGAAGTTGAACAGACTGCCAGGCTGCTTGGTCGTCCTTATGTGCTTACAGGCTACGTTGCTCCTGGTAAACACAGGGGCGCTAAGTTGGGATTTCCAACAGCAAATCTGTATTTCGATATTCAACGGAAACTACCCCGTTTTGGGGTTTATGCCACTTTTGTGGAGGTGGATGGGCTTATTTACCAGGGTGTCACCAGCGTCGGAATTCGCCCTACCTTTGATGATGGTAGATTTCCCAGTGTTGAGACATTATTGTTAGATTTTGATGCTGATATTTATGGCAAGCTCATCCAGGTGAAATTCGTAAAATTTTTGAGAGACGAAATCAAGTACGACCAGATCGAAGACCTGATTGATCAGATCGAACAAGATAAAATTGATGCCCGGAGGATCCTTGACCATGGAGTTTAAACGCAGAATCTATCGCCTGAGCCCCCGTAATTTGAGCGCAGAGACCATCGCAGTTACTTTTGCCAAGACATCACGCTCGCCTGAACCTTTTGATCAAATTGCTGCTGAGCTGGATGAAGAGCGCAGCACAGAGTTTAGTGAAAAATGGATCGTTGGCTACGGTCACAGCAGTGTTGCCGAACATGCCGTCCTGCACCTGGCGTTGGAAAACGTTTCGCGATTGGCAATCGAGACGATCGAATCGAACCGGCTTGCCTCTTATACTGAGAAGTCGACCCGTTACCAGCAATGGGATTCGGCTGCTTTCGTGATCCCGCCCGAAATACGGCATAGTCCTTTCGCAAAAGCCTACGAGGAGCACCTTACACGGCTTTTTGTTGCCTATGCTGAGATCCTGGATGGGCTTTTGCCCTGGGGTCAAGCACAGACGGAGCGAAAAGAGGGTGAGTCAGAACGAGCCTGGCTGAGTCGTTCAAGGTTGAAGGCGGTGGATGTGGCTCGCTTTGTCTTACCGGCAGCTTCCATGGCAAATGTGGGTCTAACAATCAATGCCCGTGCCCTGGAATATGCCATTCGCAAAATGCTATCCTCTGATCTAATGGAAGTACGCCTGATTGGCGAAGAAGTCAAACAGGTTGCCACCCAGGAACTGCCCACACTCGTGAAATACGCCGAACCAATCACTTTCCTTCCTGAGGTGTCACATTACGCACGTGGATTCTCGTCGGAGTTTCAAAACACCAGGGGCGAGCCCTTTCAGTTGGTTGATATCGATCAGGATGGGGAGGATAAGATCCTGGCAGCAGTACTCTACCGGTTTGGGAACGCAAGCTTTCAGGATTGCCTGGAACATGTCCGAGGTAAATCCCAGATGGAAAAGCAGGCGATGGTCGACAAGCTTTTCGAAAAGGTGGGCAAGTTTGACAACCCCTTACGTGAGCTTGAATATGCCACAGCTTCCTTTGATCTGATCATGGACCAGGGTGCCTATTTTGAGTTCAAACGTCACCGCATGATGACACAAACTGTACAGGATTTCTCGATCGAACATGGCTATGCCACTCCACTGGCAATCAGCGACGCAGGACTTGAGGAAAAATATCAGGCTTGTATGGCTGAGATCGCTGATCTTTACAGCAAGATCGCTTCCTGGAACCCCCAGGTCGCCGCTTATGTTTTGCCTAATGCCTTTAACCGCAGGGTTTTATGCCAGGTAAATTTACGCTCCTTATTCCACTTCATCAAGTTGCGCAGCGCCAGCAACGCTCATTTCTCCATCCGTCGGGTCGCGTATGGCATGCTGGAATTATTGCAGCCGCATTACCCGCTTTTTACAGAAAAGATTTTGGCAAAAGGCTGTCCTAACAGTAAAGAAATCGAAACGCAATTTTTCAGTAAGGTTGCGTGATCTTGCGTGAGTGAGGAATACCACGGCGATCACCGTTACCTGATCAACACAGGTATAATCTAGGCATGGCTGGCTTTGCCAGCGGAAAGGAAACCATGAAAAAACGATTGTCCATTCTGATTACTTTAATGCTGGTTTTTACTTTTTTGCTCACAGCCTGCGGCAAATCTGAACCCACGGAAGAAAACAATACGATCAACCTGCCCGTTGTTGAAGGCGGTCAAGATGTGGTCAACGAACCGGAAGTTGCCCCGGTCACTCCGACCGAAGAACCAGTTGCACCGATCCAGGAAACCTATCCCATTGGCGAGGATCAGGCATCCACGAATTTTGACCCCTCTCTTGCTTACCCGATTGACCCTGCCAGCCCGAATTATGACGCTGAGATGGAAGCTTTTCTCACGAACCTTATCGGTCAGAAGCACTCGCTGCAATTCCTTTACGAAAAAGATCTGACTGCAGAACAATGGCGCGAGATCTTAGTGAATGCCGACCATACTCATCTTCAATTAACAGAAGGATCTCTGATAGCAATCATTGATTGGTTGATGACTAAGTAAGGCAAACGATATCCAGTAAACACCCTCTGTGTGAGGGTGTTCTTAATTAAAGTATTAACGTCACCTAAAATGACAAGTATTGAAAATTGGGGGTGTTTCAAAGCGAATTGCAGTTACAATAATAATGGTCGAAAATGGGCTGTTAACCTTAATTTCGAACCTTTCGAGAAAAGGAGTAACCAATGGCAATATATCTCTACCTTTCTTTATTACCAGAAGCATTGATTGCCTCAATGCTATCTCCCGAAGAATTTGGTACCTACTACGCGGTAGGCTCAGCCAAAAAATCCCGTGGTCAAGCAATGTTTTTTGAAGTAGATCCTGACTTCCGGGATCCATTTTTTCGGATCGAAGAGGCGTATGAACGCTGCGTGCCTCACGAGGATGGCAGTCTGAAGGCTTCTGTTTACGTCTCGGTCTATCGGGTCCTGGAGCACATGGATTTTGATGCCTTGCGGCATCTCTACCTGACCACAATGGATGGTCGCACCCTCGAACTGAGCCCTTCCAACCAGATCCCCAATGGTGGTGAACAACTGCACCTTTATCAGGAAATCGTGCCGGTTTCCCCTTTGGTTGTGAGCCGGCTGGGTCCTTTAGCCTTCATTGATACGATAGTGCGCAATCCGGTTTCGCTGATCAAGCTACCCGCGATCGTTTTTTCGGAACTGCAGTTGGGTGAACTGGCGGAGGATCCTGAAATGGGGTTGATGGAAAATCTGCCTTACAGCAACCATGATCATTTACGCCAGTGCCTGACTGATGTGAAAACCAAGTATGCCGCCACCAAAATGGTAGATCGCGTTCATTCTCCGAACATACATTATCGTACGATCAAGAATGGTTTCTTTGTGGGAAATCAAAAGCAATTGCGTTACTTCCCCATGCCGAGTCCTGAAGAAATTCGCACAATTAACTATCGCTGGTTCCGATCAGCAAATATGTAAACGAAAGAAAACAATAAACCTATGAATAACTTTATGAATTGGATTTACCTCGCCATTGGGGCAGGTGTAGTTTCCTTGAGTGTTGCTCTCTATCTTTACTTTTGGGTTTTAAAACAGGAAGCGGGTACTGAACGTGCTCAGGAAGTGGCTTCCTGGATCAAAGCGGGCTCAAATGCTTATTTAGTAAAACTTTACCGGGCCTTAGGTATATTGGCGGTACTGATTGGGGTGATCATCGCGGTCGTGTTCAGCATTCAGCCTGAGACTGCTGCAGGTGGTGCCGTTACCTTACATTTCAGAGATGGTATCACCATGGCTCTGGCATTCGTCGTCGGGGCATTGAGCTCGGCGGTTTCCGGGTATATGGGTATGCGCGTAGCAGTTGAGGCGAATGTGCGTACTGCCACCGCAGCTAATTTCAGCCTATCAAGAGCTTTTAAACTTTCATTCAATGCTGGTGCTGTGCTTGGCCTTGCCATGGTTGGTATGGCTGTGATTGGCATGAGCCTGATTTTGCTCTGGACCGGTAGCGCTGAAGCAGTGCTTGGTTTCAGTTTTGGCGCATCCATGCTGGCACTACTCGCCAAAGCTGGCGGCGGCATTTATACCAAGACGGCTGATATTGCTGCAGACCTGGTCGGTAAAGTGGAAGTGGGCATCCCCGAAGATGACCCCCGTAACCCGGCTGTGGTGGCGGATAATGTTGGCGATAACGTTGGCGATGTGGCAGGTATGGGTGCCGATATTTTTGACAGTTATGTTGCCAGTGCGGTTGCGGTCATGCTTCTGGGAGCATCCATGGGATTAAGCCAGGCAGAGCATATCAAGTATACAGTTGTGCCTCTAATCTTGTGCATGTTGGGCATATTTGCGTCGTTGATCGGAGTTTCCCTTGTTCGGGTAAAAGAAGGTCAAAAACCTGGACCGGCACTGAACCGGGGGACAGTGATCACCTGTATCATTTTTGCGATTTTCTTGTTTGTTTTTGTTCGTTTCACAGATGTTAACCCCGGAGTCTTCTGGGCAGCACTGACTGGTCTGATCACCGGTGTGATCATCGGGTTTACCTCCGATTACTTTACCAATGATGTTCGTAAACCGGTTAAAGAAACAGCCCGTGTCTCCACTTCCGGTTCGGCAATCAACATCATCACCGGCTTCAGCTATGGATTGATTTCGATCGTGCCTTCTGTGATCGGTGTTGCAGCTGCGACGATCATTTCCTACTACGTGGCTGAGAACTTCGGTTTAAGTGGTATTTATGGGATTGGCATCAGTGCTGTTGGGATGCTCTCGATCAGTGGTATGATCGTTTCAGCTGATGCTTATGGTCCCATCGTGGACAACGCCCGCGGTATTGCCGAAATGGCTGGAATGGATCATGAGGTGATTGTGCGAGCCGACGAGTTGGACTCTGCCGGCAACACCGCCAAGGCGATCACCAAAGGTTTCTCCATCAGTGCCGCAGCTTTGACGGTTATTGCCCTTTTTGCTGCTTATGCAGAGGTGGTCCAAGCCGCAGGAATAAACATCACCATCAGCCTGCGTGAACCCCTGGTAGTCGCAGGTGTATTCCTCGGAGCGATGACACCGCCTTTATTCAGCGCGCTGTTGATGCTTTCAGTGACTCACAATGCCTTCGACATGATCGAAGAAGTTCGCCGTCAATTCAGAGAAGAGCCCGGCATCCTGGCAGGCACCCATAAACCGGATTATGAACGCTGCGTTGGTCTGGCAGCCGAAGGCGCTCTGTCGTCCCTGATTTTGCCTGCATTTTTAGCGGTTGGGTTGCCTTTGGTGGTCGGTTTCCTGCTGGGTCCTAATGCCTTGGGGGGTTTTCTGGGTGGAGCCATTTTCACCGGTGTGCTTTTTGCCTTGTTGATGAGCAACGCCGGAGGTTTGTGGGATAATGCCAAGAAATTCATTGAGACTGGAAAATTTGGCGGTCCGGGTTCAGAAGCACATAAAGCAGCCGTGGTTGGTGATACCGTTGGCGATCCATTCAAAGACACAGCCGGTCCATCCTTGAACACTCTGATCACAGTCATGAGCCTGGTGGCTTCACTTTTTGCTCCAATCATTGCTGTTTTCCATCTGTTTGGTGGATAAATCGGCAACGGATTTTTTTCTGCCTGTAGTTCTCTACAGGCAGTTTTTTTTAACGATGAATCAGGATAGAATTTCAATCATGATTTTCCTTTATTGAGGTGTATGAATGCCAGGTGCAGCGTTGGAAACACATCGTGATCTTAACATTCCCGGACTAACGAGGCGGAGGGTGGATGTTTGGCTTCCAGAGGAGTATCACCAGAATCCTCTAAAACGTTTTCCAGTGCTTTATGTGCAAGATGGTCAGATGGTGTTTGATCAGTTCCATAACCGGGGTGGAGGCTGGAAGGTGCACCAGGCAATCTCGTATTTGGCAAGTGAGGGGAAAATCACCCCTCCGATCGTGGTGGCTATCCCCAGTACGGTCAACCGGCAGTATGAATACTTACCTGCCACGGCAATGGATTTTCCTGGTGGAGAAGAAACTTATGAAAGTGCATCCGGCGGGCAATGGACCCAAACTCAGCGCCAGATGTCAGAACAATTCACTCATTGGTTGGTCGACTTAGTAAAACCTGCCATGGATCAGCGTTACCGCACTTTTCCGGACATGGAAAATACGGCACTGATGGGCTCCAGCCTTGGAGGAATAGTTTCGCTCTATTTGTTCTGTGAATATCCGCAAGTCTTTAGCAAAGCGGCTTGTCTTTCCACACACTGGCCCATTCTGGGTGAGGGCATGATCGCTTACCTTGCGGAAAATCTGCCCGAACCCGGCAAACACAAACTTTATTTTGACCACGGCAGTGAAGGGCTTGACCGGGATTATGCTCCCTGGCAGGCGAAGGTGGATGGCTTATTGCGGGAAAAAGGTTGGCGTGAGGGCAAGGATTATGCCAGCTGGAGCTTCCCGGGCGAAGACCACACCACCAAAGCGTGGTCACAGCGGGTACACATCCCGCTTACATTCTTGTTTGGAACGATTGATTATTGATTTTTTTAGGTTGTCATCCTGGATAAAATATGCCTACTCACAATAGGAAGGGCACCTCGGATTGGAAAATTTGGTTAAAAGTCAGTTAGTGAAGGTCTCCAGATAACAAAAATTTATGCAGATTCAACCTTCAACAAGTTATGTTCAATAACCGAACTGGACGAGAAACCTAAGCCAGGGGTTATACTTCGTTAGTAGGAAGGCGAACTGGCACACCATTAAGAAGCACATTTCTGCCAACGAGTTTATCGGAACAAAACAGAAATTCGACCTCCGTATGCCAGCCCAATGATGATTTTGCTATTAAATAGGTCCATAATGTCGGCTGTTGGCAGCCTGGCTGGCTGAGCGCGCTTTGTTCTTCAAACGGCACTCCTTTCATCGCATTAGCAACAAAATCTTTGCTTATACCCAACGGAAAAGTTCTTGGGACAAATTCTATGATCCCTAATGAAGGGTCACAAGCAAGTTCAGGCAAGGCTTCTTCTGATAGAGTGTCGCAAACTACTGTCGGAAATTGTTGCACCTGGCGATCATAATTCCTGCGGATGATAAAACGCGTCAGTGGAACGGCAGCTGAAAGAACAATTATCAGCGCCAATAGAATCGCCATCGTGGTCATGCAACCTTTTCTGACCCCACTTTCGTGTTCCTGGAATTCCTCCTCGTATGTCTCAACGATCACAACGCCTTCAGAATCATCAATCATAAATCACCGCCATGTTACCCAGCACCCCCCAGGAGGTCAGAAAGACATCTATGGGCACATCGAAAAATTTGCCGTTGTTCATATAACGCAGGTGGGTTGGGTTGTACCCTGTCAGGATGACCACATGCTCATACGGAGCAACAATCGAAACTCTGCCTTCGGTGTCCACATATGCCACCGGTTCACTATATTCCATGTTGCCAATCACCCAGGCAATGATTGGCTGATCATTTGACAGGCTCTCTTTAACTTCTTCAATTGAATAATTGGTTACTGCCCTTGCAGGCAAACCGAATTCTATTAATGCATCGGCAATCGGTCCGGCATGTACACCGTAGGCATAAGGCGGGATCTGCCCCCAGCCATCGGTGGTGACTTCACCTACAAAGCCGTAATCCGGGTTATCAGAAAGCGGGAGTGCGTATTGAAAGGTGGATTCAAAGATGTGCACTCCAAAGAATCCTGCCCAGTCAACTGCCGCACTGGCTTCACAGCCCAATTCGTAGGTTTGCTTGTGACCGATGATATCCGAGATATAGAAATTATCCGGGTAAGTGTATGCAGTGGTCGTTGAAGTCTGGTTTGCGGTTGGTTCAGGCGTCAGGATGGATTCCGGCGTTCGGGTTGGTGTTTGGGTCAAGGTGGGGAATACGCCTGGTGTGTTGGTTGGGGTGCTTGCTGAAGGCGGCGTAGCAATATACTCAGACTGGCAGGCGCTCAACATAAGCACGAATAGTATCATCAGGATAACCAAGGCTGTGCGGTATTTTATGACCATGGCTTAAGTTTACTTGGATTTGCGGTAAATGCTGTTCGAGGAGAACTTGAGAGGCAGGTGACATGGTGGGTGACCATGCCAGGTCATCCCTGCAATGTGTTATTACTGGGCAGGATAACCTGATTCTTGATCGCGTTCAAAATCCTGGATTTGCTGGGTTCTTCGAAAAAATCCAGATAATGGCGGATCCGACGACCTATACGGGCATCGTTACTGTCCGCCAATACTTCGCGGAGCAGATAAGCGCTTTCTTGCTGCGTTTTTTTGGCAAGTGCTTCGATGACAGGCTGTAAATATTTGTCTAAGTCGGGCTGTGGGTTGAGCAGGAATTCCCTTACCCAGCTGAAGAAGGCTGGTAGATCATTTAAGGGACTCGCGGGTATTAGTGTTGCCAAAGCAAGCAGCCCCATTTTCTGACTTTGATGTTTATCTGAAAAAAGGAGTCGGTTGACCAGATCTTTCCATTGGTCAGGGGTTTCGTGCAGTAAGGTTTTGGCAGCGTTTCTGAAAATTGCTTCGTTAACTGCTTGATCCTGGGGTAGTTGCAGCCAACTGTAGATCATTTCCAGTACAGTAACGTTTGCGAAAACAGGCAGATTGCCAAGCAGACTTGTGGCTAATTCCCGGGATTCGTAATAAGAGTCGCCCCAGAGCTGTTCAATCAATTGCAGGGTTTCAGATGGAAACTTCAGAGCGAGTTGTTTTAAACGTGCTTCCAGGTGCGGGAGCACTTTCTCGGGCAGGTCATAGTGCTGCATGAAGCTCTTGGGAACAGCATCTTTTTGCTTGCGATGGGAATAGCGGTGGTAGAAGGAGAGGATCCTGTGGAATTCTTCCTGGAATGCGGCCGGATCCTGGTAAAGACTTGCCAGTAGCGTGATTTGCTGATCCAGACGGGTGAGGTCGATGGCTGCCATGTTGATAATTTTACATTACACGAAGGCAGATAGGGTTAATGTAAGATGAAATGAAATGAAAGGGCGAGTCCCAGACCCGCCCAAGATCTCAAACAATAGAAAACGCTTCAATATCCTCTGGCGAAGTAGGCGCGCTTGGTAGTTTTCTTGCCGGAGTAGAAGCAAACACCTTCGCCTTCATTTGGGGCGAAATTACGGAGAGTGGCACGGGTATCTTCCTTGATCTTGGCTTCGTTTTCAGCATCGTCATACCACCAGCCAACTGCCCAGCCTTTGTTTTCAACCACATCCTTGAAGCCCTCGTAGTCATTGACCTCAAAAATGTGCTCATCCCGGAACTTGGTTGCCTTCTCCAGTAAGTTCGTCTGGATTGTTTGCAGCATTTCACCTACAGCCTGGACATAGCCTTCCATTGGTATGAAGCTCTTGCCGGCTTTGCCCAAAATGTCGCGCCGCGCCAGGGCAAGGGTGCCCTTTTCAACGTCCTTGGGTCCGATTTCGATTCGCAGCGGCACACCTTTCATTTCCCAGTCATTAAACTTGAAGCCTGGAGTTAGTCCATCACGTTCATCCACTTTGATTCGGAAGTCTTTTTCTGCCAGTTCTTTTGCTACTTTGTTAACCACTTCCATTACGGCAGTTTTTTCTTCCTCTTTACGATAGATCGGGACAATTACAACCTGGTAAGGTGCCAGGTTTGGCGGCAGGATGAGACCCTGGTCGTCACCATGGGTCATGATGATAGCGCCGATAAAGCGGGTGGAAACACCCCAGGAGGTAGTCCAGCAGTATTGGAGCTGGTTGTTTTCGTCAAGGAATTTCATATCGAAGGCTTCGGCGAAGTTCTGACCAAGGAAGTGCGAGGTTCCTGCTTGCAGGGCTTTGGTATCGCCCATCATCGCTTCGATCGAGTAAGTGGCTTTGGCTCCGGCAAATTTCTCCGTGGTCGATTTCTGACCAGGCAGCACCGGAACAGCAGCTTCGTTAATGGCAAAATCGGCATAGACATTTAGCATGCGCTCTGTTTCTTCCACAGCTTCCTGCTCGGTGGCGTGGGCGGTATGCCCTTCCTGCCAGTAGAATTCCAGTGTGCGCAAAAAGAGCTTGGTGCGCATTTCCCAACGGACAACGTTTGCCCACTGGTTGATGAGAATGGGCAGGTCGCGGTAGCTCTGGATCCATTTTGAATACATGGTCCCGATAATGGTTTCAGATGTGGGGCGAACAACCAGCGGCTCTTCCAGAAGTTGCCCACCGCCGTGCGTGACAACTGCCAGCTCAGGGGCGAAACCTTCAACATGTTCCTTTTCCTTGGTCATGAAGGATTGTGGGATCAGGAGTGGGAACGCAGCATTCACATGTCCGGTCGCCTTGAAACGTTTGTCGAGTTCTTTCTGGATGTTCTCCCAAAGTGCCCAACCATAGGGGCGTACGACCATACAGCCGCGAACCGGGGAATAATCGGCTAATTCAGCGCGTAAAACCAGCTGGTTGTACCATTCAGAAAAGTTCTCTGCTTGTGTGGGGAGTTTTTTCTCATCCATATTAATCTCCTGAAGTGAGTTGATGTAGTAAGTTGACCGCCGAGTCCACATCCGCAACAAGATGGGGAAGTGTTCTGGTCTTGTCGTTGACGTTTTCGCTCTGACCATCGAAAAACGCCTCAAAAGTAGCTTTCCAACCCTCACCGATAAGGATCAAGGTTTTTGATGATATAGCTGAAATGACCATTTTATTGAAGACCATGGCAACTTCTGCCAGCGTACCGATGCCACCCGGCAGGGCAAGAAAGGCATCTGCCTCACTGGTCAGAATTTCAATTCTTTGACTCAATGTATCGGTGGCATTGATCTGCCGTACCCATGGATTCGGTCCGGTGGGGCGGTAATCTTCGATTTGGCGGCAGGTGACACCGATGCTGTCCCCACCTGCTTCAACTGCTCCGCGTGACACGCCTTCCATCGTGCCGCAATAGCCACCGGTCATGACTGTATGACCAGCTTGAGCCAGCAGTTCACCCAAACGGACAGCTTGTTCGTAAAGCGGTTGCCCGGGTGTGGGCGAGGCAGAGCCAAAAACCGAAACAATCACTCCTGCGCCTTCACTTTCAAGTCTTCCTGCCAGACGCGGTCCCAATTATCTTGGATCTTGGTCAAAACAACCTGTTCCAGGTCGATGCCACTCACACTGGCAAGTTGCAGCAAATAGAGAGCAACATCAGCTAATTCACCTTCAAAATCACGTTTATTCAGGGGTTCATCCGACCATTGGAAATGCTCCAGCACCTCAGCTGCTTCAAGGCAGAGCGAAATTGCCAGGTTGCGTGGGGTCTGGGCTTTGGGTGAATCCGGGTCATACCAGCCATGATGGTCGACCAGTTGGTGCATTTTTTCGGTCAGTTCTTTAATGTCCATAACCAAAAAATTATACCCGAGAAGCTGGTCTACAGATGAAAAATCTTTGGTTGTGTGGGAAATGGTGGAATTACGGTTTGGCTTCAGAAGTGCCGAAAAAGAGTTCCTTCCAGATATCCAGGCGGCTGCGGATGATCGTCTCCGGTTCAGGTGTGGGCGTGGGTTGAGGCTTGTAATCGCCAGGCTGTAAGAGGATGATTGGGTGATCACCGTCCTCGATCATGCGGTTGCTCTCCCGTGCCCATTCTTCCAGGGCAATTTCGGAAGTGGCATAAGCGATCTGGTCTTCCAGCTTGACCTGCGTGGCTTTCAGTTCAGCAATACGGGTTTGCAGTCCGGCTTCTTCATTGCCAAGGCGGATCATGGTGGTCATGCGGTTGTTGAAATCCATCATCAAGAAAACCAGGATGATGATCACTATGATCGTGATCAGACGCCGGTCAGCCCAGTTGACTTGTTTGATTTTTTCCCAAAGTTCGTTCATGCCGCTGCTTCCCAAAATTCCTGTACCTCACCTTGTGCAACAATTGTACCATTTTGTGCCATCGGAATTTAGTACATTGCCATCCTCAGCTCTCGATTTTGTAATCCTTTGAACCTCTTTGGTGATGAATCTTTACGGTTTACTGACAATATTCTTCACATCGCTCAGAATGGCAACACTTAAACAAAAACCTCCCAAAAAAACGGGAGGTTAGGTGCCGAAGGAGAGATTTGAACTCTCACGAGCTCATTGCCCACTACGCCCTGAACGTAGCGCGTCTGCCAGTTCCGCCACTTCGGCTTACGTGAGAATATATTTTATCGCAAAGGGTTATTTTGTCAAACAATTCGATGTTTCTGTTTGTGTGTCCACATAGTATACACTTTATGAATCATAGTACCCACCAGTGTCTGAGTTGTTCATGAGGACATTGGTGAAATTGATAAGGTATCATCGCTTAATTACCAAGTGAGACGAACAGCCTAGAGCCAGACAAATCCTGAGCCGTATTACATTGTCGGGAACCTCAAAGCTATCAGGGAAAGAGGCAGAGATCACCTCCAGGCGCCACAGCATCAAGCAGCTTGAAGACGTCGAAATCCACAGGGTTTGGTCCTGCGGATCGAGCTGGGATAGTTCCTATCTCCCCACACCATCCGAAATCACGAGCAATAAGCGGAAAGAAACAGCGCTCAGCAATAAAACCGAGCTCTTTTCGCTGACTCGGCCAAAGCCTTTGAAGTGGCAGATTGACCTTTTCGTCGACCGCCATGAACAAATCCATCACATCCACCCAATTACGCTTCAATGGATGCCATTGATGGAACTCCCGTTTCAGGCTGATGGCATATTCCTTGAGCCTGACCAACGGTTTGGCTGGTTATGGGTTCTTCCTGCTGAAGTGATTCCCATGTCTTTTTGTCGACCCGGTGGGTTTGGGAACGGTTGATGCGTCAAAAACTGTTTCGTTTTCCTTTGTCAGAACAGGGCGGACATCTGGGGATAATGGCCTGACCGTGTGTCTATATCCCCCGCATTTCATTTTCACCCAAAGATTTCTTAAGCAATAATTTCGATTACTACAGTGACAGCTCTTCTCGGTCCTACAGCTATTTATCAATAGACTTTTATTCTTCTTACATCTTTGACTATGGTTCAAGCGATGTTGGACCATTCGGCTTCTCATTCGATGTTCTGTTTGTTTGTCTGTTTATCTCCTCACTTAAGCCAAACCAACTGGATAATAAAGACAACAGCTTGCTGGCACGAAATATGTACGAAGTGTGAAAATGAAAAATGAAAAATTTCAATCGATAAAAAGCGACTTAAGACTGTCTTTTTTATTGCTGCTGACAGCTTTCCTGGTTGTGACTGCCGTCAGTTGCAGACGTGGTAGCGAAAACTTCGAACCTTTTATCGTTTCGACTGACGATATAAACCTGGCAGTCCACACTCCAACGTTTGCCGTATTTGATGTTTTGCAGCCAACTTCGACGCCCTACCAGGAACCGCGCCTGACCATGACGCCAGCTCCTTTTTCCAATACTCCCACACCCTTGCCGCCGCTAACACTACCGACTTTGCGTGTGAACGAGGAAAGCTATACCATCCAATCCGGCGACTCTCTGGCTGGCATCGCTCTCAGAAAACAGGTATCTGTCCGCCAGATCATCGACGCCAACGATCTCGAAAATCCGGATCTGATCAACCCCGGACAAGTCATCACCATTCCACCTGCCAGTGCCAATGAACTGGCAACCAACTTCCGAATCATCCCGGATTCAGAAATCATCTATGGTCCGTCCGTAAAAGATTTTGATGTCGAATCGATCATCTGGCAATTCAACGGCAAACTGAATGAGTATAAAGAGGAGATAAGTGATGGTGTGGTGTTGAGTGGATCAGAAATTGTCCAGAGGGTGGCGGATGAACAATCGGTCAACCCTCGTCTGCTATTGGCATTGATTCAACACCAATCTGGCTGCCTGCTCTCACGCAATGAGGATTGTGACCTTGAAAAGTATCCCCTCGGCTTGTTTAATAACAAGCAGCAGGGTCTCTACAAGCAGTTAAGTTGGGCTGCGAATGAACTCTTAAAGGGGTTCAGGGTTGTGGCAAGAATCCCTCTTGGCGGTTTGGACCCTGGCAGATGGCGAGGTGATGCGCATCGACGCTTCCATCAACGCCGGTACTGCTGGCTTGCAGCATCTTTTCAGCCTGATCGAGGGCAAGCCAGCCTGGAAACAGACTGTCTCAGAAACCGGTTTTATCAAACCTTTAGCGATCTCTTTGGGTATCCTTTTGCCTTTTCTGTCGACCCGCTCTTGCCGGAAAACCTGGCTCAACCGGAACTGATTTTGCCACTGGCTGATGGCGATGTCTGGCTGCTCACCTCCGGACCGCACTGGGCATGGGGAAGCGGCAGCGCATGGGCAGCATTGGATTTTGCTCCTCCCGGAGAAGACGACGATTATGGTTGTTACTCAAGCAATGCACCGGTATTGGCAGCAGCTGACGGCGTAGTAGTGCGGTCTGAGGGCTCGGCAGTGGTGATCGACCTGGACGGGGATGGTTACGAACAGACCGGCTGGACACTGAATTACTTTCATATTTCCGAAACCAGCAGTATACCCGTGGGCACAAGAGTTGCAACAGGAGACGTAATTGGGATCTCATCCTGCGAAGGCGGGGTCACCAATGGGACTCACTTTCACATAGCCAGGCGATACAACGGAGTCTGGATCGAAGCTGGAGGAGAAATCCCCTTCAATTTGGGAGGATGGGTCGCAACAAGTTATGGAACAGTCTACGACGGGAGTTTGACGAGAGAAGGTGTCACAGTTGAAGCCTATAATGGTCGCTCAGAGATCAACGCAATCAGCAATCCATGATCCGAGAGATAAACGGCTGGGAAAATTACAGCGCAAACGCAAGCAATTTACCCTCACAGCTGCTCTGGTCATTGGGTTGATTATGCTGAGTATCTTCTTTAAGACGACCAATCTGATCGATTTCAGTTCCAGGAAAGTTGCAGCGCAACCCGTCCAGAACAGCCCGGATCCCTTTGAACCGCAATATCAAGTTGCCGATAACATCGCCTTGCTTTCCCTGGAAGAAAACGAACAGGTACAACCTGCCACACAGGCTCCTGTTGAAAATTTTGAAACACCTGAGCCGGATGTTCTGGCAAGCATTCCCACCCAGGCGCATCTGATCCAATATGAAGAAAATGCCCCCATCCTCTACTATGCCCAAAGCGGCGACAGTATCGGGGTTTTGGCGGTCAGGTTTGGCGTTGAGACAGGCGAGATCACGTCAACGGCAACTCTTCCGGAAGAAGGTTTTATACCCGAAGGGCAATTACTTCTGATTCCGAATCGGCTGGAACAAACCAGCTCGAATCTTAAATTATTCCCTGATAGTGAAGTGGTGAATTCTCCTTCATCGATCGATTTTGATACCAAGAGCTTTGTTGATCAGGCAGGGGGCTACCTTGCTGGTTACAGTGAAGCGGTCTATGCCTTTGACGTAATGAGCGGTGCGGATATCATCGATAAAGTTGCCAGGGAATTTGCAATTCATCCCAGGTTGTTGCTGGCTTTGCTGGAATACCAGTCTGGCTGGGTGTATGGCGATCGCCCTGACAATGAATTCGACCAATATTATCCGCTGGGCATCAAACTGGACGCAGTCGGACTATATCATCAATTGGTACAGGCAGCTGGTGTGATCGAAAGTGGTTATTATGGTTGGCGGGAAGGCACTGTGGTAACGGCTGAATTTCAGGATGGCTGGAAATTGCGCCTGGCAGCAGAACTAAACTGCGGCAGTGTTGGATTAATGCAGTTCTTTGCCAGTCTTTCACGCTTTGAGGATTGGTCCAACCAGCTGTATGGGGAAAACGGCTTTTTGGCAACTTACAACAGCATGTTCGGCGACCCCTGGCTGATAGCCCAAAAATATGAGCCCCTGTTTACACCGGAGGTGCTGCAACCTGAATTGATTCTGCCCTTCCAACCCGGGATCGTGTGGTCATTTACTGTTGGACCGCATGCTGCCTGGGGTGCTGCCGATGTACGCGCTGCACTTGACTTTTCACCCCCTTCTGCGGAACCAGGCTGTCACACCAACTGGACCTGGGTCACTTCTGCGGGTTCAGGATTGGTCGTTCGTTCGGGTGATGGTACCGTGGTGGTTGACATGGATGGCGACGGTTTCGAACAAACCGGTTGGAATATCATCTATCTGCATGTTGCCACAACCAATCGTGTACCGGTGGGGACATGGCTGGAAGCTGGAGACAAAATTGGGCATCCCTCCTGCGAAGGTGGAAAATCCACTGGAACGCATCTGCACATTACCCGAAAATACAACGGTGAATGGGTGCCGGCAGAAGGTCCGCTGGCGTTTGTAATGAGCGGATGGAAAGCCAAAGCCAGTTCAATTACCTGGATGGTTGGTTGGTCAGAGGTGAAGAAGTCAAAACCGCCAGCATTTACGGTTCACCGGTTTCGCACATCAATAGGTAAAAGGTCTGGTCACTGACATCAACACCCACCCCCTAACCCCCTCCCCACCACTACGCTGGAGGGGGTTGGTCCTGACTAAGCTTGCGTTCAGCATAGTATGAATCAGGCATATTAGTTGAGTCATGCCGATTACGCTTTTTTTGGTTTATGTTATAGTTTTGCTTGACCCAGAAACCATTGGGTGATGTATGAACTATCGAAACAATAAGTTAATCCTCTTCACGACCCTGGCAACAATCGTTATCATTTTCGCTGGTTGTGGTCCTCAGCGGGAATCGGGTTATATCCTGCCCGAAACCCTCACTGCTGAAACCACCCTAAACCCGGAAGCAACAGCCACCCCAGCCTCCAAACGACCCGTCTATGCGCCGGGCACACTGGTTGACTACATTGCCCAAAGCGGTGACACTCTCACTCTGCTTTCAAGTCGTTTCGGTTGCTCACCGCAGGAGATCCTGTGGGCAAACCCTCAAATCCCTGAAGATGTCACCACTTTGCCGCCTGGCTTCCC
The DNA here is from genome assembly GCA_040770225.1 of Anaerolineaceae bacterium. GTDB lineage: Bacteria > Chloroflexota > Anaerolineae > Anaerolineales > Anaerolineaceae > Mesolinea. Next base: position 51,413 of record JAXGJN010000006.1, read on the forward strand.
AATGAAGATGCCTATTTATTACAAAGAATTCTGGGGAACGGAGTTTCAAATTATCCCAGATGCCGCTTTTGTCTATGGACCTGACCTGCTGGATTTTGACCTGCAAGCTTTTTTACAATCGACCCCAGGGTGGTTCAAACACTACCGGGCGATCATTAATGAAAAGCACCTGGATGCTGCAGGAGTATTAACATACTATAGTGAAAACTTCAGCCTGAACCCCAAGATGCTTCTGGCACTGATTGAATATCAGACCGGTGCCCTGACCAATCCTGTCAGGAATGAAAATGCCGAAGGTTCCTTTCTTGGATTTGAAAATTTCCACCGAGGGGTGCATCTGCAGATATCTTACGTATCCGACCTACTGAACGACGGTTTTTACCGCTACTTCAACGGTGAACTGACCAGCATTGAACACAGCAACGGCACGATTGAAAACATTGATCCGTGGCAAAACTCTGCCACTGTGGCATTGCAAAACTACTTCTCATTGACCTATGACGGCGATGCATATGGCCGTGCCATAGGACCTGAGGGATATGCCAAAACCTTTACTACCCTTTTTGGCGATCCCTGGAGGCGGAATACGACTGTTTTACCAGGCAGCCTGAATCAGCCAGACCTGATTTTGCCCTTTAAAGCAGGCACGGTCTGGGCTTATACCGGCGGTCCTCATAGTGGTTATGGGTCGAGAAAACCCTGGTCAGCGATTGATTTTGCACCGCCAACTGAGTCACAGGGCTGTGTTCGCACGGAACAGTTTGCAGTTGCTGTCGCCGATGGCGTGGTTGCCCGTACCGATTCCGGCACGATCATGCTTGATCTGGATGGGGACGGCGATGAAAGAACAGGCTGGGTGATCTACTACCTGCATCTGGCGGAAGAGGGACGGGTTAGAGTTGGTCAGGAGGTCAGCCAAGGCGATCCAGTGGGGCGACCTTCCTGTGAGGGCGGGACGGCAACTGGTACACATGTTCATATTGCCCGAAAATATAATGGGCAGTGGATCCCTGCAGCGTCCAGCGTTCTGCCTTTTGCTATGAATGGTTGGATCCCGGTGGAAGGCGATCAAGCCTACCAGGGTCTGCTTGTACGCGGTAGCCAGGTGGTTCGTGCCAGTACCCTATCCGACACCAAAAGCATGATTCCGGCTCAGAATTAGCTAATCCTTGAAATATTGGGCAAATATCGCCATGAAGTCGACATCCGGGCTGGCAGCCTGGAAGGCAGCCAAAAAATCAGCTTTTGTGGCAATTTTCAGATAATTGTTTTCAACATAACTTTTTAGGGCAGACAAAAATGCCTGATCTGTCATGCTGATATTCAGGTCATGCAAAAAGATGGCACCGTGCAGATAAACCGAAGCGCGGTAATTCTCATATGTGCCGGCATCATATATGCTGTTATCAACTGCCCCATCGTGGGGGTGAGCATGGACACGATTGTCCCACCACCACACTGTCAGATCAGGGTAATAGTGTTCATAGAAAAGATACTCGGAATAAGTAGCCAGGGCTTCATCGAGCCAGGGTTCCAATGCCTGGTCGTTTCCGACCTGGCTGAAAAACCATTGGTGAGAAAGCTCGTGGGGAACCAAGATGGTCAGATTGTTCTCAGCAGTATTGTCATAAAAATCAAGGATCTTGCTGGAAAGCAAAACCATGCCATCCATTTCCATGTTGTGTAGAAAATCTGCGGATACCAAGCTGATTTGCTTGTGATGATAGGGTCCAAAAATTTCGATGAAAAGGTCCATTGCCTGGCTGGCGATCTGGAGCATGGCGGAAGCTTTGTCTTGTTGATACTCAAAAACATAAGCCTGGATCATTATTCCCTTGTGTTCAAGCTGCTGCAGATAGAACTGGTTGGAGATGGAAAAGGATAAACCCCGCGCTTTTTCTAGCGAATAAACCATACCATCGGGGATTGCTTCTTCAGTCGCTCCGCTGGCAACGAGGAGATTCGGTAGGTTTTCGGTTAAGCGCAGTGTTAGTCTAAAATCCGAGATTTCATTGACAATATACTCTCCTACTACCATATTGGCTGTATCGATCAGCGGGTCATGACTGATCCAGGTCTGATCGTCGGAGAGGGGCGGAATGTAGGGATACCAGTTGCTCAGATTCAACTGTCGTTGAGTCCAGCCAAAACTGCCTTCGCGTTGAGGAACGGACAAGTTGTAAGCAAGCTGTAAAGTAGTTCGCTGACCAGGTTCAAGCGGTTGTGTTAGTTGTACAGTTGTACGGATACCATCTTCACTGAAACCTGCCACCACATCCCCGCTTAACTCTGTTTGTTGGTAGATATTGCCAAAAGCACGTGCAGGGATTACTAGCAGGAGTGAGGGCAAACTGAAGGCTGATTTGTTGAAGTAATCGATGGTCTGGACAATCGCGGCAGTGTGGCGGCTGTAATCCAGGGTCATTTCAAAGTTATAGCGAGTGAATTCTTCGGGTGCAAGGGTTGGTTCGGGCGTGAGCGTTGGGGTTAGGATTGGTTCCGCAGTTTGGCTCGGTGGAACTTCTGTGGTTGGCTCAGGAATCGGCTCTGCTTTTTTGCAGCCTGAAAGAAGCATTGAAAATATGATGAAAATGAGGAGGACGCGTTTCATGATGAAATCCTTTACAGGATTTTACCAGTTAACGATTTTGACATATCGATTGACGCGCAGGTTGATAGTTTTTTTCTGTAAGGGTGACCTTCCATGGTCACCCGAAGCCGGGACGGCGTGGAAGCCGTCCCTTACTTGGAAACTGAAAATCCGTGTTTACAACCCAAAACCATGTGGGTTGACTGGTGAGCCCTCATAGCGAATCTCAAAATGCAGATGGGGACCAGAACTGTTTCCTGTGGAACCCATGTAGCCAATAATCGACCCGCCGTAAACAACTGATCCGCAGGACACATTAACTCCGCCGTCCATTAGATGGGCATACAGCGTCAAATAACCATTACCATGGCTGATAACGACGGTATTGCCATAACCGCGGTTTGACCAGCCGGCATAGATGACGACACCTGTGTCCGCTGCATAAATATTGTGTCCGGTGCGTCCGGCGTAATCCAAACCATTGTGAACGGGCGGCGTGTATTCATAGCCGCTGATCTGGCTGGTGTCGGTCGGTAATTGGAAACTGCCGGATCCCGTGATTGCCGATGTGGAATTACAGGCATATCCACCCAGGTAAGAAACATTGGGGTGAGATCCAGACCCGCCTGAAGGATCTGTTACCAGGCTTACCCAGCTGGGAGTAGACCCCCGACCTCCCGGGATGTAAAGGAAGGTGCCGGTTTTGATTTTTGGCAGGCTGAATTCCCCGATGGCTTCCGGATCAAGATTGTTCATAGGTTCAGCCAGGATGTCGGCTGGGGTGACACCGTAGCCGCTGGAAACACCATTCAGACCTTCCCCATATAACCAGGCATGATAAACGCCATCTTCCGGCAGGATGATCAATTTTTGACCTGGGTAAATGCCATCAGGCGTATCACCAATCAGATAGCGGTTTGTCCAGAGAATTGTTTCAGGCTCGAGTCCAAAGGCTTCAGATATACTGAAAATGGAATCCAGGGGTTGAACTTCATAGGCAATGATCTCTGTACGGGGAGCAGGGAAGGTTTCGGACGTTCCCAAAGGCAGAGACCGCAATTTTTCAACAGCCGCATAATACAGCAGAGTATCACTGGCAAAGTAATTCGGAATTGTACCGCCCGGTACCACCAGCCGTGTGCCGGCTTTAATATTGGGGGAAGCATAACTTCCGACGGTAGCCGTGTCGAGGTTGTTGGCAGGATAATTGATGATATCTTCGGGGGTAACACCGTAGTAGTTTGAGACAGCACCAAGCCCTTCACCAGCAGACCAAACATGGTAAACCCCATCGACCGGCAGAATGTAGATCGTGGTGCCTGGAGTGTAATTCCTTAAGTCACTTTCAAGTTCATATCTGTTCCCCCACAAGATGGTTTCTGGCCATAGCCCATATTTCGAGGCTATACTTGCGACGGTATCACCTTCCTGGATGGTATAAGTGATCACCTCAGAACGAGGTGCCGGCGTGGCTACAGTAGGTGTGATTGCAGCTTCGCGAGTCTGCATTGGTGCCACTGTTGGAACATTTTCATACTCATGGGCGACGAATGGTTCTGCGGGTGTGATTTCTACCATCGAGGTCGGGGTTGGATCTTCATCAACAGAATCAGTCCCACCAAACGCCCAGGATGCAAGAAAAATGATGGCAAGGGCAATCATGACGATGGCTGCAATCATTCCACCTTGTTTTAAGAACGGCTTGTTGGAAATCTTTTTCGGTTCAAGTGGTTTATCACTTTGACCGGGATCGTTATTTTCTTCTGGGATATTATTTTGAGTCATTTTTTACTCCGTTTTGGCATAATAACCAACAACTTTGAGGTTGTCAAGCTGACCTCAGACTGGGGAAATGCGATATTTAGCCTCTCAGGGGTTCTGAAAATACTTGGAGATAATTGGCGTGAGATCCTGGTTTGTGTGGCGGGTAAATGCATCGAAAAAATCCGCCTTGGTAGCCAGATTGTACGTGTTGGCATAGGCGTAATCCTTAAGTGAGGCAAAAAAGGCGCCATCACCAATAGCCTGGCGAATCTCATGCAGGAAGTGCACGCCTTGCAGATATACGGCATCCCGATAGGTGATGTAACCACCCTCAATCCAGATATCTGAATCCACAAAACCGGTTGGTACAGGCTTATAGATGCGCACACTCCACCACCAATCGACACTTTCAGGATGATAGCGCTCGTAGTAAAGCAATTCGGCGTAGGTTGCCAGCGCTTCATCAAGCCAGGGCTCCAGGGCGTGGTTGCTTCCGATAAAGCCGTAAAACCACTGGTGCGAGAGTTCATGGGGCGTCATGATGGTCAGGTCAGTTTGGGGGATGCCATCGTAAAAGTCGAAAATCCCGTAACTGATCATGATCAACCCGTCCATTTCCATATTGTGAAGAAAATCCCCGACAACGATGGAAACCAATTCGCGTGGATACGGGTAGAGCAACTCACCAAAAAGCCGCATCGCCTTGGCAGCGATATCGGTCACTCTGATGCCGTTTTCAATTTCATTCATAAAAACATAGGAGCGGATCGTGACGCCATCCTGGACGATTTCATGTTCGAAATAGCTGTCACTGATCGAGAAGGTAAAACCGCGGGCATGCTCGAGTGTGTAAGTGAACTTGCCATCAGATCCAATGGCAGGCGCGCTGGCTGCGACTTCGATCAGATCGGCATGACTGACCAGGGTCAGGCTGACCTCGAAATCACTGAATTCGTTGACTACCGACTCCCCAACAATAATGTTGTCATCGTCTACAACACGAGGATACGCCAGCCAACCTTCGGTGTCATCATAGGGCGGAACAAAGGGGTACCAGTCCGAGACATTGGCTTGTTGATTGGTGTAACCAAAAATGCCCGGGTTTTGTGGCAAGTAAATGCGAAAACTGAGTTTGATCACTGTCGTTTCAAGCGGTTCCAGCGGTCTGGAGAGGGTCAGATAGGTGAATATGCCCTCTTCACGATAGGAAGTCACCAAATCGTTGCTCAGACTGTATTGCTCGTAACTGCCTTCGAAATTACGCGGCGGTACCACCAGGAGGATTTCTTCCATTGGTTGGCTGCTTTTATTGGTATAGGTGATTTGTTGGGTCACGGAACCGAAATGGGAATAGTAATTGAAAATCAGGTCAAGTTTGTATCGCGTGCGGTTGGCAGGCGGAATGGGCAGTTGGTAAACCTGTGGAGCTTCCGTGGGGGTGGGTTCGACAGTAGGCGAGGGTACGATCTCTGGCTCGGTCAGGGTTGGCTCGGTTACCGGCGCGGATGGTGTTTTTGCGCAGCCTGCCAGTAGAGTCAGGAGGATGAGTAAGGTTAAAAAGTGGTACTTTTTCATGCTCCCAAAATTGTACCAGTAAGTAGAAAAAGACTTGTAGGGCGAGTTTGAAAGCATCCGAAATAGTTGGACGAAGAAAGTTTTCTTGCTTTCAATCCGCCGATATTTTCCTGATTCTAACTTATTCGACTTGGCTCGGCGGATTGAGGACGGTTATATGTCTTATTGATTGAACGTTTCAACGTCCTCAATCTCTCCCTACAAAATCGATTGGAGGAACCTACTGTTCAATGATCGTTATCGTATGCACGATTTCTGCCGTCTTGGACATCATGGCAATTGCCTGGCAATACTTTTCCTCAGCCAGCTGTACCGCCCGCTCCACATCTTTTTCCTGGACGTTGTTGCCAGTCACGATATATTCAAAATGCATTTTCGTGAAGACGTGAGGGTGACCTTCCTGGTAGCTTTCCACATTTACTTTGCACTCATAACCAGTGAAATCAACTTTTTTCTTGCGTAGGATGGCGATAACATCCAGGCTGGAACAACCGGCAGTCCCAACTGCCAGCAATTCAATCGGAAGAAAGCCTTTGTTTTGGCCGCCACTTTTCTCAGAGGCATCCAAAGTGATTTTGTGACCGTTTTCGGAATAGCCGGTCAGCTCCATTCCTTCTTTCCAGACAACTTTTACATCCATATTTACTCCTTTGTAAATCTACTCGAAGGGATCTGGCCTGCCAGCCCTGTGTAAGGATTCCAATGCGGTTGCTATCAGTCAATCCTGGTTGAGGTAGACCTCAAACCTACATAAACCTCAATCCTGCCTTGTTAAAGATAAGGGCTTCGACACCAACTGCCAGTTTGGCTGAACATCGAAATCCAGCGGGTCAATTTGACCGACTACCAGGTGGCGATAGGCGGCTGCCGCGATCATGGCAGCGTTGTCGGTGCAAAGACTGATGTGCGGGATGTGAACCCGGAAGCGCGTCTGGGCGCGAAACGCTTCGCGCAAGGCACGGTTAGCGCTCACTCCGCCGGCAACAATGATATCTTTTGCTTGGAAGGCTTCAGCAGCAGCAACGGTCTTCTCGTAGAGCGCATCAACTACCGCTTGCTGGAAGCTGGCAGCAACATCCTCCACCGGCAGCCTTTTGCCGGCGCTCTTATAGTCTTCGACGGTTCTCAAAACGGCTGTCTTAAGCCCACTGAAAGAGAAATCCCACGCTCCATCCATGCGGGCTTTGGGAAAATTGAAAGCCTTGGGGTTGCCAGTCTGAGCAGCTTTTTGGATGGAGGGTCCACCTGGATAAGCCAGGTCAAGCAGCCGGGCTACCTTGTCAAAGGCTTCTCCGGCAGCGTCATCGGCAGTATTGCCAAGCGTTTCGTAGTCAAGATGCCCTTTCATCAGGACCAGTTCCGTGTGCCCGCCTGAGACAAGCAGGGCAACAAGGGGGAATTTTGGTTCCGGTCCAGGTTTGGAGTCGGCCGGATATAACCAGGCAGAATACAGGTGCCCTTCCAAATGATTAACCCCAATAATGGGCAACTCAGAAGAAAGCGCCAGCGCTTTTGCCATATTGACCCCCACTACTAATGAACCTGCCAGGCCAGGACCGCGGGTCACGGCAATGGCATCCAAATCGCTGATTTGCATGTGGGCTTCCTGGAGCGTTTCGCTGATCACGGCATGAATGGCACGCACGTGTTCCCTTGACGCCAGTTCGGGATACACCCCGCCGAACTGGGCATGCAGGTCGACCTGGCTGGCGATTACACTGCTCAGGATAACGCGCCCGCCTTGCACGATGGCTGCTGCGGTTTCATCACAGGAACTTTCAATACCCAGTACGCGTAAATTGTCGTTTTTCATCTTAACCGCCTTTCATTGGAACCACCAGTTCCATCGGGTAATCAACAAACTTTTCAAAACCTCCATCCTCGTTGACGAACCAGGTGTCTTCAATCCGCACCCCGTAGCCTTTGCTGGGGTAGTAAAGACCTGGTTCCAGGGTGAAGACAGAGCCAATCCGCAGGATATTGGCAGGATCAGGCTGGCGACCCAGCCAGGGTTTTTCATGGACGTTCAGCCCTAATCCGTGTCCGACGCTGTGGATATAGCCTTCCTCAACAGCCGCGTTCTGGCGGATGGTCTCGTGCCCCATTTCTTCGAATAATTCGCAAGTGAGATCCTGGTATTTTGATGCCTGCACTCCCATGGCCAACTCAGCAGCGACCTGCTGATAAACCTCTTTGACCTGGTCATAAGCTTGCTGAAGTTCTTCGGTCGCATAGCCCAGGCTCCAGGTGCGGGTGAAGTCATAGAAATATCCACCCCCTTCCTGGCAGGGGAATATGTCAAAAACAATGCTCTTGCCAAGCTTGATCGGATCGGAAGGCGTACCAGAACTGTGGGGGATGCCCCCGTCCCTGCCGATGGCGAAAATGGTCGCTTCAGGGTTTTCAGCGCCAGCTTCAGCCAGCCAGAGGTTGATCAGGCTTTTTACATCGCCGACAGTCAGGGGACTGCCATCAGCCTTTACCAATGTCTCATCTACCACCCGATGAGCGCTTAAGAAATCCTGTACCCGTTTGACCACGCTGGTTGTGATCTGACCCATTTTGCGAATTTCTTCGAGCTCAGCTTTGTCCTTGGTGGCACGGGCTTCCAGGATGATGGTGTCGTCATAATCACCTTTGAAATGAATGCCAGGCAAAAGGTCTTCCAGCTCCCGGATCAGAGAGTAGAACGGTCCAAATTCACGATTACCGTACAGCAGCACCGTGCCTTTGGTGAGACCAATGTCTTCAAGCATTTTCTTGTATCTCATAGCGTTTGCTGCCAGTTGATCGCCACTTGTTTCTCTAAGAAGTTCCGTCAAGGGATAACGTGAATAAGAGATGAGATCGTAACCAGTCTTGGCGGCTTCCTCACGCTCCATCATGCCGTGAAAAAGGATCGGCTGCTTGCCGGGGATAACAAAAAGATCGGCATTCGTAACATGGATGGTGCCGGTAAAATAGGTCATGGATGGGTTGTGTTGAGCAGCGCCACTGATCCAGAGCGCGTCAACCTGGTTTTCTGTAATTATTCGTTCAAGGTCTTTTTTCATCATTTTCCTCTGACAGTGCGATTTTTAGATTGCTTAATAATACTGCTTCCTGAGAAGGCAGGACGGTTCTCGGGTCGAACAAAACCAGATCGTTTTCAATTCGAGTGATGATTGGGAGTCGTAGCTGGCGTAAACGTTGGCTGAATCGACTGGCGGACTTTGGTTTAAGGGCAAACAGCCAGGTTGGCAAGGTCTGCCCTGGCAGGCTGCCTCCTCCTATGGCAGATTCACCTCTGAGAACCTGTCCAACTGCAAGTTCCTTTTGCCAGTATTCCGCTCGAATTCTCAGATCAGCTTCTTTGAGAGCAAACATTGCCAGGACCGGGACTGTCTCCACAGCTCTGCCTTTTAGGTATTCAAACAGAGTAGCGGATAGCGCGCCAAGGCAAAGCTTGTCTGCTCGTAGAGCGCGATAAAAAGGATGGCGTCGAATTTTTTCAATGTACCGGGCTTTTCCTACTATCAAGCCTGCCTGTGGACCGCCCAGAAGTTTATCTCCAGAAAAACATACGATGTCGACTCCCTGCAAGAGGGCATCCTGGACTGTCAGCTCAGATTCCAATCCAAAAGCAGCCGGGTTGATCAGCGCTCCGGAACCAAGGTCGTGAATGACAGGAATTTCGTAGCGATGAGCAAGTTCGGTAATTTCGGAAAGAGCCGGTATGGTTGTGAAACCGACGATCTTGAAATTGGATTGATGCGCCAGCAGGATCAGATTGGCACCTTCCTGGATGGCGGTTTCATAATCCTTCAAGTGGGTGCGATTGGTGGTACCAATTTCGACCAGTTTTGCACCGGAAAGACGCATCACTTCGGGAATGCGAAAACCGCCACCAATCTCAACCAGTTGGGACCGGGAGATGGCGACCTTCTTACGGTTGGCGAGGGCAGCCAGGGCAAGCATGACCCCTCCGGCGTTGTTGTTCACCACCAGAGCTGCTTCTGCCCCAGTGAGGCTGGTAAGCAGATCAGCAGCATGGATGTCCCGCTTACCGCGTTGACCTCTGTCCAGGTCGTATTCCAGGGTTGAATAGGCTTGCCCGATTCTTGAAACCTCTTCCAGCGCTGCCTGGCACAGAGGAGCGCGACCGAGATTCGTATGCAAGACCACACCGGTGGCATTGATCACCGCTTGCAGGCTTGTGGAGGATTGGGATTTGAGCAGGGATTCAACCTGGAAGACAATATTGTCATCGGTTGGAGAAACCTCAGCGGCTTTGATGTCGCTGCGAATCTCCTCCAGAACCTGTCGAACAGCTTTCAGACACCATTCGTGCCCATACTGCTCCTGCAAGGCTACCATAACCGGTAGATTGAGAAGGTAATCGACCGAGGGAATAGAGCGAAAAGAATTCATCTCAGGCAGATTAGTCTGGCTTCCAACGGCTGCGTTCCCACATGCGGATCAGGAACTCGATCAGAAACAGGGCGGCACCCATGATGGTACCCATCGGCAGGGTAAGCACCCGCCCGATCTGCAGCCAGCTTAACAGGGCGGCAAAAACGCCAAACCAAACAGCCTGGCGGATGACGACAATTGGACCGGCTGGTGGGTTGGAGGGGAAACGGCGGTTCAAAAACCAGGTCAACGGCATGAATAAGCCGGCTCCGAGCACGATCAGGCAAAAATAGAGCAGCCAGCGCGGACCAACGGTCGGTAAAGTGCGGGTTAGGGTAAGGTAGAGCCCCCCGCCGCCCAAGGCGATCAGAATAACAATGGCAGGGAGGTAGAAGGAAAAGGGCTGGGGGCTATTGTCTCGTTGCATAGGCAAATTATACATTATTAATGTACTTGATTTCTCGTTCTTAACGGCAACAAAGAATCTTGTTGTTCTGAATCTTGAGATCCCTTGTTCCTCAAGATGACAGAACATACGGTCGAGTCCCAAACCCGCCCATACATGAGCATCGACTCTCCTCTATCCTGTGATAAACTTTCCTTCGAAAGACGAATAATCACGCCTCGGCTGAGGCTTTTTTTACACCTGCGAGGAACTATGATCTCACAAACAAACGAAAAGAAAAATGCCTATCTGAATGCATTGGAAAAGCGCGTTCTGGTTTTCGATGGTGCCATGGGTACCACGCTGCAATCCCGCAACCTTAGTGCGCAGGACTATGGCGGTGCTCAACTGGAAGGCTGCAATGATGCTCTCGTTCTCTACAACCCCCAGGTGATTTTAGATGTGCACCGTGCCTTCCTGCAAGCTGGTGCCGATGTGATCGAAACCGATTCTTTTCGCTCCAACCGCCTGACTTTGGCTGATTACGGGCTCCAGGATCGTGTCATCGAGATGAACGAAAAATCTGCCAGCCTGGCAAGGCATGCAGCTGACGAATACTATTCGATAGAGAAACCGCGTTTTGTGGCTGGTTCCATGGGACCTTCCGGGAAACTGATCTCTACCAACGATCCTGAGATGTCCGACATCAGTTTCGATGAACTGAAAGATGTGTTTCGTGAACAGGCTGTCGGTTTGATCCGGGGTGGGGTGGACCTGCTTCTGATCGAGACTTCCAACGATATTCTGGAGGTCAAGGCTGCCATCAACGGGATCCGGGAAGCATTCTCCGAAGAACAGCGCTGGCTGCCTATCCAGGCTCAAGTCACCCTTGACGTGAACGGAAAAATGCTTTTGGGCACAGATATCACAGCGGTCGTAGCCATATTGGAAGGGTTAGGGGTGAATGTGATCGGTTTGAATTGCTCGACTGGTCCGGAGCACATGCGCGAATCGATCGAATATCTGACTGCTCATTCCACCCTGCCTGTCTCTTGTATTCCCAACGCCGGCTTACCTCTCAATGTCGACGGCGAGGCGGTTTATCCATTGCTCCCGCAAGATTTTTCAGACCAGTTGGGAGAATACGTCCAGAAACTGGGTGTGCGTGTTGTGGGCGGCTGTTGTGGAACCAGACCGGAACATATTGCCGCTCTTTCGCAAAAAATCACAGAGATTTCAGCCACGAAGCCTCATAGCGAGCCTGAAGCAATGCTTTCGTCGGCAGTTCAGGCGGTCCAGGTTGAACAGCAGCCTGCCCCTTTCATCATCGGTGAACGAATGAATGCCCAGGGTTCCAAAGCTTTCAAGCGGCTGCTTTTGGCAGAAGATCTCGATGCCATCATGCAAGTGGCACGAGACCAATTGGATTTCGGTGCCCACGGACTGGATATCAGTGTGGCGACCACCGAACGCAGTGATGAAGCTGAGATGATGCGCAAAATCGTGAAGCGGCTTTCGCTGGAGGTGCCTGTACCCCTGGTGATCGATACCACCGAAATTGCAGTGGCTGAGGCAGCCCTGCAAACCGCACCCGGCCGCAGCCTGATCAATTCTACCAACCTTGAATCCGGGGAAGAAAAAGCAGGAAAGATATTCACCCTTGCCCGGAAATACAGTGCCGCAGTGATGTGCCTGACGATCGACGAAAGCGGCATGGCAAAAACCGCTGAAAGAAAACTGGCAATCGCCCAAAGAATGCACGATCTGGCAGTCCGGGACTACCAATTGAGACCCGAAGACCTGGTTTTCGACCCACTCACCTTCACCCTGGCAACCGGAGAGGAAGTTTGGCGGGATAGTGCGGTGGAAACCCTCAAGGGTCTCCGTGCAATCAAAACAGAATTACCCGGTGTGCATACCTGTCTGGGTGTAAGCAACGTCTCGTTTGGATTGGCTCAGCCTGCCCGAAAATTGATCAACAGCGTGTTTTTACATCATGCAGTAGAACATGGCTTGGATATGGCAATTGTCAACCCTGCCCACATCCGTCCTTATGGTGAAATCCCGGCAGAGGAAAAGGAACTGGCTGAGGATTTGATCTTCAACCGCTCTGCTGATGCCCTCGAAAAACTGGTCACCTGGTTCGAGACCCATGCTGAAGAAGAGAGCGAAGGAGCTGCAAAAAAAGACCCCTTTGAAGGGCTGACAGCACGGGAACGACTCTTTCAGCGCGTACTGATCCGTCAGAAAAACGGACTGGAAGAAGATATCGACCAGATTCTTTCAGAAAGTGAACAACCCAGGGCAGAGGCAGCGGTTGGAATTCTGAACCAGGTACTCCTGCCAGCCATGAAGGAGGTGGGTGATCGCTTTGGTTCAGGTGCCCTGATTTTGCCTTTTGTGCTGCAATCTGCTGAAGTGATGAAAAAGGCAGTCACACACCTGGAACAATATCTGGAAAAGCAAGCCGGCTTGAGTAAAGGCAAAATCGTGCTGGCGACGGTCTATGGGGATGTTCATGACATTGGCAAGAACCTGGTGAAGACGATCTTGTCCAACAACGGCTATGATGTGGTTGATCTGGGCAAACAGGTTCCAGCTGAAGAAATAATCAGCCGGGCAATGGAAGAAAAGGCGGATGCGGTTGGGCTGAGCGCATTGTTGGTTTCAACCAGCAAGCAAATGCCCTTGATAGCGAATGAGTTTCAACGTCGCGGTATTGAAATGCCTATCCTGATCGGCGGAGCAGCCATCAATCCCCAGTTTGCCGAACGCATTACCGAAACAGCTGAATCCGGAGCGTACAAGGCTGGAATATTCTACTGCAAGGACGCTTTTGAGGGATTGAATGTAATGGACAAGCTGGTAGATCCCCAAAAGAGCCAATCATTAAATCAGGAAAGAAAAACTGTTTCTGCTGTGCCAAACCAGTTGATAAAGGATAAGTCTGTCATCTCTGTTTCTGATCGCAGTGTTCCTCCGGCAGAGGTTATTCCATGCGTGGAACCCATGGGTATTCGCATTGAAAAGGACCTTCCTTTCGATGAGGTGGCTGAACTGATCAGCCTGACTGAGTTGTACCGGCTTTCCTGGGGGGCAAAGCAGGTGCGTGGTGAGGAATGGCAGGAACTGATAGTTGAGTTTGACCAAAGGCGCGTGCGCATGCTGGCAGAAGCAAAAAACGAAGGTTGGATCAAGCCGCAGGCAGTTTATGGCTACTTCCCGGTATGGGCGGATGGCAACGACCTGGTGGTCTACGACTCGCTCCACAGTAATACAGCCCACCCAGTGGAACTGACCCGACTGAACTTTCCCCGCCAAACCAGTGCTGAGGGATTGTGCCTAAGCGATTATTTCCTGCCAGTTGGCAGTACCCGGTTTGATGTTTTACCTTTACAGGTTGTCACGGTTGGTAGAAGAGCCACTGAACGATTCGAGGAACTCGATGAGCTCGGGCAATATTCTAAAGGCTACTTCCTGCATGGATTGGCGGTTCAGATGGCGGAAGCAACGGCAGAATACGTTCACCGCCAAATCCGGGCAGAGATGGGCATTGGAGCCGATCAAGGTTTTCGTTTTTCCTGGGGTTACCCGGCGCTGCCCTGGCTGAGAGAGCATCGCAAAGTGTTTGATTTGGTGCCTGTTGAGAAAGAACTGGGGATGAACCTGACCTCTGCCTGGCAATTGGTACCAGAACAATCGACGGCTGCCATGGTGGTCCACCATCCGTTAGCAAAACCATTTGATGCAGGTGTGAGCCGGATGGAGCTGTTGCTGGGAGAATAATATTGAGGTTACCGACATCAGCACCTCTTCATTGTGTCGGCGTCGCATCCCCTTGATCGTACCGGCATCGTTTCCGAGTACGGGAATTGACCGAAGGTCTCTCAAGAATGAACTCCTCCGGAGAATTGATGTGTTCGGTCAGAAGACCAACATAATCAATATATCCAGGTTATTGCTTCGAACTAACCACCCTCCTGTGCGGTGGGGTAGAATTGTTGTGTTCAGGAAGTGAATATGAAAACAAAAAAACTGTTCCCTATTCTGTGTCTCTCCCTCGCGCTCGTTTTGGCAGCCTGCGTTCCGATGAGCCCCGATGGGCTGACAGCCGGTCAGCAAACTGCCATCGCCGGGACAGTGACAGCCGTGATTGAGCAGGAGCGTACCCAAACTTTACAGACAAGCACACCGCATGTTCCAACCCAAACAACCACCCTCACTCTCACTCCTGTGGAGGTAACCGTAACCCCCGAAAATACACCAACACCGACTAAAGAGCCTCCATCACAGGCAGTGATCGGTCCGGATACTTACCCTGAGGGTGTTAATCCATTGACCGGACTAAAGGTTGAAGATCCCTCACTTTTGCACCGCAGACCCGTGATCATGAAGGTCTCCAACCACCTGATCGACTACCAACCCCATTGGGGTCTTTCTTCAGCTGATATCGTGTTTTCTTACTACATTGGTTGGGGCAGTGACCGTTATGCCGCGCTTTATTACGGACAGGATTCAGACAAAATTGGTCCAGTACGCTCCATCAGACGGGTCGATGGTCATCTGGGCAGTCTTTACCAGGCAGTGATCGGTTCAACTGGCGGGGACAAGGAAGACGTCTTGCCCTATATCGACGCATACATTCCCGGTCGTTATTTTGTGGATAAATACCTGTGTCCCGGGGTGTGTGATGATGGACGGAATTATGTTTACAGTGTTTACGGCAATTCTGCTGCCCTTTCGAATTACTTTAACTATCTTGGTTATGCTAACGATAACCCTGATCTGAGTGGGATGGCTTTTTCTGAAACGGCCCCCTCAGGCGGAGAAGTCGGATCCAGCGTCTGGATCATCTGGACAGATGTAGGAAAGGCACAATGGATCTACAACCCGGATAGTGGGAAATACGATAACTGGACGATCGACGAAAGCACTTACTACGTTTACCAGCCCCTGATCGATCAAAACACCGGTGAGCAGCTCAGTTTTTCGAATGTTATCGTTTTAAAGGCACCCTATACAGAAATTAAAGGCACATTGCACAGCATCGACCTGATCGGTAATACAAACGGTTATGAAGCCACCATTTTCAGGGATGGTCAGGCATATGAAGTGTTTTGGAAAACACCCCAAGGCGACAAACCTATCCAGTTTGTGGATCTCGAGGGAAATCCGTTCCATTTAAAACCCGGCAACACCTGGATCGCCATTTTTGGGTTGACCTCTCCCACAGCCGTTGAAAACGGCGAGTGGAGCATTACTTTCAATATGCCCTGAGATGCGTACACTGATCCTTTCTGACATCCATGCCAACCTGACAGCCTTCCAGGCAGTGCTAAATGCTGCTGGTGATGTGGACCAGGTCTGGTTTTTGGGGGATGTGGTCGGTTACGGTCCAGACCCCAATGAGTGTATTGAATTGTTGCGAGGACAACCCAATTTGCAGGCACTGATGGGTAACCACGACGCGGCTTTGATGGACTACATCTCCATTGATCGCTTTAATTATGAAGCCGCGGAAGCTATCCGGGTACAGGCTGGTTTGATCACGCAGGAAGGTCGGGATTTTTTGGAGCTCTTGCGATTGAAGCTCGAAATCGATGACCTTACCCTGGCGCACGGCAGTCCCCGCAATCCGATTTGGGAATACATCCTCTCTGCTGGGACAGCCAAATCAAATTTCGACGATTTTTCGACTCAAGGCTGTCTTATTGGGCACACTCATGTCCCATCCATCTTTACATTAAACCAGGATAACGAGGTGAAAATCTTGCTTCCCGGAAATGGGGACCGTTGGCGACCCAACAATCGCTTCATATTGAACCCAGGTTCGGTCGGGCAGCCGCGCAACTTTGACCCGCGGGCAGCTTTTGTGATCTGGGATGATGAAGAAGACACCTATCTCTTCAAAAGAGTCCCCTACGACATTGAGTCTGTAGTAGAACGTATCCTGCATTCAGGCATTCCAAAACGGCAAGCCACTCGGTTGTGGATCGGCACTTAAGAAAATCTTTCGTCCTCTGAAGAAAATGAATCGGGAACTTTTCTGGTTATGGTGCGTCTTAAGCATGAGAACAGCTTTTTGAATGGAGAAGAATGAAGAAGAGACTGCTTTACCTAAGTTTGATTTTGTTACTTGCTCTCAGCGCCTGCGCCAAGTCCGCTTCGCAGGATGTTGTTTCACCTGAAATAGGTGCAAATAGCGATTGGGGCTACGAATCCGCTGAAACACCTATGGAAGCCCCATCTGTCATGTATGAAGAAGAGGGCGTTAAAAAAGATCAGGAACGCATGGTCATCCAGACAGCCTATTTGCGGGTTTCAGTCGCTGATACTGTAGTAGCGATGCAGGCAACCTCGGATCTGGCAAAGCAATTGGGCGGCTATGTGGTCAGTACCAATCGCTACACAGAAACTACTTACAATAATGTTTCGTATGCCAATACCTCCATCGTGATTCGCGTCCCATCAGTGAAACTGGAACAAGCCATGGAAGCAGTTCGCCAGCTTTCTGCCAGCGGCAAAGATGGGGTCCTCTCGGAGAGTTTATCGGGTCAGGATGTTACCTCCGATTTTGTAGACTCTTCCAGCCGACTGCGCAACCTGAAAGCTGCAGAAGAACAGCTGATGGTCCTGATGGAGAACACCACTGATCTGGAAGCTACCATGAGCGTTTTTCGTGAACTGACAGAAATTCGCAGCCAGATCGAAGTATTGGAAGGACACATCAAGTTCTTACAGGAATCTTCGGACCTTTCTTCCCTTTCCGTAGAATTTGTGGCAGAAGCCTCTCTGCAGCCAATCGAGATTGGCGGCTGGAAACCTCAGGGCGTAGTGAAGGAGTCTATACAGCGCTTGATTCGCACCTTCCAGGATGTGGTTGATTTTCTGATCCGCTTTGGCATTACCTGCCTGCCTTTCCTGATCCCGCTGGGAGTTGGAATCTACTTCCTGGTTCGTGCACTTCGCAAATCTGCTGCCAAACGCCGGGCAAGCAAAGTGGATACTGTTGTTGAAGTCAAACAAGAGACCGAAACAAAAGAGTAAAACAAGATCATTTGATCAAGGAAAAGGAACTTGCTTGCCAGTTCCTTTTTTTTTGCTTCATATCGATCGTAGTGTACTCCATTCCACCGTTGGCAGATTTCTGGGGTCTATGGTTTAGAGAAAAAGAATGATCCTTGCTTCGTCAGGATGACAAAAAAGTCAAAATTTGATCTGAATCAGGCATTCAGGTTGGAGCTTGACAGGGATTTGAATTATATTTCCTCCTACTGATTTCCATTCAGACAGGTTACCGTTTTGAAGAACCTGGGTCGGAACTGAAGGTAGCTGTAAGTAACAATTGCCTTCCACTGCCCTGCCCAGATCAAGTTTGAATTCCAGTTTTCCACTCTCCAGTTGCCATTCCTTTAGCTCGATGCCTTGGGAAAGGTGCAAATCGCTTCCCAAATACGCAATGGGGGCGGGCTTTCGCAGAGCGACCAGGCGTACGCCATGGGCTGGTACCTGCCTGAAGATGTGTTGGCCTTTGACAAGGGCGATCTCACCACTCCAGAATTCGCGCATGAAATATTCCCGCATTTCCAATCCCCAATCACTCGATTTGAGGGTAAGATCCGCAGGCTGGTCCTCCCAATTGAAGAGTGCAATTAATTTCCACTCGCCTGTGCTGTTTTGCAGGGTTTGACCCATTTGAGTGGGCATATATCTAGTAAACAGATCGGGCACAACCGGGTTCGGTGGCAAAACCGGGAGCAAACTGGCTGCCAGCTTAAGACGTTCCGGGCTGAGGCGGGTCAGATCATCTGAAATCAGGACAGCACCGCCAGTCAAACTGATAGCTGTTGCCAGAGACTGCACCTCCGGCAGGCTCAGGTTGGAATCCTCACGTACCAACAGGCAATCCGGGTCATTCACCCAAAAATGTGGATCCATTTTTGAACGCGTAAGGATGTTTTGGATGGCGTTACGGGCAGAAGGCATATTGGGTTCGTTGCGAAAAGGAAAGGTTACCCCAAAAAACTGGGGAGCCCAATCCGGGCTAACGTCCGCGCTAATACGCATCATATCAAAGATACCAATACCCGGACCAATTGGGCAACCACAGCCCAGCAAGACGGTATGTTCGCCAGCCTCTTCACGAATCAGTTGGAGCGCTTCATGAAGAATTTGGGCTCGCGTTTTCGTTTGGTCGTAGTGTTTACCAGGTAAAGCGGCAGCGTAGAGAAAATCGAGTTTGAGATAGGGGAAATCCCACTGCCAGACAGCAGTTCGTATCACTTCCCGAACATATGCCTGAGCCTCCGGGTGGGTCAGATCCAGGGCATACCCAAGCCGATTCCAGACAAAACCGCTGTTCACCAGCTTTCCACGCCTGTCACGCAGAAGCCACTCAGGATGCTCTTCGATCAGTTGGGAGGGCTTTTCGACGATGAATGGAGCAAGCCAGAGACCGGGTGTGAAGCCAGCCGCCCGCGTCTGTATAGCGAGTTCGTGGACGCCTTGTGGAAACTTATGGTTGAACTTGAGCCAACTGCCCACATCCTGTTGAAAGCCGTCATCGATTTGAAAAACATCCAGGGGCAATTCCGGTTGTCGCTGTTGGAGTACCTGCAAGTTTTCACGAAGAATGGCTGGAGTGATTTTCTGAAAATAGTGATACCAGGAACACCAACCCAGAGGAGTTGTGATACGTTCCCGCACCTCATTCTCGCAAGCCACGCCTTCGAAGTAAACCGCGAAGGGTTGTGGGCTATGTGAATCAAAAAATTGCCAGGCTAACCAGTCACTTTCCAGGGTCATGCCTGGAAAGACCTCCAGCTCGTCGCAATTTGCCCAAACCTTCAGGTCGGGCGCAGGATGGAGAGTAGAGGAAAGTGAACCGAATTGTTCTTTTTGCGAAAGAAAGCCGCAAAGTAACCCGGCTTTCGCGTTGTGGTCCAACAGGGCTGCAAACATATCGGAAGAAAAACTTGATTCCTGTCTGGGGATTGGTGTGCCTGTGTTATAGAGCATGGGGTGGGAGAATGCCCCCAGACGGCTGGTTTTCTGACGCTGACCGTGTTGGTATGTGCCGGAGGGCGACCAGCTTTGCCAACCGTTGCTGTAGAAAGCGGTTTCTTTGGCTTTTTCATTTGAAAAGTGGATCTCACCAGCCTGCAGATTTGAAAACAAGAAACGAACAGGTCGTATGGTTTCACTGGAATTGTTCAGCATCCTCATCCGCTGCAACAAAAATGGTTTATTGGCTGGTATCCCAAATTCAACCACCAACAGGAGACAAGTATTGCGTTCAAGGTATGTTAAACCTATCAACTGCAGATTACCAATACTGCTCTCAGTTTGCTGATCCTCGTGTACCGACTGCAGAAGAAAATTTGTGGTGCGTGAGCTCGAAAGTTCCATCCCAAATCTGGCGTTTTCAATCTTGGCACCAGGAAATTGGAGAGAGATTAGATTAAATGTGAATTGTTCAGGATATAGGTTGAGTTGCAGGAATGAGTTGGAAAGGGAAATCATGCCTTTCTCCAAGCCTTCAGGATATCCTGGAATGGGATGGGTCCTTCCCTTAATAACAGCGCTTCGTCCGATTGACAGTCAACAATAGTTGAAGCTTGTCCACCCGGGTGTTTCCCACCATCAAGGATCAATGCCACGCGACCATTCAGCTGCGCGTAGACTTCTTCAGCCTTGCTGGGGTTTGAACCACCGGAGATGTTGGCACTGGTGACTGCCAACGCTCCGCTTTGCTGCAAGAGACGCAAGGCAAAAAAATGGTCGGGCATGCGCACAGCCAGCCCCGGATAAGGGCTGAGCGAGGGAGGAAGCCCTTCTTTTTTAGGTAACACCAAGGTTAGGGGACCAGGCCAATATGCCTGTATCAATGCCTTGACTTCAGGCTTGACCTGAGAAGCAATTTGATCAAGTTGGTCCAGATCGCCAACTAAAACAGGGATGGCTTTTTCTTCCGGTCGCTGCTTGGCGGCGTAAATTTTTTGCAGGCTGATCTCGTTGATTCTTCCAGCCAGACCATAGAGTGTATCAGTAGGAAAGACGATCAGTTCGTCTGCTTCCAGGGCTGTCAGTGCTGTAGGAATGGCAAGGGGGTGGTCAATATGGAGTATTCTTGTTGGAAGGCTGTTCATTTCAACTCAATTTTAATCAGGCGATCGCGATCGAACAGGTCTTTTATCAAACTGACCTCTGCAACTGGAAAATGACTTTTTGCTAACTGCAGGGTCAGTTGTCCGAGTGTGGCTTCCGTTTCCAGCAGGATCAAGGCTGGGTGGTTCAGGAACGGTGGTAGTTTTCCGAGTAGTTTACTGATGAGGTCCAGACCGCTTCTGCCCCCGTCCAGTGCCAGGCTGGGCTCCCAGGGCAGACTGTTGACCTCAGCTAACTTTTCTGTAGGGATGTAGGGCAAGTTAGCGCACACCAGGTCGACCAGCTGCAGATCTTCTGGCAATAAATCGCACATGGCAAAGCAAAGCCGATCGGTCATACTGTGGCTTTGGGCGTTTCTTATCGCTACTTCAAGTGCAGCAGCAGAACTATCTGTCGCGACTATGTTGAGATCCGGGCAGCGATTAACCAGGCTGATGGCAATGCAGCCTGAGCCGGTACCTACATCGATGCCATTTCTTGCTGAAGGGTGTGCCTGAAGCCATTCCAAGGCGGTTTCAACCAGCAATTCCGTTTCAGGTCGGGGGATCAGGACCGAGGGGTCGACCTCAAACTCAAGCCCAAAAAACTCCTGTTCGCCCAAAAGGTAGGGCAGCGGTTCGCCGGTTTCCAGGCGCTTGAGCAGTTCTTCCAACTGGTCAGCCTGAGCTTTGCTCAGGTAAGTTTCCGGATGTGCCAGCAACCAGGTTTTAGAACGATCCATTACGTGCGCCAAAAGGGCGAGCGCGATTTGGTGCGGTTGTTCAATCTCTCTCAGTTGAGCATTAATGCTGCGCTCAGATCGGAGGTCATCTTCCATTGCTCTCAAAATTGGCCAGGCGTTCCGCCTCTTCGGCGTGCTGAAGCTCTTCTATGAAGGTGTCCAGCTCGTAGCCATCCATCACCCCCGCCATGTTGTAGGAAGAGACATTGATGCGGTGGTCGGTCACGCGGGACTGCGGGTAGTTGTAGGTGCGGATTTTTTCAGAGCGTTCGCCGGTACCAATCTGGGAACGGCGGGTGGCATCCAGTTCACTCTGGCGCTTCTCTTCTTCCATTTCGTAGAGACGGGCTTTGAGAACACTCATGGCACGCAGTTTGTTCTGTAATTGAGAGCGCTCGTCCTGGCAGGCGACAATAATGCCGGTCGGCTTATGGTGGATGCGAACGGCAGTCATGTTTTTCTGCACGTTCTGACCACCGGCACCTGCTGACTTGAAGACGTCAATTTCAATATCGCTTTCTGGAATATCGATCTCAAAATCGTCGACTTCTGCCAGCACGGCTACCGTGACAGTTGAGGTATGAATACGTCCCTGCGATTCAGTTTCGGGCACGCGCTGAACGCGGTGAACGCCGGATTCAAACTTAAAACGGGAATAAGCACCCTTGCCTTTGATGGTGAAGGTGACTTCCTTGTAACCACCAATGCCAGTCTCGTTGGCAGATATGATCTCAGTTTTGTAGCGGTGGATTTCGGCATATTTCAGGTACATCCTCAGCAGATCCGAAACGAACAAGCCGGCTTCATCACCGCCTGTACCAGCACGGATCTCGACGATAACGTTGCGGTCGTCCCGCGGATCTTTGGGCACCAATTTGGATTTCAGCAGGTCTTCCAACTCAACCTTACGGGTCTCCAATTCAGCCAATTCCATTTTTGCCAGTTCGAGCAGCTCGCCATCGGAAACCTCGATCAGTTCGCGAGTCTCGTCAGTTTTTGCCAGGTTTTCTTTATATTCTCTGGCAAGCGTGACGATGGGCTCCAGGTCCGAGCGTTCCTTGGAGAGCTCAGCCGCCAACTGGTAGTCCTGTCCGACTTCGGCAAGGCGTTGATCCAATTCAGCAAAGTGTTCAAGTATTGATTCAAGTTTGTCAAGCATAATCTTTTTTTATCCCATTAAATTCGGATTGAGATTATATCATCTCGCAACCGCTCTGTCAGTTCCAATTAAGAATGCCAGTTTTCCCAATTATGGATTATTCCGGGATAGGCATTGTTCGCCATGGCAGGTAAACCGAATGGATATACAGGCAGTTCAACGTGTATAATCAAGCCTCGGAGGCAGCATGCAGGTATATTTTATTCGTCATGGACAATCAACCAACAATGTCAGTTGGGAACTCAGGGATGCAGAGGGTTACGATCGTGTTTCTGACCCGCCTTTGACCCCATTAGGAATGCTTCAAGCGCAAACCCTGGCAAACTTCATCGCTTCAACCCATTCGAATTCAGCAGATAGCCTGAGCGTTGGTGCCTATCGTCACCAGGTAAAAATCACGCACCTCTATTCCAGCCTGATGATCCGTGCCATTCACACCGGCACAATCCTCTCTGAGAAACTGGGTATCCCGCTTTATGGTCTGCCAGAGGCGCACGAGATTGGGGGTATTTATTTGGAGACCATGGTGGATGGAAAACCAGACATCAGCTTTGAGCACGGCGTCACGTCTGCCTATCTGCAGCAGAATTTCCCGGATTTCAACTTACACGAGCCTATTGAAGAAAGAGGTTGGTGGCAGGGCGGGATGGAACCAGAAACAAACCCTATGTTGAGGGCAAAATCGGTCCTGGCACTGATTAAGGACCGACATATGGGCACAAACGATCATGTGGCGATAGTGACTCACGGTGGATTTTTTAATACGATGGCACGTACAATATTTGACGTCAGACTGGACGAACCAAACAATACCAAACTACCTACCTGGTTTTCGTTTTGTAACTGTGCCCTGAGCCGGATTGATTTTGTGGAAGACCGGGCGGTGTGGGTGTACCACAACCGAACTGACTTCATGGATGACGAACTGGTGACCTGTTAGATTTGTTGGTGTGATTGTTTTGTAGAGAAAAATCCAGTTTATCCTCTGGTACAATAGCCTAAAGGTTCACAAAGATAACATATGCCGATCTATATCAACATTCTTCTCATCTTAGTCTTGTTCTTTTTTAACGCGGTATTTGCCATGTACGAAATTGCAATGGTATCAGCCCGCCGAACGCGGCTGCATCAACGTGCGGATGACGGGCAAAGCGGTGCAAATCTCGCGATCAAACTGCAAAACGACCCAAACCAGGAGTATTTATCAGCAGTACAGATCATGATCACCATGATCGACACCCTGGCAGGTGGTATCGGTGGTGCGATGTTGGCTGAACCTCTGGCTGAAGTAATGAAACAGGTTAGTTTTCTTGCACCTGTAGCAGATACATTAGCCTTTGTTTTGGTTGTTATCGTCATCACTTACTTTTCCATCGTGCTGGGCGAACTTATCCCCAAACGAATTGCTGTCAGCAAACCGGAAAATGTGGTTATCGCTCTCTCCCCGATCATTAACGGCTTAACAAAAGCTTTGAGACCACTGATCAAGCTCCTGAGTGCTTCCACCAGGTTTGGCATTAGACTATTTAACATTGACATCCAGAAAGAACCCTACATTACTGAAGAAGAACTAAAGGGTTTCATCCAGGAAGGTCGCCAAACCGGTGTTTTTGATGAAGCAGAAGAAGTTATGGTCGATGGCGTTTTCCGCCTGACTGAGCGTCGCGTGGATGCCATCATGACTCCCCACACTGAACTGGATTGGCTGGACACAAACGACGGGCGTGAGGTGATGGTCAGGGAGATGCTGGATAGCCTGTATTCCCGCCTGCCGGTAGCGGACGGCGACCTTGACCGGATCATTGGTATCGTCAGCGCCAAAGACCTGATGGGGGTTGATCTGTTTTCTGAGGATTTCAATATCCGCGACTATGTCAAGGAGCCCATCTTTTTCCCTGGGAATATGAAGGCGATTAAAGCCTTTGAACAGTTTCAATCCACCGGCATCCACCAGGCTATCGTGATGGATGAATTTGGCGGCGTGGAAGGTATGGTCACGCTTTATGATGTGCTCGAATCAATTGTCGGTGATATTCCCCAGGATGAGTACGACACGGATGTAGAGATCCAGGAACAGATAGATGGTTCCCTGCTAATGGATGGTCTGGTACCGATCGATGTCTTAAAGGAGAAATTAGGCGTTGAAGAACTACCTGAAGAGTACAAGGCGGGTTACCAGACGCTCAGCGGTTTCATCATGAACCAAATGGGCAAAATCCCGAAAGTTGGACAGGGTTTTGATTGGGATGGATTCACCTTTAAAGTCATCGAGATGGACGGACACCGCGTAGAACGCGTGGAAATCTCAAAGACAAGCGAATAAGTTTTGGCTCAGGAAGCTGACCAGCGGGAGTAGATGGCATGCGAAAGCACATGCCCCGCGCTTTGCTCGATGCTGACTAATTCGCCGCTTTCGATATTCCCCTTCCTGCCAACCATCTGCTCAACTGCCTGGTGGGTTACCACGGCAGATGCTGTGATGGCGTAGGCGGTCATCACCAGAAATACCGCATCCTTCGCCAGGATGCTCTGACAGGCTTCTATTAATTCCGGCGTTCGCTTAAAGAAATCCCATACCTCTCCGCTGGAGCCACGACCAAACTTGGGCGGATCCATTACGATGCCGTGGTAGGTGCTGCCGCGCCTTGCTTCACGCTTGACGAATTTGAGCGCGTCTTCCGCGATCCAGCGTACAGGTTTTTCCGCCAACCTTGAGAGTTTGATGTTCTGATTTGCCCAGGTGATGGCATGCTTGGAAGAATCCACGTGGGTGACCTCTGCGCCTGCGGCAGCACCGGCTGCAGTGGCTGCACCGGAGTAACCAAACAGATTCAGCATTCGGAACGGCTTTTTGCTGGATTCGATTTGGGATCTGATCCAATCCCAATGGGTGGCTTGTTCGGGGAAGATTCCCACATGCCTAGACGAAGTGAGTTGGAGCTGGAATTTGAGATCTTTGTAATCGATCGTCCAGGATTTATCCATCGGGTTAAGGATGTTCCACTTACCGCCGTATTCCTGTTTTTCTTCCACTAAGATGGCATTTGCTTTTTTCCACTCGCTGGAGGGCAAGCTGGTGGCCCAGATCGCCTGTGGGCGAGGGCGAACAAGCAGGTATTTGCCGAAACGTTCCAGCGTTTTTCCATCGCCGCTATCCAGAAGCTGGTAATCTTTCCAGTCAGGGGAAGAGGTCAGAGTGATATTGTTGGGAAGACTCATAATTTCTCGCTAACTCATTACGGATTGAATATAAACGAAGGTCAAATATACCAGAAAAGAAACCACACCAGAGATCTCAAATACTCTAAACAAGTAGAGACGCTGAGGGTGTCCTGGTTCTTGATGGGATGTGAGATTGATACTTAGCTGGACCGCAGACAGAAATACCCAAAGTGCGATCGTCCAAAATGGGACAGGCTTTTGTAGAATGAAAGTGACCGCCGCAGCAATCGCCGTGATCGAGGCATATGAGATCCGCCATAAAGCGCCACTTTGATTCTGAGGGTATTCAAGTTTAATTTCTTCTGATCGGAAGAGAAGATAGAAACTGGCTGTAAACAGGAAAGGAAAGAAAATATCGATCAGTGCCGGGCGAAACTGGTTGGCAACAATGCTGTTGAGTAAGAAGATTGAAGCATAAAGAAAATGACGTTGGTTGAAACCAAGAATGGGGTGATTGCAGAAGCGAGTGTTCGGGTGAAAGAGGGCCAAGGTTAGTACGATTGAGCTGAAAATAAGTACGATGTTAAGACTATTCAACAAAAAAGCACTTACTATGGAAATTAGTGAGGCAGAGAACATCACAATGCGCGCTGTGCGCATGCTGATCTGTCCGTTAGAGATCGGATTTGGATCGGCAGGGGAAGGAGAACAGGCATCCTCGGGAGCATTGCTGATATGTTTGTAGCTCTGGACGAAACAATAAATTGCCAGGTTGGCTGTGAAGCTCAGGGCGATGGTGGATAACGGAAAAGTTTGGCTTACCAGGCTCCCCAGCAGACTGCAAAACAGGACAAATGGCAGCCCTTCGGGCAAACCAAGCAAATAGAAAAAGGCGAGTTTTGTATTTTGTTTCATTGCTGGAATTGAGTATACCAATGTTTTTCCCGTTGCAATCGCGTCAGCAGTGTTGAAAATCTAGCACGATCGTACCCGCATTAACAAGACCATATCTGTTGCTGTTTCTGGTGAAATCGAGCCAAAAATGCTGATCTGGCGGTAGAATTGCCGTATTGAAAAGGAGAGCTCATGGATTTTGACCTGTTTATTGACCGAAAACCCACCGAAAGTTTGAAATGGAACTGTTATCCTGACGATGTGTTGCCCCTGTGGGTGGCAGATACGGATTTCCTGTGCCCGACAGCGGTAGTAGAAGCCCTGCACAAACGGATTGACCATGGCATCTTTGGTTATGGGAAAACTCCGGAAGGGCTCGACCGGGTTGTGATCGATAGATTTAGACGTCTTTATAATTGGGCAGTCAGCGATGAGCAGATTTGTTATGTTCCTGGTATTGTGACCGGCTTCACCATCGTCCTGCGAGCGCTTTGTCAGACAGGCGATGCTGTTATTTTTCAGACGCCGGCTTACCCGCCGTTTATTGGCTCACCCAAGGCATCCGGTCTGATCGGTGTTCAAAATCCAATGTACCTGGATGAGCAGGGAATTTACCGCATCGATTTTGATCTGTTCGAAAAACAGGTTATCGAAAACAAAGTCAAGGTTTTTATTTTATGCAATCCCCAAAACCCGACCGGAAGAGTGTTTACCCGAGAAGAACTGCTTAAATTAGGCGAGATCTGTATCCGTCATCATGTGATCATCTGCTCCGATGAAATCCATGGTGATATCCTGTATGACGGACATAAGCACACACCGATCGCCTCCCTCAGCCCTGAAATCTCGAAGATCACTGCCACATTTATGGCACCCAGCAAGACCTACAACATCGCTGGTCTGCATGCGTCGGTGGCAGTCATCCAGGATGAAGAACTACGCAATACGGTCCGAGGATATATGCAGTACCTCATCAGTAGTCCGAGCATTCTTTCACTGGTGGCAGCCAAGGCAGCCTACGAGCACGGTGATGACTGGCTGCGCGAGCAGACCGCCTACCTGCAAAAAAATCGAGACATGATTGGCGATGTCATTAGCAATGGGATGCTTCCGGGTGTGCGATGGAGCAAGCCTGAAGGGACGTTTCTTGCCTGGTTGGATTGCCGGGAGCTGGGAGTTGAAGGCGATCTCCAAGAATTTTTCATGGAAAACGCCAAAGTGTGCATGAATGATGGATGTACCTTTGGCGATGCTGGCGAGGGCTTTTTACGGTTGAATTTCGGCTGCACCCGGGCTGTCCTGAAACAAGCGTTGGAAAAAATGGCTGAGGCGATCAACAGGCTATAAACATTTCGAATTGTTGAAAATCGATCAAACCGGAACACCGGAGAAAACGATCAAAAAAAAGCCAGCTCTAAAGCTGGCTTTTTTTGATAGAGAGGGAAACCCCTTATTCTTCCACGATCACGACGTCGGCGGCTTGTTTACCACGCGGACCGTCTTCAATGGTGAACTCCACCTTCTGTCCTTCTTTCAGGCGTTTGTAGCCTTCCATTTTGATCGCAGAAAAATGGACGAAAACATCATCGCCATTTTCCAAACCAATAAAACCGTACCCTTTGGGCGCGCTGAACCATTTGATGGTTCCTTTTGTTCTTTCAGACATTTCTTGCTCTACTTTCTTAAAACTATAACTTACCTCAAATCAAGGCAATTTAATGTATCACTTCACTTCCCATCCGTCAAGGAACTTATTGTTAACTTTCCACAAACTCACCAGCGAGTACGACGAGACAATATACATAAAATGGTCACATTTGCTCAAGTACTGATACCTTATTGAAGCGGAAGGTATAATTAGATTGAAAACAGGTCACAATGCAAGATTCCACAAGCTATTGCAACGATTCAAACTACCTGAGTACCAGACAATACCACGACTCAGGTAACTTGTCATCCCGGATCCAGATTCATCAGAAATTCAGTACCGGGCAGCAAGGCTGGTATGACTTTGTCTTTGAATTATCCGCGATCAAACCGGAAATGAGAGTCCTGGAACTCGGCTGTGGTGCCGCATCACTCTGGCGGGCTGTTATGAATCGCCTGAGTGAGAGTACCCGAGTTACCCTCAGCGATTTTTCACCTGGTATGGTCCGGGATGCTGCCAATAACCTGCAACGAGACAGGCGTTTTCATTTCGTCTGCATGGACAGTATGAATGTTACTTTTCCATACCCGGCTTTTGACCTGGTGGTTGCGAATCACATGCTTTATCATGTTCCCTCCGTAGCCCAGGTACTTGGGCAGGTATCTGGGTTGCTCAATCCGGGTGGAAGGTTTATGGCTGCCACCAACGGACCGGAACACATGGTTGACCTGGATATCTTGCTCGAGAAATTCTCACGTAAACTTGATAAGGGACACGGGATGTCCAGTGGATTCAACCTGTTGAACGGAGAAAAACAACTACGGGAGTTCTTTTCGACGATTGAACTGCACTTGTACTCCAGTGATCTGTGGGTCACAAACGCTCAGTTATTGACCAACTACGCCTATTCCACCCCTCTGGTAAAAGAGAAACTGGGTGATGAAGGCAAACCGGAGATGACCACGTTCTTCCAACGCCGGATCGACCACTACGGCGGGATCGTTATTCGTAAACAAACCGGGGTTTACCTGGCAAAAGACCCCAGGTAAATATCAGCGCAGCACCGAGACGATCAGCGTCACGGCAGAGATCACAACGCAGTAAACCGCAAAACCATAGAAACTGTTCTTCTTTAGATAGTTCAACAACCAACGTATGGAGAGATAGCCAATCACACCGGCAATCACAAAACCAAGGATCAGCACTGGCAAAAAGTCGAGAAAAAATTCAGCCTGCACCAGATCCAATACTGAAAGCAAACCGGCAGCCAGCATGATCGGAATGGAGAGCAAGAAAGAGAAACGGGCTGCGGCTTCGCGGGTATAACCCTTGAAAAGTCCACCGGAGATGGTTGCACCTGAACGCGAAATCCCGGGGAAGATCGCCAAAGCCTGGAAAACCCCAACCAAAAGTGAGTCCTGCCAGGTCAGTTTTTTCAATCCTTTTTCTTTTTTTGATAAAAGCTCAGCTAAAACCAGCAAGATTGCCGTGCCTGATAGCAAGACTGCCGTGATCACTGGGCTGCTGAAGGCTGCTTTGACCTTATCCTTGAGCAGAATGCCAGCCAGCCCGGCAGGGATAGTGCCTAGAATGATATACCAACCCAAACGGCTATGTGTATCTTTGAAAGGTGCTTTTTCTTTTAAACCTTGCAAAACTGATCTAAAAATCGCCACCAGATCCTTCCAGAAGTAGATGATCACTGCCACCAGGGTGCCCAGCTGTACCAACACATCAAAAACGAAGGCTTTGTTTGGGTCAAGGGTCCAGTTCAGCAGATAGGGGACGATCACCAGATGGGCGGAGGATGAGATGGGCAGAAATTCGGTCAAACCCTGAACGGTGCCTAAGATGATTGCTTGAATGAAATTCATATTTACCTTTCCGGAGTACGGGGTATGTTCAGTTGAGCCATGGCTTCATCGGCAAAAGCCTGCAAGCGACCTTCGAGGATCGCCTGGCGCAGGTCGCGTGCCAGCTGGAGCAGTGTATGCAGATTGTGGATCGATAGCAGGGTGGCTGCCAGCATCTCTTTGGCGACAATTAGGTGCCGCAGATAGGCGCGGCTGAAGGTGCGGCAGGTGTAGCAGGTACAGTGTTCATCGATCGGTCGCTGGTCTTCTGCAAAGGTGGCGTTCATTAGGTTGAGCCTGCCGGACATGGTCATGGCGCTGTTGTGGCGTGCCAGGCGGGTGGGCAGGACGCAGTCAAAGATGTCGATGCCCCGCAGGACACCTTCGATCAGATCTTCCGGGGTGCCGACACCCATCAGGTAACGGGGTTTTTCCGCTGGCAGGATGGCGTTCACTACCTCGAGGGTGTGGTACATTTCGGCTTTTGTTTCTCCAACCGAGAGCCCTCCGATGGCGTGACCAGGAAAGCCCATGCTGCTGATGGCACGGGCAGATTGTTCTCGCAGATCATCGAAGATTCCGCCCTGAACAATACCAAAAAGAGCCTGGTCTTCACGTGTTTTTGCTTCAAGACAGCGCTGCGCCCAACGGTGGGTGCGTTCCATGGCTTGTTCAACATAAACGCGGTTGTTGGGGTCAGAACATTCATCGAATGCCATGATGATGTCCGCACCCAGGTTTTCCTGGATCTTTATCGAGCTTTCAGGTGTAAGGCGTTTCATCGACCCATCGATGTGCGATTTGAAGGTCACACCGTCCTCATCCACCTTGCGCATGTTTGCCAGGGAAAAGACCTGGAAGCCGCCAGAATCGGTCAGCATTGGTTTGTGCCACTGCATGAACTCGTGTAGCCCGTCCATTTTGGCTACCAGCTCATCTCCGGGGCGCAAAAAGAGGTGGTAGGTGTTGGAGAGTACCAACGTGGCACCCAGCTCTTCCAAATGGGCGGGAGTGATGGCTTTTACCGTCGCTTGCGTGCCGACTGGGGCGAACACCGGGGTTTGCAGGATGCCGTGAGGGGTGCAGAATTCACCAGCACGGGCGTTGCCATCTTGGGCGATGATTCTATAATCGAAATAATGATTGCTTTGGCAGTAAGATGGCTTATCGTTGTTGTTCATATCTACCTATACAAAGACCTTTCCCAATTGTACTCGTATTGTTTCCAATGACCTGAAAAAAGTCTTTGTACGGATTGTTTCCAAACACGGTTCAACGATTCACCGCATTACATCCATTCCTCACATGGTACATCTACTCGTATGTTCGCTGAGTCAAGCTCCCACAGCGTGTCACATGTTCGGGCGATGAAGGCACGGTCGTGTGCCACCAGCAGTAACCCGCCACTGAACGCTTCCAACGCTTTTTCAAACTGCTCCCTTGAAGGGATGTCGAGGTGATTGACCGGTTCGTCCAGCACCAAAAAGTTAGATCCCTGCGCCACCAGGCGGGCTAAAAGAAGGCGGGTGCGCTGACCAAAGCTCAGGGCGGAGGTGGGTAAAACAGCATGGTCTTCATCCAGGAGAAAATAGTGTAAAAAGTGATAGGTTTCACTCAAGCTCATGGCTTTGACTGCCTGGATATGTTCAATGGAGGTCAGGTTGAGATCGAGATCTTCCTGCTTTTGAGGCATATAGCCTAAAATGACGCTCTTTCCCCACTGATATTTGCCTGCGCTAGCCTCCAGCTGCCCCATCAACACCCTCAGCAACGTGCTTTTGCCAGTTCCGTTAGCACCAACCAAGGAAACCCGCTGCCCAGCCCTGATGTCCAGGACCAGATTTTCAAAAAGAGGCGTGTCGTTATAACCAAAGGTAAGGTCTTCCACGTTCAATACTTGCTGGCTTTTGTGTTCCGGTTCAGCAAAATTAATGTTAATACGCCAGGCATCCATCGGTTTTTCGATCCGTTCGGACGATTCCAGGTAACGCTTCAGGCGATTCTTCTTTGCTAAACCTTTCTTTGCAACCTTCTTAGCATAACGACGGGTTTTGGAATCCTTGGTATTTCTTTCAGTGGAACGGGCTTGCTCAGCTGTGTTCAACCAATCACTTCTCAATCGTTTGATCTCAGTTTCCTGGTCTTTCCATTGTTCGTAAGCTTTTTGTCGTTCTTTAGCTATCTGCGCCGCATAATTGGAATAATTGCCCACAAATTTGCGAATCACATATCTTCCTGCTTCGAGTTCATAAACAGCACTGACGGTACGGTCGAGAAAGAGCCGGTCATGCGAAATTACTAACACGATTCCACGGTAATTATTGACGAATTCCTCCAGCCATTCCAGAGCAGGAATATCAAGGTGGTTGGTCGGTTCGTCCAAAAGAAGAATTTCTGGCTGTTGCAGGAGCAAGGCAGCCAGCTGAACACGCGTTCCTTCTCCACCGCTTAAAGTATTAAGAGGTGTGGATAGCGCAAGATAACCCAAACCGAGGTTTGCCAGGAGCTTGCGGGCTTCAGCTTCTTCTCGGGCACTAAGCTCCTGGCTGGGAAAGGGTTTGGCTTGATTGGTCGTTAAAAGTATGGCATCAGCAATCGTTTCAGCCTGAATGGCTATCGGGTCCTGTGGCAAATATCCGATGCTGCAGCCACTGGTGGTTGTTACACTGCCGTGATCAGGTTGGAGCTGACCAGTGAGGATCTGGAGTAGGGTCGTTTTACCGCTTCCGTTAGCTCCAACCAGCCCGACATGGTCACCTTCATTCAGGTTGAAGGTCACATCTCTCAATACCTGGTTGTAACCAAATCGTTTGCTGACACGGTTGACTTGTAACATAACAGCTCCCTGGTTTGCTTTTACAGTGGCTTTCTTAAGACGACCGAGCGCTTGTAACTGCGGTAGCCTAAATCGTAGTATATTTTTGTTGCGCCGCTAATGTTCTCACTGTCCACACCCAGGGCTACTTCTTCCATGCCCAGGGCTTTCATCATCTTCATCGATCGGCAGATCAGAGCTTTGGCAATACCTTTTCCCCGCCAGGGTCGGCGTACAGATATGCCTTCGGTATAGCCGCGCAAGCGATCACGCTCTTGGTTTTCTGTCAGGTTGATGAAGTTCAGGACCATCCCGGCAATTTCATTACCATCC
The DNA here is from genome assembly GCA_040770225.1 of Anaerolineaceae bacterium. Taxonomy (GTDB): domain Bacteria; phylum Chloroflexota; class Anaerolineae; order Anaerolineales; family Anaerolineaceae; genus Mesolinea. Next base: position 84,871 of record JAXGJN010000006.1, read on the forward strand.
CATGCAATCTGCCAAAGATAGGGCTGGAAATAGTTCTTGTTCGAGATCCACTCCTGGAATTCCGATTCCGGAGGAATGGTAGCCCCCCAATGGTCCTGGAAAGCCTCCACATCTGCATCCCAAACCTGGCGGTATTGCGAGGGAAAGGCTGGTTTGACCTCAATCCCTTCAGGTAAAGGGTAATCAGGAATCTCCATTAAATCGCGTTTCATATCTTCGAAGTGGCGTATAGGAGAATAAGCGCGACCCCGAAGGATGTCCAGGCGATATTGGTCTTCTTCTGGAACGAAAGCAGAATGCATTCCCTCCGCGGTCGGGTGGAGAGTCAGATGGTTGAGCAGCGCCTGATCTTCCAACCAGGCGACCAACACCTCCTCAAGACCTTGACGCTTCCAGTCATGATGGATGTGCATCAACCAGCCATAAATCCAACTATTGCTTGACTCTTCCCACATATTGGTCGAACGACAGTAGGCTACCGGCTGCTGCTTGAGGAAAGCAAAAACCATGTCGCGTACTGGTATGCTTTCAGATAGATTCGCGTAGTCTGCAGTGATATCTTCCAGTGAAGTGACAGTGTTGTTTGGATCATCTTTGTTGGACATGATGATCTCGACCATGGCTGGATAATCCTCCGGATCCGCAAATCGTCTGAAGGTAAAACCTGCCAATTGGGGCAGGGGGGCAAACTTGTGATCATTATTTTGATTTTCCATAGCTACTCATTTCTTATAACGGTTTTTGCAGTTCGAGGAAGGTCAGATAGCGTCGGTAACCCAGTGCTGTATAGAGGCGCATGGCTCCGGTAGGGTTCTGCGTGTCAGCAGTGAGTGCCACCTCATCCATATTGAGCATCTTAAACATTTCCATCGAACGGCAGATCAGAGCACTGGCAACACCGCGACCGCGCCACTCGCGCCGAACTGAAATGGCTTCGGTGTAACCACGCCTTCGCTTTTCGAGCTCGTTTTCTTCAAGTGACAGATAGTTTTGAACAGAACCGACTACTTCGTCTCCATCCCAGGCGACCTGCCAGAGAATGGGTTGAAAATTCGGACTGGCAAGATAACCCTGGTACCACTCTTCAGTCGGGTCTGATGCACCATATTCATCCTGAAAGGCATCGTTGGAGGCGTCCCAAATCTTGCGGTAGTCTTTGGGCAGAACCGGACGCACTGTAATGCCTTCGGGCAGGGGTCTTTCAGGAAGGTCAACCAGGTCACGGCTCATCGAGTGGTAGTAACGTTTGACCTCGTAGCCTGAGGTTGTCAGGATATTCAACCGGTTCTGGTCAGTCTCACGTGAGAAGGCCAGGAAGAACCCTGCCTCACCCCCGGGAAGCGTACCGGCATAGTGGCGACCGCGTGACTCACCCCACTCGATCAAGGCTTGCTCAATACCCTTGCCTTGCCATGCCGGATCGACCCGGAAAATGACAGCGTAGGCATATTCCTGGTTTGAGATTTGCCGCTCCCAATAAAACCTGCAGAAAGCGACAGTCTTTCCAAGCACCTCAATGAAAATCAGGTCGTCGTGCGGATCACAATTGCTGAGGTTGTTGTATTCAGCTTCCAGTGTCTTAATTGTTGTATCGCCAATATATTGCCCTGCAAAATGCAAGTTTTGAAAAATTGCCAGCATTTTTGGGTAATCAATTTCACCCTGAAAATGACGCGAGACCAACCCTCCTATCTTTGGGGTGTTTTTAAGTGGATATTCTTCAAAAGTGTTCATCTTATTCTCTTTCTTACTCATTACTTCTCATCTTTTATCTGCACTGCAGAAACAAAAAACCACGGGGTTGGATTGCCCGTGGTTCTGTTGATTTGGATGATTTTTGGAAATCAGCGAACAGGCGCAATCCGACCTTGGTTTAAGAGAGCACCGGAATCGGCACTCTGGAAAACAAAGGTAATGGTTGTAGATTTGCTGTTCATAGTAATTATTTTATGACAAATAGTAATCTTGTCAAGCTATTCGTAGATTTTCTCCAGCAAGTTAGTGTGAGTCTCAAACATCGTCAGGTGAGGCTTCACCATCTGCCGATAGCTGAAACTCCTCTTTTAGAGACCAAATGGAACAAAGCATAAATGAAAAACGCTTTGTAAATCTTTACAATCCGAAAATCCGTTAAGTTAGGTGAATCCCATATAGGATTAGAAACCGCATGACAAAGCTTAACTGTCTTTTTTGGTGCGATCAATTTTTCGACACTTGTCTAAATATTCCCGTATGCGGTCAAAAGTTTCCTGGCTGATATAGTGCTCAATCCGGCAAGCATCTTCAAAAGCGGTCTCTTCACTAACACCAATCCAAGTAAAAAAATCAACCAAACCGTTGTGACGACGATAGGTCTCTTCGGCAATCTTCCTTCCTTTCGGACTTAGAAAGATCAGCTTTGTATCGTCTAGCTCCAGATATCCATTAGCAACAAGATTTTTTATTTGTTGACTAACCGTCGGCCGGGAGAACTGCATTTCTCGAGAAATATCAATGGCGCGTACGCTTCTATTTCTCTTTTCAAGAAGCAAAATTGTTTTTAGATACATCTCAGCAGATTCTTGTAGATTCATGTAGTCACCCTGTTTGCCGTGTAATTACGATCAGGTTGATTCTAACACCAATAACCTTGACAGGAATGTTAGGTTAGACTAACATCAATTTGTTAGTCTAACCTAACTTAAGAGCGTGATCATTAATAGGACTGTGTGCTTTCAAAAATCATCAAAAAGGCATATCAAGTAGCCAATCGACAGGCTTAAGCCAAGACAAAGAATTATTTCGGCAACCAAATTGAGCACACTCCGACAATTGAAGAGGAATATCAGATGAAGACCTTGCGAGATGTTCATATTGGAGAAACTGTACGTGTGGTAAAAATTCATGGGCATGGTAATATACGCCGCAGAGTGATGGATATGGGCATCACAAAAAATGCAGATATTTTCATCCGCAAAATGGCTCCATTGGGGGATCCTATCGAAATCAATGTACGTGGTTATGAACTTAGCCTTCGCAAGGATGATGCCAGCATTATTGAAGTTTGCTGATCAAAAAATGGATATTAAACCCGAGCCCATTACTATTGCTGTTGCCGGAAACCCGAACTCCGGGAAAACCACGCTTTTCAACGCTCTGACCGGATCAAATCAATATGTGGGAAACTGGCCGGGTGTTACAGTCGAGAAAAAAGAAGGCAGGCTCATAGAAAATCCTGACATCATGTTGGTTGACTTACCCGGAATATACTCTCTTTCAACCAACTCGCTTGAGGAAAAGCTGGCAAGAGATTACCTGCTAGAGTCCAATCCTGACGCGATTATCAACATCGTGGATGGCACCAACCTGGAGCGCAACCTTTATTTAACCACTCAGCTGGCAGAACTGGGTATACCAATGGTGTTGGCGATTAATATGATGGATGAGGTTAAAAAAAGCGGTACCAGGATTGATAGTATCGCTCTTGGTGAAACGATCGGACTGCCGATAGTAGAAGTTTCTGCCTTACGATCAACACAGATTGATGATCTTGTAAAAGTGGCTACTGAATTAGCGCGAGAAAAACGAAAACTTCCTCCTTTGCACCGTTTTAGTGGCGGTGTTGAGCATGCTTTAGGACATATTGAAGAAGTGGCTTTACACGATCTATCTGAACATAAACAACGCTGGTATGCGCTTATGCTTTTTCAGAGAAATGAACTTGTGGGAGAAAAATTGGGTCTCTCTGAAGAATTGATCAACCATATAGAGCAAGACATCCAGCAATGTGAATTGGAATATGACGACGATTCCTATGGGATCGTTGCCACTGAACGTTACGATCTTATTGCAGATGTATTGAATAAGGTTTATGTGCGTGGAGAACTTTCGGGCTCCAATCAGATTGATCGGGTAGTTACGAATCGTTGGTTGGCATTGCCGATTTTTGCCCTGATCATGTTTATTGTTTATTACGTTTCAGTAAGCACGATTGGTGCGACAATGACTGACTGGACCAATGAGGTTCTTTTTGGGGCAATAATCTTACCCCGAGTAAGCGCTTTATTGATCCAATGGAACGTGGCAAGTTGGCTTCAAGGGCTGTTGGTCGATGGAATCCTGGCTGGAGTAGGGTCGGTTTTGAGCTTCTTACCCCAGATGTCGGTCTTGTTTCTTTTTTTGACCGCAATGGAGTACTCAGGGTACATGGCAAGAGTGGCATTTATCATGGATCGTATGTTTCGCAAATTTGGGCTGTCGGGAAATAGTTTCATCCCCATGCTGATCGGCAGTGGCTGCACCGTGCCAGCGATCATGGCAACCCGAACCATCGAGAGTGAACAGGATCGGCGTATGACAGTCATCACCACTTCTTTCATTCCATGTGGAGCTAAGCTTCCAGTGATTGCTCTGATTGCTGGAGCCTTTTTTGGAGAGAAGGGTTGGGTCGCATTTGGGGCTTACTTCCTTGGGATCATGGCTGTGGTCGTTTCGGGGCTGATACTAAAAAAAATGCCAATGTTCCAGGGAGAACCGAAGCCTTTTGTAATGGAATTACCAACTTACCGATGGCCGACTTTTAGAAGTATTATAACGACTACCTGGGACCGTTTGTCATCTTTTGTTAAAAAGGCAGGCACAGTGATCCTTTTGGCAACTATCGTTATCTGGTTTACTACCTTTTTTGGTTGGATGGATGGGCGCTTCGTTATGTTGGAAGCAGCACAAATCAATCAGAGTGTTATGGCTGCAATCGGCAACTCTTTTGCCTGGATTTTTAAGCCCTTGGGTTGGGGAGAATGGCGACCGGTAGTGGCGGCAGTGAGTGGATTGTTAGCGAAAGAGACGGTAGTGAGCAGTTTTGGGATTTTTTATGGTTTTGCTCAAATTGCTGATAATGGGAAAGAGATCTGGGCTAGTATGCGGGCTGCCTTTACACCACTTACTTCAGTCTCATTCCTAATTTTCGTGCTACTTTCAGCGCCCTGTGTTGCTGCGATTGGTGCGATTAGACGGGAGATGAATAGCTGGAAGTGGACAATGTTCGCGATAGTTTATATGACTGGTTTCGGTTATGTAGTAGCATTTATTGTCTATCAGATTGGATTTTGGTGGCAGGGAAACCAGTTTTCCATGGGAACCACTGTGGCTTTGGCTGTGGTGGTGCTGCTGCTTTGGCTGGTTTTCAAACCCAAAGCAGACACAAATAGTGCTCTAAAGGGTGTACAAGGGATGAGATGTTAGCAACGATAATAATCAGCAGTATTCTTGTTTTAATTGTGAGTTTTATTATCTACCGGATGATCAGAAGCGCGAAGTCAGGCAAAGGACAATGTGCGGGATGCGCGTATGCCGGGACCTGTGCTGCTGTAAAATATTCAAAAAATAAATCAGATTGCGAACTTTCAGAGCCGGCGAGTTGATTTCACAAAAATAACAGCTAGTCGGATGCAACCTTAAGAAAAAATGGCATAAAGAATTGCATAACAAAAGCTCATATGAGTTTTTTATCTTCATTTGTGTCAGTGTTATACTATACCCTCGTGGATATCAATACTTACTCAACCTGGCTGGAAATCGACCTAAACGCCCTAAAGAATAACGTGGCGGAGGTTATCAGGATGACAGGGCGGGAGGTAATGGCTGTGATCAAAGCCAATGGCTACGGTCACGGTATGCGCCCAATCGCCCAGGCTTGTGTGGCAGGGGGAGCAACCTGGTGCGGTGTTGCCCGCATCGAAGAAGCCCTGGCTCTGCGCCGGGCAGGCATCTCGAACCGCATTTTGGTGCTGGGATTTACGCCTGCATCCAAAATTCCGGATGCCATAGAACACAATATCACCATTGCGCTGTTCAACGCTGAACTGGCTCAAACCTATCTCGAGTATGTCCGCATTCATGGCGGCACATTACGTGCCCATGTCAAAGTGGAAACAGGGATGGGACGCCTTGGAATGCCGGTTGAGGTCGTGGCTCCCTTTTTAAGGGCTCTCAAAAATTCACCAATCCAGGTGGAAGGGATTTTTACTCACTTTGCCCGCGCCGATGAACCCGATTCCGATTCCACACCCGCTCAGATTCGCCTTTTTAACAGTCTGCTCAACGATTTGGAACAGCAAGGACTTAAACCGGGAGTTGTCCACGCAGCCAATTCTGCTGGCATCCTCAATTTTCCTTCTTCTTATTACGATCTCACACGTCCTGGTGACTTAATCATGGGCATGTCGCCTATCGAGGGCAAACCACTACCGGCACAATTCAAACCAGTGTTAACTTGGAAAGCCAGGCTCATTTCCTTACGCACTTTTCCTGCTGGACAAGGGATCAGTTATGGTTCAAAATACGTCACCACTAAAGACGAACGCATCGGAGTGATCCCGATCGGGTATGGCGATGGATTCAGACGGGTGGATGGACAGCAGGTGTTGGTCGGTGGTAAGCGGGTCAACATCGTGGGGCGGGTATGTATGGACCAATGTATGCTGCAGTTGGATAGCGTGCCTGACGTAAAAATTGGTGACGAGGTCGTTCTGGTGGGGAGACAAGGCGCAGAGTTTATCTCGATCGACGAAGTCGCCCAGCGCTGGGGTACGATCAACTACGAAGTAGTGTGTGGTCTGGCAGAACGCCTTCCAAGGATTTACATTGAATGATGAATGAACCAATTCTGGCGGAATTTCATTGCCATTCCAATTACTCTCCTGACAGCCTGGTAAGCCTGGAAGAGATAATTCGTACCTGTCGAAGCAGGGGTGTTGGCAAGATCGCGATCACTGACCACGGCTGCATGGCTGGGGCTTTGAAAGCAAACCAGATGGCACCCGACCTGGTTGTGGTGAGTGAAGAGATCCTGACAAGTGAAGGTGAAATCCTGGGTTACTTCATGACCGAGGAGATCCCGGATGGTCTTGAACCGCTGGAAGTTGTAAGACGACTGAAAGAACAAGGCGCTTTTATCAATGTCGCTCATCCATTTGACCCCTGGCGGGGTTCAACCTGGAAACCTGGCACCTTGGAAAAACTGGTTCCGTATTTGGATGGTGTGGAGGCTTTCAACGCACGCTGTTTTGACCCAACTTACAATGAGAAAGCCGCCGCGTTTGCTGATGAGCATGGCTTGGCATGGATGGTTGGCTCTGACGCGCACAGTGTTCCAGAGATTGGCAGGGCTGTATTGCAGCTGCCCAATTTCAATTCAGCGGAAGAACTGCGCCAGGCAGTCAAATCCGCTTCATTTTCGGGGGAATTATCAAACAAGATGGTGAGAATGCATTCGACTGTTGCGAAGGTAGTCAACAAGTTTCGCCGAAGATAAGTTAATAGACTTTTTTCATACCTAACCCCCGCTACGCGGACCCTCTCCATTGGAGAGGGTTGAGAACACAAAAATAGGATTCTTATGCAGTTACCAAGAAACTCTCGACTGACTTCAAATTCTCAGAAGCTTAGAAGAGAAATGACAAAGCAGGAGAAGGATTTGTGGTGGAGATTCCTTCGAAAATTGCCGGTCACAATTTAAAGGCAGAAAGTAATTGGCGCTTACATCATTGATTTTTATTGTCATAAAGCCAGGCTGGCAATCGAACTCGACGGTGGGCAGCATTACGAGGAATCCGGGTTGGCTTCTGATTCTATAAGAGAATGCTATCTGAAAAATCTTGGAATAGAAGTTATCCGATTCACAAACTATGAGGTGGATTATCAGTTTGACCAGGTTTGTACAGAAATTTTTGAAAAAATCAACTCAAAAACAGGACTCGAATTGTCTGTGAGCGATATTGCCTAACCCTCTCCTTTGGTGTACAGACCGGAGACATAATGACAATCGTTCGGAACTCGTACACTTATGAATTTTTCCCATTGGTCTGAGGATGATAGGCCCTACTATGGATAACACCTACACCCAGCTGCATCAGCCAGGTTGTCAAAATGGTGAAAGGGCTGTCTTTTTCATCTCCCCAGGGAGACCCATTGTCCATCAGGATGCGTTCTGGCAATCCATACTGCTCAAATATCTGGCTCAATTGCCTTTGAACAGTCAATGCTCTCTCGTCAGCGCAGGCTTTCAATCCCACCAGGAAACGTGAATGATCATCAACTATGGTCAGAGGATGACAATACTGCCCGTCTAAGAGCCGAAAATGTCCCTTGAAGTCCATCTGCCAGAGTTGGTTGGGCTCTTCATATTCAAAGCGGATAAATGCTTCCCGCTTCCGGCTCTCATCCGGGTCTAGTTTGTCATTGCGTCTCAAGATGGCTGTGATCGTACTGGCAGAGGGCACCGGTACTTTGCCTTCCCGTTCCATGATCTTTCTGATCTTCCGACCACCCCAGACTGGATGTTCGTCTCGAATCCTGAGAACCTCTGCTTCCACTTCTGGGACTCTGGGCTGGGCTGTTCTTTGGCTTTCGGGATCTTTCTTCCAAAACCCTTCGACCTTCTTCTCGTTCCCGCTTCAACCACTTATAACCGGTTTGGCGACTGATGCCATATCGTTGACATAAGCGGGTGAATGGTGCAATACCTATTTTTGCTTCCTGGATGAACCGCTTTCGTTCTTCCACTGCTGTACTCTTTCCATGGCATCAGGTGTTCTCCTTCTGCCTAATTCTATAAAGTGTCAGCGATGTCTCCGAACGTTTGTCAACTTAGACAGACCATTACCTGCTTATGTCAACGATAGGTAGTCCACGGTTATAAGTTAAGGGAACGAAGAAGGTCAGAAGGGTTTGGAGAAAGATCCCGAAAGCAAAGAACAGCCCGCCCAAGTCCTCCAGAAGTGGAAGCAGAGGTTCTCAGTTGAGACGAACATCCGCTGGGGTGGTCGGAAGATCAGAAAGATCAGGAACGGAAGGCAAAGTACCGGTGCTCTGCCAGTACGATCACAGCCATCTTGAGACGCAATGACAAACTAGACCCGGATGAGAGCCGGAAGCGGAAGCATTTATCGCTTTGAATATGAAGAGCCCAACAACTCTGCAGATGGACTTCAAGGACATTTTCGGCTCTTAGACGGGCAGTATTATCATCCTCTGACAAGTGATGATCATTCACGTTTCCTGGTGGGATTGAAAGCCTGCGCTGACGAGCATTGACTGTTCAAAGGCAATTGAGCCAGATATTTGAGCAGTATGGATTGCCAGAACGCATCCTGATGGACAATGGGTCTCCCTGGGAGATGAAAAAGACAACCCTTTCACCATTTTGACAACCGGCTGATGCAGCTGGGTGTAGGTGTATCATAGTAGGGCCTATCATCCTCAGACCAATGGAAAAATGAACGTTTCATCGCACCTTCTAAGAGGAAGTCATCGCAAGACAAGGCTTCAATCTGAATGAAGCTCAAGCCTTCTTTGATCGGTGGAGCACGGTCTATAACACTATCGACCACATGAATCGCTCAATTTTGAAGTGCCATCATCGCGGTATGAACCTTCTAAGCAATGCTTTCCCAGTAGTCTGCCTGTTTGAATATGGACCACTGGATATCGTACAAGACTGATCGCAAAGGAGTGTTTATGTTGAAAGGGCATAAGTTACGCTTGGGCAAGGCTTTCCAAAAAGAGGTGGTTGTCCGTCCTTGTGATACAGCAGGTATGAGAGGTTTACTTTTATAATAACAAAATAGCTCGTTTTGATCGCGAGACACCAAAAAAGAATCAGACGTCAACGCGATGTCTCCGAACGTTTGTCAACTATGTCTCCGGTCTGTACACTTTGGAGAGGGTCCGAGAGCGAAGCGAACGGGGGTGAGGTGTTCCTCTTAACAAAACAAGCGGGATGACCTGGTCATCCCGCTCTATAATAAAAATACCAATTTAAGCCAACAGCGAAGTGATCAGCCAAATTGCCAGAGCCAAAAAGACGATCGCCATTCCGAGCTTAACTGCAGCAGCGTGCTTTTTCAAAAAGGCTGTGAGGTCTTTTGAGGTGGTTCCAAAATATGCAAGAATAAAGACGATGATCAACGGAACGATGAACATCAGGTTGTACAATACTAGGAAGAGAACTGCTCTGCCCCGCAACTCTGGCAGGGTGCTCATCGAAATGATCACTGGCAGGTAGATCTGACCAGTGCAGGCAAGTTCCAGAATCGAAACAACCAACCCAACCACAAAGGCACTCAGGTAGTAACTGCTCGATTTTCGTCCTTCACGCACTGTAGCGTTAATACGTTTTCGCAAAGGCTCGGGCAGCTTCAATGCCATATCATCCAGATCGCCATGACGAGTCTTGAAGTAATCTCGAACACTTAAAACTACGAGGACAAGGCAGAACAAGGCTGTCAAACCATAGACGATTTTGCTCAGAATGCTCATGTACTCCTGGATCAGATCCAGAACCTTGTAGAAGCCCAGACCTACGACCAAATATGCCAGGAAAACACCGATGGTAAAGCTTGCGCCGGTAAGAAGAATCTGCTTGCCTTTATGTCCGCTGAGAGCCAGATAGGATACAAAGAAAATGATGGTTGCAAAGGCGCAGGGGTTGAGTCCATCCACCAAGCCTGCTAACAAAACCGCAACCCAACCCAACTTTTGGAAACGGGCCATGAGAGTCTGGCTGCCTTCGTCTGGGTTGTACTCATTCCAGAACCGGGGAGACCCTGTTTCCATAAGGCTTTCAAGTACGGGTTCGATGGTCTGAGGTCGAATTTCTTCTTCACCGATCCAGGCTTGATCTTCAAGAAAGATCGCCGGGGTGTGCAGGTCATCTACTCGATCAACACGTTGTGCCATCCAATTAGCCAAACCAGCTTCGTCATAAATGTTGTATTCTTCGACGATCAGTTGTGGGTATTTATCCTGCAGATATGCCAGGTCAGTTTCTGAGCGGGCGCATTCTTTACAACCGGTTTGATAAAAGTAAGCCACATAGATAGGATTATCGGTTACACAATTTTCGGGATTTTCGATGGAACATGCTTCAATAGGTACTTCCAGAGGCTGAGGTGTGGATGTAACCAACTGATCAATATCCACCCCTTCCAGCTCAGGCAGGTAGATCGGATCGCCTTCAACCCCCGAGACTACCAGGTTGCGCAGGTCATTATTGTTTTCTTCTTCACCGATCAGCACACGTTCACCAACCACTACCACCGGTAGATCACGGCTGCCCGAACTCGCTAACTGGTTTTCAGCCGCCATGAGGGCTTCGTAGTTGGTCCTGTCTCCCAATTCTAAAAGTTTGAAATCTACCAATCCAGAGTATTCACCACTCAACGGATTAACAATAGTCTCAATGATATTCAGACAATGACTGCAGGAATTTGAGTAAAAAAAGAGTACCTGGACCCGAACTTGGCTCAGGTCTGGTGTAGGTGTGGCTGCACCAGGTCCGACGCCCTGCGGGTAATCATAAACTGCGCTGACCGGCTTGACAAAAAAAGCCAGTAAGAAAACGAATAAAAGAAACAGATTTCTGATCTTCTTACCGGTGTCGTTTTTTTGTTTTAACATAAGCAAAGAAAATATCCTTGTTTTTCAGTTTATTGTGCCAGAAATATATCTTGGATATTCTAACACGAGATGAAAATGGGTGGATATTGACCAACAATCAGGCGATTTCGATTTCCAACAGAGGAAAACGACTCTCAGCGAAGAGCTTTTTGAGGTAATCTTTCTGCTCGTTTTCAAGACCATTCAAAACCATACGGACATGGAAATCACCATTTTTGGAGGTTGTGTTGACAGTTCGCAGAATATTTCCACCCGCCTCAGTGATCAGTCCCGCAAAATAAGCCAACGCTCCAGGACGGTTGGAACTATTGTTTCCCCGGATCTGAAGAGAAGTCCAGCGCAGAGTGGATTCTTTTATCCCGGTCAGATCCATGGCATTTTCGACTTCGTTGACAAAAATTGATCCGCCGCCGACCGCTGAATAGAGATCATCCAGGTTGGCGCACGCCAGCAAGCCGAGCATTGATTCAAGACGATTCGGCTCAAGGGAAGCAACATCGTTGAGGTCCAAAACACCTTGCCGGACCAGAATTGGGTGAATTATCCTGCGTCCTTTTTCGCTGGCTTGTTTCAGGTTCACCCTTGCCAAAACGTTTCGCAGCAGACGGGCAGTAGTGGGGTTACAGTGGTTCAACCAATCCGGTTCCGGCTGCTTGTGAGGACCGCTGCTGACGACTTCGAGTACATCTCCAGGATTCAGATTGTCATAGATGTGGCGTTCTTCGCCGTTCACGAGCACTTTATGGATTTTATCCAGATAAAAATCCTGGATCGAAGCCACTCCATCCAGTACCGTGCTGCCCTCTTCGAGGAAGCGGGTGCCGCCATAGGTGGTCAGGATCTGGACAGGTCTGTAGCGGCTGATATCCTTATTGTGATTAATGGCATAGATGACGCCCCAGGTGTTCTCGCCTTCCATTTCCTCGGTAGCAATGGCTACTTCTATAGCTCCGGTACCAGGCAGATAGGCAGTCACCTGCAAAGCCTGGTAACCATTTTGAGGGGAGGCAATGTAATCGTCAAAACGATCCTGGTCAAGACTGCGCTGGAAATACTTATTTACCCGCGCCAGAAGGCGATAGCAGTCAATCTCATCTTTACTATTTACCAGCATACGAAAACTGACGATATCATTCACCGCCGAAAAATCATCCAGGGAAGTACGGTTGGAACGTGCCATTCTCTGGAGTTTATCCCAGGCTTGCCAGTAGCCATTGACAGTAAATTTAATCGATCCATCAATACCCTCGGAACTCATGATGTTGCCAAGCTCACCCAGGTAGTAGCGAATAAAGTTGATATTCAGACGAGGGTCCGCATCAATTTTGGCTTTAACCATGGGGAAAGAATCGGCTTCCGCATAAGGGAACGCCATATCTTCGATCCAACGCCGCCAACGATAACAATTGAGAATGCCTGCCAATTTACCATAGGCACGGATCGCTTCGTTGGCTTTCGCCCACTGCTTGGCAGGAGGTTGATATTGAAGTGTCATCAGGTTGTGGCTTTTATCTGCTAGTTTAATGACAAAAACTGCCGGGTCGCGGAACATGGCAATTTTTCTTAAGGTTTCAAATTCCCGGCTGGAACCATCCCTTGGATTGCTGATCTTAGTCAAACCATCGATGATGTGAGCAACTTCAACGCCAAGCTTGCCAGGAAAAAGTGCTCTGATCTCATCTAAAGTTTCGCCCTGATCTTCGACGGTGTCGTGGAGCAGGGCGGCTATGGTCCAGGATTCAATTTTGACCAGGTTGTCGATGAAGGCAGCAATCCAGGCACAATGAGTCTCAAAATAGGGTTCACCAGACAGCCGCTTTTGACCTGAATGGACCTGCTTGCCCCAATCGTAGGCGTGTTGAATTGCTTCGGTGCGTGGAACAAACGGACCTACCTGAAATTCGTCCGTAATGAGAGGACGAATTTCTGAGATGTTCATTACTTGAACCAAAACAGCCTCCTCTCCAGGTCGGTTTTAAGTCTATCTTTTAATTATATCGTAAGCTATGCCCTGCAGGTAAAATACTATACAAATTTCGTATGCTTGAATTGCTACTAATTCAGAAACATGATCAAGGCGATATGAGCCACAGCTGCCAACCCATTAATCACCCAGAAGTAATTCTTCCGGGTTTTATGGTGGAATATCTGCATTCCTATCAGACCGCCTATCGCTCCACCGAAAACCCCCAAGGATAGTAAGACTTTTTCGGAGACACGCCACCCATCGTTTTTCGCTTGAAATTTATCATAACCAAACAATAAAAAGGTAATAAAACTGAGAGGGATGATAATTCGTTCCATTTTTTTCCTGTTAAGGCAGAAATTATAGCGTATGATTGAAGTTGGAGAGTGAAAATGGAACAAACTCGACGTCTGATTCCGCTTGAAGCAATCGAAACTGAGATCATGGTGGTAAATTCCCGCTTTATTGCCAGCCTTTCACCTGCCAATTCGGTAGAAGAGGCTCGCGCATTTCTCGCTGAGGTGAAGAAACAGCATCCAAACGCCACACACCATGTGCCTGCTTTTGTGATCGGTCATGACAAGAGCATCATCACGCATTGCAGTGATGACGGCGAACCTTCGGGGACTGCAGGCAGACCTGCTTTGGCTGTTCTTCAGGGCAGCGGATTGGGAAATGTGGTGGTAGTCGTGACGCGCTACTTTGGGGGTACCAAGCTGGGCACGGGTGGTTTGGTGAAAGCTTATGGAGATGCTGTGCGAGGGGTGCTGAAGGGGGTCAAAATTGCTGACCTCTTGCCTACTACGACGTTAATGTTAGTTACACCTTACCGTCTGTACGACCAGTTTGTGAGGTTGATGGAGGCACATCAGGGTCAGGTTCTGAGCACAGAATTTTTGGAAGAGATCTCTATAACCGTTCGCTTTAAGGATGAAGAGGTGGAGGGGTTCACCGGAAAGATAAGCAACCTAAGTGCAGGGCAGGTGGAGCCCATTGTCGTCGAGCAAAACTCCGAAAGCGTTTTTCCCTTGACTTCAGACAGTAGCAAGGAGAACTTTTGAATATCTGGTTAAGTTTCCCAGAGCTCCCGTCGTAGTCAGGATCCTGAATATAATAATCTTATGGATTATAGAGCAACCGTTAAGCAAGGCTATGATGATTGTGGTCACAATTATCTCGATCATCGGGATCTTTTTAACAATAAAAAGTATTTAGATGACTTGATCGATAGATTGGAAATGAATTCAAAGATATTAGATGTTGGTTGCGGGGCGGGTATTCCTATCGATCAGTATCTGGTAGAAAAAGAATTTAGAGTTACAGGGATAGATATATCTTCAGAACAAATAAGACTCGCAAGAGATAATGTTTTGCAAGGAGAATTTCAGGTTAATGATATGGCGGAGATTGTTTTCCCTGATAATTCTTTTGACTCCGTTATTTCTTTCTATGCCATTTTTCATGTAAAAAGAGAAGAGCACCAGCAATTATTCGAAAAATTCTTTTCAATCATAAAGGCCGGAGGTTATCTTTTGGTAACAATGGGATCAGAGGAATGGGAGGGTGTCGAAGACTTTTATGGATCAGAAATGTTTTGGAGTCATTTTGGAGTCGATAAGAATTTAGAAATCATTGAAAACTCTGGTTTTAAAATAGTTAATCATGAAATTGATTTTTCTGGTAACGAGGAACATCTCGTTGTCTTAGCCCAAAAATGATAGTATCAAGGACGACTTCCGCGCGGTTCCGGATGATCGCACATCATGAAAAAGTGATATTTAATACAACTGCTGCTGTGCGGTGTAGAGCTTGGAATACAACCCTTTTTCCTCCAGCAGTTCTATGTGGGTGCCGGCTTCAACGATCCTGCTGCCTTCAAGGGCGACAATCTTGTCCGCATTACGGACTGTGGAGAGTCTGTGGGCGATGATGATGGTTGTACGTCCTTTGATCAGGCGTTCAAGGGCTTGCTGGATCAACAACTCGGTTTCGGTGTCTACTGAAGACGTAGCTTCATCCAGGATCAGGATGGGGCTGTTTTTCAAGACTGCCCGGGCGATGGAAAGACGTTGTTTTTGTCCGCCGGAAAGTTTCACGCCGCGTTCACCGATCAGGGTGTCATAGCCATTGGGCATGCGGTCGATAAATTCAGATGCATTGGCAATTTCTGCTGCGCGAATTAGCTCCTCTTCAGTAGCATCTGGTCTTCCGAACAGGATATTCTCCCGGATTGTGCCATGGAAGAGAAAAACATCTTGCAAGACCATACTTACGGATTGATGCAGTTGGTCCAGATCAAAATCCCTGACATCAACGCCATCGATGCTGACTGAACCTGTGATGACATCGTAGAATCGGGGAATCAGGCTCACCAAGGTTGTTTTACCAACGCCAGTCGGACCCACCAGGGCGACTGTGCTGCCTGCCTGGATGTCGAGATTAATGTTCGACAGTACCTCTTCGCCTTCTGTATAATGAAAACAGACATCGTCAAAGCGAATATGCCCGGCGATTGGTTCGGTAAAATCGTGTGGATTGGCGGGCGAGGTAATTTCAGGGGAGACTGTCAGGATGTCGGCTATCCGTTCAAAGCCAGCCAGGGATTCCTGAACTGCCTCCATTGAGTTACCCAGACCGCGCACAGGAGTGTAGAAACTATCCAGGTACAGGAAGAAGGCTACCAGGTCGGCGATGGATAGTGTGCCTGCAATTGCCATTCGGGCACCGAAATAGATGACCAGGAGCTGTCCGATCCCTGCGGCAAAGTCAAAGATGGGATTGAAAATCGCCATCAATTTTAATGCACGCAAGTTCTTATTGAGTACCAATTGGATCTTTCCATCCACCTTGTCGAGCGCATCCTCTTCGCGGGCAAAGGCTTTTACTTCCCGCACACCGGATAGGTTGTCGTTGAGCACGGCATTTAATTCGCCGAGGGATTGCTGGCGGTTTCTGAAGGCGGGACGGACTATCTTGCTGTAGCCGATCAGGGCAATAATGATCAGAGGGATGGGAATGAGCGTCAGCAGGGTCAGTTGAACATTCATGGAAAGCAGAATAGCAGTCACCCCGATCAGAGTGATGCCGTTTACAATCACGTCCGGCAGGGCATGGGCAATCATGCGTTCAAACAGGTCTGTATCATTAATAATTCGGGACATCAACTGACCAGTTTGTTTATCTTCATAAAACCGTAGAGAAAGTTTTTGAATGTGCTCGTAAACCAGACGGCGGGCATCCGAGACAACGCCCCAGCCGGCTTTATGAGCAGCGTACGAGCGAATAAACTGCATGAACGCTCTTGCGATGAAAACCAGGAGAGCAATTGCTGAGATGCGGCTGATAAAGTCGATCGTGCCCTGGTTGAGTGGTTGGGTTGTGAGCCTGTCGATCAACAACCGGATGATCCAGGGGATCAAAAGCTGTGCCCCAACCAAGCCGAGCATGGTCAGAGTGGTGATCAAAATGAGTTTCCAGTATTTTCGGGCAAGTTTTCCAAGCAGGTTAAATGGTTTCAAGATTGATTTCCTGTTCAAGTGAGATGATTACAGAAGCATTTTTCCCCCAGCGAGGGATGGGTACGCTCCAGGTTCTTCGGAACTCCCTGTCTTCCATCCAAAACAGACCGGTTCCAGCATTGACCCAGGAATTGATGAAGCCCCAGGGCGTGCGAAGCTCGCCGCTGTAATGATCGGGATCGTAAGCGGCAAAGAGCATGGTATGCCCACTTGCACCCTTTTCGCGATTGTAATTTTTTGGTTGATCCCGGTAATAGATCTTTGGTGATTGCCTGAACCACCAATAAATGGTCACCAAACTGGCAATGTTTTCTGCTTCAGCGGTTGCCCGTAATACTTGCGGGCTGAGGTGCAATAATCTCGCTGAAAGCGGAAGAGTGTGTTTTTTTGCAAGGTATCGCAGCAGACGAACCTGCAGTGGAGGTGTGATGCCGAAATTTGGCGCAAGACGAAAGAAACGCCCCCGCCACCAGAGGTGGTTGATTTCAGCGATGATTTCGGCTGGATCAAGTTTGACCTCCGTAAGTAATTCTATAGCCGCCACGATGGAATGCACCGCGCAATCGTTACCCGTTTGCAGGGTCTGTAATTTGGCGAGTTTTGTTTCAGGGAAGGCTTTCAGGCTGGTCTTTTTCATCGAGGCAATTTTACTATTGAATTTGAAGCGTTTGGCTAAACTCAGCAATTATCTGAATTCAATCCAGTCTTTTCCTGATCAACACATCAAGCAACTGGAGTAAAAGGGTTTCAGGTTAATAGCAAAATTTCCACTGATCGCTAGATCATCAAACAGAACCAATTTTCGAATAATTGTGAGACCATAGAAAAATTTGTAAAAAAAGTTTAATAATATCGGATTTAGTTAACTTGAATTGCGCATGAAATTCCGTTATTATTTAGTTAACTTCATTTGTAAACAATTAATCTTTTACCACAAATTGTTGATCAAAGTTTCAATGTATTTACCAAACAAGTCAGGCTGGCATGGCTTGTCGAATTGATCGAATAATTCTTAGTCACAACCTACATAGGAGCATATTATGAAAAAGTTTCACTTACCGGGTTTTCTGGTAGTATTTGCCGTGTTTTTTTTCTCAACCTTTCTTGTTGAAGTTGTGTCGGCAACGCCATCCGCTCCCATCGAACATACGCTTTCACAACCTGATGGTTCAACTCTGATTGCCAGGCAGTGGGGCGATGAATGGTCTAATGGTTTCGAAACTTTGGAAGGATACACAATCATTAAAGATGAGCAGGACAGGTGGGTTTTTGCTCAACTTATTGATGGGCAATTGACTCCGTACACGCTTCTAAACAAGACTTTCTTAGCTGGTTTTGCAGTACCGTTTGGTTTGGAAAAGCACCTGCGCCCGACCGCAGAATTACCGATTCGGAGAACAGAAAGACTTATTTCGCCAGAATATCAAAACTCTGGTACGCATTCCATGCTTGTCCTCTTGGCAGAATTTTCTGACCGAACAGGTACGTATTCTCCATCGCATTTTTCAGCCAGTGTCTTTGGAGCTTCGTCGAGCGTAAAGCATTTCTACAATACTGCTTCATACTCCAACCTGGTTTTTATCCCTGCCCTTGAAACCTTTGGAACGAGCAATGACGGGGTGATAGGCTGGCTTAACCTGGGCTACGCACATCCCAATACCGGCGTAACGACCTCAATCCAGAACCAGTTGATCACGAAGAATGCGCTGATTGCTGCTGATCCGTATATCAATTATTTGAGTTACGATAACAATGGAGATGGCTATATTTCTGCCAATGAACTCCACATCATCGTGGCAGTAGCTGGCTTTGAGACTGCATACAGCAGTAACACACCCAGCGTTTGGGCGCACCACTGGGATTTGAACACTGTTGGTTTGCCTACCTTAGACGGTGTCATCCTGGGGGACTGGTATCACGACAGTGGTTATTCCCAGTTTGGTGAGATCCACCTGGACCACCCCGCAACCATTGGCGTGATGGCGCATGAATTGGGGCATGATCTTTCCTGGCCGGATCTTTATGATACTGATGGTAGTTCAGATGGATTGGGAGTATGGTCCATTATGAGTTCCGGCAATTGGAACCGCACCGGATCTAATTACTTTGGCACCTCTCCGGCCCTACCTGATTCCTGGTTGAAATACTACCAGGGTTGGATAACACCAACGGTAGTGAGCGGTACTATCACCAACGCTCCGATTTACCAGGCAGAAAATAATGCCAGTGTCTATTTGCTCTGCCCTAATCCTGGGGGTGTGGATTGGGAATTCTACCAGCACTCTGGCACTGGCGAATACTTCCTGGTTGAAAACCGCCAGCTGGTCAGCTACGATGCAGGTCTGCCGGGGTGTGGACTGAACGTCCTCCATATTGACGAAAGTGTCACGAACACCAACAGCGCAAATGCGACTGAGAGCCATCCCCTGGTAAAGTTTATGCAAGCGGACGGTCTGGATGAACTCATGTGGGGAGATTCTTATGACTCTGAGCGAGGTGATAATGGAGATCCTTTCCCTGGTGTCAACACCAATCGCACCTTTAACTATTCATCCACTCCCAATAGTCGCCTCTACAGTGGAGCAGACAGCCTTGCGGCGATAACCAACATCAGCAATTGTGCTGCCACGATGACAGCAGACCTTACCTACACGGGCAGTATGAACCAGGCACCTGTGGCAAATGCAGGGTCGGACCAGGTTGTGTTCACAAATTCTGTGGTCACTCTGGATGGTAGCAGCAGCTATGATCCGGACAATAATTTACCCCTGTCATATCTTTGGTCTCAAATTGGAGGAGTGCCAGTTACACTGAATAATCCAGGAACTGTCTCTCCCAATTTTGTTGCGCCGAACCAACCCGCTATTGTGACATTTCAGCTGGTTGTTACTGATAGCCTGGGCACAGCCTCCAGCCCTGACACCATCAATGTTACCATCCTGAACAGTCCCCCTGTCGCCAACGCAGGTCCCGACCAGATGGTCACAACGCTTTCAACGGTTACCCTGGACGGTAGCGGAAGTTATGACCCTGATGGTAATCTGCCTCTTTCGTATAATTGGCTGCAGACCAGTGGACCAAGTGTGCCACTAAGCAATCCCGCATCGATCCAGCCAATATTCCTTGCACCGCCAGCTCCATGCACCGTGACCTTTGTGTTATATGTCACTGATACTTCAGGTGCAACCTCTGCACCAGATCAGGTTGCCATCACTATCCAAAACCAGGCACCGGTGGCGAATGCTGGTCCAGATCAGACCGTTTTGGTCAATTCATTTGTTACGCTCGATGGGACAGCAAGCTATGATCCTGAAGGGCATCTGCCTTTGACTTTTCTTTGGACCCAAACTCAAGGTCCTGCGGTTGTACTGAGTGACCCTTCCTTTGTCTCCCCGACGTTTACATCGCCGGCTTATGCTTCGACGGTGACTTTCTCATTGGTTGTCACCGACAATCTTGCGCTCCCCTCGGTGGAAGACATTGTTGATATTTATGTGACAGGGTATGATCTCTACATTCCGATCGTGATCAAATAAAAAACGTAGACAAGTTACAACCTATGAGAACAAAATTTCTGCGGATTTGGAGGAATCAGACCTGCGTTAAGGTTCATGATTATTGACATTCCGATAGTCGAGTGTTAAGATAAGGTCACAATTTTAAACCTGAGGTAACCCGATGCCCGGATGTTAGGGTGTAATGGCGGAAGCTGGTGCAAGACCAGCACTGTACCGCAACTGTAAGTCGCAAGACGAGTCAGGAAGCCAGCCCCAGGAAAACCCAAAGACCTTCTCGGATTAAGAGGGTGGGTGAGATACGCTCATATTCTCAACCCTTTCTAATCCAGAAGGGGTTGATTTTTTTAGAAACGAGGAGAATATGAAAAAAATCTTGACCCTTCTGGCAGTAACGATCATGATCATCTTGGCTGCCTGCCAGGCACCTGTCCAGGTTGAGGTAACCGAGGCAGTTGAATCCATAACCACAGCAATCCCAACCGTTATCCCCGAAACCGAAGCAGTTGACCCGGTTACAACGTCAGTTCCAACCGCCATACCCGAAACCGAAGCTCCGGTTACAAGCGAACAAGTAACCATTGATTACGCCAAAAACTTCACGTTGGAATACAAAGACGGTTATAAACTACTCACCGTCCTGACTCCCTGGAGTGGCGCGAACGAATCGTTCAGCTATGCTTTAGTTCCGCAAGGTGGAGAGACTCCAGCTGATCTAGCCGCTGCAGTTGTGATTCACACTCCCATCAGTGAATTCGTCTCCCTCTCAAGTACTTATCTCCCTTTTCTTGAACAAATTGATGAGCTGCCTAGCATCGTCGCAGTGGATACCGGTGATTACATTTTCAACCCAGATGTGCGCCTCTGGATTGAAGGTGGAATGATATCCGAGATCGGGAGCGGTCCTGGCATTGACGTTGAAAAGCTCATCGAGATGGCACCGGATGTAATCATGACTTCTGCCTCAGGTTCGCCCGATTGGGATTCTCATCCCGTTCTCGAGCAAGCCGGTTTGCCGGTAATCATCAATTCCGATTACCTAGAACAAGATCCATTAGGGCGGGCTGAATGGGGCAAGTTCATCGCTGCCTTCTATGATAAGGAAGCGGAAGCGGACCAGATTTTTGATGCCATGGTAGTGCGCTATGAAGAAGTCAAAGCCTCCGCTGCAGGTCAAACCGAAAAACCCTCAGTGTTTGTCAACACTGCCTATGAAGGCACCTGGTATTTGCCCGGTGGTGATAGTTATGCTGCCATTTTGCTGCGTGATGCCGGTGCCGATTACCTGTGGAGTGATCTGGAAGGCACCGGTGCTATGCCGATCGACTTTGAAGCCGTGGTCGAAAGAGCGAAGGATGCTGATTTTTGGCTTAATGTTGGTTTTGCACTTGACCTGGCAAGTCTGGCTGCCATGGACCCGCGCTATGCGGACTTTAAAGCCTACCAGGAAGGTCAGGTTTTTAACAACAACGCCCGTGTCACAGAGATGGGTGGCACAGATTACTTTGAGAGCGGAACTGCAAACCCTGATATCATCCTGACGGATCTGATTGCCATCTTTTACCCGGACTTATTGGGAGAACACGTATTTTTCTACTACCACCAATTGCAGTAAACGTCAGGTAGAGAAAGGGTCAGATGAATTTGGCAAATGCAAGCAAACCAGGATTAACTCGAACAGTAATTTTCATCCTGTTGGGATTGTTACTCTTGTTTGTAATTGCACTGAACCTGACCCTTGGCTCAGTTCGTATCCCTCTGCGTGAGATCCTACGAGTCATCCTTGGGCAAGGCGGAGTGAAAGACAGTTGGGTATTTATTATCCAGGATTACCGTCTGCCCAAGATTTTCACTGCCATACTGGCTGGTGTTGCTCTAAGTGCATCCGGTTTGCAAATGCAGACCATGTTCCGCAATCCTTTGGCAGATCCTTTCATCCTCGGCATCAACTCTGGTGCCAGCCTGGGCGTGGCTATCGCCATTATGGGGGCAGGATTGGCAAGCGGGCTGTTTATCCCTGCCTTGAGCACTGTGGGCGATCTGGGCTTGGTGGCTGCGGCGTCCCTGGGAGCAGGCTTGGTAATGGGCTTGATTTTGCTGGTTGGCAGGCGCGTCAATAACCCAACCACGCTTCTGATCCTTGGGCTCATGTTTGGGCATGCAACCAGCGCTTTGGTGAGCCTGCTGATCTATTTTAGTGCCCCTGAAAAGGTAAAAGCTTACAGTATCTGGTCTTACGGTGCTTTCAACGGGGTAACATGGGAGCAATTGAATGTGCTCTTCCCAGTAATTTTGCTTGCTTTGGGGATCCTCGCCTTGCTGCCCAAGGGGTTAAACGCGCTCTTGCTGGGTGAGGATTATGCCAAGACCATGGGTTTGAATGTTTCAAGGCTGCGCACGCTGGTCTTGATCAGTGCCTCTGTGCTTTCGGGGGCGATCACCGCGTTTTGTGGTCCGATTGGTTTTATCGGTGTGGCGGTTCCCCATATCGCCCGCAACTTGTTCAAGACTTCAAACCACAAACTGCTTATACCGGCTGTAGTCCTGATCGGCGCAATTGTGGCTGTTGCTGCAGATCTGATCGCTCAGATGCCGGGCAGCCAGTTTGTGCTGCCCATCAATGTGGTCACCTCCTTGTTTGGCGCACCGTTCGTGCTGTGGATCGTTCTGAAACGTAGAAGGAGGGCGACCTCGTTCAGCGTATGAAAACCCCACTACTTTCCACCCGCGATCTTGAAATTGGTTACATCAACGGGAAACCCGCTCGCAAGGTAGTAGGGTCTGAGCTTAACCTGGAGCTTAAGCAGGGCGAATTTGTCTGTTTGGTCGGTCCAAACGGTGCTGGCAAATCGACCCTTTTGCGGACTCTGACCGGATTGCAACCTGCCTTAGATGGTGAGATCTTGCTTGTCGGAAAAAAACTTGCACAGTTTTCCCGTAAGGAATTGGCTAATGAGATCAGCGTGGTGCTGACCAGCCCGATCGAGGTGGGTGCCATGACGGTCAAGGAACTGGTAGCCATGGGTCGCTTCCCGTTCACCGGGCTTTTTGACCGGATGACAGAAAAAGATTGGGATGTGGTACGGCAATCGCTTGAAATGGTCGGCATGCAGGGTTTTGAAGAGCGCATGATTCATAAACTCAGCGATGGGGAGCGCCAGAAAGTCATGATAGCCCGGGCGTTGGCGCAGGAACCGCGCATATTAGTGTTGGACGAACCGACCGCCTACCTGGACCTGCCTGGAAGAGTGGTGGTGTTGGGCTTGCTTCATGATCTCGCCTTTGGGCACGACAAAGCTGTATTGACTTCCACCCACGATCTTGATCTCGCGTTACGGCACGCTGACCGTATTTGGCTGATGGACGATGAAGGCCAAATCATCCAGGGAGCGCCGGAAGATCTGGTGTTGAACGGAAGCTTTGCTCAGACTTTCAATCGCTCAGGCGTCAGTTTCGATGCGCAATCCGGTACTTTCGATACTCAAACTCCCACCTCGAAAATTGTCTTTTTGGAGGGTGAGGGTTCAGAACTCATCTGGACCAGGCGAGCTCTCCGTAGGATTGGTTACACAGTAAAGGAAGAATGGAGCCACGGAAGCCCGAGAGTGAGCGTGATACCTCGAGATGATACCATCATTTGGCAGGTCGAACGTGATGGCCAGACAGATACCTTTGTAAGTATATACGACCTGTTGCAGAGTCTGTCAAAATAGAAGAGCACAGCAAAACGTGATGGATAATACCGTTCAAGCTTGCGTTGGCGATTCTCATATAAGCCTGATAATTGGTTCCAGCAATAATATCGCAGTAACAAAGACGATCAACAAGGTAATAGCAATTGCCAAAATGTTGGTAAGCCGAGAATTTCGATAATTCCCCATCAAGGCTCGATCATTGGCGAGTCGTAACACCAGCGCGAGAATAACTGGAAGCAAGAGGGCATTTAGAGTCTGGGATAAGATCATCATTTGGAATAATGGCATATCAGGTATCAGTACGATAATGACACTCAGGATAATTATTCCGAGAAAACCGCCATAAAAGATAGGTGCTTCCCGAAAACTGCGATTCAAACCGCGTTCAAATCCAAACGCCTCACATACAGCATAAGTTGTGGAAAGCGGTAGAACCGAAACAGCCAATAGTGATGCTCCCAACAGACCCACGGCAAAAAGAATGGTTGAAGCCTCACCAGCCAGCGGAGCGAGCGCCATCGCTGCATCTTTTGCATCTTCCACTTTTATACCCATTTTGAAAAGTGTCGCAGCAGAAACGATGATGATACAAGCTGAGATGACATTTCCCCAGGCAGAGCCAAAAGTAACATCAATTTTTGTGTTCCTGTAGTTCTCAATTGAAACGTCTTTATCTGCTATTGAAGACTGCAAATAAAAAATTGCCCAAGGCGTGATGGTCGTACCGATTACAGCTAAAATGGATAGGATATAGTCGCTCGTAAGTTGGATCTGAGGACGCACTGTATCGTGTAGAATTACACCCCAATCCGGTTTTATGATGAACACTGTCGCGATGTAGCTCAGTGCTGCCAGGCTCAGACCGATCAGAATATTTTCAACAACTTTGTAATTGCTGCGTAATATCAATAGACTCATGAGCACTGCCAAAACCGGCACAGTAATAACTTTACTGATACCAAAGAGCTCACCTGCGGCAGCGATTCCGGCAAATTCCGCTACGGTTGTGCCCAGATTGGCAATTAACAGACAGAACATAGCAAAGGTTGTCATCTTCACACCGAATCTCTCGCGGATCAAATCGGCTGTACCCTTGCCTGTCACAGCACCCATTCTGGCTGCCATCTCTAAAATAACCACTTCTCCTACAGTGATGATTAAAATCAGCCATAAAAAATTGTTTCCGTAAGTCGAGCCAACCATAGAATAGGTGGCAATTCCAGGGGCATCATTGTCGGCACTGGCAGTGATAAGTCCAGGACCGAGGATCGACAGGAAAAGCAACACTCTCTTTAACCAGATTGGCTTTTTTTTGTTTCTGCGCACTACAATCTCCAATCACCCCGCCCAGCGCGGGAAAAAATATTGGTCTTAATGAACCTCCCATAAAAAATTTACGTTATCAACGGTGTTACAAACATCGCAACCGTTGCAAGGACAACTACAGCGATCAGAAGAATTGTAAGGATATTAGCCAGTGAACTGTTGACCCATTTACCCATTATGTTCCGGTCATTGGCGATAATCAAAAAGAGAACAAGAATCAGAGGCAACAAAACTGCATTGATGGTTTGAGATAAGATCATCAAATCGAATAATGGGATGCTTGGTAAAAGCGCAAACACCATTCCCAGTAAGATCATCCCTCCGAAAATGACATAGAACACAGGTGCTTCCCCGAATCTGTGATTTAAACCTCTTTCAAAGCCAAAAGCTTCGCAAAATGCATAAGTGGTGGAGAGAGGAAGCACTGAGACTGCCAGTAGTGATGCACCAAGGAATCCTACAGCAAAGAGTATTTTAGAACCTTCTCCCGCAAAAGGGGCAAGTGCCTGGGCGGCTTCCTCGGCAGCGGTGACCACGATACCGGCCTTAAAAAGCGTAGCTGCAGTCACGATGATTATGACAGCAGAAATGATGTTCCCCCAGATTGATCCTACTACCACGTCCAACCTGGTTTCACCATATTCCTCTACAGGCTTGCCCTTATCTGCGATGGAAGCTTGCAGATAAAAAATACCCCACGGTGTAATCGTGGTTCCAATGACTGCCAGAACTAAGATCATATAATTGGCATCCAATGGAATTTTGGGACTTACCGCCTGATGAGCGATTTGTGCCCAATCCGGTTTGATGATCAACAGGGTGATCAAGTAACTCATGGCACTAAGGGTAAGAACGAGCAGGACTTTCTCTACATTCTTATAGTTCCCGCGTAAAATGAGCATCGTAAAAAGTAATCCGGCAATTGGAACCGTCAGATAACGGCTTATCCCAAAGAGTTCTCCAGCCGCTGCAACCCCAGCAAATTCTGCTACAGTAGTACCAAGATTGGCTAGAAGCAAAG
Organism: Anaerolineaceae bacterium; assembly: GCA_040770225.1. Taxonomy (GTDB): domain Bacteria; phylum Chloroflexota; class Anaerolineae; order Anaerolineales; family Anaerolineaceae; genus Mesolinea. Next base: position 111,351 of record JAXGJN010000006.1, read on the forward strand.
CCAGCATAGCGAGTGCGGTCACTTTGACACCAAATCTTTCTCTTATCAGGTCTGCAGTACCCTTGCCTGTGACTGTACCCATTCGGGCAGCCATTTCCTGTACCAGCACAATGCCAACGATGATGACCAGAATGACCCATAAAAAACTGTAACCGTAAGTTGAACCCGCTACCGAGTAGGTTGCAATGCCCGGAGCATCATTACCAGCACTGGCAGTGATCAATCCGGGTCCCAAGAGAGTGATGAAATAAAAAATCCTCTTTAACCAAGCAGGTAATTTGATCTGCTTAATCATTATGCCCTGTCATCTCCCCGCAAAACGTGGCAATTTCTTCTTCCAGGCTGTTGGTAAGACCGTATCAAGAGCATCGTCGACAGTCACGATCCCCAACATCTCGTTTGTCTCGGGATCGACAACCGGTAATGCCATCAGGTTATATTTTGCCACGAGGTAGGCGGCTTCATCCTGGGATGCGTACGGAGAAATTATGACTGTATGTTCATCAAACCAGTCAGAAAGGGGTTTTTCCAAGGGGGCGGTGACCAGGTCGCGCAAACTTAACACCCCTTGAAGGTGTTTGTTCTCGTCAAGTATGTAGACGTAAAACATAAATTCATCTTCAAGCGCTTCTTCGTTGGTGCGTAAATGATGCAAAGCCTGCTCAACCGTGAGAGTGGCAGGCACCCAGGCAAACTCAGTGGTCATAATGCCGCCTGAGGAGTCTTCACGATATCGCAGCAGCGTGCGCATATCTTCCTCATCGTCATCCTCCATCAGGTTGAGCAGCTCTTCACTTTTGACCGTTTCCATGTCTGCCAGGATGTCTGCGGCTTCATCAGGCTGCATCTCTTCCAGAATATCGGCTGCCCGTTCCGGTTCCAGGTGTGACAGCACCACTTGCTGGATCTCGGCAGAACTTTCTTCCAGGGTATCTGCCAGTTGTTCATCAGTGAAACCTTCCAGGAAGGCTTTACTGGTGTGGTGATCGAGATCATCCAAAATAGCGGCAATATCTGCCGGTTCCATCTGGATCAGGCGGTCTCGCGAGACTTTGAGACGCAGCGGGTCATCATGTTCGATCGAGGCGACATCTTCCCAGGGGATGACATTACTTTTTGGCTTTTTATTGAACAGCTTAGCAGTCGACTTGAGGAAATTGTCCATTCCAAGCCGTCGCAGAAGACCCAAGCCGCCTACATCGACGCCTGTCAGATAGAAACTGTGCTCTTTGCGGGCTAACTGCAGGTCATTGACCCGAACCAGGCGTTTTCCTTCCGTATCAACAATTTGCTGATCCAGCACGCGTTGTTTCAGGTATAGTTCATGCCCGGAAGGATAATAGATTAGAGGCTCTTCACCGCGTCGATTGAGGGTTATGGAGGGCCAGAGTGTGGCTACACTGCTGGCGTCAAGCAATTCGACCCCCCTGGAAGTGTTTTTTACCACGATCGCGATGATAGGCGGCATGGTTTGCTCGGTATTGTTTATCAGTATGTCATCCAGTTGACCGATGACGCGACCAAAAACATCCCAGACTTTTTGATTGAGAAGTTTGCTTAAATAAATCATCCGCACCTCGCCATATTTTAGTAGAAGGCGGTTCCAGGGGTCAGTTTTAGATTCTCTGACCCTGGCTGCGGATGATCGTGCAATCAGAATCAGAGAATGGCTAGCTCAGCCTGACTGGGAGGCTGGGCTTGATCTTCGCCCGTGAATGAATCGCTTCCTGAATTAGGTAAATTTTCCATTTCTCTTTTGTACACCAAGTAATTATTATAACCTAGGAAGACAAAATATGGCGGGAAATCTCTTTATGCGTCTGAAAATTGGATTTTAAGTTGTAATCCTGAACGAATTGATGGATCTTTGCGTTCAACATGATCGATTCTTCGTTAGCGCGCAGAATGACAAAATAATATGAACAAACATTACGAAAAAATCTGGTACAAAAGCGGGACTTGTTCCTCCAGAACGGAGCGTTCACTACGCCAGCAGAAAACATCTCCGATGCCGCCGTATTCGAAGGCAACAATTGCTGGTCTTTGCCAGGCACCTGTCTCGATTTTTTCAGCCGCCCAGTTAACCATCGTCCAATCCTGTGGTTGCAGTTGAAAATGATCGGTGGGGAAATTGGCATACTCCCGAATACCTGTAATGTGCAATTCTGCCAGGCGATTTAGTGGCAGGCGGTTGATGTATTCCTCGAAGTCCATCCCGAATGCCTGGGCACTGATCTGGGCATGAGAAAGGTCAAGTAATAAGCCCAGATCACAATCTTCAATTACTTCGCTGATCAGGTCCGGCTCGGCTGCCATTCTGAGTTGGGGCAAAAACTCGTGCCAAGGCAGGTTTTCAGCAATAATTTTCACACCAGGCAGCTGTTCCCGGAGAAGAGCAACATCCTCTTTCCAGTTTTTTAACATTTTTATTCGATTTGCTCGGTTATCTGCTTCAAGAGAGGGTTGGTTTGAAAAATGGGTATTCAGGTGAGGTGTTTGCGTTGAGCGCAGAAGACGTCTGATCAGATCAAAATTCAATTTCTGAATATTGCCTGCACCGAGCGAAATTTCAAAATGAATGTAAACCGGACCCCAAGGGCGAGCGGCATTCACAATACCATCCCATTCCGGACATTTCAGAAGGTCAACCTTGACCGCACCTTCTCTTATCAAATCCCTTATTGGGGTAGAGTAATTGACGGCAAACTGCATATCAGGCGTCGGAGGCTCCTGGTTCCGCATTGCCAAAGGGATCAAATTTTGACTCCAGATCGTGCCTGAATTGCTTGGTATAAAGATTGTAGTAGATGCCCCGCTGCTGAATAAGACTCTTGTGGCTGCCACTTTCAGCAATCTGCCCGTCCTCAATCACGAAAATCTGATCGGCAGATTTGATGGTGGACAGACGATGGGCAATGATGAAACTGGTTCGTCCGCTCATGAGCTGCTGCATCCCTTTTTGGATCAGCGCTTCTGTCAAGGTGTCCACCGAGCTGGTAGCTTCGTCCATCACAAAGATATCAGGTTCTGCCAGCAAAGCCCTGGCGATGCTGATCAGTTGTTTCTGTCCGACTGAGAGTAAATTCCCACCTTCGCCAACATTTTGATCAAAGCCATGTTCAAAACTGGTGATAAAGTCGTATGCGCCTGCAAGTTTCGCCGCATTTTCGATTTGCTCATCGCTGGCTTCCAGATTTCCATAGCGCAGATTCTCCCGGATGCTACCCGAGAATAGGTGGGGGGTTTGAAGTACAACTCCGATCCGGCTTTGGATATTCTTAAGGTCGTATTCCAGGTAGTCATGTCCGGCGATGCGAATCGTTCCGGAAGTCGGTTCGTAGAATCGGCACAATAAATTTACCGTCGTAGTCTTTCCACCGCCAGTTGGCCCAACCAGAGCAATGGTTTGACCCTGCTTCACGTGGAAATCCAAATTTCGGATAACGGGTTCGCCATCTTCATATTGGAATGAGACATCCTCAAAGACCACATCACCTACCAGCGAAGTAGGCGGCAGGGCGTTTTCGCGGTTCACAATTGCGGGCTTGGTATCCTGCAAAGAAAAAACACGTTCTGAAGATGCTACTGCGTTTTGCATTTCCGCGTAAACCCGGGCAAGATCCTGGATGGGCCAGAGGATCATCATGATGTAAGAAACAAAAGCCTGCAAGCCACCGACAGTCAGTGTTGTACCAGACACCATCAACCCGCCTTGCCAGAGCACGAGCACCAAGGAGATCGCACTGATGGTCTGAATTGTCGGCAAATAAACAGCGGAGAGGAAGGCAGCCCGGTAACTTTCGCGGAACATATCCGTGGAAAGAACCTCAAAGGCCTTCAGGTTCTTCTCTTCGCGGCGCAGAGCCTTAACCACGCGGACCCCGGTGATGTTCTCATTCAGTGAAGCAGTCATCTTCGAGTTCGCCTTACGCGACTGACGATAGTGACGGTAGATATTTACCCTGAACTTGAATGACACAATGATCATGACCGGAAGCGACAGGATAACAATCAGCGCCAGTTTTGGTTCGATGGAAAGCATATAAATCGAAGCAAAGATGATGTTGGTAACAGCCCAGGTGGTATCGATGATGCCCCAGGTGAGCAGGTCTGCCATCTTTTCTGTATCGGAAGTCACGCGTGACATGATCCAGCCAAGCGGTGTTTTGCTGAAATACGAGAGTGAGAGCTTCTGGATGTGGTTGAAGAGTGTCTGACGCAGGTCATAGCGCACCCGTTCACCCTGCAAACCGATCAGGTAAATGAACAGGAAAAAGCCAAAAGACTGCGCCACAACAATTGAGGCGTAGATGGTAAAAAGCCTGACCAGGGCTGTAACATCGCGAAGCGCGATACCCTCATCGATAATACGCTTGTTGAGAATGGTAAAGTAGGCATCCAGGAATGAAACCAATGCGATGCCGATCATGGCGAAAAGCATGGTCTTCCAATGAGGTTTTAAAACCTTCAACAGGCGTCTGAGGACAGGACCTTGCGAGGTCACATTGTCATCGTACTCGGATTCATCATAGAACGTTGACACTGTCAATTTCCTTCTGTAATTCACTGTCAATACGTGTCTGGATATTGTAAATATCCCGATACATACCTGGTTCAGCGAGTAATTGTTCGTGAGTGCCGCATTGGGCAATTTCGCCTTTGTCGAACACTAAAATAAGATCAGCAGCCATGATACTCTGGATGCGGTGAGCAATAATGAAGGTAGTGCGGTTAGCCATCAGCTTATCCAACGCCTCGCGGATCTGCATCTCGGTTTCCATATCCACTGAAGAAGTGGAATCGTCCAGAATGAGGATGCGCGGGTTGATCAGCAGTGTGCGGGCGATGGCAACACGCTGTTTCTGCCCACCGGAAAGGGTTACGCCGCGTTCCCCGACAAGCGTATCATAGCCGTTGGTAAAAGTCAGGATCACGTCGTGAATGGCGGCTTCGCGGGCGGCTTGTTCAACTTCTTCCTGGGTCACTTCACGGTGAATACCGTAGGTGATGTTGTCGCGGATGGAATCGGAGAAAAGGAAGGGTTCCTGCTCCACAATGCCAATTTGTGAGCGTAGATAGGACCGCGAATACTCTTTCAGGTTTACGCCATCCAACATGATGGCACCATTGGTGACATCGTAAAAGCGTGGAAGCAGGTTGACCAGAGAGGTCTTGCCAGACCCGGTGGAACCAAGTAATGCGACCACCTGTCCTGCTTCGCATTTGAAAGAGACATCTTTGAGTACTGGATGGTCCTTTTCATATTCAAAGTCAACATTTTTGAACTCCACTTCCCCAAGGATCCCTTCAGCGGGTTCATAGGTGGAGGAGAGCAAGTCTTCTTCTGGAGCTCTAAGGATCTCTGAAACACGGCCGAAAGAAACAAACGCACGTGATGTATCCACGATTAGTCGACCTAGATTGCGAATAGGCCAGATCAACCATCCGATCAACGAGTTAAAGGTAACGAAATTACCAATGGTGAGCACTCCGTCGAGCACCATCATTGCGGCAGTATAGCTGCTGAAAATCTGTTGAGCAGCACTGATCAAGTCGGAAATCGGCCAGAAGAAGGAATGCATCAGGTTCAGCTTTTTACCGCGATTGAATTTTTCACGGTTATTGAGTTCGAATTTATTGATCTCATATTCCTGGCGCGCAAAAGCCTTGACCACCCGGACACCGCTCAGGTTCTCCTGGAGGTTAGTGGTCAGGACAGCCTCTTGCTCCTGGTAGGACTCATAAGCCTTGCTGAGTCTCTTAAAAAAGACCATGGAAACAACCAGGATGATTGGAACAATGATGATCGAGATCAATGCCAGACGCGGGCTGAGGCTGTAAATGGCGGCTAAGTTGATCACAAAGATGAAGACAATGCGACCGATTCCTACTGCCTGGTCAGCGAAGAAGCGCCGCAATGTGTCCACATCGGAAGTGGCGCGCTCCAGCAGATCTCCAGTTTTGGCTTCAGCGTGATAAGCATAGGAAAGCCGCTGAATATGATCGAAAAGATAATCGCGCAAGCGGCGGGTGGTGTTCTCTGCAGTGAAGGAAGCCATCCAGTTGCTCATAAAGGACGAGATTGCCTGAAGCACGATCATCGCACCAAAATTCAGGGCAGCCAGGATCAACTGACTGCCAACAAATCCCTCACCGATCACCTGGTCAAGATATCGACCAAGAACGAGGTACATATTCGTACGCGCAAAGGCTGCCAGGGCGAGAAAGACCGTGGCGATCAGGTAGTTGGTATGATAACCTTTCATTAAATGCCACAAACTCGCCAGCTTCTTGCTGGAGAGGATTTTTGGCATATCCAGGTCTACATAACTACCTTCAGGCTTGATCACAATTGCTCCATATTATTGCCGAATGAATACCTTCGGCAAATATGAAAGTATACACATTGCATACCGGAGAGTCAATAAAATTTGACATTTTACGAAATCTACAAGGGCAGTAATTGACCCTGACAGCTCTATCAGGATTTTTGGAGGTGTCTTGTTTATTCCCAGTTGCTGCTGTTTTGTTCCACAAATGCTATTGTCTGGTCAAGAATGAGTTGATTATCATGATCCAGAAGCATGGTGTGAGAAGAGTTTTCTAATACGGTAAGTTTCTTCTTTTTAGAAGAGACGGCATTAATAATTGTCTCACCAGTCTCTAATTTCACTGTCTTATCTGCCTCACTTACAACTACGAAAATTGGTTGAGTGATCTTATGCAATTTCTTTCTTACTTGTCTTTGAAGCCTTAAGAGTTGCACAGCACCCTTCATTGGATAGACATTGTAACCCTTCCATTCCTGGTCGTTTGATTTGTTGCTTTTATCCAGATATTTTTTGAAAAATTGAAGAAGGTAGGCAGCTTTCAAATTTCTTACGACCAAAGCCGGAGAAAAAAGAAGCAAGCCAGCTATGTCCGGGGAATCGACAGCCACAAGCAGGCATAGCAGCGCGCCCATTGATTCTCCCCCCAGCCAGACCTCATCACAGCTTGTACTCAATTCCTGGTAAGCCTGGCGAACGGTCTGATACCAATCCTGCCATCGTACATTATTGAGATCATCAGGATGGGTTCCATGACCGGGTAGAAGCGGTGCAGAGATGGTGTAACCCTCCTGGTGCAGGCGTTCGGACAGGGGTTTGACCTCGGTAGTCGTGGCGGTGAATCCGTGTACAAGCAGGAAGCCGGTTTTACTACCCGGTTTGTAGAAACTTGACCCGTCAAGATGTGGTTTTTCGATATATTGATTGGTCATAACAATTCTCTCTCGATCGTGCCGGCATCCCTGCCGGGAACACTATCTGTCCGCGGGTCTCAATCTGGCCAGAACAGGAAAAACTGCCTAACCTGCAGGAATGTCCATTGGGGATTCCCAACCACAGTCTCCCGATAAACGGTATTGGAAGAGCCCATTCCAAACAAGTTATCAATCCCAATATTCCAAACGATCGATCAGGACTCTGAAATCTTGAGTCCCTGACGACATGGTCAGAAAACCAAAATTTCCGCCTTCAACTACGGCATCATTTGTTATTGAGCCAACATCCTGCCGGTCAATAAAAAAATTAAATACGTTATCTTTTGCTAAAATTCCAATCTGATGGATCTCTCCAAGGGGATTGAAAGCATCACTTTTCTGATATGGTAGAAGATCGATGGTTTCATTCGCTGCAGTGTAAAGGGTGAAACCCCAACTGCCATCGCAGGTAACGCCCATATAGTAAAAATCGCTGGAATTGCCCCACCGGATTACCAGACCAAAACGGTCCTGACCCTTGCAATTGGGCATGCTGAAGGTAGTTTCAACGTAGCCATTCTTGATCTCCGGTTCAGTGGTGTACCAGCTGCTCCACCAGGGAGTGCCTTTGGAGGTGAACTCAAGCTGACCGTTACCAATCTTGGAGTAAAGGTGGTCACTCTCAAAATCCCAGTAATCACCACTATCAAATTCCTCGATAAAGGCTGCGTTCCCGTCCCATGGATCGTTGGAAACAACCTGGGTTGGTACGGGAGTTTGGGATGGGAGCAGTTCAGTTGCTGTTGGCGATTCTGTGACGGCGGTAGGTGTTAAGGTTGGAGTTTCCGCTGTTGGTGTTTCTACCTGTGTTGGCAAGTTGGTGACTGTTGGCTCCAACGCGGTGATTTCTTTAGTTTGAGCACCTTGGGTTAGAATTAGTGCCACGCTTGTTTGGACCACCGGATCCTGAGAATAATCAGATTCTCCTGGAAAATTACAGGCAGAAAGAAGCAGTAGAATAATCAGTACAGGGTATATCTTGTTCATAAATAACTTCTTTCGTTTGCGGTAGTATATTGTTCTCAATTCTACTGCATACAAATTCATCTTGAGAGAAGAGCAAGCATTTTTTGTTTGGGCGATACCTATAACGTATCCTGGATGGAATTATCCTGTTAAGTTTTATAGAAAATTGTGAGGTTAGAGATGGATTTATTTACTAAAGCATTTGAGTATGAAACTGTCAAGCAAGCAAAAGCCAGTGGTACTTATCCTTATTTCATTCCCCTTGATCGCAATGAGGGCACCGAGGTTGTCTACCAGGACCGCAGAATCATCATGTGCGGCTCAAACAATTATCTTGGTCTGACCACTCATCCCAAAGTACGGGAAGCCGCCATCAACGCAATTAAGCGATTCGGAACAAGCTGTACCGGATCCCGGTTTTTGAATGGAAACATGACAATTATCGAAGAACTTGAGGAAAAACTCGCCCAATGGGTCGGCAAGGAAGCTGCGCTGGTCTTCTCGACCGGTATGCAGGTGAACCTTGGCACCATCAGTTCGATTGTAAGCAAACGTGATATTGTCATTTTGGATAAAGAAGATCATGCCAGTATTGTGGATGGAGCTTTTTTGAGCGGTGGCAAAATTGAGCGTTTCCGCCACAACGACATCCCGCATCTGGAGCGTGTCCTTCAAAGTCTGCCAGAAGAGCCGGGTAAACTGCTGATTGTGGATGGTCTTTTCAGTATGGAAGGCGACATCGCCAAACTACCTGAGATCATACCACTCTGTAAAAAGTACAATGTCCGTCTTATGGTGGACGATGCCCATGCCATGGGCGTTTTGGGTGGTGGACGCGGCACTGCTGCGCATTTTGGAATGACTGAAGATGTCGACCTGATCATGTCCACCTTCAGCAAATCATTCGCATCGATTGGCGGCTTTATTGCCGGCGATCGTGATGTGGTTGACTACATCAAACACCATGCCCGCAGCCTCATCTTCAGCGCCAGCATCCCGCCCGCCAACACGGCGACAGCTCTTGCAGCACTTGAGATTATGCATGATGAGCCTGAATTGGTGGAACGCCTGACCTGGAATGCTGAATTCATGCGGAAAGGTTACAAGCAGCTTGGTTTTGACACGGGTCATTCGGAATCCCCGATCATCCCGATCATCATTGGCGATGATGCCCTCACTTTTAAAGTGTGGCGCGATTTGTTTGACAACGGTGTCTTTGTGAACCCTGTCATCTCCCCAGCTACCGCTCCTGGACGCCAGTTGCTGCGCACCAGCTATATGGCAACCCACACCAAGCCGCAAATGGTGAAGGTTTTGGAAGTTTTTGAAAAAGTTGGCAAAGAAAACGGATTGATTTGATCTTAATCAATTGCTAAGTATTCTGAATTGGAGGGTGGTTGAGTTGGGATTATCCTAAGATTTCACTCAACCCTCCTTTTTGTGAACATAGTCTGTAAAAATTGTCTATGGAACCAGCGGCACCAGGTCGATCTGTGAAGCATAGAGGGTCCAGGAGTGGTAGCCTGAACCTGCGCCAAAGGGTCGCATAACGGTATAACCCTCACTACCCTCCACCAGGTAAAAGACTTCGCCCGCGCCATCCGCGCCTTCGTGGGTAAACGCTCCCGGTCCGGGAGAACTGAAAGCCATGGTATTGCCGTCACAAACCATGTTTCCATCCGCGGATTGCCAGGTCTCGACAATAGTCAGGTATACGATTCCATCATTGCAGATACCGCTGGCTGAAACCTGCATTGTGCCCGCCATCTCCACGCTGCAAGGTCCCATCACGCCCATCATTTCATATTCCAGGCTGGGGCTGCCAACGCTGCTCAGGCCTACTGTACCATCCGCATCTACTTCTCCGGCTACGAGAGTCAGATAGCTCTCTTTGAGAATATGGGTCAGGTTCACATCAGGCTGCTCAATGGTGAGGGCATGGTCAAAGCCTAAGGTAAGGGTCTCTCCTACGGTTGGGCAGGAGAGAAAACCATCAGCCGCTGACTCTTCCACGTTACCAGGCTCGATGACGGGCTCCGGTTCAAGTGGCGGCTCGGGTTCCTGCGGTTCTGCCTGGCTCTCTGGCACTGCTGGCTCCGGATTCTCCTCCGGGGGCGGCGCACTCGTCTGACAGGCGTTCAGCATCAGACTGAGAAGCAAAAAACTGATTATCAAGTACTTGGAAACAGACATGCCAACATCCTCCTTTCACAATGCGGCTGTTATCTATATACTACAGTAAAAAGTGGGTTGAGCAAAATGCGCAATCTACTTATTGTGACATTATCTCAAAATCAGCGGCAGGAAGATATAGTTGTTACCTCCTTCAATGGTAATTTCAATGTTTTCCCTGTTTTCAGCATCAATAATCGTCACAGCGGTTGGATCGCCATGCCAGGCGTAGGGTTCACCCTCATCTGGCGGACCATCGCCAGATTCATTAAGGTCAATCCATGCACCGACATAGTAGGTGCCATCGGGCAAGTTGGTGAAACTGTAACTTTCGCCACAGGCAATGGTGGTTGAATCCTCAGGAGGCGGAGAGGTGTAGTCATCCACCCAGAGGTCCACAAACACAGTGTGAAGTGAACTGCAGCTAACCGTGCCGCTTATGGACCCACCTTCCAAAACGCTCAATGTCAAACCGGGGTAGCCATAATCAATCCCCCACCGGTACCCATCTGGCAGGTTCAACGCATTAAACCCGCCCGAGCGGCTTCCATAAGGCAGAACCGTGAAGGAATCGCCTACCTGGGGGATAAAGCCATCGATCATGCTCACGTTCAGCGTGCCTGCCATGGTCGCAGTGCCCGTGACTGTCAGCTGATCATATTCTGTGCCTGCAGTAGTACCGCCCAGCTGTATCTCCAGAACGCCAGCGCTTTGCTGGGTGTAATCACCCTGCACGGTGATGTTGCCGGGTGAGTCGCCCGGGCTGACCGTGCCGCTGCTCACCAGAGTGGCTGCCAGGGTGCCCGAGCCGATCAGGCTGTCGCCACTCTCAAGGTTAAGCGTTTCGCCCGGGTCCAACGTGCCGCCGCCCAGGTCGATCACCACATCCTCGCCGTTGTCCATGCCCTGCTGGAAAATCAGGCTGCCAGCAATAACGTCAACAGTGCCATCGTTGGTAAATGGAATATCCATGGTGGTGGTGGTACCTGCGGTATCCTTGATAAAGTTGCCTGTGTTCACAAAGCGTTCATTAACTCCACCGTTCATAGCGTTGTTGGTAACGGAAGCTGCATTCTTGGCGTTAAAGGTGCCGCTGTTCTGAAATACGGCCCCATCTGCAAGGGTGATATTGCCGCTCACCCACTTGGCTGTGATTGGATTGTAGATCGTTTTGCCTGAGATCGTGCCGCCCCCCAATTGAAAAGTACTGGCAGAGCTGTCGACCTCAATATCACCCGAGCCTGTCAGGGTATATGAAGTTAACTCAAGCTTTTCCATAATTTTGAGATGGGCAGGATTGTACAGCGTGCCCATGCCAACCAATTCAAAGATATCAAGCGGGGTGTCAGGTAAATTCAAGGTCGCACTAGTGAAGCTGACTTTATAGGGCATGAACACGCTGGTTGTTGTGAGATTGAAAGTAGTGCCACTTTTGATGTCAAGATAGCTTTCATAAGGCGTTAGCGAAACCATGCCTGGCGTGAAATCCCCCGCGATGTTTACTACAACACTGTCAATGACAAGGATGATTGGCACCTGGATTTGAGATGTGTCAGTAAAAATGAAGGTCTGACCTGGATAGCTGTCGCCGCCGATCCCCAAATAGGTTCTCTCCGCGCCCACAAAATCCCCCGAATGCGTTCCTCCTCTTTGCAGATTTAACCCACCAGAGTTTATAGTTACTATGCCTGAGTTGCTGAAAGCCGGTGAATTGATCGATAACCAGCCGGTGATGATAATTTCACCCTCATTGGTAAAATTTGAGTTAGTTGTGATGGTTATCCCGTAATCGCCGCCATTTACTGTCAGTATCGAATCTGAGCCAATGCTGATAGAGTTTCCGCCAGCGAGAATGGTTGATGGGTAGATCAACTGTGGGCCCATACCTACTGAGTCGATAATCACATCATCTTCTATTGTGGGCACCCGCCCGCAAGACCAGTTTGTGGGCGTCGCCCAATCGCCATTTCCTCCCTGCCAGGTGCAAGTAGCTGCTTTGGCCTGGCCTGATGGCAGCACCAAGGTAGCGAGTAGCAGGATGCAGGCAATTAAGTACTGAGTTAACAAGCGCTGAGATTTCATTTTTTACCTTTCTTTATTGTATTGGTGAAAAAACAAGATATTGTTAACCAAATCTACAATGAATTAGAAGGTTAATATTCGTTTATAAATTCCAAAGGGCATCAACGATGCCTGGAGTTTTGTAATTTATCGTTTTATGCTTATTCCTGCGCCCCCAGGATTTGTTTTACATGGTATTAAGCAAAAGTCAGACAAATTTGTGAGGTTGTAAAAAAACAATACAAACTCGATTTACGTGATTATTATATCACAACAATCAGTCGACGGATGAGCTTAAAGTGGGAAAATTCCAATGAATTTTTCGATTTCACCGAAGGCCTCCAAGAAAACGTGAAATGCGTTTTGAACATTCAATACATCATTTAATTATCGGATCAAATTAGGACTCGAGAGACTCCTCCGCCACGATATCGATAACAGTCTGCTTCAGTTTTCTCTTGTTAGGTTTCTTTGTAAAGACCTGCTTGAATCGCCCCAGCATCTTTTTGCTCAGGTCCTTGCTTAGTTGACTAAAACGCTCATTGGAGATGCGTTCGCCTTTTTCAAACCATTCGATGGCGGCGTAACCCATCACAACCGTCATGGAAGTGGCAATGGCTGAGCTCAGCAGCCAGCCGGGCACACTGGCAAACTTGGAAAATTGTTGAAACAAAGTGCGCCCAAGCATTCCCAAACCAAAGGTACCGATCAGCTCGCGCGCCCTTTTTGGAGTGATTTTGTACTGAAAGATGCGGGCGATCGTCATGACCATCCCAACCTGGTTGGTGATCAACGGAATAAAGTCTATTACAGGCAAGGGTGAAAGCGCGATGGCTGCCGATAGTGAAGAAGAGGTTGTGATCGTCCGCCAGGCGATTTTCCGTCGGTACATCGGCATGGCATTTGCCAGTGCCAGCGTCATGGCTGGGTCGGCGGCAATGATCGCCATGGTAATATCGGCAATTCCGGTGCCTTTCAGGGCTGAGACTGGGATTACCTGGTATTTGTCAATGCCCAGGTTGAGGGCGGTTTTTTCAATGATGGCATCCTCGTGTTTACCCGCAAGGTCGATTTTATTTAAGACCACCACGAACGGTTTTTTCAAAGCCAGCATCTGCTCATACAGATCTTGTTCAGTTTGCTTTACGCCTTGGATGGCGTCGAAAACGATGATCAGGAAATGTGCTGAGCGGGCAGCTTCAAGAGCGCGTTCGCGTTCCTGAGTACCGACCGGACCAACCGCGTCCGCGCCTGGGGTGTCGACCAGGTTGAAAATTCCAGCATCCGCTTCTTGGTTGACACGCGTCGTGCCAGGGATGGGGCTGACGGCGGCTTTATCCTGTTCCTTGCGAATGAATTGATTGTAAAGTGTCGACTTGCCCACGTTGGCGGGTCCGATGATTGCCACTTTCTTGTGGTTGCCCAGTACCGCCCTGGACTGCGTTAGGGCAAGGTCGATCATGGTCTTGGTGGGGTTCTTGCCGAGGGGAATGTTACTAACCACGTCCTGCAGGTTCCGGCGTTGATCTTCAGGTACCACTGACCAGAGCTGTCGGATGAGATCCTGGCTAGGTTCAGGGAAAAATTGCTGGATATCTTTGAGTGAGGGCATAAGCTTTCCTTTAGTGAACTCTCTGAATTATACAGTAGGGATTGGGGTTGACAATAAGATGTGCGTACGTACGGTTTCGAGATCCACCCGATGTTGATGAAGCGTAGTCTTGTTTGCAGGGGAGACCTGCCGTGGTTTACCGGTGCACCTAGATGGCAATGCCTTCGTCTTTTTTATTGATTCTAATATTGCTGGATTACTCCTTAATTTTCCCGATTTGGTTGACTTTTATACCAAGTTCGGGTAATATCAGTGTTCGTTGTTCGGCGAGGTAGCTCAACGGTGGAGCAGTGGACTCATAAGCCATTGGTTCTGGGTTCAAATCCCAGCCTCGCCATTTTTCTTTTAAACTCAAAAAAATTGGTTCTGGGATTCCTGCTCGCTGCGCTCCCAGGACTTCGCAAAAACCGCTCGCAAATCCCAGCCTCGCCATTATTTCTAATTTTTGATCATTCTCTACAAAGCGAAAATTCTTGACATTGGCAGACTGAGATCCTTACAAAGTACACTTCGTGTAACTTCGTTCAGGATGACACGAAAGGATAATCAGGCAATGATATAATCAGAAAAACTTCCCTGAGGTGAGTATGAGCGAATTTTTAACTTATCATGAAATTGACGCCGCGACGGATGCCGTGCGTGATCGCATTACGACCACTCCCGAAATCGCCCTGATCCTTGGTTCCGGGCTGGGAGAATTGGCTGATTCCATCGAGAACCCAACCATCATCCCCACCCACGAGATTCCTTTCTGGCCTGTCTCAACCGTTCCTGGTCACAAAGGACGCCTTGTGATCGGCGAGTTGGAAGGCAAACAGGTGTTGGTATTGCAGGGGCGCACCCATTACTACGAAGGTCATCCGGTTTCCAAAATCGGGCTCCCCATCCGGGTGATGCAGCGTCTGGGCATCAAGACCCTGATCCTGACTAATGCGTCCGGAGGCCTGAACCACGATTTTTTTGCCGGCGATATCATGCTGATCAAAGATCATCTTGCGCTTCTACCCATGGCTGGTGAAAACCCCCTGCGCGGACCCAACCTGGACGAATTTGGACCTCGCTTCCCACCCATGAGTGAAGTTTACAGCCTGGAACTGATCGGACTTGCCAGGGAGGTTGGCACCGAGTTGGGCATCCAACTTCATGAAGGTGTATATGTATGCCTTTCCGGACCTTCCTTCGAAACCCCGGCCGACTGCCGATTTTTGAAGATGGTTGGCGCTGATGCCGTTGGGATGTCCACGGTGCCTGAGGCAATTGTTGCCAAGCACGGCGGTATGAAGATCCTGGGTTTCGCGACTATCACCAACAAGATCGATCCGGATGGGACCAATAAAGCCAGCCACGAAGAGGTTCTGGAGG
>JAXGJN010000007.1:0-112896 GCA_040770225.1 Anaerolineaceae bacterium
TGGGAAGTGGTCGAAGACGATGAAAATGGTACCTTGACCAAGTTGTTTGAAGAGGTACGTATCTCTCTTGAAAATGAAGCGCGAACTGGGATAAAGCCCAGAGTTGTCAATGTGTTAGAAGATGATTATTAGATTGGCAAAATATATCAAGGTTAAATGGAAAAAATAAAAACCGCTTGGTCGGACTGCCATTCCCAACATCTCTTTTGCCCACGAGGGGGTGTAGACGACAGATTCTCTACTTCAAGCGGTATTTCTCTTTACACTCCGTACGCTGCGCACAACACCAGCATCTCTCTCCCGTTAGGGCGCGTGGGGCGTGGCTTCCCACCTCAGAGTAATCATAGTATAGCACTATTGAAGATAATACACTATCTATATACTGAGCCCAGGCATGCGCCTATCTGGTTTCGATAGTATTCCTTTTGTTCTGTTTGAGTTTTGTTGGTCATTTCTTACCTTTCTACTAATATTGAATTTTCTAATTGTCTCTAAGACTAAAAAACAGTCATTTTTTGAGTTTCGCTCGCATAACGAGCTTACGGGCTTATAACTTCATTTTGCCCCCTTTTCATCACTGCCGGTTTGGCGGTCAACAAATTCCTGCATGGCTTTACTATCGTTGGCAAGCCGCTTGTAGAAATCTAAGTTAGCTTGTGCTCTGGATACCAAAACTTCCATGCAAGTTAGACCAGTCTGCCATCTATTTATCGCTTCGATAAGTTTAGGGTTTTCTTGATCTACCGTTTCCGATCCGATTAACTCTGCAATGCTTTTAACTGCCTGGCTTTGCCATTCGTTGTAATATCGCTTGGTTTGGTTTAACGCCCTTTCAGCTTCTACACGTCTTACTTCTACTGCTTGCCTGATTAATTCTTGAACTAACATCTTGTTACCTCTCTACATTCTTGAAAGTTGATCTATCGCCTCGTTGTTACTTACATTATGTAAGCGAGCGAAGAGGTTAATTATGTCCCAGGGAGTTTGTCCACTACACCCCGCATAACACCCGCATATCTGCTTAGCGGTATCTACCCACATGGACTCGTGCTGATCATCATGGAACGGACATTTTGCTACATAATAATTAGCCCCAGTGCGCATAGATACGGGGATAAAATCCTCAATCTTATGCCGGCTTTTTATCTGAGCGATGGTCATTTTCTTACCAGCTGGTTGATCCAAAATCTGTAAAGGATTGGGCTCAGTATAGGAGGGGGGGTCTTGAGCCAAAAAAACGGCACTTTCTCGCCTCTCCAGTATTTCAGGCGGTAAGACTTGGTCTAAGCTCTCAAATACGGGAAATTGTAGGTTTTTTTCATCAACCGCCTGGTATACGAACCCTGAGGGGTGGACGGACCCAGGAAGCATGATATAACCACTCTCCGCTTTTATATCCACTCCGCCATAGTGAAGGTTACTGAAAGTGTGCGCTTGCTCTGAAGTGAGATATACATGCACCCCCCGACTGGTTTTCACCATGTAAGCGTCAAGCGCGCTTCTACTGATCTCATTGGCTTCACCGGCCCACTTGTACCAAGTAAGAAAATCGGGCATATTGTCAAAGTCAATTACAACTAACCCCGCCCCATATCCATGACTGCCAGTCAGGACCGCGCCATTTGTAATTGAGTGAGCGAACCACCTCAAGATATTGTTCTTACTAGGTAAGCATTCCTGGTATGGCGCCCACTTCACCTTAGCCTCTTTTGTTCGATAGTGGATTGGGATCACCGCATATCCCAGGGCGGTAAATTCCTGGGCAATTGGGTACATGGCACCGATTAGGTTACTCATGATCACCCCCGTTATTAATTGCCAATAGACATTTTGCTACATCTGCCGGCACTTCGTGCCGTTGCTCAGTATAAGAGGGCATGACCCCCTCCATATACTGAGCCCAGAATGTTGAAGCTAGTACCAGTTCTAATCTACCAGTACCAGTTCCAATCCTTAAGGGATTGGGAACTTTGGAACTAGTTCTACAAATTCCGGAACTAGTTCTGGAACTACTGGAACTGGTTATCATAAGAACAGGCGTTACACCCTTACAGGCGTTACGGAGTGTTACAGCGTAAAATGCCATTGTTATTACACCCCCCTTATACTTAAGGGGTGTAATGGTGTAACGGTAGTAGTAAGGCTATGGGAGAGCATATAAATACGACCCCCCTGTGTTTCTCATGGTAATGAGCCCTAAGTTTGCCATGTTGTTTATTTCGGTTCGGATCCGGTTGATTCCGATACCAGGGCAATGTTTTTGGACCTCGCGCACCAGGCTTGATTGGGTCATGGGGTTCGCATTCGCAGTCAGAGCCGCGATGACTTCATCCGCAATATCCGCATTGGTCAATTTTTGGACCGCCCCCTCACAATAGAACATGGCGGTATCCAATTCCTTAGTACCTGGTTTATGGGTATAGGCAAAATTGGCACTGAATGTGGGGATAAATGCGTCTCTCGATTTTTCAGCTGAGATTGTGATCGTGTCGGACCCTGCTTCCCTGGATACAACGAGCAAGGAATCTATCGCACCTTTGATTCCAGAGAATCCTCTCATGCTGTCGCCGGCCAGGCCTTTGATCCCATTCGATTTTCGTAAATGGTGGATCACAAAAACCGCACATTGTGCATTTTCCACAATATAGCGCAAATTCATCATAACTTTCATGATTTCAGCTGAATTTTCGTCAACTCCACCGCTTATGGTCACAAGGTTGTCAATGACTATTAACTTTGAATTAGTATCTGCAACCCGGTATAGAAGATCCCTTGCGTGAGATTCCTTTGAAAGGTCAAGTGTTGGAGTAGGGAATGAATAGATCACAAGCCCAAGATCCTTTGGTGCATTGTATGCCCTGCCTAATGCCTTGAACCGGTCAAGTGTACGCCCGCGCCCATTGTCTTGGTCTATCCACATTACGTTTGCCTGAGTGGTTTTGAATGTCGTTCCAGTTGCAGATGATCCAGGAGCGGGTGGAAGAAAATCCTTTCCCATTGCAGCTGCCATTGCCATAGCCGCCATAAACAATGACTTCAAACTCCCTACATTGCCGGCAACTCCGCCAAGGCTAGGCTTAGGAACCAACCCAGGAATCAATTCCTCTTGCGGGGGCCGGTCCTGATAGGCGTCTGCCATTGTAAATTTGCCGTTATGGTCCCAATCCTTCAGGGGATGATCATTTGAATTCATTTCTCCCCCTTTACTGAGCCCAGGAATTTAGTACATATGTTCTTGTAATTTGTTGGGATTTCGTGTATACTTACTGCAGAAACTAACATTTTGAAAGCCCTTTCATACCAACTCCGCCTAACGTGTCGTGGGCGGTTTTGGTTTTTAATTGGTCTTTTCATGGACCACCTCATTTTCTTTGCGCTCTGGATTTTGATCAGGAATTAGAACTGCCAGTAACTCTCTGATCACCCTGGATTCTGACTTGTTTACCCTTTCAGCATGAGACTGTAAAGCGATTCTCATATCTTTGGGCAGCCTTACCGTAAAAATTTTTCCATACGTGCTCATTTTCACCCTTTCCGCTGGAAACAAAAAATCCAGCCTCTAAACGTTTTCTTTCAAACGACAGGCTGGATTGTATTTATTGATCTTATGAACCAGCCAACTAATTCTCGGTAAGTTCGAATTTAGGTTGGTTGGTTATTTGTTATGCTTAGTTCGTTTTGTTCGTTTTATCTTTTTTCGTTTTTGTTCGATAAGTTCCAGCCTATCTATTGACCTTGCTTACTTTCAACGCCGACTGGAGGGCAGCACTTTTAAGGAAAAGTGGTTTCGAAACCTTGTCATACAAGATTATAGCACACCCGTTCCAAAGTTACAAGGCTTTTGTCATACCAAATTTTTCCTATAAATTCCTATCCACCGGGCTTGCCTTGGCGTGTTCACGTATCAGATCCTCATTGTTTTGTGCCAGGTACCGCCTGAGCACTTGCAGATCCGCATGGCCCATGAGCTTCTGAAGCGTGAAAATATCCATACCACCTCGTAAGCAATTGATCGCAAATGCCCTTCTGAAGTCATGCAGACTGGGCTTGTTTATGCTGGCCTGTTTGGATCGCCGGCGTAAGATCCCATTCAACCCCTCATAGCTTATGCGTTTCTCATAATGAGTGATCCATAGTGCCGGGCTTGTATCCGTGCGAATTTTCAGATATTGCCTGATCGCCTTAGTTGCTTTACGTCCTATGCTTACATGCCTGGGCTTGCCTCCCTTGCCATGACGGATAAGCAAGGTGCCTGAGAGCAGGTCCATATCCTCCAGGTTGACATTACATGCTTCAGACGCTCTTACGCCGGTATCAAGCAGGAAAAGAAACAGCGCATAATCCCTTCTATCAAGTAGATCCTCCCCCCCACATACTGAGCACAAAAGCTTGATATCGTCTATCTCAACGGGTTCCAACGGTTCAATTGGCACCCTGGGGTTTTTCACTTTTGCGAATGGATTCTTCCAATCCCTGGGCTCTATTTCGTGATCGTACCAATTCAGTAGGGTTTTGAGATTGCGGTATGCCAGGTTCACACCGCCCGGATTCCGGCCCTTGTCACCCAGGTATAACAAGTAGGATCTCAGTATAAGGGGGGTGATTTCCTGGACGGTAAACAGTTGGTTTTCCCCACAGAAGGACAAAAACGCACCAAATTCCGCGTTATAGATACGTATTGTAGAACTGCTTACCCCCTGGGATTTTCGTTCGATTATGAATGCCTGGATGAGCTTCTCAAGATTCAAATCGTCCATGTTATTGATGATAGGCGTACGTTTTAGGTTTTCAGGTGTCATTTTATCGCCTCTATATATGGTGTTGTAAAGCTCTAATATGAATATTCACTCCCATATATGGTGGTATTTTTCATGAGCTGAAAAACATTGCGCCTCTTAAGCGTTAGGTTCTCGGTTCGAGTCCGAGCAGGATCATTTTCCTTTTAATCACTTAAGCCCTCCTCCAAAATGGGGGAGGGTCCGCGAAGCGGGGGTGAGGGTCTCTTTTCTTTGATTGGGGCTGGTTTGGAACCCGCCCTTACACTCTCACCTTTGTCACTTAAGCCCTCCCACCAACTAGGGTATACAAAGTCCCACCGAAGGTAGGTGTCGGTAGCCCGAAGGGCGTACCGGGGTGAGGGATGAAGAACAAGGTCACAAAATTCACTTAGGAATATGACCACTTTAATGCTTCAGTTATAATCTTTCTACGTTCTCTATACGAGGTGCTGAGATGGACGACTCACGTGACATTATCCGAAACTTTTATGATCAAAACTCGCAGCAGGAGTGGGACCGTCTCGATCGCCATCCTTTCGAGTTTGCCATCACCACCCGCATGATGGATCGCTACATCAAAGCCGGCGACTCTATCCTCGATATCGGTGGTGGACCAGGTCGTTATTCCCTCCATTACCTGGAAAAAGGCAATCCAGTCACCCTGACCGACCTCTCTCAGGGCAACATTGACTTTGCCATGCGCCTGGCTTCAGAACGCGAACTCCCTCTTCGCTCACTAGCCTGTGACGCCCTACTAATTCAAGAGTATGTCGAAGATAAATTCGACCACGTCTTCCTCATGGGTCCGCTCTATCATCTTCTTGACGAAGCCGAACGGATTCAGGCAGTCAAATCAGCCATGGCCATGCTGAAACCGAACGGGATACTTTACGCTTCCTTCCTGTTGATGTTCTCCGGAATCATCTATTTCCTCCGGGAAGCACCTGAACAGGTAGTCCAACCAAGCGAAAAGGTCTGGCTGGATGCTGTCCGTCAGCAAATTTCGTGGGGTGGGAATGCCTTTACCAGAGCTTTCTTTATCGATCAGGACAAGGTTTTACCCTTCATGCAGCAGTTCGACCTCGAAATATTGCATCTATTCGGGCAGGAAGGCATCACATCGACCCATAATTATGACCTGCAAATGCAGCCTGAGGAAATACAGAATGCCTGGATCAATCTCTCTGTTGATATGTGTGAAATTCCGAAATACCTCAGTCATTCCGAACACGCCATGGTTGTTGCAAGAAAATTGTTGCCGACACAATCTTCGAATCAGTGTTAACTTCGCACGATTACTTTATTTAAACAAACGATTTTCATATAATTTGGGCAAGGAGAACTACCATGCATAGTATTCAACCCTTACATGGCGATGAAGTAACGCCAAAGTCGCTTTACATCAACAGGCGTGAATTTCTGCGCGCGATGGGGATTACCTCAGCTGCGCTTTTGCTGGCTGCTTGTGATCCAGGTGAATCAGGTACGATCATCGATGCGCTTGGCAAAGACCAGTTAACTGCAAAAGAACAAGCGCTTGATTACGTCAATTTTTACGAGTTTTCTTTCTCCAAATATGGTAATGATGAACGCGCCCAAAACTTTGTGATCGACCCCTGGCAAATCCAGATCGATGGATTGGTTGCCAACCCGCAGACACTGCGCCTGGAAGAGTTGACCGAACGCTACAAGATCGACGAATTTATCTACCGTATGCGCTGTGTGGAAGGTTGGTCGATGGTTTTGCCCTGGCAAGGTTTTCGGCTGAACAAACTTCTGGAAGATATCGAACCGCTGCCAGAAGCCCGCTACATCCAGTTTCAATCAGTCTATCGCCCGGACGAAATGCCCGGTCAGGCTGCCCTGGTCAATTACCCCTGGCCTTACTCTGAAGGGCTGCGCCTGGATGAAGCCAGGCACGATCTGACCATTTTGGCAACCGGGCTGTATGATGAGCCGCTTTCCAAACAAAATGGCGCTCCCATCCGGCTGGTGGTGCCCTGGAAATACGGCTTCAAGAGCGTTAAATCGATCTCGCGCATAAGCCTGGTGGCAGATGAGCCACCTACCCTTTGGAACAGCCTCGCGCCGAAGGAGTACGGCTTTTATGCCAATGTGAACCCAGCGGTCGATCATCCGCGCTGGAGCCAGGCAACTGAGATCCGCATCGGGGAGAGCGAACGCCGCCCGACCATGTTGTTCAATGGTTACGACGAAGTAGCCGGCTTATACGAGGGCATGGATTTGACCAAGGAGTTTTAGCGGTTCCGGTGAATGTAAGGCAAACATTTCTTGTAGGGCGGAATGCGGTGGTAGGGATTGCCCATGGGACTTTAGCTTCATACCCACCTCACTCCGCCATTCTGAATGCCAGCGCTTGAAACGTCGGAGTGAGACCGCCCAAAACACCCGATGGGAAACAGGTCACTTGACGGTCTCATTCCGACCTACGGAAGACCAGAAACAAGATTAACACGTGGACAACAAGAATGTTGTTTTCTGTTAAACTCAATGGGTGAGGTCTGTTTGAAAAAAATACTCGTCCTGTACAAATCGAAAACTGGCTTTTCGGAGCGTTATGCCCGCTGGATTGCTGAAGACCTGCAATGCGACCTTGCCAACCTGGCTGAGTTCAAGAAAGACTCTCTTTTGCAATATGGTTTGATCATCTATGGCGCCGGCGTTTATGCCGGACAGATCAACGGCATCAGCAAAATCAAACGCTGGATGGAAGCCTTCCCTGAGAAAACCTGGGTGGTTTTTGCCACCGGTGCCACCCCTTCCAGGGAGAAATACGAAGAGGTCATCTTTCAAAGCAACTTCCGGAAAGGCGAGGTCAGACCAGCCCATTTTTACTATTTGGTTTCCGGCATCAATTATGAAAAAATGAGACTCACAGATCGTCTGTCGATGCGCTTTTTCACCCTCCTCTCTTCGAGAAAAAGCGGCAGCCGCAGTACCACCAGGCAAACCTCGCTGGATCTGAGTAACCGCGTTTACATTGAGGAATTACTGCGCTATGTGCGCCTGAAAGCGAGATAAAAGTGAAACTGGAACATATTGCCCTCTATGTGCAGGACCTGGAGGGGATGAAGGATTTCTACATCCGCTATTTTGGTGCCACACCCAACCAAAAATACCACAACCCCCGCACCGGACTGCAAACCTACTTTCTCAGTTTTAAAGACGGTGCCCGGCTCGAGCTCATGCAGCGACCTGGGACGAGCCCCAAGGCTTATGGTGAGTACCCACTGGGTTACGTGCACATTTCTTTCAAACTTGGCTCTTCTGAAAATGTCGACCAGCTTACCCGAACCCTGCAAGAGAGCGGTTTCCCTCTGTTCAACGGACCGCGTACAACCGGCGATGGCTATTACGAAAGCGTCCTGGCTGACCCGGAAGGCAACCTGATTGAATTGGTCGCCTGACCTGACGAGGAGCATATGCGCACAGAACAAGAGATGTTTGACCTTATCCTAAATTATGCCAGGCAGGATGAACGTATTCGGGTGGTGGCGATGAACGGCTCACGCGCTAACCCTAATGTTCAACCTGACTGTTATCAGGATTTTGATATTGTCTTCCTGGTCTCCGAGATGGAGTCCTTTCTCAAAAATGATGACTGGTTGCTGGTTTTCGGAGATCGCATCATCATGCAAAAGCCCGATGCCATGCAGCTCACCCCACCTGAAGAGGGTAATTCATTTGCCTACCTGATGTTGTTTGAGGATGGCAACCGCATCGACCTGACGCTGTTTCCATTGGAGAAACTTGAAGTTTATCTTGGTTCAGACCGTATGTGCATTGTGCTTTTGGACAAGGATGGGCTTTTACCGCAATTGCCTCCAAGTACAGATGAGGATTACTGGCTCAAGCCGCCCACCTGTGAAATTTTCGATGATTGCTGCAACGAATTCTGGTGGGTCAGCACTTACGTTGCCAAAGGTCTGGCGCGTGGTCAGATCCCTTACGCCAACGCTCACCTGGATATTATTCGGTCAGAGCTGATGCGAATGTTGAGTTGGCGGGCAGGTCTGGAAGAAGGCTTTAATTTCAATATAGGGAAAAACTACAAATACCTGCAAAAGCACATTCCGGGACCCGATTGGGCTCAACTCCTGCGCACCTGGCGAATGGACAACCCGAAAATTATCTGGCAGTCGCTCTTTGAAGCGTGTGAATTATTTGGAAAGGTATCTGCACAGGTCGCCTACAGATTGGGTTGCTCCAATCCAGTTTATGACCAATCGGTCATGCCTTATTTGCGAAAGTTATGGGAGAGTTGTCGATAATCTCGGTCGGTTGTGGTTTAGACCTCCGGCAAGGTGAGGCTTTGCTCAGCCGTTAACACCTTTTTATCTATACGAGCTTTGGTTTTTAGTTGAATCCCTCTTATAATTAACGCAACGGAGAAATGAGGATACTATGAGCAAATCATCCAGTTGGCTAAAAGGGGCGTTCTTAGGCGGTTTGGTTGGCAGCGCCTTGGTTTTGCTGCTGACCCCCTACTCAGGTGAAGAATTGAAAACACGTCTAAACGATTATATTAGTAATGTGCAGAATGAAGTGCAGCAGGCTGGCGTTGAAAAACGGCTTGAATTGGAAACCGAGTTGGAACTGCTGCGTTCTGGCAAAAAATAAGTAACTATTCTCAAAAAATCGATTCATGCCAACCCGGGTTTCATGCTCCCTGGTTGGTCTGTGTTTTTCCTGCTGGTATCAACAAACGAACAAATTGAGATCGCTTCATAGGTGAGGCTTGCGATGACGAGAGTAGGGAACGGTCTCGCACCGTTCCGCAAACAAGAAACTCTCTATGACGGGTGGCGGCTGGGGTCAAGCCCCAGCTCGACGTTAATAAAAGGTCCCGCACAGTTCCGCTCATAATAAACTCGCTAAGATGGGGTTAGGGCGAGATCGCTTTTCAAAAATCTCACAATAACGAAATTAATGCGTGGATGCTTTTTTATGGATAGGGCGTAGGCGTTTGGTAGGGCGTAGTGGTCGGGTAGATCACTCTTATCGGGGTTGGAGTGGGTGCAATAGGAACCTGCGGTGTGGGGCTCACCAAAAAGTCCTCGACACCCGGGGCTTCTTCTACCGGCATGGTCGAAACTTCATCCACATATTCAATCGCTGGGCGGCAAGCCGGCTCCAGATTGTAAGAAACATTCTGCCAGGTGAGCGAGTTGCCGTTATTCATTGTGCGTTGGATGGCGTTCCCCAGACAGCCGGAACCGCTGGTGTAATTAACCAGGGCAAATTTCCACAAATCTTCATAACTGATCAACTGCCCGGGTTGTTTACCGGTGTTATTGAACACGATCTGCCTGACCTGCTCACAATTTGCCAGCAGACTGCGGGCAAAGATGCTGATGCTGAAGCTCGCCTGCGTCAGGTCGATCCCCACTGGGCAATCCGGGCAGGCAGCATTGACCTTCTGGACCAGTGCTCCGCGCAGCATTTCTTGTTGGCTTTTGTCAAGATTGCCAAAACCACGTTGACAGGTTTCTTCTGTAAGGATCAACGGGCAAAACTGGCTGTAAAAACTGGGGTTCCACAGCAAAACCGCATCAGCGCCCAGGTCGCTCAGATGACCCAAGCCTGCTTCGCTCACTTTTTCGTAGATGCCAGGCCAAAACTGGCTTTCGCGGCTAAAGATGTTCTTCATCAGCTGTGCCGGGATGCCGCTCTGGCTAGCCACCTGGATAATTTCAGCATTAAATTGGTTCTGCCAATCGTCCACCACCGGTTGGGCGGCTTCCATTCCACAAACTGTGGCTGCCCCATTTTCTTCCAGTCCGCCGGCTGGGCAGTCGCTGGCATCCACCATGCCTTGTTTGATCAACATTCCTGCCAGCAAGTAATATTCGTTATCGGTTTCCAGTTGTTCTGCCAGAACAGGTGTGCGCAGCCAGGCTGGGGGACCATCAATTGGCATAAAGGATTGCCAGATATCAGAACAGGTCGATTTCCCTTCTCCTAACCACTGAGAACTGAGCACATCCACATAATAGGTGGGCTCATCCACCGAAGGATTATCAGGATTAGCAAAATCGCCCCAGGGAATCACCCTGATCTGGGCGGTGTAGATCTCGCTGGCGTCGCCATAACTCGAATCCGCCCAAAATTCCACCGTGACACCATCTGTGCCAGTTGGAGTAAGCGGCAGGTCACAAAACCCGCCCGGACAACTGAAGCCCATCCCATTGTAACGACCAACGATCTGGATAATGTTTTCGTTTGGTAGAGGTTCGTATCCCTGGAATCGTAAATAGGGCAAACTGCTGCAGTTGGTCTGACCAGGTTCCTTGTCACAGCCAACCACCGTGATATAGACTTCGGGTGCTGGCAGATTGACCTCCACTTCTTTCACAAGGGGGGTCACATTGGCAAGGTGTAAATACAAGCCTTTACACTCATCCATTTGGGTGATTTCATTGGTGTACATACAGGCATTGGTTTGTGTCCACTGCTTTTGGATCGTAGCACCGCAATAATAGAGCACTTCACTATCATCTGGCCAGGACTCGTGTTCAGTGTAGACCTGGCAGACCACCTCAGAGGTCTTCCAGGAAAGCAGCCACCATTCATACAGAGTGTAATCAACCTCGATTTTAATTGTTCGTTTCTTTTCTGAAAAAAGTGTGGGAGAGGTTTTTACAGGAATTGGATTGAAAAAGGTCAACAACAAAGCAAAGATCACAAAGATCCTGACAAATCGATTGATTTTTTGCTTGTTGTCTTCCATTTTTTCTCTAGCGCCTGTCCTTTAAGGATATGGCGTCGGCGTGTCCCAGATGACGGTTGGGAACGGTGTCTCAATTGGATAAGGTTCACCTTGTGTCGGGCTGGGCAGCGGCGGGTTGGTGGCTGTCCTGGTTGGTGTCCGGGTAAGCGTTGGTGTTTGCCCAGGCGGCAATGGCGTCGACGTCCGGAGAGGTGTCGCCGTTGCCGGACCGCCCCCTGGAGGTGTTGGCGTCTTGGTTGGCTGTGCCAGTTCCGTCAAACGGGCTTCAGCAGTATGGGTCACCCCTATTACTTCGGTCAGCTGAAACTCATAAGTCAGCACCACAGCATTAAGGGGTGAGGGATCGCTGATGGCGTCGACTGCCTGACTGACCAATTGACTGATCTTCCCTTCCCTGGGCAAGAGTACCTCGGTGCGGGTGGAATCCGGCAGCTGCCAGGTTTCCAGAGCCTCCCAACCCAAGACGAAAGTTTTCACCCGTTCCGGATCACCCAGTCGCAATGCCAGCGGGATCCGAATTATAAGGTCAAGCAGACTGACATCAGTGTCCAGGTTTTGGTCGTACGAGGCATACATAACCGGCAATTTTGCCAGCCGTCCCCATTGAACTAATTTTGTAAAGAGCAATTGCAGCACTTGTTGCTGCCTGATCGTACGAAATACATCGTCATCTGCATGGTGGGAGACATAACACAAGGTCTTTTTCCCATCCATGCTGTGTAAGCCAGCTGGTAGTCCTCCGCAATCATCCCGAATGGGATAGATGACACTTACATCCAGCCCACCCAGGTCATCCACCAGCCAGACAAACTCTGTTTCATGTGCGACCACATAGCGGTCCGGCTGCAAACCAAAGTTGTAGCCCAGCGTATCATAGACCAGCTTCATACCGCCCAAAGGCCAGGCTGTATTGAACCTTCCCATTCCATGCCCCGGCAGGTAAAGATAGGTCGAACCGGGAATGGAGATGACGCTGGCTTTTGACAAACGCTCGTTAACCAGCAACAGGTGAATCGCCTGAGTGCGCCCGCGGGTTGGCTTTGCATCTTCAGCGCCCATCAAGAGCCAAATCGTGGTACCTTCCGGAAGCGCTGCTCTATCAGCCGGAGGAGGAGCTGGGGTTGGCCATGTCTCCAAAGCTGGCGCAAAGGTGGGCCAGGGTGTTGAAGTTGCGGTCGCTGAGGGGGTGAGTGTTGGGCTGGCAGTAAATGACGCCAATCCGGCTCCAAATCCCCCTGGTTGACCAGTAGACGGTCGACCCCCAGGATTACAGCCTGTAACAATCAGGCTGAAAGCAAGGAACCCCACAACAAACGCTAACCACCGCTTGTGATCGGTTGGTAAGGTGCGCTTAATTTCCATAGCATAATAACGGCGTGTATCGACACTCCATCAGATTATCGATTATAGCATAACCACGCTCTGACGAGTCATTATCCATCACAAAAAACTTCCTCATTCTTACCCCTTTTTCCAAATTCGGTTTCCTATATACTCATAAAAAACATTGCGAGGGTCAGAATGATATTCACCAAAATCGTCCATCCCAATATCAGGTAAACAACGTTTTTACCTGACCGTTCCTGCAGATATAAGAAGAGCCCAATCAAGGTGTTCAGAAAACTGAAGAAGAGTCCTATCAGAGCCAGCAAAAAAAGCCTGGAGGACGGAACAGTCTCCATACTCACCCAAACAACCTGTTGTAGCAGACCAACGATGATTGCTGTAGAAAGCAGCAGAACCAGGAAGCTGACGGTGCCGCCCAGCAGCAGCCGTTTTGCCTGCTGATCATCCATCACCCTCCGCCAAAGCATTGTCAGATTTTCTGATTCAGGATCAATTTTTTCCAAGCTTCCTAACTGTGACAACTGCTTATATGACTCAGTAAATGCCAGTTCATCTTGGGGAGAGACTACCAGGTAGGCTTGGCTGAGCTTGATCAAGACCATCTGATCAGGTGCGGTAGCGACAAAAAGGGTTTTCCCCAGCCCGTTGATATCTTTTTCCCGATAATAGGAACCTTTGAACAAGGTGAAGCCCAAGGGCAAAGGGGTTTCAAAATCGCTGACAGGATGCACCCAGGTGATCTCACGCATTGGGATCAATTCCCGCCGCAAACCCCATTTGACTTCCAAAGCTTCCCGGCTCAGACTGTATACCGTGGTGGCAATTGTGATGATTCGATATACCGCCAGCGCCAGAGGAACCAGGAGCAGCAATCCGATGCTGATAAAGACGATCGATAACCACCCCTGACCGCTCATTGAACCATAAATGAGAAAGAAAAAAATGGCTGCAACTAAAAGTACGGTGATCAATCCGTTGATTACCAGGCTTCTACCTTTGGGAGGTGAAAAATCCGTGCTCATTGATGAAATTATACTTGTACCTCCGGTAGATTGCTGCGGCAGCCAGGATATAAAAAGACCCGAAGTAAAGATCTCTTCGGGTCTTGTGTTTCAGAATATAGTCTTAATCGACTTTATATTCTGCGCCTCTGTGCATTGCTTCAATATTCAAGCTGATAAATTTCTTCAGTCTTTCAGCTGTGTGCGCTTCCAGGGCTCGTTCCAGGGCACCATCGGGCAAGGCTTTCATATTGGCTTCAAGCGCGCCCAGCAAAACCATGTTGGCTGCGCGTTCATTGCCGAGTTCGCGGGCAATGTTGTTCGCCGGGATCATCAGCCAATGGATATCTGTGCGGGTTGGCTCACGGTTCACCATCGATTCATTAACGATTAAAAAACCACCAGGTGCGACCAACGGTTCATACTTATCAAGAGAGGGCAGGTTGAGGGCGATCACAGCGCGGGGGTGCAGTGCGCTGGGCGAACCAATTTCTTCATCCGAGATAACAACGGTGCAGTTTGCCGTACCACCGCGCATTTCCGGACCATAAGAAGGGATCCAGGTAACGTGTTTACCTTCGTCCATTCCCGCATAGGCATAAACCTGTCCGGCATAGAGTGTGCCCTGACCACCAAATCCAGAGATAATCACTTCTGACTGCATCGTTTAGCCTCCTTTGACCATTTCTTCGACGGATGATGAAACCTTGAAATCTGCGATGGGATATTGTGGGATCATGTATTCCTTCAACCATTCCCTAGCAGATACCGGTGTCATGCCCCAGTTGGTTGGGCAGGTGGAAAGAAGTTCAATGAACGAGAATCCCATGCCTCGCTTTTGCACTTCGAATGCGGTGCGAATGGCTTTTTTGGCATTGCGAATATTACGCGCGTCGTGCAGGCTGCGTCGGACGACGAAGGAAGCCCCATCAAGGGAAGAGATCAATTCAGCGGTTCTGATGGGATACCCTTGGGTTTCCACATCGCGTCCGAGGGGAGAAGAGCTGGTTTTCTGACCCGGAAGCGTGGTGGGTGCCATCTGACCACCGGTCATACCATAATTGGTATTGTTGATAAAGAAAACGGTCATCTGCTCTCCGCGGGCTGCAGCAGCGATGATTTCGCCCATGCCCATGGAAGCCAGGTCGCCATCACCCTGATAGGTAAAAACCATTTTGTTTGGCAATGTGCGTTTGATGCCGGTTGCCATGGCAGGTGCCCTACCGTGAGCAGCTTCGACGAAGTCAAAATCAAAGTAGTTGTAAGCGAAGACCGAGCAGCCCACCGGAGCTACACCAATGGTGTTGTCCAATTCGCCCATCTCTTCCAAAACTTCCGCGATCAAACGATGAGCAACACCGTGCGTGCAGCCCGGGCAATAGTGGGTAGTCACATTGGTGAAACCATGGGGACGTTCGTAGATCAATTTCACATCAGTATCAAGCATCTCAGGCTCCTGTTCCAACTAATTCGCGCATCTTTGCCAACCAGATACCACGCGCATCGCGGTTGACATCATGGTCACTCTGAATCATTTCATCGATCGCTGTACCGATCTCATCAGGATATGGCACCATTCCGCCCATGCGCCCATAGAAGTGGATTGGAACACGTTTGGCTACAATTGCCGAAACATCATCCAGCATCTGACCATTGTTCATTTCAACTACCAGGAACCCCTTTTTGCCTGGCACCAGCTGGTCCAACACTTTTGTTGGGAACGGAGAGACAGTGATTGGGCGGATGAGACCAATCTTGATGCCTTTCTCACGAGCAGCCCGCACTGCAGTCAGAGCAATTCTTCCCGCAGTACCATAACCCACCACCACATACTCAGCATCGTCCAGGTAATAACCTTTGTAGCGGACCTCACCATCCTCGATCTGCTGCCAGCGTGTCATCATCTTGACATTGAAGATTTCCTGCATCGCCGGGTTGATATTGATCGAGGTGAGCACAGAACGCGTTCCTTCATCATGGTTGGCTCCCACAGCCCAGGAGGGTGCTTCGGTGCGGATCGGTACAAAAGGAGGTAATTCAACAGGTTCCATCATCTGTCCCAGGTAGCCATCCATTAACAAACACACAACCATACGATACTTTTCTGCCAGATCGAACGCCAAAGCAGTCAGGTCCACCGCTTCCTGGACGGAGGCAGGTGCCAGGACGATCAGGTGATATTCGCCGTGACCGCCGCCATGTACCATTTGGGTGTAATCGGCTTGTGAAGGAGCAATATTGCCCAGACCAGGACCACCCCGAACCACGTTCACGACAACAGCTGGGAGTTCCGTCCCTGCGATGTAGGAAATACCTTCCTGCATCAGGCTGACACCAGGGCTGGAGCTGGAGGTCATGGTGCGCATACCGGTGCAAGCAGCACCGTACACCATGTTGATTGCGCCGAGCTCACTTTCAGCCTGGACAAATGCCCTGCCAAGCTCCGGCATACGAGCGGAGAGGTGTTCCAGCAATTCGGTTTGAGGAGTGATGGGATATCCGAAATAGGAAACCAGCCCGACCCGCAGTGCGGTTTCGGCGACGGCAACATTTCCTTTGATCAGTTCGAGAGCCATTATTCACCATCTCTTTCATTTGCTGGTGGCGTGCCTTTGAAGACCGTGATAGCTGCGTCTGGGCAAACCACGGCGCAAATCCCACAGGCAATGCATTCCTCAGGATGCAGCATATAGGCGGGGTGATACCCCTTGGGGCTCAGCCGGGACATATCCAGCGCCAGAACGTGCGTGGGGCAGTCTGTAACGCAGATTTCACAGGCTTTGCAATACAAGTCGTTTATTTCTACCCATCCCTTAGCGGGCATGTAGTGCCTCCTTGGTATTGATTTTTCCTGCCGATTGGGTGAGTCTGACAGGATCTGATGGTCTTAGTATAACGCAAAAGAAGGTCTGATTCGGTACCAGGAATTTTTGGGGATTGGCTATTTGGATTGGCTGATCTGGAGCTCAAAGGGACGCTGCCAGGGATAGATCTGTTCGAGCAAGTCCAGCATCTGCCGTCGAACAGCCTGGTTTAGCCGTTGGGGATCCAGGTCTGGGTCTAACTGCTCAGGGAATTTCGGCGATCCGATATCGATCCGTATCGGCTTCTTCCAATGTGGATTCCTGGAAAGACGTTGGGCAACAAACTGGACCACCATCGCAAATTGATGACGGCGTTTTGGCTTCTGCCCCAATTTTGACAGTCGACTGTTGAAGGCTTTGTCTGTCAGAACGCTGCTGACAAGAACTGGTAAGACCTGGGTTCTGGGGGCTTTGTTGAGAAAGACACCGATACTGTCCGACCAGTGTTGCAAAGATTCAGCCGCCCCATGAATGATGGCAGGGTCAGGTTCCAGAGAACCGCTGGGAAAGATGATCACAGCCATACCGTCGTTGAGCGCTTGGATGATATCGCGGATAGCTTTCAGCTTGAAACTGGAGTCGGGTTCGATTGGAAGCATATGCCGGTTGATATTGCGGAGTACGCGCATAAAACCCTTCTGTTGAGCGACAATTTTGACGTCATCGCGTTTCAGGCTGGCAAGAACGCCAAAAATATCCGCCATACCTGGGTGATTTGCGACCACCAATAAAGGTCCGCTTACTGGTACCGTGTCATCAACATGAAGTTCAAGCCCATCCGAAAAAGAATTGAGGGCTTTTGTGGCTGTCTCGTGCAGCGAAGTTTGTTCGAGCTGCTCATCGATCCGGGCAAGCAAGTCCGCCAGCCAACCCGCCGGGCGATAACCCAGACGGTCAATCATCCAGCTGATCATCTTTCGCCTGCCAAGGTTTGCAGAGGTTTTCACATCCTCCAGCACAATACGAGTCAGGCTATCTCTCTTGCTCGTATCCATTTGAGTCCATTTTACGATGACAACACCAGATTGGGTGACTTTTGTATGTGTTTCGAGCTACTGCAAAGTCACCCCAAAATAGAGAACATGGTACTAACCATTTTCGCAGTTTTGTCCGTGGAGATACTTCCTCTAGCGTATGACCTCCTGCTTGTCAGCTTTCACCGATTAATTACGACCATTATCACCTGTCATCAACAAGGTATCATCTATCACCTGTTCTCCCTCTGGCAAGGGAATTGCAACTAAAGCAATGACAATACCAAATTGACAGAGTGGAAGCCGATGAGCAATCAAACTTATACACCCAACGAAGAACCTCACCAACACAAGAGCCAGGCGTTTAAAATTTGGATTCCAACTTTGGTACTGCTGGTTTTTGCGTTGTTTTTAATTTTTCAAGAGAATCAAAACTCCAGCCCCAAGAACGCAGACATCCCTACTCCTATGCCTGGCAGCCAAAGTGCGCTTGAGACGCTCCTCTATACCCAATTGCCTGAGTTGGTTGCGGATGCCGGTCACAGCGCCTGGTCATTGGACGAAGTGCAATTCAATGAAGACTACACCCAGGCATTATTGTGGATGGCGGAGAACGATGAAGAAGTTGGAGATATCATAGCACGTGAACCCGAGATCGTCCTTGCAATTTGGGACCCAACAAACCAATTGTGGCAACTCCATCAAGTAAGCGATGAAGATTTCAGCCAGATTTTTATGGAATCCGACTTCAAAGAGAGTGAAATCGCCTCCCGCTTTTTCCCGGATGCCGACCCCAAGGCTGGTCCTGCAGGCCCTGTTTATGGTGGGTATAAATTACCTTGGGCTGGCGGTCTAACCAAAAGATTGACCTGGTCGGTTGCCCATTCTTCCTGCAACCCACAATATTATTGCAATCACGCCTTTGATTTCGCTGATGGCGGTATGTTTGATGTAGTAGCAGCCAAAGGCGGGTTCGTTTACCATTGGCGTGACACCTGCCGAAATGGCAATTCAGGCTGCGCCAATAGTATTACCCTTGAAGACCGCACCACTACGCCCTGGACCTATCAAATCTATCTGCACCTCGCCCAGGATAGCATCCCGGCAGCCTTGAAAGCCAAAGGGGCTTATGTAAGCCAGGGGCAATTCATCGGCAAAGCGGACGATACTGGCGTCAGCACCGGGCACCATCTGCATTTCATGGTGGTCGAGAAGACCACACTGGATAGCTGCCGGTATTACTGCTTTGGCAAAGCCGTGGATATCACCTTTCAGGATGTGAGTATCAACTGGCATGCTGGCACCCAGGGCGGTCGCCCACGCTTGGAAGCCGAAGCCCGCTGGTACGGAGGACAGGGACAAAAGAATTACATTAGCGGGAATGTTTCAAAGGAATTGCCATATAAAATCATTCTATTCCCTATCTATAAAAATTCATCAAAATAGATTGAGAAGGTTTACTGTCATATTCTCTGTGAATAACCCCTTTATAATTAGGGACAGGATAGATTATGACTGAGAACACTACACTGACCTCACGTGAAACCGAGATCCTTGCCCTAGTTGCGGAGGGCAAATCAAACAAGGAAATTGCAGCGGAACTTTTTATTAGCATTAATACCGTCAAGGTTCACGTTTCCAATATCTTTCAGAAAATCGAAGTCTCCTCCCGAACCGAAGCGACCTTATATGCGATTGAGAATGGTTTCAGTTTACAAACAAGGATATCAGATTTGCCAGAAGGCCTTTCAACATCAGCCTCCTCCGACAATCTCAAGGCATCTAAGCCCACCCCGGCTCAAAACCAGTTGATAATGATCATACTAATCGTAATGACAGTCATTGGAGTTGCAATATTTGCGATTATTCGTTCCGCAAATTCTAATGAAAGCGCAATTCGTGCTGAATTTAGCGACAGACGCTGGGTGCACATGGAAGATCTACCCAGCCCTCGATCGCAGGCAGCAGCTATCACTTACAATTCTCAAATCTATTTAATCGGTGGCTATGCTGACGGAAAAACTCTAAATGATGTTCATGTTTTTGATATTCAGACAAACAGCTGGGAAGAGTTAGCCAGCAAACCAACCCCAGTAAGAGAAGCAAATGCCGTCGTACTTAACGATCGGATTTATGTGCCGGGTGGAATTACCGACAGTGGAGAATCTACATCTTTGGTAGAAATATACAGTCCGGAAAATGATTCATGGGCGCAAGTTGCATCTCTTCCTCAACCGTTAAGTAATTATGCGCTGGAAGTTTTTGAGGGTAAGCTATATATTTTTGGAGGCATTAACGAATCTGGGATTAAGAAGCAAGTTTATTCTTATGACCCTGCCATCGATCGTTGGTCAGAAGAACAACCAATGTCTCAAGAACGTGCATCCTTAGACAGCACACTTTGGGGGGGCAGGATCTATCTCGTTGGCGGATCAGATGGCGTTGAAGAGCTGACGCTTGTTGAATCATATGCCCCTTCTTCGTTGCCAGATTCAGAAAGCTCTTTCCGTGATGAATTATACTTACCAGAACCGGCTGTTAAATGCAAAACCGACCAGTTGGTGGACACTCTGTTTGTCATTTGTCCTTCAAAAGTGATAAAACTTTCACCAGATCGCACCGAATGGATCTCTGAGCATAACCCGGAAGGCTTTGTGTTTGGTTCTGATTTTTCTGTGGCTTATTTTAATAACAGCCTTTATATCTTAGGTGGAAATAATGCTTCCGGGGAATCAGAGTCGTTTTTTGCCCGTTTCCAAGCGCTTTATTCAATTATGCTGCCTATGCTAACAAACGATTAATTAGCCAAGAATCTTGATTACCCCTAAAAGATAAGATTCATTTGCTTCAAATTCTAATAGTCTGTTATAGAGAGTGTTATCAGATTCAACCGCTATTACGCTGTGATCTGGATAATTGATCAAAAGGTAATATAAGCCAGGGGCAACATCGTTGAGATAAAAAACTCCATTTGCATCTGTTTTTCCAATAATATCTCCGCTTTCTGGATCTCCATTTGTTATTATTGGTGGAACGATCGGTGTACCTTCAGTTATCACAGCCGGGACTAAGATAAATTCAATATTTGCCAGGGGAACTGAAATATCAAATGCATACAACAACCCTGAAATCGACGCTTTGCCTTCCAGAGGTTCGGGGGCATCAATGGGAGGGTTCAATTCTTCAAATTTTACTTTTGGACGGTCCCAAGCAGGATAAAGTGTTGCGATTTGAGTGTCTTCCATAGGATACATCGTTGAAGGTTCCCAAGTATCCTGGGTGTTTTCCAATAATTGATTATCGGGCCTATCGGTTAACAAAGATTCCACTGGAGAAGGTGGCGTTTGAACCGATCCACATGCTGATAACAGTATGATTATCACACCAATAACAAAAATGAAATGTATTTTATGTGTCATAGCTTAATTATAATAGCCCTCACAAATTGTGAGGGCTATTGTCAAGACTAGGATGATCTTAGTGGTTGAAACCCAAGTAAGCCATCAGGCGATCGCCATATGCGGTCAGATAAGTATTCTGAACAAACGCAGCAATCGGGGTGTTGGATTCAATCACCATGGAACCCACCCAACCATCGGGCATATCAGGAGCCTCAGTTGCGGCCAAACGGAAGTTGCGAATGTAACTGGCGCCTGCAGGAACTGAAATACCTGTTCTGACGATAGGTGTACCACCACCAGTGGGAACGTAGGTAATGGTCAGAGTTGCCGCTGTCGTACCGAGATTTTGGATGGTTACGGTGTTAGCAAAACCATTGGCTAGACGCTTGGCAACCAACGGTACAGAAACATCCTGACTGGTCGAATCACCAGGCACAGCGCCATACATTGATTGTTCGGCGTTAGCAGTATAACGATCCTGCACCAATACTGCAATATCTTGATCAGACAGAGATTTCACCTCACAGCTACCGTACCAGTTTGCGGTTGGGAATTTGACTGTGTCGGTGAAGGTATTGAATGCGTAAGAACTGTTATTTAGAATCGGACTTGAGCTAACAACTGTAAAATCAGTTCCTGAAGCAGATGGGTTCTTGACACAATCAAGCTGAATATCACCTGCAGGTAAGGTGGCTCCGCTTAGGTTCTGTACAGTAACTGAGGTTGTCAGGGTGTTTGGCAGGCGAACATAAAGGAGAGGAATTCTCCAGGATGGGCCAACTTCCTCAGCAGCAAATGCATTGAAAGCATTAAGGCTGTCAGCACCAAAGAACATATTTGAAACCACACCGAGGGACCCGCTGGTCGTTGAAACAACCACTGAACCCCACCATGGAGCTGTGAGACCGGTCTCCAGATCAAGATCGATCAACAAAGAAGCGCCAGCAGCCAGATTGGTATAGTCCTTATCAAATGCCGAAGCTCCTGTAGCAAGTGTGAAGTATTCGACATTAAAGTTGACAGCAGATGTGCCAACATTTTGGACAACGATCTGGGAATTGACTTTACCAGTAGCAGAATTTGCCTGTCGGGCAGCCAAAGGCACATACCAGGTGGCGCTTGGCGAAGTGACGCCTGAATAAGCACCCATGGTAGGAACACCTGAACGAGTAATTTCCTGAACCATTGCACCTAACATTTGGTCAGATGAAATTACAACGGAGCCCATTCCAGAGGTTAGACCGGTATCATCATATTGGCGGACAATCTGGTTTCCGCCAACAGGAATCGTGAAGTCCTTATAAATCGAACTTCCCCATTCTGTACCTGCTGGGGTTAGATATTGCGCGTGAACTGTGGCCGTTGCAGTGCCAAGGTTAACCAACGTATAGTTGGTTGCCAGTGTTTTAGACGTGGCTGCTGCAAGCACCATTGTATTACTTTGTTCAAATGGCGCAATTGCCAGAACCAGGACGAACAATAATGCGGCGAGAATGCTTAAATATTTTTTCATGTGAACCTCCATTCAATTTTCTATATGATAGTTTGGCAGAAGTTTAATATCAATAATACTTTTGGTTTATTTCTTCTCTATTTGCCTGCGATTAACTAATACCATTAGTATTACCCAACCTAATTCCGCTGCCATAATTACCAGTCGATAAGAAGTGGAAATCAGAACTGCCGTTGTGGAACCAACTTGACCAACCTCGACTAACGAATCTTTAAGCACTACTTCACGAACGCCTAAGCCATTTGGTATAAAAACCATCAGGAATCCACTTACCCAGGCTCTGGCAAAGGAGTACACATAACTTACCAGGTTCTCAATATTCATCTCTATTTTTAAGGAGAACGCTTGCTCCATTGCCCACAAACCGACACCAAAAAGACCCCATTGTAAGTACGAGTTGATTGCAATTATTGACCATTTACCTATAGGGATGGCTTTAAGATCTTCAAAAAAATTCTTGGTTTTTTTTATTTTCCTCAATTGAGGAATTAACCGGTTGAGTGGAAAAACAATCAAAAAAGGCATCAAAACAACAATAAACCCTAGGAGTGGGTCTATATTGTTTTTGATAAGGTAATAGCAGAGCCAAATTGATATGCTGCTAGCAACAGTGATAACTATCTCTGTTGCTGATGCAATCCAGGAACTTATGGTTGGTATTGATGTTTCCCTTTCATACCAATCGGATCTGGACACATATCCCCAGATATATCCCGGTATATATTTGTGTAGGAAGGAGTATGAATATCCTGCCAGGATATATTTCAACTTTGCATCAATAGATTGGATTGAAAGCATCATCTGATAATTGATCATTTGCATAAAGTAAATTGAAAATGTGATTATCAGGGCAAGAAATAAGTAGACCCCCCGAAATACAATTGGTTCTGATACTGTAAAAATCTTATTTATTGCATTTACAACCAAGTATATAAAAATGCCAGTCCCTATTATAGTTCCAGCAATCCGGGTGTAGTGTTTAATTTTGTGCCAGTTCATTTTTTCTTGCTACCATTGCATAACCTTGTGGAAAAAGTGATGACATTCCGATGAGTCCGTCTAGAGTTGTCAAGAATTTGGTGAAAAACAGTTTGTTAATTATCAATAACAACGGTCTAAGGAATTTTATGCGCCATAAACCAGTCAAAAAAGCAATTGATAGCTGATGTCCCAAAAACGCTACTATTCCACCTGTCGGCACTAATTCAATTACTTCGAGGTCAGCGCAGCGTGCCAGTTCTCTGAGACCATATTCCGTAAATCGAAAATAATCATGCGGCAATTCATGTAATCGGCTGAGGTGTGGTACTGAAAGCAAGAGGATACCAGCCGGTCTTAAGATGCGGCTTATTTCTTTTATTGCCTCTAAAGGATTCGCAACGTGCTCCAGAACTTGAAGGCTCAACACGCAATCAAATGAGGCATTCTCAAATGGCAGCCTTCTGACATCTGAGCACACATTTACTTCTGGATGCGAAATAATATGATCAAGGAGAATCAATTCTTTTGAATATCTACAAACTATTTCCGAATATGGCGCATACCCGCAGCCATCATCCAATACTCGACCTGACAGAAAACGTGGAACAAAGTCTTCAATCATGATTTTCCAGTGGATAAATATGGATGCAGAAAAGTACTTCCACCTGTCTTCCCCATTGTGTGTAAGATATGCTTGGATCTCTTCTCGAATTGCCCTACGTGGCGAATTTGATCCTTTGTTTGTCATTGGAACCAGCGGCTTTCTTGATCAATATCCAGTTAATGTTCACCATAAATGGTGCAACCAGTCGCAAAATAATGACTGGTAGTCTTGAAGCAATCCTGTTTGCTACTCGGGTAATTTTTTTTGGTGAGTGCTCTCCGTAATACTCAAAAACGTATCTGATTACATCAATAATTTCATATCCTTTAAAGATTCTTTTCAATTTCCAATATGTTTCTGAGCGTTCATAGTAATGATCACCCTTACCTGTCAGTTGCAAGTATCTATCTGCAGTTTTTTGACTGAACCAGTGTAAGAATGGTAAGAAAAAGTGAGGTTCTACAGGAAAGGTCTTGTTCGGACCGCTAAAAAGTACGATTCCTTCATCTTTAATTACACGGCTGATCTCATCAAATAATTTTTCTGAGGAAGGAACATGTTCATACGTTTGAGAGCAAACAATCGCATCCATTGATTGATTCCCAAAAGGCAGCGCCATTGCATCTCCTGAAAGAAAGTTAACATTTTCACAAGCGATGTCATCAATTTTCCTTAATGCCATCAGGTCGATATCCGCACCGATAACCTGTTTAAATTGATCACACAGACTCAACGCAATTGCTCCATCGGAACAGCCTACGTCCAGGCATACGCCTTGATTATTATGCATTAATAGCCTTTGAAGAATGTAATGGAATTTCCTTTGCTTATGAATCTTATTTTCTGGTCTTCGAAGATGTCCATAAAGAGTAATAAAATCTTTTTGGTATGCTCTCATATTTCATCCTTATTGAGCACTTTATCATAGATTCCGATCATTTTGTCTGCAAGAGTAAACCAGTCATAGGTGTTTTCAACTCGTTCACGTGCCTTTAGGCTAGCATGTCTCCACAACTCATCATTATCCAAAAAAAAATTTATTGCTTCCGCCAGGCTCTTAATGTTCCTAGGTTCCACTAATTTTCCCACTTCAGGCGTAATAACATCCGGGATCCCTCCCACCCTGCTGCCCACACATGGAGTACCGCTTGCCATCGCCTCCACCAACACAACACCTTGACCTTCTTCGATTGAAGGTAATACAAACAAACGAGATTGCCGCATTAACTGACTGACGTTCTGTTGAGACTGGACTCCTAAGAAAAACACTGTCTCTTCAAGCCCGAGGTTGTGTACTAATTTCTCATATTCATCACGGTCTCTGCCCTCGCCGACTAAAAGTAATTCGCACTCAGGATGCTTTTTTTTGACAATCGCCATAGCCTCAATCAAATAATTGACACCTTTGCGTTCGATTAGAGAGCCAACAAAAATAATCTGTGATTTTCTTTCAGATTCTTCACCCAATGGAAATTGATCGATATTAACCCCATTGGGAATCACTGTGATCCTCTCCATCGGAACTCCAAAAATTGATGTGGCAGTTCTAAGATCTTCAGACAGAGCAATAATATGCTCTGCTTTTTTAAGCGCGAGTCCGATTACCGTTCTAATAACTGGTATGTGAAACGTTTTGAAAATATCACTGCCCTGTACAGTAACCACATAGGGGGTATTGTGTCTGAACTTTGAAAGATATGATGCTAATCCTGATAGACTCCAGTTGCAGTGAATGATGTCGCTGCTCTTTGCATGTTTTCCAATCAGATTGGCAAAGCTAAGCAGGAATGGAATTGTTGCCAGCTTTGGTAAAAAGCCTCTTCGCCAGGCTTCTGGAATTCCAGATGCATCTTTTTGAAGCACTTCCATGTTTTCAGGTAAATATCTTGCTCTGATAACTTCAATATCATCAAAAAACTCATGTGTGCTTGCACCTGGTGTGTGCAATGTAAGGACCTTTACCTGGTGTCCGTGCTTGTTAACCGCTCGCGCGGCTTCATAAATAAAAGGAACTCTGAAATCCCCTTTCCATCTTGGAAAATTAGTGGTGGCTATGCAAACTTTAATTGTTTCTCTCATTTTTGCTACATTTAGTTATCACAGATCTTAAAAATCTGGATACCATGCTTATCATATACTTTACCTACGTTGCTAATGTCCTCAAACCCCTGGATCATAACAAAATCTTGCGAGCCAAGTGGGTTTTTTACACCAGAATAGAGATAGTCGACGCCAAAATCGCATAAGGATTCAACGGTATTCATTTTATAGAGGTCTGTCATGGTCTTTGAACGTTCCAAGTCATGAGAATAATCGTCAGACAAGGAAGCCAGCAATGTCATGGTTGTGGTGCGACGCTCCGCGTAAACCGGGAGCCAATAGCCG
This sequence comes from Anaerolineaceae bacterium, assembly GCA_040770225.1. Lineage (GTDB taxonomy): Bacteria > Chloroflexota > Anaerolineae > Anaerolineales > Anaerolineaceae > Mesolinea. The sequence goes on from JAXGJN010000007.1 coordinate 26,600, forward strand.
GCATCTGTTCCATACGGCATGGCAGGATTTAAAAAAGCCGTATTGACGCCGAAGACTGCCTCTGAACCAGTATTTAATTTCACCCACTCCATAGCAGCTTCATCTTCCGGGGTCATAAAAGCTCGAACTTCAAGAAAATCGTTGGTTCGTAAATAAAAAGTAAAAAAGGACGCTAAAACAATCATTCCAATGGCAAGTAAGCGCAGTTTTTTCAAGATTAATCGATTGGGTTTTTCAAAAAGAATCTGCCATAAAATACCTGCACCAATACCAAAGGGCAAATAGAAAGCCAACAAGACAGCTGTAATGTTCACGAATGCTAGCGCTGGAATGTTAAGCCTGTAAAGCTGAGATAACACTATCATCAGCACAAACCAAAAAAACATAATCAAACTAAGTCGTCGGGTTTTATTGGAAAACAAACCCACGACCATTCCCAACCCACCAATTACAAGAAATGGTGCTGACTTCCAGGTTAGCTTCCATGTATCCTTATCACCTTGTATGTAATAACTTTGTTCTGTAAGCGACAGATTCAGCTCATTTGTCAACGATTGTGGATCACGCTGAACCATGTAAGATTCAAGCCCTGAAATCAGTGTTGGTAAAACAATGATTAGTACGATTAGTCCAAGTACAACAACTCGTGTTGCCATTCTCAAAAAAATGCGTACTCTATTGTCAGTCTTGATCGTTTCGCTAAGGCATATAATCAGAATCAAACCAAGCAGGAAAACTGCGACCCTGAAGTGAAGCAGACAGACACCAGCAAAGAGCAAACCAGCTAATATCAAGTCAACCCAATCTTGCCTTTCCAGTATTTTTCGTTGGCTATTATGGGTTGAGATGGTTTCCCAGGCAAGCAGTGCAGCCGGCAGCAACACCGTTTGAGCCGCAAGTTGGGTAAAGCGCCCCCAGTTAATGAACCAAGACGGGAATATGGAGAACAAGCCTACGCTGATCATTCCAAAGATTCCCGCTTCACGGCTAACCTTGCGATCAAGCATCAGAAAAATTCCCAGTCCGCATAGACCATTCAGAAATTGAGAAAACCACAAAAGTGCTTGGGGCGCTGAAATGCCAACCAATAACTGCAAGGGACCGGTTAGTGCGTACAGACCAAGATGATAATGGTTGAGATTAGTTGAATCAAATGGCAAAATATTGTAGGGCAATCTTCCTGTTGTTGCAACCAAATTGGTGATCAGGCTGTGATGAAGGGAATCATCACCAGCCAGGTAGGGAAATTCATAGGAAACAATCAATCGGGATAATAATGTAATCATCAGTACTAAAATGACGATTCCTGCATTCTCCCCTAACTTGAGTTGTTCCTTCCAGTTCTTTCGTAAATGAATAAAAATTATTACCGCAAAAAATGCCAGAATGATGATTAACTTATTAGTTCCTATCCGCAATGAAGGGATTAGGGTTCTGGTTGAATAATAGAATATCGGCCAAAACGAAACACCCAGACAAATAGCCAGGAACCAGCGCTGCAAAGGATTCCATTTACGCCAATATCCAGTCCCCGCCAATATTGCCCAACCAGGTAATAGAAGCAAAATCTGAATCGTGAATAATGTCTTAACTGTAATCCAACTCATTTTATTCTTCGCTGCCAAAAGGTGATTCTTATGGATTATAACCGTCAATTAACCATATTGATGTGCCGTCATTGTCGTACAACTTTCGCACACCCTCACATGCCACAAGATTTTCAGCCTGTAGCCCCGTTGTGCCTTTGCGAATATAAACATAACTTAAGTCAGCCTCTTCCACCAATTCCCAGAAATCCGTTTGACAATCTGCGACTATTGATGCGCGTTTTGACCAGTCCTGCCAGGTTTCGGCAGTGAGTTCATTGGCGGCAAATGTGTAAAAAATTGTTGGTGCCAGGCTCCATCTTCCTGTGGTTGGCAAAATCCAACCTCCGCCATCCACTCCTCGGTAAACTCCATACCCCCAACCAGTTGTATTGACAAAGAAACGCGCGTCATTTTTTGTGTGGTTTTTAATCCACTCCAACGCAATTACATCTGCTTTTTCCACCAGGACTGTCTCATCGTTGATCGCGTCGGAGTTGTCATACATCCCGAATCCTAGCAGAACCAATACCAACAGAATTCCAGCAGCAATGATAGGTTTCTTCTGTCCAATCTTCATCTGAAGAAAATCAACAATCTCTACCAGCACCCATCCTGCCAGAGTGCCAAATAATACAAAAAGAACCAGGCTAAAATGATCACTGCGAAAACCAAAAATCACAATCCCCAGTGGAACAGTAAGCAATCCGATCATGAGCGACCAAATCGCAAAACAACGCCATTTTGGTTTACTCAAAGCCAAAGCCATTCCCAGAACTGCCAGAAGCGCCAGTGCGTACGCAGGTTCAGGTCCTATGATGTATTTTAAATAGTCGAACTGGTTGTTCGCCAATGCCAGGTTTCCAGTGGATATGGAAATCCCTTGGTATATCGCCATTTCAGAATAACGAAGAACTCGGATGTACCAGCGCATACTGACCACCAAAGCAAGAAGTGCCGGTGCCGCAAGGGACAGGATCGGCTTCCACTCAATCTTTCGGGCGCGCACACTTTCTATCACCCATGCAACCCCCACGATCACAAGATAAAGCCCTAAAAGAAATGCGGCCAGATAGTGGCTCAGCAGGGTTCCCGCAGTGAGCAGGAACAACCCGACTCCCTGCCACCATTTTACGGTTCCCATTCTCAATCGTTCCGCCTCAGCCATTGCCATCGGTAATATCATCACGCCCATCAGGAGGGTGTAGCGGCCCCAGCTCAGGTAATAGCCGGGCATCTTGGTCACGAAGGTGACAAAAAACGCCGCCAGCAACCCCACCCGCCAGTCTCTGCTGATCGCCTTTGCCAAAGCGTAAACGGAAACTCCAACACAGGCATTCATCACCTGCCCCAATACCAAGACTGCCTGCTCCGGAGCCAGACCGCTCAGCACTGAGAAGAATGCTGTGACCGCGTGAAAAGCGAAATGATAATAAAACGGTCCCGGCAAATAGGGTTCTAGCGTGCTGGGCAATCCGCCATTTTCGATGATTTTCCGTATGATCAGAACGTGATGCTGTGAATCGACCCAATTGGGAAAGACCAACTCCCGCGCCTGCCAAAGCCGCCAAATGACAAAGAGCGCTAAAACCAGCAGCGCCACCAACCAGGTTTTATTGAAGGCGCTTTTCCAACTGTGGATCAGCCCTGCCAGCACCAGTCCGATGCAGAGGCTGAGCAGCAGTCCGATTATCAAAGGGCTAAAGCTCAGCCTTACTGTGTAAAAAGCCAAGGCAACCAAAGTGATGAAACTAGCGCTTACTGCAAAAATCCGCGCCAACGCTTCGCCGCCATCCTGTTCGTGGTCCCCCAGCCAAAGCCACCAGGCAAATCCAGGCAAGCACAGTGCCATCAACGCCAACGCTAGTTGCACAACCGCACTCCCGTTCTATCTGGCAGGTCTTGCAGCAGTTCTGTAATAGTTTTTTCCAAGACCGGGTGTACCAAATCGGGCGCAATCTCATTCAGCGGCACTAAAACAAACGCTCTTTCAGCCAGCCTGGGGTGCGGGATCTGCAGCCGAGGGGTGTTGCGCACCAAATCATCGTAAAAGAGGATATCCATATCGATCTGGCGTGGTCCATATCGGAAATTTTCCACACGACCCAATTCCACCTCTGTCTTTTTGAGGAAATTGAGTAAGCGTAAAGGGCTCAGGTTCGTCTCAACCTCGATAACCTGGTTGAGGAAGTCTGGTTGGTCAGTGTACCCCCAGGCTGAGGTTTCGTAGACTGAGGATTGCTTGCAGACGCGCATTTTCTTAGCAATTGTGTCCACTGCTCTGCGCAGGTTTTCCTCCCGATCGCCCAGGTTGGTGCCCAGCCCAAGGTAGGCAACGGTCATCTTGTCTCGCTTTTGACAATGTCGATCAGATCCGCCAACAGCCCAAAAGCGGTGGTTTTGGGGCTGGGATCGGTCTCGAGAATGCCCAAACCCGGGAGCACATCCAGCTCAAAGCTGACATAAGAAGAAGTCCCATCAACTGTATAAAGCGGCGAATCCGGACCCACCATCTCGGGCTTCACACTCACCTTGTAAGCGTCGTCCTTCCAGCCGCCCTGGCAGACCAATTTCCAGCGTTTCCCCTGTTCTTCAGCCGAGGCGATCATCTGGGGGGTGACGCCGCGAATGCCAGTCGGCCCCACATCCATGGGGGTCAGGTTTTGCCCCAACAGCACATTGGAAAGCGCCGCTACTTTGATGGCGGCATCCCAGCCATCCACATCATTGCTCGGGTCAGTCTCGGTGATGCCAATGGAAGCACCAAATTTAATTGCCTCTTCCAGTGTTTCGCCATTGCGCATGCGCTCAAGCAGCAAATTGGTACAGGAATTGAGGATGCCATAAAAACCGTGTAATCGAGCGCCAGCCAGCGGACCCCTGAAAAGCGAAAAAATCGGAGCGCCATCCATAACCGCAGACTCAAACCGAAACAGCCTGTCATGCTGCCTGGTGAGTTCGGTCAATTCCCGATAGCCATGCACCACCGGACCTTTATTGGCGGTGATCAGGTGCAGCCCTCGTCTTGCCCCTGCCCTCAGATAATCGAGGGCGGGCAAACCTGAGTGCGGGTTCACCGGTGTGGTCTCCACCAAAACATGCGCGGGCACTTGATGGATAAAATCAAAGGTGTCCCCTTCGAATCCAACCCGGTCGAACACTGATAAATCCATTGGTTTGTTACTATCGAGCAAGTTGATCAACTCCTGGTCAATGAGACCATCCGGGTCGATGCACACTCCATGTTTTTTGGTTGTGATTGCAGTAATGCGCGGCAAAAAACCATGATCGTCCATCAATTCCTGTTTTTTTGCAGCCAGCAGGCGGGCAAAAGCCTTACCGACATTTCCGAAACCAAGTAATGCCAAATCAATCGTCTTCATCGTTACTTCCTTACTATGCCTTCGATAGCTAAATTATAGCAACGAATAGATGTTGTCGGGATTGGGGAATATTTTGGACTTGCTTAGAAGGAAAGGTTGGCGGTATATGCCTGGCAGATCACGTTTTCTTTGCCCAGATCCTGTTCCAGTTGCGCCAACATGCCATCGTTGATTTCAATAGGAAAGTTCGGGAAATACACCACGCGCCAGCCGTGGGGTCCCATCAGGCGAAATCCAAACACATCCTGACCAGGATGAGAACATAACCATCCATAATATCTACTGAGTCGGCGTTGGTCTTTTTCCGGGGAATCACAAGGCTGCAGCGTTACCACCAGCATCTGCTTGGGCAGGTGTTTTGCCAGGTCCTCGTCTTCGTAATCAATCTCTTCACCGGAACGCTCAACCTCAGGTTCCTTACCTTCACTCAGTATGACTGGATCCGCTTTTTGCACTTCAACCTCGGATTCAGCAAAACTCGGGACATCAAGCTCAATGGTTATGGTTTCTTCAACAATCATATGGTCCACCAATTGAACCTCGAAGAACGGATCATCCATAAATTCGGGTTCGTTTTCCCAAGGGGGACTTTCAGAATAAATGTCATCCGGCTCTTCAACCGGCTGTTCTTGTTCAGGTTCTTTCTCCAGCTGCGCCGGAGGCCAGGCATAGCGTGAAAGCAGACGCATATCGGGCAAATTGCGCTCCATGGCAAGTTCAAAAAACGGACCTGACATTGAATCGCCGCTCTCTGCTTGCTCGTTGCCTGTCTCGATCAGGGTGGCTTTATCCACCAAAATGGTAACTTTGCCGTCCCGATGTTGGGCTTTGCCCTCCACCAACAAAGCCTTACCCACATCAACGACCTGCTGCGTTTGTTCCCAGGTTTTGGGGAAGAACACCAGGTCCATATCTCCAAAAGTGTCCGAGAGGGTCACAAAAGCCATCATCTGGTCTTTCTTGGTGCGGATGGGGCGCAGGCGATTAACGACTCCCCCGACAGTCACCTTCTCGTTCTCCTCCGCCTCAATCAGCGCGTTGGAATTATGGCTTATCTTACCTTCGACTTGACGCAGATAGGCGTTCAGGGGATGGTCGGAAATATACAATCCCAGTAATTCTTTTTCCCAATCAAGCTGGTCTTTTTTGCTCATACGGCTTTGGGATTGCAGAACCAGCAAGGGCGTTTCTTCCACCGACATGCCGCCGAACAGGTCCATCTGTCCCATTTCCTTGGCTCTAAAATGGCTGGTGGAGACAGTAACGATCTGGTCAATGGATGCCAGCAGAGAGCCGCGTTCGCCCAACTGGTCCAATCCGCCCACCTTGATCAGGCACTCCAGGGGTCGTTTACCAACCTTACGCAGATCCACCCGCTTCATAAAGTCATCAAGGCTGTTAAATCCCCGTTTCATTCGGTCGGCAGCTTCTTCACGCCCCCGGATAATTTCTTCGACAGGAGCCTGCCCTACATTTTTCACCGCCCCCAGCCCAAAGCGAATAGCCGCCGTCCCATCGGGGCGATCTTCGATGGTGAAATCGTAACCGCTGTTGTTAACGTCCGGAGGAAGAACCTCAATCCCCATTTCCCGGCATTCGGCAATGTATTGAGCACATTTTTCATTGTCGTTCTTCCAGGCAGAGAGCAGGGCAGTCATGTATTCAACTGCGTAATGGTATTTGAGATGGGCGGTTTTAACCGCCATGATGCCGTAATTGGTGGCGTGGCTCTTATTAAAACCGTAGGACGCAAAGGCTTCCCAATGGTCAAAAATTTCATTGGCTGTCGATTTTTCGATCCCGTTCTTAACTGCTCCATTGACAAACTTGGAACGATGCTTCTTGACCTTGGCAGCATCTTTCTTGGAAACTGCCGAGCGCAGATCGTCCGATTCACCGGGCGTATAGCTTGCCAGCAGCATGGCGGCTTGCATAATCTGCTCCTGGTAAACCGTGTGCCCGTAGGTTTCATTCAGAATCGATTCCAGCTTTTCATGCTGGTAACTGACCGGCACTTCGCCTTTCATGTTGGCAATGTAATTGGGGATGATTTCCATTGGTCCGGGTCGATAGAGCGCCACCATGGCGATCACATGCTGGATCGTCTTGGGCTGCATCTGCACCAGGTAACGGGTCATGCCGCCGCCTTCCAGTTGGAAGAGACCGGAGGTATGCCCTTCACCAATGTAATCATAGACAGCCGTGTCGTCGATGGGAATATTGCTGAGGTTCAGATGGATGCCGTGTCTTTCGCGGATATATTCGCAGGCTTTTGCCATGATGGTCAGCGTGGTCAGCCCCAAAAAGTCGACCTTGAGCAAGCCCAGATCGTTAATACCCGCCATGTCATATTGTGCTACCGATTTGATGGGCAGTTCATCGTTTTGGTTGGTGGGGCGATGCAGCGGCAGATATTCCGTCAGTGGCAGATCACTGATGATCACACCGGCGGCGTGGGTTCCCACGTTGCGGATGCTGCCTTCCATGCGGGCGGCTACGTCAATCAGCCGTTTGTACTGATCGCTGGATTCATATAGTTCTTTTAACTCAGGCGTAGTCTCAAGCGCTTTTGCCAGAGGCACAGCCTTCCCCTGGACCGGCGGTGGTACCGCCTTTGCGACGCGGTCAACCTCGACCAGGGGGATGTTCATCACGCGACCAACATCGCGCACTGCTCCACGCGCAGCCATCGTGCCAAAGGTGATGATCTGTGCCACCTTATCAGCACCGTACTTTTGATTGCAATATTCCATCACTTCTGCGCGCCGATCATCCTGAAAATCGAGGTCGATATCGGGCATAGTGATACGATCCGGGTTGAGGAAGCGCTCAAAGAGCAGGTGATAGCTGAGCGGCTCCACGGAGGTGATATCCAGGGCGTATGCCACTAAGGAACCGTTGCCAGAACCGCGCACGTTGTACCAGATATTTTTCTCACGCGAGAATCGGCACAAATCCCAAACGATCAGGAAGTATTCCGCAAACCCCATTTGGTTGATCACGCCCAGTTCATAACTGAGTCGTTCCTGGATTTCAGGCGATTCTGCCCGGGCTGGAATGTTTTGGCGCAGCCCTTCCTGGCACAAATCCAACAAATAAGATTGCGCATTTTGTCCGGCAGGCACTTCAAACTGAGGAAGGTGATAGCTGCTGCGTGTCAGGTCGACCTCGCACTGCTCGGCGATCAGAACGGTATTGGTCAACGCCTCAGGGACCTGGGAGAAGATCGATTGCATCTCCTGCGGGCTGCGCAGGTAGTAGCTGTCGTCAGACATGCGCATGCGGTTGGTATCGCTCAGCAATTTTCCGGTTTGGACGCACAGCAGGATATCCTGCAGATCAGCGTCTTCTTTTCGGGCGTAATGGACGTCGTTCGTTGCGACCAGGGGGGTGTTGGTTCTCTTTGCCAGTTCCACCATCAGGCGGTTAACGCGGAAAAGTTCTGGAATATTGTGATCCTGAATTTCAAGGTAGAAATTACCAGGACCAAAGGCTTCCTTGTACCAGTTCAGGCTGCTTTCGGCTTTTGCCAGGTCGTTATCATTCAGAGCACGGGGAATCTCGCCTGCCAGGCAGGCGGAAGTGCCAATTAAGCCTTCGGTATGCTCAGCCAAAAAGGCTTTATCGATGCGTGGATGGTAATAAAAGCCCTCCAGCTGTGAGATGGATGCAATTTTGAGCAGGTTTTTGTAGCCGGTTATGTTTTTGGCTAACAAAAGCAGGTGGTAAGGTTTTTTATCTTTGCTTACGTCTTTGTCCAGCATGGAGCGGGGAGCGACGTAAGCTTCCAGTCCGATGATCGGTTTGATTCCTTCCGCTCTGGCAGCCTTGAAGAAGTCCAGTGTGCCAAACATGGTGCCATGGTCGGTCAGAGCCAGGGAAGTCATACCCAGTTCTTTCGCATACTTGACCAGATCCTTGGGATTGGCAAGTCCATCCAGGACCGAATAAGAAGAATGAACATGCAAATGAACAAAAGACACGATTGGTTTACATTTTCCCTTTAAGGCATTTTCCTCACCTGATCTGGCAGAAGAGACACGTCAGATGTTGCTCCTGGTGAGTTTTAAGTATAGCATAGCGATGCGCCTGATTTCGAAAACTTTCTGATGATGTGCAAAATTTTAGAAATGCTTCGTTGACTGAAGAACCTAAAGCAACTTCAACGAAGCCGGTTTAAAGAAGTTGTCTGACCGGGTTGTGTTTGGAAAAAACGGGATGACCGAGGAATTCCACCAGGTTGTCCGGGTCATTAATGATCGCGCCGTCGCGTTCGTGGATCATGCTTTCCTCTGAAATCTGACGGTTGGCGCGCATAGCATCCCCCAAAAAGCCAAACATGATCAGCGTGATCCCGGCTACCAAAAACGTACCACCGATGGAAACCGACTGGATAAATCGCGAGCTCTCATTCAAAAAAAGAAAATAGACCAAAAAGCGTCCCAACAAAACCGCCCCGATCAGGAACAACACGCCGCCAATTGAGAGGAAGGTGCGTAGAGGTTGGTAAAGCACGTAAGAACGAGTGATTGCACCGCCCTGCCTCCAGATGAAGCTGAGCATTCCCTTGTGCAGACGGGAAGCCCGGGTGGTGGCGTTGGTTTCGATGGGCACACTCTCAATTTTCATCAGACCTTTGCCAGCCTGGATCAATGTTTCAAGTGTGTAGGAATAAGGGTTGTAGACCTGCATACGAAGGGCAGCGTAGCGTGAAAAGGCACGGAAACCGCTGACGGTGTCGGGTACATTCGTGTTGGATACTCTGCGGATCACCCGGCTGCCAAGATGTTCCATTGTTCGCTTTAGGGGCGAAAAATGCTTGTTTTCGAGCGTCTGACGGTCCCCTATCACCAGATCTGCCCGACCTTTTAAAAGCGGTGCGATCAGGTTGCCAATTTGACTGCCTGGATACTGGTTGTCTGCATCTGTGTTGACGATGATATCCGCGCCCAACGCCAGGCAGAATTGGATGCCATCGATGAATGCCTTGGAAAGACCGCGGTTCCGGCGGTGACATAAGACAAAGTCTGCACCATGCTCAAGCGCAACCTGGGTGGTGCTGTCGGTGGAGCCATCATCCACCACAACAACTACGATCTCATCCACGCCAGTCAATTGACGGGGCAGCTCCTCCAATACGGCAGGCAAATGCTCCGCTTCGTTGTAGGCCGGGATCTGGATCGCCAGTTTCATAATAGACAATTGTACGATATTTCTGTGTTTGTAGGGAACGTGGCTCGTCCCGTTCCGTTTCGGTCGAATTCCAGCCCGTAGGCCGGGTTCCGTCATTCAACCCGGCAGCGCAACCATCTGTTATACCCTCCTCCTCTTGTGGTCAAAGATCCCTGTACCTTAGTAAAAAGGAGAGGAGGGTTCGTTCTCTGTAATCTTTACAAAAAACAAGCCTTAAAAACTATGGTATTAATGAACCGTGCATAAAAACAAACGCTATTTGTTTCTGCTTTTATTCCTAGTGGTAACGGTCATAATCTCACCGTTTCAGCCAGTCCGCGTCGACGCAGAAGCATACCAGGCACCTCACAACCAGGTGGCTGCCTACGAACTGATATCCGCGATGAACGTACTGCGCATGGGAAACGGATTGCCGGCTCTGATTGAAAATGCCACCATCAACGCAGTCGCCCAGGCAACCGCCCAGGTTATGGCAGACGGTTTGCTTTCCTGGCATATCGGCGACGTGGCTGGTCGCATTTCAGCCGCTGGTTATGGAGCTGGCAAGAAAGTCTATGCAACTGAAAACTTTGCGGTTGCCTACGGTGGATCGATCGACCAGATTATGCTCATGTGGGCAGACTATGACCACATGCGACCTGCCACAACCCCCAATTATTGCCATGTGGGTGCCGGTACAGCGCTTGCCTCCAATGGAATGACCTATTACATCCTGCAGGCTGCCTATATTTCAGGCGAAGCTTGCGACTCCACCCCGCCCACTGGCGGCGGAGGCACACCCGGGCAGCCACCAGCCGGATATGGCATTGTCACCCCTGTCGAGAAGGCGGAGTTAAACGAAGATGGCAACTACGTTCATGTTGTGAAAACCGGGCAGAGCTTGTGGTCGATCGCCGTGGCTTACGGTGTGACAATCAAAGAGATCCTCGCTTGGAATAACCTGCCCGATAGTTATGTGCTCTGGCCTGGAGACGAACTTACCATTGCTGGACCCGATTCAAGAGCTTTGGTGACCCCCACCCCTCTTGGCAACGTGGTGGTTGCAGCGTCCAACACAGATGGGAGCATCGTTCATGAGGTCCAGGCATACCAATATCTGTCAACGATTGCCCAGGCATATGGCATTAGCCTGGATACGATTCTGGCACTCAATTACCTGAAAGAGGATTCAACGCTCTCGATTGGTCAAAAACTGGTAGTGCGCGGTCCGGATCAGACCCCTACCCCGACACCGCTGCCCCTAACACCACTACAAAAGCTCACCCCGGCTGCAGATGGCAAGTACTACCACACGGTTGGTGAGGGGCAGACCCTGGAGTGGATCGCGAATTTGTATGGCGTACCACTGGCTGACCTGATGGCATGGAATTACCTGAACGATTCCAGCATTATTTACCCTGGAAACCGGCTGTTCCTGGACGTCACCCCACCGCCAACTCTCACCCCCACACCTGCCCCGGCAACCGACACTCCTGTGCCTACCTTCACCTCCACGACCAGCCCATCAGCAACAGCGACTCAGCTGCCCTCGCCCACGCCGACAGCCACCGAAACTCCTTCTGTTTTCAGTTTTGCTTCCAACCCAACCAACTGGCTCTGGCTTCTGGCAATTGCAGCGGTTGGAGTGGCCGTGTATTTTATTTACAATCAAAGTAAATTGAAAAAAGTGACAAAACAGAAAAACGAATAAACCTCTGTTTGTCTTTCTATCGGTTGTTGTTGAAAAAAACTGTGATCTCAGGAGTTTCATTGCTCAGGTATTCTTCACAGTTATTCCAGTTAGGTGGCTAAGAGTTTTCGTCTGAAACTGTTTTGCTTTTTATCTCTTCTTCCGGTCTTTCTACTAGCCCTTCGACAGATGTATCAGATAATGGACTGTGTTCCAGTGCCATGATTTTCTTTTGCGTCATCCCTACCAGCCCAAAGAGGACTTCAGCTACCACCCAGATGATGCGATTCATCGCAGCGTACACAGCTATCAGTTCAACAGACGCAATATTCGAAAACACAAAAGCCAACACTACCTCACGAATTCCCAAACCACCAGGTGCAAATACCGCAATGTATCCTACTGCCCAACTGACAGCATAACCACCGATAAATAATGGAGCTGCTGAAGGTGGAAATTCATGGAACATGACAAAGAAGCTTCCGCCAATGAAGATCCAGAGCAAGAGCCCTACTCCAGCCACAACAAAAACGCTTGGAATGTCTTCTGCTGTGTGTCGGCGTATGGTTCTATGAACTAAGACCAAGATCACTAGCCACAAGGCTAAAGCTAGCATAGTAAATAGGATCGCCATCCACTGCTGATCAGGCAGATTTAATAATCCAGCAATCAAGTCGAACCGGGTGAGAAACACTCCAATGACTCCCGTAGCAACAGCAGAACCTAGCAGCCAGATATTCTCTAAAATCATTGCCCGTGTCGATGCTTTGCTGGATAGTCCATTGATCCTATAGATTCCAAAACGTCCGACAAAATGCCAGACACCCCCAGGAATATATTTACCGAGTGAAGAGAGTCCATAAATTCCCAGGATCTCTAAATATTTAGGGTTCCACCCTTCAGTGTTGACCGAAAATCGGACAAGAACAACAAGCAGCATCTTTCCAAAGAACAATAGAATCAACGATAGGATAATACGCCAAATGCTGATTTGATTGACCAGGCTAATGACCTGATCCTGATTGCGGTAAAAGTAAAATCCTGCCGCTGCCAACACCAAAGCAAGCCACAACCATTTGACAATCCCCAGAATCTTCTTTTTATCCAAGGTTGAGTCGCCTTAGATATTCGAATTGTTTGGATGAAGAAGTTCTTACTTGACCAATTTTGCTTTCTAATTGAATTTTAATTTCATCCAGGTTATTTATGAAAGTGCGATACGCTTTTGAAATTTTCAGGTCAGTATTCTTGTAGTCAATGGCGTAATTCTGCATACCAAAATCTGCCAAGGTTTCACGATACTTGTGAGACCAACCAATGACCATGGTCGGCACGCAGAGCGAAAGCCCTGCAATCATAGCGTGAAAGCGTGAAGCCACCAGACCATCTGTTGCACCAATTATTTGTCTTACACCCCGAGTATTAATATCGTAATCCACCCATTCGATTTTCCCATACTCGTCATCAGACAACTCTTGTCGAAACTTTTCCCGGATAACCTCGATGGCGACAATATCGTTGTTCATGGTCTTGTCAGAACCCTCACGGGTCCCATTGGGTAAGAAAACGTATCGTATGGCGTTACCGCTGGTGTCCAGACACAAATTCAAAAGTTTCTCTGGATAATCGCTGCCCTGCTTCTGCGAGCGTTTTAGGACAAGGCTGCTGGGAACAATAGTTATGACCTTTTCACCAGCCTCCTTCCATTCCAGTATACTCGATCGCAAATCGGCAGCTTTTTCTTCGTTTTCTTTTGATAGGCTGTAATCTGGTTCATACAAAAAGGCAATATCGGCTGCTTGTTCAATCTTTTCATCCAAATAAGGTAAGGATTGGACAAATTCATGGGTCAGATAACCACGGGTGAAGATACGTTTACATCTGGGCAGGTAACGTTTTGCCAGAATTCGGTTCAGGTTGGTCTTAAAGGGACCCAAAGCCTGGGAAAGCTTTATTACAGGGACCCCAAGCAACATCGCAGGCCAAATTGAGAAGACATTGTAAAGCAGTTGCAGAGCTCGTCCGTCGGAGAAGGTAATACCGCCAATGTCGAGTAAATAATCGGAATTTCTCAAAGCAGCTGCTGACCTTGGCAAGGGAATCTTTATTCCAATCAGACGAAAAGGTGCTGCCAGCAATGCCCAGCCAAAATGGTTAAGAGCCACAGCAAGAGGTGCTCCACTCATAAAGCGGATAGCATCATCTTGAACCAGCACCCGGTCTTTTTCAGGATAGATCGTAAAAACGTTGAAAATTGCCTCGGGCTCGAACTTGCGAATCTCAGCAATAACTGTCATCAACATTGCTTCGGCACCGCGATTGCCCCAGACCGAGCCGCCCATGATGGCGTATTGTTTGCCAGTCATCAGAGCACCTCTAATGCCTTCAGTAAGTAGAGTTGTAAAGTCACCTGCCTCCGGGACATCTGTCGTACTTTTTCGCGACCCTCTTCAGATTGGGTTAATAAATAATTTTTAAGGATGATCCGGGCTACCTGGTAATCTGACCAACGTACCTTTTCATTCACCTCGTCCTTAATTCTCAGACCTAAATTTTCGCCGGCTCTTGCGCGAGCGGAGATATTGTAGTGAATCTTGAAGGAACGGGATTGAGCTTCAACAATCTCTTGAACAGGTTGAGGTTTGAATTTCAATAAACCATCCCTCGCAGTCTCCTCAAGAATATTCAAGCCTCGCTCCGTCTTCGTTATTATCGCTGAATGTTTAATAGGATCGTTTTTCATTCGTTGGAGCCAAATATCGCCACAAGCAATATCTCCGAAGTACCCAATGTGGTCATGACAGTGCATGCATTTGGTTTCGCAATAGTAATAAAGGTTTTGATACTTACTGAATGCAGAAAACTTCTTCGAAACCACCTGCCCTTCGTCATATTCGGCGGTTAGCCTGCCCCGCCAATGCCCGGACCGGTAGCGAAAGTCCTTCAGCACTGCATCCGGGTTGGGTCGCAAGCAATCGACTACCAGTTGGGTCAGTTCGGGGGAGGATAGGTGACCACAAAAAAGCGTGATCACACAAACGATTTTCTCTTTTAATTCCGGTGAATTCTCCACAAGTTTACTAAGTAGTTTGGCGTCGCAAGGTAAACAGACCACTGCCAACTTACCTTCAAAATCCCGGATCAGATCCATTGCCTGGGAACTGAAGCGGGTAGAGATATACTTGCTACCCTGAGATTCCAGTAATTCCTGATGAGTTCTGGCGAGCTTAAAATTAGCTGCAACCTTTCCATGAACCACTTCAAGAACGCAAACCACAGCCGCGTCGATTTCACCTCTATTGAGCATTCCTTCCAGAATTGCGGTTACCGTGCCGCCTGAGGCAGCATTACTGCGCGTCAGGTGATCGGTTGCGTAAGCAAAAAACGATCCGTTGTACGGACCAATGAACTTGTTGATTTGCTCTTCAGACCAATTGGTCTGCAAGATCCTGTCGACTAGTTTTTCTAATGCCATGGATCAGCCTTTATCTTTATCGTTGTACCGGCGCTTCTTATCTGCATAGATCAATTGTTCCTGGTTCAGTCGGATTCGCACAAACATATCTGCAAGAATTCCCACTACCCACAACAAGATTCCGAGGGTAAACAGGTAAACAGCAGTGAAAGCGACAAAAATGTATGGCGAGAAAGCTCCTGCGGTCAGGTAGTGGACGATGACAAAAATTCCCAGTGCCATGCTCAACAAAAAAGGTGCTAACCCAAGATATCCAAAAAATTTCAGCGGGTTATAGTCGCGGTACGCTCTGAAAATGATCTTTACAGTCTGAAACATGTATTTTAGGATACTTCCAGCAACCCGTGATTTACGCTCAGGGAAGTATTTCACTTCCACCGGCACCGTCTTGATGACCAGACCTTTATTAGCGAGGTCAAGGAAAGATTCCTGGGTGTATGTAAATTTTCCGGTCAAATTCAGGCGCATCAAGGCTTCCTTGGAATAAGCCCTGAACCCGCAGCTGACATCGTCGTAGCGTTTGCCAGTGATAAAACCGATAAGGTCAGCCATGCGCTGATTGCCCCAAAATTTTACCCTGGACATGTAATCCGGGCGGACCAATTTGCCATCCGAGGTGCGGAATCGGTCACCAGAAACAAAATCCGCCTTGCCTTCAACGATTGGCTTGATCAGCAGGGGGATATCCGTTGGGGCAAACTGCCCGTCAGCATCAATATTGACCATAATATCCGCGCCCATTTCAAGCGCAGCCGCCAATCCGGTATTGAAAGCCTTGCCGACGCCCTGGTTATAGGGATGTGAAACCACTGTCGCGCCAGCAGCTCTTGCCAGATCAGCTGTATCGTCTTTAGATCCATCATCTACAACCAAAATGTCGATATCGCTAATCCCATCAAAATCCGTAGGCATTGCTTCTACAACCGAGGCGATCGACTCAGCTTCATTTAATGCTGGGATAAGAATAATAAGTCTCATTTTATTTCTTTCATTATGAAGTGATCTGATTCATTTTACTCTTTGAATTTATTTTTCCGTTTATCAATCCAATTATCGCAATGAAAACAAGAATCCAAGTCGTTAATATCAACGGAAAACCCCAGAAAAAATACCTGTCCAAAGGACCTGCTCCAGATACATTATGTATCAACGCGTTTCCAGCTGCTGAACCGCTGAGAATCAACGCGGCAGCGCTTAGAGGCTCCTTCTTAATTATGAACCATAACAAATATCCTATCAAGCATAGTGGTAATGATAAATAGCCTGTTATAAAGAGGAAGTTTGAAACGGTTATTCTTGAGAGAAACAAATTGTTTAATGTCTCTGGAGGTGAAGAAATTTCGATGTATGGATCCGTTGCGTTCTCAAATGGAACACTCACCAGGCTTCTGCGACCAATTCTATAAATATTTTGAGCGATCGCGCTATTTTGCGCTGCTCTAGTGAACGAAGGTGAGTTGACTAAGCTTTTCTTGCTCCGGTCGTAATAAAAGAAATTGCTGGATGTGAGGTATTTTTTTACAGTGTTTTTTAATGGATTCAGATCATCTTGTTCAGTTGGAGAATCATATTGGTTCGACAAATGTCTTATCAACCAGGTATTAAATTGGCGGCTAACATCGAGCGGATTTCCGCGTTTCTCCAGAAAAAGCTCCCAGCCCATTGTAGAACCAATTACGGTGACAACAAGAAGTGCCACAACACCAACACCAACAAGCCAAGTTTTGACTCCCGGTCGTCTTGTTAGCATCAGGAGATATGCTATGGCATGAGGGAATAATCCGATCCCTAAATATGGCTGTTTAATATGCCAGCCCACAAGGGAAATTAGTATTAATGCCAAATTTAAAAACCAGAATTGCTTCGAATTAAATTGGGATTTATATAGTTTAAATCCCAGCAAGCAGGCGAGTGCGGCAATTGTCGCTGCCATATACTCAGTCAAAACAGCATGAAAGTATCCCAGTATTGTAGGGTCGCAAGCTATAAGCAAAAAGGTTACAGTGGAAACCCAGAATTTTGCCTTCCCACTCTTATAATTTGCAGCCAATAAGATTAGTGCGTAAAGAATTCCAAAGATCGCTAGGTGATAAATAACCATCGGGATCTTCAGTCCTGTGATGCTGTCAGAAAAGAAACTTTTCGAAAGGTGCAGGTGAAGTGGGAAGATTGGGTTTCTGATGATATCCCATTGGGAAAAATTGTTTTGCTTGATCAGGTTTGAGAGCCATAGGTAGTGACCGGAATCATAAGAAAGCACCAGCGGGAAGTAAGAATCAATGAGAGCAATTAAGAACCCATAAAACAGAAGCGCCCATTTCCCCCATCTATCGATCCAATCTGTCCAAACTTTAGGTTCATGCGTCAAGCAAAACCAAAAAAATAAAGCTATCAAAACAAAATAAACCAAATAACGGAGAAAATTCGTTTGTAATTCAATTTTGGGATTCAAGACGATGTTATCGCACCTGAGTATCTCTCCTGAATCTGTAGCCAGGTCAAAACGGAGATCATGGACCAGAAGCTTCTGAGGAAGAACAACAATATTGTCTTCAGATGTCAGAGCAAATCGAATTGAATTATCTTCAGAAATGGGATCATTTTCTGTGGAATAAAAAATTTGGCTGCTGTTGTCGGAATACAAAGGCGTGCAATTGATATCAATAAGGGTAACCTCTTCGTCGAGGTCGCGGAATTGCAATTTTGGATCCCACCCGGTCGCAATCAACATATCTTCCTGATAAGTGAAGTTGTTTAACGACCCATCTTCAATCTCCAGTATTTCAGGTGCCTCACCTGATAGAAAACCAACAGTAAAGAGCCTGTTAAATCCTGCAAATTCAACAATCAAAACTATGAAGACCGCCAATATGGCCGGCACACTTCGTTTTAAGAAGTAAATGATGGTTGATTTTTTCAATAATCGCCTCTTGCCGTCTCAGTACCATTTTCCGCAAATCCTAAACTGGCATAGCGGCGTACATTTTTTCTGAAATAAATATTTGTTTCAATTAAATCTGCACTGTCAAAGGCAGCCAGCATCTCTGTTTCTGTTGGATAAACCATCCCCAATTGAGTGTCTTTCTTTATTACGTCCTGAATATTTCCGCTGGCAGGATTGGTAATCACATAACAGCCTGCTGCCAGCGATTCGTACAGCGTAAACGAAAATGTTTCCGGGCAAATCGACCATAAAAAGGCAATATCAATTTTCTTTTCCCTCAGGGCGTCCGTCATGGCAGTTCTGTTACTATTGGTGACTTCCACTGACACCTTTTCAAAGTTGGAAGAGGGCTGCCAGTCTGAAGAGAAATGATAAAACCTATAGCGTGGGTCTTTGCCAAACTTTTCAGTCAGGTTCAGCCAGGTCTGCCAACCTTTGTGAAAAACCGGATAACCTACAAAGGCAATTTTTAGAGCCTGATCAGAATTTGTTTCTTGTAATCGCTCGCCCCATTCTAATCTGGCATTCGGAAGGACACATCCCTCATTCTTAACCACTGGAAATTTCTCTTTCCAGAGTTCAAGCGCAAAATCCGATGGCGCCACAACCTGAATATTAAAACGCAGGAAAAGATCATTGAATCCCTGATAGTGGAGAGGTCGGATCGTGCCATAGGTGCACAGCTGGCAGGCATTGCTCGTTGGGTCAGGAGCATAACAATACTCCCTGTCGTTCCGCAAGAGAGGGTAGTTTGGACAGATTGAAAAGAAGTCATGGAGCCAAAAGTAAATCGGGGTATCCCCTGCTGCGGTTAAAATCCGGGCAATATAATCCAGCTTCCAACCCATCAAATGATGAAGTTGGATCGACTTCAATGTATCTTCTTCAACGAGCGAGCTAAGCACCCCAAGCAAGGTATTATCATCTGCAAACCCGAGAAAATGTCCATCAAGATTAATCCTCATCACTCCAGGCTGCTGGCTTAAATCCAGCGTGGGACGCACAAGAAAGGGCGAAATGTGCAAGTATCTCAACCCGTGTTCATTTAACTCTTTCTGCTGATCAACCAGCTTCAACTGCACTCCACCTACTACATGTAAATAATCATCTTGTGAAAGTGCCAGTACGAATGGTTGTGTTCTCAATTCCTCAAGTGTTTTGAGAAGAGTAGCCTGGTCGAATTTTTTACCGGAAAATTGTACAGGAGTTGTGTCGTAATCCAGCGTTTGCCCGGGTTTGCTTGCCAGATTAATCTGGCCACGCCTTTTCAGGTAGGTTTGTGTCAGCCTGAAGAGCTCCATAGGTCCCTTTTCGCTCAGCACCTTAAGTGCCTTTCTCAAGCGACGGAACACGAGGACAGAATTAGACGCTGCCATATCTAAGCTTTCAAGTTGCGTAAAACATCCATGCTTGCATACAAGTTGGCATAACCATAACGTCGATCCGGTTCAAGATGAGTACCTTCCGCCCACTCATTCCAGGCATTGATGAAAACATAACGCTCGCCTTCCGGGTGGTTCGAAATGGTCCATTGGCAGGCAGCTTCAAGCCATTGTCGATACAAGCTTGGTTTGGCTTCAGCATAGATGGTTCCGCGACCTGGTTTTCGCGGCTCACTATCCCAACTCGGAAAAACGGTCTTGTAAAGCGGGTAGGGAGTTGTTGTTCTCAAAGCTTTCTGTTGTTGAACCATTTTTGGATAGCTAAAGATCAGTGAAGAGAAATCAGGATTTGACAATTCAGTCGAGTTTTGAATCATCAGATCTGGAGAGTGCCACTCATTGTGAGGCGGAAACTGGACAGCAGCATCAAAGCCCACAGTGCGAGGATCGTCCAACCCAAAGGTCTGGGCTGCTACCAGGTAAGGTTCTCCCAGTCCGTTTCTTACACAATATTCGCGCCATCGTTCTGTCGTAGGAACAGGTTCTGGCAAAATATCTGCCCGATAGACGATCACAACCGGTCTATCCCCGATACGAATGTAGCGCTCATCCTGTAAATATGGCTCAAGATCCTTGATGAAGGCATAATCTGACTCAACCGAGTGCTCCTGGGCGATCAGGATATCGTTCTCCAGCCCGTCCCATCGGCGGGTCCAGTTTTCGTTCGCCCACACCAGCAGGAAGGGGAAGTCCATTTTCTTGTTTGCCAAAAAACGATCGACTGGCATCTCCATCAGACGTTTACCAGCAAACCAGTAATGGTAGTAGGCAAACCCATACAAACCATATTGTTTTGCCAGTTCGATTTGCCTGAAATGAACGTCCTCAACACGAAGGTCATAAAAACCGAGTTCACCGGGCAGGTGGGGTTGGTAGTGACCGCGGAATTGGGGGATTGCCCGGGTTACATTAGCCCATTCCGAAAAACCTTTCCCCCACCATTCATCGTTTTCAGGAAAAGGATGGTATTGAGGTAGATAAAAGGCTACCAACTTCACCAAAGCATCTGCTGAATCGAATGACTGGCTGAGCATAGGAACATACTCCGCATCTCGGTCATAACGTTCACTTTGCAGCAAATCCTGGTAAACCTGAGCCTGCAGTTTATCCAGGTTGCTCACCGGTTCAATTACCGGTATTGGGGTGGATGTCACCTCAGATTTTGCTTTGGGTTTGGGACGGTCTTTGTGCCACCAAGTCAGGTAACCACCCTTGCCATTCTCTGTGTCAAAAGGATTTGTAAAAATTCGTTGCAGATCAGGAGATTCCCGATAAAGCACTCGCATTTCCTTTTCGATTTTTTTCCCATTATCGAAGGTGTCGTAGAAGCTGCGCTCCTTACCGAATTGATTGTGTCCATTAAGCTCAAGCTGACGGATATACCAATCCCAAAGTTCATTAACGATTGGGTTAACTCCCCCAGAGGTCAGAGAGGTAATGACATTCATACCAGCGCCAGAGTCATAACCGGTGAAGTGGTAAAAACGAAGGGGATGCTTGCCGTTAACTAACAGAACCCCTTCCTCATTAAAGCTCAGAGCTCGGCAATCCAGGTTCCACGAGGCTACATCATAACCAGGGTCGCGAATGATCAAATAATCTTCAAAAAAAGATGGGGCTAAATCCACCCATTTCTGGTCGGTAAACAGCCCGCGTTCATAATCGGCATAACAATAATTCTTTAAACGTGCTGCCCACCAATCGGTAAACCGTCTGCCATCTTCCAAGGCGCTGTTCACAGCCAGGAAACCCAGGTTGAAAGTGCCATGGCGCAGGGTGCCCATGATCTCATTGTCCTGGATTGATTGAGGATTATCGGTGTAATCCAGTAAATGGGGTGCCAAAAGAATCCCGTACTCATCCAACCACTCTTCCAAGGGGGTCAAAGGGTTGAATATGGCAATATCAGGGTCGATATACATTATCTTCTCGTAACCCTGGCCTGCCAGATATTGGAGGTATGGACCTTTGACAGCTGTACAGAGTTCAACTACCGTATGTCTGAATATCCAGCCTTTGATGTTTTCAATAGGCAGCTCTTCTGCCCAAACGACCTTATCAAAATGTGGCAGCTTTAACTCGTCCGCATAAACCGCATCCTTGTCTGCCGGGACTTTATCGCTTATCAAAAGGTGAAATTCCCAATCGGGATGGAATTGCTTGAGAGACTTAGCCAGTATTTTGGCTTTTGGTAAGTAATTCAGTGTGATACTGGTGTAAACGATCATGGTTTGATTTCCTCAAGGCTTCCAAACATCAAGTCAGCCTTTGGTTTTCCATCTTTCTGATAATATTTGACTTTCTCCAAAATCTTTCCAGTCTCAAACAATTCTTTCAAAGTTTCTTCACCTGGCAGCACGCATCCTCGGCTAGGATTGCGCCTTATATAGTCCTGAATGTTGCCACTTGTCGGATTAGTAAGTATAAAACAACCCGCAGCAAGCGCTTCATGTAAAGTAAACGAAAAAGTTTCTGCTACCGTTGACCATAAAACGGCCACATCGATCTGATTCCAACGAAGCGCTTCCACCATTGCCATGCGGTTTTCCTTGGTCACCTGAACTTCTATGCGCTGGTAATTGGCATTCTGTCCCGCTTGGGAAGAAAGGTGATAGAAGTTGTAGCGTTGATCACCGTCCAATTTATCCACAAGCCTCAACCAGGCATCCCAGCCTTTGTAGTCCAATGGATAACCCAAAAAACCCACTCTTAGATTGCCACTTTGGTAGCGGTTATAGCTGGGTTGCTGCCAGTTAAGTCGGGCAGGCGGGATAATGTGTGCACTTGCATTAACCGGAAATCTGGATTGCCATAATTCATAAGTGAATTGTGAAGGCGCGACAACTTCGAGTTGATTTTCCTTGAATAATCGCTCAAAAGTCGGCATCTGTATTTTGCGCTGCTCCAGGTAACAGCAAAGACGGCATGAATTGCTGTTAATATCTGGTGCGCCGCAATATTCTTTGTCATTTCTCCGCAAATTGTAGGATGGGCAAAGGGAAAAGTAGTCGTGAAGCCAGAAAGTCCCTTTGCCATCAGCAAGGGTTAGCAAGGCTTGCAAAGTTTTGAAATTGAACCCCATTGTGTGATGAATCGACAATTGGACAAGTTGTTTGTCTTTGAGTTCACTCAATGCGGTGATCAGTTCTTCGGCTTCTGTGACGCCGAGATACTTGCCGTCCAGATTGAGCCCAAGGTAAAGCGGGCTGTGCTCATCAGTAAGGATCTTCTGCTTCTTTATCGGAAAAACGTGGAGATAACTATGACCCTCCCAGCTGTTTTTCCGCTGTTCATCAGCGATGGCAACTTGAGCACCACCGATAATGTTCAGATAATCATCGTGACTGAGCGCAATCTTGTAGGTCGAAAGCAGATGTTTCTCAAAAAATAATTTGAGATGTGGGATCGTCAGGATCTTTTCAACCACCACACCGTTTTTGGGTATTTCAACTTTTAACATCCGGGCAGCGTGTTGCACTTCCCGAGCGTTAGAAACAGATGCAATTGAGCGTCCCTCTTGTCTGCCAAATCGAAGGTAGTGTAACAGTGGGTTTATTCCCGCACTTTTTACATCTGGATAACGGTCGAGATACCAACCACTGTCAAATGCCGCCGAAGGATTCCTTCCTTCGGCTCCCCCAAAATCCAGGTAATGATCTACTGGGTCGACACCGGATTTACGTACATCAGGAGAGAGACTCAAATAGTAGTCAATATCGAACAATTCCGAGGAAAGAAGCAAATCGCGTTGTGCGTTTTGGTGTGATGGCAGAAATTTTCCAAATGGACCAGATATGCTCCTTACCTTCCGCATTGCCCTGGAAAGCTTGGTGCGACTCTGCCGATATGCCATGATCGCTTTCCACTCACGGCTATTATGAATTTGTTCAAGCTGTTCTTTTAACTGAAGTAACTCCTGATTCTTTTGAGAATTTAGCTGATTTAACTCCAAAATATGATGAGTTAGCTGCTTTGTTTCGAGGACAAGGTTCTGCTGTCTTGCTTCGGTATGAGCTCGATCATAGTAGAGCTGGCGATTGACCGTATTTGTGATATGTGCATACAATGGCTTGTTCAGATCTTCCTTAAGATACTTCTGGTTGAGCTTCTTAAGAATATCCTCCCATGAAGTGATGTTTTGTGAAAGAAGCCACCGCTCCTGCACCGTTTGCTGCGCAGCTACTGCCATATTCTGCCGTAACTCTGGCTCTTCGATCAAGAGGGTCAGCTTTTCAATCCATTCCGTTTCAGTCCCAGCCAAAAAACCAGTGACGCCATCAATGACGATGTCTTCATATGGAGGTAATTTACTATAAACTCCGGGTGCGCCTATGGCGCTATATTCAAGGAATTTCAAGCCGCTTTTGCAGCGGTTAAAGAGATTGTCCGCCAGTGGAGCGATCACAAAATCAAATTCCAAGGTCTGGAAAAATTTCACAAAATCAGTATAGATATTGGTGGGTGAAGGATGCCAGGAAACACCTTCGACACCTTGAAGTTCGCTTGGAAGCGGTGTGCCCCATACTTCGAGCTTCAGTTTTCCTTCGTACGCTGCAAGCAATTCCCGTAACACAGAAGCAATAATGGAAAGATCAGGTGTGTGTGAATCACTGCCCATATAACCAATCGTGACTGTCGCATCCGAGGCTTTTCTCACAGGCTGCTTAAATTGCCAGATTGAATCATCCAGGTAATTAGGAAGAATGACAACATTGTGGTTGTAACCCTCTACCACCTTACCTAAAGTTTCGGTAGGTACCAAAACAAGGTCAGCCTCACTCATTGCTGCCATCATTGGCATCAGTGCAGCGTTATAGAGTTCTTGTGTCCGCTCAGGATGAGAATCCGGCAGATCAAAAAGCAGATCATCGATCTCATACAGAACAAATTTGTCAGTTGAACGAGCTTTGGAGATAATTTGATCATATAGAGGCAAATTTTTTGGGAATTCACGTTGGAAAATTACCGCGTCAGCTTGATCTGCCAAGGTTGGATCACCCACGACATCAATTATCTGTACTCCTGCTGCTTTGAATGGCGCTGTCACTCGCAGGTGTTCAATGGCGTAAGCTTCTTCGTAAGCTCTATAGAAAACCACTGACTTGAGATTACGCAGGCGCAGGTGGGCAGGAGGTGTGGCGAATGGATATATCTCAAACGGATCCGGAGTTTCCAGTTTTCCGTTCAAATCAAATGAGCGGACTTTTTTACCATGAACCTCAACCAGCAAACCAATAAAACGTTCCAGAGCATGTGCCAGGCTTCCGTCTACAGGAAGCGGCTCACTTTCAAAATCATCAAATGAGAGTTCTGCTCTCAAAAGGGGTTCGAAAACCTCTGGCTTTGCCCAAAACATCGTTGAAGCAACGAAGAAGAAGCTTTCTGGCAGGCTTTGGGCAAAACCACATCTGTAGAGAAGGTCTTGCACTATGGCAGCATTCTTGCCTATGTAGAAGCGGGAGTCAAGCACATGATCCTGCGGACCAACCATAGCGAGCAAGTTATCTGTTTCCAATGCCTTTTCAATACTGGCAACCTGAGCTTTTGATCCAAGAAGTTTATCAAAAACATCCATTCGCCAGGTTGTGCCATCTTCCCGATGAAGTGTCTTCTTTGTATGAATCTTAAGCAGTGTCCTGTAGCCCAGGGGTAGGATGATTTTTAGAAATTCTAAAAACGGAGCTAGATCACGTCCCCGATTTGGAACAATCAAAATCGTTGCACCGGGATATTTTGCGAAGACACGTTCTGTGAATGCCAGTTGGTCTTCATCTATGGAAAGGTAAAGATCAAATGCATCATCCAGATTGTCAAGATAGGTCTGCACCTCATCAAAAAGCTCTGTGTAATACAGATGCAGAACAACCGCAAGCGGATGCATTTTCATTGGTTTTAACTCGGTGACAGTAGTGCTTATGTTCATCGGCTACTTTTTCTGTTTCAGTTAATCCCCATCGTCAGTTGAAGTCCTTTTTGCCAGTCAGGATGGCATAGACCAAGAGACTGTTCCAGTTTTCCATTATTCAACACCGAGACCATCGGTCGGTCTGCAGGCACCTGAAATTCAGTACTCTTTGCCCTTTCAAGTTTCTGCACTTTTTGCTCTTCTTTATTAGGGTCGAGCTCGATTATTTTCTCTGCCCACTCAAATCGGCTGCAAGAGCCGCCGCCCGTACAATGATAAACACCTGCTTTCTCATACAACCACTCAATCGGGTGTCCTAAGGATTTAGCGAGTAAAAGGGCGCTGGTCTCTGCAAGCATGCGTGCCGAAGTGGGGCTGCTGATTTGGTCATCAACTACGCGCATGACTTCCTGCTCGCGCGCCCACTGCAAAACCTTGGTCACAAACCCGCCCTGACGCATCGAGTAAACCCAGCTTGTTCGTAAAATGATGGCTGGCGCACCGGTTGCCATGACAGCCAGGTCGCCTTCCAGTTTGCTCTGACCATAAACATTGAGGGGATGGGTGGCGTCGGTCTCCACATATGGAGAACCTTTTGTGCCATCATAGACATAATCAGTGGAGTAATGGATGAAAGGAATCCGAAGCCGAGCGGCTTCTTCTGTCAAGACCGCCGGAGCGTCACGATTGATCGCCATCGCAAGCTCGCGCTCGCTTTCAGCTTTATCTACAGCGGTATACGCTGCTGGATTAACAATAATATCTGGTTTGATCTCCCTGACTAGACCGCGCATGCCCAGCGGCTTGCTAAAATCGACCTGCGGATAATCCACCGCAATCACTTCACCAAGCGGCGCGAGTGTCCGTTGTAGTTCAAAACCAAGCTGACCGTTACGAGCAAAAAGCAGGATCTTCTTCATTTCTTTAAACTGTCCAAAAACCGCAACAAGTATTGACCATATTCATTGCTGGTCAGTGGTTCGGCACAATTGCGCAGGCATTCTTCGTCGATGTAACCCATGCGGTAGGCGATTTCTTCTATGCAGGAGATCATCATGCCCTGCCGGTCTTCCACCGCCTGTACAAACATGGAAGCCTGAAGCAGGCTTTCGTGCGTACCAGCGTCCAGCCAGGCAACACCCCGCCCCAGTACTTTTACTGATAATTCGCCATCATTGAGATATCGCCTGTTAATGTCAGTGATCTCAATCTCACCTCTCGGTGAAGGTTCGAGTTCTTCTGCATAGCGAACCACACGGTTATCGTAGAAGTAAATGCCAGGAACAGCATAATTGGAGCGCGGTTTGAGCGGTTTTTCTTCCAGGCTGATTGCTTTTCCGTTTTCATCAAACTCTACCACGCCGTAACGCTCTGGGTCCTTGACAGGGTAGGCAAACACAACAGCACCATTTTCTTGTTCGGCGGCACTGCGTAAAACCTGCGGCAGTCCATGACCAAAGAAAATGTTATCGCCTAAAATCAGGCAGACTTTATCATCACCGATAAATTCTTTACCGACCAAAAAGGCGTCTGCCAACCCCGGAACTGCCTGGGTGGCGTACTCGAAGCTCATGCCCAGCTTGCCATCACCCAGCAAGCGCTTGTACTGCTCGCTGTCTTCCGGGGTGGTGATGAGCAGGATCTCACGAATACCCGCCAGCATCAACATGGAGAGCGGATAATAGATCATAGGTTTGTCATAGACCGGCAGCAATTGCTTGCTGATTGCCATGGTCAGCGGGTAGAGCCTGGTGCCTTTACCGCCTGCAAGTATGATGCCTTTCATGTTTAGCCCTTCCTACCAGAATAGTTCTTCTGGAGCCAATTGTCGTAATCAGATTGTTTCGTAATCTCTTCAACCCATTCGGGGTTGTCTAAATACCATTTTACCGTGTCCACCAAGCCCTGGCGCAAGTCGGCTGGGCTTCCAACCCAGTTCCTGTTCGATTTTGGCTATGTTAATGTCGTAACGGCGGTCGTGGCCGGGTTTGTCTGCAACATAGGTGATCAACTGATTGTGAGGAGCATAGGCTGAATTAGGCTGTAATTCATCCAAAATATCACAGATGGTGTTGACAATTTCGATATTGGGGGGTTGATTATCACCACCCACACAGTAGGTTTCGCCAACCTGTCCGTTCCTGACGATGCGCAAAATCGCTTCGCAATGGTCATCCACATAGAGCCAGTCGCGGATTTGCATACCGTCGCCATAAACCGGAAGCGGTCTGCCATTGAGGGCGTTCAGAATCATTAGAGGATTAATTTCTCAGGGAACTGGCGGGGACCGTAGTTATTGAGCAGTTGCTGATGCTGATGGGCAGACCAAAGGTGATGTTGTAGGCGCGCACAAAATGGTCGCTGGACGCCTTGGCGGCAGCGTATGGTGAACGAGGTTTGTAGGGAGTGTCTTCTTCAAAAGGTGGTTCCTCGCGCGTCAGCGTGCCAAAACCTCATCCGTAGAGACGTGATGGAAGCGGGTGTTCTCAAGTGGAACAATTTTGTCCACCAGCCAGGCGCGCCGGGCAGCCTCGAGCAGTGTGTAGGTGCCAACCACGTTAGTCTCTACAAAGACACCTGGGTTGAGAATGGAGCGATCCACGTGCGACTCTGCCGCAAAGTTGACCACTGTATCGATCTTATGCTCAGCAAAAGTTGGTCCAGCAGAGCGCGGTCGGTGATATTCCCGTGAATAAACAGGTGCCTCTCGGGAGAGGGTAAATCTTTAATATTTTCCATGCTGCCAGCGTAGGTTAATGCATCGAGATTGATGATTCTCACGTCAGATTCCTGGTGTAGCAAGTAGTGGATAAAATTAGAGCCGATAAAGCCCGCCCCACCGGTGACTAATATATTTTTCATATCTACTCCTTGAATAGTTTGTCTGCAAACCAATCAGTCGGGAAGATTTCTGCTTCCATAAATGTCGGCGCGATAGCATCTTTATTGGACAAAGTGGCAAAAAGCCTTCTTTCAGAGGCCATTCGATCCCGATTGCCGGGTCATTCCAACGAATGCTGCGTTCCCATTCCGGGGCATAATAGTCGGTTGCTTTATAAAGAAATTCAGCCCAGTCACTCATCACATAATAACCGTGCGCAAAACCTGGCGGCACCCAGAGCTGATGACGATTTTCGCACTCAACACTGCTCCAACCCATTGACCGAAGGTTTTAGAGCCCTGTCGAATATCAACCGCGACATCAAATACCTCCCATGGCTGCGCGCACCAGTTTGCCTTGCGTTTGATGTAGCTGATAGTGCAGACCGCGCAAGATACCTCGCGGTGAGCCAGAGTGATTATCCTGCACAAAATCATAGTGCCCGCAAAAAGCATCAAACTCAGCCTGGCGGAAGGTTTCCATGAAAAATCCGCGATGATCACCAAAGACCGTGGGCTTCATTAAAACCACATCCGGGATAGCGGTGCGTATGTATTCCATCACAAATTTTGCCCCCGGTAAGCAGCGATCACTTCCTGCGGCTCGCCGATTTTCTGGGTTTTACCATGGTCGATCCAGGCAATACGATCGCACATCCCGATCATGGTATCCAATGCATGCGAAACCATCAGCACTGTTGACCCTTTTCTTTGGAAGCTTTGAGACGATCGCGGCTTTTCTTTGAAAAGCCTCGTCACCAACACTGAGGATCTCATCCAATATCAATATTTCCGGCATATGTGCGGTCGCCACAGCAAAGCCCAGACGGGCAAACATCCCGGAAGAATAGGTGCGAACAGGCGCTGTTAATAAATTGCTCTAATTCAGAAAATTCAACAATCTCATCAAAAACCGCTTCCATCTCGGCCCGACTATAACCTAGCAAGGCTCCATTGAGGAATACGTTTTCCCGTCCAGACAATTCCGGATGAAAACCAGCACCCAGTTCAAGCAAGGGTGCAATTTTGCCGTATACCACCACTCGCCCCTTGGTAGGTTTCAACACCTTGGAAATCACCTTTAACATCGTGCTTTTACCGGCGCCATTATTACCGATCAACCCAAACACTTCACCCCGGTTGACCTGCAGGCTGATATCGCTCAAAGCCCAAAATTTTTCGAAACGAATCTTACGCTGCAACTTACGGATGGCATATTCCTTGAACGTTCCGATCCGTTCTGAAGGTAAACGATAACTCACACAAACATTCTCGAGTTGAATAATCGGTTCATCTCCACCATTTGTTGAATTTTCTACTTCCAACTCAGACACGGTAGGCATACTCCTCCGATTTTGAGGTGAAATAGATCCAACCGATAACCAGCATACCTGAAGACCAGGCAAGAGCAGGTAGAAATTCCTGCGAAGTTGGCATGCGCCCTTCAAAAATTGGCAGGCGAAACATTTTTACCATCCAATACATGGGGTTTATTTTGTAAATGGGCATAAACCTGGCTGAAATCAGACTCTCTGGATAGATTATAGGCGTCAGGTACATCCAGGCGGTTAACAAGACCTGGTACATCTCTGCTACATCGGGAAAAAAGACAGCCAATGAAGAGATGAAGAGCCCAAATCCTAGTGTAAAAGCGGTTAAAAGCAGGATTGAGACAGGTAAAAACAACAGAGACTCAAAAAAAGGCGCCTTATCGATCAGCATCACCAGCAAAAGAGGGACTAATGACAGGATGAGGTTAACCAAAGCAGTGCCAATTGCCGAGACACCAAAAACAGTACTGGGAATGTAGATTCGTTTGAGCAGGCTGCCCCCCAAACCAACCCGCTGATAGCAGCATTGGTACCTTGGGAGAAGAAGTTCCATACCAGCAAACCGCTTAGGATGTAAACAGGATAGTGCGGTACAGCAGACTTGAAAAAATTGGAAAATACAAAAGTTAAAATCAGCATGGTGCCAAGAGGGTTGAGCATCGTCCATGCTACGCCCAGCACAGAGCGCTTGTAGCGTGTCAGAATATCCCGTCGGATCAGTTGTCCGAGCAGATAGCGATATTTTCCTAATTCCTTCAATTCAGAAATCGCAGAAACGCGGTAACTGGCAGAATCGTAGACGGGTTTAGCAGCGGTAGCCAATCATTTCACCTTCGAAATTAAGCATCAAACAACTTCTAATCTTACCATAGGAAGATGGCGAGGGCACACGCGTAACCAGCACCGGAGATTCGACCAGCAGAGATACAACGTTTAAAGGTAAGAAAAAAGTAATTACAGAGGAGTTTACTAATAAATCAAGGACCAATCACCGCTGGCAGACCCTGGCTGATCCAGTCGTTCATGCCGCCTGCCATGCTGGTTACCTCAGGAAAGCCTGCCTTTAACAATAGATCTCTCGCCTGGGCACTACGATTGCCAGATCGGCAAACCACCACAATTTTTTGTCTTTGGGGAGCTCATCTTGTCTGTCTTGCAGCTGCCCCAGGGGTATCAAGGTTGCTTCTTCGATATGCCCCTGATTCCATTCACTTTGTTCGCGCACGTCCAGGAAAAACCATTCTTCCCTGTCAAGTTTGGATACCTCTGCCACGCTCATTTCTGCTGGCAAACTGCTGACAGCCTGCTGGCGCTGATTAGTGAGTTGAACTAGCCAATACCCACCAATCATGACGACAATCACAATCAAACTCCAAACCCACGATGGTATGGTGCCTGCCTGTTTTGTATTGGTAACAATTTGAGACTTGTTTGATCTGGTTGTTGCACTACCAACCTGGGTCTTCTTGGTTGATTTAGTGGCTTTCTTGTGATGGGTTTGCTTTGATTTCGCCATTATTGGACATCCTATCAAGGAAATTTGGCATATTATACGATTTATTTAGCCTGCCAAGCAATCTTCTGCATACAACCCCACCTACACTATAATATCCCTAACCAGGAACAACGACCATGACCAAGCCTTTCTTCTCAGTTATCATCTTGTTTTGGAAAAGTGCACAGTTCCTGGCGGACAATCTGCAGGCGTTGAAGAACAATCCTTCAAGGATTTCGAAGTAATCCTGCTGGATAACGGCGCTGAAGATCCACCTGAACCTTTGATGCAAGTCAAAATCCCAATCTGAAGCTCCACCTGTTACGCTCCGAGACTAACCTGGGTTTTGCTGCCGGCAACAACCTGGCAGCCCGCCAAGCTCAGGGCGAATACGTGGTCTTGCTGAATAACGATGCCTTCCCTCAACCTGATTGGCTTGCCACACTCCACCAATTGCCCTGAGTTATCCAGGGCACTGCTTTGCCTCCCGCCTGCTTCAGGCAGATAATCCTAATGTTTTGGATGGGGAGTGGAATGTCTACCACGCCAGCGGCTTGGCTTGGCGTCAAAACCACTCCCGTCCGACCTCCTTCGGTTCAGCCAGCCCTCGCTATGTCATGAGCGCATGCGCGGCTGCCTCAGCCTATCCCCGCTTTGCCTTCGAGCAAATTGGCGGTTTTGATGAGGATTTTTTTGCCTACATGGAAGATATGGATCTCGACCTCCGTTTGCGGCTGGCGGGCTACCCCTGTCTTTATCTGCCTGAGGCAGTGGTTCGGCATGTCGGCTCTGGCAGCACAGGCTATAGAAGCGAGTTCTCCACCTTTTATGGTCAGCGCAACTCTGGTATGGGCTTTTGTAAAGAATATGCCAGGGCTGCTCTTCTGGCTCTTACTGCCTGCCCACATCCTGGTTAATCTGGCTTATCTGATCGCTGCCATGTTCATGCCCAACGGGAAAGCACTTTGGCAAGCAAAAAAGCAGCCATAAGCGCTCTGCCAGTCATCTGGCAAAAACGTCGCCAGGTTCAATCTGCACGAACCTTATCCATTTGGAGTTTTGCCCGGCGGTTGAATTGGAACCCCTTTTCTCCATTTATCGTTAAAGGCGAGGTCGCCTTCTTCTAAGGAGCTGGCATGACGGATAATTTATTCGAAACGATATCAAGCAACCCATCCCCTCAACCACAAACCCACTTCTTTTTTATCGAAAAGAATGGGGATCTCTCTACGCTTTCATCACTCAAAGATGGATTAAAAGCGGTTGAATCAGGGGGATATTTGTGGCTTGATTACTGTGATCCAAATCTGGAAACCCTGCAACCGCTCATCACCGAACTCAATATCCATCCGCTCTCCATTGAAGATGTGCTCAATGAAGACCAATTGCCCAAACTGGATCTTTTCCCTAATTATTCTTTCATGGTATTCAATGTCTTTGAAAGCACAGATACAGAAGTCATTACCCATGAGCTGGACTTTTTTATCGGAGCAAACTTCATCATCAGCACTTCAAGGCGTAACAGGGCAGGTCAGCCAATCCTGGCAGGGGTGGAAAGAGCTATAGAACGGGAAAGCCAACGCATCAAGAACGGCCCGACATTCCTGTTACATTTGATTGTAGATACCATGGTCGACCATAAATTCCAGGTAATTGACCAAATCGAACTAAAACTCGACCAGGATGAAGATGAGATCCTGGCTGATACACGCGATTTCGATCTTTCCCGGTTGATGGATTCGCGGCGATCCTTAATGACCATTCGGAAATCCGTATTCTATGAACGCGAAGTGATCAGCAAACTAATCCGCCAGGATAGTCCCTTTATTACCAGCCAAGCGATCATCTTCTTCCGGGATGTCTATGATCACCTCTCCCGCTATTATGAAATCACAGAAACCGCCCGCGACCAGGTGACCAGCCTGATGGAAATTCACCTCTCCATGATCAACAACCGTATGGCGCAGACATCCAACCGCACCAATGCCATCATGCGCCGGCTTACTTTGATCACAACCATTTTTATGCCCCTCACGTTGATCTCAGGGATTGGGGGAATGTCAGAGTTTACCTTATGGGTTGGGGAGAAAAATTTCAAGGTGGGTTATCTGGTGTTATTTGTTGT
This sequence comes from Anaerolineaceae bacterium, assembly GCA_040770225.1. Classification (GTDB taxonomy): domain Bacteria; phylum Chloroflexota; class Anaerolineae; order Anaerolineales; family Anaerolineaceae; genus Mesolinea. Next base: position 60,028 of record JAXGJN010000007.1, read on the forward strand.
GATGGCAATCATTGCGGTACTTAACTACACCATGCTAAAACGCATGGAGCGTGAGATCAACGACGAAGAATGAATCATTGAGTTAAGTTACCGCAAAACCTGACGGGGAAATCACTCTATCCTTACTTAACAAACAGGACGCGTGGCAGTTTGTACTCTTTTTCAGGATTGAATACCTCGAACTAAAGGATCCTTTTATAAAAGGCGAATTGCCATAGACACTAGCGCACCTTGAAATTGACGAAAGATATGAAAAGTAAAATTTGTTAGGCAGGCAACGTGCCGATGAAATATTTCATCATCCGCCTCTGATTTACCCATCCGGTTCCGGCGTTCCGCTTCCCTCTTGCTCTTCAGGGTTTTCCATCTTCTGTAACAATTTGATCGCCTCGCCAACATTCAAGGGAGCGTTGATAAGCATGTCCAATTTCTCCCAAACGCCATCTTGCAGGGTTTTATCCCACAGCTGCAAAAAAGCTCGGTAATCTTCCACGCGGCTGCGTTCACGGTTGGCTGCAAATGCTCTCAAACCTGGCAAGAGTCTGCGCAAAGGTCTGTTATGCCCAAAATAGGTGATAATGCGCTGCTCTTCTTCTTTGATAAAGCTCGGGATCATATCCATCCAGACATCTGCATCATGGATCGACCCCAACAAGTCCTGCAATTTTTTTGAGAGGTTGATCAAGGATTTGATTTCCTCGCCATACAAGCTCTCAAAAACCTCCATGGTGTAGCGCAAATGTTTTGCACTGATTCGCATGGCATGCAACTCCGCCACGTTCGTTTCAACTCGAACGGGTTGGTCAAATTCCAACGTTTCTTGTAAACGAGTCTTAATGCTGGAAAAAGCCCGCTCAAATAACGCCGGAGAGTACAGGTAAATATTTTCAGCCTTCTCCAGCCATGGCGCTGCCCAGCGCGCGATTCTTCGCAGGGTCTCATCATCTTCCAGGGTTTTCATTGCCTTGATCACCTGGTTTTGGGCATCCTGGCGATGTTGTTTCAAACGTAACTGCAGACGGTTGACACCCGGTGCTAGTTTGGGGTCAGCAAATTGCGGATGGAGCTGTTCAAGTAACTCCAGTTGCACATCCAGATCGCGGGCTGCCCCCAGAGCTTTTGTAACCGCCCTGATATCCTTGAGGAATTGTCTGTAATCTTTCTTTGGGAAGCTATCGCTAAAAATTGCCAAGGAACTGCGCAACCGCCGGGTTGCCACGCGCATGCGATGGACATATTCAATATCCTCGCTGGTCAACACACCTTGCACCTCAGCCTGCATTGCCGAAAGGTGTTCATAGATGATTTTTGCCCCATAGACATTGATCGCTTCGGCGCTTATTTTTGCCATTTCACCTCCGCGGAGATTGGAAACTACCCCTATTCTTACAGGGAACAGGGCTGCCTGTATTGTCCTAGTTGGGATGGGGGTTTTTTCCATCCCGGTTTCATACCTTACTTAGTGTTGGCTGAAGTAAGGATGATTAATATGGTCGTTCTGACTTTGTCAGCCGGTTATGAAGTAACAACCGGATCGGTCGTTTGAGATCCTCAAAAATCTCCTGTGGAGTACGGTCCGCATCGATCGTGACAAAGTTATATTCTCTTGCTAACTCTTCCAATTCTTTAATGATGGCGGTCTGATAGGTCACAAAGCTATCGTAGAAGTTATCTGCCATATGCAGGTCCATGCCTGATTCCCAATAATTGAGACCACGACCGTGAATTAGGCGTTGTACCAATGAAGGGACAGATGCCTGCAGGTATAGAACCAAGTTAGGGCGCAAGGCAATGCCATATAGAGCTCTGGACCAGTTCTTTTCAATGCCGCGAATACTGTCTCGTGCAATCATCGAGTAAAAATACCGATCCGAGAGAACAATGAATCCAGCCTGTAGGGCTGGGATGATTTTGTTCTCAAGCCGATCAGCAAAATCGGCTGCATAAAAAAGGCTCATCGTAATTGGACCAAGTGTGTGTCCACTCTTGGCAGCATCCAATCCCGGACCGGTAAGCTCTGAACGAGTCAGACCAGTATCGGCAACGGCGTAACCTTCCTCTTCCAGCCAATGCCGCAGCATACTTACCTGGGTCGAGCGACCGACGCCATCTGTACCTTCCAGAACAATCAGTTTACCGGGCAGTTTGCCAAAATCACGATAGGGAAAACCAGCACCATAGAAATCTGCGTTAGCCATTATTTCCCTCCTTTTTTACCTTTCTTTCCAGCTTGTGGATTGTCGACAGCAATGGGTTGTTTGTCTGGATTTGGAAGTCCTTCAAAACCTTCCAGAACACGCTTGATCATTGCCCTGACTTTCCTCTGTTGTTCTTTCACCGGTAAGGTGCCGTCGATCATGGTTAATCTAAATTCGTCGACCATTTTGTCATATTCATTCAGGATCTTGCCCTGAAATAGCTTGAAACTCTCTTCGTAACTATCTGACAGCCCCAAGTCCATGCCAGCTTCGTAGTACTTCAATTGGGCTCTTGATCCGGTGATCCGTTCTACGGCGATATCCAGTGGGACCCGGAAGTACAGGGCGGCATCGGGCATGAAGGCAAAGGAATACATGTCACGCACCCATTGCGGATCGTTCCCTCGGGCGATATCACGGGCAAAGGCAGTGAAAGCATAACGGTCTGCCAAAACGATCACGCCTGCTTTGAGCAAGGGGTAGATACTGTTTTCCCAGCGGTCCGCAAAATCGGTACAGTGCAAGATGCTGAAAGTTGCCGGGGTAAATGTTTGGCTCTTTTTGGCGACCTTGTTAGTGCTCTTAACTAGAGCGGAACTATTCCACTCGCTAAAATAAACCGAATAGCCTTTCGAAAGCAGCCACTTGTAAAGCAGGTCGATCTGAGTCGACTTGCCTGACCCGTCAATGCCTTCAACGACGATCAACTTTCCTTTCGTATCATTTGGTCTTAACACTTTTTCCACCTCCTCAACACAGCTCGAAAACGCATTGGGTATTTTTTCTTAAGTTTTGTTTAGATGATTGTGATTATAGCGTAATCCCTGATAATTTCGATAGGATTTGTTTACTTTTTTGCAACAGTTAAACCCCATAGTGTGACTGGACAGCAAAAAACACGCTCATCGCGCGTTTCTTCCTTCATAATTTCTGGTTGTCAGTCTTGGTCTAATTGTTCATCGTCAGAGACATCAAATTCAACCGATTCTCCCGATACAATGAAAACCACCCGTTCGCAAATATTGGTGACACGATCGGCTGTTCGCTCCAGGTTGTGGATGACCCAAATAACCTGGTTTCCCAGGTCGATGGTATCAGGATTTTTGATCATCCCTTCCACAATTTTGCGGTAAATACTCTCGTATAGTTCATCCACCTGGTTATCTTCTTCGGGGATGCTGTGGGCTGCAACCGTGTCTCCTGCCACAAAAGCGCCCAAGGAACGATGCAGCATGGAGGTCGCCAGGTCTGCCATTTGCTGGATCTCACGGATCGGGATGGCATAATCGCTATCCGCCAGGTGGATGGCTACCTTGGATATCCCCTTGGCATAATCACCGATACGCTCCAACTCGGTATTGACTTCCAGCATGGCTGCCAAAAACCGCAAATCGCTTGCCAAAGGACTTTGGGTGGCAAACGTGATCAATATATGATTTTCAATAGCATGGTGCTTTGCATTGATTTTGCGATCATTTTCATAAACACGTTGCGCGGCGGTAGCATCTCGCCTCTGCAAGGCATCAACAGAATTGAGAATTGCCTGTTCCACCAGGCTCCCCAATAACAGTATTTCATCCTGTACCAGGCGAATTTCCTGGTCTAAAGTAAAACGGGACATAAATGCCTCCAAAGTTCCGCGTAGTTGCGGAGGTTAATTGTACTGCAGGCTGAACGGGTAAAACCTTGGTTAACCAATGTTCCCGCCTGCTGTCGCCGGGACTGTAAAAAAGAATTGGCTGCCAGAATTTCCTTCGCTTTCAACCCAAATCTGTCCGCCATGTGCTTCTACAATATGTTTGCAGATCGACAAACCCAAACCGGTCCCACCCCCTGAGCGAGCTCGATCGGCTTTATAAAACCGCTCAAAAATTCTTTTTAGGTCTTTTTTTGCGACTCCAACGCCATCATCCTGTACCATAAAAACTACTTGTTTGTCATCGCGCCAGGCAGTAAGGCGAATATGCCCGCCATTCGGTGTAAATTTAATGGCGTTATGGATCAGATTGACAAATACTTGTGATATCCTCACCGGGTCGGCATATACCTGAGGAAGCCCTGCCGGACAATCTTGCATGAGGGTCACCCCTGCTTTTTCTGCCTGCAATATCATGCGATCAAATGCTGTATTAAGAAGCTGGCAAGGTTCAACACGCTGGAACTCAAAGTTTGAACGCCCGGCTTCAATGCGCGAAAGCTCCAGCAGTTCATTGACCATTTGGGTCAGGTTATCAACCTCGTTGTCCATATGCACCAAAAACTTTCGTGCAGCCGGCGGATCATCCAGGGCACCATCCAAGAGTGTTTCGCTGATTGCTTTTAAGCCTGCAATGGGGGTGCGCAATTCATGAGAAATATTGGAGACAAAGTCGCGCCGAACGATTTCCAGTTGGTGAGTCTGGGTCAGATCCTGGAAAAGTAACATGGTTCGACCAGGCAGATCCTTTTCAAGGGAAATTCCAACCACTTGAAGATACTTATGTGCGGAGCCCAATTCCATGTTTATGGTCTCGGGGTTACCATTCTTCGTTTTTTCCCACAATTCAACCAGGCTGTAATGGCGCATCACTTCGACGACTGAACGACCAATTGCTTGCTCATTTTCGACCTTAAAGAGCCTTTCGGCAGCCGCATTGAGTAATTGTACGCTGCCATTATCATCCGCGATCAAGACACCATCGGTCATGTGATCCAGAACAGCAGAGAGCATTGCCCTCTCTTTGGTCAACGCGTTGAATTGCTCTTCGGTCTGAAGCGCGGTTTTTTGCAGCGCCTCAGCCAGCTCCTGGATTTCGGGGAGGTCGCCTACATTTTTTGGTATCTCAATCTCTGTGAATTTTCCTTCACCCAGTTCTTTGGCTGCATCGGTCAAATCTTCAAGGACATTCAGGTGTTGGTTGGTGTAATAGATGTTGATCAACAATCCAACCAAAAGACCGATCGCAACGATCAAAAATACAAGAGTGAATATCGGAACAAAATTTACCTCTTCACCTGTTTCTACGGCTTGTTGAAAGATGGAACCATGGACCAGGGGGAACAACAGTGCCAGGGCAGCCAGACTTGCCACTAAAATCAGGATAAAAGGCCACAGAATGCGCAAATGAAAGCGCGGCTTCATTGATTTATCCTTCGAAACGGTAACCAGCCCCCCGAACCGTAATGATCCGTTCTGGTTTATCTGGAGTTGGTTCAATCTTTTCACGCAACCAGCGAATATGGACATCCACTGTACGGGAATCCCCCACAAAACCCCAACCCCATACTCGTTCAAGGATCAATTCACGGGTCAACACACGACCTTTATGCTGCCCCATGAAGGTCAGCAGATCGTATTCCTTGGGTTTACAGGGCACAACCACTCCATTCAAACGGACCTCTCGGCGGGTCATGTCGATTTCCAGGTTTCCAAAGGTCATGATTTGTGGCAAATTACCTTCCTGCACAGCAGCGCCAACTTCCTCGCGGATCAATCGGACCCGCCGTAACAGGGCTTTCACGCGTGCGATTAGCTCGCGCATGCTGAAGGGCTTGGGCAGATAATCGTCCGCACCCACTTCGAGACCTACCACACGGTCGATTTCGTCATCGCGAGCCGTCAGCATCAATACAGGGATATTGGACTCTTGTCGAAGATTCCGGCAAACTTCAAAGCCATCCATTCCAGGCAGCATCACATCCAGGATCACAAGGTCGGGATGCGTCGATCGGGCTAATGCAAGTGCAGTTAAACCGTCTCCAGCTACCTCAACTTGATACCCTTCTTTTTCAAGTTTATAAGTCAATGTCTCTTGCAGCGAGACTTCATCATCAACGACCAATATTTTTTCTGCCATGTATCCTCCACGAGTCTTGCATCAATAAACCAAGAATTTATCGAAGCAATACTTGTTAACAATTGTATCTCACTGCAAGTCAAAAAAGAAAAATACACGGAACCATAAGCATCCTTTTACCAAACCTTAACCACCTATAACATGTCTTTAAGCCCCTCACCCCCGTTCGCTTCGCTCGCGGTCCGTCCCCCGCTTGCGGGGATGGGTCCGCGACCTGTACCCACCGTGAAACGAATGGGTAATCGGGGGCGAGGGATTTTATCCCTATGCTCTTCAGAAAAGTCTTGCGGATGCAAAGCATTTTTACGCCCTCCTCCAATTGGGGGAGGGTCCGCAAAGCGGGGGTGAGGGTATAATTCGAATCTCATGCCTTCCGAAAAACAACTCCAATTCAACGCCCGCAAATTACGCAACGAGATGACCAAACAAGAACGCCATCTTTGGTATGATTTTCTACGCAACTTCGAAATTCAGTTCTACCGACAGAAGGTCATTGAGAACTATATAGTTGATTTCTATTGTGCTCGGGCGAAAGTTGTTGTGGAACTAGATGGTGGACAGCACTTTGAAGATGCGGATCGATCTAAAGATCATAGGAGGGATGAAAGATTAAAATCGCTTGGTTATGAAGTTTTCCGGTTTACAAACTTTGAAGTCGATCATAACTTTTTTGAAGTTTGTGAGGCAATACGTTTGGTTGTTCTGAAAAGAATTGCTCAATAAACTGTTTTTTACTATTCCTCACCCCCGTTTGCTTCGCTCACGGACCCTCCCCCGAAAACGGAGGAGGGCATAATTATTCAAATTGTAAGCGGATAAGCAATTAGAGAAAGCCAGCCTTTATGCCCTCCCAAAATGGGGGGATTCTTTTATTAATTTAATACAATCCATATTTCGTTAACCCCTCAATGGTAAAATCAAGCCACCAAAGGACTCACACCATGACCAAAGATATCCTCACTGCCAGAGACGATTTTCCCATCCTCACCCAGACCGTCAACGATCTGCCTCTGGTTTATTTAGACAACGCCGCCACCACCCAAAAACCCCAAAGCGTGATTGATGCCATCAGCCACTACTACGCCACTACCAATGCCAATATTCACCGCGGGAATCATACCCTCGCCATCCAGGCAACGCAGGCTTATGAGCATGTTCGAAGAAAAGTGGCTGCCTATCTGAACGCATCCTCAGCAGATCAAATCATTTTCACCCGTGGAACTACCGAATCAGTCAACCTGGTCGCCTATAGTTTTGGACAGGCGTTAGTCAAAGAAGGCGATGAGATCATTGTCAGCCAGCTGGAGCATCACAGCAATTATGTACCCTGGGAGTTAATGTGTCAGCGGCAAGGGGCGAATTTTCGCGTTATTCCCATCGATGAAAATGGAGAGCTGGATCTGCTTTCATTTCAGAAATTGTTGAACGAGAAAACCAAACTGGTCGCCGTGAACCATGTTTCGAATTCGTTGGGAACGGTCAATCCGGTTGAAGAAATTGTGGGTCTCGCCCATGCCGCCAACGTACCTGTCCTGGTGGATGGCGCTCAGGCGATCCAGCATCTTCCTCACGATGTGCAGGCACTGGATACCGATTTTTACGCCTTCTCAGGGCACAAAATGTATGCCCCTATGGGAATTGGCGTCCTTTATGGAAAAAAAGAATGGCTGGAAAAAATGCCCCCCTTCCAGTCCGGCGGAGAAATGATCGACGAGGTCACACCGACCAAAGTGACTTTCAACGTGCTGCCCTACAAGTTTGAAGCCGGCACACCCAACGTTGCCGATGTGATCGGGCTGGGAGCAGCCATTGATTACATCAACCAGTTCGATTTCGCTGAACTGCAGGCATATGAGGCCAATTTGCTTGAGTATGGACTCGACTTACTGCAAGCCATTCCTGGTTTGAGAGTCTATGGCAATCCCAAACACCGGTCCGCCATTATGCCCTTCAATGTGGAAGGTATTCAGCATTACGACCTTGGCATTTTACTGGATGCAAAAGGAATCGCTGTGCGTACAGGACAGCATTGCACTCAACCGATCATGGACGCGCTCCGTATTGCCGGTAACGTGAGGGCATCCCTGGCTATCTACAATACTCGCCAGGATCTCGAAGCCCTCGCTCACGGCATCGAGCGTGTTATTCGTATGATCAGGAGATAAGCATGACTGAAAAAGAAACGATCAAACAAATCGAGCAGAATCTAATCGATGATTTTGCACTCCTGGAGAACTGGGAAGAAAAATATGAGTACCTGATCGAGATGGGTCAGGACTTGCCCGAGATGGACCCTACCCTCAAAACGGACGATCGCCTGGTGCAGGGCTGCCAGTCCAGTGTCTGGTTCGATATCCACTGCAAGGAAGGGAACCTGGTATTCAGCGCTGATAGTGATTCCCTGATCGTTAAAGGGATGGTGGCAATATTGAATGAGATTCTCAACGGTCAGCCAGCCAAAGAGGTTTTAAAGGCGGATATGACCTTTTTTGAGACCCTTGGGCTGTGGCGGCACATTTCTTCTCAACGCAGCAACGGTCTCACTGCCATGATGGGGCACATCAAGCAGGCGGCTGCCGATTGCCTTGGAGAGCAACCCGAGGAGTAATATGCCCCTAAGTTACCGCATGCTCAACATCGAAGGTGTTCCAGCCGGTTTATTGGGTCTGGAAGAGCTCTTCTCACGCCTTTTCGCTGAAGATGTTGCGCCAAATGCTCCTGAAACACCCGGATTGATCCTTAAAGGGGTGAAAGAACACAATTTCATACCGAAATCATCTACCCAAAGCTACACGACCACCCTCATCCAGGAGTATCAACGTTATTATTGCAAGCGCAAGAGCGGCAAAACAATCGTCGCCCGCAATTACGGCACCTGGCGCGGCTACCCGCGTGAGCAGATTCCTTGGTTTCCGACTATTTCTGCCGAATTGTGTACGAACTGTGGTGCCTGCCTGGATCTGTGCGCCCGCGAGGTCTACGAGCAGGACGAGGATGGAAATATTTGGGTGGCGGAACCGTTTTTATGCATGGTTGGGTGTTGTTTTTGCAAGAGTGTTTGCGAACCAAAAGCCATCCTGATGCCCAGTCAGGATATTCTCAATAATTATCGGGAAAAGAAGTAATCAATTACCCTGGTTTGAACGCCAATGTAGCAGCATAGAGGTTGCAGAATTTTCCTAACCGGTTGTCTTCTTCGTTGTCCTCGTAGAAATCCTTTAACAAAAAACCTGCCCGCAACTGGCCGCCTATTTGAGTATCAAGCGTGTGGCTAAACTGGTAACCGCTCTCGGTTGTTATCTTGACTCCCTTCTGCTCTTCCAGACGACTGTTATAGGGCAGAGGGATTCTGATCTCCAAAGAGGTGTCTTCAGAATACAAGGCGGTTTCATCCACCATGTACATGATTGGGTTAGTCCAGCCGGACATTAAGGCACCCCCGGGTCTTAAAACCCGGAATGCTTCCCTCCAGACGTGCTCGACATCCTCAATGTAACAATTAGACACAGGGTGAACGATAAAATCGAAAGAATTATCCTCAAACGGAAACAGCTGGGTCATATCGGCTTTGACCAGGTTGAGCGCATAACCTTCGCGTTGTGCCACCAGCTTATCTGCCAGCAGCTGCCTGAGAGACATATCCAGAATGGTGACCTCATAGCCGTGAGCGGTCAGTTCGGCACTCTGCTGCCCGCCCCCACTGGCAAGCCCCAACACACGTTTGCCCAACCCCTTAAACCACCACAAAGGCGCTTTTTTCATGGGTGTTAGTATCAGTTCTATATCACGGTTTTTTGCCTGTGCAAATTGTTCCGCAGAGAAGGGCACAGTCCAGATGAAATCTTCTTCGCTCCACTGATCCCAGGTTTTAGCATTAAATTCGCTGATTTTACTCATCCGGACTGGTTCCTATGGAGGGGTCACGCCTAAAGCAGACAGTTCGTTTTCAGCAACCCACCAACCTGGGTGCCAGTAAAGGGCACGGGTAAAGCTGGCAATGGCATCATCGCGCAAGCCCAACATCACTTCAGCCCGACCTTTCCAAACCCAACTTTCGGGGAGGGCATCCTCCTTGGCTTCAGTTAGCGTTTGTTCTGCCAGATTCAGCACGTCGTGGTAGCGACCCATATTGTAGTAAGCGAAGAAGGGTCCGGTCTGATACCAGAGCATACGCCAGGGGCGGTCTTTTTCGGGCAATGTTGCATAAACCTTGAAAGCTTCGTCAAACGATTGAGCAGCACCCCAGGAGTCTTGCATTTCAACCATGATCGAGCCCCGGCTGTACCACGCAAAGAAAAGTTCAGTGTCTTTTTGGTTGAAGAGGTTAGCCTGCACCTGGTCAAAAGTATGCTGCAGGTTGTAAGCTGAATCCATCTGAGGACCCAGGATGTCATAAACTTCCTGAGCGCGCTCATTTGGGAAAATTACCAGGTAGATTTTGTCAAACTGTGCCCAGAATTTATCGATTTCTTCATATTTCATTTTTATTACGCCCAAATAGGTGTCCGGAATGGTCACTTCCTGGGTCTCATCGTCATAGCCGACAATCAAACCATAATGTCCCATCCAGCCTTCCTGGGCGTTAACATAGCCGCGCTCAATTAAAACCGGGAAACCGGCTGCTACCAAACGTTTTACCAGGGCTAGATCACCACCATAACGGACAATCCCATTAACCTCAGTATTCTTTTGTACATAATCAAGCATTTCGTATGGCATCACATTTCGGTCTTTGATAAAAGGCTTCAGCACTTGTTCTGTAACAGTCTGATCACCTTGCCAGCCCCAGTATTTCAACAACATTGAGAGATTGGCGGGACCGCAATTGTTTGCTTTTTGATATTCCACCTGAACGCCTTCCAACAAAGCCGATCTTGGCAACGGCTTAAGTGTGGGGGTCGCGGTTGGTTCTACCGTTGGGGTTGGGGTGAACTCCAGGGTTGGGGTGATTGTTGGTTCTGCAGTGGGGGTCGGTGTGGCGGTGGGGGGCGCGATGGCTGTCTGCGTTTTCAGAACATCCATTTGAGCGACTGCCTCTTCAGCCGGGACGAAAACGTCCCGTCCGGGTCGGTTGAAGAAATAATAGATCCTCGACGTGAAACTTTCAACACGCCAGGAGAATCTTTGATGCACCGAAGGTATTTGGTAAATTAAAACTGCTAAAAGCAGCAAAACAAGCACCATCGCCAGGTAAACCCATGGTTTGGACCATACGCTTTTTTTGGCAAGGCGCTTCCGAAATATCTCTTTGTTTGACCTGTTCATCATTGGCTGCATTATACCTTTGTAGAAAAAGGCTGTTTTTACCGCTCACAGTTGGCTGTCAGGCTCAGGATTCGGCTTGTGCCAATCCCTGGGTTGCCAGATCCCAACCGGGGAAAAACTCCAATGCCTTACGAAAATAATCCACCGCTGTGTCTTTATCTGCCAGCATCAGGGCAGCCTGCCCGCCCCAATACCAGGTTTCAGGCAAGGAGGGGAAACTGGTATTGGCAACGGTCTGTTTTGCCAGGTTGAGCACATCCTGGTAGCGACCAGAATAATAATAGGCTTCGTAAGGACCGACCTGGTACCAGGTGATGCGCCAGGGGCGCAGACCGTAGTCCAGTTGGTTGTACACAGCGAAAGCCTGGTCATAAACTTGTGCAGCTGCCAGGTAATCGCCCGACTCAACTAAAACCGAACCTTTGCTGTAGAGGGCGAAGAACAAATCCTGCCCACTCACCTGCTGGATACGAGCTTCCACTTTCGCCAGGGTATTCTGCAAATTTTTAGCTGGGTCAGCATCCTCACCAAGCAGGGTAAGCACTTCCTGCTCACGTTCTGCCGGGTAAACCACCAGGTAGATGCCATCAAAGTGCCACCAATCGTGTTCCAGTTCAGCATAGGTCATGCTCATGGTGCCCAAAAGCGTGTCAGGGATTTGAACGGACTGCGAATTATCATCATATGCTGTGATAATGCTGTAGTGCCCCATCCAGCCGTCTTCCTCATCGGTATGTCCACGTTCAAGCAAGACTGGGAAGCCGCCGGAAAGTAAGCGCTTTACGACGTCGATATCACCGCCATATCGCACCTGACCTTTCAGGTTGGTATTAGCCAGGGTGAAATCCAACATCTCCTGCAGCATTACATTGCGGTCGTCTTTATGGGTCTTCAGGGCTTCTTCCGTAATGTGCTGATTGGTGGTCCAGCCCCAATACGTTATGTTCATGGATAGGTTAGCGGGTCCACAGTTATTCATGGTCTGATATTCCAGTCCCATTCCATCCAGGGCAAAACTTGCCGGTACAGGGAATGGGGTATTGGTAGGCATTTCAGTTGCGACAGCAGTTTGTTGGGCGAGCTGAGCGTCAGTCGGTGTCGGTACGAGGGTGGCTGTGGGAGCCATTGCCGTCAGGGTCGCAAGCACATCCGCGCTGATGGTGCCCTGCTGGGAGGGTCCAAATTCATTTTCAGTGGGTGGATTCAGGCGATAGTAAATCCTTGAATACAGGTTGCGTGCACGTTGTTCCACTGCTGGAACACGCATGGCAGCCACTCCAACAAGCCCTAACACAGCAATGATGACCAGGTATAGCCAGGGTTTGCGCCAAACTGAGACGTGGCGAACTTGTTTCTTTAATTCTTCAGTCGATTTTGACATAAAACTCTCTTCTTAATTATTGTTCGGGATCGACACCCAATGCTGTCAGTTCAGCCGCAGCTGGTTCCCAGCCGGGGTGCCATTCCAGTGCTCGTTTGAAATCCCAAATAGCGGAGTTGGTGTTCCCCAAAGCCACGTTGGCACGCCCGCTCCACAGAAAGGTTTCGGGCAGCGCTGGTTTGCTGGCATCTGTGATCGTCTTAAAGGTAAGGCTGATGACAGCCTTGTAGCGGCCTGTGTAATAGTAGGCTTCATAGGGACCAACCTGGTACCAGAGCATACGCCAGGGACGATGGTCGACCGGCAGCCAATTGTAGACCGCAAAAGCATTGTCAAAAGCTTCCGCTGCTGCCACGTAATCCCTTTTCATTACCAACAGTTCGCCTAAACTGTAATAAGCAAAATACTGCTCTGAAAGTTCAGCGGCTTCGGAGCGCTGGCGGAATTTCTCGAGGGTTGTGTTGAGGTTATGTTCTGGGTCGGCGTCTGGTCCAAGCAAACCGAGTACGATCTCGCGCTCTTCGGGAGGGAATACCACCAGGTAAGTGCCCGAAAATTCGTCCCATCCCTGTTGCAGGATATCGTATTTGACCCAGGTGTAGCCATTCACGGTATCGGGGATGTGTACAGCCTGTTGGGCGTCATCATAACCATCAATAACCCCATAATGCCCCATCCAACCATTCCATTCATCATCACGGTTCACATAACCGCGTTCAACCAATACCGGGTACCCAGCGGCTAAAAGGCGTTTGAGCAAATCAATCGTGCCGCCCAGCCGCAGGACCGCATCTTGTTCAGTGTGGTTCTGGATATAGTCAAGCATTTCCTGGGGAGTGACATTCAGGTCTTCCAGGCGGGGTTTGACCAGCTTTTCAATATCAATTTCATCGCCCACCCAGCCCCAATAGCGCAGGATCAAAGCCAGATTAGTTGGACCGCAGCTATTAAGACGTTGATATTCCTGGACAATGCCTTCCAGCTGAACTGCTGCCGGGATGGCCGTGGGTTCAGGCGTGGGGGTTGGGCTGGCGGCAAGGGTTGCCGTCTGTGCGTGGGTAGGTTCGGGGGTAGCCACAAGCGTTGGTGTGGGGGCGAGTGCGGTCAGGGTGGCGACCACATCGGAATTCATAGTGGCTTCACCAGAGACCTCAAAGTCCGATGCCGCAGGCGGCTTTAGGAAGTAATAGACCTTCGACCGCAGTGTATTGACATAATAATATGCCCGGTCATGAATAGCCGGGATCTGGTAAAGCGCAAACAGGATCACGACCATCGCTGCCAAAACACTAAGCGCGATCAGCCAACCTCTGCGTGATTTCTTAGTCTTCGCAGGTTCGCGCAGTGATTCTTCGGCGCCAACCATCTCAGGTTTTTTTTCTATTTCTTCCATAAGGCTTCTTTCCTTAATAACTTTTCGGATTATATCCCAAACAGAGCGGTGAGTTGATTTATGTAAGGTTGGCATTACGAGCTTGTCAAAAGTGGACGGCACTTTTGCTACTTGGGTATTGAGGTGTATAAACGGAAATCCGCTACTTTCGTAGAGACGGCTATTTGTCCCCATCAGGTTTGAAGTAAAGCGTTTTTCGTAGGGATGGCGGCTTGTCCCCATCCGCTTTGGTAAGTCTTTCTGGACAAGCGGAATGGCACAAGACCATTCCCTACGGATTGACGTTGCTTTCGTAGGGATGGTGGCTTGTCCCCATCCGTTCCAGAACGTCTATCCTCATTGGGCGGAATGGTGCAAGACCATTCCCTACGGGTTGACGTTGCTTTCGTAGGGATGGTGGCTTGTCCCCATCCGTTTACGTAAGCCTATCTTCGTTTATGGAAAGGTGCAAGACCATTCCCTACGGGTTGACGTTGCTTTCGTAGGGTTGCCGGCTTGTCCCCATCCGTTCCAGGACGCCTATCCTCATTGGACGGAATGGTGCAAGACCATTCCCTACGGATTTATGTTGCTTTCGTAGGGTTGCCGGCTTGTCCCCATCCGTTTACGGAAGCCTATCTTCGTTTATGGAAAGGTGCAAGACCATTCCCTACGGGTTGACGTTGCTTTCGTAGGGATGGCGGCTTGTGTCAAGACCATAATTTTTTACACTTTGTTCGAGGTGATTGTTTACACTTTGTTTGAGGTGAGTGTTTACACTTTGTTTGAGGTGATTGTTTACACTATTTGTTTCAAATACATCAACCAGCGATCGTCGATTCTTACGAAAATCTAATCCATTTACTGTAAGATGATTTGGAACCATTCTGTGGTACTATAATGGTTCTGGATTTGGAGAAGTTAGAAAATGCCTGTTTATAGTTATCTTTGCGAAGATTGCGGTCACCGTTTTGACGAATTTCAACATTTTACCGATGACCCGCTGACGGTTTGCCCGGTTTGCAGCCAGGTCGCCTTGCGCAAGGTTTACACACCGGTTGGGATCGTGTTTAAAGGCAAAGGTTTTTATGCCACTGATAATCGCTCTCCATCCGGTCAGAAATACGGACATAAAGACAATGGTGAAGGCGGAAACGGTGCCAAATCGCCCTCCGAAACAGTTAAAACAGAAGCTTCCCCAAAGGAAACCAGCAAACAAACTACCCCAACCGCCGATTAGGCGGTTTTTTATAACTGAATAAAACAGGGCTGGGGTAGAATTTCCCCAGCCCAACCCCCTGTCCCCCAGCCCCCCTTGCCCCCTCTAACCCCCACTATTTCTTCCGTTTATTGTCCTCGTCCAGGTCTTTTTTCCAGTCCTCGGGTAAGGGTGCACCAGAGCGCATACTGCGAATAGCTTGATTAAGCGACCGGTACTGCACATCGACGCCTTGGGCATCCTTCATATAATTCGAAGCCCGGCTTGCATCAATCCCGATCGCCCCAGCGGCTGCCTGGGCATCGATATCTGCCCCCAGGAACAGGAATTCCCAGCCCTCTTTCTTGCATTTATCGATCATCTTATGCAATGTAGCTGCATTGGTCTCACGTGAGGCATTCTCGTAACCGTCGGTGGTGATGACCATGATGACCTTTTCAGCCCTGCCCTCTGCTTTGGTTTGCTTCTGCACATTGGCAATCTTGTTTATGCCCAATGCAACGGCATCGTACAAGGCGGTGCTGCCGCGGACAAAGTAGTCTTTGTTGGTCAGGGGCGAGATATCCTGCAAATCGATGCGGTCATGCAGGATCTCGAAGAAGTTGTCGAACAGGATGGTAGTCACGCGTGTTTCCCCATCGATCGTCTTCTGATCGTTGATGGTCGCATTGAACCCCCCTATGGTGTCACTTTCCAAGCCAGCCATGGAACCGCTGCGGTCGAGGATGAAAATCAGTTCTGTTTTGTTCATTGTAGACCTCCTTAATGATCTGAGGTCTATGATATTCCCCCGAACTTGTCTTGTGGTCGCCTGGAAGGCGACATTTTTAAACGCCCAGCAGCTCCTGATCGAAATCATAGAGCGCCGCATTTACCATAGCAATATCATGATTACCTTGCTCTAAAAAGTAACGGACTATCAGATCGCGTTTATCACATGGGCTGAAAGCAAAGCCTGCCCGTGACAGCAGATCCTGTGCTTCGTGCACGGAGAGTTTCAAGCCGATGGTCAACGCCAGTACGGTTGATTTCTTTGGTGCATAGTTATGGTTGCTGCGGATCTTGCTGAAATGCCGCCTGTCTATGTTGGAATTTCTATAAACTTCGACATCGGTCATGCCCTTGGCGTCGATCAATTTAAGCAAGGCTTCCGAGAAAGTTTTCTCTTCAGGAAATACCAGTCCATCCCCAATCGCCATGCTGGGCGGCATCTGAATGGAATAGTAGAGATCCTGATCATGGACAGTCCCCGGCTTTTCACGGGATGGCTTTTTCCGCTTTGCTGTGGGACCAGCCCAGGGACCGTAGTGTTCCCGAGGTCTATTTAGATTAAGGTGCTCCTCCACGTAATGATCATCAATATAACTTATCAGGTCCTGGCGGATTTTGAACCCAAGCGCAGTTGCGGTCTGGTCAAACATGACCAGGGTGACCTGCATATCATTTTGGAAGAGATAGCGGTTGATCTCATCCAGCGCAACTGCCAGGGCTTGCTCGTAAGGATAGCGAAAATTGCCCGAGGACAGCAACGGGAAGGCGACGCTTTCAAGATTGTGTTGGGTAGCCAATTCGAGACTGGTACGGTAAGCGCTGCGCAGCAACGGTTCTTCACCCCGCTCACCGCCCTGCCAGACCGGACCCACGGCATGGATCACATATTTTGCGGGCAGTTTGAAGCCGGGCGTGATCACGGCGCTCCCTATTGGGCAGCCCCCGATCGAATCGCATGCGTCCATCAGCTCTTCCACACCGGCAGCCTCAAAGATCCTGCCGCACACCCCGCCACCGCCATTTTTCAGGTCAGGATTGGCAGCGTTAACAATGGCGTCCACTTCCAATTTGACAATGTCGTTGCGAATGATATTAAATGGCATTTTTGTTCCTGCAGTGTTTACCTGGTCAGATCGGCAATCAACAGCTCATAAGCTGTCTGACCGGGCATCCCGCCGGTCTTGATGCCTTCATCAATATTCAACAAACGGCTGAAAATTTCCAACAATTGGCGCAGGCTGAAACGCTGTGCCTGTGTGTAAAGTTTCCGCGCAACAAAGTTGAGCACCTTCAGCTCTTGTTCGATTTGCTGGACGCTACCACCTTCGTCAATGATCTCCCGCGCCTGGATCAGCAGGCGGAATTGGCGGTGGATCATACCGGAGAGCTCCATCACATCGCTCTTCTCAATCAAGAGTTGAAACTCCTGCATGGCTCTGACTGCGTTCCTCTCACCCAAGGCATCAGTCAAGGCAAAAATGTTACCCTCCTGCTCATGCGCGGTCAACAGGGTGACATGGTCTGGCTCGACCACGCCCGTTTTCCCAACGTAGGTGATCAGCTTCTCAACCTCATGTCCAGCCTGGAGGGTGTTGTTCCCAATATAACTGACCAACAGGTGCGCTGCGTCCGGTCGGAACGCCCCGCCCAGTTCCTTCGCTTTGCGCATGATCCAGGCGGGCATGTCTTCATCAACCGGTAAGAGGCAGTCGATGGCGATCCCTCTTTTACCGTTTTCTTCGATCCATTTCATCGCCCAGGCATAGCTTTTATGGTTTTCCCAATTACGTTCACCCCGCCGTTTGCTGACCTGATCCTCCACCACAAACACCAGCGCAGAACTGGCAGGAAGTGTTGTGAAAAGATCAAGGTATTTCTCAGGCGAATCCTTGCCGGCTTTGGTAAGAAAAGCACGGGCATTTTCAACGATGATCAAACGCCGGTCAGTCAGGAAGGGGATGGTCAGGGCATCGGCTTGCAGTCCCTCAAAGCCGAGCGTGTCGCCATTTAAACGCACTGTATTCAGGTCAGCCATGCTGGGGTCACCCAGACCAGCCTGAAAACCCGCCAAAATTTCTTTGATCTTGGACTGGTCATCCCCCCGCAGGAGGTAGAGGCTGGGTTTACTAGTTTCAGACATCATGCCTGCGTGTTGATTTGATGGAAGAATCCATTGCGGGTCTTCTGGCTGGTGACCAGTTTTACTTCCAAACCTTCTACGTCAGCATCAGTAGTGATCGCTTTTTGCAGGCGAGGACCGATCGGCTTTGAGAGGATATAGACAGGCACCGCCACCAGCGTGGAAAGCAGGATGTGCCACCATTTTGGGGTTTTTCCACCGCTCAGAGCCATCAAAACAGCAAACGATGCCGAGCCAGCCAGAAAAGAGGAAGCGGCATAATTGGTGCCGCAGCCAGGGTGGATGGCGAGGTCCGCTTCGCCTGCTTGCAGGCGCTTGCGCGCCTCCAAAACGGCTTCCGTGACGAGTTCGGTGGGTAAATCGGCAAAGAGTAAGAAACCAGCCGGATTGGAATGCCCCATCATTTTTACACCTTTGTACTTCTCAGCCAGAACCTTCATGGTGGCATGCTCGAGGGCATGGTTCCGGCGTGTGGAGCGGATGATTGGGCATTTGTTCAGGTTATTCATAGTCGGCTCTTTCTCTTGTTCGGTTAAGAATGATACCTTAATCCAGGTGACCGTGAAAGGCTACTTCAGAACAGCATGACTAGCTGAATGATCCAAGCGTAGGGCGGAATGAGGTGGGAGGAAATGGTGTTGTACAGTAATTAGAACCCACCTCACTCCGCCGTCAAGAATACCAATTCTCGCGATGTCGGAGAGTAAATCACCCCGAATTTCAGTCACTGCGAGCCCCCGATGCTTGAACGACAAGAGCTTAGCAAAGAAGAGAAGGGGCGTGGCAGTCTTAAGTTTTACTCTAGGTTCATGAAAAATAATGAGGAACATTCTCAAAATATCACATTAGTATTGACCTTTGGAATCAAAAGCAGGCTGTCACGACCCTTTGCCAGGACAATGATCATCCGACCCACACAGCACTCTGGCAAAGGGTCTCGCAGTGACCAAGAGTTTACAGGGCTCACCCCAACAGTAAATGTGTTGTCTGAGTAATGAATCGGATGGACTAAAGCCCATCCGTAGGAAAAGATTCCAATCCGGGCGACCATAGTAGGTCACCCCTACATAGATATGTCAGCGTAACCAAACCCCCTCCAAGGAGGGGGCTAGGGGGTGGTTAATTTACACGAACAGCGGACAACCATCGCAGGTCTCCCTTACTCTGCTTCCTTTTCTTTCTCTAGCAGAGCTGCTTTCAACGCCTCCCGCAGTGAGCGGGCTTCAATTATTTCAATTCCCTCCGGCCATGGTTCGCCTTTTCGAATGCGTTTAGGCACCACGGCGCGCTTGAAACCCAATTTTGCTGCTTCTTTCAATCGTGTCTGCATCTGCCCAACCATGCGCAGCTCACCCGAAAGTCCCACTTCACCAATCAAAACAGTATCGGCTCGTACGGGTTGATCCCGGTAGGAGGAGGTAATGGCTGTCGCAACCGCAAGGTCGGCTGCCGGCTCGTCGATCCTCAGACCACTTACCACATTAGTGATCACGTCCTGGTTTCCCAGCCCGACACCCAGCCGGCGGGTGAGCACTGCCACGATGATCAGTAAGCGATTGAAGTCAATGCCATTAGCTGTTCGTCTCGGGTTGCCAAAATTGGTCGGCGTGGTCAGCCCCTGGATCTCAACCAGCAGTGGTCGCGTGCCTTCCATCGTCACGGCAATTGCCGAGCCCGGCGCGTTGATCATCCGCTCTGCCAGAAAAACTTCACTGGGGTTGCGCACTTCCACCATGCCGCGTTCCTGCATCTCAAAAACCCCCACTTCGCTGGTGGCACCATAGCGGTTCTTGACTGACCGCAGCAATCGGTAACTCTGGAAATGCTCGCCTTCCAGGTACAAGACGGTGTCAACAATATGCTCCAGCACCCTGGGACCGGCAATCGTGCCTTCCTTGGTGACGTGCCCGATCAGAAAGATGGTGATGCCGCTGGTCTTTGCCAGTTCGCGCAGCTTGGCAGCCGATTCCCTCACCTGCGAAATCGAACCTGCCGCCGACTCCATTTCTGGTAGCGTGACGGTCTGGATTGAGTCAATGATGACCAACGACGGCTTCACCTTGGCTATATGCTCAAAAATAACACCCAGGTTGGTTTCGGTCACCAACAAGAGGTTTTTGGGTAACTTGGTTTCTTCAGCCAGGCGCACAGCGCGCATTTTGATCTGGCGTTCAGATTCCTCACCCGAAACATACAAAATGGTATTTTTGTCAGCAAGCTGCATCGCCATTTGCAGGGTGAGGGTGCTTTTGCCGATGCCCGGGTCGCCGCCAATCAGTACGACTGAGCCTGGAACAATGCCCCCGCCCAGCACCCTTGAGAATTCTTCCATCTCAAGTGGTACACGTTCTTCCAGCTGACCTTCAACCTCAGCCAGCCGCCTCACCTGTGAGCTTCCACTCAGTCCCCTCACCGGGGATGCACTTTTTGGAGTCGTATCCTGCACCAGCTCTTCAACCATACTGTCCCAGCTTTCACAGCTGGGACAGCGTCCAAAGGCACGGGAACTGGTTTTCCCACAAACTTGACAAACATAGCGTGTATAGCTTTTTGCCATGAAACCTCACTTAGATTCCGACTAATTCAGGCGCTGCCTGTTCCTCCTGGTTTTTCAGATGGTTCAAAACGATTTGTTTTTCCGTTTCACCATCGGCATTCGTTTTTTCTTCCAGGTCTACCTGAATTGTATCCCCGGGTTTGAAGTGTTTGGCGAGCAATTCGTCAGAAAGCCGTTCTTCAACCTCCTGGGTGATCACCCTTCGCACCGGTCGGGCACCCATCTCAGGGTCATAGCCTAACTCGGACAGGTAATCCAAAGCTGCCTCTGTAGGCACCAGCTTGATTTCTTGTTCTTCCAGGCGTTCTGTGACCTTGTCGATCTCCAGCGCTACGATTGTACGGATATCCTTACGGTTGAGCGCGCGGAAGACGATCACTGAATCAAGGCGGTTGATGAATTCCGGTCTGAAGTTACGTTTCAAAGCTTCCATCAGCTTCTTTTGCATATCCTTGTATTCCATCTCTTCTTCTTTTGCCTCATCGACCGCCAATGAAAAGCCCAGACCGCTTTGACGTCGGATCATATCTGCACCGATGTTGGTGGTCATGATCACAATAGCATTGCGGAAGTCGACCTTCAGACCCTTGGCATCGGTCAGGTGACCTTCTTCCATAATCTGCAAAAGCAGGTTGAGTGCTTCAGGATGCGCCTTTTCAACTTCATCGAAAACCACGATGGAATACGGCTTGCGGCGGATCGCTTCGGTCAATTGCCCGGCTTCATCATAGCCAACATAGCCAGGGGGCGCACCAACCAGGCGGCTCATGCTGTGCCGTTCCATAAATTCGGACATATCGATCTGGATCAAGGCGTCTTCGCTGCCAAACATCTGGCGAGCTAGAGATTTTGTCAGTTCGGTCTTGCCCACGCCGGTGGGTCCAAGGAACATAAAGGATCCGATCGGTCGGCGGGGGTTCTTCAGCCCGGCGCGTGCCCGGCGAATCGCCTTCGAAACAGCCACAATGGCTTCTTGCTGTCCGATGATGGATTTGGAAAGTTCTGCTTCCATATTCAGCAGGCGTTCTGTTTCCTCGGTCTCAATCTGAGTCAACGGAATGCCGGTCCACATGGAAATCACTTCGGCAATGTCATTCTCACAGACGACTGGAGCCTCCGATCGATTCCAGGCGGTTTGAACGCTGTGCAGCTGATCTTCCAGTGTTTCCTGGCGTCTAAGCAATGCCTGGATGTTATCGCCATCGCCGGCTGCCTGGGCAGATTTCAGTTCTTTGCGGATGTCGCGCAGTTCTGTTACCAGATCTTTGCTGCTCATGGCAGATTCGCTCTTATACATTCTCACGCGGGAAGCCGCCTCATCTACCAAATCAATCGCCTTATCAGGCAAAAAACGCTCGGTCACATAGCGCGCGCTCAGTTTTGCAGCAGCTTCCAGGGCTCCGTCACTGATGGTCAGGCGGTGGTGCTCTTCATAGTTGGGGCGCAAACCGTGTAAGATCTCGATTGTTTCTTCGACGCTGGGTTGGTCCACCACAATCGGTTGAAAACGCCGCTCCAGGGCAGCATCGCTTTCGATGTTTTTGCGGTACTCGTTGGCAGTGGTTGCACCAATCACCTGCAGTTCACCCCTGGAAAGGGCGGGCTTGAGGATGTTGGCAGCATCAACCGAAGACCCGGCCGAGCCAGCCCCCACCAGCATGTGGACTTCGTCAATAAAGATGATATCGCCGCTGGATTTCAGTTCATCAATCACACGCTTTAGGCGCTCTTCAAACTGACCGCGGTACATCGTACCAGCCACCATGGAACCAACGTCCAGCTGCAGTACACGTTTATCCAAAAGAAGCGCGGGAACGTCGCCTTCAACAATACGCTGCGCCAGCCCTTCCACAATGGCAGTCTTCCCAACGCCAGGCTCACCGATCAGAGCCGGATTGTTCTTTGTGCGGCGTGCCAAAATCTGGATCACGCGCTCAATTTCCTTGCTGCGACCGATGACCGGGTCGAGTTTACCTTCTTCAGCCAGGGCGGTCAGGTCGGTTGCCAGTTGGTCCACCAGGGGTGTCTTGCCTTCCTCTTTTTCTTTTCGGCGGGAGACCCCCCGTCGGCTGATAACATCGCTCTTCTCGAGGTCGTCGGAACCTTCGGCTTTCTTGGCAACATCCTGCATGCGCTTGTATTCTTCCATGATGCGGGCAGTCTGGCGCTGAATTTGCTCAGGAGTGATCCCCAGGGCTGCCAGAATCCGCATTGCCATGCTTTTTTCATCACGCGACATTGCCAGAATGAGGTGTTCAGTGCCAACAGTGGTGGCTTTGTCTGCCACCGATTCTGCCAGAGCCTGCTGGAGCAGGTTCTTCATGTCTTCGCCTAACGCCGGAGAAGGGATTTTTTCTTGTTCTTCTTTCGCACGCATCTCCTCCAACACTACCCGAACGCTATCGGTTTCCACACCCAGGTCTTCTAAAACCCGGCTTGCGGCAGTACCAGCTTCAATGCAAAGACCAAGCAGTAAATGTTCGCTGCCTATTTCACGAGCTTGTTCAGTTTCTGCCTCTTGTTGAGCGATGCTGAGCACTCGTTTCGCTTTTTGAGTAAATTTATTCATGCCAGCCATGGCATACCTCCTGTTTGTTGTTTTCATTGCTGCTTTGTTATCCCGCTTGTTTGATCCTGGCAGCAATAAAATCAGACGGGGAACTTTGTGTTTCAGACTCTTTAGACTGCGGAAAAATGGCGCAATCTTGTTAATCGGAGTATACCAAAATATGTTTGCAAAGTCTCGTTACCGTAAGGATTATGACGAAAAGTTAATACTATTCTTGGTCTTTTGTGAAGGTCTCCCGATCGAATGCTGACAGATTTTCTCCTCCAATACGAAATCCAACCTCGGGTAAAATAAACGCCATCAGGAGCAGCCATGAACATATCTGAATTGTTTGACCACAAGAAGACTCTCTTTACGCTAGAGATCTTCCCTCCAAAAAAGGACACGCCCTACAACGTCATTTACAACACTCTCCTGAAGCTGCGCGGCATCCCCGCCGACTTTATCAGCGTCACCTATGGTGCAGGCGGGTCCAGGGCGCAGCAGGATAAGACCATCGAGATCGCTTCGCTGATCTTGCGCACCTATCACACCGAACCTGTGGCGCATCTCACTTGTGTCAACGCTGACCGTGAACAGGTGCTGGAAACCTTACACCAACTTAAAGAAAACAACGTGGAAAATATTATGGTCTTGCGGGGCGATATTTCTCCCGATTGTCCCCCCAAAACGGATTTTAAATACGCCTCGGATCTGGCTGCTTTCATCAAAACCCACGAACCTGGCTTCAATTTACTGGGTGCCTGCTACCCTGAACGGCATTACCAGGCTGAATCGATGGAAAAAGATATTGAGCACCTGAAAATCAAGATCGATAATGGTATTACCCACCTGATCACGCAGTTATTTTTTGATAACGACAAGTTTTACGCTTTTCGTGACAAGGCTGAAAAAGCCGGAGTAACCGTACCCATCGAAGCCGGTATTATGCCCATCACCAATCCCCGCCAAATCGAGCGCACGGTGGCGTTGAGTGGTGCCAGTGTGCCCGCTAAGCTGCAGCGCCTTTTCGATCGCTACAACGGCAACGAAAAAGCCTTGTTTGACGCTGGCGTACATTATGCGATTGAACAGTCAATGGACCTGATCGCCAACGACGTGAGTGGTATTCACCTTTATACAATGAACAACGTCGATATTGCCACCCGCGTCAGCGACGCTATTCAAAACATTGTAGCTGCGGAGAACAATCCGCTATGATGTACAACCGTCTCCGTTGGAGAGGGTCCGTGAGCGAAGCGAACGGGGGTGAGGTGCATAAGTCAGATTGCCACGCCGTTTTGCCTTACATACGCACTTATGGCTATTTAGGAACGATGGTAAAACAGCTCATAATAACGATTTTTTAAGGATGAATCTCCTGCTAATCTGAAAAGCAAGATCCTTCGCTGACGCTCAGGATGACAACCCTATCTATCAGCTATCAGTTATCTCCACCACGCTCCTGCTGGCCAGGCTTTGGCATACGAAGCTAAAATTGTCTCAACCGTGTCATTGAACTTCGAATCGATCACCTGCAATTCAGGGTGCCTGCGATGAAACTCCACGCTGCGGGCGATGCCTTCCCGGAAGGGAACGGTGCAAACAAACTCCGGCACCAGAGTTTTGATCTTGGTGTTATCCAGGATAAAACTATGCGCCTTATCTCCCAATAAACCATCGCCCCATTCTAAATCAAATTGGGCGATCAGATCAGAGGGCACGTGCACGATTTTAGGCTCAACCCCTACCGCCTTTGCCAACTTACCCACAATTTGATTCCAAGTCTGCCACTCGTCTGAGGTGATGTGGTAAGCCTGCCCGATCGCTTCCTCCTTGCCAAACAGACCCACAAAGCCCTTGGCAAAATCGGTGCTGTGCGTCATGGTCCAAATCGAGGTACCATCCCCGTAGACAATCACCGGTTTGCCCTGCAGCATACGGTCCACAAACGTCCAGCGTCCTGTGACCGGAATGTAGCCTTCATCATAGGTGTGGGAAGGGCGCACGATCGTGACTGGGAAGCCCTCTTCATGGTAGGCTCGCATCAGGCGCGCCTCGCAAGAAGCTTTATCTCTGGAATATTGCCAAAAAGGATTGTCCAGAGGGGTTTCTTCTGTCACAGGTAGTTTTTCTGGCGGTGTCTGATAGGCACTGGCAGAAGAAATGAAGATATATTGGTTTGTTCGTCCCAAAAAAAGATCCAAATCGACTTCAATATGGCTTGGGTTGAAAGCCACAAATTCGACAATCACGTCAAAGTGTCGGTCCCCCAGAGCCTGGCGCACTGTATCTGGTTGGCGGATGTCAGCACTGATTAATTCTGCACCAACCAGCGGCTCGCGCAGTGTGCTTTTCCCGCGGTTGAGCAAGCTGACTTCAAAGCCTTTTTCGATCGCCAATTTTGAACAGTTGTAACTGATCGTTCCGGTACCGCCAATAAAAAGTACTTTCATAGTTCACCTCCTGCTTGTTTATGCAGTTTTTTCGTCAATCACTTTTTTGCCATACAAGACCAACGCCGCCTGGATCACGAACAAGACAGCAACAAGCAGCATCGCCAGGCGCATACCGATCAGATCCGCCAGCGAGCCTAATGCAAAAGGCAGCGAAAAGATGGCAACACCACTGGCAAGCGTGGCAACCGATCCCGCTGCTGCGCGAGCTGGTCCAGCGGCATCAAAAATGAGCGTGATCGAAGTAGCGTAGAAATTTGCGGCACCCAGCCCGGCCAAAAACAAACCAAGCAAGGCAGCCACCTGGGAGATGCTGAGCCAGAAAATTGCGTAACCTAAGGCGCCGATCGCCAACGAAGCAAAGAGGATATGAAAGCGATCATGTTTCTTCAGAAGGAGTGAACCGGCATATCGACCAATCACCATCCCAACTAAAAACAGGCTTACCCATTGGGTGGCGCTGTCTTTGCTCATCAGGACATGGGCTTGCAGGTAGTCGGATGCCCAGTAGATCAGGCAAAATTCTATCGAAACTGAGACCACCAGTAAGGTCCAGAAAAGCCAGACTATACCAGGGAGCCTTGCGGATCCTGCCAATTCTGCTGACTGGCTTTTCTTGGTCTTCCAGGGAAACTGAGGGGATATCAAAACCCAGAGCCCGATCAGAAATGCCAGCGTTGTAATAATGTACACAGCCGGACGCCAGGTGACTGACCTGGCAGCAAAAAAGCCTACAGCTATCGGCGCTAGTATAGAGATCAATGATGAGAGTGTGTTTGCCTCAGAAACCCCGATAGGGCTGTGACTGCCCATTTCGTCGGCTATGATGGCAGGATTGGTGGCGACAATAAAAGCGCCCACTGCTCCCATAATGAATAAACCAGTCAGTGTGAGTGCCGGTTGATTGCTCAGAACAAGCAGTAGCCCGCCCAACCCCACACCAACCCCACCAATCCCAAAGGCTTTCCATTCCGGTAGTTTTTTGAGCAAAAAATGCCCAAACAAGCCCATCACGATCATACCAAGTGCCAGGGCAGAGGTGTGCAGACCGCTTTCAGTATAGGATAGGTTGATTTCATCCCGCAGGTAAGCAACAGCGGGACCAGCCACATTGAGAATGTAACTAAAGAACGCCAACATAAAATAGACCAGCCACACCTTCCATCCCCGCTTGATTCTTGTTTGATCGTGACTGGTTTGTGTTTCCATATGATTATGTTACTCCTCGTGTTTTTTATCCTCGGGTTTGCCTTCCAGCATTTCTTTGTATTTTACTTCGCCCCAACGATTGGCATAGCCGCTCCACACATTGATGCTGATGAGCAAGCCCACAATTGGCAGTCCAAGTACTGCAATCAGAACGCCCCAGGTCAATCCGTTTTTGGCCCCCTCCCAGCCGGCACCGCTGTACCCCAGAGCTGCCAGGATCAATGTGATCACCAAAACCGCCAGCCCGTACCACTTCAGAAAGCGTAGATATCGTTTCCAGGGGTGTCGGCTGTGATCTTCAGGCTGCAAGTCAGGATTTTCAGGAGTTTCAGCCATCTTTGCGCCTTCAGTCCTTCAGGAAGCTTGGCATTCTGCGAATAAAGTGGCAGGTGTAACCATTTGGTTTTTTCTGCAAGTAGTCCTGGTGGTAATCTTCTGCCACCCAGAAGGTTTTCAGCGGTTCCAACGTGGTCACGATTGGTCTTTTCCACTGTCCACTTTGGTTGACCAGGTTGATCATATCTTCAGCAACCCGCTTTTGGTCTTCATCGCGGTAGAAAATTGCGGAGCGATACGAGCTGCCAATGTCGTTGCCCTGCCGATCGATCGTAGTGGGGTCGTGCATGCGGAAAAAGAAATCCAGCAAGTGCGGCAGATCGGTTTGACTTGCGTCGAAGACGATCTTTAGCGCTTCGGCATGACCAGGATGGTTTTGGTAGGTTGGATAGTCATTTTCTCCGCCGGTATAACCGGCATCAGTATCAACCACGCCGGGCAGCTGGCGGAAAAGTTCTTCCATACCCCAAAAACACCCGCCTGCGAGGATGATTTCATCAGTTCTGTTGTTAATCATCATTTTCTTCCATATTCTCTTGTCAACTCTCCTCATAAGAGGATCATCTTACCGCCCCCTCCTGGGGAGTAATTTGTTACCACCCCCTCCGAGGAGGGGGATTGAGGGGGTGGGTCATTTTTCGTAGGGACCGTGGCTTGTCCCGTTCCGTCTTTTCGTAGAGGACGGTTGCCATGCCGTCTCATTTATGGGAGACAATGGCAGGTCTCCCCTACATCGGTTTTCCTTTTCTATTGGAGACCGTGGAAAATCTCCTCAATATCAACCCCTCACCCTCTCCTTGGGAGAGGGCTAGGGTGTGGGTAATTTCTCATCCATTCTGTTCATACGCCAATCGAATCAATCCAACAAGCTCATCTGTAATATCCTCGACTGAACTCAACCCGACCTTATTAGTTGACTGTCCCGGAAGACTACTGGTACTGAGCAAAGCTGACTCCGGCGCTTCCTTGAAACGCAATCCCAGGTCCACCCTGGTCTTGGTGGAAGCCTGCACCGCGGCAAACTGGCGTTTGCGCACGAAAGGAGTGTACCCGCCCCGCCCCTCAACTGCAACATCCTCACCCAAGCCCTCAATGATTTCTCGCAGCGCATCAAAAATCGGGCGTAATACTGCTTTTTCGCCCTGATATTGTGCGTCGATATAGCCTTCCACGCTGGGGCGTACCCAGCCGGCAGCCCGGGCAGCAGCATCGGCAATTGCCCATTGGCTGTTCTGTAGGATACCGTGTTCACTCTTCAGCCAATTACGCACCGACTTTTGATCCAGCGGGTCAATCCCCGAAACCTTTACCACCTCGACCCATTCTTCCAGGGTTTTTCCTGTGCGTTCCTTCATGCTGTCGCTAACGGAATTCATCATATCGGACGGGGATGTCATTTTTGCCATTTTTATTCCTTATCTTTAGATAGCGCAATTGTACTCTCGCTTCAATCGCACTTCCAAAAAATGTCGAATAGCATTGCATAACGGCAGAGCCAGGTTTTCCTGGAAATCGCTCAACTCCCCCTTGATATCCTCACCAAAGCCTGTTATTATTGGCATTAGCCAATATAAGGGAATCATGCCAAGAAAGCCAAGCCAAAAAACCATCCGTTCCACACCACCTGCGCGGGTCTTTAATCCAACTGAGAGTGATCCTGTCTCAGCCCAGGGTGGTATCACTTTACTCTTGGAAGAGTGGGAAACGCTGCGTCTGGTTGATTATGCTGGGCTGGATCAAACCATGGCAGCGCTCTCGATGGGTATTTCCCGTCAGAGCGTGCAAATGCTGCTCTCTTCAGCGCGGAGCAAACTGGCTCGGGTAGTCGTCGAAGGCTTGCCCCTTTACATTCTGGGCGATCCCAAAGATATTGGCAGCAATCAATCCCCATTATCAAAAAGGAAAACATCAATGAAAATTGCAGTAACAACCCAACACACCCAGGTCTTTCCCCATTTTGGGCGCACCCCAGAGTTTTACGTCGTCACGGCCGAAGAAGGTAAAATTGTTGAAGAACGCATTATTCCTGCTCCGGCTGAAGGTCACGGTGCCTTGGTTGGTTTCCTGGTCAGCCAGGATGTAGACGCCCTCATTTGTGGCGGTATCGGCGGCGGAGCCGTCAACAGCCTGAGGGCAGCGGGTATTCAAATCTACGCCGGTGCCTCGGGCTCCGTAAAAGAGCAAGTGCTCTCGCTTCTCAGCGGACAACTTCCGCAGCAGGGTGATGCCAACTGCGATCACCATGACGAACATGACCATAATCATCACCATGACCATGATCACGGCGGTCACGGCTGTGGTCATCACCACGAGTAACGAAACATCTTTTCTGTTTTTTTACACAAAGAAGGCGTTAAATTAAACGCCTTCTTTGCATTACTAGCAAGTTAAGCATCTAAATTATCAGTTAAGCGAAAGTAGTACAATAAAAGCATCAGTGTTCACCTACCTCCATTACGAAAGGATGGGATGATGACAACGAAAAACATTCTCTTCTCTACATTATTGATAATCCTCTTGCTGTCCGCCTGTGTACCAATCGAACCTCTCGAGCAATCGCCTTCTCAAACTCCTCTTAGGACCGATGTGCCGACTGCCGAGCCGACAGTAGAATTTACCAGCACCTCTGAAACCCCTCCTGGTCCTGAAGTCGTCCGATTAGGTGAGCTGACCATGGAAGTCTATGAACGGATCAAGATAAGACCAACCGATAGCTATGAATTTGTAACAACATTCGGACCCTCCAGTGAAATCCTCAAAACCCGTCGTCCATTGCGTGATGTCATGCACAGACCCTTCTCGCCGCCACCACTCAACGGACAGCAATTGAAAGCTGTGCGACAAGAAATTGACGGCGAGGTAATCATAACAGTCAGCCTGGGCGACGAAGAAGTGCTTTCAGTTAATGTCGGCGTTGGCACCCCACTGAATAATCTTCATGGCTTGTGGGTGATCAGTGAGGATTGGTACGTAGAAATTGCACACACAACCCTTCCCACTGTTCCTGAAACTCCAATTGAAATACGCGGAGAAGTTTTTAAGAATGGAATCTCGCTCAACGAGCAATACGGTTATGAAGAAACTTTCGGTTTTCAACCGCTTGACGATAAACCTTTTTTCTTCTTCTTAAAAGACGGTGAGATTGGCATCAACTATGCCGGTGAAGAAAGCATGCTCGGCTTTGATAGCATACAACATTACGCCTGCTGCAGTGCAGGGATTTTTAACCCAAGGGCTTATCTCAACATGGTTACATTTTTTGCCAGCAAAGCAAGCAAGAATTATTACGTCGAACTGGGTCTATTCTCTGCCTTCGACCTGGACATCTTGGATCTCTCAGGGGCCGGACTTACTATTGAAGCCTTCGAGCTGCAGGATAGTTCCTGGCCAGATGAAGAGCACCATCAATCCCGACCAGCCGGTTCCCTGCCCGGGTGGGTTATGAAAAGACACGAAACTGAACGCAAGGACATCATCCCTTATCAAATAGACTCACCTCTCTTCGAAGGTAAGGTGCTCAGCGCGAAAACGAGTATTGACTATACCAACGCGATCGTTGAGGTAACGCTGGATGATCAGGTAGTTCTCCGTGTTCCCGTCGGTGATCTGACTCATTGGGCTGCCATGGGTCCTGTAATGGGAGTTTGGGTGTCTGGTGAACACTGGTATATGGAGATGTACCATGTCGAGGTCGAGTACGAAACTGATGGCAACATCTTCAGAGGCACCACCCTGGGTGAGATCTTCAGGAGTGGGGAGTCATTAAGCGAGCTATATGACTATGACGAGACTTTCGGTTTCCAGATCTTGGCTGGCGAGCCATTTTACTTCTTCAAAAAAGACGGAGAGGTTGGGCTTAATTATGCCGGCGAAGAAGTGTTGCTCGGTTTTGATGAAGTTGCCCACCATCACTGCTGCGGTTTTACCATCTACAACCCATTGCATTATGAGGACATGGTTGCCTTCTTTGCCAGCAAGGGCGGCATACGCTATTACGTCGAAGCGGGTGTGTTTAGGTAGATAAAACTGAAGCCTCCCTTGTGTAAAGGGAGGTGGCACGGCAAAGCCGTGACGGAGGGATTGTTTTGCGGCATAAACATAATAAGCTGTTGGTTCCTTTCGCAAGAAAGCTGCGAAAAGATATGACCAAAGAAGAACGGCATTTGTGGTACGACTTCCTGGGTTCTTATCCAGTTCGTTTCTCTCGTCAGAAAGTATTGGGGAAATACATTGTCGACTTTTACAGTGCGGAAGCAAAGCTGGTTATCGAATTAGACGGTTCTCAGCATTTTGAAAAAGAGAATATGGCAAGAGACGCGGAGCGTACAGCATTTCTGGAAGGCTATGGTCTGAGAGTCTTGCGGATTCATAACAACGAAGTCAACAGGAATTTTACTGGCGTATGTGAGTACATTGATGATGCATGCGAACAATCCCTCAGTCAGCCTGACGGCTGACAGCTCCCTTTACACAAGGGGGCCTTTCGGGTCACTTTTCCAGATCCCGCAACAAAAAGGTCACGTGTCGAAACCGACACGCGACCCTTACTGTTGAAAGGTGCTCTCGAGTGAGAGCGCCTTTCTAGATTTCAAAGAATTGATCTACAGACTTTCCAGCTTAGCGACCATGCCCTCGATTACGTCAAAGCCGCCTTGCCAGAATTCAGCTTTGGTGACGTCCATGCCGGCTTCTGCCAGAAGCGGGATCGGGGCAATTGACCCGCCCGCAGACAGAATGCGCATGTATTTGGGCTTGAAGCTTTCGCCTTCCTCCTGGTAGCGCTTGTACAGTGCAAAGACCAGCAGCTGTCCAAAAGCGTATGCGTAAACATAGAACGGCGTGCCAAAAATATGCGGGATCGAAACCCATTCGTATTTGAACTCATCCGAAACGTCGACTGAATCACCGAATTCTTCCTTCAGGTTCGCCAGGTATGCTTCGCTTAATTCGTCCACAGATGCATTGTTAGCGATCATTCCATGTGCTTCGCGTTCAAATAGGGCGAAGTAGATCTGGCGGATGATGGTCGCAAAAGCATCGTCCAGCTGACCGAAGAGGATATCCTGCTTGACGCCCTCGTCTGTCTCACGCTCTAGCAGCAAGTCGGTCAGAGTCATTTCACCAAAGGTGGAGGCTGTTTCTGCCAGCGGCAGGCAGGCGTGCTGGGTGAAAATGCTGTGTTCTTCAGCCATCATCGAGTGAATGGCATGCCCCAATTCGTGAGCCATGGTGGAGACATCATCCGCCTTGCCCTGGTAATTGAGCATCACCCACGGGGTCAGATTTGGACCCAACGTAGAACAGAACGCACCGCCCATTTTGCCCTTACGTACTTCGCTGTCCACGTGTTCTTCATTAAAAACGCGCTTAGCCAGTTGGGCAAACTTGGGGTCAAAGCGTTCAAAGGCTTCAAAGGTCATGGCAGTGGCTTCATCGTAGCTGTACCGTTTGTCCGATTCACTCACCGGCGCATAGATATCATAGCGGCGCAGCTTATCCATACCAATTTTTCGAGCCTTGAGTTTGAAGTAGCGGTGGAAGATACCAATGTTCTTGCGAGCCACCTCAAGCAAAGTATCAATGACTTCGTCAGGCAGGTCGTTGACTGTGTTGCGCACCGAGATAGGGCTCTTGTAGCCGCGCAAACCGACGTTCTCGTTCTTCCAGTCGCGTACGATGTTTTGATAAATCTGACCCAAAATGGGGGCATCCTCACCATAAACGCGATAGAGCTCCTGGTACGCCTTCGCACGCAGTTCGGGGTCAGCGGTACGTACCAGGGTCATCAGTTCACCGCGGGTCATTTCTTTTGTCTCACCATCAACTTCAATCTCAAAGACATAGCGGTTGGTGATCGAGTCGTAGAGCATATCCAAAGCAGAAGTGCCGGTAACATTCTTGATGTTAATAACCTTTTCTTCAGGTTCGCTGAGTGTGTACGGCTTCATACTGCGGATCTGCTCCAGGAAGTAGCGGTAATCACCGCTTGTCTCCAGCAGCCGGGCTGCATTCTGGTCATCCAGTGCCTTCCACCATAACGAGAAGAAGAGGGTACGGTTTTCGAGTTCTGCCAGGAATTGCTGAATGCGGGAGATCCCGATCTGGGCTTTTTGGTCCTGGGTATTGGCAGCAAAACTCAGCTCAGCAAAGCCATACAGGCGGTAGCCAAGTTTCTGACCTTCTTCTAACTTACCAATGATTTCCAGAAATTTCTCTTGTGAGATATCTGCGCTCAATTGATCCCGATACGCTTCAAACTGCTCCACGTTCTGGCTCAGGGCTTGGTAGGTTTCTTCGATTTTGGGGTCTTCAAAACTGTCAAACAGATCTTTCAGGCTCCAGGGGGATTGGGTATAAGTTTTTTCTGTCATTTTTGTCCTTTTATTGGTTTAGTCGATACAGTGAGTATACAACAATCTTCCTGTTTTCCTGGTCTTGTCGTCAAACCTATTCTCAAAAAAAGTTACTGTCATTCTAATGGTTTACCTCTGTTATTGACATTACT
Source organism: Anaerolineaceae bacterium (assembly GCA_040770225.1). Lineage (GTDB taxonomy): Bacteria > Chloroflexota > Anaerolineae > Anaerolineales > Anaerolineaceae > Mesolinea. The sequence goes on from JAXGJN010000007.1 coordinate 93,821, forward strand.
TACAAGCAGGTATCTACTGCCTTATAAAAATTTTACGCAGGCTTGTATAATAATCTCCACAGGAGCCAACGATGACAACGATCACCCCCTCTTACCCACAGGACTTTCCTTATTACGAAGATATCAAGGTCAGGTATTCTGATCTGGACACGCTCCAGCATGTCAACAATGTTTCCATTCTCGAATATGTCGAAACTGCCCGCACGGGTTATTACCACGCCAGCGGTATTTGGGACGGCACCATCCGGGATGGTTTTGGCATGGTGGTCGCTTCGGTCAAAATCGACTATCTGACCTCTATCCAATTCGGAGACCCTGTTCGGGTCGGCATCAAACTTGGACATCTGGGCGGCAAGAGCCTTCGTTTCCGCTTCCAGGTGGAGAACAGCGAAACCCAGGATGCCTTTGCTCGCGGTGAAGTGGTCATGGTAGCCTATAATCATGCTGAAGATCATTCCCAACCAGTCTCGCAGGAATGGCGCGAGAGATTGGCAGCCTTCGAAAACAACCAGGAGTTATTAGCATAAATATGAACAATCAACCCGTACTTCCCAATATCGACACTGCATATATGGTCGATTTTCTGACCAAACTGCTGGACACTCCCAGCCCCACAGGTTTTGCCAGCGCCGCCATTGAACTGGTGGAGCAGGAAGCAGCAAAGTATCCGGAAGTAAAACTGGAGAGGACCAAAAAAGGATCCCTTCTGCTGACCCTGCCTGCTGAAAACCCCTCCGAAACCGGAGCAAAGCGCGCACTGACTGCCCATGTGGACACCCTGGGAGCCATGGTGCGCCAAATCAAACCCTCCGGAAGACTTGAGTTGACCAGCGTCGGTGGTTTTGCCTGGGGCAGCATTGAAGGCGAAAACTGCCTGGTGCACACCCGCCACAACGGTACTATTCGCGGAAGTTTGCTCCCCCATGAAGCCTCTGTGCATGTCTACGAAAACGTACGGGATGGTAAGCGCGATAATTTGAGTATGGAAGTGCGCCTGGACCAACACGTCACCACAGCTGAAGAGACCCGCCAATTGGGTATCGAAGTGGGAGATTATGTTTCCTTCGACGCCCGCGTCGAGGTTGTGAACGGATTTGTAAAATCGCGCCACCTGGACGACAAAGCCTGTGTCGCCAACATTATCACTGCCATCAAAGCACTCCACGACGCTAACCTCAAGCCTGCCGTGGACACCTGCTTCCTGATCAGCAACTTTGAAGAGGTGGGGCACGGCGGCAGCAGTGACTTTCCCGAGGGTCTGGACGAACTGGTGGCACTGGACATGGCTGCCATTGGCGACGGGCAGGCTTCGGACGAATACCACGCCAGCATCTGTGTCAAAGATGCCGGCGGTCCATATCACCACGAGCTTTCCAGTAAACTTCGCGACCTGGCAGATTTGTATGACATCCCTGTCAAAGTCGACACATATGTTCACTACAGTTCTGATGCCAAAGCCTATTGGCGGGCAGGTGGCAATGCCGCTGTCGCGCTGATTGGTCCGGGAGTTGATAGCTCCCATCATTATGAGCGCACCCACACAGATGCCCTGGTGGATACCACCAGATGGGTCCTGGCTTATCTGTTGAGCGAGTAATATTCAAAATTACACAACAGGGACAGCTTTCTGTAGTGCAGTTCATTCATAACGTCCCTGTTTTTTGATAAAGACATGATTTAAAGCCGCACTTCTGTCCGCCCGGTTAGTTTGTTCTGCACCCAGCGCACCACCTGGTCCACGTGCTCTGGTCTTGAAACCAGGTCCAGATCATCGCTGTTGATGATCAGCACCGGGCATTGGTCGAAAGCATTCATCCAGTCTTCGTAAAGGTTATTAAGCCGTGCCAGGTATTCCCTGGAAATGCCGGCTTCATATTCGCGCCCTCGTTTGGCAATCCGCTGCATCAATGTATCCACCGATGCCCTCAGGTAGACCATTAGGTTGGGTGGGGGAAGCAGGGAAGCCAGAATATGATACAGATCCTGGTAGACGCCATAGTCGCGCGTGCTGAAATCGCCCTGCAGAAAGAGGTTGCGCGCAAAGATCTCGGCGTCTTCATAAACACTGCGGTCCTGGACTACTGATCCCTCAGCCAACAGCAGTTCTTTGTGAATTTTCAACCGACGCGTCAAAAAATAGACCTGGGAATGAAAAGACCAGCTTTCCATGTCTTCGTAAAAGTCAGCCAGGTAAGGGTTCTCTTCATGCGGTTCGTAAAAGGGAGCAAAACCCAGCCTATTGCTTAGAATCTCGACCAATGTCGTCTTCCCTGCTCCAATGTTCCCTGCAATAACGATAAACTTGTCCATTGATCATCCTCGTTTCATTCTCAATCCAGTTGTTCGGCCGTCAACGCTGTTTGTGCATACTTTGAATCTAATTATAAGCATGCGGGTTTTAATTAGTGAAGGAATAATCTTGTATAAAGATTTGGTTGAATCCAGTTTGGTTTAGTAATAGCATAGTTTTAAAACAGTTTTAAACAATTTAGAAAAGGAGTTAAAAATGTTTGAAGGATTAAATTGGCTTTGGACCATTATTGTTGGAGCAGTTGCAGGTTGGTTGGCTGACCTGGTTGTTCCTGGTGTCAAAGTTGGCTTCCTGGGGGCAATCATTGCCGGTATCCTTGGTGGTTTACTTGGCGGTTGGCTCTTTGGTCTGCTTGGCATTTCCACTGGTGGTCTGTTTGGCATCCTGATTGCTGCCTTCGTTGGCGCCATCATCGTCCTGTTGATCTATCGCGCAATTTTCAAGCGATAGCTAAGTATTGTTCGTTTTAGTTCAGAAGCCGGCATTCGCTGGCTTCTGTGTTTTTATGTCCATTTACGCATTTCTTTTCTCGATCAGGGCTTAATCACCCCGGCCTCATTTTGAGTCCGGAGGTAGGCATGATCAGTAATATCTTGGTTGCGTTTCTTCTCACAAATACCACCGCACCTTTAGGCATAAGGAAAAGGGTCACTTCAAAATCATTGGTACATAGATGTAAAATACATCCGGCACCACTTCGTTGACGGTGACGTTCACATTGACTACCTGAGAATATAACTCGCCATCAAAAGCCTTATAGGTAAAGCTGTCTTCACCGAAAAAGTCTGCATCAGGAGTATAGGTAAAGGACCCATCCGCAACCAGCACCAGCGTGCCGTTGGCAACGTCTGTTTCCAGTACAGCGGTAATAGGACCGTCGTCAGTATCGTTACTCAACACACCGGGAGCTACCACAATCAGCTCAACATTCTCATCAGTGGTGTAGGTATCGGCTGCTGCCACAGGGGAGTCGTTGACCGGGGTAATGGTGATAGCGACTGTGACAACTTCAGAGTAGAGTTCGCCATTAAAAGCCTTATAGGTAAAGCTGTCTTCACCGAAAAAGTCTGCATCAGGAGTATAGGTAAAGGACCCATCCGCAACCAGCAGCAGCGTGCCGTTAGCAACGTCTGTTTCCAGTACAGAGGTAATAGGACCGTCGTCAGTATCGTTACTCAACACACCGGGAGCTACCACAACCAGCTCAACATCCTCATCAGTGGTGTAGGTATCGGCTACTGCCACAGGGGGCTCTCCACCGGAAACAGTGAAGAAAATAGCTGTTGGCGGACCCCAATTGCCGCTTCCATCCAGGGATTCCACAAATAGCGTATGCTGACCAGGGGTTAAACCTGTAGTAGAAAAATTGAAGGTGCCAGTGAAAACAGGTACTGATTTTCGTAAAACTATGGTTGTGGCATTTGAACCGCTGATCCAGGAAGGCTTGTCAACCGAGTAGCGGATGGAGTCGATACCTTGAGAGGGTATACCGCCCTCGTAGGTGCTATAAAGGGTATCGTTGGCAGTATAGGTAACTACCAGGTTCTGTCCGGGTTCCACCGGGTTGGGTGCCACCGACAGGTTGGTCACTTCCGGACCATAAGCCAGACGATAAGGCAGCCGTGCAAGCTTGATCGCCCGCAGTAAAGACTGCTGATTGCGGGGGTTGATATCATTCTCAAAAACACTGCAGCTTTGGTGGAAGCTATCGCCGACTTCGAAACAGAACCCGGGTACACCCAACTCGCCATAGGCCCAGTCATCGGTCGTGCCGGCAGAAGGATAAAGCTCGGTCGATTTTTGCGGGTCATGACCGTTATAGTAAGCGAATTTGTAGCTCATGACCTTCAGGCTGTCATGGTTTGGAGCGTTATCGTAGGTGTAGCCCCAGGGCCAGAGAACCAGGCGGGAATAGCTGTGCAGGTCGATAAACATACCGGTGGCGTACCTTTCGATGACTGGATCCGTCGGAAGGTCTCCTTTTTGATCCGGAAAAATACTTTCCACATAACTCGTGATCGCAACCGTCTCGGGTTCTGAATTAGCCGAAGGACCAGAGTAGGTTGCATCACATTGATAATAGCTGTTTTCCCAGGCATAAGAATAGTTGCGGTTCAAGTCGGCGCCGCGGCCATTTTCACCAGTCCCATTCGTGCAATAGTTGTTATTCGTGTTCTTTCGCCACATCCAGCTGGTGTTGGCTTCATCCTGCAGGCGTCCATCGGGGTTGGTGGAAAGCACCAGGTGCACGCGGTTGTAATCCAACAGCCATTTCACATCGGCATTGGTTTCGTAATTGGTGAGAAGGTACTCTGCCAGGCGCAGATTCAATTCCGGCGGAGCCCATTCGCGGGCGTGGATGCCGCTCATGAAAAAAGCGTCTGATTTTGGCACGGAAGGCGTGGTGCGGTTACCCAAAACCAGCACCTCCATATCCCAACCCGCATTTGGGTTTTGGGTCTTTTCCCAGGAATCGCCAATATCGAGCAGTTCCACCAGGTTTGGATAATTGGCTGCCAGGTTGTCTGCGGATGCGTAAATTTCTGCGAGCGTACGGTAGCAGGGATAGTTTGGGATGCCCGTGGTTTGCCCAAATAAAGGCTTGACAGGCGTGTTGATCAGGGTGGTGTACGCCTGGTCGACCGTCCATGTGAAGCCGTCAGCCGCCAGAGCGTCCCTTGTGATCTGGTTGCTGAATATCTTGACGGTCTGCGCGGCTGAGTCGACCTCAACTACGTCAAAACGTTTCGCCAGATCTGCCAGCTGATCGCGGTCCAGGTAGGCAACTATCAGAACTTGTTCGTCATAGACAGGGTCTCCGGCTTGTACCGGAGCAGACTGGACCAGGGTAAAGACAATTAAAACAGCCAGGAGGACAGGGAGGATGTGGGTGATTTTTTTAAGCATGGATCTCCAGACGGTAAAGAATTGGTAATTCTTATGAGTTTAAAACAGCTTCAACAAACAACCTGGCAGTTATTTTATCTCTTTGTGGTCATCTTGAGGGCAGATCAGACATTTTTTTCAAAGTAATTGCAGCATTTGCACGATTTGCACTGTTTTTTGACGGTGCACAATCCCATTTCTGCTGCAAACAGGCGGTTGCATGGAGATTTGGTAAGGCAGAGCCGGGGTTTTTACACTTTTTACACTATTTACACTGTTTTTTGAGGGTGCAGGATTACACTGTGAGTGTACATTCCAACTGATTGTTAAGGTGCATTCTCTGAGTTTCAGATAATTCAGCTAATAATAGCACATTTGTTCTGTTTTGAAAAGCAAAACAGGGGCAGAAGGTCTGATGGACAGGCAGAGAGATAAAACCGCCTGAACCGGGTATTAACCAGAACAATCAGAGCGGCAGGCATCAGGCAACCAAGGCGCAATTAAGCAGCACAGCGGGTGCCGCGTTGTGTCATCTTTTTTAAGATAAAAACCTACTCAATCGCGATCAGCTCTTTGAGGCTGGTCTGCTTTAATTTGGAATCCATACACTCCTGGATGGTTTGCCAGTAGGTTTTATATTGTTTCGCCATGGGAAAACTGCATTCTTCCGGCTGTTTCAGACATTTATTGAGCATGAAAGGTCCATCGATGGCGCTGATGACGTCATAGACCGTGATGCTGGAGGCATCTTTTGCCAGCCTGACACCACCCCTGGCTCCGCGCTGGGACTCCAGCAGCCTAGCGTTGACCAGCTGCATATTAATGCGGGAAAGGAAGGTGGCGGGAATTTGCATCTCGTCCGCAATTTTCCTGGTGGAGGTCCAACTTAGCTGGTCTGACTTTGCCAGGTACAGCATTTCCCGAAGAGCGTAGTCGATCTGGTTGGTGAGTGTCATGGATCTTGCCTGCCTTTATAGAGATGTAGAACCATCAGAATGCCGCTGCCAAAGGGTAGTTATCGAAATTCGATCTGCCTGCCATCGCTGATCAACTCTGACCATTCCAGTATCGATTTTACCTTGTCTGGCGGGTTTGGGGCACTTTCTGACAAAATATGCTTGGTATTGCAGGTTAAGTACAAGGAACTGGATTGGAGGTCCGTTGTCAGGCGCTGGCACAAAGGAACACCCTGCCAGTCTTCAAGCGTCACAGCCGGCATCAGCAGACCAGCTGACATTTCACCGTATTGCAGCGCTACCCCTAACAAACGTTCCGATGTGGTTTGAAAAGCAAAATCCACCTGCCCATCGCTCAGCAGACTGGTGGGCGTCAAGGTTGATTGCCGGACTGCCTGGTTTTCCAGCAAATGAGAGAGATTACGGCTGGTCTGATTGGTTTCAGGATCACACCCCCACAGAACTTGCCCTATTTTCAATTTGGAAGTCAAAACAAACAGATCGGAAAGACTCTCCCGCCTGCAATCAGGAATGACGAGAGTGTCAAGTTTATTCGAAAAAAGGGGAAGTTGTTTTGTTACCAGGTCTACCAGACTATCGGATCCCGCGCTGCCTGCGATCAACAAGGTTTGTCCTCTCCCAGCCTCAACAAACACAAACCTTTGTTCACTCTTATTTGGGACGATGATATGCAGTTTTCCATCCGGAGCTGAGTTTACCTTCAGCCAAACCACCAAAGTTAAGCCTGCCAGGGCTGGAAAAACGTATTGGGGACGGTAAAGCACCTTCAGGATTTTCTTTAAACTGGGTCGAAAAACCACCAATGAAAATGCAAGATAATATAGCATTACCCAAAAAAGGTTGATTTGAGGTAGATTCCAGCGCTCCGGTGCCAGACTTGCCAGCCACAGAACCATACGATTACTGTACGCCACCCATGGCCAGGCTACCCATGCCAAAACGCGTCCGAGCGGCAGCCAAAGTAATCCCGCGCTCATTGCCGCCAACCCCAACACCATTACTGCCGGCTGAACCGGTAAGATCAGTGGATTCGCCAATAGAAAGAGCCAGGACACTTCCCGAAAGTGCCAAACGCTGAGCGGCAATACCAATGCCTGGGCGATCATGGTGAGCAGGAAAGTCTCTGAAATAAGGCTGCTGACAGTCAGGGCAGTTTTCTGTTCCAGGCGTTTTTCCAGCCAGCCTTCCAGGCGCGCACGCAAGGGTCCGGCAAACAAGGACAATCCCAGGGTTGCCATGACTGAAAACTGAAAACCCAAATCCCAGGGCAGGTGAGGGTTCAATACCACCATCAGCAGAGCACTGACACCCAAATTATTGAGCGTATTTCCTTTTCGGGAAATTGAATGACCTAAAACTGCATAGGAACCCATAAAGGCTGCCCGAACCACCGAAGCACTGGCTCCGACCAACAGGCTATAGCCTCCCAACAGCACTATTGTTAGCATGGCGCCCCGTTTTCTCCCAAACTGGCGGGTGAAAAACAAACTCACCAACCCAGCCAACACAGACATGTTAAAACCAGAAATTGCGATGATGTGACTGGTGCCAGTCAGGCGATAGGCATCTTCCAGCTCGGGTGAGATGGCACTTTCATCGCCCAGCAGAATGCCTTTGAGCAGGCTGTCTTCCGGACTGGGAAAAACAGCATTCAGGACGTGTCCCCCCTTTTCGCGCAGGCGATAGAGCGCGGCTCGCAGAGGATTGCCCTGATTTTTTCCTACAATACGAAATCGGGGAAACTCCATAGTTGAATCAATTCCCTGATGCTTCAGATATTCGCGCCAGGAAAAGTCGATGCCCTCATCCGGAGGCAGGAGCTCACCACGGATATCCAAAATGTCACCATACTGGATTTGACTGCCCAGGGGGAGGTAAAAGATGATCTTTCCTTTGACCTCCGGTTCCCTCACTGCAAGTTCTTCCGCCCGCAGCGATTGAGATTCCACCAAAACTTGCAGGCTATCCGGCTTCATTTCGGGCGGGGCAATCACCAGAGCGGTGAGGTGAACCTGACCTTTGTTGTGATAATAGAGGAGGTTATCAGGAGCTACCTTCGGCAGGCTCCATTGGTAGAGCATGGCTGTCAGAGCAAAGGCAACCAAAGCCAGGGCTGCAGGAAAGCGACGTACTGTTTGTACGGTTTTGTGAGGTTTTGTTGATAGTACAGTGAAAAGCAATGCCCCCAGACCCAGAAACGCCCACCAATACCAGGGAAAGTCTAACTTTTCGGCAGCAAAGGGACCTATGACGCCTGCCAAACCCAGCCAGAAAAAGGGCATAAAGGCTGGCCAGCGGATCTGGCGGGCACGGAGCTTCTCTTCCTCGGTATTAATTGCGTCCTGTGAGGAAAAGTAGATCATCGATTAATGGGATTCTGGCTTGCCAGATTTCCCTTCCAGGTATTCCCCTAATTTTTCAAGTGCCAGCTGGGCTAACTGGGCTTTGACCGACTCCCGGTCTCCTTCCAACTGAAAACGATAAGCCCAATCGCCCTCCGGTGTAGAAAGCCCGCACCAGCTGGTGCCAACCGGTTTGTCGGGGGTGGCGCCGCCCGGACCGGCAATGCAGCTGACGGAGAGCCCCAGGTCGCTGTTGAAGGCACGGCGGGCACCCTGCGCCATCTGGAGCACGGTCTGGCTGCTGACGGCACCGTATTTCTGGAGGGTTTCCCAGGTGACGCCCAGCAGATTGACCTTTGCCTGGTAGGCATAAGAGACAATGCTGCCCATAAAATATTCGGAAGAGCCGGGCACATTGGTGAGGCGGTGTCCGATAAGCCCGCCGGTGCAGCTTTCTGCCAGACCGAGGGTCAGTTTTTGCTCAAAAAGAAGCTTGCCAATGCGGGTTTCAAGGTTGTCGGTATCCATGATATTCTCCGTCACAACATATTCAAGGGTTTTGGAATCGATCTGCTTCCAAATCTGGACCAGGTCATGCCGGGCGATATAATCGGCAACGGGCAGGCTGAGAATGCCTTCTTGCGCCAGGACCATTGGATCGACCGCCTCTGTCAGCCTGGCGCGGATGCGGCTGGAAGAGATATCGGACACCTCAATTTCCGAGAGGTAGATCGTTCTGGCACCCTGGTCAGCGAGGCTTTGCAGGAAATCCTGGTTGGGCTCAAAACCCACACGCGGGCTGATGACCAGCGCGGCATCTTTGATCAGCTGTTCCCAACGAAACCAGCGTGAGAAAGAAGGCTGCTCGCCAGAAAAGCTATCGGCACCGATCAGGAAAGCCAGTTCAAGCTGAGGGTCTGTTTGGGCACGCAGAGCTTGCAACGTCTCTGCCGTGAAGTTGGGGCGGTTGCCCTGCCAGACCAGCTCGCGCTCCAGAGAGCTGACGCTCACTTTGGCGACCTCACCTTCAAGGAGGCGGGTAAGTTCGGCAGCTGCCAGCTGGCAAATGGCAAAACGGTGTTCAAAAGTGAGCGTGAGGGAGCTTTTGATGCCATCCTGAATGTTATGATGTCTGAAGACCGGCATCAGGACAACCTCTGCCACATGATAGCCGCGCGCAGACAGGGCATGGACAGCATCCACGATCAACTCGATATGCCCCTCATGAAGCGGATCGGCGGAGGTGCCAAAAATCAGCATCAATTGTTTTTTCATTAATTATCCTTACCTGTCTGGAGCGTTCTTTCGAGTTGGTCAAGCTGCTGGAGCCATAAAACCGGACTGGCATCGGCAGGCATGCGCCAGCCGGAACGCGGAGAGAGACTCAGACTGAAGATACGGGGACCATCAGGGGCAGCTGTGCGCTTGAATTGATGCCGGAAAAAGCGTTGATAGAAGGTTCGCAGGGTTTTCAAGATGAAATCCGGTTCGTATTCGCCCGCAAACACCTGACAAGCTTGCTCGAAAACAAGAAACGGTGTTTTTTGCTCCCGGATGATATGCCAGAGAAAAAAGTCGTGCAGCTGGTAGGGACCCAAAACCTCTTCGGTTGATTGGCTGATCGTTCCATCGGGCGAGAGGGGCTTGAGCTCGGGTGAAATGGGCGCATCGGCTATACGCTGGGCGACCTGCCTGCCCTGCTTACCAAAGAGCATATCGGCTGCCCAAACCAGTTCCCGCAACAAAACCGTCTTAGGCAAGCCGGCATTAACGTTGAACATGCTCATCTGATCGCCATTATAGGTTGACCAACCCAGCGCGTTCTCGGACAGGTCGCCGGTACCGACCACCAAGCCATTGCGCAGGTTGGCGAGGTCCATCAGGATCTGGGTACGCTCGCGCGCCTGGGCATTTTCAAAAGTGAGGTCGGGTGTGTGCCCATCGTGCCCGATAATGGCAAGATGTTCCCTCAGCGCCGGATCAATTGATATAACAAGCGGTTCTATTTCCGCCAGAATTGTTAAGTCAGTCAAATTTTTGATTGAGTTAATGGAACTGCCCGGACCAGGCATGGAAACAGCCATTAGATTGCGGCGGGGCAGACCCATTTGATCAAGCGTAAAACAGCAAACCAGCAGTGCCATGGACGAATCGGCGCCTCCGCTGATGCCCAGCAGCAGTTTTTCAGTTTTGGTGTGACGCATCCGGCCCATCAGGGCAGTTGTCTGGATCTCGAAGGCGGTCTCCAGCTGTTTTTCCTGGTCATCAAGCAGAAAGAAGGGCAGGCGGGGGTCGCGCGGTGATTCGGTTTTATTCTTACGGAGGGGGTCCTCGACACGGAGGGAGACAAGCCCCCTCCCTACGATTGGAAGGGGGTATTCGGTGCGGAAGGGGTCAAGCCCCTTCCCTACGATGGGAAGGGGGTATTCGGTGCGGAAGGGGTCAAGCCCCTTCCCTACAATTTCGAAGGGGTTAAATTGCAAGAGTTTGCTCTCAAAGCCAAGTTGGGAGTCTTCTGCCAGTAGTTTTCCATTTTGCCAGACCTGACATAATCCGGATAAAACTGCTTCTCCCGTGGATTCAGAGGCTCCGGCTGAGCAAAGAGCGAAGATATCCTGATTTTGCTGCGAAAACTGTTGAAATTTGACATCATAACAGCTGTCAGCCAGGGCTGGCAGGGCAGTGGGATTGAGAACGAGCATTTCGTTTGACCAGAAACGTCCTTGCGGCAGCTGACCAATAACAATATACACTTTGTGACCAGATAATAATTGGAATTCGAGCGAGCCTTGTTTAAAAATTTCTACTGAACCAGCCTTCCAACTCAGGCTGGAGGGAGTTTTCTGGTTGGGCGCGCGAAAATAACGGGGATCGGGCTGTTGATTGAGCACAAAGCCGCGCAAACCCTGCGGCTCCAGCACTGCCGCGGCATCGTAGAGTTGTTCCTCGAGCAGAAGGGGAAGTCCCAGTATTACGCTCAATTGGGAGCCGGCAAGGGCGGTTTCAATTTGCTCCAGCGCAAGCAAACAAGCTTGTGCCAGCAGGGGTTGGAAAAAGAGATCCGCGCAGGTACTACCGCTGAGAGAAAGCTGGGGAAACAGGCAAAGCTGTTTACCGGTTGAAGTGAAGGCAGTTTCTTGCAGGACGCGCAGAATTTGGGCAGTGTTAAAACTGACGTCTGCCACACGTAATTCAGGCACACACAGGTTAAGCAGCCAATCGTTTTCTGCCATTACAGCAAGTCCCTTTCTTGCGGTTAATCATAACAATCTTTTTGGTCAAGTGTACAATTAGCATGTTTTTCGGTAAATTAATTGTCAGTCGTTTTCTTATCCGCCCATATCACACCTGGCACACCTTGCCAAAGAGAGGAATTATTGAGTAGAAAACCGGCTTTTCTCCATTTGCTTCTATCGTTATGTTTTGTGATCTTCATCACTTTCTCCTCTGTTCAAGGCGAATATCAGCCTCAAAGCAGTGTCCCCGGTTTTGATTGTTATCGTGATTTCGATTCAATTGTTCAAAGCCTTCAGGCATTCGATGCTGAATATCCGGAGCTGGCGCAGCTTTCCACTATTGGCAATTCCTGGGAAGGACGCCCTATTTACGCTCTCACGCTCACCAACGAGGCGAGAATTGAGGATAAACCGCGCCTGGTTTTGGTGAGCGGATTACGCGCCAACGCTTTCGCACCGGTGGAACTGAGTTTACGTTTTGCCGAAAAGCTACTTGCTGATTATGGCGAAAATTCAGAGAGCGGCTGGCTGCTCGATCACTTTGAGCTGCATTTGATCTTGCTGGCAAACCCGGATGGACGCGCGAGAGCGGAAGATCAAGCTATTGATGGACCAGAATACATCACCTGGCAGAATAATACGCATAATTCCTGCTCCAGTGAGGATATTGGCGTGCGGCTGAATCAGAATTTTCCATATGGATGGCGTTCATCCGATGCATGTGATCCTGCTTATAGCGGTGAATTTGCCACAAGTGAGCTGGAAACGCAAGCTATTATCAATTATCTGCAAATACTTTCCGCTCAGCCTAAGCCTATCCTACTGCTCAACCTGGATAGTTACAAAAATGAAATCCTCAGCCCTTACCTTTCCAAGCCGACGGCAGATAATTCGCACCTGGAAGATCTGTATACCCTGGCGGAAAAGATTGGCTATGACACGCTCTCTGGTCCTGTAAGACAGGGTGGTGATCCAAGCCAGCAGCCCTCTTTTGGCACATTAGTTGATTATGCCTATGGAACACCGGGCATTCCGTCACTGGTATTCAGTATGGGAGATGAGTTGGCGGGTGGTTATACCAGTTATTGCTGGTATTTTGAAGAGAATCTGCTCGAAAGTAATATCAACGCTTTAACCCGGGCATTGAAGGTCAGTTCGGATCCTTATCAGCAATCCTATGGACCGGAAATTGAGATTGGGATTGTTAGCCAGGATATTAATAGAGTGATTGTAGAAGGCAGTGCCAACGATTATTTAGCCTGGTTTGGAGGCGCGGATCTTTATAGCCAGGTGCAAAGTGTTCAATATTCTATTGACCTGCCACCCTGGCATCCGGAAGCCGATCTTCAGCCTGTATCAGGACTAGTTCAGGATGCAGATTATGACTTCATTTCTCACTTTAGCCTTGAAATCGATTATTCCTCCTTCACTCCTGGCTATCACCGCATATTCTTGCAGGCCTGGGATACGGAAGCAGATGGAAACTCCAGCAATCCGGGATTGATTGAAGCGGTTGACATTTTTATTCCATATCAATGTTTCATTCCACTGGTGAATAGTGAGTGATTTTGCCATTTAACAAAAAACAATATTATTTAACCCTCACCCCCGTTCGCATCGCTCACGGACCCTCCCCCAGAAATGGGGGAGGGCTTAAAGACATGCCCTGTTCGCACCTAAAGGCGGAGTGCAAAAGGGATTAGTGCAAAAATTTTGCAGATCGATAGGGATAATCTTTTTTCTTTTTATGGTTTAAGTAGTAATAAGTAATAGTATCTGGGGATAGTGGGGAGAAGGGATAACTATCACGCAAATTCAGGCGTTCTGACGAGAGAAAAAGAGGGTTTTCTTAAAATCCAGATGGCGTGTGGAAAATGTCGTACTTATCCCCATTATTTTTTTCAGATGAAGAAGATATTCATTAATCAAAGCACTTATTCCAAAAGAATCCGCAGATCTTCCACTGTCAGTTTGAATTCATCGACAGGTTTTATACACAAAACAAGAAGGGTTATCCCCAGAAAACGGGGAGTTATCCACAATTGTGTCAGAGATTGTAAGAGTTTTTGTAATCTTCGAGCAGGCGCTCTGCCTGGTCAATAAAGTGATCCAGGTTGGTAAGCAGATCGTCACGTCGATCTGGTGAAAAACCGAGCTCCTCCAGAAAACGGTGCCAGTTTTGGTGATATTTCTCATTTTCCAGGCAGGAAAGAGCTTGCTGCCAGGTCTCGATCATAGGCCAAAGGACGGCATGCAGGGTTCCGCTTTCTGACATGGCATCCACGCTTTGCAGGAAATAGGCTTTGCGCACCTTTGAAATATTGGGCGGACAATCGGGCTGATCATTGGCGGCATCCAAAGTTTGTTCCCAGATGGGGCGCCATTCTGCAAAGAGATCTTCGGTCATGTTCTGGTTGCCAAGCAAGCGGGTCAATTCACCGACGAGGGGTAGGTTTTCGAGGGCTTCAGCACGGCTGGTGAAAGCGAGCATGAAACGGCGGGTGGTCAGGGCGGGTCCGTTCAGGCAGGCGATGGCGTTGGCAGCCGTACCAACGGCTTTGAAATAGAGCGCAATCCAATCTTCCCAGGCTACTTCCTGGGGGTCATCAAGATCAAACCAGAGGGTGCGGGCGTTCTCGCCGAACTGCTGGGCGCGTCCGTAGACGTTTTCGGGGCTGTCAAAGCGGGCACTGACACTGGCCTGGATAAATTCCAGCCAATGATCTTTATCGTGCAGGATATTCTGGTGATTGCACAGGGCAAAGCCAATGCGGGGGTTCTGGCGCAGGCGGCGGTGATAGGTATAAAAGGATTGATGATGATGTTCGATATCCAGGGAAATTTCGTAGGTAACCCGCAGTACTTCGCGTTTGAGGGGCGGCTCTTCTTTATGGACGAAGATCAGGTCAATGTCGGTACTGCCGCCCAAGAGGGGCTCACCCTCAGAAACAGAGCCGGTTAGATAGACTGCCACCAGGTCTTTCTCTCTTCGGATGCGTTTAGCGACATGGTCTTTGGCTATTTTGATCAGCATATCCTGGGTGATTCTCACAAAAGCTCCTATTCCAGCGGCAAACTTTGTTGATAGGGCGCCATATGCAGCGCTTGTTTGATGCGGCTGATGATGAAATCCAGATCGGCAGGATCGGCGATGAAGTTCAAATCGTCGGTTTCGATGATCAGCACCCGTCCCTGCCATCGATCCTGGGCAAAAAAGTGATCATAGGCTTCCATCAGTTCGCTAATGTAGGCTGGGTCCATATTTCGTTCGTAGGAGCGGTCACGGTGGGCAATTCGGTTCATCAGTGTTGCCAGGCTGGCTCTCAGATAGACGACCAGATCCGGGTTGGGGATTTTTTCTGCCAGGGCAGAATGCACCTTATGATAGACCTCCAGTTCGTCACCGGTGATGTTGATGCCGGCGAAGAGGGCATCTTTATCAAAGGTATAGTCGGAAATGACGGTTTTGCCGGCAGCCAGAGCGCTGGGTATGACGTTGTTTTGCTGGTGATAGCGGCTCATCAAAAAGAATATCTGGGTTTGAAAGGCATAGCGACTGCGGTCACTGTAAAAATTGCTCAAAAAGGGATTTTCTTCAAAGACTTCCAAAAGGATTTCGGCATTAAAAGTAGGCTGGAGCAGGCGCGCCAGGGTAGTTTTGCCGACCCCAATAACACCTTCAATAGCAAAATACATAAAAACCACTCCACGTTGAGATTAGGAATTAAAACTATACCATAAAGGTTGATGTAAGGGAGGAATGGAACGTCCATTGGAGGTTCCCTACGATTGTCTTAAGCCCTCCCTTTCAGGGGGAGGGTTCGCGCAGCGGGGGTGAGGGTGGTAAGGATGATGAAATTAAATTGTTATTAACACAGAAGCCCTGTGGTCAAATCGCCTGCTCGGTCCTTACAGGAGGCTTCGCACTCAGGAGACCGACATGAACAGAGAAAGACCGGCACGATCGGTGTTACATCTTCAAATGTTCGTGCAGGGTGGCTTTAGCCCGGGCAAACTCAGGGGAATAGCGCATCTCGTCATCCCGCGGACGGGGCAGGTCGACCGGCAGGTCCAGCACAATGCCCTGGGGGAAACCGGACAGCACCAAAACCCGATCTGCAAGAAAAACCGCTTCGGAGATCGAATGCGTGACCATCAGGATGGTTTTGCGCTTCTCGTTCCAGATCCGTAATAATTCTTCGCTCATGCGCTCGCGCGTCAATTCATCCAGCGAACCAAAGGGTTCGTCCAGGAACAAGATGTCCGGGTCCTGAACCAGGGAGCGCGCAATGGCAACGCGCTGTGCCATGCCACCTGAAAGTTCGTGGGGCCAGGAATTCTCAAAACCCTGCAGCCCGGTCAATGAGACCATTTCATTGACCTTCTGATCGATCTCATGGCGGGGAGTGTTGGCGAGTTCCAACGGCAGGGCGATGTTCTCAGCCAGCGTGCGCCAGGGCATCAGGTTGGCTTTCTGGAAGACCAAGCCAGTGCGGACTGTGCGTCCGTGCACCTCAGGGAACTCAATGGAGCCGGATTCAAAGGGGATCAAACCTACCAGCGTGCGCAAAAGCGTGCTCTTGCCGCTTCCGGAGGGTCCGATCAGGCAGGCAAACTCATTTTTCTGAAGACTGAAACTGACGTTCTCCAGGACTTGGAGCATGCCATCTTTCTCCTCGAAGCTGACCTTGAGGTCCTGTACCACCAGAGAATTTTCAAGGGAGGAATTCATTGGTGTACACATCCTGGATGTCCAGTTGACTTTTCATCAGACCAATCTCGATCAACACATTCATCATGTTGCTCCAGCGCAGGTCCTGGTCTTCTTTTGTTTCCGGTATGACCTGCCATAGGTTGATCGATTCCTGTAATACGTTTTTCTGGATGGGGGCGACCTCTTCGGTCAGGTTGTCCACATACTTTTGGCTGATGGTCCAGGCTTCCCCAGGGTTGGCTGCAGTATATTCCAAGCCTTTTCTGAACGCCCTGACCATTTTTTCGACCAGTTGTGGATCGTTTTTAATGCTGGTTTCGTTGGTGACCAGGCAATTGCCGACTAATTCGATGCTATCCTGGACCGCCATCACGTTGATCTCATAACCGCGCGCCCGTAATTGCACCGGCTCGTTTGCCAAATAGACAACCACGGCATCCACCGTGCCGCTTACCAGGCTCTCCACCTGGGTAAAACCGATGGAAACCAGTTTGTAATCGTCTGCTCCCAGACCGGTCTGAGCAGCCAGAGCTTCCATTCCGATGTAATTTGCGCCGTAGAGTCCTGGCAGACCGATGTCTTTGCCAACCAGATCAGATGGTTGGCTGATGCCAGACTCCTTGAGGGCAGCCACGCCGACAGGATAATCTTTGTACCAGTTGGCAACCGAAACCACCGGCAGACCCTGTTCACGGCTGAGTAAGACCTGTTCCCCGGAGGCGATCATAAATTGCTGATGGTTTGAACCGACCAAAGCCACCATATCGGCTTCATTTCCGTAGGCGAGTTTGACTTCCAGCCCTTCGTCTGCAAAAAAGCCTTTATCGATCGCGACGTAAATAGGCGCAAACTGGATATTGGGAATATAGGTCAGGTTGAAGGTGATCTCTTCCAGCTCAGCTTTATTTTCTGTTTTACAGGAAGATAAAACAGGAAGAAAAATTAGAACGACCAGAACGAGAATTGTTTTTTTCAAGGCTACTCCAACTTAAATCTCTTGCCAGGTTTGCCACTTGAGGGCGCGCCGCTCGAGGAATAATACAATGCTGTAAAGGCTGGCTGCCAGGAAGATCAGGCTAAAGACAGCCACAAAAACAAGGGCAGTATCATATTGACCCCGCCCCAGGTTGATCAGGTAGCCAAGACCACGGTCAGACCCCACCAACTCTCCCACGATCGCGCCGATGACCGAGAGGGTCGCCCCGACGCGCAAGCCGCCCAACAAGACTGGCAAGGAGGCGGGGATCTCGAGGTGACGTAAAATCTGCCACTTGCTGGCTTTGAAGGAATCCATCAATTCCCGTAAATCCTGGGAAACCTGGCGCATTCCCACCAATACATTGACCAGGACCGGAAAGAAAACCGTCAGGGCGCAGATGAGCACCTTGGAGAACAAGCCCGGTCCGAACCAGATGATGATCAGCGGGGCGATAGCCACCACCGGAACCGATTGGCTGCCGACCAGAAACGGCGAAAAGAGTTTCTCGAGCAGCGGCGTTTTTGAGAGAATGTACCCAAAAATGGAGGCAATCACGCTTCCGAAGAAGAGCCCTAATGCCAGTTCAAACAGGGTATAGGAGGTGTTATGCCACCACATGCCATTGCCTAAGACTTCCAGAAATTTCGTCCATACCATAGCTGGGCTGGGCAGGATAAATGGGGGTAAGCCCAACACGGTATAAAGCAACTGCCAAACTCCCAGGAACAGAAAGAGCGATGCCAGGGGCAAAAGCCAGCGCTGCTGGACGACCTTTTGCCAAAAAGGATTTTCTCGGTCGGTCTTCGTACGTATTGCCATGATTCCAGTGCTAATTGTACAGGTTTTTTTGTGTGTAGGAAACGCGGCTCGAACATCTCCGCTTCGTGATTATTGGAGTAATAAAATGCCTTACTCTTTTTGGATGAGGCAGCCTCATCCCTACTGGGAGACTTGGGACGGGCTTTAATCTGTCCGGTTAGAGTCGAACTCTTCAAGAGGCACGGTGGGAGACAAGCCCCCACCGTACAGAGCAAGCCCCCACCGTACAGAGCAAGCCCCCACCGTACAGAGCAAGCCCCCACCGTACAGAGCAAGCCCCCACCGTACAGAGCAAGCCCCCACCGTACAGAGCAAGCCCTCACCTTACTGAGTTAACCCCCAGCAACCCTCCGGACAACCTCACGATTCTCTTCAAACTGGTAATTGCTGGGTAAATCCGACTATAATACTGCCAAGATGTCTCTCTCACCATTTAGCCCTCAAAATGTGATGCTGATGCCCAATGCTGCCGCCCCAAAGGCGAATATTTTGGTGGAACAGGTCACAAAATCCTTAAAGACATCCGATGTAACGGTCAACACCTTTTTTTATGACTTTGAGAATCCCGGAAATACACCAGACCTGGACGGCATCGACTTACTGATCGTTATTGGTGGTGATGGCAGCCTGTTGAGAGCGGGGCATTTTTGCGCCCCCCTGGGCATCCCCTTGTTGGGAATCCGCTCCGGGCGGCTGGGCTTTTTGGTGGAACTGGATGATTCTGAACTGGAACAAAACCTGGAAAAACTCCTGAGAGCTGAATTTCGCCTTGAACGACGCATGATGCTCAAGACAGAGCTGTTTTCCCAAAA
>JAXGJN010000008.1:0-111515 GCA_040770225.1 Anaerolineaceae bacterium
CCATGGCACTAACCCCGCCTCGTCAGCTATGCTCGGCTTTGAGGTTGTTCCACTCCCATCAGATGCTCGTGGAAATGTGGATCTTGAAGCACTTAAGAGCCTTTGTGACGAGCGTTTGGCAGGTCTGATGTTCACCAATCCGAACACACTTGGGTTGTTCGATGAGAATGTTTGCGAAGTAGTCAGAATTGTCCACGAAGCTGGCGGTTTGGTTTACGGTGATGGTGCCAACATGAACGCGCTGTTGGGCGTTTTTCGTCCTGGAGATGTCGGCATCGACATCCTGCATTTCAACCTTCACAAAACCTTTTCAACGCCACATGGTGGTGGTGGTCCCGGCTCTGGTCCGGTTGCGGTTGCCAACCACCTGGTCGATTACCTGCCAGATCCCCTGGTCGGCATTGTTGAGGAAGGTGATGAAGAAAATGCACCGCTTTATGGTTTTATCCATCCTGTAAAGAGTATCGGTCGCATCAAATCTTTCAACGGTCACTTTGGTATGCACATCCGCGCCTTCACCTACATATCTATGCTCGGCAAGGAAGGGCTGCGCGATGTCGCAGAAAAAGCCGTCTTGAACGCCAACTACCTGCAACAAAAACTGAAGGGCACCTACACACTACCTTATGACCGACCTTGTATGCATGAGTTCGTTTTGGAAGGAATGTGGAAGGATGTACCAGGTATTCACGCCCTGGATATTGCCAAACGCCTGATGGATTACGATTTTCATCCGCCAACAAACTACTTCCCCCTTATCGTCCACGAAGCACTCATGATCGAGCCAACTGAAACTGAAGCCAAAGAGACTTTGGATCGGTTTGTGGAAGCCATGCTCAAGATTGCTGAAGAAGCCCGTACCAATCCCGAGCTGCTGCACGATGCCCCACACCACACCCCTGTCAGGCGTTGTGATGAACTGAAAGCGGCTAAGGATTTGGTTTTGTGCTGTTACGTCAGCGAAAACTGGCCACCTGGACCACAGGAATAAGAATTTTTTCGTAGGCCGGGTTCCTGTTTCGAACCCGGCTTTTTTTATCTTTTGTAGGCCTTTCCTAATCCTTCAAAATCAGACTCACAGGGCAGTGGTCGGAGCCCATAACGTCATCATGGATCTCAACCGCTTCCACTTGCGGCATCAATTCGGAACTCACCAGGAAATAATCCAAACGCCAGCCAATATTCCTCGGGCGGGCGTTGGTACGATAATCCCACCAGGTGTAGCCAACCGTCTCCGGGTAAAGGCTGCGATAGGCATCCACAAAATTGTGCTCCAGATACTTATCGATCCAGGCACGTTCCTCAGGCAGAAAACCTGTGTTCTTCTGGTTTGATTTGGGGTTTGCCAGGTCGATCTCGTTGTGAGCGGTGTTGAAATCACCGGTCAGGATCACTCTTTCTCCTCTGGCGTGATGTTCATCGCACAACTCGAGCAAACGGGCATAAAAACCTAGTTTAAAAGGTACGCGGGCATTGCCCTGCCCGCCGTTAGGAAAATAGATAACATACAGGAAAAAATCCGGGTATTCAACCCGTATGGTGCGACCTTCCGTATCAAATTCCGGCATGTCCAGCCCGGTCTGAATGGATAAAGGTTCCTGTTTGTAGAGGACAGCAGTACCGCTGTAACCTGGACGTTCCGCTGAGTGCCAGAAGCTCTGGTACTCAGGGTGTTCCAACAGCAGCTGTGGAACTTGTTCAGGTTTGGCTTTGATTTCCTGTAAACCCAGAATATCAGGTTTTACTTCATCCAGCCATGAAAAACCGTCTTTGTTGACAACTGCTCTGATTCCATTTACATTCCAGGTTGTGATTCGCATGAGTAAAGCATCCTTTCAAACATGGTAAACTTATCGACTGATATGAACGATTATACCAAGCCCGCAATCCCGTTATGGCAACGAATTATTGTCATTATTCTCGCTGCATTTCTTTGCATCACCATGATGCCATCAACCGCTGTGAGCGCGCAAGCCACTACGTATCCGGAATATGTAGTGGTTTCGGGTGACACTCTTTCCTGGATCGCGCTGCGCTTTGACAGTAGTCTCGATGACTTGTTAGCTTTGAATGGTCTCGATGAGAATAGTATTTTGAGACCAGGAGATCGCCTGAAGATTCCAACATTAGCCGGGATGCAGGGTATTTTGACTACGGAATATGTGCCCTTGGGCTCCAGCCTAACCAGTCTGAGCCGCCGTAACCAGGCAGAGCCAGCTGACCTGATCCGAGCCAATAATCTTACCAGTCCTTCGGAGCTTTTTATCGGACGCGAAATCGTTCTGACTCGCATCGAGAATGCTCCCTTAATGACAACGATGGATTCTCTCAAGCAAGGTCAGTCCTTCCTGGAAGCCTCCATTCTGGCTGGTCAAAACACCTGGTCATTAAGTAAGATGAATCGGTTGCAGAACCCATTGCGCGGCTTGCCAATGGATACCTACTATATGCCCTCAGACATCGAATCACCCAGCAATCTCGCGATCCCAGGTGTAAGAGAAATCCTGGTCGACAACCTGCCATTGCTCCAAGGAGATACGTTTTTGATCGAAGTGACCAGTGATGAACCAATTGTTGTTCAAGCCTCCCTGGCAGGAGTGAAACCGGTATTTGTGGACATGGGCGAAGGTGTTCAAATGGGGTATGGTGGAATCAATGCGCTGACCGATGTCGGCGTTTACCCTCTCACCTTGGAATTCACGAATTCTGAAGGCAACACATACCGCTTTGATCAATATGTCATGATCAGTTCTGGTAACTTCGCCACCGACAAACCGCTTCAAGTGGATCCTGCCAGCGTTGGTACAGACGAAGAAAAGGCGGAGAATCTCAAGTTCAAAGCAGTGGTGGCTCCAGTTACTCCTCTTCAACAATGGAGTGGGTTGTGGTATTCACCTGCCCAGGATGCTGATTGTGTTATTTCAAGTTTTGGCAGTCGCCGTACTTACAATGATGATCCAAACCTCTACTATCATACCGGGCTCGACTTGGGCTATTGCAAAGGGGTGGATGTCTATGCCCCTGCAGGAGGTACCGTGGTTGGTGTCTTCCCCGACCAGGTCGTGAGAGGTAACGCGATCGTAATCGACCATGGTTTAGGTGTGTATACGATCTATATGCATCTTGCCAGCATCCTTATTGAGGAAGGTGCCAGAGTTGAACCAGGTCAATTGATTGGTATCATCGGCACAACCGGACGGTCCACTGGTCCGCATCTGCATTTCGAAGTGGATATTAACGGCACACCTGTCAACCCACTCACATGGCTGCGGAGGGCATTTCCTTAAACAAAAAGTGGCAACAAATGTTGCCCTTTTTGTGTGCGCTGAGAGGGACTTGAACCCTCATGCCTTGCGGCACCTGGCCCTCAACCAGGCCTGTCTGCCAATTCCAGCACCAGCGCAAACGAGAAAGTAAATTATAACGATTCTGAAGTCTTTGTCAAGCAAAGACCGGATTGGAGAAGGCATGAAAACGACAATTGTTCTCGACGCTATGGGCAGCGACCAACGCCCCCTGCCTGAATTGGAAGGAGCTGTTCTGGCAGCCAGTAAATTTGACATCCAGGTGATCCTTGTTGGGAACGAACACACTCTGACGGCAGGTTTGGCAAAGGTGAACGGTGAAAAAAGCCGGATCAGCATTGCCCACGCACCTGAAGCCCTGGAAATGGAAGATCACATCCGCGAAGCCCGCGCCAAGAAAGAAAACAGTATGGCAGTGGGTATGAATCTGGTAAAGTCAGGTAAAGCACATGCCTTCGTTACCGCTGGAAACACTGGAATGGCAATGTATTTTGGCATCAAGACCTTCGGGATGATCCCTGGAGTGGATCGTCCTTGCCTTGTGGCAGTTTTCCCTGTGGAAGGTGGTAAGAGTGTCATCGCGGACATTGGCGCAAACGCTGAAGTGCGTCCGGAATTCCTGGTCCAGTTTGGACAAATGGCGAGCGTTTATTCCCACTTGATGTTGAATGTAGCCGAACCGAGAGTTGGTCTGATCGCCAATGGTGAAGAAGAAGGCAAAGGGAATGAACTGATCAAAACAGCAGGTCCTATGATGCAAAGCGCGGTACCCAATTTTGTAGGTAACATTGAAGGTAAAGAGCTCTTTGGCGGCAAGGTGGATGTGGCAATTACCGATGGTTTCACCGGCAATGTACTCTTAAAATCGGTGGAGGCTGTCGCCAGGTTAATTCTGACAACACTCAAAGAAGAATTGATGTCCAGCACCCGCACAAAGGTTGGTGCGCTGCTCGCAAAGCCTGCCTTCAACAAAGTACGAAAAATGCTCGATCCAAGTGAGATCGGATCCGCTCCCTTGCTTGGTTTGGATGGATTGGTATTTATCGGGCATGGTCGCTCTGATGCCAAAGCAATCGAAAGTGCTATCGAACAAGCAGTAAATGCGGTAGAATCCAACCTGCTTGAAAAATTGAAGAAATCTATTATCCCTTCGGAGAACCAATTGTGAAAACTGTTATCAATCAAAAGCTAATTAACCGAAATAAAAAACTGAGTATGGTGCTTTTCTTTGCCAGCATGGGTGTGCTGATCTTTGGCGCTTACCTCGCATGGCCCGGAAAAACCAACGTCAGCCGAACCTTGTATTCTTGGATCGCCCTGATGATAGGCTTTATTCTGACCCGTATTAGCATCTACTTCACCTCCCGTTTCGGTCAAACCCCTCGTTATGATGAAGTGATTGGACAAACGATCGAGAAATTGCGCAGTGAATACACCTACTTTGTCTATTCCACACCAGTTCCGATGCTTCTGTTGGGTCCCTGTCGGCTGTGGCTGCCGATCCTGGTGACCAGTAGTGGCACCATCAACTTTATTGACGGTAAGTGGAAGCACACTGGTGTTGGTTTTCTCAAACGCTTCATGGGTCAGGAAGCCATTGCCGATCCCCAGAAGGATGCAGAAGAAGCAATCACGCAAATTCAGAAACAACTTGAACTGCAAGGAGTCCCGCTTGAAGAACAACCCCAAATTCAACCGGTGGTACTGATCATGCTGAAAAACACTTCCATCGGTGAAGTCAAAGATGCCCCTTATCCGGTAATGCTCATAAACGATTTCAAGCGCTTTATTCGAAAGATGGATCGAGAACAATGCGAAACTCCCCTCACCCCTGAAGAAACCGAAAGGGTCACTGCTGCACTAACTGCTGGAAAAATGTAATCAATTGTCTTGATATCATCAAAGAAAAACTCCTGGAAATCAGGAGTTTTTTTATAGGTCATTCTTAAGCGAGAAAAGAAACCATATCATTTTTGATTGAGCTATGGTTTATGGTTTCTTGTCGTTCTTTTCTTTTTCTGTTTTGGTATATTCGAGCAGTTTTTTGATCTCAAATTCGGTCAAATAACGCCATTCACCAGATCGGAGCTTCCCCAATTTTAACGGTCCGATTCGCACTCTTTTAATTTTTGAGACGGGGAGCCCAATCCGCGCGCCAACCTTGCGAATTTGGCGTTTTTTGCCTTCCTTGAGGATAATACGCAGCCAGGCTCCGTTATTGGCGTTGTTCATCACTTCAACTTTTGCTGGAAGGGTCCGTGAACCATCCTCCATCACTACACCTCTGCGCCAGATGGCAAGTTGTTCCTCATCGGGTTGAGTAATAACGAAGACTTCGTATTCTTTTTCATGCTCATATCGCGGATGAGTGAGACGGTTTGCCATTTTGCCATCGTTGGTCATCAAAATAAGACCCTCACTGTCCAAATCCAACCTGCCAACCGCAAAAAGCGGTTCAGAAATGCCGATCAGATCGTTGACCGTTGGGCGGGGATGATTGAGATCGATATCCGATAGATACCCCTTGGGTTTATTCAAGGCAATATATATTTTCTGGATCGTCTTGCGGATCATTTTTCCATCCACAGTGATTGAATCTGCAGCAGCATCAGCCTGGTCACCCAAATGGATCAACTTGCCGTTAACCTTTACGCGACCATCTTCAATCAGTTTTTCACAGGCACGTCTGGAGCCATAACCAGCCGCCGCCAGAATTTTTTGAACACGTTCTTCTGCCATTAGTCTTTTAACAACCTTCTCTCATCCGCTTCCACCTCAGCAGGGGTACTAAACATCGTCTCGAAGTCGATTTGAGGTAATTGATCCAGCCCCTCTAATCCAAAATGCTGGAGGAATTCAGGGGTAATCCCGTATAAAATAGGTCTGCCGGGTGCTTCCGAACGACCCAATTCTTCTATCAGACCCTTGGAGAGCAGACTTTTCACCACACCGTCACTGTTGACCCCACGAATGCTGTCAATTTCCGGTCGTGTTGTGGGTTGTTTGTAGGCCACAATCGCCAAAGCTTCTAATGCAGCCTGTGTAAGCCTTGAAGTGACCTCCAACCCTAAAAACGCCTCAATGTCAGTGGCATACTCCGGTGCCGTGATCAATTGAAACTGTCCTTTGACTTCCTGAAGGCGAATACCGTGAAGATCAGTGTAGTGCGCTTTCAACATGAGAAGGGCGGCTTCCACTTCTTTTCTCTTCAGTTTGGTAGCTTGGGCAAGCTGATCCACGCTAGTCAGACCAGGCGCTGCGAACAGAAGCGCTTCTATGCGCTTGACGGCTTCTTGTTGGTTGTCAGCTTCGTTCAGTAAATTTGACATGCTATAATACTTCCCGTTCAGGAGTCGCTTGATTATACTCTAAAGTCACCCCGAACAAATCAAATATAGGCGGCAGATTATGCGAATACTGATTTCAGGCGCGGCAGGTTTCTTAGGATCACATCTTACAGATCGTTTTCTGGGAGAAGGACACCAGGTAATTGGACTGGATAATTTCATTACCGGGAATCGGGAAAACATCGCCCACCTGGCAGGCAATCCCAATTTCATTTTAATGGAACAGGATGTTTCTACATATATCTCAGTACCTGAAAAGCTGGATTTTGTCCTTCATTTTGCCTCTCCTGCCAGCCCAAGCAAGACCTCCCCACTGGGCTACCCCAACCTGCCCATTCAGACCATGAAAGCCGGAGCATTGGGAACCCACAACACCCTCGGTTTAGCCAAAAAACACAATGCCAGATTCCTGCTTGCCTCCACCAGCGAGGTATATGGAGATCCAATGGTCCACCCTCAAACAGAAGACTATTGGGGCAATTGTGATCCTGTCGGTGTTCGCTCAGTATATGATGAAGCCAAGCGTTTTGCCGAAGCTCTTACAATGGCATATCACAATTTTCACGGCGTGGATACGCGCATTGTACGCATATTTAACACCTTCGGTCCCAGAATGCGGCTCGATGATGGGCGCAGTGTTCCAAATTTCATCCAGCAAGCGCTGCGTAAAGAAGCACTCACCATTTACGGGACAGGGGAGCAAACCCGTAGTTTTTGTTTTGTGGATGATCTGATTGAAGGAATTCGACGCCTGATGGATTCAGCCGAACACATGCCTGTCAACATCGGCAACCCACTGGAAGTCTCGATCAATGATTTTGCACGCCTGATTAATGAAATTTGTGAAAATCCAGCCGGATTGAGCATCAATGCCTCAGACCGACTGGGAGACGACCCTGAACGTCGTCAGCCGGATATCACCAGGGCTCAAACGATCTTGGGCTGGCAGCCAGTGGTGAGCATTCGTGACGGATTAACGAAAACCATTGACTTTTTTCGCCATAAAGTGGAGCAACAGAAGTAATAAATGGGTACTTTGAGAGTAATAGCAGGTAGAGCCAAAGGTTTAAGGCTGAAAACGGTTCCGGGTGATACCACTCGTCCTATCACCGACATTGTTAAAGAAGCTTTGTTTAACATTCTTGGCGACGAGATTGAAAATAACACAATTTTAGATTTGTTTGGTGGTACAGGCGCCGTTGGGATCGAAGCTCTCAGCCGTGGTGCACGCTTTGCCACTTTTCTTGACAAAGGTCAACAGGCAGTGCGCACTATCCAGCAGAACCTTTTAACGACCAAGTATTCTGACCAGGCAGAGGTCATTCGTACCGATGCCTTCACTTATCTTTCCAGCCCTCCTAAGCTGAATTTTGACCTGATTTACATCGCGCCGCCACAATATAAGCAAATGTGGCAGAAGGCAATCCGGTTAATTGATGCGAAACCCGAGCTGCTCAGCGAAAACGGGCAGATCATTGTTCAAATCAACCCTATTGAATGGGAAGAACTTGTCCTGAAAAATTTTGATGTTTTTGACGACAGGAAATACGGGGACACACAGCTCGTGTTTTTTGAAAAAACGAATTAATTGAGTTTCTGCCTGGCAGACGGCCCAAATCTTGCGCGTTCACTTTTGCATTTCTTACTTATGAAAGCGCATGATGAGTTGGTCGTTTTCGTCATACGAGTATTGTCCCCAAATAGGCTTCTCATTGGCACGATGACGCATCACCAATGGCAGTAACGTATACAGATCTTCCACCAGGTTTAGGGTCAGTGCCTGATTTTGCGTGAACCAGCCCAGTCCGCCTTCGATCGATGCCCGCAGTTCACCGCTGAGTCGTTTTGCCTTGAAGACAAAAAAGATGATCCCGGGATTGCTACCAGTATCGACAACAATCTGGGCACAGTGAATCAGCTTCTCTGTGCTTAGCCCTGTCTCTTCCAGCAATTCCCGTCTGGCTGCTTCCAGCACGCTTTCTCCACCTTCCAGGTGACCACCAGGTCCGTTCCAGAGGTTCGCCCAGATTTTTTTATTGCTTGCGCCTTTTAATAACAGCACACGTCCTTTATCATCGACCGGGAAAATCAATACACGCGGGATCAGAGAATATCTATTCCTTGAAATTCCTTGCGCTTGAACACTCATGATAATAAGAGTTAGCCCAGGCGAGTATTTCGCCCGGGCATTTTTCCTTTAGTGGAGGAACATCGGCAGTCCAAGTACAGACTTGATCTTGGGCTGGTAATTGTTAACGTCATAGTACTTTTCAATATCGACATGCCGCTTGCCACTGATCACTGTTTCGATCGGAACAGTGGAGTAATTTCCGTCTGTGATACCGACAAGTTTGCCAAATTCGCCCTTACAAGTCAGTTGAAAAGCCAGCGTACCAAAATTCATTGAGACCATCCGGTCAAGAATGTCTGCAGGACCGCTGCGCACTAGGTAACCAAGTCGTTGATACATGGTGTTATTGCCAGAAACCTCTTTGATCTTTTCAGACAACAATTCTCCAATGCCGCCCAATTTGCGGTGACCGTAAGCATCCGGAGTGCCCGTTTGCATTACATGACCACCAATCGGCATGGCACCTTCAGAAATGACTACGAGGGCATAATGGGAAGGACTGGTTTTTTTATCTTGGTCCAGCATAGAAATCAATCTATCCATGTCAAAAGGCACTTCACAAATAATGGTGCGGTCCACATGTGCCAGATATCCAGTGATCAGTGCAGTCTCACCCGAATTGCGACCGAACAGCTCTACCACACCAATACGTTCATGAGAGCCTACGCTGGATCGGAAGTAAGTGATATGGTTTACACCTCGGGTGATTGCTGTCGAAAAGCCGATACAATAGTCCGTACCAAGCACATCGTTGTCCATCGTTTTTGGAATTGCGACAATCGGAACACCTTCTTTTTGTAACCTTGCTGAAAAACTCAAGGTATCATCACCGCCAATAGTAATGAGAGAGTCCAGGTTGAGATGGTGGATTACCTTGAGAATATAATCAGTGTAATCTTTGGTGCCAGTTTCCGGGTCAATCACGATACCATAGTTGCTGTTTCGTAAAAATTCGGGTGTGTCATCAGGTCGTACCTTGGCTGGATTAGTCCGTGAGGTATGTAAAAAGGTACCACCTGTACGGTCTACACGGCGAACAACCTGGGGATTTAATTGTTTAATATACAATTCGTGAGTGGCGGGGTCATCCATATCGTAGCCTAGTAATCCCAGCCAACCTCGACGAATACCGATAATTTCATAATTAAAATCCTGGCTGCTCATAACTATCGATTTTATTGCGATGCTCAAACCGGGAACATCCCCGCCCCCAGTTAAAATTCCAATGCGTTTTTTTGTCATGCTACACCTCAAAAATGTTAATTTTTGGACTCAACCAAAGCTCTGGGGCTGGCGATTGCCCACCACCGAAAATACTGCAGACCAAGGAAAACTATTATTGGTACCAACAGATAAATTACTGCGTGCTCTTTTGGAAATCCATCCAATGGATCATGTAATGTTTGCCATGACAGAATGCCAATAGCCAAAAAACTGATCCAAAGAAGGATTTTACCAGATAGAGGCCATTTTTCGGAAATATACTTGAAAAACGTAAAGTAAGCAGGCAAGATCAATAACAAGAGAGTACCATCAGAGTAGGGGTTAAAAAAGTAACTTACGACCAAAGTCAGCATGAGTTTCCATTGCACTCCCCGATCATTTCTGCTGCCCAAACCATACCATTCCACTAGCAGCATTACCACGGCAAACAAGTGTAAGGCAATCGCAACCTGTGTATAGGCACCCGGGAATGCCCTCGCGACACCCATGATTGGGGTATCCAGCCAATTCAATCCGGGGTCAAGCTGGATCAGGTTGGCAAACCATTCCTGGATCCAGTTGGGGAAAAGGATCAGGCTAGTGACCAATAAGAAGGCAAAACCGAATAGAAGAATCCTTGCCAGAGAATGATCGCGCTTTGATTCCAGGTAAATTAACAAGAAAACGATCACAAAGATTGCTGCAGGATTGAACCAAAGGGCAAAAAGCAATAGCAAACCTGCCTGGTTTCCCTGCCCAGAAAGAGCTAACCGAATTGACAGCAAAGAAAACATCACGAAAAAAGGCAGCATACTGGCGGTTAACCCAGCTCGGATCATGGGATACATGAAAAGTCCAGCCAGACTAACAACAAAAATCTCATACCCTTTTAGTTTTAAATCTGAAAGTCTAATTCCCAACAAAAAGCAGGCAATAATGCTTAATTGGATCAACATCACCCAAATTGCTTTGGCGATTGGGTAAGGAACGAAACTGATCGGAATAAAAAGGTAAACAAACCAGGCAGGGTCGAGGAAAAAGCCTTGATCCCGTTCGTTCGGTAGACTATTGTTGCTCTCCAGCAACTCAAGAGCTGCCTGCCTTGTCTGATCGCTATAAGGCGACCAGCCTTCTTTCATCCAGGATCGGGCTGCGTTCCAACGGACAGCAAAGTGGTCTTCCAACTCCACTCTTTTGTCCAACTCCAGGTTAAGCAACACCAACCCAACCATCACAAGGACGATGAGGATTGGCACCCAGATATTGGCAGTCTTCTTAAAATACAAAGTCAGTCCATTTCCCTTCAGAATAATTGGGCTAATTATAGACAAAAACTCGAGGGATGAAAATCGTGCCTTCTATTACTAACAAAGCCTATTAAGAATGTCTTTGTTTACACTATCATTAATATTCGTGGCTACGCGCACTAATAGAATATTATCAAAATTTGCCCGGCTCTTGAAATTCGAAGCAAAATATTGTACTCTATTGAAATGCAATTCACATCCTTTGAAGAGGCTTAACAATACATGGCGAGAATAAGTAACAACACGGTTCCTAACGAAAACAGCCAAACATCCGCAATCAACAGACTTCTAGAATTTGGGAAAAAGAAAACATATGTCACAATCGATGACATTTTGCGGTTCTTCCCCGAAGCAGAAGAGTACCCGGAACAATTGGAAGATGCTTACACAGCACTCGACAATGCCGGGATTACCGTTTCTGACGAGGTGTTGACCAACGAGGAATCGGAAGAAGACGAGCTTTCTGACGTATTGGCAGAAGATGAAGAATCCCTGCCGACTGACGACCTGGCAAATATTGACACTGATGATACCATCGGGCTTTATCTGAAAGAAGTCAGTCGCGTCCCGCTCTTAAACAACATTGAAGAAGAGGTCGTGCTGGCAAAACGCATCGAGGCTGGTCGTGAGGCAAGGGCTGAGTTAGCGAAAAGTAATCTAAGTGCTATTCGTCGGCAGGAGCTGCACGATCTGATCAAAGACGGTGCAGCCGCCCGTGACCATCTGATCACCGCCAACTCGCGTCTTGTGATCAGCGTTGCCAAGAAGTACATGGGTCGTGGGGTGCCCTTCCTCGATTTGATCCAGGAAGGCAATATCGGTCTCATTCGTGCGACCAAGAAATTCGAATACCAGCGCGGGCACAAATTCAGCACCTACGCCACCTGGTGGATCCGACAGGCGGTCACCCGAGCCATCGCCGATCAGGGCCGTACGATTCGTGTTCCTGTTCACATGGGAGATCAAATCAATAAACTTCTGCGTGTACAGCATCAGCTGACCCAAAAATTAGGACGGGATCCATCAGTGGAAGAATTGGCAGAAGCCTTGGAAGTTCCACCCAAAAAAGTTGAGAATATGATCCAGGTCGCCCGCCGCCCGCTTTCGCTTGAAACACCTACCGATGATGAAGAAGATTCCGTGTTGGGCGACTTCATTGAAGACGATGAGGCGCCGCCACCTGATGACACCGCTACCTATAACCTGCTCAAACAGCATCTGGTCGAAGTGTTGGATGCCCTTCCTCCCCGTGAGGTTCGTATCCTGCAATTAAGATACGGCTTGTTGGATGGTCAGGCATACACTCTGGAAGAAGTTGGTCGCAAAATGGGCGTTACGCGTGAACGCGTTCGTCAGATCGAAGCTCAGGCACTCACCCGCTTGCGCCACCCATCGGTGCGTCGCAAGCTGCGTGATTATCTGGGAGACTGATGATGACTACAGACGCCAACAAAGATGAGCAAACCCAGCCCATTAAGGTGAATACAGAAGAAAGATCGTCAGAGGACACTTCACGGATCAACCTTGCTCAACAGAAAGATGAACCTGCTGTTGAAATACCTGACTGGTTGATCGAGTTTGCGTCTCAACCATCCCAGGATGTTGATCCTGAAAGCCAGCATGGACTCGAAGCGATTGATGAGCCGGCTCCAGAGGCACTTGAAACCCTGGCACCCATTGTCCTCGAAACTGCTGAATGGCACGTTGTTCAGGCAGAGCTGGAACATTCCGCTCCAACATTAGTTGGCGATACCAACCAGGATTCAGATCAGCAGGTTCTCGAAAAACTCCTGGATCTCGGCAATTTTTCTGCCGCAGCTGATCTTGTGCTCAAGAGAGCTACTACCAAAGAACTCGCTTTGCAATACCAGCGTTCACTGCGATCTTACCTGGTATTACAAGAGGACCGCCTGGCTCTTTGGAATGCTTATGACGAGCTGACCGAAAAAATTAAACATGAAAACATAAAAGTTGAACCCATGGAGGATGAATGGAAAGATCGTTAGTCTTGGTAAAACCCGATGGCGTCCAAAGAGGACTGATTGGAGAAATTATTACCCGCTTTGAAAACCGAGGTTTACGCCTGGTTGCCTGCAAATTTTTGCAGGTCAGCCCTGAACTCGCAAAACAACATTATGCGGTGCACGAAGGCAAACCCTTCTATAATCCCTTGATTCAATTTATCACCTCTGCGCCTGTCATGGCAATGGTTTGGGCTGGTCCGGATGCCATTAGTGCAGTGCGCCAGACCGTTGGAAAAACCCGCGGCACCGAGGCTGATCCGGGAACAATTCGACACGACTTTGCCCTGCAAGCCCGCTATAACCTGACCCACGCTTCTGATTCTGTCGAAAACGCTGAAGCCGAAATCGCACTCTGGTTCAAACCGGAAGAATTGGTGGATTGGAAACGCTGCACAGAAGAGTGGATGTACGAATGATGAGTGAAAACAAACCCGATTTTGTAACAGTATACAAAGCCCATGGCAAGTTGGAGGCTGAATCGATCAAAGGTTTCCTGGAAGCCCAGGGTATCTCTGCTTACCTCGACAGTAACCCCCTCGGACTGATTTACGGATTGACCGTTGGTGACCTGGGCGAAGTCGGTGTAATGGTATCTGTTAATCACGAGACCAATGCCCGGGAACTGCTCCAGGCTGTGGAGAACGGCGAATTTGAGGACGAAGTATTATTGGGAAGCCCACAGGGCATGGAAGCAAATGTGGAAGAACCTGAAGAGCAGGAAGACCATCGCAAGCGGGTTTTGTTCCTTTGCACTGGAAACTCCTGCCGCAGCCAGATGGCAGAAGCTATTGTAAATCACTACCTGCCTAAAGAATGGGTCGCCTTCAGTGCCGGCAGCGAGCCCAGCGGTCACGTTCATCCCTTTGCAGAAAAAGTAATTCGTGATTCTGGAATCGATCATCAGGGTTATTCCAAACCCATTGATGAATTTTTAGGTCAGGATTTTGATGTTGTGATCACGCTTTGTGACAGCGCCAGGGAAGCCTGCCCATTGTGGCTGAAAAAAGGAGCAATTATCCACCTCGGATTTGCGGACCCAGCTCTTTTTGAAGGAACCGACGAGCAAAAACTAAGAGTCTTTGAAGACACCTTTGAGGCAATTCGGGCGACTGTTTTCGCATATTTGGAAAACATCCATTAAGATTTCCTCCTGAACAAAGCCACGCAACTTGCTGGTGGCAGGTTGCTCGATTGAAGGTCTGACATTTTTCAACTATTCGTCAGCTATCTCTATTTTAGAGATAAATTGAAAAGAGGAAAATATGAAACCTTATTTCACCAACATAGAAAAAGATACAGTCGATAACACCGATTTCAGACAAGTTCTCTATACCGGGCATTTACAACTTGTTCTCATGTCATTAGAACCACTTCAAGATATCGGCAAGGAAGTTCACGATCATGTCGATCAATTTTTCCGATTTGAAGCCGGCGAAGGCAAGGTTGTCACTGAAGATGATGAGATCATTGTCGGCGATGGTGATGTCGTGGTCATCGCTGCTGGCACAGTCCACAATATCATCAACACCTCTGCCAATGAACGCCTGTCGATGTACACCATCTACTCTCCTGCCAACCACCCCCATGGCATAGTCGCCCACACCAAGCAGGAAGCTGATGAACTGGAGAAAAATTACCCGCCTGAATTT
Source organism: Anaerolineaceae bacterium (assembly GCA_040770225.1). Lineage (GTDB taxonomy): Bacteria > Chloroflexota > Anaerolineae > Anaerolineales > Anaerolineaceae > Mesolinea. The sequence goes on from JAXGJN010000008.1 coordinate 14,967, forward strand.
CATCATTAAATCAAATGGATTGGAGCAAGCAACAACAGTTCCTTCACAATATTAACGCTTCCTCTTGGGCACTTTCGCAATAAACGTTCATATGAACGAGGTTGACATTGGGTTCATGATGGCACGATGAACACCTTCCAGCCCGAGTTGACAATCAGGATTCTTTCCGTTATAAGTCAAATATGAAAACAAGGATTATCGTTCTTGCCCTCATTTTTTCCCTTTTTCTCACCAGTTGCGATGAAATCGCCGCACCTCCTCAACCAGCTCCAACCCCGAGTCCCAGCTTGCCATCTGAAGTTCCGGTTTTGCCTACTCCCACCTATCTGGTTGAAGAAACCCCGCCATCTGAGGCGACCATGGCTGAGGCTGACCGCATCCTGGCGTTTGGCGATTTTGAGCAGGCATTGCGGCTATATAGCGCCAATACCTCCGGTTCCACTGATGACATTCAGGCTGCAGCGCTTTACGGTCAGGGTTTGACCTACTACAAGCAAAATGACCTTTTTCAGGCGAAACGGGCTCTGATCGAATTGCGAGCCCAATTCCCGGATAGTTTGCCCGCAAAAAGGGCGAATTTCCTTCTTGCTCAGATCAGCCTTGGACAGGAATTGGAACAAGATGCACTGGATTATTACCTGGCTTACGCCTCGGCTCAACCTGGGATGATCGATGCTGAAGTCTATTACCGAATTGGCGATTTGCAGGCTGATTTTGGTGATACTGAAGGAGCGTTGCAATCTTACCGTACATCCTACCTGTCACCTCAGCTCACCAATAACACCGTCGTTGCCTCCAAAGTAGCTTCCACGTATTCCAGCCTGGGTCAGGATGACCTGGCGTTGGGTATTTACAAAGAAATCCTGCTAAATTCTCAAAGTGATTACACCAAAGCACAAATGAACCTGCTGATCGCCCAAATCCTCATCAGACAGGGCAGCAATGAAGAAGCATATACCTATTTGCAGGATTCGGTCACCAATTATCCCTTTACTTATGACGCCTACACAGCGCTCGTGATGCTGTTGGAGGCTGGTCAAAATGTGGATGATCTGAAACGTGGGATCATCAACTACAACATCGAGCAATATAATCTCGCCATTGAAGCCTTTGATCGCTACCTGGCTGGACAAGGATTTGCCAAAGATGAAGCGCTTTACTATAAAGCATTAAGTGTGCGTGCTGAGGGGCTGGTAAAGGCCGGTTTATCATCTGCCGAGCGCCTGTCTGCCAATGCCGCCGGCGGTACATCAGAGGATAAGGAAGCAATCCAGATTTGGAACGAGCTGATCAACACTTATCCGCAAAGTGAATATCGTTTTGACGCGATTGAAGATATTATTTACACCCAAAACACTTACATGGGTCAGCTGAAACTGGCACTGGAGACCACCCTCGCCTTTGTGGCAGCCCCCAATTCTCAGCCCGATGCCCCTCAATTGCTTCAAATAGCTGCAAATTATTACTTTCTTAATGGTCAGCTGAAAGAAGCTGCCGATTCCTGGACGCGTATCGCGCTCGAATTTCCGATCTCGACCGATGCCTTCAACGGGCTTTTCTTTGGTGGTTCACTGTACTATGAATTGGGCGAGTTTGACAAAGCCGCCGATAATTTCAATCGCGCTGTCCTGATCGCTACTCCAGACACACTGGAAGCATCTGGTTCCACCTTCTGGCTCGGCAAGGTTAGCCAGGCAAAGGGAGACCTGCCTGCTGCTCAGTCTTATTGGCGTTCAGCAGCAGACATGGACCCCTATGGTTATTATGGCATCCGCTCAGTGGAATTGCTCAATGGTCAACCGCTCTTCCCGCCGGTCGAAATTGGGAATTTTGAGCCCGATTTGGAAACCGAACGACTGGATGCCGCAGACTGGTTGATCAGCTCTTTTAGTCTGCCCGCTGAGGTCAATCTGGATTACAGCTCTGAACTGGCTGATGACAGCCGTTTTGTTCGAGCAGTCGAATTCCACCGCCTTGGATTGTACAACCTGGCATCACAGGAATTCGAATCACTGCGTAATTCCTATAAGGATGACGCCCTCAATAACTTTCGACTTATCAAAACATTTCTTGAATTGGGCTATTACCAAAGTGCCATCGAAGCCAGTCGTTCAATTTCAAGGTTGGCAGGCTATGGTGATGTTCCCCTCTCAGCCAGTTTTCCACCCTATTTTGCCCATGTTCAATATGGCACCTATTATTTGCCCTGGATCGAACAGATTGCTGAAAAATACGACATACCAGAGATCCTGATTTTCAGCCTGATCTACCAGGAAAGTCATTTTGGAGCTCATGCCTTCTCCAGTGCTGGAGCCAGCGGGCTGATGCAGCTTATGCCGGCGACGGCAGCACAGATTGCCAGCGAAACCGGTTACCCTCCCAATTACACGCAGGATGATTTGCGTGTTCCTTACTATAACCTTGAGTTGGGCAGTAACTATCTTGCCCGTCAATTGTATGTTTTTGACGGAGATGCCTATCTTGCTCTTGCTGCTTATAATGGCGGACCCGGCAACACGCTGCGCTGGAAAGAACTGGTTGGCGATGATCCGGATGTCTTTTTGAACTCTATCCGTTATCTCGAAACCCGCACCTATTTGCGCAGGATCGTCGAGATCTATCACATTTATTCGTTGATTTACGGAAATTAGCAACAAACTTCGTTATTATATAGTTTTATTTGATAATATTTTTTCATTCTCAAAACAAATATCTTCTTCCACTAAACAAGGTTATCTCTTCTCTATCAAGATAATGGTTTGGATGCTGAATCTCGAATCGAGCATAATAGAAACTTCCTCCAATATTATCAAACATGCTTAGAAATACATCTACTTCTGCACCATGGAGACGTACAAGTGGCAAAGGTAAAGTAAGAGTTTCAATCTCTTCCTTTCTATCACCAACGTTGGACAATGCTAGGAACTTATAATCATCGATATCTTGAGTCGTAAGAACGACACCCAATAAATTTCTACATGAATGCCAATATAAGTAAAAGCGGTGAAAAAGTGCACAAAAATAAGCGAATTGAACAAAACCTATATAAGACTTTTCGTAAGTGATTTTGTCTAGGTATGTTTTCCAACCATGGGCTAGCGCAAGATCATCCTTTTCCTCTCCCCATGAGTTGTGAAATCCAAACTTTCGAAAATAACAATAAGGATCTTCTAGAGGTTTTTCTAATTCAGCACGAACATAAACCAGAGGATAACCTCCATGAGATGTGACATTATACACATAATCGAAGACATAGCCTTTTTTTAATGTTAACTTATCATATACCTTAAAAGCTTTATTTAGGTCAATTGCGCCAGGGACTTTATGTGGATTCCTTACACCTCTTTCTAGAAAACCTTCTGGTATTTCTGTAGTTTGTCGGTAATATTCAGTCAACACGCTGCGCTGGAAAGAACTGGTTGGCGATGATCCGGATGTCTTTTTGAACTCTATCCGCTATCTCGAAACCCGCACCTACCTCCGCCGAATTGTAGAGATATACAACATTTATTCACTGATTTACGGGAATTAATTAACCGATCTTTTTTGTAGGTCGGAATGAGCCCGCTATGTGACAACGATCTTCCAAATACTTATCGCGGGCTCAAGCCACGAGTGGCACTTCGTCCGACGTCTCAAGCATTAGTCAAGACGGCGGAGTGAGGTGGGATCAAACGTTATCGTCAGATTTATTTCCCCATCCACCTCATTCCTTACTACAACCATTTTGACCATCCGACAAAAAAACGGCTCCGTTACCGGAGCCGTTTTCTATCGAAATACTATTTTCTAACCGTGCTTGAGTGCAGCTTGGGCAGCAGCCAGGCGAGCCAGAGGGACACGGAAGGGTGAGCAGCTGACGTAGTTGTTGCCGATCATATGACAGAACTCGATCGAGCTGGGGTCACCACCGTGTTCACCACAGATACCTACTTCCAGGTTCGGGCGAACTTCGCGACCGTCAAGAACAGCACGTTTCATTAAACGTCCAACACCATCGCGATCCAACTGCTGGAAGGGGTTCTTTTCCAGGATACCCTTGTCAACATAAACACCCAGGAAGGTTCGTTCAGCATCATCACGGCTGTAACCAAAGGACATCTGGGTCAGGTCGTTGGTGCCGAAGGAGAAGAATTCAGCGTATTCAGCGATTTCACCAGCGGTGACAGCAGCGCGGGGAATCTCGATCATGGTGCCAAATTTATAATCGACCTGGATACCCTTTTCAGCCATCACATCCTTGGCGATCTTCACCAGGGTCGGCTGGACTTCCTTGAGCTCATTCACGTGACCGGTCAATGGTATCATGACTTCAGGGTGAGGATCAAAACCATTCAATTTCGCATCGCAGGCTGCTTCAAAGATTGCTCTCACCTGCATCTTCATAATATCGGGGTAAACGATACCAAGGCGAATACCACGCAGACCCATCATCGGGTTGCTTTCGTGCATGCCCTGAACGACGTCGAGCATGTGTTCTTTCTCAGCCAGACCTTCGCTGATGCCTTTGGCTTTCAAAGTCGCAACTTCAGTCAGAAGATCTTCCAATGAAGGAAGGAACTCATGCAGAGGGGGATCGATCAGACGAATGATCACAGGTAGACCGGTCATGGCTTCGAAAAGACCGTAGAAATCACCACGTTGGAGTGGCAAAATAGTCTTCAATGCGCCAAAATATGCCTGTACCTCGGCTGACTTTTCCATATTGGCTTTTTCGGCATCAATTTCAGCTTTCAGGGCACGTTTGTCTTCATCAGTCAGCACACGACCTTCAAAACGACCTGATGCAAGAGCAGCTTCGAGCCTCTCCAGATTGTTGAGCATACGCTGAGTGTTTTCAGCATTCATGATCATTTTCTGGACATCTGGCAAACGTTCCACATCAAAGAACATGTGCTCGGTTCGGCAAAGACCAATACCCTTGGCACCATATTCACGTGCACGCTTGGCGTCCCTGGGATAATCCGCATTTGCCCAAACCTGCAGGCGGGAAACTTCATCGGCCCAACCCAAAAGGGTCATCAGTTCTTTTTGTTCGGAAAGATCCGGAGTGGTCATGCCCAGTTTGCCGACAAATACTTCACCGGTGGTTCCATCCAGCGAGATCCATTCGCCTTCTTTGACAGTCACACCATTGCGGGTCATCTGGCGTTTCACCATATCAATGGAGATTTCCGAAGCACCGACGATACAAGGCACACCAAATTGGCGGGCAACTACAGCAGCATGCGAGGTAGCGCCGCCTTCACTGGTCAGAATACCCTTGGCGGATAACATGCCATGCACGTCATCGGGCTTGGTGAAAGGACGCACCATGATAACATCTTGTTTCTCGACATTATGCATCTTTTCGACCGTATCAGCATCAAAATAGATTTGACCAACAGCGGCACCAGGAGAGGCGTTCACGCCCTTGGCGTAGAAACGACCTTCATTCTTTGCTGCTTCAACGTCTGCATGCGCAAAATGGGGGTGTAGCATCTGATCGATCTGTTCAGGAGTAACCCGGCCAAGAGCGGTTTTTTTATCAATTAAACCTTCCACGACCATATCATGGGCAACTTTGACGGCTGCTTTCGCGGAGCGCTTTCCGTTACGGGTTTGAAGCATCCAGAGTTTGCCGTGTTCGATGGTGAACTCAACATCCTGCATGTCTTTGTAGTGGTTCTCAAGACGTTCGGTGATATCAAAGAACTGCTCGTATACCTCAGGTAATTCTGTTGCGAGAGTCGAAATCTTGGAGGTATTGCGAATACCAGCAACAACGTCTTCACCCTGGGCATTCATCAGGTAATCGCCAAACATGACATTTTCGCCGGTCTGAGGGTCGCGGGTGAAAGCCACACCGGTACCAGAGTCGCCGCCCATGTTGCCAAACACCATCGTCTGAACGTTAACAGCAGTTCCCAGATCATCTGGAATGCTTTCGCGCCGGCGATAGTCGATGGCACGTTTGGACATCCAGGAATCGAAGACTGCTTTTACAGCCAGTTCGAGCTGTTTGAAAGGATCCTGCGGAAAATCGAAACCTTTTTGTTCAAGCACTACTTTTTTGTAATCCTCGGTGATGGCAGCCCAATCAGCCGCATTCATCTCAGTGTCGCTCTTGTAGCCTTTTTCTTGCTTGTAGACTTTCAGGGGTTCCTCAAAATGCTCATCATCGATGCCCATAACAACAGTACCGAGCATGTGAATGAGGCGGCGATAGGAATCATTGACAAAGCGTTCGTCGCCACTTTTTGCGACTAAACCTTTGGCAACTTCATCGTTTAAGCCAATATTCAGGACCGTATCCATCATGCCAGGCATGGAAAACTTAGCGCCGGAACGGCAGGATACCAATAAGGGGTTCACAGAATCACCGAATTGTTTTTCGGCTTTTTCCTCAACCTTTTTAAGGGCATCAAGAACTTGCTGCCACATACCTTCGGGGAATTGGCGGGAAACCTGAAATGCATTACAGGCTTCGGTAGTAATTGTCAGACCGGGGGGAACCGGGACACCAGCGCGAGTCATATCGCCAAGGTTGGCGCCTTTGCCGCCTAAAAGGCCGCGAACGCCATCCCAACTGCCAGCATAGGCTTCAGCATGGTCGACTTCATCAAATAGATAGACCCATTTTTTATCAGACATAAAATCCTCCTAAGATTTGATTGTCATTCAACAGAATGTTATTATCACAATTGATAATTTTATCATGATTGATGTGTATTCTACTGAGAATATATGGATTGTTAACAAAGTAAACAGGGAATTGGCGATGGATTGCTGGGATTTCGACCGTATGCAGGGGATCTTTATTTCTGAGCAAGGGGAGCGGACATTATCATCCCTCCGCGAAACAGGAAACCAATGGTCAATTCACCTTCTTGGTCAAACCAAGTGCAGCCTCCTCTCTTTCTTTCGTACGGAGGGGGTTCGTCTCCCTCCATAGCTTAACGGGAAAATTCTACATTGCGTAAACTGCAAACGTTCAAAGATTCCGTGGATTGTCAAACCGATCAGTAAAAACGTTCTTTTCTGAATACTGGGTCCGGGTTGGTTTCTCCTCCGCAGGATAGCCTACAAAAATAACATTCAAAGGGATAACCCCATCGGGGATTTCCAATGCATTTCCCACTCAGACTGCTCGATGTATCTGAGTCAGGCACACACAAGCATCAGGGCAGAGCTGTCCATCCGGAAACGCGCCAATGCTCTTGGTTCTGCGCCTGATTTCCCGGTTGAGCCTTTCCATCGCATTGTTGGTTCGAATACGCCGCCAATGCTCTCTTGGGAAGTCCATGTAAGTCAGGGTTCATAAGCGAAGTCTCTACCTTCCCGGCAGCTTCATTCAGCTTCAAGTCTTTTAGTTTCTCGATGACGTCGCCAATCTTCTTCAGAGCTGCTCCTTGATCTTCCTGGGCGTGGATCGCCTTCAGCATGGCGGATACTTCCTTCACTTTCTTCCTGGGTACCACTGCGAATAACATTCCTGTAAAAGTGCACGATGCAACGCTGGTAGCGAGCCCGGGGGAACACTTCTGCCATGGCCTCAATCAGACCGGTACATTTATCAGCAATGAATAGCTGTGTGCCCTGCAAGCCTCTTTCCTTCAGATGCCGCAGGAAGCCGAGCCAGCTTTCTTTGTCTTCTTCTTCCCCTCTTTGGCACCGATGACTTCCCGTTCTCTCGTTCGTTGACCGCCATAGCGATCAAAATGGCCACATTCTCATATTCCCCACCCCAATTACGCTTCAGATAGATCCCATCCAGGTAAACATAAGGATAGGCTCCGCTGAGGGTCTGTTTCGCCAGACTTCGATCTGCTCATAGACCTTGCCGTTGAGCCTGCTCATCGTCCCAGCACCCAGTTTGGCGTCCCAGAGTAATTCGGTGATATCTTCAATCCGTCTAGTGGACACCCCTGCTAAATACATCTCCACCAAGGCTTCTTCAACACTAGCTTCCCGGCGTTGGTACCTTTGGATGATGGCAGTTTCAAATGTCAAGGTGCGTAATTTGGGTATTTCCAGATCCACTTCTCCAGCACTGGTCAACAACTTGCGTGGATAATGGCCTGCCCAGTGTCTTTTCTGTCTTCTGTGCGCTCATATTTTCGCGCGTTGGTCAGCAGATCTGCTTCAGCGTCCAGCAAGCCATTCAGAACTTCCTCGACACTTTGTCGAACCAGTTCTTTCAGTTCGGTCCGTATAATCTGCTCATTTAGTTGTACAATCTCATTTGACATGGTTCTTCTCCTTGGTTGGTTTGGTTTGTCAACTTCATCTTACCAAGTGATCGGGACCATGTCCCTTTTTTAAATGTGCGAAACTTATGTTACCTTATCTAAACTGCAAACGTTCAAAGAGCTCGTGGATTGTCAAACCGATCAGTAAAAACGTTCTTTTCTGAATACTGTGTCCGGGCTGGTTTCTCCTCCGCAGGATAGCCCACAAAAATTACATTCAAAGGGATAACCCCATCGGGGATTTCCAATGCATTTCCTACCGCGTTTTCAATCCTGCTGATCGGATGTACGCCGCACCATACCGTGCCAAGCCCGAGTGTGGTGGCAGCTAAAAGGATGTTTTGGGTGGCTGCGCTGCAATCCTGTACCCAAAATCTTTCCTGGACTGCTCGTTTGAACGATCGTAAGTCACCGCATACCACGATTGCACAAGGTGCTCCCATTTTTCCAAAAGGGAGTGCTTTTCGAAGTTGGTTGAGCCGTTCTTCGCTGGTTACGACCACAAACTTCCATGGCTTCAAATTCATGGCGCTGGGGGCTGCCATGGCTGCCTCCAGGAGCAAAGTTATTTGATCTGAGGTGACCTCTTGCTCAGTAAATTGCCTGATGCTGCGCCGTTTGAGGATCCAGTCGATCTCACTCATGATCTGACTCTTTATCCATCTGTTCAGGCAACTGGCTGGTAGCATGGAACTCGTCTCGATTTTCGGTTATTGGTGTCATTTCAGGAACCACCGTGCTCTGTGCTGTCTCTTTAGTAATAGAACCGCTGTTTTCCTGTGCTTTATTGGCTGAGACACCCAGAAGTATCCTGATCACCACGATGACTGCCACCAGGACGACAATGTATCGAAAAATTTGCTCTGTCATTTTAACTTTTCCTTTACTCAAAGCACGCTAACAATCAAGGAACCTAAGGCGAGTGGCTCCTCCAGCATGGGAAGGTGTCCGATTCCTGGCAAAACCACAACACTGCCAAGCTTGGAAGCCCTTGCCATTTCATAGGCAACTTCCGACTTCATTAATTGGTCTTCACTTCCCGCAATCGCGAGAACAGGAATACTCAGATTTCCAAGAAGATTGAGCTGATTCTTGCGCGATGCGATCGCATGTTGAACGTTGAAAAACCCTTTGGGATCTGTGTTGTTAATGATCGGAACGACTTTCTGCCTGAATTCTGTAAGTGTGGTCAGTTTTTGAACCATTGTTTCTGCGATGGCAGTCATTCCCGATCCGATTACCAGCTCTGCCTCAGCAAATCGTGCTTCCCGTTCCTCAGGCGTATCTGAGCGGGCATTACTGGTCACCATGACTAGACCCTCCAGTCGTTCCGGGTACTTCTCAGCAAATTTGAGGGAAACATAACCGCCCATCGAATGCCCGACCAGGGTGAATTTTTCCAATTCCAGATGGTCTGCCAACGCCAGCAGATCATCCGCGAATTGTTCCAGGCTGCCATTGGAATTCCCAGTCTCAGTCCTGCCATGTCCTCGTAAATCGGGTACGACAAAGTGAGCCTGATCATCAAACAAATTCACTACATCGCTCCAAATACTGCCATCCAAAGCCAGCCCATGCAACAAGATCACAGGTTTCCCTTGTCCCTGTTCTTCGAAATACATATGGACATGGTTCAACTTAGCGAACATCGGATTTCCCTTCTTTCATCATCCTCATGACCAGTGCCTGGGCTTCCTCGAGATTCTTGACCTTTCCCACCACCTGTGCTTCCCGGATAGTTTCGAGGTAATAACCAAGCTCAGGTCCAGGGCTCAGATGGAATGATTTCTGTAAAAAATTACCGTCAATCAGTCTTGGTGGGTCTACAATCGTCTGGTACTCAAGGAACCAGGCTCGGATGATCTCATCCGCCAGAAAAATCAGTTTTTCATTCGGTGAAGGGGAGATTTGTTGTTCAATCTTGTGCAAGATAGCGCTCTCCAAACCAAAGGAACCAACTTCCTTGAAGTAACGGTAGAGTTGGAGTGGCGTTACGTCATCTTTTTGGTGCAAAGACATAATTTTTTCATAACCAACACAAACAAGTTCGAAAAACTTTTGTTCTTTTTGCCCTAACATGAAGGTATTGGTGATGTTCTCTGCAAACTCCAGGCATTTCAGTTCCATATGTTTTTTGTTACATGATTCAAACACAGGCTCATGTTTGAAAAACAAAGATAAAAGGATCAGCAGTTCTTTCCTTGTACGCCCTGCCTGCAGCGATTCATCAAAAAGCTGCTTAAGGTGAGACTGAATATCTGGTGATCCAAAGCGCTGTTCCATTTCTACAAGAAACCGGGGATCAGTTTTCCTTCCTTCAACAACTTGCATCAACTGATCAAGAGCAGAAAGTCGGTGGCTGATGATGTCCGATTCGCGATTGGTTATTACAAGGTCTGTTTCGTATGCATTCTCCCAAGACCATCGATCAAGAGAGATGCTTTCATCGGTGGAATTGTGCAATTTACCTTGCATTACTTGTCGAGGAAAAACACGCTGCTGAAGTTCGTAAAGGATACCAAAGTCTCGAAACAGCCCGTAGGTCTCTGTAAGATCTGGGATCGCAAGGCATTTGAGCAGCTCATCCCGGATCCTCTCCCCTGAAATTCTATTCAGATACGTTGATGCTACGCGCAATTGCTCGTATATTTCTAATGTTAGGTCAAGGTCAAATGCGCGGGTCATTCGTACTGCCCTCAGAGCCCTTAACGGATCGCTCAACATGGAATTTGGGTTGCCTAACCGCAAACGACCTTTCTTCAAGTCGTCCTGCCCACCCAATGGATCAATCACCACTTTCAGGTTATCCAGGTCGATCGCCATGGCGTTAATGGTGAAGTCGCGCTGTCTTAGATCCTCCTCAAGGCTTCCCCCGATAAACGAAGTAAAGTCAAGCACCAGTTCATCGGGCTGACCTTGCTCCAGGATGACCCGGGCGGTTTGATGTTCGTCATCCAGCGAATACCAGACTCCATCAAAGCGCTTTCGAACTGCCTTTGCCAGTCTCACTGATCCATCCGCGACTACAAAATCCAAGTCTTTCACCCCCCGCCCTAATACCAGGTCGCGTACTGCCCCACCCACCAGGTAAACCTTTTGATCTGGGGTAGTATGCCTGACTTCCCGCAGGAAGTCCGCCAATCTCTCATCCATGCGGAGGTTCATATTTGTCCAGATTGACTGTTCCAACGAACGGCAGATTACGGTAATACTCGTCCATGTCCAACCCATAGCCAAAGACGAACTCATTCTTAATTTGAAAACCGCAGTAGCGGATCGGGACGTCTACTTCACGCCGTTCAAATTTATCCAGCAGTGTGCAAATGTAGACCGATTTGGGATTGCGGGTTTGCAAAATTTCAATGACGGAGGAAAGCGTGTGTCCACTGTCGATGATATCTTCAACGATCAGTATATTCTTACCAGTCACGCTGGTGTTGAGATCAAGCGTAATCCGTACTTCTCCCTCCGACTGTCGCACGCCGGTCCCATAAGAGGAGACCCCCATGAATTCGATTGCCAGGGGCACATCGATCTGGCGGATCAAATCGGTGGTAAACATGACCCCACCGCGTAAAATGCAGACAATCAACAGCTCCTGACCGGCATAATCACGGCTGATCTGTGAACCAAGTTCTTTGACTCGTTTTTGGATCTGCTCTTCGCTGACCAACACCTTATCAAGATATTCGCGATAATCCTGTACCATGGCTGACCTCAATCTCTGGGAACTTCGTGGTGGTGTCGGCATCGTGCTTCGTACATCTCCGAAGCGCCAACGATCACAATAGGGTCATGGTAATTGGCTGGTTTGCCGTTGACTAACCTCTGGGTGCGGGTGGCAGCTTCACCGCATACCATGCAAATGGCAGCCAGCTTATCCACCTTATCAGCTTTGGCAGTCATGACAGGCATACAGCCGAAGGGTTCCCCTCGAAAGTCGGTATCCAGCCCGGTCACAATCACTCTTTTACCGTGATCAGCAAGTTGGTTTGCAACCTCCACGATTCCATCGTCAAAAAACTGGGCTTCGTCGATCCCAACCACGGTTACATCCGGTTCCAAATTGTCCAGGATCTCCTGGGAGGTATTGACCGGACAAGCTTGGTAATCAGCACCGGAGTGGGACATCACTTTACTGTAAGCATAACGATTGTCGATAACCGGCTTGAACACCTGTACTTTTTGTTTCGCAATTGTTGCCCTGCGCAGTCGGCGGATCAGCTCTTCTGTCTTGCCGCAGAACATCGATCCGGTAATTACTTCCAAAGAACCAAAAGTTTGTGCCATAAAGCCTCCAATAATTTCAGATGTTAAAAGTATAAGTCAAGTTTGAGCGGGTGGAGAGAATTGTAAGTGAAGTTTCAATTTTCTTTATGTTTAACGCTTTCCTTGGGATTGCTTGCGATGGTAACTCGATCCCCTCCAGCGAAGCGAAAGGGGTGAGTTTGAGTTGCCCGCGATGCTAACCATACCCCCTCCAGCAAAGCGAAGGTCGAAGATCCCCGTAGGGGAGTAGGGGGATTGAGGGGTGGTCTTTTCTTTAGTTCCTATCTTCCTACGTAAGATTTTTTTCAATGAGTCGAGATCCTACTTGTTACATAGACGAACTCTGTAAAACTTCTCAAAAAACTCACCTTAAACAAAAAAGGCAGGTTCATCGCCTGCCTTATGTCAGTAATGTAAAAAACTAAACTTCGATTTCTTCTGCGGCTGCCGGCAGTTGATAACCCATCTGGCGCAGTTGTTTCTTCAAATCGATCAGAGATTTCCGACCAAAACCTTCGATTTCCAACAGTGCTTTCTCTCCGCCTTCAAGCTTGGCTAAGACGTCACCAGCTGTGTTGACGCCGGCTTTTGCAAGGGCCGCGACAGCTTTCGAAGTGAGTTTGAACTCAGCAACAGAACGATCGGGAGAGGTCTTGGACTCGGAAGCAGCTTTCTTCTCAGCAACAATGTCCTGGCGGACCTGCAGACGCTTGTAGAAGCGATCAACCTGACCTTCACGGTCAAGAATGCGAGCCTGCTGCCCGGTGTAAAAGGGATGACAATTCGAGCAAACTTCGGTTCGAATCTCAGGAACGGTTGAACCAGTGGTCCATTCGTTACCACAAGATGCACAAGAGACTTTCGCCTCTGGATAATATTTGGGTTGAATCTTTGTTTTCATCTTAACTACTCACCTTTCGCTGGTCCATCAGGCGTCTCAAAAACATGCACACGCTTGCGTCCACCAGCCATGGTCTCATATTTTACGTAGCCTTCAATGGTTGCAAACAAGGTATAATCTCGCCCCTGACCCACATTCCATCCGGGGTGGATCTTGGTGCCATGTTGGCGTACCAGGATGTTACCGCTGATCACTTTTTCGCCGCCATATTTTTTAATGCCCAGGCGTTGTCCCTGGCTATCTCGTCCGTTGCGGGATGACCCGCCACCTTTTTTGTGTGCCATTTCACTACTCCATCACAATTGAATCAACCAGTAACCTGGTGTATTTCTGACGATGACCGGTATGTTTGCGGTAATTGATCCTGGGTTTATATTTAAAAACCAAGATTTTCTTACCTTTGATCTGATCATCCACCGTGGTCTTTACACTGGCACCCTGAATGTAAGGTGTGCCGACTGTCACGGATTCGCCATCGACAATTAAAACAACTTTGTCAAGGACGATCTCTGCGCCGATTTCTGCAGCCAGAAGGTCAACAGTTACCAGTTTTCCTTCTTCGGCGCGGTATTGCTTACCGCCTGCTTCAACGATTGCATACTTCATATTCTCTCCAATCTTCACTTAACCAGCTTACGAGCGTTTCACCGCCCGGTACCGGGAAAGTTGGTCACATAAGTAACCCCAGCCAACCTGCGCTGGGGTAACGACTCATTATTTTACAACGCTTGACGGGGTGTGTCAAGTTTTTTTGCTTCCAATCAGCAAGGATGCTTTTCAATTTTCTCGCTTTTCGGATTATATCGCATTATAGTATCACTAACGCGAACTTTTAGAAGTGGAGGTCGTCAATGCCAATCAAGGTCAAGCGAATTTATGATCCATACCAGTCGGAAGATGGCTGGCGGGTACTGGTCGATCACATCTGGCCAAGAGGAGTGTCCAAGGAAAGAGCCCACCTGGACCAATGGTACAAAGAATTAGCCCCCAGTACTCAACTGCGCAACTGGTTTTGCCATATTCCTGAGAAATTTCCTGAATTTACCAAAGCATACCGGGCTGAATTGGACAAGAAACCCATTGCTCAAGAATTAACCAGGCAGATACTGTCTAAAGCCAAGGAGTCGCAGGTAACACTCCTTTATGCTGCCAGGGATAGTGAACATAATCAGGCGGTGGTTTTAAGGGATTATCTAAATGAAAAGAATGGTGAACCGGAAGGATGACATTTTCCCAAACGGATAAATCTGTCCTTGACTTCAGAAAAATCCTCGTGTAGAATTGCCCTCTCGATGCTCCTATGGTCTAGTGGTTAGGACGCGGCCCTTTCAAGGCTAAAACCCGGGTTCGAGTCCCGGTAGGAGCACCATAAAACAAGCCCACTATGGGCTTGTTTTTTTATTGGTTCAGATCCACCTTGCTAAAGTCAAACAATCGGGTGAGCAGTTCAGCTCGCGCTTCAGGGGTCATCCATGTAGGCGTGGACCAGTTAAAGAATTGCGTGGTCAACAGCTCCACCCCCAGGTACTTTCCATCATAGAAGACATGCCGGTCAATAAAGGCTTTATCCGAGTCGTCATACCAGCCCAACTGGTCAAAAAAGAGGTTTCCCAAACCATAATGAACAAAACTGCCGTTCCAGAACTCAAAAATATGCGGCTGGTGTGCCTGGCTGCCGCTGACGATCACTGCGCCTGCCTCAGCCAACTGTCGGAAATCGGCGATCATGTTCGGTTCAGGCTGCCAGGTATAAACCTCATCATGCTGGAAGGTCGCGATTACCATGTAACCCTCTGCCATTAACTCCTGGATGGTCGAGACCATGTAGTCCATATCGCAATGGTACGCCCCCGGGTTGGTTTCGCTGGCGGTGGCGTAGCCTGGTGCCTTGGCGTTGCATCCAATAAACGCGATTCTGTTGTTGTTGTGCTCCAGTTTCAAAGGTGCTCTGGCATCCATAATGTCCTTACCACCCCCGTAATAAGACCAACCTTCAGTATCATACATTTCAAGCGTGTGCAGCATGGCTTCCGGACCCCAATCTCTGAAGTGGTCGCCCGTAAGTTCAACTATGTCGGTTCCGACTTCTCTCAAAAGGTCGATATATTTATCAGCCGAGCAGAATTCTAGTCTGTCCTGCACCCATTGTGGTTCCGGGCAATCGCTGGCAAAGGGAACCTCGTTGCTCACATGGGTAATATCGGCTTCACGCATGACCTCACCTACGGATGCTGCTGGGGATAAAACGCCGTAAATTTCCATTTCTTTGGCAGTCGCGCGCGTTAGGGCAGTCACGCCCGTCAGGATGACTGTCGTCAGCTTTTGCGGGTCACGGTTGCTGATGGGAAAGACACTTTGAAGTTCAGTGTACACAGTCTCATAAATTTCAGGATCCACCTGGAATCCCTCACTGGTCGACAGGGAGATGCTGGCACTCAAAGGATAGGTTTCCAGGTCAAATGACCTGTGCAATGGCGATTGACCGTCGATCGCGATCACTTTCCATTCTGGCGAAATTCTTTCAAACGGAATCACTGCCCAGGCGTTGTTAGCCTGGCAATAAAAGAGTATTTCGTCGGCTGCCATTACTTTAACGTTTTCTGCCGGTATTCCATAGCTCTGACTGAGACCTGAGAAAGCGGACTGTTCGACAACCAGTTCATCTGCCGCAGAAGATATCCCCGTTTGCCAAAAAGTGAGGAAATCTTGTCCCTCGATTGAATCCTGTACAGTGGCAAAAGGAGCCACCAGCGCGAAAACCCACTGACTGAGTTCGTCTCCAGGGCTGTAGGAAAAACGTAATGGTGAATCAACCATCTCAGCACCGTACTGGGCGACCAACCCGCTCAACTGCTCTTCTAAAAGTTCTTCCGGGAGGCCAGGATCAAACCAAACCCGGATCGGCTCTTCGGTTGGTGTCAGTGTGGGTGGTATTGGAGTAGGCGCTGTAGTTTCAGTTGGCAATGCCGTTTCAACCAATGCAGGTGATGGCTCTACAGGTTGCACAATAGGCTCACAAGCAGGAATAATCATCAGGAGAATTACGAGCAGTAGCAATACTTTCGTCATTGATTTTGTCACTTCACGCCTTCCATAATCCAATGATTATACATCTCCCTGTAGGGATAGGGCTTGACTCTATCCGCCCTGTGAATTGTTGTCATCCATTTGAAAGGACTTGACCCTACCCATCCTAAATGTCTTATTACGCCATTTAAGAAAACCTGCTTACACCAAGAAGATTAGTACTGCATACAAAAGAAAAGCACCCCATCTTTTTCTGGTGAGGTGCTGTTTCATTTTAATTACAAACCGTTCAATTTCCAGTCAACACAGAAGGCAGGAATAGATGATACGGTTGGGGTTGGGCTACGCAGCTTTGTACCATAACATCATCGATATACCAACCTTCCGCTGCTCCAGCATTACCACTGCCTAAGCGGAAACGGAATTGTACTGTCTCGCCCTTAAAATCTGACAGCTGGACAACAGTTCGCACCCAATCATCAGTGCCAAAACACCAGGCTCGCTTGCTAGCAATCGGGTTGATAACACCTGATCGAATCTTGCCATTGTAGGGATTGGTCAGCAGATCAGATTCATCAATATCAAACCAACTTGTGCCTCCATTTGTTGTGGCTTGTAGAATGGCGCCATCATTACAGGCAGTCGTGCTGTCAAAGGTCCAGCGGTGCCAAAAAATCAGTGAAACGGTTTCGGCTGTACTGGGAATATCAATGGCGGGAGAGATCAGGCGTTGATCGGCTGTGCTCGCCGGCACACTGGCTAATGCAGCATAGGTCGGTGAATACGCCCTGACAGTTGTGAGATCAAACTTGAACCCATAATGGTCAGGGTTCTGCCAACCATCCAACCCGCTTTCAAAATCTTCAAGGAAGATCACCTCTTTCTGTGTGCCCTGACCGCAATCTCCTGGTCCGGGGCTTGTCCTGAAAGTAAAAAATTGTGTGCTGACAAGACTGCCGCAGATGTTTTTCGCATAAAGCCGCCAGTAATACCTGGTGTCCGTGGCAAGGCTCGAATTTAAAGTGAAATCTGTTTCCTGAATCCCGGTTTGATCAACCACGATTTGATTAAAACCAGGATCCGTAGCTACCTGCAGATGATAACTTTCGGCGTTGGTCACAGGCAACCAGCTAAATGCGGTTAAGGTGGAAACGTCGCTGGCATTATTCAAGGGGGTTTGTAACTGTGGAGCGGTGCTAATCGGAGCGAAAATGGAAAGTTCTATCTCAGCAGTGTGAACCAGGGTTCCAGACGTACCGGTAACAGTCATTGTTTTCACTTCGGTTTCAGCGCTTCCATTACCAGCGATTGTTGCTACCGTGGAGCCTGGAGGAGTAACCGGATTGGCTGCAAATGTGGTGGTAAATCCTGAAACCGAAGACGCAGTCAAAGAAACTGGTGTGGTGTATTCATTCACAGACATCAGGTTGATAGCAATATCATTGCTGCCATTGTTACAAGTTTTCAGGCTGGCAGGTTCGGTATTGATGCGAAAATCCGGGAATTTGGGTTTCATCAGGATTTCGAGTGAGGGATCACCAAATATATGGTAAGTTTCCCGGTAATAGTTGTCCAAACTTGTGCTGGTATTGTCTACCATCTGCAGACCGTATTGAGTCATTTCAGCCACGCTTGGAATGATATCCAGATTTTCATCCTCATATAGATGATCAAAAATCGCTTTTTCCAAAACCTCATCTTCTGTCCAATACGTGCTGTCACTCGAGCCAAAAAATGTCAACGCACCATTGACTGGTTCAATCACCCAGGTGTCGCTAAAGGCTTCACCTGTGTTGAAATCGGAGGTGATACAGGCATGCGAAGCTACATAGGGGATCGCCACACCGGTCATATTGCGAATATTGGATTGGCTCACATAGGGGGCATCCCAATAAGTTGTTGCGCCATGACCGCTGTAAACGAGCATAACCCGATCATCATTCATAGAAGCAACAGCATCAGCACCATCACCATCGTAAGTTATGGCATAGATTTTGTCACCACCTGGTTGGGGGTTATTTGGGAAAATACCGGTATACCCCAGGGGAAGAGTGTAATTATCTATCACATAGTTATGCGTTCGTTCTGCCACATGGTAAAAACTGCCGTCATCAGATGCCAGGTATTCGATCTTCTTGACCCAATCTTCATCCCCTGCTCTTTCTTGATAGGCTTCGTATTTATCAATCATGGCTGTCAAATTGGCAGCCGTTCGAACTGGGAAGCGACCGTAGAAAATATCTGGCACAAACTCAGTTTCGTTATCCATGGTGAAATATTGCAAATCGGTTCGATAGCTGCTGGCTGTGCGCATCGTGTAATTGGTCAGACTACCGACAGGATTGCCGGAAATGTAATCGCCTACCAATAACACATAATCAGGAGGAGTCGCTCCCAGGTATTGGGCTTTGATATAGCTTTTGATGGCTGCTGTGGTGTTCCCACCAACAGTCGTCAGGTTCGCTATTGCTACCGAAAAACCCTGGCTTTCCTTTAATGCCACAAAATCAGCCAAACCAGTTTCAAAGGGATCTGCGGTGATGATCAGGTAGCGTTCTGCAGTATTCGGAACAGATACTGGACGACCCTGGTTGTAATTCAATACTATCGGTTGAAGAAGGCTGTTAAAAGGTGCGGAATTGAGCCGGTCGGCTTCTGAACTCGTCAAAGTCATATCACTACCGATAAGGTCCAAACGAAATGAGATCTCAGAACTAACTTCGAGTTCAGCCAACGCTGCGTTGTAGCGCACCGGTCTGATCTCAACCACAACGATTCGATGTCCCCGTACGATGTAATCATCGGTAATTGCCAGGTTTTCAGCGGGGTAAAAAGCATCCCCGTAATGTTCAGCAGAAGGGGATACTATGGGAATGGGTTCGCCGCATTTTGGCTGAGAGGGTTGAACGGCAGCAATGGTTCCCTGTAGTCCAAGCCCTTGAAGGCTGATAGTTTGTGATTTCGCTTCCACTTGTTCAAGGCTAACTTTAGCTCCAAGTGGAACTTCGATCATCCTTCGCAGCACAGGCAAGGCTGGCGCACCAATCAAACTGGTGGAGTCGTAGCCTTCTCCACTCAGTGTAAGGTAAGTCTGCCCTGAAATACTGGTTTCACCAAGACGAGCTCCTGGCATGAGCGCGTGGATCTCTATTTTTTCTGAAGATGCGGAAATCAATACCACTTCTGGATCTTCTACTTTCGTGTCTGTGCCGAAAGCCAGCCATTGGTCAACACCAGCTTGAGCGGTGACTGGTATAACCAGTAAACCAATCATTAAGATACCTGCAAACAAACTGATTAAATTACGCTTTGAGTTGAAATACTTCCTTTGGTTTTGCATTACGCCTCCTGGGATTATGAGCATGCGGGATAGGCACCCCAGGAATTTTATCAGTCACCATGGTTTCTTGGTGAAAATCCAACAAATCAACTTGCCGAATTTTCAAAAAAACCATATGGATAGATTCTCAAAATGACCAGTTGCACTCGATTCGGTATGATAAACTTGTGCAATGCTTGCACACGTATTCTCATGCGCCGTAATTGGACTGGATGGCGTCCTGATCGATATTGAGGTCGATTACGGGCAGGGGCTGCCCCACATGGCGATCGTTGGGTTGCCCGACGAAGCAGTCAAAGAAAGCCGTGAGCGCGTTTATTCCGCCATCAAAAACGCTTTTTTAGTCTACCCACGCCGATCCCTTACTGTCAACCTCGCCCCAGCCTCCGTCCGTAAGGAAGGTCCTTTCTTCGATCTACCTATAGCGGTAGGTGTCCTGATCACCGCTGAACAAATTCCGCCTGAAGCGGTTGACAACTCCCTGATCATCGGTGAACTTTCATTAGATGGTTCTGTCAGGCATGTACGAGGTGTATTAGCTGCAGCTGCGTTAGCTCGTAGTGAGGGCTACCACAAGGTCTATGTGCCTGCTGTCGATGCGCCTGAAGCCTCCTTGATTCCGGATATCGAAGTTTATCCGGTAGAAAATCTTAACCAACTCTGGCAGCATCTCAACGGTGAGAATCTGATTCCGCCATTCCAACCTGGGGATGTCATTGCGCCAGAATTTGTGATTGAATCCACCGATTTCAGTGAGGTCAAAGGGCAGGAGCATATCAAACGAGCCCTGGAAGTGGCAGCAGCCGGAGGTCATAACGTACTAATGACGGGTTCACCTGGAGCCGGCAAAACCCTTTTAGCGCGGGCAATGACCTCCATTTTACCGTCGATGAGCTTGGAAGAATCCCTGGAAGTGACCCGCATTTATTCGATCAGCGATCAGTTGCCAGCGGCAACACCGCTCATTCGCCAGCGTCCGTTCCGCGCCCCTCATCACACCATCAGCCATGCCGGTCTTGTGGGCGGAGGGCATATCCCCAAACCAGGCGAGATCTCGCTGGCTCACCGGGGTGTCTTGTTTTTGGATGAACTGCCCGAATTTGGAAAGCGCATCCTGGAAGTATTGCGTCAGCCCCTCGAAGATAAAGTGGTTACCATTAGTCGAGCCCAGGGAGCCTTCACTTTTCCTGCCAATTTCATGCTGGTTGGAGCAATGAATCCCTGTCCGTGTGGTTACTTTGGTGATACCATGCGTCAGTGTACCTGTGCCCCAGCCGCCATCAGCACCTATCAAAAACGTATCTCCGGACCGCTGTTGGACCGCATCGATATACACCTCCAGGTTCCACGGGTCGATTTTCAGAAATTGAGCGAAAAACGCGGCGGAGAAAGCTCTGCGACGATCCGCGAAAGGGTTGAAACTGCCCGCCAGATCCAGATAAAGCGTTTTGAAAGCACCAAATTGGTAAGCAATGCCGATATGACCCCCAAAGAGATCCGTCAATATTGTATTTTGGATCCTGCTGGGGAAGGTCTGATGAAAACTGCTATGCGTCAACTGCGCCTGACTGCCCGCGGTTACCACCGTGTCCTCAAACTCGCCCGTACCATCGCGGATTTAGCTGGTGAACCCACCATCAAAACCGAACACCTCGCCGAAGCGCTCCAATACCGCCAAAACGAAGAAGCGTAAAGCAAGGTTTTTTATAAGCCCACACGTTTTTGTGTAGGGCAGCTTGCGCCTTTCAAGCTGCCGTAAAAGGTCAGTTATCGGAATATTGGTCTTGTTCTTTAAGGTTAAATGTATGACTGAACCGCAGACTTGACTTGCATCACAGCAAATTTTGTCTGACTTGCTTGCGTAGGGGTGCCCGTAGACGGTCAATTCAAAAAACCTTCTATGCCGGCGCTCGCAACCAAAACGGTAGACCGAGGCGACTATTTCCATCAGCAGGCTGGCAGAGATGGCGGTATCGTTAATCAAAACTGTCAATTTGTGTTGAGCTGAGAGTAATTAAAACTTATGCCGGAAAGTGGGGCATGATCCAGCTCCCCAGGTAAATGGCAACCGTATTGGCAACTAGAGCAAGTAAAAGTGCTTTATGGTCTAGTTCGACCTCCTTAAATGTGAAGTAATAGATCCCTGCTTCCACCAGAATGATCGCGACGCTGTAAAAGATCAACATAAAAAAGTCGCCCTTGGCTTCGAACGGGTGTACCAGAAAGCCGCTCAGCAGGCCATGGGTAATCAGGTTGAGAATGACGAAGCCGATCCAACTCCATCTGTCACGCATGCCGAACAAATAAAAGACGGCTCCTTCCAGCACTAGTGTGAGCATAACGCGACCTGCCACCGAAAGTGGTGCCCGCCAGCCTGGTTCGCCATAGACCAAAGTGCCTTGCTTCAGGTCAAGAGTCATCAGGCGCTTGTCTGGGCGCATCTCGGGGTCCCTCGCGATCGGCAGTTCGTAGGAATATTGTGGGGATCGGACGATCAGTTTTGCACCGATGAAGTCTTCATCGAACCTACCGGGCAGACGTTGGTAGTAATAATTGTAGTAAGTTTCCCAGTAGCGTGAAGTACGCTGCATCTCGAGCGGTTCCGGCAGTGTGCTGTTTCGGAATTGAATGAATAATTTCAGATCTTTAGGCGCATTGATCACAAAAATCGAGAGCCCCGGAGTTCGCAACTGGTCTGCGGAGGCTGATCCATTAGGGAGAAAGGCAGTGAAAACAAGCGCCAAAACGGCGATCAAAAGGTACGCTCGTCTCATTCTCCTCCTCCTGGAATGGTTATGGTTTTCATTGTACATCGAAACCACACACGAGTTGACAACACAAAAAGAATAACAAGAATGACACGAATAATAAATGTCTCAGGGTGCCAGAAAAGAAAAGCCCTTCGCATGGCGAAGGGCTTTTCACAACAAAGCAACTGTTAACCGCGTTTTGCTTCGAATTCCTTGAGGAAATCGACCAACGCGTCCACGCCTTCTTTAGGCATGGCGTTGTAAATGGAGGCACGCAGACCACCAACCGACTTATGACCCTTAAGGTTATCAAATCCGGCAGCCTTGGTGGCAGCCACAACTTCGGCATCCAGTTCAGTGCTTTCGGTCACAAAGGGGATATTCATCAGAGAACGATCCTCCTTTACAACAGTCCCCTTAAACATCTTGCTGTTATCCAGGAAGTCATACAGCGGTTGCGCTTTTTCCATATTGATCTTATTCATCGCTTCCAAACCGCCCAGGCTCTTCAGATACTTGAAGACCTTACCGCAAACATAGATCGCCCAGCAATTGGGGGTGTTGTACATGGAGTCGTTGTCGGCATGAATGTCATAACGCATGTAAGTTGGTACAGTGTCTGGCAAGTCGGTGCGGATCAGATCTTCGCGGATGATCACGATCGCCAAACCAGCAGGACCCACGTTTTTTTGCACGCCGCCGTAGATCAAACCGTAATCGCTGACATTCACTGGTTTGGAGAGGAACATCGAGCTTTGGTCGGACACTAATGTTTTTCCCTTGGTATTGGGGAGTTTCTGATAAGTAGTACCGTGAATGGTCTCGTTTTCGCAAATGTAAACATAATCGGCATCTTCAGATATTGGCAGATCAGAGACATCAGGAATGTAACTGTAGTTCTTATCTTTGCTGGAAGCAACCAGATTGATTTTTCCGAACTTCTTGGCTTCGGCATAGGCTTTATTGGACCAATTGCCGGTCACGATGTAATCTGCGACGCCATTCTTCATCAGGTTCATCGGGATCATGGCAAACTGCAGTGTGGCACCACCTTGGATAAACAAGACTTTGTAATTGTCAGGGATATTCATTAGCTCGCGCAGATCGGCTTCGGCTTCTTCAGCGATTTTGATGAAGACCTTGCTGCGATGGCTCATTTCCATAACGCACATGCCTGAGCCCTGATAGTTCAACATTTCGTCGCGAACTTCTTCTAAAACGGGCACAGGAAGGGTGCTGGGACCTGCAGAAAAGTTGTAGATGCGGTCGTACTTTAACATTAAATCTCTCCTTTTGATTTTAAAGTCATCATTTCGCTTACACCAGACGGTGTCTTATTCTGCCCGGTGATCAGGGCATTTCTCTCTATAGAAATCCTAACCTTCAAACCCTTTTAGGTCAAGGATAAAAACCTGGTAATAGCTTAAAGTTAATAGCTGATAGGGGGAATGAAGCCGTCGTTTGTGCGAATATTGTTCGGAGGGGGCTTGCACCATTCCGCCTGATGGTTGCCCATGGCAGATCTCCCCTACATGAACCTTACCCCCGCTTCGCGGACCCTCTCCAAGAAAAGGGCTAGTTGTGTAGGGGACGGTTGCCATCCCATCTCAACCATAAAAACAACTGATCGGAATTAAATGACCCAATGCGAAAGAAAGGCTCTGGTTTCTTCCTGTCTCGGATGGTTGAAGAGATCTTCAGGACTTCCAGTCTCGATCACTTTGCCATCTTCCAGAAATATCACCTCATCCGCCAGTCGCAGGGCTTGGGCAGGAGCGTGGGTAGTGAAGATTAGCAGACCCTTCGTCTTCTCAAACCATTCCTGCAGCAATCCCTCCACCAAATCTGTTCCGCGAATATCCGTAGCGGAGGTTGGCTCATCCAGCAATAACACCTCCTTAGGCACTGCCAGTACCCTTGCCAGGCCGAGCCGCTGTTTCTCCCCACCTGAGAGCGTGCTGCCCTTGGAATGGATCAGCCCAGCCAATCCGACCTTTTCCAGTGTGTTAAAAGCCAGAGTTTCACGGGCTTGTTCTTTCTCAAGTGTCATACTCACGTTCCTGAGAACCGAGAAAGAAAAGGCATACGGGGATTGCGGTAGATAGCCGACCTTGTGATCCAGGTTTAAGCCCTCAATCGATCCCTGGCTGGCTTTGACCGTTCCCATTAATAGCCGCAGAAGGGTGGTCTTGCCGCTGCCATTTTCACCAATAATGCCATAGCGCTTCCCCTTTTCAAAGTGCAACTCTGGGACATCCAATATCAGGCGGTTTTTAGCTTTAACAACCACATTCTTCAACTCAATCATCAGCCGCCACCTTCTGGATGCGGTTCACAACCGAGTTGACTAAAAACGAGATCAGTAACAAGATCAAACCCAAGGCAATCGCAAAGTCAAACCGCCCCATATTGGTTTGCATCATTATGGCGGTGGTCATGACCCTTGTTTTGAATTGAACATTCCCTCCAACCATCTGAACAGCCCCAACTTCCGCAATTGAACGACCGAACCCCGCTAAGATAATGGATATAAACGGTACTCTGAAGTCAAGCAAAAAGTATTTCAGTCGTTTTGTTCCACGAATGCCAACCCCGGTCAGGGTTTCATTGATCGAGTTAGCGTTCACTCCTACCAGGTTAGATGTCATAGCAATGATAAATGGAGTGATCAACAACACCTGCGCGACCACCATTGCCTCCACGGTGTAAAGCAGTCGAAAACTCCCCAATGGACCACTTCTGGAGAGCAGAAGAAATACGATCAAACCTGCCACAACCGGAGGAAGACCAAGCAGTGTGTTAACCAGACGGGAAAAAAAAGCTTTTCCCCTAAAATCATTTGCCCCCAGGAGCACTCCAATAGGTATCCCTATCAGTGAAGAGAACAGGGTGCTAAAAAGTGACATCCGCAGTGTGACCGCGATGATCTGGCGAAGTTCAGGATCTGAGCCAAACAAAAGCTCAAGGATAGAGTTGATCAGTTCCAATGTTATTCTCCGGGAGGATATTCCTACCCTCCCGGTCGTTATTATAAAGGCTTAGTCAAGATTGAAGAAAAGGGGCTCGCCGTATTCTGCAACACCAAACTCAGCGATCATTTTCCGAGCTTGGTCGGTTTTGATCCAATCGACAAATGCCTGGGCACCGGCTACATTGGATTCAGCAAACCGTTTGGCTGAAATGACGATCATCGAATAAGTGTTCTTCATATCGTCAGTCTCTTCCAGGTGCATTGCCAGTGAGTCTTCATGTGCCAGAAAGGTGGCTTTGTCTGAAAGCGTGTACGCCTGCTTTTCGTCGGCGATCGTGAGGGTCTGACCCATTCCCTGTCCAACGCTTTCATACCAGGTTTGTCCGGCAGGATCGAATTCGATCGATTTCCAGATGGCTTTTTCCTTGTTGTGCGTACCGCTGTCATCTCCACGGGAGATGAAGAGCGATCCGCTGTCAGCAATTTTTTGGAACGCTTCTGCAGCAGTAGCGGAGCCGGCGACACCAGCAGGGTCATCCGCAGGTCCGACAATGACGAAGAAGTTGTACATAAATGGCAGACGTGCTTCATCAAAACCTTCTGCGATGAACTCTTCTTCAGCCGATTTTGAGTGCACGAGCAGGATATCCGCGTCACCCATGCGACCTTTTTCGATTGCTGCGCCGGTTCCGGCTGATGTGATTTCGAGGGTGTAGCCAGTGGCTTCCTCAAAAGCAGGCTGCAAGTATGCCATCAGTCCAGAGTCATTGACAGAAGTAGTAGTTGACATGCGAACCACTTTGTTTTCTGGCTCTTGCATACAACCGAAAGTCGACAGTAAAAGAATGGCGATTAGAGAAAGGACAAGAACATTTTTAGTTTTAAGCGATTTCATAACACCTCGTTTCGTTTTTTCCTTGATCAGGAACTTGACGAGATTATACTCAATTATTGACTATGAGGGAAATACCAGACCAAAACATGGGAAACTTGCTATTGATTTTTCGTATAATGAGATCACTTCGTCATAGGTAATAAGGTTTTCGATAGAATCAAAGTCTGTTTTGTCAGAAGAAAGATCACTCAAAGCCCCGATACGGAAAGTTCAAGTAAAATGCAATCAGTAACCAGGGGATTGCAGACTAAATTTCAGATATGTTACTGCTAGCTATTGAAGCGAGTAAGGAAATCTCATAGCGGAAGCAGCCCTTCCTTACGAGTACTCTCCTATCTTGCTCCGGGTTGGGCGCATTCGTAGGCATCTCCGCGCAGGGTTTCTACAGCATGGTTCATCACGGGTAAGAATACCTCCAGACACTCCAATGCGGCTTTGGGACTGCCAGGAAAGTTAATGATCAGTGTTTTTCCGCGGATGCCCGCCGCAGCCCTGGATAACATGGCAAAGGGAGTGATCTTCAGGCTCTGTGCTCGGATCGCTTCCACAATCCCAGGAGCAGGGCGTTCAACTACAGCCATAGTCGCCTCGGGAGTGTTATCTCGGGGTGCAAACCCTGTCCCACCGGTAGTGAAAACCAGGTCCAAGCCCTGTTCAGAATAGGCTATCAGCTTTTCCTTGATCTGCTCAAAATCGTCTGGAACAATATCTTGGATCAGCACGGTGGCTTTTCCTTCAAGCGCTTCTGCCAAAGCCGGACCGGAAAGATCTGCTCTTTCTCCAGTTGAGCCTTTGTCACTTACAGTCAGTATTGCTACGCGCAAAGTAGGAATAATTTTAATGGATTGCCCCGCCTTGATCATGCCTTCCGTGATCACTTTGGCAAATATGCCTTCCCTGGGCATGACGCAGTCACCGACCTGTCGAAATACCTGGCAGTGCCTGTGGCACTCTTTGCCAATTTGAGTGATCTCAAGCAGCGTATCGCCAATCTCCAGGCGGGTTCCCACCGGTAGATGCCATAGATCAACACCCTCGGTAGTGATGTTTTCAGCGAAAATGCCCGGCTTTAATTCAACGGACGCATTGTTATGCATCTTATCAAAGCTACTCAAATCCAGCAGGCTGACCTGGCGATGCCAGTCCCCGGCATGCGCATCTCCCTCAATTCCGAAACCTTTCCTTAACTCGATCTGCTCAACCGGGTGCTTAATGGTTCCTTTTTTCTCGCTGATATTTACCGACACAACTTTCCCCATCTAACCTCCGATCCTGCTCATGTTTCGTTGTTCCAATACTTCCTGGTTAAAGAGGTGGCATTGTGGTTTGTCCAAAATCGCCTGCCGGATCACCTGCTTCATGGCATCTTTGCCTTCACCAAGGGCTTCACGTAAGGAGATTTCGTCATCTCTGCCGAGGCAGGTTCGCAAAGCTCCATCGCTCATGATACGGATGCGGTTGCAATCGCTGCAAAAGGCATGGGAGATTGGACTGATGAAGCCCACCCGACCCAGGGCACCCTCAAAAGTGTAGTCTGACGAAGGTTGCCCATGCAGCCGGGGTGGAAGCGGCATCAACCAGGGTCTGGCTGCGATCAGTTCCTGGTTGTTCAGGCGCAGCTCATGGCTGCCATTTCCGCAACCGATCGGCATGTATTCAATAAAACGAACATCGATTTCGTGTTTTGCGGTCAGGTTAATAAAATCATCGATTTCACTATCATTCACGCCGCGCATCAGCACCACATTGATCTTGATCGGGTCAAATCCTGCAGCAATGGCTGCCTGGATCCCATCCAGCACTTTTTGCAAACTACCGCCCGTTAATTGATGAAACAACTCTGGTTTGAAGGTATCCATACTGATGTTCAAACGCTTCAGACCAGCTTCTTTCAAGTCCGCAGCCATGTCTGGCAACATTTGGGCATTGGTGGTCATCGACAGGTCTTTTAAACCAGGCAGGCTGGCTATACCCCTGACGATTTGCAGCAGGTCTTTGCGGAGCAACGGCTCACCGCCAGTCAGGCGAATACGTTCAATGCCTAATTCAACACAAACCTGGGCAAGTAAGATTAATTCTTCTGCTCTCAATTCCGCACTTTTGGGGCACAATCCCTCGTCAACGCGGCAATAGGTACAGCGCAGCGTACAGCGCTCTGTCAAAGAAAGGCGCAGGTAGTCGATCTGCCTGCCAAAGGAGTCTTTCAAATGGTGTATTCCTCCCGGGTAAACTCCCCAGATTGCCCCCCGCTCTTTTTTTCAAGCTTAATTTCGCCAATCACCATGCCGCGGTCGACCGCTTTACACATGTCGTAAATGGTAAGTGCTGCAATACCTACAGCTGTCAGAGCTTCCATCTCGATACCTGTCGCATAGGTTGTTTTGGTTTCGGAGATGATTCTTAATGTGTCTTCTGTTATGAACTCAAAATCAACCTTTGCGGATGTCAGCGGCAAGGGGTGACAAAGTGGAATGAGCTCCGACGTCTTTTTGGCTGCCAGTATCCCTGCCACGCGAGCGACCGCCAGTACATCGCCTTTTTTCACCTCACCAGAACGGATCAGTTCCAGCGTTTCCGGTTTCATCCTGATTGTTCCAGACGCAATGGCTACGCGCTCCGTAGCGAATTTTTGGGTGATATCTACCATGATAGCGCGGCCTTCATCATCAATGTGGTTCAGTTTCATAAGATCCTCTCACCCGGATTGTTGAGCTTGTACCCACCCAGTTTTTCCAGGCGTTGTCCGAACTCCGGACTCTGCATCACATCTAAGAGTCGGGCAAATTCGGGATGTTCGATCGTCTTTTCAGCAACCAGCAAGTCATACTGCTCCCAGATCAGTGGGATGAAGCCCAGATTGTAAATCTTGGCTGCTGCCAGAATTCCCATACCAGCATCCGCTGTCCCGCTTGCTACCGCGGCAGCAACAGCCGTATGCGTGATCTCTTCCCGTTCGTATCCCTTGATCTGCTGGGGTTCAAGCCCGTTCTGTTTCAAGAGGTAATCGAGCAAAATCCTGGTGCCGGAACCTTTCTGGCGGTTGACATAACTCACAAGGGGCAGATCCGCTACCGATTCGATATGCAATGGATTGCCGTTGGCAATCATCAGCCCCTGGCTGCGAAAGACGCAGCTGATCAACCTGACACCGCCATCCGGGAAGTAACGTTGTATGTAACTCTTGTTGTATTCGCCGGTTTCTTCATCCAGCAAGTGGGTACCACCCAGGTGTGATTCACCCCGTTTGAGCGCCATCAAACCGCCCAGGCTGCCAACATGCGAAGAAACCACCTGGCTGTCAAGCCATTTGATCTTCATCAGGTCGATCAATTCGTCAATCAGTGGATCGTGACTGCCTGTGAAGACCAGGGTTTTGTCGATATCTTCCATTTTCCTCACCAAACTTACCGGTACTATTTCACCAGCTTCATATCCTTCTGTATTTTGAGGAACCTCAATAATACCATCTGCTTTTACAAACGAACTGACCACTCCGGCACCACGATTGAGCGGTACTGCTACTAACTTGCCGTTCACGTTCCCAATCCTCGCCCTGATAAATTCCAGGTACTTCAAAGACGAAGTCAAACGCCTTGAAACTGTGGATTCGACTTTCAGCTTTTTCTCCTCAGCTCTTCTTAACAAGAGGTTCAGAGCTGGACGCACCAGCTCTTCCATTACTAAAATAGCGGATACAGGGTAACCTGGTAGTCCAACCAAGGGTATCACTTTTGCCCCTCCGCGTGCAAATCCGAGTACAACTGGTTTGCCCGGTCTGATGGCCACTCCATGCAGGATCACTTCCCCTATTTTAGCAATGGCGTCGGCCGAATAATCCTTTTTTCCTGCAGATGAGCCTGCGTTGAGCAGTACAAAATCGCATTCACTGGCAGCCTTTCGGACAGCCTCGGTCACCAAATCCGGCTGATCGCGAACGACTGGGTAGACCAGCGGCTCGCAGCCCCAATCTTCGAGCATGCCTTTGATGATAGTGGAATTAAACTCGATGATATCGCCTGCCTTGGGATCGGACAGAGGAGATACGAGCTCGTTTCCAGTAGGGATTACGCCTACAATCGGTTTCCTGATGACCTTGATTTCCAAAACACCGGCTGCCAGCATGGCACCCTGAATAGCGGGGTTGATTTCGGTATAGCTGGGGATGATCATATCGCCTGCGGCAATGTCTTCACCGATCTGGCGGATGTGCTGCCAGGGTACCGCTGCAGCAAACAATTGGATCGTCCCCTCGCCTGCTTCAATCACATCTTCGACCATCACAACGGCATCGCAATTCTCCGGAAGCGGGTCGCCGGTGTTCACCCAATGGTATTGCCCCTCGCATAATGTGACGGGTCGTGTGTCGGTGGCGCTATAAGTCAGACTCGCATCCAGTGCGATGCCGTCCATGGCGCACGAGTTGTAATGCGGAGCACTAATATGCGCGTAAACCGCCTCTGCCGCGATGCGGTGTTTGGCATCCACGGTTTTTATGATTTCCGTCTCCGAAATTACACCCACAGAGATCAGCGCATCAATAAATTGCTTACGCGCATCTTCAAGGGGGATGTTGCTTAAATATTTAAACGCCATAAGTCCTCACAATCGAAAAACAGTGACCAATTCACCAGAAGCCACTCCCTCCTGCTCTCTTGGAACCAGGAAGTAGCCGTTTGCCTTGGAAACGGTGGAGATCAAACCAGATTTTGATGGAACCGGGGTTGCCTGGTTTCCTTCCAGCCGGACCAGGATCACTTCTTCACGTCCATGGTTGGAAGAAACAGCCCGCGTCAACCTGGCTTCCACGTTAATTTGCTCATTTTTACTATTAGAAAGCATAGCAAGCAGGGGTTTAACCAGTGCCTGGAACATAAAGAAGGCTGCCACTGGATTGCCAGGCAGACCAAAGACAGGCTTGCCTTCAATTTGCCCGATAATGGTTGGTTTACCGGGTTTGATGGCAATACCATGCACAAAAATCTGTCCCAATTCCTCAATAAGGATTGGCAGGTTGTCTTTCTCACCCACCGAAGTGCCTCCTGACACTAACAGAACGTCGGCGGCTGTAAGCGCGTTTTGTATAGCATCACTCAGCAGCTCGCGTTGATCTGGCACAATCTCATGGAGTCGAGCGATCGCACCGGCCTGTTGCAGCAGGGCTGCCAGCATGGGTGTGTTGACATCACGGATTTTTCCGGGTTCAAGCATGCCGCCAGCCGGCACCAGTTCATCACCGGTGGAAATGATTCCCACTACAGGCTGTTTATAGACCTTAATCTCAGTGAAACCCATGGAAGCCAGGGTGCCGATATCAGCCGGGTTGAGCTTCTTACCGGGCGGTAGAATGAGATCACCTGGTTTCAGAGTCTTCGCTTTGAAGATCGTATTTCGCGCCTGGAGGGACCGGTTTGACGGCGAAAGCTCACCTGCGCCAAAATCTTCCGCGAATTCGATCATCACCATCGCGTCCGCACCCTGTGGTAAAGCCCCGCCGGTAGGGACGTAGAAACACTCTCCTGGTTGCAGAAAATGCGTTCGGCATGATGCCATCAGGCTCTCGCCAGTTTACGCAGGATGGCAGGGATGGAATCGGAACACCCGCGCAGGTCGCGGCCGACTACAGCAAAACCGTCTACAGTAGAACGATCAAACGCTGGGACAAACTCTGTGAGAGAATGTCTTCAGCCAAAAACCGCCCAATGGCGTTTTTCATTTTGACTGATTCCGTGGCCGCTCTCAACTGTCCAAACCGGCTCTGAATCAGGCTTTTTGCTTCCAATAATGATATTACATGCGGTTTTATATCATTCGAATTGTACTCAATTTATTAGTAGAGGGGAAATAAAACCTTCATCTGACCATCTGTCATCGGGGTAGTGTCAAGTATTTTTCGCACATTTAGGAATCACTTGGTAGTAGTTCCTCCAGATGTTGCATGTTCAAGTACGTTTTCTGTCCCCAGAGTGATTCTTGCATGTACCTCAGCCTGGCACACACTAACATCGAGCAGACTGTCCATCTGGGAACGCGCCGACCGTCTGGTTCTGCGCCTGATCTCTCGGTTCAATCGTTCCATGGCATTATTCGAGCGGATCCGTCGCCAGTGTTCCCTGGGAAAATCCATGTAGACAAGGGGTTTCTAGGCCTGTCCTCCTCAACCTTTTTGGCAGCCTCAAATAGCTTCATTTCTTTCAGTTTTGCAAACTACATCTTCCAGCTTGTCCATTTGCTCCTTTGTCTTCCTGAGCATGAATTGCCTTGAGCATGGCTGCCACCTGCTGTACCTCTGGGTACGGCGAGAAAACATTGCGGTAGAAATGCACCATACAACGCTGAAACCTGGCCAGTGGATAGGTTTCACTCAAGGCTCAATTAACCAAGACATTTATCTCCAACAAACGGTTGTGTGCCTTTCAAGCCTCTTTCCTTCAGATGCCGCAGGAAAGACAACCAACTTTCCTTGTCTTCTTTCATGCCTTCCACGGCACCAATCACTTCCTTTCGCCTCGTTCATTCACCCGCCATGGCCACCAAAACAGCCACATTCCCGTAATGTCCACCCCAGTTGCGCTTCAGATACGCTCCATCCAGATAAACATAAGGATATTGCCCTTCCAATGGTCTTTGCCGCCATGCCTCAATCTGCTCAATATCTGCAGGGTTAAGCTGCTTCCCTCGCGGCAGGATGAGGTCACCCGGTTTCAAGTCTTCGCCTTTGAAGATCATGTTCGCGCCTGGAGGGACCGGTTTGACGAAAGCCAACTCACCTGCGCCAAAATCTTCCGCGAATTCGATCATCACCATCGCGTCCGCACCCTGTGGTAAAGCCCCGCCGGTAGGGACGTAGAAACACTCTCCTGGTTGCAGAAAATGCGTTGGCATGATGCCCATCAGGCTCTCGCCAGTTTTACGCAGGATGGCAGGGATGGAATCGGAACACCCGCGCAGGTCGCGGCTGACTACAGCAAAACCGTCTACAGTAGAACGATCAAACGCTGGGACAAACTCTGTCGAGGAAATGTCTTCAGCCAAAAACCGCCCAATGGCGTCATTCATTTTGACTGATTCAGTGGCCACTCTCAACTGTCCAAACCGGCTATGAATCAGGCTTTTTGCTTCCAATAATGATATTACCTTGAACATATCAATTCGAATTGTACTCAATTTATTAGTAGAGGGGAAATAAAACCTTCATCTGACCATCTGTCATCGGAAATAAGTCTTAAAGAATGCGATCCAGGAATTTGTTATTAGGAATTTGGCAATAGATATTCGTCGGCAGGATTCTATCATCTTACATCTGTCCTCATCAACGAAGTGAAGGATCTTTTCTCTTGGTAACCAGCAGCAACTCCCTTCCCCCACTGTCACTGCGAGACACTTTGCCATCAGGCTTTGGGGAGTTTGGGATCAGTTAATTGGCAAAGGGTCGTGACAGTCTGCCTTAATGTTGGAATTCAGCAAGGCCTGGATTGAACTTATTAGTAAATGGTACATATTGGCGGATTGAGGCTGGGATGCCGAATCACCGAATCAAGGTCACACAGCCTCATTCTCCCCCCCCACAATGGCTACGCGCATAGATTGATGGTCAAGTAACACGCAACCCAACTCCCTACAAAAAAAGCCGGGTTCAAACTCGGAACCCGGCCTACTATCAGCTCTTACCTATCAGCTATCAGTAGCTTTACTCAAACGCAATGATCAGCTGGTAATGAGGTTGACCGCCGCTGTGGATCTCGAGTTCGACATCCGGGTAGTCTTTGCGGATCGCATCCGCCAGCAGGTTTGCCTGGGTCTGGTTGAGGTCTTCACCATAGAAGAATGTGACCCGTTCAACTTCGTCCATGTTGGCTTTTTCCAGTAGTTCCTGGATAGCTTCTTCGATGGTCGGGGCAGATGACACCAGCTGCCCGTCATACAAAGCGATCACCTCGCCCTTCTCAACCTCCACACCATCGATCTCAACCGAACGGGTGGAAATGGTGATGTCCCCGGTATGCACTTCCTGAATGGCTTCCTTCATAGATGCTTCGTTTTCCTCCAGGCTGCCTTCCGGGTTGAGCCTGAGCATGGCAGCGAATCCCTGTGGGGCATTGCGGGTAGGTATGATGCCAATTTGTTTGACGCTGACCTTGGCGGCGTTTTGAGCAGCCAAAATGATGTTTTTATTATTCGGCAAAATTATGACTTTATCGGTAGGCAGATTTTCAAAGGCAGCCACCAGTTCCTGTACGCTGGGGTTCATGGTTTGTCCGCCTTCCACGATCGCCGCTACGCCCAAGCTGGCAAAAATCGAAGACAAACCCTTACCTGGAGACACCGCCACCACAGCGATCTCGCCGGGGTTGATGGGGGTCAGGGTCAATTCCACATCCTCTGCCTGACGTTCACTGACCTGGTCCTGTAGGTTTTCCATCATGATCTTTTTGACCACACCCTGGGTTTCGGTGTAACTGATGGGCTCAAAGCGTTTCGCTAGCTCGGTGTGGATATGCATGCGGTAGATGCCGTCGCCTTCGCCAACCTGAATGCTGGTTCCGATTTCAGCCAGGTCTCCGTAATATTTTTCCAAAGCAAAGCCTGGATGGGGGGCAAAATCAATCACGACCTCATAATCCTGCCCTTCCTCAACAGTTTCCATGGCATTGGCAAGGTCCAGTTCAGCCAGCGGTTTCAGAATCGCTCCACTGGCGTCCAAAGACTGACCCTGCAGCAAACGCACCATGCCTTCAAAAATATAGAAAAGTCCTGTCCCGCCCGAATCTACCACGCCAGCTTGCTTCAAGACAGGCAGTAACTCTGGTGTATTTTTAACGCTCACATCGCCAGCTTCAACAATCGCCAGGAGCATCTCACTCAGGCTTGCTCCAGTTGTGACTACCTCTTCAGCGGCACTGGTCATGTCCTTAATCACTGTCAGGATGGTGCCTTCCACCGGCTTGACCACACCTTTGTAGGCTGTGTTGCGGGCTTCCTGCATGGCACGCATCAGCAAATCGGGACCCATGGTCTCGTAGTGATCCAACGCACGCGAAAAACCTCGCCAAATCTGAGAGAGAATGACTCCTGAATTACCGCGGGCGCCCATCAGGGCTCCCTGTGCAAAGGCTTTGGCAGTTTCGCCGGCATTTTTCGAACGTAACTGGTACGCTTCGTTGAAAGCTGCCTGCATGGTCAAAACCATGTTTGTACCCGTATCACCATCGGGCACCGGGAATACGTTTAATGAGTTGACGTACGCCTGGTTGGTGGTCAGCCAGATCAGACCGGCTTCGAACAATAACATTAAACCATCACCATTCAGTGGTGACTGGAGCAGCAAGTGACGCTCCTTTTCATCGGGAAGGACATATTTATTTTGATTCATTATTCACCTGGGCAAGTTAATCCGGATTGCTAACTCTTAACCCCCGAACGTGGACATCCACACGCTTGACCGGAACCGCCATTGTTTTCTCCACAGCATATTTGACACTCTCAGCCACTGAATCAGTGACTGTTTTTATCCGAAGTCCGTACTCGATCACCAGGTTCAGTTCCAGGCTGACACCATCTTCTTCGGTCTTGACAAGGACGCCAAAATCCGCATCCTTATTAAAGAACCTGGAAACCGATTCGCCCACATTCCCAGGCATCAGACTAATGACGCCATAAGACTGCAATGCTGCGTTACGGGCAACGGTGCGAATGGCTTGTGAGAGAATGTAAATGCTCCCAAGTGGATTTTCTTGTGTTGTCATTTTTTGGCTCTTTCTCCGAGATTCACCTTGATTATTTCAAAAATCTCTGGTAATATAAACGCTTGCGCGTGCAAATGGTTACGCGACAGACGATATTATAATGCAAGAAAGGTATTGAGATGGCAAAGTGCAGTCAGTGTGGAAAAACCACCACCTTCGGTCACAATCGCAGTCACTCACTCGTCGCAACCCGACGTAAATTCCGCCCCAACCTGCAGCGGGTTTCCGTAATGGAAGGCGGTAAGAAAGTTCGCAAAGTACTTTGCGCGCGCTGCATCAAAACCCTGACCAAGGCTTATCGCTAGTTTTAACCACTTAAAACAAACATCAAAAAGTCGCATTGCGGCTTTTTTGATTTTAACCAAGCGCTTGTCTCAAGGCAGCAATGCCCGCGGCAATCCCTTCAGGGTGCTTGAAGACAGCTGTACCAGCCACAAAATTCCGGGCGCCTGCCTGGTAAACCTCCAGGATCGTTTCGGCAGAAATACCACCATCCACCTGGATAATTGCCTCAGAATCGCTCTCGTCCAAAATCCATCTCACCAATGAAATTTTTTCAAGAGCTGAAGGTATAAATTTTTGACCGCCGAAACCCGGATTCACTGACATGATCAACACCTGGTCCACGACATCAGTCAGATAGTTGAGCCCATCCACGGCTGTGCCAGGATTAAAGGTCAGCCCGGCTTTAGCACCCATCTCCCGGATCGTTTGCAGGCTGCGGTGGATATGCGGGCAGGTTTCATAATGAATAGTGACCGTGCTGGCACCAGCAGCTATGAAGTTTTTCAGATGTTTTTCGGGTTCAACGATCATCAGATGAACATCAATGGGCAGGTCACAGGAATCCTTGCATGCCCGGACAATTTCCGGACCAAAGGTGATAGTGGGAACAAAATTGCCGTCCATCACATCGACATGGATTTCATCTGCCCCACCCTCCTGGGCAGCTCGTACCTGCGCACCCAGGTTTTTCAGGTCAGCTGAGAGAATGGAAGGAGAAATGATAGCTTTCATAGATACCTCTCAGGGTTTAAGAACAATGTAAATATAGAACCAGAAGGGAATCAAACCGATCAGTAAAAGACTGGCAAGAATGCCAAGTGCCCAGGTTTTCCAATCGAGCGGAGTGTCATCCTCTTCTTCCCAGGTTTCCTCGAAGTAGTCGTCATCTGACTCTTCAGAACCAGCTTCGTTATTCAAAGGAACCACGCTTTGTGTCTGCGGGTCCTTGGGCTGGTCGATGACTTGCTCAGCTTTGACTGGTGTTTGAGTAGAAAGGACTTCCTTTTTTTCTCCATTTCCAGAGTTTGCCTGGAGACGGGCACCCTGGAATGTATCGTGAACAAACGCCATGCTTTGGTTGGAATCGGGGTTGGTGTCGTACAATCCGAGCAGCAACCTTCCCAATTGATCCGCAGTGCGGTAACGGGAACTAGGCTCTTTGGATAAAACCTTTAAAATGATTTCTTCCAGGGTCGAAGGAATACTGTTATTGTAATACCGTGGTGCCACCGGCTTGTCTTCGCGGTGCATACGTGCCAATTCCGCTGCATCTGATGCAACGAATGGCAGCCGACCTGTAACCATTTCGTACAAGATCACCCCCAACGAATATACATCCGATCCCGGGGAAGGTGGACGACCGCCAGCTTGTTCCGGTGAGAAATAATGGGGTGAGCCCCAGACCACATCGCTCTGTTCGTCGGGTGAGATGGTGGAAAGCGCTCTTGCGATGCCAAAATCGGTCACTTTAAGCCGTCCTTCCGGCGTGACCAACATGTTGTGTGGTTTGACGTCACAATGCACCAAACCAGCCCGGTGAGCATAGCCGATCCCACCGCAAGCCTGGATCATCAGCTCTAAAGCCTCGCTGACCGAAAAACGCTCTTTCTGTTTGATCAGCGTTTTCAGATCCCTTCCTGGCATATATTCCATCACAATAAAAAGATGACCCTGATCGAGCCCGAAATCATGGACAGTGACAATGTTGGGATGGGATAGGTTGGCTGCAGCCCGCGCTTCCTGGCGAAAACGCTCCCGAAATGCCGGATCTTTGGAGAAGTCTTCCCTAAGGACCTTGACTGCCACATTCCTTTCCAGCATCAAGTCCCTGGCTTTGTACACCACAGCCATGCCGCCAGTCCCCAGCGTATCCTGGAGCTGGTAACGATCATTGAGCAGGCTTGGCATCTCCATAGCGGTGATTATAATGCAATTCCCTTCGTCAACGAACGATTGAAATCTATCCGCATTAATTCCAAAAACCGGACGGTCTGCCAGTTGTAAACTGCTCCTGGTAATTATTCGTTTGTCCAACCTTTTTTCGAATATTGGTGCCAAAATACCCTTGCCTTTTTATTGGAAAAGACCTATAATGTGGGAAAGATTGTCATAAAGTGTCAGTAAGTGTCAAAACAACTGAAAAGGAGCGCCAAGAGAGGCGCTTCACTGCTTAAAAAAGGGATTAGAACAAATGTTTTACGGAAGGTCGGCATACAACATCGATAAAAAGGGCAGGATGACAGTCCCTTCCAAATACCGGGATGAAACCCCCGATGGCGTTGTTGTTACCAAAGGACTGGATGGAAACCTGATGGTCTATGCGAAAGAGACCTTTGATGTCTTTGCTCAGTCCATGAACGGTATCTCCGTTACAGACCCCAACCTTCGTTCTTTCCGGCGTGATATTTTAGGTAATTCAGCAGAACTGACTTATGACTCAGCAGGACGGATCCTCATCCCGCTACACTTGCGGAAGTTGGCAGGGATTGAGGAAAACGTGATGATCATTGGGTCCGGAGACTACTTTGAGATTTGGGATTTCGATCGCCTGGAAGCCTACGAGGCTAACAGGGACCCGGAGGCTCAAGCCAAAGCCTGGGCATCGCTGAACATCACGACAACAAGAGGAAATTGATGGAAGCGGTGCCATCGGCTCCACAGCCCCACCGCCCAGTACTTTACCAAGAAACAATTGAATATCTGGCTCCAAAAAGCTTAGGTCGTTATTTGGATTGTACAGCCGGTGCAGGGGGACATTCTTTTGGGATCCTTGAATCTTCCTCTCCTCAGGGTCAATTGATCGCTATCGATCTTGATCCGACTGCCATTCAACTTACGACTGAAAACCTCAGGATTTTTGGTGATCGCGCTACCATTGTTCACGACAGTTATCTAAATGCGGCGAGAATCTTGCAACAAAAAGACTGGGACAAAGTTGACGGAATCGTTCTGGACCTGGGAGTTTCTTCAATGCAGCTCGATCAGGTGGAACGCGGCTTTTCTTTCCGAACAGAGGCTCCCCTGGATATGCGCTTTAACCCCACTCAAGGGCTCACAGCTGCAGACCTGGTGAACAACCTGGAGGAAAAGGAACTGGCAGACCTGATCTGGAAATACGGAGAGGAAAGGTTTTCCCGCCGTATCGCCCGGAGAATCATTCAGAGACGCCCTGTTCTGACCACCACCCAACTGGCAGATGCGGTCCG
This sequence comes from Anaerolineaceae bacterium, assembly GCA_040770225.1. Lineage (GTDB taxonomy): Bacteria > Chloroflexota > Anaerolineae > Anaerolineales > Anaerolineaceae > Mesolinea. The sequence continues at coordinate 54,585 of JAXGJN010000008.1, forward strand.
TTCAGCGATCGGAGGTGCTCACAGCAAGATCGACCCAGCTACCCGCACCTTCCAGGCGATCCGAATCGCGGTCAACGATGAATTGCGAACGATTGAAGAGGCAATCCCAAGCCTGATCGAACTTTTAAAGCCCAAAGGTCGCCTGGCGATCATCAGCTTCCACTCACTGGAAGATCGGTTGGTCAAGCAAGCTTTTCGGAGAGAAAGTTCAGATTGTATCTGCCCACCGGAGCAACCGATTTGCACTTGTGGACACACAGCCACAATAAAGCTGATCACTCCTCGACCGGTCAGTCCATCGGCAGAGGAAATTGAGGAAAACCCGAGAGCTCGTAGTGCCAAGCTCAGAGTTGCTGAAAAGAAATAAGAAAGAAAACGTAGTGCCGAAATGAAAAAAGACATCTTACAAGCCTACAAACAAGCCCCCTGGCGAACCCAAATGCAGTGGGTCGGCGCTTTTCTTCTGGTTGTTGTCGCGGTAGCGACGGTGGCAGGGCTGTACCTGTTTATTAGTGGAAGGTCTGCAGCCACTGGTCGGCGAATCCAAAATCTGGAAAGTGAACTTGCAGCACTGCACCGTGAAAATAATGATCTTGAAACCAAACTGGGCGAAATCCAGTCTGAACGCGCTCTTGCTGAAAGAATCAACTCCCTCAATATGCGCCCATTAACGCCTGATGAAGCTTTTTACCTGGAAGTGCCCGGATACATCCCGGCGGAAGGTCCATCATTTGCTCCTCCTCCAACCATCAAGGAAGAACGCACGCCCATACTACTGCCTGAATTCACAAGCACCTTCCTTGAATGGATCTCATCCAAACTCCAGGCGGGAACCCAAAGCCCCACTCCAACCACCGAGGTGCTGCCATGAGTGAAAATATTAAAACCCGATTTTTTATCATTTGCGTCATCTGCACCGTCGTGGCAGGTGTTGTTGCGCTCCAGATGATCCGCATCCAGAACACCGAAGCCGCCCAGCGCCTTTTGGAAGCCAGTGAGAATTACCAGGGTGTCACAAGAGTGGTTTATCCGGATCGTGGTAACATCTACGATTCAAAAGGACGACTTCTGGCAGGAAATGAAACATCATACGAAATCGGTCTGGATCTGAACAGTATCACCCAACCGGAAACAGTTGCCAGTATCGCAGCCAGTGTCCTTGGGCTTGATTATGCCCAGGTTCTGGGGTATGCCCAAACCAGGCCTGGCAATGGCAATCCTTTTTACCAGGTTCTGGACGATTTCGTTAGTCAAGACAAAATTATCGAGCTGGAGACCATCAAAGCAGATTATGACAATCGGAAAGCCAGGGGCAACGAAGTGCTGCCCAATATTGACGGCTTGCTTTGGACCGCTCATTCCCAACGCACCTATCCTGAAGGAACACTGGCATCCAATATCCTCGGTTTTTACAGCTATCTCGACAGAACCGGTGGAATTGGCTATTTTGGGTTGGAAGAAGCCTACGACTCCCAGCTTTCAGGAACCCCTCAGGAAGTTTTTCTTGCCTTCGATCCACAGCGCTTGAGCACAGTTGAAGAAGTTCCTCCTGGTACAACCCTGATTTTGACACTGGATCGTGAAATCCAGGCGTTGACTGAAAAAACTCTGGACGAAGCCATTGAATGGTCAGGTGCAGAAGGTGGAACTATCCTTGTTTATGATCCCGAAGACGGAGGGGTGATTTCTATGGCGACAGCTCCGCGCCTGGACCCCAACAATTATTGGGAATATGCCGAACTTTTCCCCAATCCAACACCATACAATGCCGCTATAAGCAAAACCTATGAGCCCGGTTCGGTGTTCAAGGTGCTCACCATGGCTGCCGCGCTGGACTCCGGGCTGGTAGACCCTGACACTCGCTTCCAGGACACCGGTGCCTTCAACATCGGCGGTGCCACAATTTACAACTGGAATATGGGTGCCTGGGGCGACGTTGACATGACGGAATGCCTGCAATACTCTCTGAACGTCTGCATGAGCTGGCTGGCAACTGAGATGGGACCCGAAACCTTCTACACCTATCTTAGAGGCTTCGGTCTGGATCGGAAAACAGGAATTGACCTCGGTGGAGAAAGCAACTGGCCTTTGAAACTGCCGGGAGACAGCCTTTGGTACGAAGTCGACCTGGCGACCAACAGTTTCGGTCAGGGTATTTCACTGACACCCATTCAAATGGCGATGTCCATCAGCGCTGTAGCAAATGACGGCCGCATGATGGCTCCCCATCTTGTCAAAGCAATGGTGATAGACGGTAAACAATACGATGTTGATCCCGTTGTTGTCGGAAACCCAATCAAGGCTGAGACAGCTCACATGCTCACCGATATGCTGGTCAACTCACTTGAAAACGAAGCATCCAACGCCCTGGTCGAGGGTTACTCCGTTGCCGGAAAAACCGGTACAGGTGAAATTGCCACCCCATACGGATACTCAGCCACAGAAACGAATGCCTCGTTTGTGGGTTGGGGTCCGGCAGAAGACCCAAAGTTTTTGGTTTATGTTTGGCTTGAAAAACCCTCGATTTCGATCTGGGGCTCGGAAGTTGCCGCACCTGTTTTCTCTGACCTGGTCGGCAAACTGGTAGTTTTGATGGATATTCCCCCTGACAGCGTTCGCCTGGCAGGTAGCAGTACGATGACAGGACAGTGAGGTCTGAATTAAAAAATGTTGACGGTCAGTAAAGTTCTCAGCGCTCTCGGGATGGATGCAGATCCGCGCGGTTGCCAGCAATTGGTAACTAATGGATGTGTCGATTCCCGTCTGGCAAGCGATGGCAGTCTTTTTTTTGCGATGCGCGGCGAGAATACTGACGGTCACCTCTATGTTGACCAGGCGCTGCAAAGTGGTGCCGTTTTAGCTCTGGTAGATCACAAGATCAAAAGTGCATACCCGGTATTCAACCTGAGTGACCGACCTGACCGCCTTCGAAAACCTCCGTTTTCAGTGATCGTACCCAACACACTGCAGGCACTCCAACAAATCGCTGCCTGGTGGCGGGCTCAGTTTGACATCCCGGTCATTGGCATCACCGGCAGTGTTGGAAAATCTTCAACCAAGGAAACAATGGCTGCCCTGCTGGGTTACAAATTCAGAGTGCTCAAAAACAAGGGCAACATGAACAACGAGATCGGTCTGCCGCTCACGCTGCTTTCCCTGAATGAGAGTCACCAAGCCGCGGTGCTTGAGATGGGCTTTTATGTTCCCGGTGAGATCGATCTGCTTTGCAAAATTGCAAAACCTCAAATCGGTGTGGTGACGAATATCGGAACCGTCCATGCAGAACGTGCTGGCAACATCGAGACTATCGCCAGGGGAAAATCCGAGTTGGTGCAAGCATTGCCAACCAAACCCGATGGTCTGGCAGTCCTGAATAATGACGACCCTCTCGTGTCAGGTATGGTGACAAACACCTCAGCACGAGTGATCACCTACGGTTTCACCCCCAAAGCCGACCTCTGGGCAGATGAGATCCGTTCCAAAGGTCTTTCAGGAATTCATTTCACCGCCCATCACGAGGGCAAATCGCACAAAGTTTTCTCTGAATTACTTGGAAAACATTCCGTCTACAACCTGCTCAGTGCGATTGCAGTTGCGCTTGAACTTGGTTTTAACTGGGATGAAATTGAAACAGCACTGCGCAGCCAGGAAATGGTCCAAAGGGTGCGCGTTTTCATCAGCCATACTGGGGCTATGGTTATTGACGATAGTTATAATGCCTCCCCTACCTCCACCATTGCTGCCCTGGAATTACTGGACGAATTGGAAGGCAGAAGGATCGCTGTGCTTGGTGACATGCTCGAACTTGGTCAATATGAGGCAGAAGGTCATCAGCAAGTCGGTCGTAAAGCTGCGCAGGTTGCCAAGAGGATCGTCCTGGTCGGACCGCTCAGCTTGCTTACCCGTGATGCCATCCTTGACACAGGCTTTCCGGAAGAGGATGTGCGTTGGTTTGCCGACTCGAACGAAGCAGCCCAATTCCTGCAATCGGACCTAAGAGCAGGTCAAACGGTTTTGGTGAAAGGTTCTCACGGTATGTGTATGGACAAAATCATCACGGCATTGGAGGAAAAAATCTGATGCGTGGGTTCTCTTTGGCGATTGCCATCAGCGGGATAAGTTTTTTGCTTTCCACCATTTGGGGTGAGCCTTTCATTCAGTTGCTCGCCAGGTTCAACATTGGAAAGCGCATCAAAGCCGATCAACCAGCGACGCACCGGAAGAAGGAAGATACCCCCACCATGGGTGGTTTCATGTTCCTGGTACCGATCACCTTGTTAACAGTTATTCTGAACGCGGTTTCCCTGTTTGGTTCCAAGCTGATCGGCTCTTCCATTCTCGTTCCTCTTGGAGCCCTGTGGGCTTTTGCGATCATTGGGGCAGTTGATGACTGGGAAGGTATTCGCGGCTCCCGCAGAGGTCTGGGGATGACTGCGCGTACCAAGTTTATCCTGCAAGTAATCGCAGCTTTCGTCCTGGCTTACGCTATGAAAGAGATGCTCCGCGTACCCCATATGTTCTGGCCCGCCTCTGATTTGCCTCTTGACTTTGGATGGGCTTATATCCCTGTTGCCATGGTGATCATCGTGGGTATGGCAAACGCTGTCAACTTCACCGATGGTATTGACGGTCTTGCCAGCATCATTTCAATGACAGCCTTTGGGATCTACGGAATTGTCGCACTTATCCAGGGTCAGGTTTACCTGGGTCGCTTCTGTTTCTCGATCGTGGGTGCCCTGGCTGGTTTCCTCTGGTTCAACTGCAATCCCGCCCGTCTTTTCATGGGCGATACTGGTTCTCAAGCCTTGGGAGCTTCGCTGGCAGTGGTTGCCCTGATGACCGGCCGCTGGCTCTTCTTACCACTAATTGCGATCATCCCGACGGCAGAATTGCTGAGTGTGATCATACAGGTCAGCTATTTTAAGCTCACTAAAGGCAAGCGGGTGTTCAAGCGTACACCTATTCACCATCATTTTGAAGAAATAAACTGGACCGAAAGCCAGATCGTGATCCGCTTCTGGATTATCGAATTGGTTGGTGCATTGCTCGGGCTTAGCCTGACATTTATAAGGTAATTATGAAAAACTATACCGGAAAAAAGATCGTTATCATGGGAGCAGCCCGGCAGGGACAGGCTTTGGCACGTTTCTTCACCAAACGTGGAGCTCAGGTTGTGCTGACCGACACCCGGGAAAAAGAACAGCTCAGTGAAGAACTGGCAGTTCTTGAGAACCTGCCCGTCTCCCTTGACCTTGGCGGACATCATCCTGAGATCCTGGATGGAGCTGATCTGGTTTGTGTCTCAGGCGGCGTCCCCCTGACTATCCCGTTTATCCAGGAAGCCCTGATTCAACGCATACCCCTTAGCAATGATTCCCAAATTTTCCTCGAGGAATGTCCCTGCATGGTAGCTGGTATAACTGGCTCAGCTGGTAAAAGCACAACCACAGCTCTGGCTGGTTTGATGGCAAAAACCACTTTTGAAATGAAATCGAATCGTCAGAAAGCCTGGGTGGGTGGAAACATAGGCAACCCACTGATTGATTACCTCGATCAGATCGGGGAGGATGACCTGGCAATCATGGAACTTTCCAGTTTCCAACTCGAGTTGATGAAGAACTCACCCCAGGTCGCTGCCGTTCTCAATATCACTCCCAATCATCTCGACCGGCATCATAGTATGGATGCTTACATCGACGCCAAATCTCACATTCTTTGGTTCCAAAAAGCAGACGACATCGCCATTTTGAACCGGGATGATGAAATCTCCTGGGATCTGGTTCGCGAAATCAAAGGCGACCTGATCAGCTTCGGTCTCAATAAACCTGACAGTCGTGCCAATGGCACCTTTGTCGACCAGGATTCGGTCTGGCTGCAAATTGGCAGGGAAAAACTGAAAATGTTCCCGGTGGAATGGATCCAGCTGCGCGGCAAACACAATCTCTACAATGTCCTGGCAGCCTCAGCGATTGCAGCAGCCGCCACACTGGCACTGCCTGCCATTCAATCTGCGGTCGAAGAATTTCGTGGCATCCCTCACCGTCTGGAAACTGTTCGTGAGCTCAATGGTGTCACCTGGATCAACGATTCCATCGCGACCGCTCCCGAGCGCACCATTGCTGCCCTGGAATCCATTTCCGAGCCGATCGTGCTGCTTCTGGGCGGCAGAGACAAAGACCTTCCCTGGGATAAGCTGGCGAACATCGTCAGAAACAAGGTGGAACGCGTCATCGTCTTTGGTGAAGCAGCAGCCATCATCAACGAAGCAATTGGTCCCCGCAAGCCCGGGCAATACCTGAAGTCAGTTGTCACGACCAAAGACCTCGCAGAAGCATTAAAAACCGCCCAAATTCAGGCGCAGGCAGGGGAAGTCGTGCTTCTCTCGCCTGGTGGCACTAGTTACGACGCCTTTAAAGACTTCGAAGAGCGTGGGCAGTTCTTTAGAGATTGGGTGAATCAACTATGATCAATCAAACTACTCCCAAAACAAAGAAGAGAACCGTTAAAGGTTTTTCGGTCGACATCCCATTTGTCCTTGCTCTGATCTGCCTGTTGGTTTTTGGCCTGATGATGGTTTACTCGACAGATCTGGATGCCTCTCTTCGTATGAAACAAGATCCAGGCTATTTGTTCCAACGGCAGGTCATGTGGGTCGCGCTCGGACTGGCTCTGATGATCTTCCTGACCTTTTTTGATTATCACAATTACGAGAAGCTGGTTGTAATTTTTGCCATCGTGGTCGTAGGATTGTTATTCGCTGTTTTAGTAAGGAATGAGGTTCAGTTCAACTCCTCGCGTGCCTTGTTTAATGGCTCTGTTCAGCCAGGCGAGCTCGCTAAGGTCGCGGTGATCCTCTACCTCTCTGTCTGGCTTTCAAAACGGAACACAGATCAGTTAGCTGATTTTAAAAGTGGCTTGATTTCATTGTTGATCATCCTTGCTACTGTTGCGGCTTTGATTTTCTTTCAACCAGATATCAGCGCCTCTATTACCATTCTTGCTCTTGGGATCATGATGTTTTATCTGGGCGGGGGTAACTGGAAGCATATTCTGATGCTCGGTGGCATTGGCGCCGTTGTTGGGCTCATTGCCATCCGCTTCTACACCACCGGCCGTGTCCGTGTGGCAGAATATCTGCAGGGTCTCGAGGACCCGACCCTGGGTTCTTACCATATTCGCAGAACATTCGAATCAGTGATCAAGGGCGGTTTTTTCGGTGTTGGTCTTGGAAAAGCCAATACCAAATTTACTGGTTTGCCTCTGCCCCACTCCGATAGCATTTTTGCAGTCCTGGCGGAAGAGACTGGTTTATTTGGTTCATTTATCCTGATCGGTCTGTTCGTCATTCTGATTTGGCGCGGTTACAGAATTGCCCAAAAAGCACCCGATCGCCTTGGTGCGCTAATGGCATTCGGTTTGACTGGCTGGATTGTGATTGAAGCCTTGTTGAACATCGCCGTTATTGTGGGTCTATTCCCCTTCGCCGGCAACACCCTGCCCTTTATTAGCGCAGGCGGTTCCAGTATGGTCACCAATCTGGCTGCTGTCGGCATCATTTTGAACATTGCCCGCCAGGGAGCGGGATTAAAAATCCAGGAAAGGAGTCAAACCAGTGCGACTGTTGATTTGCGCAGGCGGGACTGGCGGCGGAGTGTATCCGGCGCTGACCGTTACGGAAGAGCTGGATAAAAACCAGCACCAGGTGCTTTGGGTGGGCAGCCAGGGCGGCATGGAAGCCGACCTTGTTGCACGGGCAGGTTTGGAATTCAGAGCAATCCAGGCTGCGGGCGTGCATGGTGTTTCGCCGACGAAACTTCCCAGCAACCTGGCAAAGCTTGTGCAAGGGTATCAACAATCAAAAAAGATATTGAAGGAGTTTCAACCAGATGTGTTGTTCTTTACCGGTGGTTACGTTGCCATCCCCATGGCTCTGGCAGGTCGCAAATATAGATCACTGCTATACGTGCCCGATATCGAACCCGGTTTGGCGCTCAAGACATTGGCAAGGTTTTCAGATCAAATTGCCTTGACAACTCCTGAATCAAAAAAGTGGTTTAGTGAAAAGATGAATATGACAGTTACTGGCTATCCTTTGCGGGACGAAATCAAAAAATGGGAGAAAACTGAAGCCCAGGCATACTTTGGGCTGGATCCCAAACTGCCCACCCTCCTCTTCATGGGCGGAAGCAGCGGGGCTCGCTCTATTAATCAGGCAGTGCTTTCCATTCTGCCTGAACTTCTGGAAAAATACCAGGTGATCCACCTAAGCGGACACCTGGATTGGGAAACCATCCAGGCTGCCACAATCAATGCGGGTGATCACTATCATCCCTTCCCTTACTTACACGAAGTCGGTGCAGCCATGGCAGCCGCTGACCTGGCAGTCTCGCGGGCAGGTGCTTCAACCTTAGGAGAGTACCCCTATTTTGGTTTACCTGCCATTTTGGTGCCTTATCCTTATGCATGGCGTTATCAGAAAGTCAACGCCGATTACCTGGTGGAACGTGGAGCCGCAGTTTTATTGCGCGACGAGGATCTCAAGAGTGATTTGCTGACAGTTATCAACGACCTGTTGGCAAACCCAGCCTACCTTGCTCACATGAGCCGCTCCATGAGCGCTCTTTCCCAGCCATTGGCTGCTGAGCGTATCAGTGAGTTGCTCTATGAAATGACGGAGGCATAGGAGGAAGAAATGGTCAGTCTCAACGTTCTTTTCTACATCTTCCTGGTTCTTTTTGCCACAATTGGCATGATCCGCGGTTTCCGCAAAGAGATCGTGGTCACGGTGGCTGGAATATTCGGTCTTTTTATCATTGAAGTAGTGATGCCGAAAATTTTTGGAACGCTCGAAGGCACGAAAGTCCTGATCATGAATCTGATCATCCTGTTCGGCGTTGCCTTTTTCGGTTATCAAACCCCCAGTTTCAGACGTTTTACAGAATCTGGCAGGTTCGAACGCGATTCCTTGCTGGATTTGCTGCTTGGTGGTCTGACTGGCGCGCTCAACGGCTATATCTTTTTCTCCACTGCCTGGTTTTACCTGGCAAAAGCCGGTTATCCCTTCAGTTGGATTTCTGCCCCAGACCCAAACACCGGTGTCGGTCAAGCTGCCATCAACCTGTTGAATGATGCCTTTCCTAACGTGCTGACCGGTAATTGGCTCTACATTGCCCTGGCAGCAGCGGTTGCGATCGTATTGGCGGTGATCCTTTGATGAATAAAGTGCACTTTATCGGAATTGGTGGAACAGGCATCTCAGCCATTGCCAGGCTGCTTCTTGAAAGAGGCGTCCAGGTGAGTGGTACAGATTTGAACACCTCCCCCTATTTCGAGGCAGTCACCCGTCTTGGTGCCCAAACCAAACTCGGTCATCACCCGCAATTGGCTTTGCAGGCTGATCTGGTGGTGCGTTCTTCTGCCGTGAAGGATGAAGATCCTGAGGTCCAGGCAGCCCGGGAGGCTGGTGTCCCAGTCTTGAAGCGTTCTGAGTTCCTGCCCCAATTGACAACAGGCTCCACAACTCTTGCGATTGCCGGCTCCCACGGTAAGACGACTACCACAGCCATGCTGATCCACCTCTTGAAGTCAGCCAACCTTGATCCCAGCTTCATTCTTGGCGCGGATATCAAAGGTCAGCACACTAATGCCCATGCCGGTAAGGATCAATATTTCGTCATCGAAGCGGATGAATACGATAACATGTTCCTTGGTCTGAAGCCTAAGGTCAGTGTCATCACCAATATCGAATACGACCACCCCGATTTCTTCCCCACCCCGTTGGACTACACCTGGGCGTTTTTGAACTTCCTTGGCAAGACTGAGGAGGATGGTGTTGCCCTTCTCTGCGGGGATGACCTTGGTGTCAGAAAACTTTTGACCTTCCTCACCTTTCCTGAAGGGCAATTGAAAACTTTCGGTTTCAATCCCGCCAACGATTACCAGGTAATGGATTACGAAGCGCGTGAGGGTCACCAAAGTTTTTATCTGCGTTTACCTGAAAATGATATGGCGGGACCCTTCACCCTTCATCAACCCGGTAAATTCAATGTGAGCAATGCGGCTGCAGCCCTTGCAGCAGCTCATCTGATCGGGCTCGACCTTAACAAGCTCACAGATGCCTTGACTAATTTTGCAGGCACCAGCAGACGCTTCGAGCAAGTCTGCGGAAATGAAAAGGTCCAGGTCTTCAACGATTATGGGCACCACCCCAGCCAGCTTCTGCAAACTATCCAGGGTGCCAGGCAAAGCTACCCCGATCACACCATTTGGGCAGTCTGGGAACCCCATACCATCAGCCGCACCCAGCGACTACACCGGGAATTTGCAGCGGCGCTTGATCAGGCAGACCATGCCGTGATCCTCAAACTCTACGGTGCGCGCGAGGAAGACCCATCCTTCAGCCCTTGCTCAATCGCCGAAGAAGTAAGCGATAAGAGATGTGTGTACCTGCCCGAAAATTCGGACGCCGTCGCTTACATCCTTAATAACCTCGGTGAAAAAGATCTGGTGATCGTTTTTTCAGCCGGTAAGGGCCCTGAATTTTCACGAGAGCTTTGTGCAGCGCTTCATTTGGAGGGTTCCAATGACTAAACTACCTCTCACCAAACTCGAGGAAATTTTTGGCGAACGCTTGCAGCAAAACGTTCAAATGACCAACTACACAACCACTCGTGTCGGTGGTCCTGTCACAGGCATGATTTCGATCAATTCAGCCAGGGAGATGGAATTTGCCTTGACCAACCTTTGGGAATTGAATGTCCCTTACCATATTCTTGGCAGCGGTTCGAACCTCCTCATCAGTGACAGCGGTTATGATGGCATCGTGCTGCACAACCGCAGTCACAATGTCAAAGTCAATACCAAGGTCGACCCGCCCCTGGTTACTGCTGAAAGCGGTGCCAGTCTGGGTCAGGTGGCGCAGCTCGCCTCCCGCAGAGGCGTTTCTGGTTTCGAGTGGGCGAACAGCATCCCTGGAACTGTCGGCGGTGCGGTTTATGGAAACGCCGGAGCCCACGGAAGCGACATCTCGCAAATGCTGCAATCTGCTCTGGTGCTAACACGTGAAGATGGTACAAGGCTCCTGAGCAATGAAGATATGGGCTACCAATATCGTTCCAGCCAGTTCAAGCGCGAGCGGAAAAGTGTAACCATTCTGGAAGCAACCTTTGTTGGTCAAAAAGCTGATCCGGAAGATTGCATGAATCTGCTGCACGAACTGACAGAAAAACGCCGGAAAACTCAACCAGTTGGGCCATCTTTCGGATCCACTTTCAAAAATCCGGCTGGTAATTTTGCCGGGAAACTTTTGTCCGAAGCCGGAATGAAAGGGGTTACCTGTGGAGGCGCATCTTTTAGTACAGTACATGCCAACTTTATTATCAATAACGGTGGAGCTACCGCCCAGGATTACTATTGCCTGATCCGTCAGGGCCAGAAACGCGTGATGGATCAATTTGGTGTGCAGCTTGACCTCGAAATTGAACTATTGGGAGAATTTCAAGATGTCGACTAAGCTGAATGTCATCCTGATTTTTGGGGGCAAGTCCGGCGAGCACGCTGTCTCCTTAATGTCAGCAACCTCCGTCTTTAACGCTCTCGATCCTGAAAAATACAACATCTTTCAGGTGGGAATCACCCGTGAAGGTCGCTGGACCCATGCTGAAAATGCGCTGGAAGCCTTCAGGAACGATCAACCGCAGAACCTGAATGAAGCCTTCATCCTATCCAGAAACGAAGTCCCCTATCTTTACGAACTTAAAGATAACCAGCTGATTGAAGTAACCTCCATAGACATTGTCTTCCCGGTTCTTCACGGTACCTTTGGAGAAGATGGCACCATTCAGGGTTTATTTGAAATTCACAATTGTGCCTATGTTGGTGCTGGTGTCTTAGCCTCTTCAGTGGCGATGGACAAAGCACTTTGCAAAGACCTGGTCGCAAGAGCCGGCATCCCGGTTTTGCCCTATGGTGTCTTCAGCCGACAGCAGATCGAAAACGATCTGCCTTCAGTGATCGAAGCTGCCGAAGAGATCAGTCCTTATCCACTTTTTGTCAAACCTGCCAACCTTGGGTCTTCGGTTGGGATCACTAAAGCCAAAAACCGCGTTCAACTGAAGGATGCACTGCTCCTCGCAGCCCGGTACGACCGCCGTATCCTGGTGGAACGTGGCATCCAACCACGTGAAATTGAGATCAGTGTGCTCGGAAATGAAGAAATCATGGTCTCCCAACCTGGTGAAATTGTTCCGGGCGACGAATTTTACACCTACAAAGACAAATATCTTTCCGGCGACCCGGAAACCGCTATCCCTGCTCCCCTGCCCGGACCGGTTTCTGAACAATTACGAACCTGGGCTGTACAGACCTTCCGCGCGATTGACGGTGCTGGTCTGGCCCGTGTGGATTTTCTAATCGACAAGAATAGTGGGGAAGCCTGGTTCAACGAGATCAACACCATGCCGGGTTTCACACAGATCAGTATGTACAGCAAACTGCTGGCACACAGCGGGTTAAATTACAAGCAATTGATCGACCGCTTGATTGAACTTGGACTGGAACGAAAAGCAGATCAGGGGCGCACGCTCAGGAAGTTCGAGGCCGATAGTGAACAATAATCCCAGGAACGTATCCCGGGCTGATGAGGTTCGGGCTCGACGAAAAATCGAGAAGGTGCAGCGCAAGCCCATCCCCCGCCCTGTTGATCGCACTTCCAGAGATGCTTACAATGCTTCACGGGTAGTTTCACGTCACAATACCTATCATTCCACAGGATCCTACACCACCTCCAACCGCCAACGCCGGCAGGTCTATCTCCCCACCGGCACACCTGGGAGCGAATTGCGCCTGCCAACCCTGCCCCGTCTGAGCTTCAGTTGGCGCTGGCTTTCGGTCGCCGTGGCTCTCGGGATGGTCGTCTTACTTTACATGATGCTCAACTCGAGCACGTTCGAGGTCAGCACGATCAATTTGAGCGGCGGAATCCGGGTTCCGTCTGAAGAGGTTTTAGCAGTCCTGAACGTCAGCGGTGGTTCGATCATTCTCGTTAAACCTGCCCAGGTTGAAGAACAAATCCTGGCAACCTTCCCGGATATCAAATCGGCTCAGGTGGAGGTTTCTCTCCCCGACACCCTCAACGTGGTGATTGAAGAGCGCATTCCTGCAATCCTTTGGTTGGAAAATGACCAGGAACTATTCTGGATCGATCAGGATGGTTACACCTTCAGCGTTCGCGGGGAAGCTAATCTGCCCATCCGTGTCTACGCCAATACCACCCCTCCGTACGCGCTTGGTTATGTTGATCCAAAATCAGTCGTTACCGAAGAAGTAATTGAAGAGGAAGAAGAACCTGTCAAGCTAATACCTCCAATTGACCCGACCTTTGTGCAGGCAGTCCAGAAGCTCAACGCTATCAAACCCGCAGACACGCCCATGCTATATGACGTAAAAAATGGTTTGGGCTGGACCGACCCACACGGCTGGCAGGTTTACTTTGGTACCCGCACAAATGACTTTGACATGAAACTGCTGGAATACAGCCATATCGTAGATGCAATTCTGGACAAGAACTTGCAACCGGTATTAATCAGTATGGAATTTCTACACGCACCTTTTTATCGTTTGGAGCCTTAATATGGAAGAAGAAGCAATTGTAGTTGGATTAGATGTTGGCACATCAAAAGTTTGTACCCTTGTTGCAAGGGTGGAGAACGGAGCAAATCTGCGCATCCTTGGGGTTGGGGTTGAACCCTCGCAGGGCATCCGCAAAGGCACAGTCAATGATATCAATGCCGCCTCGGAAGCGATCGCGCGTTCAATTGAAAAAGCTGAACGTACATCGGGTTTTGAGATCAACAGCGCTATCGTGAACCTGGCTGGAACGCAGGTCTCCTCCACCATCAGCAAGGGAGCGGTTGGCATCTCGGGTCGCGTAATAGACCAGGAAGACGTTTACCGTGCTCTGGATTCTGCCCAGGCTATTGCGGTGCCGCACAATCGGGAGATTGTCCACGTGATTCAACGTGGTTTCAATATCGACGGTCAGGAAGACATCAGCCAACCGATTGGGATGCATGGCTATCGTATGGAAGTGGAAGCCCACATTATCACCAGTGCTGCCTCTACCATGGAAAACTTACGGCAGTGCGTTTCCATGGCTGGGATCGATGTCTCACAGTTTGTCCTTAACCCACTGGCTTCCAGTGAAGCCATCCTCTCCGAGACTGAGCGCGAAATGGGTGTGGCAGTGGTCGACCTTGGCGCCGGCACAACCGGTATAGCCATCTACGTCAAAGGCGATGTGTTTCATGCCAACGTTCTCAGCGTGGGAGGAAACCATATCACCTCTGACATCGCCCAGGGTTTGCGTTTGCCCCTGGACGTGGCTGAGGAAGTAAAACTCAAACATGGATATGCTTTGCTCGAAGATATCGAGGAAGATGAATTTTTCAACATTGTCGCGTTTGGCTCAGAACAAGCCTCGAAAGTAAATCGGCGCGAGCTGGTCAACATCATTGAAGCCCGTGCAGAAGAGATCCTGATCATGGTTCAGCAGGAAATCAAACGTTCCGGCTACGATTCCATGCTCCCTGCCGGGGTAGTTCTCACCGGTGGCGGGGCGCAACTGCCAGGCATCCGAAATATGGCAGCAAGTATCCTGAATATGCCGGTCAGAATCGCGAAGCCGGAAAAAATGGTCGGTCTGACCGACCAAATCAGCAGCCCTGCCTACGCAACCAGTGTTGGTTTGCTCAATTGGGGCATTCTATTTTCAGAAACAAACCAGATCGCTCCAGAGCGTTCTGGAAACAGCAAACGGTCGAACCTAAAACCCAAAGCGGATGGGTTGAAGGATTGGCTGAAACGCATCCTACCCTAAATTCAAAACCATTCAATAGAGGAGATAAACAATGGAAGCAAAACAATCTGAATCATTCGCAAGAATCAAAGTCGTGGGCGTTGGCGGAGGTGGCTGCAATGCGGTCAACCGCATGATTGCCGAAGGTCTGCAGGGTATTGAGTTTATCGCAATCAACACTGATGCCCAGGCGCTGCTGAAATCACAGGCACAAACTCGTGTTCGCATTGGAGACAAAGCCACACGCGGTCTTGGTGCTGGCGGCGACCCGAAAATTGGAAAAGCCGCGGCAGAAGAATCGGCTGAAGACCTGTACGAGGTACTCAAAGGTAGTGATATGGTCTTTGTTACCGCGGGTATGGGCGGTGGAACCGGAACTGGTGCAGCCCCTGTAGTTGCTCAAATCGCCAAGGAAATCGGTGCACTCACCATCGGCGTCGTCACCCGTCCCTTTGCTTTTGAAGGCTCTCACCGTGCAAAGTCGGCTGAACAAGGTTCCATGGCTCTCAAAGAGCATGCAGACACCCTCATTGTCATTCCCAATGACCGTCTCTTGCAGATCGTCACAAAGAACATCGGTCTAAATGATGCTTTCCGCTTGGCAGATGACGTATTACGCCAGGGCATCCAGGGTATCTCCGAATTGATCACCATTCCTGGTTTGATCAACCTTGACTTTGCAGACGTTCGCACCATCATGTCTGAAGGCGGCGCAGCCCTGATGGCTGTTGGTCAGGCTTCCGGTGAAGACCGTGCCCGCCTTGCCGCTGAGCAGGCAATTTCCAGCCAGCTTCTGGATGTCACCATCAATGGTGCCCGTGGCATTCTCTTCAACGTTACCGGTGGTCCGAACTTATCGCTGTTTGAGGTAAACCAGGCTGCCGCTATTATCAAAGAGACCGCCAGCTCAGACGTCAACCTCATCTTTGGTGCAGTGGTGGATGAGAACATGGGTGATAACATCCGCATCACCGTGATTGCAACAGGATTTGACCGAAGCGTCTCTTCTTCGGAGGGAGAGCAAAGTTTTTTTCGAGGAACTCCCTCGCAGAAACCGCTAGAACGTCACAGCGGCGTTGAACAAAGCCAGCAGAAAAACGAACAAACCCAATCGGTCCGGACGACCCCACGGGAACAGTATGTCTACACCAGTGATGTCGATGTAGATATGCCCGCCTTCCTCCGGAAAAACAGAAATTCCCGCTAATTTCTGTCGGACTCCTCTACGGTTTGCATCAACCAACCTCCTCCCTCTTCATGAGGGAGGAGGATAATCCATGATTCGTTTACCTGGCTGAAATATTCAGTCATCTTAACCATGATATCCGGTATAGGGAACAGATCGTAGGGCGACTATGGAAGCGCCATAAAATAGAACCACCTTCGAGATCGATTATTTCCAGTCCGCTGGCACCAACGCAGGCAATTTTATCCTTACTCTAAACGAAGGATTTTCACGTTGACGATATACCTACGCGCAACGTTCTGTCATTTGCAAAGACTCACCTACGTTATCAATTGTTAACAATTTCAGTTTTAATTCAAAACCTATCAAGATAAACCATATCAATTCATGGAACGCTTCCCGGAATAATTGTTTCCTGCGTGTATATTCTTTTCTATAAATGTAAAGCGAAATTTTAAGGTTCCATCCCCTTTATTTGCTTGTTCAATATCCCCTCGCGTGCTACAATAAGACACTACATCTAGGGAGTATCAGTTCATTACCCCAACATATAGGGGGTTATAGGAGTTTTCATTCATGAAGTGCCCGTATTGCCAGAATATGGATACCAGCGTCATCGACACCACAAAAGATGCTCACGGCGGCATTCGCCGCAGGCGTGAATGCAAGATTTGTAAACAACGCTTCAGTACTTATGAAAGACCCATTCTGGCAACTCCCCTGATCATCAAACGTGACGGCACCCGTGAAGAGTTCAATCGTGAAAAATTACTCAGCGGTCTCCGAATGGCTTGTTCTAAACGACCCATTTCTGCCGCCCAGATTGACCAGCTTGTCGACAATATCGAAGCAGAATTACAGAAAAAAGGTCGCTCTGAGATCAGTTCCCGCCTGGTGGGAGATTTGGCTTTCAAAGGTCTTAAAGAAATCGACCATATTGCTTACATTCGCTACGCTATTGTTTACCTTCGCATGGATGATCTGCATACGATCCGTGACGAAATTAACCGTTTATTGACCGAAGAAGAATAGTTATCAGAGGGATGATTATGAACAATCCAGAGCCCAATCGGTTGGGTTTATACCCGACACCCCCCATACCGGAAGACCTTGCGTCGATCGAATTGTCGCATAACTCCCGCCAGATCCTTGCCAAACGTTATCTTCGACATGGCAAGGACGGGCAGCCGATCGAAACGATTGACGAAATGTTTTGGCGTATTGCATGGCATGTTTCGGATATCCCTGAACGTCAGGAGGACCACGACGCGCTTGCCAGGCAGTTTTACAACATGCTGGTCAGCAAATCGTTCTTCCCCAATTCCCCTACCTTCACAGGTGCGGGCACTCCTCTTGGTCAACTGGCAGCCTGCTTCGTTTTGCCTATCTCGGACGATATGGGGCGCGCTAAAGACGGCATTTTTAGCACATTGAGAAATGCAGCCCTGATCCAGCAAACTGGAGGCGGCAATGGCTTCAACTTCTCTCGCCTGCGTCCATCAGGTTCACTTGTTAACGCTTCGGCTGGTCAGGCTACCGGTCCGGTAGGCTTCCTCAAAGTCTACGACAACGCCTTTGGCGAAATTGCCCAGGGCGGCACGCGCCGGGGTGCCAACATGGGCGTCTTACGGGTTGACCACCCGGATGTGGAGAATTTTATTTCCTGTAAGACGAACGAAGCCGCTATTACCAATTTCAATATTTCCCTGGCGTTCACGGATGCCTTCATGAAGGCAGTGGAAGAGGATGCTGACTGGGAATTGCGCTTCCCGGACATCCATGAACCGGCTTACAAGACTTTCCACGGCACGATCAGCCAGGCAGAAAAAGCCGGACTACCGATCAGGTCCTACAAAACAGTCAAAGCCCGTACTCTGTTTGAAAAATTTGTGAAACAAGCCCATCACAACGGCGAACCTGGCGCGCTCTTCATTGATGCCGCCAACCGTCAGAATCCCGTCCCTCATCTCTATGAATTAGAAGCAACCAATCCCTGCGGGGAACAATGGTTGGGTCCGTACGAGAATTGCTGCCTTGGTTCAATCAATCTTGGTCAACATTTTGGCGAAAATGGCACAGTCGATTGGGTCAAACTACGTCAGACCACAAAAACTGCCACCCTTTTCCTGGACCATGTGGTCGATAAAAACGCCTACGTTCCGGATGTGCCGGAATTAAGGCAGGCAGCCTTGTCTGCCCGCCGGATTGGTTTGGGCATTATGGGTTTGGCAGACCTGATGTATCACTGTGGTGTGCGGTATGGCTCTGAAGAATCACTGGAATTTTGTGGTCAGGTCATGGAATATGTACGCTACTTCGCCATGGAAACCAGCATTGAATTGGCTGAACGCAACGGACCATTCCCGGCAATCAAAGGAAGCATTTATGATCCTCAGGATTTGATATGGCAAGCTCCCACACCGCTCGCCGCCTACACCCGTAATTGGCAGCGTCCATACCTGGATTGGGGCTTGATCACGGATGGAATCAAAGCCCACGGCATTCGCAATGCCGCCCAGACCACCATTGCGCCCACTGGTACTATCGGCACGGTGGCTGGTGTGGAAGGCTATGGCTGTGAGCCGGTTTTTGCGCTTGCCTATGTGCGCCATGTCAACGACAAAGGCAATGACCTGGTTCTCAATTACGTCAGCCCACATTTCCAACTGGCTCTGGACGCTGTTGATCTGAGTGAGGTTGAAAAAGAAGAGATCATCAGTAAAGTGCTCGAACAAGGCTCATGTCAGCATATCGAGCAGCTGCCCTTGCATATTCGAAACGTCTTCGTGGTTTCTTCCGATGTGACGGCCGATGAACACATCTATATCCAGGCAGCGCTGCAGCGTTTTGTCGATAACAGCCTAAGCAAAACCATTAATTTCCCAACGGGAACCACCGAAGAAGAGGTGGCGGAAGCATTTAAATTAGCGTGGAGGTTGGGCTGCAAAGGTATCACGGTCTACATTACCGGATCGCGTGAAAAGGTAGTACTCGAGACCAAGCAGACGATGGAAAAGAAGGAAACGCAACCTGATGCAGCCAGGATCCCGCTTTTTGGAGATGATTCCGGCGGTCAGCTCAGCTTCTTGAAAGAGAATAAGAAACCCCGCCCCCGAGCCCTGAAAGGATACACCTACTCGATCGAGACTCCCCTGGGTAAAGCCTTCGTTACCATTAATGAAAATGGTGGCGGTCAGCCTTTTGAGGTTTTCATCAACACTGCCAAAGCGGGCTCGGAAACTGCGGCACATTCCGAGGCGATTGGTAGACTGATCTCCTACAATCTTCGCATCCTCTCGCCCGTTGAACCGCGAGAACGTCTACGCATCATCCTGGACCAACTGGGCGGCATTGGCGGTGGTCGTTCTCTCGGTTTTGGAATTAATCGTGTTCGGTCTTTACCCGATGGGATATCCAAGGCACTCGATGAATACCTGTTCCAGGAAAAAGAGCAGCCGGAATCCGGCGCTCAACCGATTGCCAGCGCACCTTTACCGCTCTCTCCTGAGCAACCTGTCTTTCACCCCATCGGCGAGCTTTGCCCGGAATGTGGAGAGGCGACCTTGATCAACGAAGAAGGCTGCCGCAAGTGTTATACCTGCGGGCATAGTGAGTGCTGAGATGAGCGTACAACTGCAATCTAATCAAAGAATGATCGTCCTGGCTGGCAATATTGGCAGCGGTAAGACCTCCCTGACCCAACTGCTAAGCCTGGCTTTCGGATGGACTCCTTCATACGAATCCGTTGACAACAATCCATACCTGGCAGATTTCTATGCCGATATGAAGACCTGGGCATTTCATCTGCAGATGTATTTCCTCGGCAATCGCGCCCAGGAGATTGAGAATTTGGCAAACTCAGGTAACTCGGCGGTCCTGGATCGCAGCATCTATGAAGATGCTCATATCTTTGTGCGGGCATTGCACGCGATGAACAACCTCTCAGATCGCGACTACCAGGCTTATTTCAAATTATATGAGCTGGTGCTCAAGACCCTGCCCAAACCAACCCTCCTCATCCGCCTGGTGACACCGGTGGAAACACTTGTTGATCGAATTCAACAGCGTGCCCGTTCGATCGAGGACACAATCGATCCGGATTACTTACGATTACTGGATTCCTACTACAAACAATGGGACCAGGAGTACGCCGAAAGCCCTGTGCTGACTATCAACAGCCAGCGTTTTGATTTTGTCAATAATCCTGATCACTTCAAGCAAATCGTCCATGCGATGGAGCGTTGCATCGAGACAAGTATTAACCTGGAACTATTTGAACCAGCGTAGGTGACGGCTTCCATGCCGTCTATTGAACGTAAGACCATGGACCCTCACCAGGGCAGGGTTCTCCCTTACAGTGAGTTGGATTGCTGGGTAAGGGACGGCTTCCACGCCGTCCCGCAAGCCGCTGTGGAAACGGTACATTCTACACGGATGCTGCCAATTGTGAATAAAATCAACCAATGAAGAAAAATAGCTATCCTATTAGAAAGAAGTTGCGTTTAGAACATCATGATTACCGGTCGCCAGGGTATTATCACATCGTCATCTTAACTGATAAAAGACAGAACATTTTAGGTCATACAGATCAAGGGATAATGATTCTTTCTCCTTTTGGCCAAAATTTTCATGAGGTTATGGAAAACATCAGTGATTTCATGCCAAATATCGAAATCATTAAATTTCAAGTTATGCCAGATCATGTTCATATCCTGATCAATCTTTTAGAAGTCGGTAATGCAGAAGATTCTGTTTCCATCCCTGAATTTGTCAGCAGAGTTAAAACCTTCTCTGTCTGGAAGTACAAAAACATCCAACCATTAGAAAAAAATCCAAAGATTCCGACCAAAGTCTGGCACCGGAGCTATTACGATCACATTCTGAGATCTGAAGAAGAAGCAGAATTAACTTTCAACTACATTGAATTCAACCCAGACCAATTTGAGTAGGGTGAATTATATATATTTCAAGTTATAGCTCCTGAGTCTATTGGTACAAGTATAATCTCGAACGATTTTTTCAAGCGTAAGGGACGGTATCCACGCCGTCCCACGGACGGGAGACCATGGAAGGTCTCCCTTACAAATAAATCGCCTTCCTTGCAGTTGAGTCCGATCTTACTCCTGCCAGGTCAACTCCCACTCGCCAACAAACACACTCTCACCTTCCTGGATCCCTGCTTTTCTCAAAGCTTTGTCCACCCCGATCCCAGCCATGAACTTCTGGAATCGCCTCACTGATCCCGGTTGATCGAAGAAAGTCATAGCTGCTGCCCTCTCAATGCGCTTGCCTGTGACAATGTAGCCCTCATCGGTTTTTTCAATCTCAAAGGCATCCGGGTCTTCGTCACTGCGGTAGACTGGCAAGGCAGTCTCAACCGGTGCCACCGGCAGTTCCTGCAATGCGTGCCAGGCTTTCCACATCAGTTCTTTCAGATTCAAACGGCTGACTGCTGAGATCGGCATCAGTTCAATATCATCTTCAGAAAATTTGTGGCTCAAATCAGGGAATTTTTCTGCCACCATGGGCAGATCCATCTTATTCAGCACTACGATCTGCGGTAAAGCTCCCAACCTTTCGTCGAACATATCCAGTTCAGCATTGATCGCCTCAAAATCAGCATGCGGTTCTTCACTGAGCCCATCCAAAACGTGGATTAGAATACGCGTGCGCTGCACGTGGCGCAAAAACTCAAAGCCCAGCCCCACCCCTTCGGAAGCCCCTTCAATCAGACCGGGGATGTCCGCCATTACCAGGGTGGTATCCATATTCAACTGCACAACGCCCAGGTGTGGTTCAAGGGTGGTGAACGGATAATCAGCGATTTTAGGTGTGGCATTGGTTGTAGCAGCCAAAATGGACGATTTTCCGGCATTTGGCAGCCCGACCAAGCCAACATCCGCAATCAGTTTCAATTCAAGCTTAAGGGTTAATTCTTCACCTGGCTCACCTCGCTCAGCAGTCAGGGGCATCTGGTTGCGGCTGGTGGCAAAATGCTGGTTTCCCCTGCCGCCCCGTCCGCCTTTTGCAACCACCAGGCTTTGGTTGGCTTCTACGAGGTCACCAATCAATTCAGCGGTCTCATCGTTATAAACAATCGTACCCGGAGGAACTTCGATCACCAGGTTATCTGCTGAACGACCTGACCGGTTGGACGGTCCCCCATTCTTGCCCGCCTGGGCTGCAAATTTCTGGTTGTAATGGAAGCGGTTCAGCGTGTTCATTGTCGGATTGACCTTGAGGATCACATCACCGCCGCGTCCTCCGTCACCGCCATCCGGACCCCCTCTGGGTCGGTATTTTTCCCGATGCATATGCACCATGCCATCGCCGCCTTTTCCTGACGCCACACTGATATTGACTGAATCTATAAACATATTTTTTCTCTTTCTTTGTGAAAGAAGTTTAGCATGAAAAAGAGGTCGGGAACACCCGACCTCTTTACGAATCATCTTGGAAACTTACTTATTCAGCATTTTCTTGAGAATGTCTTCCAGGTCGGGCTTGCCGATTTCTTCGAGTTCATAACGAACACGCTGGGAGGGTTTCTCGATCTTCATCACGCGGGTCAGGTCTATCGGGGTGCCGATCACAACCAGGTCCACATCAGAAGAGTTGATGGTGGTTTCCAGGTCGCGCACCTGCTGATCGCCATAACCCATGGCGGGCAAAATGCAGCCCGTCTCAGGGTATTTTTTGTAAGTCGCGGTGATCTCGCCCACAGCAAACGGACGGGGATCCACGATCTCAGCAGCACCGAAGCGGCGCGCAGCCACCCAACCGGCACCGATCTTCATCCCACCGTGTGTCAGGGTCGGTCCATCTTCGACCACCAAGACGCGCTTGCCGCGAATGGCTTCGGGATCGTCCACGTAAATCGGCGACGCGCCTTCGATCACCACAGCGTTCGGGTTGATGGAGTGGATGTTCTCACGCACCTTGACGATGTCATCAGCGTTGGCGGTATCAATATTCAACTGCACAACGCCCAGGTGTGGTTCAAGGGTGGTGAACGATAATCAGCGATTTTAGGTGTGGCATTGGTTGTAGCAGCCAGGCGGACAGATTTTCCGGCATTTGGCAGCCCGACCAAGCCAACATCCGCAATCAAGCCTCAATCTCGCTTTCATGGTTAATTCTTCACCTGGCTCACCTCGCTCAGCAGTCAGGGGCATCTGGTTGCGGCTGGTGGCAAAATGCTGGTTTCCCCTGCCGCCCTGTCCGCCTTTTGCAACCACCAGGCTTTGGTTGGCTTCTACGAGGTCACCAATCAATTCAGCGGTCTCATCGTTATAAACAATCGTACCCGGAGGAACTTCGATCACCAGGTTATCTGCTGAACGACCTGACCGGCTGGATTTTGTCCCCATTCTTGCCCGCCTGGCTGGCAAAATTTCCCGGTTGTAATGGAAGCGGTTCAGCGTGTTCATTGTCGAAGCACCTTGAGGATCACATCACCGCCGCGTCCGCCGTCACCGCCATCTGACCCCCTCTGGGTCGGTATTTTCCCGATGCATATGCACCATGCCATCGCCGCCTTTTCCGACGCCACACTGATATTGACTGAATCTATGAACATATTTTTTCTCTTCTTTGCAGAAGTCGGCGATGAAAAAGAGGTCGGGAACACCCGACCTCTTTACGAATCATCTTGGAAACTTACTTATTCAGCATTTTCTTGAGAATGTCTTCCAGGTCGGGCTTGCCGATTTTCTGGTCTTCATAACGAACACGCTGGGAGGGTTTCCTCGATCTTCATCACGCGGGTCAGGTCTATCGGGAAAGCCGATCACAACCAGGTCCACATCAGAAGAGTTGATGGTGGTTTCCAGGTCGCGCACCTGCTGATCGCCATAACCCATGGCGGGTAAAATGCAGCCCGTCTCAGGGTACTTTTTGTAAGTCGCGGTGATCTCGCCCACAGCGAACGGTCGGGGATCCACGATCTCAGCAGCACCAAAGCGGCGCGCAGCCACCCAACCGGCACCGATCTTCATCCCACCGTGTGTCAGGGTCGGTCCATCTTCCACCACCAAGACGCGCTTGCCGCGAATGGCTTCGGGATCGTCCACGTAAATCGGCGACGCGCCTTCGATCACCACAGCGTTCGGGTTGATGGCGTGGATGTTCTCACGCACCTTGACGATGTCATCAGCGTTGGCGGTATCAACCTTATTGATCACAACCACATCAGCCATGCGCACGTTGACTTCACCGGGATAATAACCAATCTCGTGACCAGGGCGCAGCGGGTCGGCGACGGCGATCAACAGATCAGTTTTGTAGAAGGGGAAATCGTTATTCCCGCCATCCCACAAGACCACATCAACTTCCTTCTCAGCTTCGCGTAAAATCGCCTCATAATCGACACCGGCAAAGACGATCACACCATTATCGAGGTGAGGTTCATATTCTTCGCGCTCTTCGATGGTGCATTCATGCTTGTCCAGGTCGCTGTAATCAGCGAAACGCTGAACCTTTTGCTTCACCAGGTCGCCATAAGGCATAGGGTGGCGGATTGCCGCAACCTTCAAGCCCATTCCTTGCAGAATGGAGGCAACCCGACGGGTGGTCTGGCTCTTGCCGGAACCGGTCCGTACAGCACAGATACCAACAACTGGTTTCGTGGATTTCACCTGGGTCGCTTTTGTACCCATCAAACGAAAATCCGCTCCCAAGGAATTGACCAGGGCTGACTTGTGCATGACATAGTCATAGGGCACATCACTGTAAGCAAAGACAACTTCATCAACATCGAACTTTTTGATCAGTTCGGGCAGTTCAGACTCGGGATAGATGTCGATGCCGTTGGGATACAGCGTTCCTGCCAATTCTTTTGGATACTTGCGACCTTCGATATTTGGGATCTGGGTGGCGGTGAAGGCTACAACCTCATACTTATCGTTATCACGATAGTAAGTATTGAAATTGTGGAAGTCACGACCGGCAGCTCCCATGATGATTGTACGAATACGACTCATAAAATTCTCCTTTGTTCCTATTGGTTTCTACTATTCTACATCACTTGAGGGGCTTGGATGCCCAACAAGTTGAGTGTTTTTTCCAGGCAGACTTTGGTAGCCTGCACTAAAGCAAGGCGCGAATCTCGCAGGTCACCATCCACCTTAAGCACCTGGCATTGGTTATAAAAATCGTTAAAAGCCTTTGCCAATTCATAAGCAAAAGCCGCCAATGAAGAGGGTTTATATTCCCTGGCAGATTTGCTGATCTCATCAGGAAGTTTGGAAAGCAGCTCGATCAGGTTTACTTCACTGGGTTCCAAGGCATGGTTAAAGCGTGCTGCCTTTCCTCGCAGCTCGCCAGCTTTTCGCAAGATGCTGTTGGCACGCACATTCGCGTATTGGACGTATGGTGCCGATTGCCCGTTGAAATCCAGGGCGCTGTCCCAATCAAAAGTTACGATCTTGGTGTTCTCACGCGATATCATGGGATATTTGATTGCACCCAGAGCCACTTTTTGAGCAACATCCATCATGGTGTCCTCGTCAAGCTCCGGATTTTTCTCTCTGACGACCTCCAGAGCACGCTGGGTGGCTTCCCGTACCAGGTCATCCAGTAACACCACGGTTCCATCCCGTGAAGACATGATCACATTACCCGGCAGGTTAACAATTTCATACGCCAGGTGGTGCATGTTTTTAGCCCACGGGTAGCCCATCAACTCCAGGATCTTTTGCATTTGCTTCATATGCAGGCTCTGACGTACATCAATGACGTAGATGGACTCATCCAACGCGTATTCGTCAAATTTCATGATTGCGAGAGGCAGTTCTTTGGTGGCGTAGAGTGATGTGCCATCAGAGCGCAAGACCACTGCCACACGATATTCTTCTTTTGTGCCCAAAAGGGAGTCTAAGTCGACAATGACCGGGTTTTCTGGTCTGCCGTCCGTGGCAAGTCCGTCCTGGATCAATTGATCAACCAGCACCTTGCCTGAATCTTCCACATCGCTCTCAAAATAGATCCGGTCGAAGTGCTCACCCAACAGCTCGTAAACCTGGGCAAAACCGTCCATGGACCACTGCCTGGTCTGCAGCCATAAGTCGTGAATACGCTCATCGCCTTCATCCCAACGAGCGAAGTAAGCCCGGACAATCTCTTCGAAGCCTTCCTGTTCGTGAAAACGCCGGTCCGCCTCGGAATAGAGGTCTGCCATCCAGCGCATCTTGTCTTCCCCTGGGCGCTCACCAGCATGGTACATCTCATAGTTGCACATCCACTTGATCACATGCAGCCCGATATCACCAATGTAATTGGCACGGACCACTTTCTTTCCGCTGGCTTCCAGGATGTTGCAGACTGAACCGCCTAATATCACGTTGCGTAAATGCCCGACATGTAGGGGTTTGTGTGTGTTCGGATTGGAATATTCGACCATCACCGTCTGACCGGTCGGCAGGGCATTACCAAAATTATGACCTGATTCGTTGATCTTCTCGACCACACTGGCGGCATAGAGGCTGGTATCGAAATAGAGATTCAGATAGCCTTTGACTGCCTCAGACCGGGTGAAACCTGCCGGTAAACCAACGATGTCTTTAATTCTTTCAGCCAAAAATTGGGCATGCTGCGGTACCGGACCAGTCTTGTTCGGATCAGAAGCAGCCAGGGGAAACAGCGGAGCAGCCATACCCCACTCCCCCGAAAAAGGGATGCTGCGAAACTCCACTTTACCGGTTGGCAGATCATTCTGAAAACAGAATTGGTCGATTTGTTGACTGATTTGGTTCTTTACATCTTCGAACATAGTTTTCCTCAGGTTTTTCGACTGGATTATAACATCTCAATCAGTGTCAATCGTAGTTACTTCCAGTCATGCAAATCTAACCTCCGGATTACTCGAATTAGAACGCCCTCTCCGTGGGACAGGGTTGGGGTGTGGGTCTTTTCGGACGGAGGTGGCTCGTCTCCTCCCGTTTCATGGAAACGCTGCTGATTCCAAAGCTTGTTGACGTCAATTCTTCTTAACGACAAAAAGGCGAGGTCGTTGTGAACCTCGCCTTTTACCTAAGACGAACGAAAACTATTCTTTGATCGAATTAAAATGGGCCATCAAGCGGGATTTGCGGCGGGCAGCGTTATTCTTGTGAATGACGCCTTTTGCAGCTGCTTTGTCCAACGCGCGGATCGCCTTCAAAACTTCGGCTTCTGCCAGTTCAGTGTTCTCACTGCGAACTGCAGCCTGTGCTCTGCGCACAAAAGTGCGGGCAGAACCACGATAGACACGGTTGCGAAGACGTGCTGCCGCGTTTTGTTTGTTACGCTTGATTTGAGACTTAATATTAGCCAACTTCTTCCTCCAAACTAAAACTTCATAATTCCAAACGATTATTCTACACTAAAAACAGTAATTGTCCAGAAATTGATAGGGTCATTTTTATTGTTTTCCTTAAAATCGGTCCATCTTTTTCTTAGAAATACCGTCTGCATAGCAATCACTTGCCGCATGTCGCCCCGCTGGAAAAGACATTAACCAATCTCCAACACCTTAATGGTATCATCAAATTACTCAGGTCAACCAGGTGCGCGCGCTGAATAAGTGAGGAAAGTCCGTACACCATAGAGCAGGATGCCAGGTAACCCCTGGGAAGGCGTAAGCTTTCGGAGCGGGCCACAGAGACATACCGCTCGTAAGAGCAAGGGTGAAAAGGTGGTGTAAGAGACCACCGGCGTCTCTGGCAACAGAGGCGGCCAGGTAACCCCCATCCGGTGCAAGGTCAAACAGGAGAAAGAGCCTGCTCGGCTCGTCTGATCTCCGGGTAGACCGCTGGAGCAGTCTGGTGACAGATTGTCGAGATAGATGCGCACCCGCGACAGAATACGGCTTACCGGTTGACCTGAGAATGGAACTTTCAGACTGGGTTTGGGGTTAACAATGTAAAGGTATTTCATGAAAAAGTGGATCTTACTAACTGTTACAGCTGTTTTCGTTCTCATTACAGTATTTATCGTTTCCTGCAACCGTGCTAACGCTCCAATCAACCTGGCTGTAAAAATCCTTTCCCCAACTTCCGGACAGGTGATTGCTCTCAATAATGAGGTCATTGTCGAATCTGTTATCCCAGCTGGAACCAAATGGTCGCGCCTGGAATTGTTGGCGAATGCCGTGCCCATCCGTCTGGACCTGGCAGAAGATTATTCCACTGACACGATCGTGGTCAAGCAGCCCTGGATTCCCACCAAAGAAGGTGCAGTGATGGTGATGGTTTATCTTTACGATGAGGATGGTCGCAACTTTGTCACTGACCAGGTGGCAGTCTTGGTCCAGGCGCTCTCCGAACAGGAACTGACAGCTACTCCCAGCCCGACTCCCGAGCCAACCCAAAGCCCCACCATTACCACAACGGCAGAACCCTGTACCATCTCTGCGCTTCTTGTAAGCGATGTTACCATCCCGGCTGGCACAATATTGAAGCCTGGTCAACCTTTTACCAAGACCTGGCGCGTGCAAAACAATGGAACCTGCACATGGGAAGGCTATAAGCTGGTGTACGTGCGAGGAAGCCGCATGGGTGGTAATTCCCCTTCACCAGTTCGAACGATTCAAGCGGGGGAAGTGTTTGACTTGTCGCTGGAAATGACCGCACCGAGTTATCACGGCTCTTACGAAGGTGTCTGGCAAATCCAGACTGATAAAGGCAGCCTGATCGGATTGGAATTGAAGGTCGTGCTCGGAATCCCTACCCCCACCCCCACCTCAACTCAAACATCTACGCCAACTTCAACTCCAACGGCAACCGCAACAAAAACTCCTACAGCTACACCCACAAATACGCCGACCCACACACCTACCCGGACTGTTACACCAACACAAACATCCACCGCAACTCCCACCTCCACACCTACGGCAACTTACACCAGCACGGCTACACCAACCAATACCGTTACCTCCACACCGACCCCCACAGTGACTGCCACGCTGACCCCCACTGAAACCGGTACTCCCAGTGCTGGAGAATAAAACCCCTAAACGATGTCGGCGGCACGTGTTGATATTGCCTGTTTATTCCACAGCACATCCTTATTGGGCTGACCAATCAGGGCAATTGACCACAGGTCTCCTCACCTGATCGTGCCGGTCTCCCAACCGCGCACAGAAATTGACCGTAAAGTTCCGATTAGGGACATCATCGGCAAAGTCGTGTGCTCGGCGGGGACGCAGGCACAATCACCATTTTCAGCTATCCCCTATCAGCTATGGGGTAACCCTGCCTCACCAATGCACGATCAGTTCATCCAGCGGTCGCTTTGGCACATGGTGTATGCCGGCTTCATCGCGATAATACTCAATTCCTTTGCTCTCGTCATAATCTTCAATGACACAGATCTCCTCCGGTTTACCCAAGGCAATCACCAACACAATTTCAAGGTTTTCTGTTAATCCCAGCAGCTCCCGGAGGCTCTCGCGCTTGAATGCCTTAACCATACAACCACCAAAACCCTGCTCAGTCGCACCCAATAGAATTGTCTGTGCGGCGATACCAGCATCGATTTCGAAGATCGGTTTGATGTCAGTATCACCAAGGATGATGACGTATCCGCTGGGCTTCTCCCCTTCCACGGGACCACCCCAATCCTTCAGGTAGCCTCCAAATTTCACATTTTTAAAAACTTGCTCACATTCTTCGGCATCGCTCACCAACCAAAACTTGAGCGCCTGGAGGTTTGCAGGACTGGGCGATATGCGTGCCAATCCAATCAGTTCGACCATTAGCTGCTTAGGGATACGCATATTTTGGTCAAAACGACGGTAACTTCGGTTTTTGAGTACCAATTCTGAAAAGTTCATACTATCTCCTTGTATTTACAGGGAAAAGTTGTGCAGGGTTAATGTCATCTATCAGCAAGTTACAGGTCTCGACCCTACGTGATGCCAATTTTTCACTCGAGGCTTACCTCGAACCTACAGATTCTATTCACTCTTTTTCAAGTACATTCGTGACACAACCATATGAGCAATAACCAAGAACATCAAACCACCGCCATCGAACCAAATGAAGCGCAAGATCGAGCCTCGCAGAACAGAATTTTCTATCGGTATGGTCCGAAATAGCAAGCTCTCGCCGATAAAACCAATTGTCTGCATAAAAATGGCCTGAATCAATGAAACCCTGTGCACTCTCGGGTGGTATAGAGCGAAGAAATAGGGTACCTGCCACATCAAAAAGAGGATGCCATAGCCGATGATCACGATTCTGCCGACCTCACCGCTGAGTTCATAGGCTGAAAGATACAATTTAGGACGAGCGATGAAGTCAATCGCACAAGCCAGGTTCATCCCCAGCACGATAGCGATCAATAACCGTGCGATCCATTCCCGAGACTGGCTCTGGTTTTTCATACCAGCGCTTCTTTCGAAACGACTCCCCGCTGAACCTTCCAGATTTCGTGTTGAGCCAAAAACTTCGGCTCAAACATTTCCAGGTCGGTAGTAGTTACAAAGGCTTGTTCCACCTTGTCCAGCAAACCCAATAATGCCCCACGCCGGATCGGGTCCAGTTCTGCCATTACTTCGTCCAGAAGCAAAACTGGCCATTCTCCGCTGCGTTGTTTCATCAATTCGACTTCGGCGAACTTAAGCGAGAGCAAAGCGGTGCGCGTCTGCCCTCTGGAGCCATAATCCCCCAGGTCGACCTGGTTTGCCAGGAAACGAAGCTCATCCCGATGTGGTCCAACGCTGGTAGAACCGCGCTGGATGTCCTGTTTTCGGCGTTGGCGTAATTCGTCTGCAAAGCCATTTTCGATATCCTTGACCTCTATTTGGCTGGCTTCCTCCAAATGTTGCACACCTGGTAAAGCAATTTGACCTGTAAGCGAATGGGTTGGATCAAAAGAAGGTTGGTATTCAAGTCTGAAAACCTCACGCCCCTGGGTCATCTGCTGGTGACTCTGGCGGGCATAGCCTTCCAATTGTCCAAGCATTCCAATGCGTCCCTTGACCAGGTAAGCGCCGTGTTCTGCCAGCATATTGTCCCAAAATTCCAACTCGTCTGGCTGACCACCAACCTCACCCAAACGCTTTAAAAGCGCGTTGCGGCGAGTCATTGCCTGGTTATATCTTGAGAGATGCTTGGAATAACCTGGTTCAATTTGGCACAAAATCTCATCCAGGTAACGGCGTCGGTCAGAAGGACTGCCTTCAAAAATTTTTGCCATCTGGGGAAGGAAGGATACTGCATTAAATTGACCGTACAATTCGCTGAACCGTCGGTTGACGCCGTTGAGCAGCGCTTCTTTTCTAAAACGGGTGGTTCCAAAACTTCCGTTGGGTTCCTGGATCAGGCGGATTTCCAGTGTGTTCTTTCGACCGCCTCGCTCGAACTCACCAATGATCCGCCCAACCTTCACTGGTTCCTCTTCCGGCAGGTTGAAATTAAGCAGCTGCCGGTCTGCGCCGGCACTGAAAGAGGTAAAAAGCGCCAAAAAAGCGACTGCCTCCAAAATCGTGGTCTTGCCCTGAGCATTTGCGCCGTGGAATAAAATCACCCGTCTGGGAAAATCAAGTTCCAGACGGGAGAAAACGCGAAAGTTGGTCAGCGAAAGACGGTTAAGGTACATTACTCTGTAAACTCTTCAGCATCCTCTTCGGAAACAGGCTCATAGATCTCACTGGCACGGTCAATATAGAGAATACCATCCAGGTGGTCCATCTCATGCTGAATTATGCGCGCCATCCAACCCTCAGCCTTCACTTTTTGCGGTTTACCATGCCGGGTCAATGCTTTGACAGTGATTTTTTCGTGTCGATCCACTTTTCCGATCAATCCGGGAACAGATAGACAGCCTTCAATACCCTCCACCATCTCTTCCGACTTCTCAATGATTTCCGGGTTGACCAAAACGTACCGTTTTGGTTTCGGTTCAGGTGCGCCTTCCTCTTCAGGTTCCTCAGCATATTCGATCACCACCAGTCGGAGTGATTCTCCAATCTGTGGGGCTGCCAAACCAACACCTGGTTCGTTGATCATTGTTTCGTACATGTCATCGATCAGCGTCTGCAGTTCTTTATCAAATTTCTTCACCGGTTTTGCTTTAAGGCGCAAAAATGGATCCGGGAATGTAACAATTTCCTTTAATGTCATATTAACTCCAAGTTGTTTGTAGGATAATTCTACCTTATCCAGGTGGCGGATTCAAAGGAGAGGTAACATCTTTGCTTGCCAATAATTCCTGTGATTCTTCCTGAAATACCTTGAACCATTGTGCGATTCGGTCGCGTTCCTGCAAGATCTGGCGGCTTTCCTTCTCCTGGGTGTGCTTGCCAATCCGACTAAAGATATCCTGCTGGACTTTGGAAGGTTGATGGACGTTATTGAATGTCAGTTGAGTATTGCCTACGGTGATATATACTGTGCCAAAATTGAACAACATTGGAATGATACCGCGCCGTTCGTACTCGATGCTCAAGATGTTTTCCAGCGGTGCTGCCCGGCGGGATTCCCGACCGAAAGGTTTTCGGTCCAGGTCGATCACCTGGTTAGGTGTAAGTTGAAAGATATCATTACGCCAATCCACATATTGATAGGTCATGATCAAAAAGCAAGAAAACATCAGGAAGGATGCCAAAGTAATCGCCATCCCGTAATTAATCCCAGTGATATTGCGTGTCACCAGGGCAATAATGAAAGCGATTGAGAGCAACATCCCGACTAGTGAAAGAAACACTTTTTTAAGCAAAATGATCCAATGTTTTCGGTAAGTGACAGCACCGCCCATTTCGTACCGTACTTTCAAAAAGTCGCTGAACAGCCATTCAAAAAAGCCGATTTCAGCCTGGGGCATTTCATTGTCGATCCCGTATTCCTCTTCGAGTTCTTTTGAAGTGACTTCTTCCGGTGATTTCCCAAATTTCTCGCGCAGCGCTTTTCTAATTTCTCTTGCGTCCAACTCCAGGTCCACGTGCTTACTTTTAGCCCAAAAGGATTCGATCAACTTGCTGATCGTCCTGGCATGAGCGACCCGTTCAAACTGGATGTCTCCGATAAACGTACGCACGATCACGTCAGAAAAACCGATCAATGCTCCCAGTTGGGTGGTCTTTGTACCCACAGAAATGAGCGTTGCAAGGGGTGCTTCCTGGCGGCTTTCATAAAAGCCGGAAACGCGTTCCACCCAAACCATACGTTTGGAGGTGATCAGGTAATAATCATTCGCCCAGTTGTTGATGTTCCAAAGCAGCCAGATCGCGGAGATCAAAAATGTAACCACCATGCCAACTAATGCCAACAGGGCAAACTGAGCCTGCAAGAAGTTCAAGCCAAGCAAAGCAGCAGCAAACACCAGCAAGGGAGGCATCAGCGCAAAGAGTAAGAATACGGGGTGCTTCCGGGTGATCAGGCTTACTTTCTCATCTGCTTCCAACCAGGGCATTGGCAGACGATGGATCATCACCTGGCTGTTTGCCAACACGGTGAGGGTCTCTGCAAATTCAGGTCGGTCGGAACACAGTTGATGGATATTGGCACCTGAAAAGAACCAGACACGGCTATTAGTCTTTGCCTGGATGGTCTCCTGTCGCAGGTTGCCTGCAGAGCTGGCCGCCAACCCAAGCACATCCCCTCTTATATACGGTCGCGAAAATTGTTCTTCCTGGTCAAAACCCATTAACTTACCGGTCTCGACCAGGAATATACCATCCACCTCTTCGCCTGTTTCGAAAAGTATTTCTTCAGCAGGCAGTTCCACAATCACCAACGCATCAGCGATAGGTGACAAATCTTCATCCGGAAGTGCACTGAATAATGCTGTCTCCCGTAGAAATTGGATGAAACTGTCGCTTGAAGTAGCCATCGTCTGGTTAACCTTGAGCCTGGTCTCCGGACAAGGTCGGTTCGACCTTTTGCTCTGCAGCAAAGGATAACTCAGCCTCACCATCAACCTTGCTTACGTGGACGACATCCCCTGCCTTGAAATCACCTTCCAGCAACCGGATGGCAAGCTTGCTTTCAACGTACTTCTGCAAAGCACGTTTTAGCGGGCGTGCGCCAAAGAGCGGGTCATAACCCTGATCCGCCAGCCAATATCGGGCGGTGTCATCGATGACCAGTCCGACGCCGTAGCCCTTAAGACGATCCCGGATCTCTTTCACCTGCAAATCTACAATCTTGACCACATCTTCTTTCGAAAGCGGAGCAAAGGCAATAATATCGTCAATGCGGTTGAGGAATTCGGGTCTGAAGGCATCCTTAAGTGCCTTCTCGATCTTTGCCTGGGAGTCTTTGACTTCTTGTGAATCATCTCCCTCTGCCAGGAAGCCTAGCGCACCGCCCTTACGAACGAATTCTGTGCCGAGGTTGCTGGTCATGATCAGAACAGTGTTCTTGAAGTCCACCACTCTGCCCTGACCATCGGTCAAGCGTCCGTCATCCAAAATCTGGAGCAGCGCGTTCCACACTTCCGGGTGTGCCTTCTCGATTTCGTCGAATAAGACGACACGGTAAGGGCGCCGGCGCACAGCTTCAGTCAGCTGACCACCCTCTTCGTAACCGACATATCCTGGAGGAGCACCGAACAAGCGCGAGGCTGTATGTTGCTCACGATATTCGCTCATATCCAGTCGGACAAGCGCATCTTCGTCATCAAAGAGGAATTCTGCCAGTGCTTTTGCCAGTTCAGTCTTACCAATACCGGATGGACCGATGAAAATAAAGGAACCAACCGGTCGGTTCGGGTCTTTCAATCCGGAACGCGCCCGCCGGATCGCATCAGCAACAGCCTTGATGGCTTCATCCTGCCCGATAATGCGTTCATGTAAGCGATCTTCCATGTGCAATAGTTTCTGGGTTTCCGATTCCAACAGCTGCGTTACCGGAATGCCGGTCCACTGATTGATGACCTCGGCGATGTCGTCGGCATCCACCACGTCATCCAGCTTATTTTCCGCTTCCCATTCTGACTGGCGTTGATTGAAGCTCTCTTCCAGTTTAAGTCGTTCAGATTTAAGCTTTACAGCCAGTTCATATTCACGGTCCAGGCTGGCTTTTTCTTCTTCTGCCAGTAGGCGGTCGATTTCTTTACGATCTTGCTTCAAATCCTCAGGCAGAGAATACAATGCTACGCGCAGTTTTGCCGCCGCTTCGTCCATCAGGTCAATCGCCTTATCCGGCAGTTTTCGACCGGTCATATAACGGTCCGACAGGTTGGCTGCTGCCTCAAGTGCTTCATCAGAAAGTTTGACCTTGTGATGCGCTTCATAGCGATCCCGTAGGCTCTTGAGCATGCTGACCGTATCCTCAACACTTGGTTCTTCCACGTAAATGGGAGCAAAACGTCGCTCCAGTGCAGCGTCTTTTTCAATATATTTGTGATATTCATCGATCGTTGTCGCTCCGATACACTGCAGATCGCCCCTTGCCAGTGCAGGCTTGAGCATGTTGGAGGCATCCATGGTGCCTTGGGCAGCACCAGCACCGACGACATTATGCAATTCATCAATGAACAGGATCACTTCACCGTCGCTCTCCTGTATTTCTTCGATGGAAGTCTTCAAGCGCTCTTCAAATTCACCTCTGAAGCGTGTGCCGGCTACCATTGCTCCCAAATCGAGTGAATATACCAGTTTGTTAGCCAGGATTTCCGGTACTTCGTCGTTGGCAATTTTTTGTGCCAAGCCTTCTACAATCGCTGTCTTGCCAACCCCTGCCCCACCGATCAGGACCGGGTTGTTTTTTGTCCGACGGGAGAGGATTTGGATCAGGCGCATGATCTCTGCTTCCCGCCCATAAACCGGGTCCAGTTTGCCTTCACGGGCTGCCTGAGTCAGGTTATGAGAGTATTTTTCCAGGGTCTTGTAACGTCCCTCGAATTTTCCACGTTGAGTTGTGCGTGGTCCGCCCCTTAGTTCCTGGATGACACCCAACACATTGGTGCGGTTGATACCAAATTCTTCCAGGGTGCGGGCAAGCTGGGTTCCTCTTTCTGCCAGAATCGCCAGGAAAAGGTGCTCGGTGGAGATGTATTCATCACCCAGCCGGTTGGCTTCGGTTTTCGCCATATCGACCACCATTTTCACCCGGGGAGTTAGAAAAACCTGCCCTGCAGGACCGCCAAAGATGTTTGCTTTGGGTGTGTTTCTTAGAATTGAATCGATCCGGTCAACCAGATCGCCAGGAACCACGTTCAGAGCTTCGATGATCTGGGTCACAAAACCTTGCGGCTGTTCGATGAGAGCAAGAAGGATATGTTCAGAATCAATCTGATTATGTCCGTAACGCTGGATGATCTCAGCTGCACGCGCGGCAACATCCTGCGCTCTCTCGGAAAATTTATCAAAACGCATCATAATGTTGTTTTCCTCTATTTTCTGTTCTATGCATCATGGTTAAATGGTGCAACTACTGTTCCAGTCATGAGTGTACGTTATGGGTATTAGAAATTGATTAAATAATCAAAATATTGGTGTTTATTCCCGGCTGGATGATTTTTTTTCCTTTGTATCAACCAGCGAGTGTGATCGATCAGACTACTTTGAGACTTCAAACGTCCATGGTCCGCTGATCACTCCGCTATTGGCTTCAGCAACCATTGCCTCCACTGCTGCCTGAGCTTCAGCATTATCGGCAAAACCTGAGGTTTCAGAAATTTTGTATGTTCCGGCGTTCTGACCAGCTTCACACTCCAAAGTTAATCCAGGGAAATCCTTTGACAAGACCTCCTCCATGTAAGGGATGCGCAAGTCTTCACAATAAGTTGCCCCGGTCGATATTTCCAGGATGTCGAGAACGGCTTGCTTGCTTTCGAAATCTGCAGGCAGACCACTGAAAATCAGGTTTACGATCTGGTAGGTATCCATATCATCGGCAGGGATACATTTTTCCAATTCATTGTAAGACGGTTGATACAGGCAGTATGTACCGCTGCTTTTCTTATAAAGCCGCTCAAAAAATTCGGTCTGCGCGTTGTTAAAAACCTCATCACCCAACGTCAGTCTGACTACACTGATATACCAGTTTCTCCAGTCAACCAGGGGAAACTTCACCCGGAAAACCAAATCATCCCCGATCTTAGATACATGTAACAACTCAAACGTCAGGTCCGATTGTGTAGATTGGACCGGCTCGGTTATCCACGAACTGGAGGTGATATTCCCGGAACTGGTAGGCATGGGAGTCATAGTCGCCTCTTTCCCGCAACCAGAAATGATCAAAATCCCCAGGAGTGCAAACACTATAATCAATCTATTCGATTTTTTCATCTTTACTCCTTTCGCTCTTCCAAAGGTTTACATGGCAGAGAGAAAACTCAGTTTTCGTTCTATTTATACCCTGATACTTCGCTATCGTTTTTTCGTAGGCCGGGTTGCGATTCTCAACCCGGCTTGCGGAGCTATCTTTTGCACTGTTGGCCAAGGTCTTCGACTGCGCCCATCACTTCAACAACATCGCGTCACCAAAAGAGAAAAAACGGTAACCTTCCGCCTTGGCGACCTCATAGGCATGCAAAGTATTTTCTTTTCCAGCAAATGCACTAACAAGCATCAGCAAAGTTGATTTTGGCAGGTGAAAATTGGTAATCATGGCATCAACGCACCGAAAGGTATAACCAGGTGTGATGAATAGCCCTGTCTCGCCTGAAAAAGCAGTGACCTCACCAGACTGGCAAGCGCTTTCAATTGTACGCACAGAGGTTGTTCCTACAGCGATCACCCTGCCACCTGCTGCTTTGGTTTGAAGTATCCTTTCGGCTACTTCATCGCTCAAGAAACACCACTCACGATGGATCACATGCTCCTCAGCATTTTCTTCAGTCACTGGTGCGAAGGTGTCGAGTCCAACACGCAGCTCGATCTTCGCCAAATTCACACCCTGCAACTCAAGTTTTTTTAACAACTCCGGCGTAAAGTGCAAACCTGCTGTGGGTGCTGCCGCTGAACCGGGGGTATGGTTGTAAACCGTCTGGTATCGTTCCGGATCCCCAACATAATTGTGAATATAGGGAGGTAAAGGGGTGTGCCCAGCCTGGTGAAAAAACAGTTCGATCGGCTCAGAAAAATTTACAATGCGTTTCGAGCTTTCCAAAACAACCTCAACCTCACCCTTAGGTCCGTTATCGATCTGAAATACACGCCCAGCGCCCATTCCGCTTCCACCGACCAGGCATTCCCAGCGCTTTTCAGCCAGTTTATTGAGCAACAGCACCTCAATCTTGCCCCCACCAGGCAGTTTCTTGCCGAACAGTCGGGCAGGGATGACACGAGTCTCATTGACCACCAACAGGTCCCCAACGCGTAAATATTCAGGAATGTCATAAAAGTGACGGTGCTCAAGCTCGCCGCTCGTTCTGTCTAGCACGAGCAGACGGGAATGATCGCGCGGTTCAACTGGAACCTGGGCGATGAATTGCTCAGGTAGATCGTAATAAAATTCTTCGGTTTTCATTCGTCAAAAAGACTTGCCTGCGTGTTTGTAGCGGGATGATATTCGCGGTGGAAGTGTTGATAAGCTAATTGTGTTGCAACCCTGCCCTGGGCTGTCCGGTCAATAAAGCCGCATTGCAGCAAATATGGCTCAACCACATCCATGATCGTATCTGCTTCCTCACTGACGGATGCTGCAATCGTGTTCAGTCCAACCGGTCCACCGTCATATTTATCGATGATTGCCAGCAATACACGCCTGTCCATCTCGTCCAGACCAAGTGGATCGATGCTGAGCATTCCCAGCCCTTCCTCAGCCACAGTTCTGGTGATCTTACCGCTAGCCCGCACATCAGCATAATCCCTCACTCGGCGAAGCAACCTCAGGGCAATACGGGGAGTTCCACGAGCTCGTCTGGCAATTTCCTGGATGCCTGTCTCATCAAACGGTACCTTCAGAAGCCCGGCACCACGCCGGATGATGGCAGCCAGCGAATCCTGGTCATAATAATCCATCCGGTAGACTGCGCCGAAACGTGCTCTCAAGGGTGCCGAGAGCAGTGCCAAACGGGTTGTGGCACCAACTACCGTGAAACGGGGCAGCTTCAACCGCACGGATTTGGCTGCCGGACCCTTGCCAATAATAATATCCAGGGCGTAGTCTTCCATGGCTGGGTAAAGGATTTCTTCCACCATTTTACCTAGTCGATGGACCTCGTCGATAAAGAGAATGTCTCCTGCCCGCAGATTGGTAAGGATGGCAGCCAGGTCGCCAGCACGCTCGATGGCTGGACCAGAGGTGACTTTGATGTTAACGCCCATTTCAGATGCGAGGATGTGTGCCAGGGTGGTCTTGCCAAGACCAGGAGGACCATGGAAGAGCACGTGTTCCAGCGCTTCTCCGCGCTGTTTGGATGCCTGGATTTGAATGAGCAGATTGTCTTTGACCCCCTGCTGACCGATCAGATCGTTCAGTGTAGTCGGGCGCAAAGCCAAATCCACACTGTCTTCCGATCGCTTTGCTGCCAGGATGCTGTCTTCGTCTTTAGTTACCATCGACAAAATTATAACCGGTAAATACTCAGCTAATACAAACAACCGGGATTGGTTACAATAAATACAAAGAAAAACACAAAGGAGCTTATACATGCAAAAATTGGAAATCAACCCCTATGACCTGGTGATCAAGCCCCATCACCTCTTCGATCGGCAAACGCTGCTCTTGGCGGCTGGGGATTTCTCTGCCGGGGATTTTAACGAGATGACCATTGGTTGGGGCAGTATTGGTACGATGTGGAACAAGCCCTTTATTGAGGTTGTCGTCAGACCCACCCGCTTCACTTATGGTTTCATGGAAGATTATGAGGATTTCACGGTGAGTGCTTTTCCAAAAGAATATAAAAAAGCACTATCTTATCTCGGCACCCGCTCTGGACGGGATGGCAACAAGTTGGCTGCGACCAATCTTACTGCGATTGCCTCCCAAAAGGTGAAATCACCCAGTTTTGAACAGTCTGAATTGACCATCGAATGCCGTACCATCTACTTTGCCGATTTTGACCCGACCCGCTTTATTGATCTGACCATTGAAGAAAGATACCCGAACAAGGATTACCACCGCGTCTATTACGGCGAAATTGTGGCAATATTGGGAGATGAGAAGTTTATTAGCTGTTAGCTTACTGCCGAATGCTCATAGCTGATTGGCGGTAGCACCAGTCGCAACAATTCCAATGATTTTGAGATTATTGATCGTACGGAGGGGGCTTGTCTCCCTCCGTAATATTGATCCACAAAAAAGCTAGCGGGAGGAGATAAATCCCTCCCGAACGGATGTGATCCTCCAATCCAACACCATCACAATTGGCTAATCCCCTGCTCAGAATTCAACTCTCACGATATAATCCAGTCAAGACAGGAGAGAAAATGACCGAAAAGAAAATACGTGTACTGATTGCCAAACCTGGCTTGGACGGACATGATCGCGGCGCTAAGGTTATCGCCCGCGCCTTACGCGATGACGGTATGGAAGTCATCTATACCGGTCTGCGTCAAACCCCTGACATGATCAGTGAAGCCGCCCTGCAGGAAGATGTTGATGTGATCGGGCTTTCCATCCTTTCTGGAGCACACAATGCCCTGATCCCTCAGATCATCAAAAAGCTCAGGCAGAACGGGCAGGATAACGTGCTGGTATTTTTAGGTGGCATTATCCCTGAAAGTGATATACACAGCATGCTCGATGCAGGCATTTACAAAGTGTACGGTCCAGGCACGGACACCCGCCAGGTCTGCAAGGATATTCGTGAAGCGGTTGAAGTTAAACAGGCGGAATAATGTCGCTAAGTAAATCCGTGAGAGAGGGCAGCCGAATTGCCCTTTCTCGTGTTTTAAGCCAGGTTGAAAACCGAACTCATGCTGGCATCCAGGCGTTGGATGAGCTTTTCCCATTTACTGGCAAAGCCCACAAGATCGGCATCACAGGTCCTCCCGGTTCCGGGAAAAGCACATTGGTGAATGCCCTTGCAAAGCAGTTGCGCCTGCTGCAAGGCGAACCTCGAGTCGCCATTATTGCGGTAGACCCCACCAGCCCCTTCACCGGAGGGGCAATTCTGGGCGACCGCGTCCGTATGCTCGATCTGCAGGGAGATCCAGGGATTTTTATCCGTTCCATGGCTTCGCGAGGTGCCCTGGGTGGCTTGGCAACCCAAACTGAAGCCCTCAGCCAGGTTTTTGACGCGGCTGGGTACGATTTTATCCTTATCGAGACAGTTGGTGCCGGTCAATCAGAAGTGGACATTGTTAACCTGGCTCATACGACCATTGTTGTTGATGTCCCCGGGCTTGGTGATGACATTCAGTCCATCAAAGCCGGCATCTTAGAAATTGCCGACATATTAGTGGTTAACAAGGGCGACCGACCCGGAGCCGATCAGAGCTTGCGTTATCTGAAATCGATGATCGACATGGGCTACCGACCTCTGGCAAGCTCAGCTGGAAAACACAGCCTGGCAGACTCTTTCGATCAGGAGAAGTCCAGTCAAAATGAGGAAGTCAGAGATCTTTGGTTACCGCCAGTTCTAAAAACGACTGCCCGCGAATTTACAGGTATAGAAGAACTGGTCACGGAAATCCTGAAACACCAGGAATTCCTGAAAACCAGTGGGAGATGGCAGTTGAAAGAAGCTTGGACTCTGCGCGAGATCGTCCGAAAGCGAATTGAAGCAATTTTAGTACACGATTTTTTTCACCAGCTTCCCAAGGGACTGCTCGATCTCACCATGGATGATGTTATCGCCCGAAAAGTTTCGCCAAGTAGCGCAGTTGAGCAGTTATTGACGTATAATCGAATTAGAAGTAAATCGCATCATTCGGAGTAATTTATGGAAAGAACATTGATCAAAGACCTGAGGGAAAAAATTGACCAGCAGGTTACCCTCAAAGGCTGGCTGCAGACCCTGCGTGACCAGAAAAGTATGCAATTTCTCATTCTGCGGGATCGCACCGGACTCGCCCAGGTTGCCCATTGGAAAAAAGGCAACCTCGATTTGGCAAAATTCATTTCAACCCTCGGCACAGAATCAGCCCTGACAATCACTGGTAAAGTTGTCGCCAACGAAGTTGTCAAGCTCGGTGGAATCGAAATTCAGCTTGAATCGCTCAAGGTCGAAAACAATGCTGAGCTGCCTCTTCCCTTTGAACCATTCAATGACACGCTGCCAGATCAGGATTATCGCCTGGATTGGCGCTACCTGGACCTGAGACGAGAACGTAAC
Source organism: Anaerolineaceae bacterium (assembly GCA_040770225.1). Lineage (GTDB taxonomy): Bacteria > Chloroflexota > Anaerolineae > Anaerolineales > Anaerolineaceae > Mesolinea. The sequence continues at coordinate 96,776 of JAXGJN010000008.1, forward strand.
CGTCTGATTTTTGAAATTCAGACCACTCTCGAGCAAGCCATGCGCGAATATTGGCTGGCAAACGGTTTCATAGAGGTCCACTCCCCCAAGATCATGGGCACACCCAGTGAAAGCGGAGCAGAACTCTTCAAAGTCGACTACTTTGACCGCACTGCCTACCTGGCACAATCACCCCAGTTTTACAAGCAAATGGCACAGGCAGCTGGTTTTGAACGCATTTTCGAGATCGGTCCCGTTTTTCGGGCGGATCCCTCCTTTACTTCGCGCCATATGACTGAATTCACCGGTATTGACTTCGAAATGTCCTGGATTGACAGCCACGAAGATGTGATGGCATTTGCCGAGAACTGGCTGGCATTCGCTTACAAAGCCGTGGATGAAAAGCATCATGATGCCATTCAGGAATTTTTTAGTGTCAATCTGGAAGTTCCACAGACGCCTTTCCCCCGGATGACCATGGCTGAAGCCTATCAGATTCTTAAAGGCATGGACTACAAGTTGCCCCCTGAGAAAAAAGGCGATCTTGACCCCGGTGCGGAACGCGCCCTGGGCGATTACGTAAAGCAGCATTACGGCAACGATTTCGTTTATGTCATCGATTGGCCTTTCACTGTACGTCCCTTCTATCACATGCTGCACGAAGATAACCCCAGCCTGACCAAGAGTTTTGACTTGCTTGGCAGAGGGCTGGAGATCACCACCGGTGCTCAACGAGAACACCGCTACGAAGTGCTTGCAAAACAAGCCCTTGAGAAAGGTTTAACGCTGGAACCAATTCAAACATACCTGAACTACTTCCGTTATGGCTGTCCTCCCCATGGTGGCCTGGGTATGGGTTTGAGCCGACTCTTGATGGTCATGCTCGATCTGCCCTCCATTCGGGATGCTGTTTACCTTTTCAGAGGTCCCAACCGACTGGAGCCATAGGAGAGCTGATGCCGATTCTGTACGCTCAAAGATTGCGTTTGCGTGCCTCAGAACGAGAGGATATCCCTCTCTTTCTGAAATGGGTGAACGATCCGGAAGTGTGCGAGTTTCTGGAACATTACACTGTTCTAAACCGTATTCACGAAGAAGCCTGGTTTGAGAGCGTCTCATCTGGACCCCGGATGGAATTGCCATTGGTGATCGAAATCCATCAACCAGACAGCGACAATTGGACGCCCATAGGCAACCTCTCTTTCATGAATATCCACCCAGTCCACCGCTCTGCGGAGATCGGGATCATGATTGGTGAAAAACACTATTGGGACCAGGGTTACGGAACAGAAGCGATGCGCCGTATGTGTAAGTATGGTTTTGAAGAATTGAACCTGCACCGCATTTTTTTGCGTGTATTTGAGGGCAATGAACGTGGAAAGAATGCCTACCGAAAGGTCGGTTTTGTCTATGAAGGAACCATGCGCCAGGCGCGTTATCACCAGGGTTGCTATTGGGATGTCGATTTTATGAGCATCATTAAATCGGATTGGGTTTCAAACTCAAAGGAGGTTCGAAAGTAATGTCTGGAGGAAAAAGAGAATGTAGTTCTTCCCTCTATGGGGATATTCGCTTGTTTGCCGGCACCGGCAGCCCGGCTCTGGCAAAAGAAGTAGCTGATTATCTGGGCTTGGAACTCTGCGGTATTGATATTCATGAGTTCACAAATGAAAACCTTTTTGTGAAATTGCACGCCTCAGTACGCGGTCAGGATTGTTATGTTATCCAGACTACCTCCACGCCTGTCCATCGCAACTTGATGGAGCTCCTCATCATGGCGCAGACACTGATGCTCGACTCTGCTGGTCGTATCACCCTGGTGTTCCCTTATATGTGTTATGGTCGCTCGGACCGAAAAGATCAACCGCGTGTTCCAATTACTGCCAAATTAGTGGCAGATATGATGGTGATTGCGGGTGCGGACCGCTACATCACCATGGACCTGCACGCAGGGCAGATTCAGGGCTTTTTTGACGTGCCCGGAGACGTTCTTTCCGCCTATCACATCTTAAAACCTTACTTGAAAGATCAGATACCAACCATGCACAGTCCAGTCTTGCTGACAGCTGACCTGGGTTTTGCCAAACATGGTCGCCGCTACGCGCAAGCTCTTGATATCCCGCTCTCCTTTATTGAAAAACGTCGCACCGATAACGAAGACCACACCGAAGCACTGAACCTGATCGGTGATGTGAACGATCATGATGTCCTGATTATCGATGACGAGATCGATACTGGAGGTTCCATCTGCGAGGCAGTGACAGTCGCAAAAGCCAATGGCGCACGCGATGTCTATGTCGCTTTCATCCACCCTGTTCTTTCCTCAAACGCGGCAGAACGGTTGTCAGCCTTACCAGTAAAGCACTTCGTGACTACGAACACTATTCCGATCCCGGACGAGAAGTTGAAACTGTTCGGTAATCGCATCACCATTCTCAGTATCGGTCCACTTTTGGGTGAGGTCATCAAACGCGCCAACGAAGGTACCAGCGTCGGAGCAATGTTCAACGAATAAGGTCGCTTTTGCCTGAACTGCCTGAAGTAGAAACGATCCGTCAACGACTCATCAAAGGTTTTGATAAGAGCCCATCCATCCTTGGTCAAACCATAAAACAAGTCAGATTATTCTGGCCTGCGACCTTATCTGAACCAGATCTTCAGACCTTTTCGGCGATCTTACCTGGACAAAAAGTGCTGGCAGTTGACCGTAGGGCAAAGTTTCTGGTTTTTACTCTGACATATTCTTACCTGGTTGTACACCTGCGGATGAGCGGCGATCTTTATCTTGAACCGCAAGAGAGTAGTGCTGAATTTCGCAACCCAGACCACGACCGACTGTGGCTGGATTTTGAGTCCGGCTGGCGCTTTGTATTCAACGACATGCGCAAGTTTGGACGAGTCTGGTTGTTGGGTGATACTACCGACCTGTTTTCAAATCTAGGTCCGGAACCCTTTGATGAACAACTCACCCCCGCAGTCTTCGCTGAAATGCTCCAGAATCGTTCCAGGTTGCTCAAACCTCTTCTGATCGACCAAAGCTTCCTGGCAGGCATCGGCAACATCTATGCGGACGAAGCTCTCTTCCAGTCCGGGCTGCACCCCCAGAGAATGAGCGACAGCCTTTCCTTGGCAGAGGCTGGCAGGCTGTTGGATTCGATCCGCCTTGTGCTCACCAAAGGCATTGACCAAAAAGGTGCCAGCATCGACTGGGTGTATCGAGGAGGGGATTTTCAAAATTACTTCCAGGTCTATCAACAAACCGGCAATCCCTGCCCGAGGTGTGGACACCCCATTGAAAAGACAAAAGTAGGTCAACGCGGCACCCATTTTTGTCCGGTTTGTCAGAAAAACAATCCATCCTGATTCATTCCATCCTACGATTGTATACACTACCAGATTGTTTACTGGTCGTCCCAGCGAAACCTTTTGCGAACAGGCATTGAGGGTTTAGGGAACACAGGCCCGGCAAAGGATCGTGGCAGGCTGCCTTTTTGGGGTAGGATGGATGCAGACCAAGGAGTTTTTCAGGTTATTGATTTATCTAAAAGCACACAGCCATGCTTGTTTCGTATACAGCCGGTGACCGGCTTCCTCAATAACAAGGATTAAGTCTAAACCCCTTGCCTGGCTCCTTGTGCCACGCGCAAACTTGGCTTCACCGTGTCTGCATTGGCTTGCCACCATTCCACGCTGTCGCGAACCGTTTCTTCAAGCGGTCTGGCATGAAACCCTAAAACTTCAGCAGCCTTTTCCCCACTGACGACTGAATTGCTCAATAAAGTGTCGATGGAATAGCGCGTGAAACGCGGACGGGTCTTGGTGATGCGATAAAACCACTCTGCCAATGGCGCGAATATTCGCGCTAATTTCATTGGTACATAAATTTCTTTACTATTAGTATTACAGGCATCCTGAATCAGACGGCGATATTCTCTCACACTGACACGGTAACCCGGCAGCAAATATGCCTGACCAGACTGGCCGTTTTTTATGGCAGAGATGTGTGCCTCAACCACATCGCGCACATCAACAAAGTCATATGCCCCATCCAGACTGAAAGTAGGTGTACTTTTCATCCAGTAATTGGTCATTTCGCCCATTTCTGAACGCTTGAAATCATAAGGTCCAATCACGCCAGTTGGAGCAAGGATGACCGCATTCAATCCTCTTTTAACGGCTTCCAATACCAGTATGGAAGCTTTCGCCTTGGTTTGATCATAACCACCTCCACCGATTTCTGGATCGAACGGCAGGCTCTCATTGATCACCAGGTTCTTTTCCGGACGACCGTATGCATGAATGGAACTGGTATAGATCAATCGCTTTACACCGTTCTCGAAACAGGCTTTGATGATATTGGCAGTTCCTTCAACGTTAACTTTTTGCATCAATTCGAACTGTTCCGGAACTAGCGCCACTAAAGAAGCCAGGTGAAAAACCACTTCAGCACCAGCCATGGCAGCTTTGAGCGCTGGATAGTCAAGTATGTTTGCCTTTGCTATTTCAGGTTTGGAATCTGCCAGAGGTCGAAGGTCTTCTCCCGGCAGCGCTAAGGCTTTCACAGAATACCCCCGCCTGGTTAATTCTCTAACCAAAACATTACCAATATGTCCGGCTGCTCCGGTAACAAAAATCATGTCCTTACTTTCCCTTTCTGCCATCGCCAACAATTCGCACAAGTAGCATTCTAGCCAAATTAAAGTTGCTGGTGTAGTGAGGAATGTCACCCGATTGGGCTTACAACGGTCATGATTTTTTTGTGAAAAATCTCTTTCTGTATGATATATTTCACGGTGTCTGTTGTTTTACCGTTATAATTTTCTAAACATTCAGTGAGGTTCTTATGAAAATTGCAATCGGTTGTGATCACTCCGCTTTAGCCCTAAAAGAAACAATCAAAAACTACCTTGACAGCAGGATGATTCCCTATGAAGATTTTGGCACCTTCACCAGCGAGAGCTCAGATTATCCCCGCATTGCTGAGTTGGTTTCCAAAGCCATCTTATCAGGTCAGTTTGACCGGGGGATCCTGATTTGCGGCACAGGAATCGGTATGTCTATCGCTGCCAATAAGTTCCCCGGAATCCGGGCTGCGGCAGTCAGCGAACCCTATTCCGCAATACTTGCCCGACGGCACAACAACGCTAATGTGCTCTGTTTTGGTGCTCGGGTTGTGGCAGGCGGTTTGGCAACCTTGATCACTGAAGGCTGGTTAAACGCTTCCTTCGAAGGCGATCGCCATCAACGCAGGGTGGACATGATCACCCGGATCGAACAGCGCAACCTTCTGCCTGGTGTGGAAAATCACAACAATCTATCCGATGAATCCCCGCTAGAACCTCCAACTGAGGATACTGATCTATAATAGTGGTGTTATGTCCGAGTCTACCAGTGAAATTTTCACTGGATACAAATAAATATGGAGAAAAAATGAGATACAGAATTTTTGGTGACAAATTACCAGGTTTGACCCTGCAGCTCGACGCCGGGGAAAGCATTTATACCCAGTCTGGTGGAATGAGTTGGATGTCCGACAACTTCCAGATGGATACCAATGTTCGCGGGGGACTGATGAAAGGTCTTGGGCGCATGCTGACCGGCGAATCCCTCTTCATGGCTACCTATACTGCCAGGTCAAGCGGTGCTGAAATCACATTGACTTCTGCCATGCCAGGCGAGATTCGCCCCTTGCAGTTGGACGGACAAAAGCAATATATTGCTCAAAAATCGTCTTTTCTTTGCGCTCAACAAGGCGTGGTCCTCTCAACCTTCGTCAATAAATTGAAGACTGGTTTGTTTGGCGGTGAAGGCTTCCTGATGCAGCGTCTCAGTGGTGAGGGCATGGTCTTCCTCGAACTGGATGGCTCGATTGTAGAACTTGACCTGCAGCCCGGCCAGCGCATCAAAGTCGACACCGGCAACATCGCTTTTTTTGAATCGGACGTCAAGTATGATGTCGAGACCGTCAAAGGCTTCACCAATATCTTCTTTGGTGGCGAGGGACTGTTCCTGAGTGTCTTGGAAGGGCCTGGTAAAGTTTGGCTGCAATCGTTGAACACCGCCTCCTTTGCTGCCCGTATTATGGGCTTCATGCCCCATAAGAGCGGTTAAACTCTAAGTAATGAAAAAAAGCCGGGTTGCGAAAATCGACCCGGCTTTTTCTATCTCAGTTTGACTACTAATTTTCTTCAGTTCTTAAGTCTCTGACCATATACAGATCGGTTAATGTAAAACCACGTGCAGCATAATACTCGCGCGTCCCAACTGCAGAGATGACAGTCAGTTTTCTATAACCTTTGGAAAGGGCAATTTCTGCCGCTTTCTCGATCAAACTGCTTCCCAGACCACGGTGCTGAACTGAACCTGAACTTTCACCGCCCAGCTCGACCGATTGCCCATACACATGCACTTCACGGATGATGGCGGCATCCTGTAATTCTTCGACCGGGAAAAAGTGGTTTGCACTGGGCAAAGACAGACGCAAAAAACCAAGGATATTATCATCCTGGGTGTTGTAGGAAAGAAAATGCTCTTCCGCCCAACCCGCCTTGTAGACCTGATCATCCAAAACCAGGTTTCGGTCATCGATCTTGCCTTTTCTGATCTCCCGACAGCGGATACATTGACAGCTTGAGCCGCGCTTTTTCATTTCCTGGGCAACATCCTGCCTCAAACTGGTGTTGCGGTTGCCTTCAACAACGTGGTTGGAAGGAATATCCCGGATCACCCGGTTGATGCGGCAAAAACGCGGCACGGTTGGTTTGATGTCAGCTAACAAATCGATCAATTCCTGCTCTTCGTAAGGTCGGTATTCACCACGCTCCCAATATTGGTAAAGTTCCGCATTACGCAGGAGCTGACAGGGATAGATTTTCATTTCATCAGGGTTGACGCCTCCTTCACGCCAAAGCCGGGCAAAATCCTCGCGGTCTGACTGTGGGGTGGCTCCCAAGAGGTTCGGCATCCAATGGACCACCACTTTGTAACCGGCCGCCCTGACCAGGCGGATGGCTTCTTCGGCTTCCTCGGCGCTGTGACCGCGCTTGTTCAGCTGGAGAATGCGGTCATCCATGCTCTGGATGCCCAGCTGCATCTTGGTCACGCCCTGCCTGCGCATCTCGACCAGGTTTTCAATGGTGATCAGGTCGGGTCTCGTTTCAACTACAAGACCAACATTGCGATGCCGCGCCTGGCTATTGGTTTTTTGCACATCCGCCAGGCTCACCTCACCTGTGTCGTCATTCGGGTTTTCCTGGTTGAGCGCCTCAAAACAGCGCCTGATGTACCATTCTCTGTAGCTTGCAGGGTAAGCCGTCCAGCTGCCTCCCAAAATAAGAAGTTCAATTTTGTCCGTTGGATGACCTACTTCGTGCAAGGCTTTGAGGCGGGAAGAAACCTGGGTAAAGGGGTCAAAAGCATGCTCCACTCCGCGCCTGGCTCCCGGCTCGTCGGATAGATAGCTCTGAGGTAATCCCTCCTCGGATGGGCAGAAGATACACTCGCCTGGGCAAGGGTGAGGCTTGGTCAGTACAGTGATGGTGGTCACGCCTGAGAGTGTCCGGATCGGTTTCATGCGGATCTTCGCCAGAAGCACCGGGTCATCTTCCCATTCCCCAAGGCTCACTTTCTCGCGGTAGGCAGCCACCAGGGCGTGCTTGGCCAAAAAGCCTCTGCCACCGGGTAAAGGGTTGGAGCGCAGTGCCTTAAGCGCATCCGTCCCCCGCCTGATCTCCTCAAGAATTGTCTGCGCCAGTGCCATATCCTCATCGGAATACTGCCGTTTCTGCCGCCAAAGTTCGCGTTCGTCATCTTTCATAGGGGTTATTCTACATCAAGCCAGAACGAAATCCAAACGCATGCTAAGGGACCATTCCATCAGCCCATTCACCTGATAAAATCAATTCCATGAAACAGGAAACAATCGAGTTTCTCCTCAACCTGAACCGGGATTTTTACGACACCTACGCGAAGTCGTTTTCTTCGACACGCTACACCATCCAGCCTGGCATCCGCCGCTTGCTCCCCCAGCTTCGCGACTCTGATAACCTGCTCGATCTGGGCTGTGGGAACGGCAACCTGGCAAAAGTATTGCTTGAAATCGGCTTTTCAGGGAACTATCTGGGTGTTGATAACAGCCCGTCGCTCCTGGCGGATGCAGCCATCACCATACCTGAAAGCGAGAAAGAGCGTTTCACATTCCAACAGGTGGATCTTTCTGCTCAATTCCAAACGCTCCCAAACCAGGTTCGGTTCGATGCCATTGCCTGTTTTGCTGTGATCCATCACTTCCCTGTCGATCCTTACCTCAGCCGCTTTTTCGAGTTCGCAGCCCAAAGCCTGCAGCCTTTTGGTAAGCTTTTTTTCTCGACCTGGCAAATAAAAAACAACCGACGGCTTGCCAACCGCATCCAATCCTGGTCTACCCAAAATATCGACAATCAGGAATTGAGTGAGGACGATCTGCTGCTGGACTGGCGCGCTGATCCCCATCAACCGCCCCGATATCGCTACGTTCATCATTATGATGCTGACACGTTAATAAGTACCGGTCTTTCAGCCGGTCTTGAATTGGAAGAGGAATTCTATTCAGACGGCAAAGAGGGTGACCTCGCCCTCTATCAGATTTGGACGAACGTTCTATAACTTCTTCCTTGCCTGGGGCTGGCTGGATTATTCTGTAGCGTCGAGGGCTACGAAAACCATTCTGTAGGGTCGAGGCCGTGCAAATCCTCCCCTTGTGGGATGCCTCGACCAAATTCACGTAACAGGACTGCCTGGTCCCTGCGAACAAGACTATCCATTTTGGAATAGAACAACCTGATCAGGGAGAGGCAGTGTCTTTTTTAAACTGACAGACTATCCCAGAGCAATATCCAAAACCATCATCAGCGCAAATCCCAACATCACACCAATCGTAGGTATATCCGAATGACCCTGCGCTGCTGAGCGTTTGGACTCGGGAATTAGCTCCTCTGCCACCACGTAAATCATTGCTCCGGCAGCAAATGAAAGTGCATACGGCAGCAAACCTCTCATCATCGACACCGCCCAGACACCAAGCAGGGCGGAAATCGGTTCAACAATTCCAGATAACTGTCCCAGCATAAATGCTTTACGGCGGCTGATTTTTTCCTTCCGCAGTGGAAGAGAAACTGCCATACCTTCAGGGAAGTTTTGCAATCCAATACCCAAAGCCAGGGCAATGGCGGATGCCAGGTATCCATTTTCGAGCCCAGCAGCTGCCACGCCAAAACCTACGCCTACTGCCAATCCCTCCGGAATGTTGTGTAGAGTGATTGCCAAAACCAGGAGCACGCTGCGCTGCCAGGAACTCTTCACACCTTCCGCTTTTTTCTCACCGGGATGCAAATGGGGTAACAATTTATCGACGGCATAAAGAAAGCCACCCCCCATCAAGAATCCAACCACAGCCGGTACCCAGGATGGCACAGGACCACTTTCAGCCAGTTCAACTGCCGGTGCCAACAACGAGAAAAAGCTGGCGGCGATCATCACCCCCGAGGCGAACCCAAGCATGCCATCCAGCAACTTTTGGTTTACTGTCTTTCCCAGAAAGACGACGCCAGCCCCCAGGGCAGTCAACCCCCAGGTGAAGAGCGTGGCAATCAATGCTTGCATATATGGGTTCAAATTCTGAAAAAATTCAATCATGAATTACTCCGCTTTAAGGTTTATCCAATGATTATACTGATTTTTCAAACAATAACGATTTTCTATGAAAGTTTCGTGATCCAAGCCATTCGGTATAGAATAAGGGACAAGGTCGAATAGTTATGAATGAAGATTTTTTTAGAAACCGTTTGCTGCAGTGTATCCAATTTCGGTTGGAAGATGCGACCTTGCAGGATTGTGACAGCTTTCGGCTCTTCAACGGTTACTACGAAGGCTTACCCGGATTAGTAGTCGATCGCTATGGCAATACGCTCTTGATCAGCAACCACAGCCGCCAGCCTGAAAGCCTTGAGCAAGACATAGACCAAACTGTCGATATTTGTCTTTCGAACCTGCCCTGGATCGAATCAATTTTGCTGAAAACCCGCCATTCCACTCATTCAGAAGAGAGGAAGGGGCGCTTCTTGCATGGTCAATTGCTCCCTAAGGAAATTTCTGAGAATGGCATCCATTACGCGATCGACCTGCGCCTCAACCAGGATGACAGTTTTTACCCCGACACGCGCAACCTGCGCAGTTGGCTGGCACAACACAGCCAGGGCAAATCCGTCCTGAATTGTTTTGCCTACACCGGTTCGCTGGGAATTGCAGCCCTGGCTGGCGGGGCGGCAGCATTGGTCCAAACCGATTTGAACGCAGAAGCGCTGGCGTTGGCACAAAGATCTTTAACCCTGAATGGATTTCGGCAGATCATGACCCTGATCAAACGGGATTTTTTCAGTGCCGTCAACGCTCTTAAAAAATCTAACAAGCTGTTTGATACCGTCGTCCTGGACTCCCCTTTCTTTTCCAGCACACGCTATGGCAAAGTTGACCTGCAACAGCAGCACACCCAGTTGATCAATAAGGTCAGACCATTGGTAGCGCACGAAGGCAGGCTGATCATGATCAATAATGCCTTGTACGTTCCTGGTCAGCAGATCATTGACGAGATCAACGAATTAGCGAAAGGCGGATATGTTTCCCTGGAAGGCAGAATCGAGATTCCAGCAGACATCACAGGTTATCCAGGCACGACCCTGGCACAACCGCCAGCCGACCCTGCCCCATTCAATCACCCCACCAAGATCAGCATCCTTCGTATCACCCGAAAAGACAAGGCTTCCGCTACGGTAAACTGACCCTTAAGGGGTCAGAACCATTTACACCTTCTGACAGACCGGGCAGGTGTAAATACTCCCGCCCATATAGGCTTCTTTTTTGATCTCGGTACCGCAGCGTGGGCAGGGTTTGCCGTTGCTCTCGGCACACATGCGCACCTGGTACCCCCCAACCTGACCGTAGAGGTCTTTCTCAGTGCTTCTTCCACCCAGTTCAGTCATAGCTTTCAGGGTCTCTTTTAGATTCTGAAAAAGCCGCCCATTTTCTTCCAAACTAAGGGTGTTTAGTTTACGGCGCGGGTGCAATTGAGCCGACCACAAAATATCCTGAAGACAGCCATTCCCCAAACCTGGGATGCGTTGTTCGGTCGCCAGGACGGCTTTGAGTGCTAATTTCGGCACTGCTGCAGGCGCAACCATGCCTTGAAAATACTCTTCATCAAATGAATCGCTCAATGGGGATGGCTTGCTCAAGGCGGTCTGGTAATAGATGTTGTCGTAAGTGGCGGATTTTACCCAGCAAACCACACCGCCATACATCGCCACGGAAGCGCTAAGGCTGGTTCCGTCGCTGAAATTTACCAGCAATTGGTGTTTGGCAGGGAAGGGTCCAGCTGCCGGATGCAAACGCAAATTTACACCATCATTGAAGAGCAGGGTACAGTTTGAAAGGGCGATCTCCACGAACATGCCGATACCGCGGGCGGAAAGCAATGTATTGCCCACCAAAATGGCAGGGTAATCGGCTGGGTCGCCGTTGTACCATGCGAATTTGTGCGCACTTTGGGCTGCGATCGTAGAGCTGATGGTCTTGCCAACCAGGGATTGATTGATTTGTTGGGCTAAGTTGTTTGCTTCAGGAAGTTCGATCATAGTTACCCCCTTTCCATCTCGGTAATATTGATAGAATCACAACTTGAAATATAGCACTGTTTCCTGGGATGTGGTGATGATACCATCCACCGCGTAATGGTCGAACAGTTCACCCAACGCTGTAACGAATTCGCTGTAATACTTATCCATTTCAGTTAAAGCGTACGAAGAGGAAAGCGCTCTGCGGACAAACCGTTCCCGGTCATAGGTCAAAGGATTGGGAAAGTGCATCTCACCCACTTCTCCCCCAAAGAATCCGTCTTTTGCCCCCATTTTTTCTTTGTGACTTCCAGCTGGTTTGCCGGTGAATTTTTCGATAATCGCGTTCCTGCCTTCCTTGATCTCGTCCTTCATTTGTGTTTCATTCCAAATAAGAAAGACTCGTCCACCAGGCTTCAGGATGCGTTGACATTCAGCCCTGAAGGCAAGCGGGTCGAACCAATGGAAAGCAGAAGCAGCAAAAACAAAATCAACACTTTCCTCAGACAGGGTTGTATCTTCCGCGGTGGCAGGCACGGAGACAAAATCTTCCATTTTCCCCAATTCTCGTTCAGCGATCCGGCGCATGTCAGCGTTTGGTTCTACCGCAAACACCTTGACACCCATCTCCAGTAGCTGACGGGTGAGAATGCCTGTGCCGCTGCCTACATCTGCTGCCACACTGCCCGGTCTGACCCCAAATTCCTGTCGCAAACAGGCAAATAAGTCCGGAGAGTAGGCTGGGCGGGCTTTTTGATAAACGTCAGCTTTTCCGCTGAATTTTTGGGTGTTGTCTTCTCTTGCTTCATTTGGTTCCATTTTTAGGACCTCTTTGGCTTGTTCTTCGTTTTCAAACAATGCGAAAGTTAAGGACGAATTTTCGCAGACAGGTTTCCCAGTTGCTGTTGGTATGGGTTGAGCCTGGCGGCTTTTAAAATCGAATCGTGATTTTTCCCATACCAACAAAAAGTAAGACCTTTCCGGTGTAACAACGCGGCAGCCGCTTAATCCGGGCAACAATTGCTGGCAGTCCAGGGAAGTGACTGTCAGACTGTATCGGTTGATCAAAACCGACCAGGCATTCACGAATATATCTGACGGATCCACCAAGCCGGCTTTCTGATAGATTTGCTGGATAAAGTCGCTTTTCGCCTCAATGTAGGCATCGATATTCTCAGGGTACCGCTCTGCTGCCAACGTTTTAACCCTGGCATATTCAGCCGCGTCTTCAGGGTGAGTGCGCAGCCAATCCCGAAAGCCCAGGTGGCGTTTCAGTTCCTCGGAATCCTGCAGTAGAACATATAGGTGGTGCCGCATCAGGTCTGACTTGCCGTTGTAACCAAAGGCTTCCCGCCCCCTTACCCCCAGGTCACCCCGATGAAAATAGCCGATTTCTTCCAGTTTTGCCTTAACCTGCTCAAAAACCTGGCGGTTGGGGATCACCACATCCACATCCAGAATGGGTTTGGCAGCCAGTCCGGGTACGGATGTGCTGCCGACGTGCTCAATTGCGCATGCCAGGCCTTTCAACTGGCACCACAAACCTTCGCTGAGCTCGTTAAAACAAGTTTGCCATTCCAGCTGCCAGGGGCTGACGATTATTTTCTTGTTTTCCATAGATACCCATCTATTCTGAAGCGACGTTTCAAAACATCAAATTCCGGTCGCAGAACATGAAATAATGATATCATTGAGAGGTTGACCGTGAGGAAAACAAGGCAAAGCTTATTTCAAAACTGACTGGAAAATGTTTGACATTTGTAAATGCTTATGCTAAAATCTCGGTCACGTCAGCACCAGAACAGAATGGCGTGTGACTTGCGGGTGTAGTTCAATTGGTAGAACGTCTCCTTGCCAAGGAGAAGGTCGTGAGTTCGAGCCTCATCGCCCGCTCTTTCAAGACTGATAGCTGATGTTATCAGTCTTCTTTTTAGGCGACGTGGCCAAGTGGTAAGGCAGGAGTCTGCAAAACTCTCATCATGGGTTCAATTCCCATCGTCGCCTCTACATATTGTGCTTTTTCAGCAATTTGCGACTCTGACCGCTATATATGGGGGTATTTTTAGTGTTTTTTCACCCTCAAAACTGCTCAATTTCATTTCACGGTAAGAGTCTATGCAAATAATTAACGACTTCCATTCTATTGAAGAAGCGGCTCAGAACTTCCTTTTTGATCGCAAAGTGCAAGGTTTTACCCCTGGAACAGTGCGGAATTACCGGAATAAACTCAAACGGTTCATGGCGTTTTGTGACACGAAAGGCATTTCACTGATTGAATCAATCTCGACTTCCACATTGCGCGAATACCTGGAATTGCTGGATCGGGATGGACTTACAATCGTGACCAGACATGGACATTATGCTGCACTCAAAACTTTCCTGCGATGGTTCGATCAGGAAGAAGAACCCGAAGGTTGGATCAACCCGATCACGAAACTCAAACCGCCCAAAGTGCCTGACGCACCGATTCAGCCAATTCCGATGGCAGAAGTAATGAAGATCATTAATAAGTGTCCTGATGACTTTCGTGGTGTGCGTGACCAAACGATTCTGCTTATTCTGGTTGACACTGGAATACGAGCAAGTGAACTCTTGAACCTCAACATTGACGATTACAATCCGATTTACGGCAGCTTGCTTATCCGTCATGGCAAAGGCAACAAGACTCGCACCGTCTATGTTGGCAAGAAAAGTCGCAGATTGCTCAAACGTTATCTCTCAATGAGGAAAGATGATGCCCCACCTCTTTTCATTTCAGTAGACGACAGAGCCAGGCTGACTTATTCCGGCTTGCGTTGGGTTGTGATCAACCGTTCTGCTGATGCAAAGGTCCAATCTCGTGGCATTCATGCCTTCGCCAACTGTTTGCACTCACCATGCTTCGTAACGGTGTGGATGTGATCACACTTTCTCGGTTGATGGGTCACAGCGGCCTGACCGTGCTTCGCCGTTATCTCGCACAAACGGATGACGACCTTAGAGTAGCACACGCTCGATCAAGTCCGGTGGATAACATAAAGTAGAACAGGCAGCCGACAAAGTCAATTTTGATCGGTGATTGTTGACTGGACCCAGCAAATATAGCAGTCAAAATAGTCAATAATGTCAATAACGAT
>JAXGJN010000009.1:0-90881 GCA_040770225.1 Anaerolineaceae bacterium
GAGGTGGCGGTATAAGGAGGTACAAAATTTGCGATGATCTTCGATGCTGCGGTTGTGTGCGTGCCTTCGACACAAAAAATATCTTTGACCGAGAGCGGCACACCTGCCAGTAAGCCAGGGTCCTCCCCGTTGGCGACCATCCGGTCAACCTTTTCTGCCTGTGCCAGAGCCAGGTCTCGTGTGACCTGGATAAAGGCATGCACCTTCTTTTCCTCTTCGGGGCTGAGGTTGCCTGGTTCGAGCGAGCCGGATACGCCATCCACTGCCTTGATCTGAGCAAGGGAAGCTTCGGCGATTTCCGCGGCTTTGACTTCCCCGGAACGGACCTTTTGGGCAACTTCAAAGGCACTCAACTGGGTCAGGTTCATTTCGCCCCCTTCACGTCAGGAACTACGATCATGCCGTCTTCGGTCTCTGGCGCGAGAGCAATGACTGCTTCAGGGTTCGGGAAGGGCTGCCATTGATCCGGGCGAGCTGGTGAACCCTGGGGTTCGAGCCCATGTAAGGACGGTTCAACGCCTTCCGGCAGGGGGATCTGGCTGAGTGCTTCCACGGAAGCCAGCTGATGATTCATTTCTTCAAAGAGGTAAGCGCTTTCTTCGGCGGTCAACTCCAGCGCCGCCAGGCTTACCAACTTTTCAAATAATTCGGGACTGATTCGTTTCGTTGTCATGGACATTCCTCGGCTTGTACTGGCAAAATTATACCGTATGGGTTGAAAACAAAACGGAACGAGATGGTCCCGTTCCGTTCAAGTCTCATGAAAGAGAAGATCAATTTACTTTCAGGTCATCCGGATAATTGACCAAAGCCTCTTCGATGCGTGTCATGACTTCATCGCTCAACATCGGCACAACATCCAGCGCTTTGAAGTTTTCTTCAAGCTGGCTCATTTTGCTTGCCCCGGTAATAACGGTGCTGACGTTCGGATTTTTCAAAATCCAGGCTATTGACATCTGCGCCAGGCTAACACCCAGATCATCAGCGATCTGTGCCAGGTTTTCAA
The DNA here is from genome assembly GCA_040770225.1 of Anaerolineaceae bacterium. Taxonomy (GTDB): domain Bacteria; phylum Chloroflexota; class Anaerolineae; order Anaerolineales; family Anaerolineaceae; genus Mesolinea. Next base: position 1,007 of record JAXGJN010000009.1, read on the forward strand.
CTGCCTGCACGCGCCTGGAATCGCTGAACATTTCTTTTAGCCATTCCATGCCAGGCAGGCTGGCACGGCTGCCCTCAGGGAATGTGCCACCGCGATACTTACCAGTCAGCATACCGGATTTCAAGGGACTCCAGGTGGTGGTACCCAAACCGAGTTTGTGGAAAAGGATGTCATATTCCTGCTCAAAGCGGGTACGATGGAGCAGGTTGTACTCTGGCTGCTCCATGGTGGGGCCAATAAGATGGTGTTTTTTGGCAATTTTTGCAGCTTTCAGGATCGCCTCAGCAGACCACTCTGAAGTACCCCAGTAAAAAGCTTTCCCTTGATTGATCACATGATTGAATGCTCTGACGGTTTCCTCAATCGGGGTTTCCGGGTCGGGTCGGTGGGCAAAAACCAGATCAACGTGATCTAATCCGAAATTGCGTAAGGAACGATCAACACCTTCAACAATGTGTTTGAAACTGAGACCAGTCTCGTTGGGGGTCTTGCCGCCCCAAAAGATTTTGGTTGAAACCACATACTGCTCCCGAGGCCAACCAAGTTCACGCAGGGCTTGCCCCATGATTTTTTCGGATTGACCGTTGGCATAGCCCTCGGCGTTATCAAAAAAGTTTACTCCGCGATCCCAGGCAGCAGTCATCAATGCTTTGGCATGTTCTACATCGACCTGGTTGTGATATGTGACCCAGGAGCCGAAGGATAATTCCGAGACTTTAAGACCAGATTTGCCTAAATGACGATAATTCATAATATCTCCTTGTTTTTTAAGTCAATTATATATATATGTCTCGTTCGAACACAGATATGTAGAGGGGTGAATCGGGGAGCGGCTGGTTTGCGCACTGAACCAAGATGTTTGGCATCCTGAGCATCTTTGAGTAAGAATCATTGCGTGCGAAGCATCTTTACATTGGCAATGAAAGATTCTTCACTTCGTTCAGAATGTCAAGAATACTTGAAAACAATTCGTTGACGTTGTAATCGGTCCGTGATATTATTTCTACCCTGACGCCCCCATCGTCTAGCGGCCTAGGACGTGGCCCTCTCAAGGCCGAAACCGGGATTCGAATTCCCGTGGGGGCATTTTTGTTGCCTGTAACCCTTTTTTATTGTTAGGGTTAACTCTTCTATAACATAGTGAACACATCAAACCGATTCGAAATTTCTTATCCCCGTCTCACTTTCCGCCGGAAAATATTAAACCTGGTCGGAAGAGCGCTTTTAAGGCTGCTTGCCCGACCACAGGTAAGTGGATTAGAGCATATTCCTGCTGAAGGTCCTGTGATCCTGGCTGGAAATCACGTATCGACACTGGAACCTCTTCTTATGGCTGTTTACCCTCACCGGCAGGTCGAATTGATTGGCGCTGGTGATCTTCCCTTTGAGGGTTTCATTGATAAGCTTGTCGCTTTTTATGGCTTTATCCCGGTAAACCGGGGCAACCTGGACCGAAAAGCTATGGTCAAAGCGTTGGGCGTGCTTGAGCAAGCCGGCGTTCTCGGGATCTACCCCGAAGGCGGAACCTGGAATCCCGGTCGTATGAAAGCCCAGGTGGGGGTGGCATGGTTAAGTCACAAGGCGCAGGCTCCGGTGATCCCGATTGGATTCAGCGGATTCCATAATGGTTTTTCGAAAGTGCTGAAGTTTGAGAGACCGACATTAAAAATGAGCGTGGGTGAGCCGATCCCTGCGTTCAGGTTGGATAATGATTCCCTTACGGTCAAAGATGCTTACCAGAAATATGCTGACCTGGTTTTGGAAAGAATTAATTCATTGGTCGATCCGGCTGACTTCCTCTTGGTACCGCAGAAAAGCGACCATGCGATGCGGTTGCGGCTTGAGAGCGAGGGCGGTTCGAGCGTAATGGTTGAAATTGTCGGCCTGCAGGCGTTGGCGGAGTTTTTATTTACACCGGTGATGTTAAACTCATTGGCAAATAATTTGAAAAAGCCTGTACGACCATTGTATCCAACCGAACAAACCAGGCAAAACAAACAGTTTTCGGAAGCTCTGCAAGCTGTTTTGGATGTTTTGGATGAAAACCCGGGTTTTTTAACTTACCGGATGGGTGTTGAGCAAGGACATCTGGCTGAATCGGCTGTACGGCTATTGCTGCAGTTGCTGGACACTGCCCATAATACGCATAAGACCATCATACTGGATGCAACCATGCACGCCTGGTATAGAGATGGGCGGTTTGAAGCGAAAACCCACCAATATCGAATTACTCCCTGATCTTAAGCAAATTCAGACGCTTTAATATCCCTAACATTCAATTGCAGCGACTGTCTGCCCTGATAGGTGTTGATCTCAAATGCGTAGGCAATATCAACAAAAGCCGGCATGTCCTGCATCCAGTGACCCTGATTGAAGGCGATAGCATCAAACTGATGCATGCCTGAACCCAGGGTTAACTTGAGGTGACGCCCATCTCCGACGGCGTAGGCTCGCGCTACCTTGCAGTTACGGCTGCAAAACAGCGCGTCTGGATTGTTCGTGCCGGTAGGTTCCAACTGAGCGATGTCGGAAAGTATGCCCGGGATATGCTCTGGTTTGAGACGATCGAGGGAAATCTCATAATCAATCGATAACTCAGGAGCCAATTCCATCCCGGATAAGCGTTCGTGAGCAATTTGCGTGATCCGCTCTTTAAAGGCATCCATCATGCCAATCTCAAAGCTAAGACCGGCTGCCATGGCATGACCGCCATAGTGATCCAGGAGGTCTGCACACTGATCGAGCGCTTCTACGATGTTAAATTCAGGTATGGTGCGGCAGGAAGCTTTCACCATGCCGCTCTCCAGGCGACCAACGATAGCCGGTTTATAGAAGCCTTCCGTGATGCGCCCAGCTGCCAAACCAACTACTCCTTCTTCATAATCCTCCGCAACCGAAATAATGATTGGTGTATTCGGGTCTGCGGCATTGGCTTCAGCAACCACCCGATCCTGGATGGCGTGCATGATGTCTTTGCGCTGGCTGTTCAGATTATCCAATTGTTGGGCAAGCGAACCAGCGTGAAAAAGATCATTGGTGGTCAACAGTTCAAAAGCAGCCAGTGCTGAATCCATACGCCCGGCAGCATTCAAGCGGGGTCCGATGCCAAAGCCGAGATGCCCGGCGTTCAGTTGATCGATCTTGATGCCCGCGGTCTGGATCAGGGAATAAAGACCCTGCCGGCGGGTGGAACGCATCGCCTGCAAGCCGGCTTTGACCAATGCGCGATTCTCACCGTCGAGCGGCGCGATATCGACCACAGTGCCGATGCTGACCAAGTCCAGCCATTGACGGTAATCAATGTTCGGATCTGGATATTTCAGGAGGTAAGCTTTGGCGATTTTGTATGCCATCCCCACGCCTGCCAGCATCTTGTAAGGATAAGGATCGCCGGGTTGGTGTGGATCGATTACGGCATCAGCAGGAGGCAAAGCTGCTCCTGGAAGGTGGTGGTCTGTGACGATCACCCGCATTCCCAGTTGTTTGGCAAGTGCGACTTCTTGCTGGGCGCGAATGCCGCAATCTACTGTGATGATGAGATCGATGCCTTCGGTAGCAAGCTGCTGAATGGCTTCAATATTGAGACCATAACCTTCATCAAAACGATTGGGAATGTAAACCCGGGGTGTATGCCCTAATTGGTCAAAAAATTCATAAAGCAAAGCGCTGGAAGTGACGCCATCGGTGTCATAATCGCCGTAAATGGCAATGTTTTGGTTGCTCTCGATGGCGTTATGGATGATCTCAACCGCCTTGTCCATATCTTTCAACGCGAAAGGATTGGTATCGGTCGGGGATTCCGCGCCCAGGTAGGCACGCGCAGTTTCTGCAGTAGTGATGCCGCGGTTGAAGAGCAACTGGCGCAAGAAAGGAGAATACTCTGAAAGCTCACGGCTGATGTGAGGAGGGATGAGGGGTGATACAGTCCAGCGTTTTGGTGTTGAGTGGTTGTTTGTTTCTGCCATGGTGTCTTTTTGATTTATTGTACCCAAAATGCTTTGGAAAATCAGGTGAAAGAATGGACATCTGGTTTATTATCTCCATGAGCACAGAACGTTCTGAAAGGAGAGGAGCCCTGCGCTTCAATGTTTTTAAGTTACCAATGAGAAACACCCACACCCAACTCTCCGGCACGCAAACAGTTCCAAGGAGAAGGCATGAAGGAATGATCCGACTTTGTTAGTGTACATTTTCCGTGAACAACACCCACACCCCAACCCTCTCCCAAGTAGAGGGCGTCGACTGGCTGATGGGCGTTCACTTCGATTTTATCGACTTACCCGTGTGAAAGACCCACACCCCAACCCTCTCCCAGGAGAGGGCTTGGTAGCTACTTATGCGAATGTTTTATTAGCTAAATGGCGGGATTAAGACCAGATAACTGGTCTGCCTGTTCTTTCCTCGATTTTTTCAACTATTAAAGTACAAGTCGATTCAAAGTAGCAATCAATGTCGATGTTAGAAAAACGCAATACTTCGATTCCTAATTCTTGTAACCTTGCAGTTCGTTTTAGATCTTCCATCAATCCATTTTGATTCAGATGTTGACTTCCATCAATCTCAATCGCCAATTTTGCCTGGTGGCAATAAAAATCAACGATGGTGTTTTCAATCACAAATTGTCGGTGTATCGGAAGCGGAAAATTGCGTAAGAATCGAAACTAGAGTTTTTTTTCTTGCGGTGTAGCGTTGTTACGTAGATTTCTTGCTAACTGCGATAAAGGAGACCCTGCCATGGTTAGAAGTTTACTTCAACCTCAAAAGATTTCATAAAAAATAGTTTTTCGGTTCAATAATTGCGATGGTCTTACTGATTATGAGCAAGTTTAATGAAAACAATGAGTTAGAATCTGAATAGCAATCGTCGCCCTCTCCTGGGAGAGGGTAGGGGTGTGGGTCTTTTTCAGCAACCAGTTCGACTACATAAAACACCAACTGGAGGGGTTGTGGAAGATCTCTTCAGAAAAAGTTTTTAAGGGAAACGAATTAAACACACCAATCTAACTGTTCACCCTCTCTCCTGGGGAAGGGTTGGGGGTGTGGGTATTGTAATAGAGTTTTAATTGATTAAAATGGGTATCAAGTACTTTTACTTAAGGCAGGGAAGTATTGCTCGGCAGAGGTGTGTTTGTGCGGGTAGGGGTATTGCTGGGGGTCAATGAGGGCGTGAGCGTGATGGTTGGTGTGGCTGTTGGCGGGTTGCCTAAAACGCGGAAATGCCCGCTCATGATCCACTCTGTGCCGATAAAAAACTGTAACTGGTATTGCCCCGGCAGCCACTCTTCAGCCGGTAATTCCAGTTTACTCACGCCATAACCACCGCTTTGCCCCTGCCAGGTGCCCACATTGTACTGGATAGTTTCTCCCTCCCGTACCCAAACCTCAGTCCACTGGATGCCATTGGTCATCATGTTGTAGCTATAGCTGGCAAAAATGACTTCCAATGGATTTTCAAATTCATTAGCAGGCTCAATTGGTTGAAGGTCATCGTCAATCTCAGTGGAAAACTTGATCGAGCTGAATAAGTAATCATCCTGCGGCGTGCCAATCGCTTCGAACTGGTCAATAATCTCACCTGGCAGAGAAGGGGTATTGGTAACCGAAGGCGTGTTTGTTATGGTTGGTGTGAGAGTGATCGTGGGCGTGAGGGTTATGGTGGGTGTAAGAGTGATCGTTGGAGTCAAGGATGGCGTAAGCGTGGGTGGAAAGTAGCGATAGGCAAATCCTTCACCCCATCGCAGCGAGGCATAGGCGAAAATTCCAAGTGCGAACGCAGAGACTATCAGGCGAACACCCAAATCAAATTGTTGACGCTTCTTATAAAAAAAGGGCAGCTTTCTACCAACGAGAATGGCGTTACGCGCGCGCAGGATCAAGATGACTGCGGCGATGGCAGCCATTATGGCTATCACAATCACGGTAGAACGGATATCGACGTTCATTTTTTGCATTATAGCAGGGAAACCAAGGCTTGATTGAGCGCAATTCGGAAACACTCTCCAATTCTTTTTATCATGACAGGACGGGTGGTATATTCAACTTATCTTCCAGAGGAGAATAATGATGGAAAACAAAATTGACAATTTCATCAACAATTACCCCGATGAGATACAGGCACTACTGCGTAAGATTCGGGAAATTGCGTTAGAGGTGGATCCTGACCTGGAGCAAACCATCAGTTATGGCATCCCCACCCTCAAAAAGAACGGAAAGAATGTTTTGCACTTTGCCGCTCAAAAAACCCATCTGGGGATTTACCCCGGCTCGGAAGCGATCGCTCATTTTGATGAAAGATTGCAGAATTATCAAACCAGCAAAGGGACAATCAAGATCCCCTTCATCGAAGCGTTGGATTATCGATTAATTGAGGATCTTGTTCGTTACAACCTGGAGCGCATCACAAAAAGATAACCTTGTAAACAGCGGGATCAAGTGGATCTCCTCTACCTGAAAAGTTAAAAAACCTGTTTCAGTATCACTACTTCCAATGAAACTCTGTATTCTGCAGTTTTTTTGACAGAACTGCTTCCGACTAAGCTGTCCGCAAAAACAATCCTGTGACTCCACACCTAATCCGATTCTACGGGGTTAAATTTGGTACAATAGGCAACCATGCTATATGTATACAAATTCTCAGACCGGATCAACCCATGACCTTAACACCCAAAGACCTCCTCGAAAACACCAAATCAGCCCGTCAAGCCAGGCATGCCTGGTATTACTATGATTTTGGCAACTCTGCATATGCTGCCGTGATCCTGCTGGCAGTTTTTTCTGCCTACTTCAAGAACGTTGTTGTTGGCGGAGCTGAAGGCACCCGGCTATGGGGCTGGTCGGTGGGGATTGCCGCGATCGCTGTAGCGGTGATCTCTCCAATCCTTGGCGCTATTGCAGACTCCTCACGCTCGAAAAAGCTGTTTCTATTCATCTTTACTGCTATTTCAGTCATTTTCACGGCAATGCTCTTTTTTGTTGGTCAAGGTGATGTTGTTATGGGAATGGTGTTCTTTATCCTGGCAGAAATTGGTTACCGCGGTGCGCAGGTTTTCTACGATGCACTGTTGGTGGACGTTTCCACCCCTGAGACCATTGGCTACATTTCAGGCAAAGGCTGGGCAATTGGTATGCTGGGCGGTATCGCCACGCTGTTGATCGCTGTCGTTCCTTTGCAACTGATTGGCAACGAATTCATACCGTATACTTTTCTGTTGACCGCTCTCGTGTTTGCCATATCTGCCTTACCAACCTTTTTCAAAGTCAAAGAGCTGAGCCCGGTTATCCCGATTCCTGAAGGCGAGACTTTGCTTTCGGTTTCATTCAGACATCTTTTGAACACTTTCAAAGAAATTCGAAAATACAAAGAATTTCTACGCTACATGATCGCTTTTCTGATCTACAACGATGGGATCATGATGCTAATGGACTTTGCTGCAATCATTGGCGGCACACTCTTTGGGCTCAATCAGGTGCAGCTGATCATATTTGTCATTATCATCCATATCACCGGTGCCCTTGGCGCACTTACCTTTGGCAAGGTATCGGACACCAAAAGCAGCAAACGCGCCATTATATTCTCGTTGTTGATTCTTATCGCAGCATTGGCAGGTCTTTTCCTTGTCAAGGATATGATTGGCTTCTTTGTCATCGGCGCTTTTGCCGGGTTCTCCCTTTCCGGAGCCCAGGCAGTAAGCCGCACCATGGTGAGCCAGTTAGCGCCAGAGAGTAAAACCACAGAATTTTATGGTTTTCTTTCGGTCGCTGGGCGTACATCTACATTCGTGGGACCCTTTGTTTTCGGAGCATTGTCCTATAATATGTACAATTACTATATCGATCAGGGTCTTGCCGAAAAAGCAGCAGAAATTGCCGGGCAATACTGGGGAATTGGTTCGATTCTTGCCTTCCTGGTCATTGGTCTGCTTATCCTGCTGACGGTGCGTGAAGTGACCGCCAGCAACCCAATGGAGTACAATAGGAAGAAAAACTGAGAGGTTCTATGAAAGTTCTGATCACAGGTGGGGCGGGCTATATTGGCAGTACGATTGCCTCGGTTTTGCTCGATCACGGACATACGCCGGTTATCCTTGATTCGCTGGTAACAGGTCGAAGGGAATTCACCAAAGATCGAATTTTCTACGAAGCAGACATCTCTGACCGTGCCATGCTTCGACGGGTTTTCTCAGATCACCCGGACATTCAGGGAACCATCCACTGTGCTGCTTTGATCGTGGTGCCGGAATCTGTCTCACGTCCTTACGATTATTATCGTGAAAACGTGGTGAAATCGATGGAATTCTTTAAAGCACTATCCGACCTGGGTTACCCAAGAGTGGTCTTTAGCTCTTCGGCGGCCGTATACGATGTTGTTCCTGGTTTTATGGTAACCGAGGAAGCACCTCTGCGACCCCTGAGCCCCTATTCCCGTACCAAATTCATGATGGAGATGGTGCTGAAAGACTTTTGTGCAGCTTATGGTATGCAAGGTATTGCTCTGCGCTATTTCAATCCGATTGGTTCTGACCCCCAGATGCGGACCGGCTTGCACATCAAGCATCCCAGCCACTTGATCGGGAAATTAGTGGAAGTTTCAATGGGACGGGAGCCGGTGTTTAACCTGACCGGGATCGATTGGCCCACCCGCGATGGCTCGGGCATCCGCGATTATTTGCATGTCTGGGATCTGGCGCTGGCACATCTGAAAGCGATAGAAAACTTTGACAAGGCGATCGCTGAGGGGTCTGAGGATGAGGTCGATTACACCGTGATCAACCTGGGAACGGGCAATGGCGTCACCGTCAAGGAATTCCTGGTGGCGTTCGAACATGTTGTTGGCAAACAGCTGCCAGTTGCAATCCAACCCCCCCGACCCGGGGATATTGCTGGTGCTTATGCCAACGCAGATAAAGCCAAACGTTTGCTGGGATGGAAGGCAGAGAAGAGCATTGAAGAAGGGATCGCGGATGCGCTGAAATGGGGCAAAGTCCGCGACACCATTATTCACTATTAGGCATTCTTCAGGATGATTCCCGGAGAAAACTGCAGGGACGCTATGAGTTTCTGCGGACTTTTATCAAACTGGGTCTTAACAGGGAAAACAAGCCTTTATAATTAAGCTTGTTTAAGGAGTGATCATGAGCATTTTCAACAGAATATTTGGCGAACCAGAGATCAGAGCACTTGACCCACAAAAAAAGTCTGAAGTAAAGCAGATGATAGAACAGCTTGTTCAAATTGGCAGGAAAGACGATTTTATCTCCCTCGCACCAGGCGGACCATTTGATCATCAATACCATCATCGAGAGGCTAAGGCGATTGGTCGGCGTATTTATGAGATCGGTGGGATTGACCTAATGTTTGCTGTACGCCAAATGGTGAAATACAAATTAAAAGATGTTTTGGCAGAACACCTGGACCATGCCTGGAAGGGCGTGGGAAACTGGCAGCCGTAAATGCGTTTGAACAATTAAGAGGACGGCTTACTTGCCGTCTTCTTTTAGAATAATAATAACCCTCTCCTGGTTGTTATGCCCGTTTTGGAGACCGTGGCAGGTCTCACAAGTAATCAAAACAATTTCGTGAGCGAATTACTTCAGCTCAAGCACATAGGTAGATACACCGTTCATCTCTGATCTCTTTTGAAAGCCAAGCGTTTCATACATACTGGGGATACCGAGATATTGACGCTCTGGATGGGCGCTCCAAAGGAAAGGGTGCCCAACTACACGATCAAATCCCTGTTTGCGAAAGCCTTCAATCGCAGCTTCAAGCAACTTTGTCGCAAGCCCCTGATTACGATACTCCGGATGAATGAGAAAACAGACAATGGCACCTGATCTGCCTTCGAATTCAAGCATCTCGGGGTTGTCTTCAAAGAAGGCATAATTTCGCCATTCGTTGGCATTGACCCATCCGACAGGCTTGTCTCCATCGAATGCCATAAACCCTTGCATTACGCCATCGCGAATATTTTCTTGTGCCAATTGTTGGTTTTGTTCGGCTGTACGTTCGCGCCACTCTTCAGGAGTACATTTTAAGTGATAATACTGACAATTGCAGAATTGCCAGTGGGGGGCATGGTGAAAATCCATGTTGTTCACATAGGATGTGAAAGTTTCTGCTAATTCCGGGGATAAAGGCTTGATCTCAATTGTCATAGTTTTCCTGTCCTGATCAATAATTGTTGTTAATAGTAACAAAAATGAGCGCGAGTGTCTATACCCGCGCTCAAAAGATGGAAAAAATTATGTGATCAGGATCAGATCCGTTTGACAAACCTGTCAATTCTCTCAAGGGCTTCTTCAAGTTGCTCATAAGATGTGGCATAAGAAACGCGAGCAAAGCCTGTACCGGCATCGCCAAAGGCGTTCCCTGGCACAATCGCCACTTTTTCTTCCTGCAGCAAGCGGTTGCAAAATTCGTCATCACTCAACCCGGTTCCGCGAAGATCAGGGAAGGCATAAAAGGCGCCTTTGGGTTCAAATGTTCTCAAGCCGATGGAATTAAGACCTTTTACAACCAGCTTTCTGCGTCGGTCATACTCCTTGAGCATGTCCTGGACATATGGCTCTCCGATCATCAAGGCAGCCAGAGCGGCATATTGCGATACTGTTGGAGCAGACATGACAGAGTATTGGTGGATTCGCACCATGCCGTTAAGAATATCTTTTGGGGCAGCTGCAAAACCGATGCGCCAGCCTGTCATGGCATACGCTTTTGAGAAACCGCCTAACAGGATCGTGCGTTCCTGCATGCGGGGCAGACTGGCAAAGCAGACATGTTCAGTGCCATAAACCAGGCGATCATAGATTTCATCAGAGATAACGATCAGATCCTGTTTTTCTGCCAGGTCCGCCAGCCGAAGCAGGAATTCGCGGTCATACACAGCGCCGGTTGGGTTGCTGGGACTTCCAATCAGGATCGCCCTGGTCTTTGGCGTGATGGCGGCTTCAATATCTTCAATTCTGGGCACAAAATTGTTTTCAACATAAGTGGCGACTTCAACTGGCACACCGCCTGCCATGATCACCTCTGCCTGGTATGAAACAAAGCACGGTGTAGGAATGATCACCTCATCCTCAGGATCCAAGATTGCGTTAAACGCCAGGTAAAGGGCTTCCGAAACACCAACAGTCATGATAATTTCGTGCTGCGGGAAGTATTCAACATGATAAAAGCGCTTGAGGTGGTCAGCAACTGCCTGCCTGAGAACCAGGATGCCGTGGTTCGAGGTGTAGTGTGTTTCACCACGTCGTAAAGCTTCTACGCCTGCTTGAATGATTGGTTCAGGGGTGGCGAAGTCCGGTTCGCCGATGCCAAGTGAGATGACATCTTTCATAGTTGCTGCGATTTCAAAAAACAAACGGATACCCGATGGCTTAAGTCCTGCTACCCTTTCTGATAAGACCCTTTTCATTAACTCTCCTTTTGAGTTTGTTTGATTTTTACCAATTTGCCCAGGAGTTATCTCCCAGGTTAAATTTTCCCTTCATGCCATTGATGACCACATCGTAACCAAGCAAAGAGCCATCCAGTTGAGCGTTGGTGATGTGCGCTCCCTGGCTTAGAATAGAATCTTTTATGGTGCTATTGTGGATAATGCTGCCAGCCGCAATGGAAACAAACGGTCCGATTATGGATGTGTTGACACGCGCTTCAGGGTGGATGAAAACTGGGGGGATGATAATGTTGTCGTCAAAAGCGCCATTGTCTTGCAGGTTCGCGCGACCGTGTTCCAGCAGGTAGCGGTTGGTATCGAGCAGAGCTTCAGAAGTGCCGGCATCCAGCCATACTTTCACCTGTTCAACCCGCATCGTAGCCCGGTTTTCAAGCATCAGATTAATGGCATCTGCCAGGTAATACTCTCCCCTCAGAGCAATTTTTCGGTTCATTTGTTCTTCGATTGCCCGGGTTAATTTTTGTCCGTCTTTGAAAAAATAGCAGCCAACCACAGCGAGGTTGTTGTTCATGTCGTTCGGTTTTTCAATCAGGCGGGTAACCAAGCCGCGCGAATCCACCTCCACCACACCGAAACGGCGAGGGTCTGGGACCGCTTTGACCCAGGCAACAGAATCGACTTCTTCATTAGCAATGCAACTAAAGTCATTTTCTATCAATGTGTCCGAGAAAACGATCAAAGCTTGTCCAGACAGGTGCTCGCGGGCATGCCAGAGGGCATCAGACTGACCTTTTTTCTCAGGTTGTTCCACATAATGCACTTTGGTCTTTGGGTAGTACTTTTGCATGTGCGCCTGGATAAGCTCCTGCTGACCAGGTGACATAATGAAGACAAATTCCGCTTTTTCGTTGTCTGGGACGCTCTTGAAACTAGCCAGCAAATGATCAAGAACTGTGGCACCCGCCAGGCAAACCAATGGTTTTGGCCGGCTCCAGGTGAGGGGGCGCAGGCGACTTCCAAGACCAGCCATGGGGATGATGATTTTGAGCATTTGATCCATTCTCTCCTCTTCGTTGTCATCAAGACATGGAAAATCTCGATTTGTTCCCCCATTATATCCTCGATTAACGATTAATTGCCCTACGGGTTCAGGATCTGCAGGTCTGACACCCTGATCGTCATAGCGTGATCACCTCCACTCTGCGCAATCACTCCTAATGCACCGCTTAACTTGTTAAGCGGGGTGTAGGTGAACTGATGGGTTTCGTTTACATAAACTTCGAGGCTGTTGTTAACAGACCGAACTCCAATTCGGTTGAACGCAGGAGAGCCTACCTGGAATTTTCGGGCAATCTGCCATTTTTGCAGCACAGTTGTCCCGGATGGCAAGACCCGGTCCATCATGACCTGACCCGAACAACTGAACCAGACCCGAAAGGTGCCAGAGGAACTATTGTTCCATAAGATCAAGCCAAACTGGTCTTCAGGGGAACACATCTGAGCGTCCAGATTGATCTCGAGGTAGAACTCGGAGGGCAATTCATGGGTGCTGAGGCTGACCAATGAATTTTTACCACCCGCAACAGCAAGAGAGAGCGCGTCAGGCTCGTAGGCAACGGTACCAGGAGTACCGCTGCTGGTCTGCCAAATCTCAGGATCGCTGAAGTCGTCTGAGGTGATCAGATCGGAGGAGATTGGTGTGGAAGGGGTTGGTGGCAGCTGCTGGGGTGAGGTTGGGATCTGCGGGGTGGGTGTGGGCGTGCGCGGAAACCAATCGATCGTGGGGGTGGGATTTATGGTGGGTGGGATGGGTGTGGCTGTTGACTCAGGTATGGCAGTCTCTTCAGCACCGCAAGCACTCACGCTGAGCATGAGCACCAGAGATATCAGCAGCAGGTAGAATGTTCGAACACGCATGTCCTTATTTTACCTAAATAGGCTTGAAACATGTTTTGTGTTGTCCCGGGAAAGGTTTCGATAAATTTTCCAAATTGTGCTTTCTATAAGTAGCAAGTTTCACGAATCCCTCTGATGATATAATCCAGCAAGGAGTATGCTATGAACAAGAGAACGAAATTACTAACTTCTGCAGTCCTTTTTTTATTGCTAACCACGCTGATGGTTACTGTTTTGAAGTCCAGCGATACCGTCAACGCACAAACACCCTACAATACCCCCACCGCCGATGCCGCCGGCAGGATCCTCTATGTCGTACAGCCAGGCGAATTTTGTTCTCAGATTCAGGAACGAACGGGTGTGCCTATTTCGGAGATTATTCGTCTGAACGGTCTGACAGAAGCTTGCGAGGTTTTTGGTGGTGATGAAATTGTTATCGGCATGGTCGAAGTGACGCCTCTACCTCCCACCGCCACTGCCACGGTACCGCCAGGTCAGATTACCCCCACGTTGACTCCAATGCCCGGGCTGGCAGAAATCTGCGTCGTACTCTTTCACGACATGGATGGTAATGGTATGCGCACGGAAGGTGAAGACTTTCTCTATGGCGGTGAGGTGAGCATCAATGACCGTTTGGGCACAGTCTCACTCACCGGAACGACGGTTGCCGGCAGTCCGGATATTGTTGATCCCTATTGTTTCACCGATTTACCCGTTGGAACCTATAACATTTCCATCGCCATACCGGACGATTTCAACCCTACCACGGTTACCAACTATCCTCTGGAAGTTCGTGCCGGTGAATCTGCCACAATCGACTTTGGCGCTCAACTGGCAAGCCAACCCGGTGCTGAAGTGGTCAGCGATACAGTGAGACGCGTACCAGTTTTGGGCATCGTTGGTCTGATCATTTTGTTGGCTGGGGTTGGTTTGGGCGTGTACATGTGGCGATCCAACAGAGCTGAATAGAAACAACTTTTTATTAGAATACCCAAAAAGGCAGATACGTTTTGCCTTTTTTGTTACCACGAATGATAAAAGTACGAATCGGACACCTGCGGTGAATTCTCGTGCTCGGAGAGGACGCCAGCACGATCAACTTAAGCCCTCCCCCGTATTGTATAGACCGGACAGATCGCTGACAGGTGTTCGGACACATGGTTGACAGTCTGATTCTTTAACATTGGCTGTCTCGCAGATCAAAACGAGCTATTTTGTTATTATAAAAGTAAACCTCACTCATACCTGCTGTATCACAAGGACGGACAACCACCTCTTTTTTGGAAACGCCTTGCCCAAGCGTAACTTATGCCCTTCATACATAAACACTCCTTTGCGATCAGTCTTGCGTACGATATCCAGTGGTCCATATTCAGCAACAGGCAGACTACTGGGAAAGCATTGCTTAGAAGGGTCATACCGCGATGATGGCACTTCAAAATTGAGCGATTCATGTGGTCGATAGGTGTTATAGACCGTGCTCCACCGATCAAAGAAGGCTTGAGCTTCATTCAGATTTTCGAAGCCTTGTCTTGCGATGACTTCCTCAGAAGGGTGGATTGAAACGTTCATTTTTCCCATTGGTTCGAGGATGATAGGCCCTACTATGGATAACACCTACACCCAGCTGCATCAGCCAGGTTGTCAAAATGGTGAAAGGGCTGTCTTTTTCATCTCCCCAGGGAGACCCATTGTCCATCAGATGCGTTCTGGCAATCCATACTGCTCAAATATCTGGCTCAATTGCCTTTGAACAGTCAATGCTTCGTCAGCGCAGGCTTTCAATCCACCTCAGGAAACGTGAATGATCATCAACTATGGTCAGAGGATGACAATACTGCCCGTCTAAGAGCCGAAAATGTCCCTTGAAGTCCATCTGCCAGAGCTGGTTGGGCTCTTCATATTCAAAGCGGATAAATGCTTCCCGCTTCCGGCTCTCATCCGGGTCTAGTTTGTCATTGCGTCTCAAGATGGCTGTGATCGTACTGGCAGAGGCACCGGTACTTTGCCTTCCCGTTCCATGATCTTTCTGATCTTCCGACCACCCCAGACTGGATGTTCGTCTCGAATCCTGAGAACCTCTGCTTCCACTTCTGGAGGACTCTGGGCTGGGCTGTTCTTTGGCTTTCGGGATCTTTCTTCCAAACCCTTCTGACCTTCTTCTCGTTCCCGCTTCAACCACTTATAACCGGTTTGGCGACTGATGCCATATCGTTGACATAAGCGGGTGAATGGCAATACCTATTTTTGCTTCCTGGATGAACCGCTGTTCTTCCACTGCTGTAATTCTTTCCATGGCATGGCGTTCTCCTTCATGCCTAATTCTATAAAGTGTCAGCGATGTCTCCGAACGTTTGTCAACTATGTCTCCGGTCTGTACATCCCAGGAGAGGGCGACGATTGCTATTCAGATTCTAACTCATTGTTTTCTTATTAAACTTGCTCATAATCAGTAAGACCATCGCAATTATTGAACCGAAAAACTATTTTTGATGAAATCTTTTGAGGTTGAAGTAAACTTCAACCATGGCAGGGTCTCCTTTATCGCAGTTAGCAAGAAATCTACGTAACAACGCTACACCGCAAGAAAAAAACTCTAGTTTCGATTCTTACGCAATTTTCCGCTTCCGATACACCGACAATTTGTGATTGAAAACACCATCGTTGATTTTATTGCCACCAGGCAAAATTGGCGATTGAGATTGATGGAAGTCAACATCTGAATCAAAATGGATTGATGGAAGATCTAAAACGAACTGCAAGGTTACAAGAATTAGGGGTAGTGTCAAGTATTTTTCGCACATTTAGGAATCACTTGGTAGTAGTTCCTCCAGATGTTGCATGTTCAAGTACGTTTTCTGTCCCCAGAGTGATTCTTGCATGTACCTCAGCCTGCACACACTAACATCAAGGCAGACTGTCCATCTGGGAACGCGCCGACCGTCCTGGTTGTGCGCCTGATCTCTCGGTTCAATCGTTCCATGGCATTATTCGAGCGGATCCGTCGCCAGTGTTCCTTGGGAAAATCCATGTAGACCAGGGTTTCTAGGCCTGTCTCCTCAACCTTTTTGGCAGCCTCAAATAGCTTCATTTCTTTCAGTTTGCAAACTACATCTTCCAGCTTGTCCAGAGCTGCTCCTTTGTCTTCCTGAGCATGAATTGCCTTGAGCATGGCTGCCACCTGCTTGACCTTGCCTCTGGGTACAACCGAGAAAACATTGCGGTAGAAATGCACCATACAACGCTGAACCTGGCCAGTGGATAGGTTTCACTCAAGGCTTCAATTAACCCAAGACATTTATCTCCAACAAACAGTTGTGTGCCTTTCAAGCCTCTTTCCTTCAGATGCCGCAGGAAAGACAACCAACTTCCTTGTCTTCTTTCATGCCTTCCACGGCACCAATCACTTCCTTCGCCTCGTTCATTCACCGCCATGGCCACCAAAACAGCCACATTCCCGTAATGTCCACCCCAGTTGCGCTTCAGATACACTCCATCCAGATAAACATAAGGATATTGCCCTTCCAATGGTCTTTGCCGCCATGCCTCAATTGCTCATACACCTTGCCATTCAGTCTGCTTACCGTCCCAGCACTCAGTTTGGCGTCCCAGAGTAATTCGGTGATATCTTCAATCCGTCTAGTGGACACCCCTGCTAAATACATCTCCACCAAGGCTTCTTCAACACTAGCTTCCCGGCGTTGGTACCTTTGGATGATGGCAGTTTCAAATGTCAAGGTGCGTAATTTGGGTATTTCCAGATCCACTTCTCCAGCACTGGTCAACAACTTGCGGATAATGGCCTGCCCGGTGTCTTTTCTGTCTTCGTGCGCTCATATTTCGCGCGTTGGTCAGCAGATCTGCTTCAGCGTCCAGCAAGCCATTCAGAACTTCCTCGACACTTTGTCGAACCAGTTCTTTCAGTTCGGTCCGTA
Source organism: Anaerolineaceae bacterium (assembly GCA_040770225.1). GTDB lineage: Bacteria > Chloroflexota > Anaerolineae > Anaerolineales > Anaerolineaceae > Mesolinea. The sequence goes on from JAXGJN010000009.1 coordinate 18,233, forward strand.
TAATCTGCTCATTTAGTTGTACAATCTCATTTGACATGGTTCTTCCTTGGTTGGTTTGATTTGTCAACTTCATCTTACCAAGTGATCGGGACCATGTCCCTTTTAAATGTGCGAAACATGTTACCTTATCGAATTAGGAATCGAAGTATTGCGTTTTTCTAACATCGACATTGATTGCTACTTTGAATCGACTTGTACTTAATAGTTGAAAAAATCGAGGAAAGAACAGGCAGACCAGTTATCTGGTCTTAATCCCGCCATTTAGCTAATAAAACATTCGCATAAGTAGCTACCAAGCCCTCTCCTGGGAGAGGGTTGGGGTGTGGTCTTTCACACGGGTAAGTCGATAAAATCGAAGTGAACGCCCATCAGCCAGTCGACGCCTCTCCTTGGGACTGCTTGCGCGTCGTATTCTGAGGATGGGGTCTGGGTGTTTTGAACGATTAATGTACACTAACAAAGTCGGATCATTCCTTCATGCCTTCTCCTTGGAACTGTTTGCTTGCCGGAGAGTTGGGGTGTGGGTGTTTCTCATTGGTAAGTTAAAAACATTGAAGCGCAGGGCTCCTCTCCTTTCAGAACGTTCTGTGCTCATGGAGATAATAAACCAGATGTCCATTCTTTCACCTGATTTTCCAAAGCATTTTGGGTACAATAAATCAAAAAGACACCATGGCAAAAACAAACAACCACTCAACACCAAAACGCTGGACTGTATCACCTCATCCTCCCTCACATCAGCCGTGAGCTTTCAGAGTATTCTCCCTTTCTTGCGCCAGTTGCTCTTCAACCGCGGCATCACTACTGCAGAAACTGCGCGTGCCTACCTGCGCGGAATCCCCACCGATACCAATCCTTTCGCGTTGAAAGATATGGACAAGGCGGTTGAGATCATCCATAACGCCATCGAGAGCAACCAAAACATTGCCATTTACGGCGATTATGACACCGATGGCGTCACTTCCAGCGCTTTGCTTTATGAATTTTTTGACCAATTAGGGAATACACCCCGGGTTTACATTCCCAATCGTTTTGATGAAGGTTATGGTCTCAATATTGAAGCCATTCAGCAGCTTGCTACCGAAGGCATCGATCTCATCATCACAGTAGATTGCGGCATTCGCGCCCAACAAGAGGTCGCGCTGCCAAACAACTGGGAATGCGGGTGATCGTCACAGATCACCACCTTCCAGGAGCAGCTTTGCCTCCTGCTGATGCCGTAATCGATCCACACCAACCCGGTGACCCTATCCTTACAAGATGCTGGCAGGCGGGGATGGCATACAAAATCGCCAAAGCTTACCTCCTGAAATATCCAGATCCGAACATTGATTACCGTCAATGGCTGGACTTGGTCAGCATCGGCACTGTGGTCGATATCGCGCCGCTCGACGGTGAGAATCGCGCATTGGTCAAAGCCGGCTTGCAGGCGATGCGTTCCACCTGTCGGCAGGGTCTTTATTCCCGATCCAGACCGCGGGCATCAAGATCGATCAACTGAACGCCGGGCATCTCGGCTTTGGCATCGGACCCCGCTTGAATGCTGCCGGGCGTATGGATTCAGCACTGGCTGCTTTTGAACTGTTGACCACCAATGATCTTTTTCACGCTGGTTCGCTTGCCCAACAATTGGATAATCTGAACAGCCAGCGCAAAAAGACATCATGCACGCCATCCAGGATCGGGTGGTTGCTGAAGCCAATGCGCAGACCCGAATACACCAATCATTATTTCGGTTGCGGAGGATTATGAAGAAGGAGTAGTTGGTTTGGCAGCTGGGCGCATCACGGAAGGTTTATAAACCGGCTATCGTTGGTCGCCTGGAGAGCGGCATGGTGAAAGCTTCCTGCCGCACCATACCTGAATTTTAACATCGTAGAAGCGCTCGATCAGTGTGCAGACCTCCTGGATCACTATGGCGGTCATGCTACGGCAGCCGGTCTTAGCTTTGAGATTGGCATGATGGATGCCTTTAAAGAGCGGATCACGCAAATTGCTCACGAACGCTTATCCGGGATGGAATTGGCTCCTGAGTTATCGATTGATTATGAGATTTCCTCGATCGTCTCAAACCAGAGCATATCCCGGGCATCCTTTCCGACATCGCTCAGTTGGAACCTACCGGCACGAACAATCCAGACGCGCTGTTTTGCAGCCGTAACTGCAAGGTAGCGCGAGCCTACGCCGTCGGAGATGGGCGTCACTTCCCGTTAACCCTTGGTTCAGGCATGCATCAGTTTGATGCTATCGCCTTCAATCAGGGTCACTGGATGCAGGACATGCCGGCTTTGTTGATATTGCCTACGCATTTGAGATCAACACCTATCAGGGCAGACAGTCGCTGCAATTGAATGTTAGGGATATTTAAAGCGTCTGAATTTGTTTAAGATCAGGGAGTAATTCGATATTGGTGGGTTTTCGCTTCAAACCGCCCATCTCTATACCAGGCGTGCATGGTTGCATCCAGTATGATGGTCTTATGCGTATTATGGGCAGTGTCCAGCAACTGCGCAATAGCCGTACAGCCGATTCAGCCAGGTGTCCTTGCTCAACACCCATCCGGTAAGTTAAGAAACTCGGGTTTTCATCCAAAACATCCAAAACAGCTTGCAGAGCTTCCGAAAACTGTTTGTTTTGCCTGGTTTGTTGTGTTGGATACAATGGTTGTATTGGCTTTTTCAAATTATTTGCCAATGAGTTTAACATCACTGGTGTAAATAAAAACTCCGCCAACGCCTGCAGGCCGACAATTTCAACCATCTCGCTCGAACCGCCCCCGCCTCAAGCCGCAGCCGCATTGCATGGTCGCTTTTCTGCGGTACCAAGAGGAAGTCAGCCGGATCGACCAGAAAATTAATTCTTTCCAAAACCAGGTCGGCATATTTCTGGTAAGCATCTTTGACCGTAAGGAATCATTATCCAACCTGAACGCAGGGATCGGCTCACCCACGCTCATTTTTAATGTCGGTCTCTCAAACTTCAGCACTTTCGAAAAACCATTATGGAATCCGCTGAATCCAATCGGGATCACCGGAGCCTGCCCTTGTGACTTAACCATGCCACCCACCTTGGCTTTCATACGACCGGGATTCCAGGTTCCGCTCGGGGTAGATCCCGAGAACGCCGGCTTGCTCAAGCACGCCCAACGCTTTGACCATAGCTTTCGGTCCAGGTTGCCCCGGTTTAGCGGGATAAAGCCATAAAAAGCGACAAGCTTATCAATGAAACCCTGGGAAGGAAGATCACCAGCGCCAATCAATTCGACCTGCCGGTGAGGGTAAACAGCCATAAGAAGAGGTTCCAGTGTCGATACGTGATTTCCAGCCAGGATCACAGGACCTTCAGCAGGAATATGCTCTAATCCACTTACCTGTGGTCGGGCAAGCAGCCTTAAAAGCGCTCTTCCGACCAGGTCTAATATTTTCCGGCGGAAAGTGAGACGGGATAAGAAATTTCGAATCGGTTTGATGTGTTCACTATGTTATAGAAGAGTTAACCCTAACAATAAAAGGGTTACAGGCAACAAAAATGCCCCCACGGGAATTCGAATCCCGGTTTCGGCCTTGAGAGGGCCACGTCCTAGGCCGCTAGACGATGGGGGCGTCAGGGTAGAAATAATATCACGGACCGATTACAACGTCAACGAATTGTTTTCAAGTATTCTTGACATTCTGAACGAAGTGAAGAATCTTTCATTGCCAATGTAAAGATGCTTCGCACGCAATGATTCTTACTCAAAGATGCTCAGGATGCCAAACATCTTGGTTCAGTGCGCAAACCAGCCGCTCCCCGATTCACCCTACATATCTGTGTTCGAACGAGACATATATATATAATTGACTTAAAAAACAAGGAGATGTTATGAATTATCGTCATTTAGGCAAATCTGGTCTCAAAGTCTCGGAATTATCCTTCGGTTCCTGGGTCACATATCACAACCAGGTCGATGTAGAACATGCCAAAGCATTGATGACTGCTGCCTGGGATCGCGGAGTAAACTTTTGATAACGCCGAGGGCTATGCCAACGGTCAATCCGAAAAAATCATGGGGCAAGCCCTGCGTGAACTTGGTTGGCCTCGGGAGCAGTATGTGGTTTCAACCAAAATCTTGGGGCGCAAGACCCCCAACGAGACTGGTCTCAGTTTCAAACACATTGTTGAAGGTGTTGGATCGTTCCTTACGCAATTTCGGATTAGATCACGTTGATCTGGTTGCCACCGACCCGACCCGAAACCCCGATTGAGGAAACCGTCAGAGCATTCAATCATGTGATCAATCAAGGAAAGCTTTTTACTGGGGTACTTCAGAGTGGTCTGCTGAGGCGATCCTGAAAGCTGCAAAAATTGCCAAAAAACACCATCTTATTGGCCCCACCATGGAGCAGCCAGAGTACAACCTGCTCCATCGTACCCGCTTTGAGCAGGAATATGACATCCTTTTCCACAAACTCGGTTTGGGTACCACCACTGGAGTCCCTTGAAATCCGGTATGCTGACTGGTAAGTATCGCGGGTGGCACATTCCCTGAGGGCAGCCGTGCCAGCTGCCTGGCATGGAATGGCTAAAAGAAATGTTCAGCGATTCCAGGCGCGTGCGGCAGTTGAAAACCTGGTACAGATCGCTGATGATCTGGGTGTTAGCCTGGCGCAGATGTCAATAGCCTGATTTTGAAAAATCCGAACGTCAGCACCGTTATTACCGGGCAAGCAAAATGAGCCAGCTTGAAGAAAACTTCAAAGCGCTGGATGTTGTGCCGATGTTGAGCGATGAAGTCATGACACGCATCGAAGAGGCTTTGGTCAATTATCCGGATGACCTGAAAGTAAATTGATCTTCTCTTTCATGAGACTGAACGGAACGGGACCATCTCGTTCCGTTTTGTTTTCAACCCATACGGTATAATTTTGCCAGTACAAGCCGAGGAATGTCCATGACAACGAAACGAATCAGTCCCGAATTATTTGAAAAGCTGTAAGCCTGGCGGCGCTGGAGTTGACCGCCGAAGAAAGCGCTTACCTCTTTGAAGAAATGAATCATCAGCTGGCTTCCGTGGAAGCACTCAGCCAGATCCCTTGCCGGAAGGCGTTGAACCTCATTGCATGGGCTCGAACCCCAGGGTTCACCCGCCTGCCCGGATCAATGGCAGCCTTTCCCTAACCCTGAAGCGGTCATTAATCTCGCGCCAGAGACCGAAGACGGCATGATCGTAGTTCCTGACGTGAAGGGGCGAAATGAACCTGACCCAGTTGAGTGCCTTTGAAGTTACCCAAAAGGTCCGTTCCGGGGAAGTCAAAGCCGCGGAAATCGCCGAAGCTTCCCTTGCTCAGATCAAGGCAGTGGATGGCGTATCCGGCTCGCTGGAACCAGGCAACCTCAGCCCCGAAGAGGAAAAGAAGGTACATGCCTTTATCCAGATCACGCAGGACCTGGCTCTGGCGCAGGCAGAAAAGGTTGACCGGATGGTCGCCAACGGGGAGGACCCTGGCTTACTGGCAGGTGTGCCGCTCTCGGTCAAAGATATTTTTTGTGTCGAAGGCACGCACACAACCGCAGCCTCAAAGATCATTGCTAACTTCGTACCTCCCTACACCGCCACCTCCGTCCAGCGGCTGACCGATGCCGGTGCGTTGGTCTTGGGCAAGGTCAACCTGGATGAATTTACTTTTGGCTCATCCAACGAATCCAGTGCCTTCCAACCTTCCACCAACAACCCCTGGCAAACCGAGTACGTCCCCGGAGGTTCCTCCGGTGGCTCAGCTGCCAGCGTTGCCGCGCAGGAAGTAGCGCTTTCGTTAGGCACTGATACCGGTGGTTCCATCCGCCAGCCGGCCGCATTTTGCGGCGTGGTCGGCATGAAACCCAGCTACGGACGGGTCTCGCGCCTGGGGTTGATCGCTTTTGCCTCCTCCCTGGATTGCCCCGGACCTCTCTCGCGCGATGTGCGCGACGCAGCCCTGATGCTGCAGGCGATGGCAGGGCATGACCCCAAAGACAGCACCTCCTCCATTCTTTCCGTTGGGAATTATATCGAAGCACTCGAACAGGATGTGAAGGGACTGCGTATCGGGCTCTCTCCCGATTATGAGGCTGTTTACTACCCCGATCTGGAAAGCGGTGAACTGCATACAGAGCCTATTCAAAAAGAAGTTCACGATGCTGTTTTATACGCAGCTGAAATTCTGGCAAAAGCCGGCGCGGAAATTATTGAAAACGTGCCTTTACCCAACACCCGTTATGGCATCCCCACCTATTTTGTCATCTCGCGGGTCGAAGCTGCTTCCAACCTGCATCGTTTTGATGGCGTCAAATATGGCTATCGCACCTCCGAAAATGTGGCTGACCTGAACGAACTTTACCGCCGTAGTCGGGCAGAGGGTTTTGGGCTGGAACCCAAACTGCGTATCTTGATGGGTATGTATGTCTCGGCTGCCGAGCACGCTTCGGATTATTATCAGAAAGCCCTTAAAGTGCGTTCCATGATCCGCGGTGACTTTGACCAGGCGTTTGACCCCCAGGGCAGCTATCGGCTGGATGCTCTGCTCACCCCTACCACTGCCACCACAGCCTTTAAACGTAAAGCTGTCTATGGCAATTCAGTGCTCATGCAATATTCCGATCAGATGACTGTTGCAAGCAATCACGCCGGTGTGCCAGCTCTGACATTGCCGGGCGGGTTGGACCAGAACGGTCTGCCGATCGGTATCCAGCTGATCGGAAATGACTTCCGTGAGGAGTTGATTTTGCGGATCGGGCATGCCTATGAGCGATTGACCACAGACGATGCCTGGCGTAATGTTTGCCCTCAGGTTCTGCAAGGCGAGGTGAAAGCATGAAAGACTATGAAGTGATCATCGGGTTGGAAACCCACATTCAGCTCAATACTCAAACCAAGATTTTCTGCTCTTGTAAAGCCGATTCCTGGGAAGCCAAGCCTAACACCAACATCTGCCCGGTTTGCAGCGGCTTGCCCGGCGTACTGCCAGTCTTGAATACCGAAGCGGTCCGCAAAGGTGCCATCCTGGCTGCCGCGATGCATGCCCACATCAACTCCAGGTCCTATTTTGATCGTAAAAATTATTTCTACCCCGATCTCCCCAAAGGCTACCAAATCTCCCAGTTCGATCAGCCCATTGGAAAAGGCGGTTACATGGACCTGCCGATGGAAAACGGCGAGACCCGCCGTGTGCGCATCCACAACCTGCACCTCGAAGAGGATGCCGGCAAGACCAAAACCGAGCATGGAGAGCGTTTGCTTGACTTCAATCGCTGTGGTGTGCCCCTGGTTGAGATGGTGACCGAACCAGATCTGCGTTCTGGTGAAGAAGCCGCTCAATATCTGATCCGCCTGCGTCAACTCTTGCGCTGGATCGGCGTTTCGGAAGCCGATATGGAGCGCGGTCACCTGCGCTGTGACGCTAATGTTTCCATCCGGGAACGCGGCAGCACAGTCTTGAACACCAAAACTGAGATCAAAAACGTCAATTCCATCGATTCAGTGCGCCAGGCGATTGGTGAGGAAGCCAAACGCCAGATCGAACTGGTCGAATCGGGCGGCAAGGTGCAGTCCTACACCCTGGATTGGGATGCGGACAGCGGAAAGCTTAAAAAGATGCGCTCCAAGGAGACCGAAGCCGATTATCGCTACTTCCGCGAGCCTGATTTGTTGCCTGTGATCTTGAGTGAAGAGGATATTGAGGCAATTCAGTCTGGCTTACCAGAATTACCGCTCGCCAGGCGTGCACGCTTTGAGACGGAATATCAGCTGTCTGCCTATGATGCCGAAATCCTGACCAGCGAACGCAGCCTGTCCGATTATTACGAAGCAGCAGTTCAATCTTATGCCGGAGAAGCCAAGGCGGTTGCTAATTGGATGATGAATGACCTCTCACGTATGCTCAACGATCTGGGCAAGACCGCCGATCAGTTAACCTTGAACCCGCAAAGCTTGTCAGAGATCATCCGCATGGTGGATGAAGGCAAAATCAATGCTGCTACCGGCAAGAGCTTGCTCAAGAAGGTGGAAGAGACTGGTAAAACCCCTGCCAAGATTGTTGAAGATGAAGGGTTGAGCTTGATTGCCGACAGTGACGCCCTGCGAAAACAAATTGAAGCGGTTTTGGCAGGTGCTCCAGATGAGGTTGCCAATTTTCGGGCAGGAAAAGAAAGCCTTTTGGGCTGGTTTGTGGGGCAGGTGATGCGCAGTTCAGGCGGCAAAGCCGATCCCAAACGCACCCGCGAGATATTGCTGGAGCTGTTAAACAAAGATTGATTAGGAATTAGAAAATATTGACACTGCCTCTTTTTAGGCTAAAATAGAGGCTACGCGGGCGTCGCCAAGTGGTAAGGCATTAGCCTTCCAAGCTAACATTCGTCGGTTCGAATCCGATCGCCCGCTCTGAATACCCACCCCCTTTATCCCCCTCCCAGGAGGGGGTATTTGTTAAATACGTCGGTCCGAATACCCAAAGGGGGTACAGGTGTCCGATCGCCCGCTTTTTTCTTTTAATTCCAAACAAAGTCGGTTCGAATACCCGCGGAGGGTACAGGTGTCCGATCGCCCGCTTTTAAAGACCCACTCTGTCAAGGTGGGTTTTTGCTTTCGTAGGCCGGCTTGCGTATTTCAACCCGGCTTGACTGGCTAACGCAAACCTATGAACTTTGGTAAGGCGAATATCCTTCATAAACCACTAATCGATGGAAGGGGACAAGCCGCGTTCCCTACAATCCGATCAAAACCACAAAAAACGTCGCTACCACGAATGCCTACAGACTGGCTAGCGCAAACCTATGAACCTTTGTAAGGCGCATATCCTCCATAAACCGGCAAACGATGGAACGGGACAAGCCGCGTTCCCTACAATCCGAGCAAAATCACAAAATACGTACCCACCACCATCGCCCATAACATCGAATCCAACCGATCCAAAATTCCCCCATGACCAGGCAGGAGCTTGCCGGTGTCCTTGACCCCCACGGTACGTTTGAGCAAGCTCATTAACGCATCTCCGAAGAATGCCATGAGACCCATGATCAACCCCAACAATCCACCTTTAAGCGGTCCAAGTTCCGGCATTACAAAGTTCAAAATCAGACCAATTAACAGCCCTGTAACCAGCCCGACCAGGATGCCTCCCAGGAAGCCCTCCCAAGTCTTTTTTGGGCTTAGTTGAGGCAGCACCAGCCTTTTGCCAAAGCGTGTTCCAAGTAAATATGCTCCCGCGTCAACCAACCAAACCAGTGCTATGGTTACCAGTACCCACAGATTCCCATTTGTTCCAGTGTGATTGAGCGTGATTCCGAAGGCACCCAGCACGCCAATGTAAAACACACCAAATGACTGGAAAACCATGCTCTGAAATGCCTGATGGTCACCCCGCTCGTATTTCCACAGGGCGAAAACACCAAAGATAGCCAGGATTGCCGGCAGTACCAGTAGTTCGATACCGGGGTTGCTGAATATCCTCAACAAAACCACGGCAACGATCGAGCCGATCAACAAAGGCAATGAAACCTGGTGGCCATTCGATTTGAGCATATCTGCATATTCGTACCCAGCAAAAGCCAATATCAAGCCCAGGAAAATATCAAAATACAATCCCCCAAGCAAGGCAATACCCAAAAACAGGGGCACAAAGATCAATGCTGAGAGTGCCCGCTGCTTCAACATTACTTTTTGCTCAAACCGCCGAAACGCCGGTCTCGTTTGGCGAATTCCGCCAGGATCTGGCGCAGGTTTGCCTCATTAAAATCTGGCCAAAAGACATCCGGGAAGAACCATTCACTGTATACAGTTTGCCATGTCAGGAAGTTGCTGGTGCGTTTCTCGCCTGAGGTTCGGATGACGATATCGGGGTCCGGTGTGCCAGCTGTGAACATGGCTTCACTCATCGTCTGGATATCAACTTCCTTAGCTGGTGTACCAGCCTCAATCAGTTTCTTAACTGCACTGATAATCTCATCCCTGCCGCCATAGTTGAACGCCAGGATGACGTCGATGCGTGTGTTGTTTTTGGTCAGTTCGATGGCGTCTTCCACCTTTTTTCTCAACCATGGAGCCAAACCTTCCAAATGCCCGATGTGAAGCAGACGTGCGCCTTCCTTATGCAGTTCCTGCAGTTCCGACTCAAGAAACTCAGCCAGTAATGCCATCAGACCCGAAATTTCTTCTTCGGGACGGTTCCAGTTTTCTGTTGAAAAAGCATAGAAGGTGAGATGCTTGATACCCGCATCCGCTGCCGCACGGATGATTGGGCGCAGGTTTTTGGTTCCAGCACGATGACCAGCCAGGCGCGGCAAACCGCGGGCTTTCGCCCAACGTCCGTTGCCGTCCATAATAATGGCAACATGGGCAGGTACAGGAAGATCAGTCTTTTCGCTCACCTTAAAATTCCATGATTTCTTCTTCTTTGCGCTTCCCGATCACCGCCACCTGGTCAATCATCTCATTGGTCAGGTCTTGCAGTTCGTCCTCACCCTGATGCAGTTCGTCCTCGGATATCATTTTTTCTTTTTCAAAGTCGCGCAAGTCTTTCAACGAGTCACGTCGGATGTTGCGGATGGCAACACGGGCGTCTTCCAGGCGGTTATTGACCATTTTAACCAGGTCGCGCCGGCGCTCCTCGGTGAGGGGGGGCAGGTTCAGACGAATGACCTTGCCATCGTTGCTGGGGGTCAGACCCAGGTCGGATGCCTGGATCGCTCTTTCGATCGCTCTCAAAGAGGAGCCGTCAAAAGGTCGGATCATCAGTTGGCGTGCTTCGGGAACGCTGATCGTCGCCAATTGGATCAGGGTCAATTCAGAGCCATAGTATTCCACCTGCAGCTTCTCAACCAGGGCGGGAGAAGCACGGCCGGTGCGGATGCCCACCAGATCGTCAGTTAATACATCCAGTGCGGTCTGCATGCGCCCTTTGGCATCTCTCATCAAGTCATTAATCATAGTAACCTCCTTGGTTCTTGAAGTTAATTGGATTCAATTCTATCACTGACGAGGAAGATATCCGGTCAAGCATAACGATTTGATACCACAGCAATAAGTCACAAGCCTTGGCGGGTTGGAACCTGTTTAATCAGGATTGCGACCATCGCCGCCCATATTCCATGGAACGGGGCAAGCCGCGTTCCCTACTGGGATAGCATCGCAACCATCCATTACATAGTAAATCTTCTGTTGGAATCGCATTTAACAAAATAGGAGATGGTTGCCCATCTCCTTTATGAAGTTTGTCGAGAATCCTAGCGGTTTCTGCGGGTGATGCGGTCAAACACCACTGCCAAAACAAGCACAGCACCGCGTACGATGTATTGAATGGAGATGTCAATTCCCATCAGGTTCATCCCACTGGTCAAAGACATCATCACCAACGCGCCGATAATGGAACCAATGATTGTGCCGACACCGCCGGCAGCCGATACACCGCCAACAAATGCAGCCGCAATTGCATCGGTCTCAAAGCCCAGACCGGCTGTGGTTGTGGCAGAGCGCAAGCGTGAGGCATACATGATGCCCGAAAGCGATGAAAGAAAACCCATTGCAGCGAAAACGATGTAGGTGATCTTGGAAACGCTGATACCGCTAAGTTCGGCTGCTTCCGGATTGCCGCCTACAGCATAAATATGGCGCCCCAACGGAGTCTTGGTCGTAATGAATTGGAATGCCAGCACCACCAACAACAAGATCACCAGACTCCAGGAAATGCCGTTGTATCCAGAAAGGATCCAGGCAATATATCCGACCAGTGCGGCAATCAGTACCAATTGGACGATAAACAAGCCAAAGCTCGAGACAGCGAAGTTATAAGATTGCTTTGTCTTTCGGTTCTTAATCGCGGAGTAAATGGAAAAGATAATCGCTATCAAGCCGATGATCAATGTGAGTTTATGCCTGCCAGGTAGAAAGTCTCCCAGAGGCAGATCAGGAATGAACCCGTTCCCAATAGCATTGAATATCGGATCTCTGATAACGATCGTGCCGGTGCCCATCGTGACCAGGAGTAGTGCTCCCCGGAAAATTAAACCGGCTGCCATGGTGGAAACGAAGGCGGGTACGCCCAGCTTGGCAACAGGTGTAGCAGTGAGCATCCCTGCCAGCATACCTAAAACCATCACTGCCGGGATGACCGCAAACACCGGCCAGCCCCAGAAGGTCATGGCGATGGCAGCAAAGGCACCCAGAAAGCCAGCCAGGTAGCCAACAGAAAGTTCAATGTGACGGATGACAATGATCAGGGTCATTCCGACTGCCAGAACCGCAATGTAGCCCATTTGGTTGATCAGGTTGCTGATGTTTCTGGAGGAGATGAAGACGCCGTCTGTCGTGACAGTAAAGAAAATCATAATGATGACGAGCGCGAAGAACATAAAATAATCGCCGATGTTTGCCTTCAGGATATCCAGCAGGCTTTTCGCTCGGTCTGTATTACTCGGTGTTTGCTTTAAATCTTCCATTGACGTCTCCTAATAATCCACTGCCAGCGACATGATGCTTTCCTGAGTGGCATCTTCAACTGGCATTTCTCCGTTGATTTTTCCGGCAGACATGACGTAAATGCGGTCACTCATACCGAGGACTTCAGGTAGTTCAGATGAGATCATGAGAATACTCATGCCCTGTTCTACCAATGCATTCATCAGGGTATAAATTTCATATTTGGCGCCAACATCAATACCGCGGGTGGGTTCATCCAAAATGAGGATGCCAGGCTTCACAAACAGCCACTTCCCCAAAGATACCTTTTGCTGGTTTCCACCACTCAGGTTGCGCACTTTTTGCTGTATGGATGGAGTTTTGATGTTTAGTTCTGTGCGGTACTTATTTGCTACCAAAACTTCTTCATTCTCGTTGATCACACCGCCGGTGGTGATTTCCTTCAGGTTCGCCAGCGTGATGTTATGTTTAACATCATCGATCAAAATCAGGCCATTGCCTTTACGATCTTCAGTGACATACGCAATGGATGCTTTGATCGCATCGCCAGGATCACGGAATTTCTGCTCCTGACCGTTTATAAATACTTTTCCGCTTACGCGATAATGATCCGGATTACCAAAGATGCTTTTAGCCAGTTCAGTGCGACCTGATCCCATCAAACCGGCAATACCGACAATCTCGCCCGAACGTACATTGATGTTTACGTTCTTGAGGATATCCCGGTTCAGAGCAAGAGAATGAGCACTCCAATTCTCCAGTCTCAGCACTTCCTCCCCGACAGTCACCTTTTCTCGTTTGGGGAAGACGTTGTCGATCGAGCGTCCTACCATATACTTGATCAGGACGGGTTCATTGACCACGTCTGTGTGAGTGTCAAGCGTAATCACAGTTTTTCCATCGCGTAAAACGGTGACAGTGTCAGCGATCTCCAAAACTTCGCGTAATTTGTGCGAGATTAGAATACAGGTTACACCCTGGTCTCTGAGATCACGGATAATACTCAACAGATTATCGCTGTCGTTTTCATTCAACGCGGCGGTAGGCTCATCCAGGATCAGGATCTTAACCTCTTTTTTCATCGCTTTGGCGATCTCGACCAGCTGTTGCTTTCCAACGCCCAGATTCTTGATCTTGGTCAGAGGATTTACGTCCAACCCTACTTTTTTCAAGATATCGATCGCTTGAGAGATCGCCTCATTCGAGTCAATAGTCATGCCATTGGTAACTTCATTACCAAGAAAAATATTTTCGTAAACTGATAATTCCGGAATTAATGCTAACTCTTGATAAATAATCGCAATCCCCGCGTTTTCACTTTCGCGGATGCGATTAAATTTTTGTAACTCACCTTCAATGAAAATTTCGCCGGAATAAGTGCCAAAGGGATGGACCCCGCTAAGCACTTTCATCAGGGTCGATTTACCGGCACCGTTTTCTCCAACCAGGCAGTGGATCTCACCTTTGCGTACGCTAAAGGTCACATTGTCCAACGCCTTCACTCCAGGGAATTCCTTGGTGATGGACTTCATTTCAAGAATGGGTGTCTCCATAGGCATCTCCTGCTTAAAACTAGGTATTCAAGTAGTGACCGGTTACCCGGTCACTACTTGAATCATTAATATTGATACTACTCGAGACCAGTAAAGTCGCTGGCGGGATAGTAGCCGGAGTCAATAACAGCGGCTTTGACATTATCTTTGGTGACCGTGACCACAGCCGATGGCTTGGCGGGCACTTCGATAACGTTGTTGTTATAAGTGTGAGTTTGCTCAGGAGTCTTCCCATCGAGGAAGGCAACTGCAGCAGCAATGGCATCAGCAACGAGAGTTCGAACGTCTTTCAAAACGGTCATGGACTGTTTGCCGTCGATGATGTACTGGACAGAGGCTTTTTCTGCGTCCTGACCAGTGACATAGTACATGGTCACATCGGCATCTGCGGCGAAGGCATCAGCAATAGCGCGGGCGGTGCCATCATTCGGGGCAAGGATAAAGACTTCGCCCTTGTCCTCAGCAGCGGCTGCGGTCAGGTTGGATTCAGCCAAACCCTTGGCGACGTTGAAGTCCCAGTTGGTCGTGATTTGACCAAGGATCTTACCCATTTCGTCACGGGTCAGAGTGGCTTTGTCTTGCAGAGCAACAGCTTCGGCGGAGTTCTTGATCACAAAGGTGCCATCTGCAATCTTGGGCTGCAGCACGTTCCAGGCGCCTTCGAAGAACAGGAAAGCGTTGTTGTCGGAAGATGCGCCAGCATACAGATAGAGGGGCAGACCAGTGCCAGCGGCGTTGTCCACCAGGTATTGAGCCTGGGCGGCACCAACGGCGACTGAGTCAAAGGTCACATAATAATCGACGGCGTCGGTATCCAGGATCAAACGGTCATAGGATACGACTTTCACACCGGCAGCACGGGCAGCTTCAGCAGCGGCAGCAGCAGCAGTACCGTCATGGGGGCAGATGATCAAAACTTTGATGCCCTTGGAGATCAAGGTTTCAACGTTCTGCTTCTCTTTAGCAGGATCGCCCTGGCTGAACAGAATTTCCACGGCATAACCCTGCGCTGTGAGTGCATCCTTGAAACGGGTTTCGTCCTGGATCCAGCGGGGTTCGTCCTTGGTGGGGAGCACAATGCCGACGGCCAGTTCTTCACCGGTCTCAACAGGCTCAACAACTTCGGGTTCATCGGCTGGCGCAGTTGTGCAGGCACCGAGAACCATGCTCGCAACAATCAAAATTGAAGCGAGGGTAAACAAAAATTTAAATCGTTTCATATCTTCTCCTTAGATATTTTATTGGCGGATGTGGCTGATCCTGATGCGATAGACACGGTAAGAATTCAAAAAATGTGTTATTCGGGTGGGACCCAAACCTTATCGCCTGAGATTAGGGGCTTTTTTCCCCAACACAGAAATTATATCTCAATTACAGAATTGATGGTGTTGATTTTCCACAAATCTACACATAATTAGAAACCAAGAGAGTGCAATGATATAATCGCCTGACAATAATTAATAAAAGAAATGAGTGAATTTATGGCCAAAACCAGTGTCCCTTGCCCTAATTGCAGACAACCAGTCCTGATTGAACTGAACCGTCTGTTTGACCTGACCAGCAACCCCGAAGCAAAAGAGGAGTTGCTTTCCGGGAGTGCCAATACGTTTCAATGCCCCAGCTGCCGTTATCAGGGCGTCTACCCCACCCCGATCGTATATCATGACCCGGAAAAAGAGCTGCTGTTAACCTATTTTCCACCAGAGCTCCACACCCCTGTTACAGAACAGGAAAAAACTATTGGACCTCTGATTAAAAAGGTGATGGACGATCTTC
Source organism: Anaerolineaceae bacterium (assembly GCA_040770225.1). Taxonomy (GTDB): domain Bacteria; phylum Chloroflexota; class Anaerolineae; order Anaerolineales; family Anaerolineaceae; genus Mesolinea. The sequence continues at coordinate 33,989 of JAXGJN010000009.1, forward strand.
CTCCGGAAAAACGTAAGGCTTATCTGTTTAAGCCCCAGACGATGCTGACACGCCAACGTTTGCTCGAAACAATCCTGGAAGCGGACGGGATCACCCCGGAGATGATGAAAGCACAGCAGGAAAAATTGCTTTTGCTTCAGCAACTGGTCAACATAACACCGGAATCTTTGCCTGAGCAAATCGCTCAATATGACGAAAAAATTGACGAGGAGCTCTTCATCTTACTTTCCCGGCTTGCCCAGGCATCAGCCGCTGCCGGCGACCAACAGTCGGTACAAGCCCTTTCGAATCTACAACAAGCCTTGCTCCAGCACTCAACGGTTGGTAAAGCGGCAGCCCTGGAAGCGTCCGAAACCCGTGCTGCCATCGCCGAATTACAGGAATTGAGCAAGACCGGTATCACGAGGGAAAACTTGCTGGACTTGCTGGTCAAAAACACAGAAAGTGAAATCCGCCTCACCACCATCGCGTCAATGGCAAGGGGCGGCTTGGATTACACCTTCTTCCAAACCCTGACGGACAAAATCGACCAGGCAACAGGCGAAGAGCATACCAAGTTGGTCGCGCTGCGTGAAAAATTGCTGACGATTGTCGAAGCCATCGATCAAGCGATGAAAGCTCAAGTCGAGGAGTCTCATAAACTTTTGAAAGAAATTCTGGCTGCGGATGATATTGCGGCAGCCACTGAAGAAGCTCTGCCAAAGATCAATCAGGCTTTTACTGAGGTGCTGAATTCAGAAATCAATACCGCCCAGAAAACAGATGACACTGCCACTTTGACCAAATTAGTGGCTGTTGTAGGCGTTTTACGCGCAGCCAGCACCAGTGGCGCGGTATTGCAGGTCATTGAAGAGATGCTCCAACTGGAAACAACCGACGAACGTCAAAAGGTGCTTGAAGGCGCTGGCGAAGCGATCAATGATGACTTTAGCCAAACATTGAGTGGTCTGATCTCACAGGTCGAAAGCCAGGGTGATCAACCGGAACTGCTGGATAAACTAAAAGAAATCAACCGGGAAGTGCTGCGCTTTACCATGCGCCGAAACCTCAACAACGGCGCGAAATAATTATCAAACGCGTCAATACTGCGGATGGGGGTAAACCCCATCCCAACGTAGGGAACGGGCACTACACTGACCGTTCCTTTTTTAATTGTCTGACCGTACGGTGGGGGCTTGTCTCCCACTGCAAGGGTTTGCTAATAGCTATCACCTATCAGCTATCTCAATGCGCTTCGTTTTGAAATCTTAATCCATGTCCGCGAACCGTCACGATGTAATCGTAATCCAGGTCAAGCTGGTTCAGGCGCTCGCGTAAACGTCGGACAAGAGCGTCAAATGCCTGCTCGGTCACCCAGCGAGTGTCATCTTCCCACACAGCCTGAATCAACTCTTCTCGTGAAACCACTTCGCCTGGTCTGGCATACAGGTAAGCCAGGAGGACGAATTGTTGGTTTGAAAGCGGCGGCAACAACTCCACTCCCCTCACCCAAACTCTTCGAGAGCCTTCGTCCAGGCGCAGTCGAAAGACCTGGCTAAGTTCCGGAGGGAGATCAGACAGAGGCATGGTTGCATCAGAGCTTAAGAAAAGGAAGGTTTGGGTCAGCGCGATCGCAATTTCATCAGCTTCGACCAGTTTGATTGGTTCACTCACAACCTGGTTGTTCAGAAAGGTGCCGTTTTTACTGCCAAGATCTTCCAGAATGATTCCGTTTGTTCCCTTGGTGATTCGGGCGTGCTGACGGGAAACCTGTCGGTCCGGGATTACAATGTCACACTCGGCATCCCTGCCTATCACCAGCGTTCCATCGATGATCCATTGCTGACCATTCAATGGACCGTTGTTGGCAATTAAAACAGCGTCTTCCATTCCTTCCTTTTACCTCACTAATACCGATTATAATCCAAGCACAAGCAGCTTTTCCACGCCGTAATGGAACAATGCTGCGATGTGTGAGGAAGAAGCAGAATGAATGATTACCCCGTCAGCGGGAATGTGCTGCACGATCGCTACCGCATTAAGCATATGATCGGTCAGGGAGGTTTTGGCTCCATCTACCTGGCAGAAGATTTGCGGCTGGAAGGTCGGCTTTGTGCTGTTAAGCAGGTGCGCTATGATCCCGCCTTTCCTGAAGAAATCCTCAAAGAATCGCGTGACCAATTCATGCGGGAAGCTACGGTTCTTGCCCGTCTGGACCACCCCAACCTGCCCAAGGTATCTGATTTTTTCTCGATCAATCAAAATGACTTTTTAGTCATGGACTTTGTACCGGGTGATGACCTACGCACCACGCTCGCCAAGGCGGAAAGCAGCGGCAAGTTTCTTAAAGAGGAAGAGGTCCTGGATTGGGCTGTTCAAATCGGGGATGCCATCAGTTACTTGCATCACCAGGATCCTCCCATCCTGCACCGCGATATTAAGCCCTCCAATCTAAAGGTGACCCCCAGCGGCTTGGTAAAGTTGGTTGATTTTGGGCTGGTAAAACTGCTAGCGCCGGATGAGGTTACCATCACCATCATGCAGGGTCAGGGCACCGCCCTTTATACTCCCCTGGAGCAATATGGCGGCGATAGCAGTCACACCGATGCCCGTGCCGATGTTTATGCTTTCGGCTGCACGCTCTATCATCTGCTCACCAACACCCCTCCCACGAACGTACGAGATCGGTTTTTACGACCGGAGAGCCTGATGCCCCCCCGTTCTATCAATCCTGCCATTTCTCCCCGGGTCGAGGAAGCCATCCTGTGGGCGATGGCGCTCCACCCCAATGACCGCCCCAAGGATGTGACTACCTTCGTAAAAGCGCTGACTGGTGAAACCACCGGCAATCTCCGTCGCATTGGTGGTGGTTATAGCCGCTCACTGCAAGCTCAGTTAGGTAAAACAGAAACCCAACTCGGTCTGTTGGCAGGTGGGTTAGTTTTCCTCAGCCTGCTGTTTACCCTGATCCATAATCTGTAAAACCCTTTGTAATACTGGTAATTGAACAACATTTCACCTGCAAGGTAAATCTTTCTAAAAGGTGGGGAGTTGCTCTGTCCGATTGGGGCTTTCTCCCACCGCCAACACTCGATCTTGCAAACATAACAGATGGATTAGTGCCCAACCGCTCACATGAAAGTTGAAGACAAATTTCCTAAATAAATAATAAAAGGAATGAGATGGTTTATTTCGATGGAAATGTGCGATCGCTTTGGCTCACCATCCACCAAACCAGCGCTGCCGCCCAGCCAAACAGCATCCCAATCATGGTTGTCTGAACCACAAACCAGGATGAACTTGCTCTAACCAGATCCATGATGGATGCAATGCCGACTGTCAGCAACAAGTAAGCCACCAAACCACCGATCACAGTGCACATAGCCGAGCGTACGCCCCACCGCACATTGCCCCACCATTTATAGCCAACTATCCATGCCAAAAAGGCTCCAACAAGGATCAGCATCATGACCAGGAGCCAGTCTGTAAGGCGCGGATAGCCGCTTTGATTTAGAGAAGGGTCGGGTGTGGGAGTAGGCATCAAGGTCGGTGTGGGGCTGGGCATCAACGTGGGGGTCGCTGTAGGAGTAGGTGTCTCGGTAGGCATAATCACCTGCGCCAGACCGCCTTGTGTGTTCAAAATCAGCCTTCCTGAGATCAAAGCAGGTTCACTGAGAGCTGTGACATCAAAAATACCCTCGCGTTCTATGCGATAATCTATTGTTGCCAACCCATTTTGGGTAATCGTTTCGGGTTGGGCAATAATGAGATTCTCTGTTGAGAGTCGGACTGTAAACTTCACTACTGTGCCATCCGGAACCTGGTTTCCGTTGTGGTCGATGATTGGTCCCGCCTGAATACGCACGTTTTCGCCCAAAACAAACAAGGGTACAGGGGTCTCAACTGTTGGGACAGCTGATGTCTCCGTCGTGTCTGGTTGCTGAGGTGTGAGCAGCTTGATCTGAATCACCTGGCTTGGGTTTGGGGCAGTAATTGTTCCCAGTTGGTAATCCACTGCGCCGATCGATACTGGCAGGGATCCGCTGGCAATGGTTTCGCGCATGAAAACCCGCGCCGCGATATCCATTGCACTCTTTGTATTGTTATAAAGTACGTAATAAGCGCTGATATTAGCCAGGTCAGTTGAGTCCAGGTAATAGGGCACATCGTAACTGAAGACGATTACATTTTTCTCTCGCAAAAGGTCCAACCGTTCCGATAGCAAGCGTTTTAATGCCCTGCTTTCAGGCAGAGAGGGGTCTTCATTGAGAAGGTTGAACACCACCCATTGTGAACGGCGCAGGTTATCTTCGCGGTTCGGGTCAGCCGGTTCGGTACGCTGGTCAAGAATATCGGTCAGTTGAGAGAAACTATACGAAAAGACCCGCTCCGCGTCCAACTGGTTGGTTCCCATGGGTCCATAATAGCGGATGAGGATATTTTCGAAGTCCATTGCGTCGAAGTAATTGTGTTGGGAGCAATTGTCGCATTGTTGTCTCAAGCGTGTATCGGTAAATACGGTGATGTAATCAGATAAAGCTGGTGGCTGAGGAATGGTGGCGCTTAAAAACTCGCTCGAAGGTGCAACCAGCGTCACGGCTTCCCGATTGACTTTTAATTCAAGCGATCCGGCGCGCCCCAACACTGCAAGCCCCTCCTGGGATGTTGCCACTGCATCCAGGTTGAAATCGGGATAGAGCCGCATCTTTGCCTGCAAAATCCTCAACACTGATGCGTCAACTCTCTGCGCAAAAACAGCATCTTCCTGGTACTTTTGTCTGAAGAAATCAATCGTCTTGACGATTGTATCCGCCTGGCTCAGGTCATTGCGGTCTTTGAAATTATCCAGGAAGAGCATATCATTCCCAGCCAAAAAAGCAGTTCGGGCTACAGTCAGCGGATCGAACTCGTCATCTCCGCTGCTGAATACCAGCTGAACGGCCGGGCTTCCCAGGCTGTCGCTGATGGTAAGCCCGCCATTGGCACGCCAGCTTGCCAGCGGTTCAGGTGAAAGCAGTTGCGAAAGTGCGGTCTGGTCAAAATTGACCGGCATGGTCGTTGCGCGGATATTACCTTGCAAGCCCTGGAACCGTATCGCGGAGATCATCAAACCATCCACCCGTCTTTGGGGATTTTCGTCTCCTACCACACTCATATAGGGTGCCAGTTCGATCTGCTTAAGCTGTTCCAGCGTTTTCTGGATAGTAGAGACCTCTTCGCTGGGCGGGCGGTCCACACTGCCCAACCCTGGAAAGTGTTGGGCGATCACACTGATCCGCCCCTGGCTGCCTGCATGGACACCTTCCACATATGCTTTGCCCAGCTCCCCCACCCAATATGGGTCGCCTCCAAAACTCTGTGTGCCAGCATTAGCAGCTGCTACAATGTCTTTGCTATCGACTACGTCCAGCGAAGGACCAAGCAGCAGGTTCACGCCCAAGGATGAAAGCTCTTGTCCAACCACATTGCCGACCTCCTGTGTCAGAGATGTTGACCAGGTGGCTCCCAACGACATCGGTGAAGGATATTCAGTCAGACCGCTAAGCAGTTGGGGCGTACGGTTATCTGACTGGACCAAATTCATGCCAATGTACAGCGGTATGTAGGTGGTATCAGGGCTGGCGGGGGCATCCGTGATCAGCGGATTGCTTTTTTGCCAGTTGAGTTCTTGTATGGTCTGAATCAATTGCCAGGCAGCTGTGCTGTCATCAGCAAAATTGTTATGGTCAGCGCTCAATACCACCCCGCCGATGTGGTAATTGTTGATCAGATTGTTGATCGAGCTGGTTTCGTAGATTTCAGCTCCATCGAAAGTTATCAGGAATAATTGACCGACTTTTTCAGCCGGGGTCATGCGGGAAAGCAGGGCTTCAGCCTGATTTTCTTCCTGAGCCCTGCCATCGGTAGAGGGCAAACCAAAAAGACCGATCAGGATGCAAAAACAAAGCAAGAGACGCAAAAAGCTTGCTCTCATGCCGCCTCTAAAACCTCACGTGCGTGGGCGGGATCATTACAGATGACCATGTCTACGCCCAGCATTTTCATCCGAAGCAGGTCCGCGGGTTTGTCAACCGTCCAGACATTCACTTTTTTACCCTCGGCATGCAGCCGGTTGACCATTTTCATATTCACATCCTTATGGTAAGGATGCAGGGCATCATAATGATAGCGTTTGCCCAGCCAGCTGCGATAGGGAATTCCCGGCAGACCCGGGAGCGTCAGCAAGCCCCGCCTTATTCTCGTCTCAAGATTTTCTGCCTGCAACAGATTACGTGCGTTGAAAGAAGAAAGGACAACAGACTCGTTTAAGCCCATTTTACGGATCAAATCGATCACTTTTTCCGTCAACTGATCGCGAGGTGTGGCATAGTTTTTTAATTCGACGTTGATCAGGAAATGACCCCCCAGCTCTTCAAAAACCTGTTCAAGCTGTGGTATGGGTTCGCCATTGAAGCGGATATCAAATTTCGAGCCGGCATCAAGCGCACCAAGCTCATTCCAACTCATCTCGTTCACCTTGCCCTGACCGTTGCTGGTTCGCTCAACGCTCTGGTCGTGGATGACCACCAACTTCCCGTCTGCCGAAAGCATGACATCCAGCTCAATGCCATCCGCTCCGAGTTCTTTGGCGAGTCGAAAAGCAGCCATAGTATTTTCAGGCGCAAAGGCTGAAGCACCGCGATGAGCAATGATGAGGGGCATATTCATATGACTTCTCCTGTCCTGGGGTTAATTATAGCATGCGGGGGTTTTAGAGTTCGTTTATTCTGAGTCCCATGCACATGTAAGAATAAGTGGAAATTATTATCTGAATAACAACAAACCCATCATCAATGCATAGAATGACAAGCACAATATCAGGCGCTCAGCCATGCTATAATTTCCTTGTAAAAAGGAGGTTTGCATGACCAAACTCACCCATGTAATTAAACGAGATGGGAATGTTGTTCCCTTTACGCCAGAACGCATTACCAATGCTATCTACCGCGCCGCGGTTGCTGTTGACGGAAGGGATAAGGAAAGAGCCGAGAACCTTTCAGCCCAGGTTGTGGCAGCCCTCGAAGAATCAGTCCCCGAAGGCGAATATCCTACCATTGAAACCATTCAGGACATGGTCGAGAAGGTGTTGATCGAAAATGGTCACGCCCGGGTAGCCAAAGCCTACATTCTCTACCGTGATGAACGCGCGCGCCAAAGGGCAAAGCGCGGTGATGCCGATAAAACCCCCTCCGGCAATATACCCTGGGCAAAGCTATGGCAGGTTTTGGATTGGTCGGTCTCGCATGAGGTGCATACCTCTGAAAAATTAAACCAGCAAATCCGGGACGGTAAACTGCACGAGATCGTGACAGCTGCCGAAGCTGCCTACAGCGAAGATGTCGAAAACGCTGCTAATCTGATTCTCGATCGTAAGGATGAAGTGCGGGTGGTCTTTATTGCTGGTCCTTCTTCCAGCGGCAAGACCACTACGACCATCAAGGTTGGTGAACGCCTGGCAAGGCAGGGCTTCAAATTGATCACACTCAATATCGATCATTACTTCTTCGACCTTGAAATGCATCCCAAAGATGAATTTGGTGATTACGATTTTGAGACCCCACAGGCTCTTAATATGCGCCTTATCAACCAGAATCTCAGTGACCTTTTTGCCGGCAAGGAAGTTCGTATCCCCTATTATGACTTTAAGACTGGTCACAGTGTCCCGGAGCATACTCCCATGCGCTTGAACAAGAATGAGATTGTTTTGATCGATAGCCTGCATGGGCTTTACCCGGAAATGACCGAGGACATCCCGGATGGATGGAAGTTCAAGCTCTATATTGAACCCCTGCTGCAATTAAAACTTAAAAACGGGTGTTATGCCCGCTGGACGGACATTCGCCTGATGCGGCGAATGCTGCGGGATGCATCGCATCGTGCCTACGACCCCACCCAGACCTTGTTGCACTGGCATTATGTTCGCTCCAGTGAACTACGCCATATTATCCCTTATGTCAATTCGGTGGACACAATCGTCAACAGTGCCATGCCCTATGAATTACCTGTTTACAAAGCGAAATTAGGTGAAAATTTTGCCCGATGGGCGGAAGAATATCGCGATAACCCCCTGCGTAAGGATGCCTGGGAGCGCGCAGAGCGGGTGAACCGCATGTTCCAGGAAATTGACACTGTTGCGGACGATAGCTTTGTGCCGGAAGACTCCGTGATCCGGGAGTTTATCGGCGGCGGTGTGTATAAATATTAAGAATTCAAGTTAAGAATAATAAAGGACGACAGTGTGTAGTCTGTCGTCCTTTTCTTGTTAATAAAGAAAATTACCAACAGGGAGCCGAAAATTCCTCAACACCCGCCGGGATGGTATTGACCGAATAGTACCAGCCGCAGTCGTCATAACAACTCATACCAACATAACAACCTCCAGACGAGTCTTTGCGGTATTCCATTTCGCAGCTCAGATTTCTGCCCGGTGTAGCGCAGCCTGTTCCTCTCCAGCTTACATTCGCCTCCGTAAAATGGGCTCGCGGCCAGATCAATCCGTTGACAGTGACTTGGGAAGGATCGGATGTTGCTGTGCTCGTCATCGTTGCCGTTGGAATCATGTTTTTGGGTGGTCTCATTGTAGGAGTGGCGGTTTGGGTTGCTGTAGCAGTAGCCGTTGGAAGGTCAGTGGCGGTTGGCAGCGGTGTGCTTGTGCTTTTGATTACAACTGGTTCTGGTTCGGTTGGTTGTACTGCTGCCGGAGCAGAACAAGCACTTGAAATCGTAATTATAAAAAGTAATACCAATATCAACTTCTTCATAGGGGCACCTTTTTTAGATAGACGCGCTAATTCTACTCTACTTTACTTAAGAAGGCATCAATGATCAGGAAGCCCTAAACGAACTTCCCGCAATCGTTATATAATCACAGCATGTTCCGCGATCAAAAAGCCGCCAGTCGTCCGGCTGGCAATGCCATTCTCGGCGTAAATATCGACAGTGATCGGGTATTGCTTGTTTATGGCAGCCCGTCTGGAATGATCAGCGAGAAGCTCTCTTTCCCATCCCCCCGACAGGAAAGCTTTCAGACGATGCTTTCAGAGATCAGCAGCCATGCCGACCGCCTTCTCATGATCACTCAAGCCCAGCGCCTGCCCCTCCCCGATGTTATTTCAGTTTCCGTCTGTGGAAATTACGACACTCAGACCAACATCCTCATCTCGGCTGCCGATTTTCCGCTCTGGAAATCAGAACCTCTGCGTTCCCAGCTGGGGCTGCGTTTCAATTTGCCGGTTTACGTTGAAAGCAAAGCTAATGCCGGTCTGTTGGCCGAACTTCTTTTTGACTCAATTTCGGATCAAGACCAAAACATTTACTTAAGTTTTCATCCGCGAATCCGGCTTGCCATCTTCTCCAACGGAAAACTCTATACTTGTGTGGGTGGGGTTTCTGGGGCGATCGGCAACCAACAACTGACTTTTCCTCCGTACAATGGTGAAGGACAACCGATATACCTGAATGACGTTGCCAGCGCTGCTGGTTTACTCAAGCTCGCCCGTTTGCGCCACCCAAATCACTGGGATGACAATGCCACGCCCAATGACATTCTGAATTGTGCACTTGCACAAGATCCCTACGGTTTGGAAGTGGTGGCTGAAGCTGCCCAGGTCTTTGGGCAGCAACTTCAAACCATCATTCATGTTTTAAGACCCACAAATCTGGTGGTCGGTGCTCCTTTTCATATGTTAGGTGATCATTGGCTGGAGCCGATGACGGCGGCAATCGCACGCTCCACCGGGCTGGGCACAGGGCAACTGCCGAGGATCTTCCCCTCGTCCCTGGGCAGCCGCCAGCCCGAATTGGAAGCCCTGGCGCCAGCCATCATGGCTTTAAGGGTCTAATTTTTCGCTTTTCATTCACACTCCAAACCCTCTAACAATTCACTTACGTTCTTTTAATGGAATTCTAATTTTCTTTGCTTACATTAAAAGTATAAAAACCTAGTTAAGAAATGGAGGAAACTATGGCATACATGATCAGACGATCTCCTTACTGGAGAAACCAATACAATCTTGAAAGAGCAATGAATCGATTCTTCGACATGGAATCGGAACCACTGCCTTCTGGCTTCCCTCTTGATGTGATTGAGAATGACAAAGAATATGTAGTGAAAGCCTCAGTGGCTGGTTTTGATCCCGAAAAGATCGAAATTACCTATGATGACAATACCCTTTCTATCAAAGGCGAGATTCAGGAAGAAAACGCGGACTCACAGGAAGGCAAATATCACATCCGCGAACGCAGTTATGGCTCGTTCTACCGCAGCATTAGCATGCCAGGCGTGATCGACGCAGACAGTATCAGTGCCGATACAGATAACGGCATTCTTGTGGTACACCTGCCCAAGAAACCGGAAACCCAGCCGAAGAAAATCAGCATTGGCTCAAAGAAAGTAATCGAAGGGTAAAAGTTACCCCACTTGACAAACACCCCGCCTGACGTTGACGGGGTGTTTGTTCTTAACAGCTCCATTATGAGATCCAATTCATTCTTTAAGTTCGCATTGCCGTCACTGACTTCATCGTATTCGTTCTGAATCTACTATAATTAGGGAACCAGACCGAAAGGAGAGAATGATGAAAACGAAAAAATACCTGGTCAAGCCCGGTGAGAAAGTCAAACTTAAGGATTTTGACCCCAACGATTCCAGCGAATTTGATGGCAACAAGAAAGACGGCAAAGATGCCCTCCTGAAACTGAACAAGGAGATCGAAGCGTTGCAGGAGCTGATGTATGCTGAAGGTAAGAAACGCTTGCTGGTTATCCTGCAGGCAATGGACACCGCCGGCAAAGATGGTGTCATCCGTGCGGTCTTCGAGGGTGTCAATCCCCAGGGTGTGCACGTGGCTCCTTTCAAAGCACCTTCACCGCTTGAGCTTGCCCATGATTATCTCTGGCGCATCCACGCTCAAACCCCCAAAAAAGGTGAAATCGTCATTTTTAATCGCTCTCAATATGAAGATGTTCTGCCAGTACGGGTTCTCAGCCTGATGCCCGAAGAGGTCTGGTCCAAACGTTTTCATCATATCAACGAGTTTGAACGCTTACTGGTCGATGAGGGCACAGTGGTCCTGAAGTTCTACCTGCACATTGACCCGCAGGAACAAGCCGGACGTTTTCTTGCTCGTCTTGAAGAACCGGACAAACACTGGAAATTCAACCCCGGTGATCTGGAAGATCGCAAATTGTGGGACAGCTACATGGAAGCCTATGAAGACGTGCTGAATAAAACCAGCAGCGAGTGGGCACCCTGGTATGTGATCCCCAGCAATAAAAAATGGTATCGCAACCTGCTGGTCGCCACGATTGTACGGGATGCACTGGTCGATATGAAAATGGAATTTCCAGCACCTCCTCCTGATCTGGAAAAATATCACCAAACGGTATTGGAGATCGTTCGTTCGTACGAGAATAAATAATTGAGCGATCAAGTTAATTCCGTTCCGGATGCCGTCCTGGTTGGACGTTTGCGTCGAGAGTTCCTCTTGCCTGCCCGTACGGCACCTTACCTAAACCAGCCTGGTGGTAATCTGGCGTATGCTGCTGCATCTTTTTTGATGTGGGAAGGTAGACCCGGGCTGGTTTCACGGGTCAACAACAACTTCCCTTCCGAGTGGCTGGACCAATTTGAAGGGGAAGGCGCAGACATCGCCGGTATACGCCTGGCTAACGAACCAATCGATGATCGCTTTTTTGTGACCTACACCAACGAGATGCAACCCCGTTTTGAGAACCCGATCACATGGTTTGCAGACAGACAGCTTCCTTTTCCTCAGGAACTGCTTGGTTACAGCCCTACCATTCCAAACTATTGCAGCAAGAATGAATATCGACCCGACAGCGTCCGTGTCTCCGATATTCCTCAACCTTATCTGGACGCATCTTCCGCACATATTTGCCCGATTGACTTCATTTCCCACAAAATTCTGCCTTCTCTGCTGAAAGGCGGAATGGTTACCACGCTGACCATGCGTGCCTGCAACTGCTACATGGACCCCATCTTTTGGGAAGAGATACGTGCTCTTGTTACGGATGTAACTGCGTTTATGATGACAGAGGCCCAGGCACTGAAGCTTTTTCAGGGCAGAAGCGTGGATCTGTGGGAGATCGCTAGAATCCTGGCTGGATATGGACCGGAATACATCCTGATCAATGCTAAAGATGGCACTTTGATGGTGTATACCCGCTTCAAACACAAACGCTGGCTCATCCCTGCTTATCCCGGCAAACCAGCTGACCCCACGGGAATGCTGGATGCTTTTGATGCTGGTTTTTTGGCTGGATACCGTAAGGAATATGATGTACTCCAGGCTGCCTTATGCGGTTTGGTCAGTTCCTCCTTCTGTGTCGAAGGTAGCGGAGCATTTTATTTGTTGGGTTGTTTGCCAGGGTTAAAAGAAGCCCGGCTTAAGGTCTTAAGTCAACAGGTAATGGAGGTGTAGCCGAAGGTAAAGGGGTCTCGGTGGGCAGTGCCGGCTGGCTGATCGGGTTCAATGTGATCTCGTAGAGCCATTTCCAGTGCTTTCCGGTCACAAAAAGACGTCCGTTTTCCTCGTCATAAGCGATCCCGTTCAACACTTCGCCCGTCACGGACAGGTTTTCTTCCGGGCGCAATCCACGCATGTCAAGCATAGTCTCCACCAGTCCGGTTTCCGGGTCGATGATGGCTATCTGGTCAGTAAGGTAAATATTGGCGAAGATCATACCGTTGACATATTCCAACTCATTCAGGTAATCGATCGGTTGACCTTGCCAGGTGACCGGGGTTTCTTTGTGAACAAAACCGTTGGCAGGGTCGATCCAAAACAGTTTGTTGCTGCCATCAGAAAGGATCAGCCCCGAGCCGTTGCTGGTCAGCCCCCAACCTTGCGTACTGTACGAAAACTGACCCACATTTGTAAGGTCATCCATGTTGTACACAAAAGCAATACCTTCCTGCCAGGTCAGCTGATAGAGCAATCCATCCAGTTCCATCAACCCTTCTGCAAAATATTGGTCTCCCAGGCTGGTTTCCTGGAGTACTTCGCCGCTTTCCGGGTCGACCTTGCGCAAGCTGCTCTGCCCGTAAAGACCGCAGCTTTCGTAGAAAATTCCATCGCGGTAGATCAGACCCTGGGAATAACAGGTAGGATCATGTGGGTATCGATTGACGATCTGGTATCCGCCGTAATCTCCCAATTCAAGCTCGGTCTGGGTTGAGATAATTTCCCCTTCATTGACATCTTCACCTTGCATACAGCCAGATAACAGCACTAAGCCAAGAAAAGCCAAGGCAATCAGAAAATTTCCCGGATTCTTCTTTTTGTTCATACCTGATACATTTTAACTGATTTTATGTGCCCGGGATTTCGGGTGATAAAATGGACAAAACATCCATGGAGGAAACATGACTGACGTTCTTGACCGCTTTCTGCGCTATGTAAAAATTGACACACAATCGGCTCACCACTCCGAAACCTATCCAAGCACTTTGAAACAGCTTGACCTTTCCCGCTTGTTGGTGGAAGAATTGCGTGAACTCAACCTGGAAGATGTCAAACTGGACGAATTTGGCTATGTCACAGCCACATTACCATCCAACGTCAGCCATCCGACCCCCACCATCGGCTTCATCGCCCATGTGGATACCAGCCCTGCCGCCTCTGGGAAGGATGTAAAACCACGCCTGGTCGAAAACTACGACGGCGGAGACATCGTATTGAACCATGAACAAGGCATGTTGCTGAGTCCATCGGACTATCCGGAAATAAGCCAGCACGTCGGTGAAACACTGGTTGTCACCGATGGTACCACACTGCTGGGCGCAGACGATAAAGCAGGCGTGGCTGCCATTATGAGTGCGGTGGCAACTTTGGTCCAAAACCCTCAAATCCCGCATGGCAAGATCCGCGTTGGATTCACGCCGGATGAAGAGGTTGGCGCTGGGGTGGATCACTTCGATGTGCCTGCCTTTGGTGCTGATTTTGCCTTCACCATGGATGGCGGTCCGGTTGGTGAATTGGCATACGAAAACTTCAATGCCGCCGGAGCCGAGATCAGTGTTCACGGCAAGAGTTTTCATCCAGGGGATGCAAAAGGGAAACTTGTCAACGCCGTCCAGGTTGCCATCGATTTCCATAATCTTCTGCCAGTTTTCGACCGCCCGGAACACACCGAAAAGCGGGAAGGCTTCTTCCACCTGATCAGCTTAAGCGGCGAGGCTGAACAAGCCGACATGGAATACATCATCCGGGACCATGACAGCCAGTTGTTTGAAGGAAAGAAAGCCCTCATGAGACAGGCAGCCGATTACATTAATCAGCGCTACGGTGTCGGCACTCTGGAGCTGCATTTGAAAGACCAATATTACAACATGCTCGAGAAAGTTGCTCCCCACCCCGAAATTCTGGATCTGGCACGCAAAGCCTATCGCGCCATAGGTATAGAGCCAGTGGAAGTGGCAGTACGGGGTGGCACGGATGGCAGCCGCCTGTCCTTCATGGGCTTACCCACACCAAACTTATTCACCGGCGGCTATAACTACCATGGGCGTTTTGAATATCTCTCAGTTGAGGAACTGAAACTCGCCAGCCAGGTTATTGTTGAGATCGCCCGATTAGCAGCGTAAGTTTCTTCCGGAGGGATAACCAACCTTTCCGCGCTTTTGGACATAGGGAATGGACTCTATTGCCCTGTAAGGGTGTGCCATTCCGTAATTGAATACAATCTTGCGGAAGGGGTCAAGCCCCTTCCCTACACCTGTTGCACCTCGGTGCCCGATTTTTATCCATTTAATAATAATAGAATTTTCTCGAAAATATCCTCAAGAAAGTACTTGACATGACGTACTACATCTGATATAGTAGTATTACGTCAGACGTAATACTTTTAGAGGATAATCGATGTTAAGCAGTGATGTACTTAGAGGATATACCGACACGATCATATTGTCACTTCTTCTGGATGAACCAAATTATGGTTATGAAATATCCCGAAGGATACGTACGATCACTAATGACAAATTTGTCATGAAAGAAACCACGCTCTATTCTGCGTTCAATCGGTTGGAAAAGAACGGACTCATCAGTTCATTCTATGGAACCGAAACCAGTGGTAACCGCCGCACCTACTATCGTTTGACAGATGAAGGGCGTGCCTATTACCGGGAAAAGACTGAAGAGTGGAAAGAAACCAAGGAAATCGTAGAAAGATTTGTTCGAAATTAGGAGAAAAAATGGATGCTATTAAATCTTATTTGGAAAATATGTTTCTTCATCTGCCCAAATCTCCCGAGGTGATGCGGGCTAAGGATGAGCTCTCCCAGATGATGGAAGATAAATACAACCAACTACGCAGCGAAGGTCGCACAGACAATGAAGCTGTTGGTCAGGTCATTGCTGAATTTGGCAACCTGGACGAACTCGCCGCGAATTTGGGTATCAGCAATGAAGTCAACGCTCTCGACACCGGCGAGCCTGCGCAAATCAACATGACTGATGAGGATGTTGAAAAATACTTTGCCGTAACCCTTCAATCGGGCAGGCAAATTGCTCTCGGGATCGGTCTGATTTTTGTGGGCGTGATCACTTTGATCCTCTTGCAATCCCTCGCTACCAGAGGCTTAATCCTCGAAAAAGTTGCCCAGGCAATTGGGGTTGGCGGGCTGCTTTTGTTGGTCGCCATTGCAGTCTATATGTTCATCATGGCTGGGATCAAGGCTGACAAGTATGAGAATCTTGAGACCAAGTTTGTCAAAATTGATCCATATCTTCGAAACCGTATCAAACTGCAAAAGGATGAGTATGTACCTGCCTTTGGTCGCACAATTGCCCTGGGAGTCTTCCTGATTTTGCTTGGTGTCATCATGCTGGTCACCGTCGCCATTCTTGAAGTAGGCGGTGAGTTTGTGCTTCAATTAATGGTGATCGCGTTGCTGGCTCTAATCGCCATCGCGGTGGGAATGTTCATCATGGGCGGCACCAAAATGGGCGCTTACGACAAACTTCTCAACGAAGGGGATTACACCAGGCAGAAAAAAGAAGATGCGGACTACATGCAGCCCTTTGCCGGGTTGTATTGGCTGCTTGTTTTGGGCGGTTACCTTGCCTGGAGTTTCTTGAAAAATGCCTGGGGCATTTCCTGGGTGGTTTGGCCAATCGCTGGCGTGCTTTTTGGAGCTATTTCCAGCATGGTCTCCATTGCGAGACACAACCGATAATCACAAAACATAATAAATCAAAAACGGGTAGACTGAGCTCTACCCGTTTTTTTATCTTATCAGAAAATTAACAACAGCCGCTGTCGCAGCCATCACCGCAATCGCTGGAAGAACAGCCCTCGCAGCCACCGGAATAATGTAAATGACCATGAGCGATTTCATCTTCAGTAGCCGGACGGATCGAGAGGATTGTCACCTGGAACTCCAGCTCTTTGCCAGCCATGGGGTGGTTCAGGTCCATCTCGACTGATTCTTCAGTCAGGGCGGTAGCCACTGCCTGAAAAACATTGCCGGAAGCATCGCGCAAGTTCATCGGTTCGCCCAAACGGATCTCAAAATCAGCCGGGAAAGATTCGCGGTTAACAGTGATCACCATGTTGGGGTCAAACTCACCGTAAGCATCCGCGGCTTTGACCAGCACATGCTTTCGATCGCCCACATTCAGACCAGTAAGTTCATTCTCTAATCCAGGAATGATATTGCCATGTCCGTGCAGGTATTCCAATAAGTTCGATTCCAGTTCCTGACCTGCTACGTTCAGGTTGTATGCAATTTGTACGACAGCGTCGTTTTGAATAGTTTCCATTCGATAATCTCCATCTGCTCTTTTTTGTAGCTTTGCGATTATAACAGAATGAAACCTTATTCACCTTCACCCAGGTAGACAAATCGGATTTCTAACAAAAATAGTACAAATTACCAGTCTCCTTGACTGCATCTTTATTATTTGAATATGCCATACTTCTACAATCTTCCACTTTTTCAGAGATATCCTTTATAATCCTGCTAATTGAAAAACTTTTTCAATAAGGAAATGATGGACTGGAAAGCAATCCTCTCTCAAAAAGGCTATCGCCTCTCCGAACCGCGTAAGCGCATCATGGAGTTGTTGGAGAAGGCTGAGGTCGCCTTGAGCCCCCAGCAAATCCACCAGGAGCTGCAACAAAAGGCTTATGAACTGGGTCTCGTCAGCGTTTACCGCACGCTGGATTTGCTCACCAGGCTTGAACTGGTTAGTGTAGTCTATGATCCCCAGCTCAATCCTGGCTACAGGCTCAGCACTACCGGTCACCATCATCACATTGTCTGCCAGGAGTGTCATAAAGCGCTGGAATTTTCCGGCTCCGATGATATTAACGAGTTGGTCCAGCGCGTGGAAGCCGAAACCTCTTTCCAGGTTCGCGATCACTTATTGCAACTTTTTGGGCTCTGCCCTGATTGTCAGCAGCAAAACAACAAAGGAAAAGAAATTTGAGAAAATTATTGCCGATCCTGCTGGTTTTTTCACTGGTAGCCAGTGCCTGCAGCACCCAAACAAACAACCCTCCTTTCCTGGATGATGACCGTCTGAACATCTCGGTCAGCATTGCTTCTATTCAGTGGCTCGTCGATCAAATCGGAGGTGAGCGTGTGCAGACTCAGTCGCTCACGACCAGTGGTGACGACCCCCACACTTATGAACCCAGCCCCGCTCAAATGACCGCCATAGCGGCATCCGATCTCTACCTGACCGCCGGCGTCGAATTCGAAGAGGTTTGGATCCCCAAATTCACCGATGCGAACAGCAACCTGCAGGTGATTGACATCTCTGAAGGCGTTGAACGCATACCGGTCGCTGATCATGGGCACGGAGAGGGCGATGAACACGAGGGGCTGGACCCCCATATCTGGCTTTCTGCCGATAATATGCGGCTCATCGCCAGGAATGTTGCTTCCATCCTCATCAGCACAGATCCTGATAACAGCGAGTATTATCAAGGTAATCTCGAAAAAGCGCTTGTTGTCATAGAGGACATCGATAACCAATTAGCCCAAAAGCTTTCGCAGACCAGCCGTCAGCAATTCCTTATCATCCATCCCTCTTTGGGTTATTTTACTGATGCCTACGGGCTTGAGATGATCCCGGTGGAGGTGGATGGTCAGGAACCCAGCCCAACTCAACTTGCGGAGATCCTGAATTCCTCCAAAACCTATGGGATCCACACGCTTTTCACGCAAACCGGTGCCAATCCGCTCAATGTACAGATGCTGGCTGAACAAGCCGGGATCGATTCCATCATCGAGATCGACCCGATGGCTTACGATTGGGCAGCCAACATGCTGTTCATTGGCGACGCGCTCCAAGCAGCCTTGAATTAAGGAAAAGATGGATAGACAACCTGTTATCGCAATCAATAATTTATGGGCAGGCTACGAAGCTGATACCATCTTGGAGGATATTTCCTTTGAAATGTTCCAGGATGACTATGTCGGGCTGATCGGACCCAATGGCGGCGGGAAAACCACCCTGATCCGCGTGATCCTTGGTCTGCTCAAACCCGACAGAGGCTCAATTACTGTTATGGGGCAGGACCCTGTCCGGGGACGCAAGCACATCGGCTATGTATCTCAATTTCAAGTGGAGGATAAACACTTCCCCATCAGTGTTTGGGATGTGGTGGCGATGGGGCGCCTGCAGCCTGCCCTTTCGCAAAATTTTAAGCTTCGCCCTCATGATAAAGAAGCTATTGAGACCGCACTCGAACAAACCGGTATGTCTGATTATCGTAAACGTACTATGAATGAACTTTCCGGCGGTCAACGCCAACGGGTTTATATCTCCCGCGCTTTGGCTGCTGAGCCAAAAATCTTACTTCTGGATGAGCCTACATCCAGCGTGGACAGTCAATCCAGTAATCAACTTTATGATCTGCTGGCTGAATTGAACGATCACATCGCAATCCTGCTCATCTCGCACGATCTGACTGCCATCTCTACCTATGTAAAAACCATAGGCTGTGTCAACCGCCAGCTGATCTACCAGGGAAGCAAAGAGCTTACTCCCGAAATGGTTGAAACAGGCTATGGCTGCCCGGTGGATCTGATCGCACACGGTCTTCCCCATCGTGTTATTGCCGGTCATCAGCACGAGGATCGCCATGATTGAACAACTAAGCACGATGTTTTCTTATGAATTTATGCGCAATGCCCTGATCGCCAGTTTTTGGATCAGCCTTGCTACTGGCATCATTGGCACACTGGTGGTCCTCAACCGGATCGTCTCTCTCAGCGGTGGAATAGCCCATGCCGCCTATGGCGGTGTTGGCATTTCCTACTTCCTGGGTCAGGATCCCATGATTGGAGCGCTTCTTTTCAGCACGGTTGCCGCACTCATCATGGGCATGGCAAAACGCAGATCAAGATCTGGAGCCGATACGCTCATTGGCGTGATGTGGTCAGTTGGTATGGCAGTTGGGATCATATTTATTTCCCTGACTCCAGGCTACAAAGCCAACCTGATGAGCTATCTGTTTGGCAGCATCCTGGCTGTGTCAGGCACCGACCTTCAGTTGATGGCACTGATTGGCTTTCTGGTTGTTGGATTTGTCGTATTTACCTATCGCAGCCTGCTGGCAATCTCTTACGACGAAATTTTCAGTTCTGTGCGAAACGTTCCTGTTAACCTGGTATTCCTTACCTTGCTGGTGCTGATCGGATTAACCGTGGTTGTCGCCATGCGCATGGTGGGTTTGATTTTAGTGATCGCCCTGATTTCGATCCCACCGGCAATTGCCCTCAACCACTTAAAAGATGTGCGTCAGATCATGCTTTTTTCGGTGTTTCTTAGCTTTCTGTTGTGCTTCATGGGGTTGGTGATCTCATTTCAAACCAACATCCAGGCAGGTCCCGTGATCATTTTACTGGCATCAGCAGCTTTTCTGACATCGAGCTTAGTAAGGCGGTTGTATCTGTCGAGAAAACCGTGACAATTGTCACAATTTATACGTTTATTACAACCTTATCATTATTAATGTGTTATTAAATTGATAGAGTACAATTTTGAATATGGGTCTCAAAGAGTTTATTCAGGATTCAGCAGCTGTTAAGACAGGCTTATGGATAGGGAAACATTTCTCACTTCCCACACTTCGAAGCCTGGCTATCTTTGTTGGAAAAATCATTGCCTCCCGCCAATCCAGTAATCTCGTCCACAATATCAAAGCCAATCAATGGGTCGTTCTCGGCGAAAATCTGACAAAAGAAGAACTTCAAGAGCAAACGCTTCGAGTGATTACATCCCAAATCACTTCTTTAGCTGAATATTACTATTACTATCAACATCCGCAAGAAGGACTCGACCTGGTCAGGCTCACTCCGGAAGCAGAGCGCGCCTTTACTGATATCCGTGATCAAAAAGTGCCTTCATTTATTCTTGGACCGCATATTGGAAATTTTGATTTTTTCATGATGGCATTGAGCTGGCTAAAAGTGCCTCTTTATGTGCTTGCCTATCCCCACCCCAATAACGCTTACAAAGAGCAAAACAAATTACGGGCAGCCGTTGGGTTGGATGTTCATCCGATCTCGTTTTCCGCTTTTCGGGGTGCCAGACAAGCTATAAAAGATGGTATGGCGCTGGCAACCGGCATCGATCGCCCTCTGGATAACTCAGATGAGGCGAAATATAAAGCCATATTCTTCGGTCGTCCTGCTGCCCTGCCAACCTTTTATGCCCGCTTATGCCTTGAAACAGGGGCAATTGCCCGTGTTGCCTGCGGCTCACGCCAGCCGGATGGCACCTTTATCATCGACGCCTCTGAACCGATAGTGATGGAAGCGCGTCCCGATTTGATGGAAGAGAATCGTGTGAATGTTGAAAAGGTGCTAAAACCTACAGAGAATTTTATCCGTAAATACCCGACCGACTGGGCTATGTTTTACCCGGTTTGGCCGGAAGTTTTTCCTTTATTAAAAAATTTACTTTAAGAGGTTTTATGACAAACGAAAACGATGGAGCAAAAAAAGACAAAAGGACGAATGATATTCTGCTCGGTCCATTAGAGCGTCCAGCCCTGCAATTCTTCGCTCGCAATATGCCTGCCTGGGTGAATTCGGACATGCTGACCGTACTGGGTCTGTTGGGTTCGATTCTGGCGGGTTTCGCGTACGTCATGGTCGGCATGGGCGATATTAAGGGCAATCCCTGGCTGTTTATTGCCAGCCTGGGATTTTTCATCAACTGGTTTGGTGACAGCCTGGATGGCACCCTGGCGCGCTTTCGCCACCACGAACGACCGAATTATGGCTATTACGTTGATCATGCCATCGACGGCATCACTACATTAATTATCATTGCCGCCCTTGGTCTCTCGGGGATCGCCCGCTTCGACATCAGCTTGCTCGCCCTTTCCGGCTGGCTGCTCCTGATGATCCAGGTTTATCTCAAAACCCACGTAACTGGTACCTTCGAAATGACCAGTATCGGTATAGGTCCTACTGAGATCCGCTTGTTTGTTGTGATCCTCAACACAGTGCTTTTCTTCACGGGTATCGGTGGTTATATCTGGACGCCGACCATCCGGGGAACAGAAATTGGGCTGACGATCGGCAGCATTATTGTGCTCGTTTTAGCAATCGCCTTTCTGGGATACTATGTTTACCAGGTACTGCGTACTGCCATCAAGCTGGCAGCAGAAGACGAAGCCAGACTGGTAAAACGACATGAAAAAGAAACCCGAAAAGCCGAAAAAGCCGAGCGTAAAGTGGAAAAGAAAGTGCGTAAGCAAATAGAAAAAGATCTTGCCAAAACCAAGTCCTCCACTTCACTTGAAGATGACGCGAAAGCCCAACATCCATAAAGCTGAATACTCAATGAATCAAGAAAGCCGGGTCCAGAATTGGACCCGGCTTTTTGTTGATCATTTAATCTACTGGTATATGTTGAATCTAATTCAAGGATGTGACCACAAAATCGTCGATGCTGACCACCACTGCCGGATCATTAAAGGCACCCACTACAAACCCCACATCGCCACTGCCGAATGAACTGTCCGGGTCAGTAACTTCAGCGATCAGTTCGCCATAAATCCAGAGCCGCAGTGTGTTGCCTTCACAACTGGCTTCAACCCAGTTAAAATCCGGATCGATCACACCAGAAGTGTCATACCCATCCACAAAGAAAATCCATTCTCCGTTCAGTCGCTTACCGATACGGACATAACCATCGTTGCCGAAGGTGATCCTGTAAAAGTTATTGTCATCCTGATAACGGCAGATGAAACCTTGAATGTTTTCTGTTTGGTCGGCGTCATTGCTAAAATATGCCTCCATTTTCACATCATCGGCATTGACCTGACCGGTCACATCCCAACTTTCCCAATTGGCTTGTTTTAATGTATAGGATAACCAGCCGTAGTCGAGCGCCAGATCTGACTGATTGTAGGTTCCAAATTTCCAGGTACCATAATCTTCTTCAAAATCATCTGAGAAAAGCACATTTCCCGCAAGAATGTCATCATCAAACTGTCCGACTGGACCCAAGTCTGCAGCAAAAACATCAAAATTGTCAAATGCGATGGTGATGTCTTTGTCATCCCAGGTACGGGCATAGAGCCCAACCGTACCTTCGGGTAAAGAACTGTCTTCAACTTCTGCCAAGAGGACATCATTGGACCATAAAGCCAGCCTGCTCCCGTTACATTCTGCGCGAATCAAATTACGGCTGGGGTCAATCACATCGCTGGAGGCATAATCGGAGGCGAGGTTCTCATACACGTTATCGACATATTTGTCGATCGAATACCAGCCGTCATTACCGATCATCAGGTAGTAGAAGTTGTCCTGGTCGACATAGCGACAAATAAAACCATGCCCATTCTCATCGCTGCCTGCATAAAGCTGTGCCTCGACCTGCATGATCACATTGGGAGTGCCCAGATCAAAAGTCTCGCTCCAGATCATGTAGTTATCTTCATACACGGTCATGCGATACTCTCCATTTTCAATGATGTCCTGTCCGGCTTCATCAGTCCACCATCCAATATTCCAGGTGCCATCGTCCTCAGAAAAGCTCTCCATCATTAATAGTTCGTAGGTTTCATAAAGGTTCACTTCCTCAGTTGCTGAAGGTTGGGCTTGTTCTTTTGTTGGCACGGTGACAACTTCGGTGGGTTCAGGGGCGACATCGGTAGGTTCAGGGATCACTTCAGTAGGTTCAGGGATCACTTCAGTGGGTTCGGGTGCTATTACAACAGCGGTGGCAGTAGGGTCGGGCGTGTCCTCAACCTTGACTAATTTGGGCATCGAGCAGGCTGTGAAAGCCAGCATCATTACCAGAAAAACAACAGCGATTCTTTTCATTTTTAACTCCGTAGTAATACTCTGCCTGAGATTGGGTGGATTAAACGATGTTGAATGTACAAGGATAAGTAAGTATAACCGAGCAACAGAGTTTTGCAACTGATTGTGACATGGTTTTGGAGGGAATTCTTGCTGACCGTCATGCTATTCCCGCAATGAAGATGGACAAACAGGAACGAGAGATGGCAGAGAACAATACGATATAATCAGTTTGCTCAATTAAGAAGCAGGAGTTGGAAATGCAATTAGGAATCATTGGTTTACCTCAATCCGGGAAGACGACTGTATATAAAGCCCTCACTGGCGCAGATATCCCCACCGAAATGTCCACCGGGCAGATGGAAGTGCACACTGCAGTGGTGGACGTGCCTGACTCACGGGTGGATAAGCTTTGCGAAATGTTCAAACCGAAAAAAATTGTGCGGGCAAAAGTGACCTATGCCGACATTGCCGGGTTGGATGGTACCGCTGGTCGGGCTGGCTTACCAGGTGTTATGATCAACCAATTGGCTCAAATGGATGGCTTTTTGCATGTTGTGCGCCAGTTTGAAAATGCCAGTGTTCCCCACCTGGCTGAGAGCATTGACCCGATCCGTGATATTCTGACCATGGATACCGACTTTATATTGAATGATCTGCTCATGGTGGAGCGTCGCCTGGAAAAGCTGCGTGAAGAACACCGCCGTGGCGTTTCCCGCCCAAGGGATGTGATCCAATCAGAAATTGATCTGTTCGAACGGCTTGAAGCCATGCTAAACGCAGAAAAACCGCTCCGCCATTTTACATTCTCTCCCGAAGAAGACAAAATTGTTTCCAGTTTTGGTTTTCTGAGCCGCAAACCTCAAATCATTGTTTTCAATCAGTCTGAAGACCAGGCTGCGCTCGACTATACCAGCCCGCATCCACGTACCACTGTGGTCAGTCTGCCAGCCAAGTTGGAAATGGATATCATGGCACTGGAGCCGGAAGATGCTGCCATGTTCATGGAAGAATTTGGTGTAACTGAACTGGGAATGTCACGTCTGATCAAGGTTTCTTACGATCTGCTCAATGTGCACAGTTTCTTTACCGCAGGCGAAAAAGAAGTGCATGTGTGGACTCTCCGCAAAGGCAGCAACGCCCGCGAAGCTGCCGGCACCATCCATTCAGATATGGAAAAAGGATTCATCCGCGCTGAGGTAATTTCGTTTGAAGATCTGGTTACCTACGGAACCACAGCAGAAGCCCGCAATCATGGTCGCCTGCGTGTGGAGGGCAAGAACTATATCATTGAAGATGGCGACATTATCGAGATTCGCTTTAATATTTGACCGGTAGAGAAGCGGCTCTATTGTCCTGAAAGGGTGATCCCTTCCATATATTGTTTAATGGCAAAACCATAAGTGGATTGGCTTAATACCATTCTCCATCAGTTGCCAGTCTTGAAGGCAAAGCAGATTTAGTTCCTACGATTCCAATAAACTTCGCAGATCTTCAAAATCGACCCGCGAGGTCAAATCCAGGCTGATCGGCGTGACCGAGACGAGCTTATCCAGCAACACCGTTTTCAGATCGCTATCCTTTTCAACTGTAGCTTCATTTACTTTGGTATAGTAACTGACGTTCTCAGTTCCGGTCTGTGGATCGAACTCAGAGGTAACTTCAAAATAACGCTGACGCGATTGGCGCGTGACCAGCCAGGGGGTCTCCGGTGTAGCATCTGCCGGCACATCTACTTTCAGCACATCCACATCAAAAGGCATCTCAAGTCGCAGCAACTTTTCCGCGAAGAAGCGTGTAAACCAGGCAGCAGTACTGAAATTAACTTTGTCTGACAGGTTAAAGTGTTCACTCACAGCCGTCTGAAGTGAAACCGCCAAGGCTGGGTAACCAAAGGAAGCAGCTTCAAGCGCCGCGCCTACCGTGCCGCTGACCGTAACGCCTGAAGCAACGTTTTCGCCGTAGTTTATTCCGGAGACAACCAGATCAGGCTCAATATCCTTCATCACACTGAGCAAGCCATGTAAAACCGCCTGCGCAGGAGAACCGCCTATCCCATGTACCTGCCAGGTTTCTCCATTGATCGCTAATTCTTGTGTTTCCCGGATTCTGTCTGATTCGCGCGGCAAAGCCCGCCCCATCGAGGTCTGTTGGACCCGGGGCGCTACTACATGTACATACCCAAGGGTTGAAAGTGCTTCCGCGGCAGCCCATAATCCGGGCGAATTGATACTGTCATCATTGGTCAATAAAATTTGAGGGCGTTCATTAATTGTCATACCCCGATTTTACCCGATGTAGCTGTTTTATTCCGTTAGTGAATGGTTAATCGCTAATGCGTGCCATCACAGGCAGTCTCTCCGGTATAATCAATGCATGATCAAACTCCTCCACTTTGCTGATGCTCACATCGACATGACCAATTTTGGTGCTCACAACCCTGAAACCGGTTTGCCGGAACGTGTAATGGACTTTTTGCGCAGTCTTGACACGATCGTCCAGGCTGCCATTGACGAAGAAGTGGACCTGGTCATTTTTGCTGGCGATGCCTATAAAGACAGGGCTCCCGCGCCCACTTTCCAACGTGAATGGGGTCGCCGCCTGATGCGCCTTTCAAAAGCCGGGATTCCTACCATTCTTCTCACCGGCAACCACGACATCTCCCCCTCCCAGCGTAAAGCGCATGCCTTGCAAGAGTTTGACACACTTGCTCCGGATCATATTCATGTGGTCAGTAATCTCAGCTTACTCACTCCTGCCGACCTGGAAGGGTTGCCCATCCAGGTGATGGCAATTCCCTGGATCACCCGTGCCGGGGTTATGCAAACAATAACCTCAGGTGAGTCTGAAGAAGAAGACCCATTGCGTTTTATCGAGAACAGCGTGTCCGATTGGATCATGCTCGCTCTTGGCGAGACTGACCCCGACCTGCCAGTGATCCTGACTGCTCATGCTTCTGTGGCGGGAGCCAAACTTGGCAATGAACAGGAGATCAAAATTGGCAGAGATGTCATCCTGCCGTTGGGGCTGGTCTGCAATCCGCGTTTCGATTATGTCGCTCTTGGTCACATCCATCGCTACCAGGACCTGAATATAGGCAACCAACCGCCGGTAGTCTACCCGGGTTCGATCGAGCGGGTCGATTTTGGGGAAGTGAACGAGGAAAAGGGGTTTGTGATTGCCAGGATAGAGAAAGGGCACACCACTTATGAGTGGCGCAAACTGCCCATCCGTAAGTTTATCGACCGAAGTGTAATCCTTATTGACGAACAAAATGTCAATGAGAAACTAATAGACGCCTTGCCCCCACAGGAAGCGCTGAAAGATGCCATCGTACGCTTGAAAATCACTTATCCCCAAGGATATGAGGTTTTGATAGATGAGGCACGCTTGCATGCCTTTGCCAAAGATGCTTTTGAATTCAAGTTGCACAAGAATTCGGTCTCCGAAGCCCGCAGCCGATTGCCTGACGGTCAGGAAACCAGTTCGTTGAGCCCCCTCGAATTGCTGGAGTTATTCTGGAAAGAAAAACATGAGGGGGAAGGTGAGCGGGAACGCCTTCAGGAGCTCGCCCAAGACCTTATCAACCAGGTCATGAGCGGCGAGGATGCACAGATCTGAGAGAAATGACCATAACCTTAGAAGAAGCACAATCCTGGTATCAGGAAGCAGATGAAGTTCATAATTTTGAGCATGTCTTGCGAGTCAAGGCGATGGCAGAACGCATCGGTAAAGCCGAGGGGGCAGACCTTGAAATCATCGAAGCGGCCGCCTACTTGCACGATTCTCGCGGTGCCAGCCCAGCTGAGGGCGGAACAGCCAGGAAAGAACACCATATCACGTCAGCAGAGTTTGCCGGAGAAGTGCTTGTCAGCAAAGGTTGGTCACAGAAACGCATTGAAGCAGTGCAGCACTGTATCCGCGCTCACCGCTACCGCCACAACGGCGAGCGACCTGAAAGCCTGGAGGCTCAGTGTCTTTTTGACGCGGACAAGCTGGACGTGCTGGGCGCAATTGGTGCAGCCCGAACTATTGCCTATGCTGTTCTGGCTGGGCAGCCGGTCTTAAGCGAACCCTCCCAACAGTTTCTGGAAACTGGCAAAAAAGAGCCGGGGGAATCCCATAGCTCTTATCATGAATACCTGTTCAAGCTTCGGAAAGTCAAGGACCAGCTTTTCACAAGAACTGGCAGGCTGATTGCTGAAGACCGTAACGCATTTCTAACCGAGTTTTACACCCGGTTGCTGGCAGAATATAAGGGCGAACGCTAAAAGCGCGTTTACTTCGTGGCGCAGGCGATGCAGGGGTCAAAGGCACGCACCACGCGCCCGACTGCCCGTCCCAATTCACTGCTGATCCCGTCTGAACTGACGTATCGTTTCGCAGCCACCATCAGTGCCCTTCGGATCGCCAGCATGTTATGCACCGTTGGGATGATAAAATCGGCGTTCTTGATCAAACCGTTTTCCACTTCATAGTGGTGGATCAACGGTCCTCGTGGGGCTTCCACCAACCCATATCCCACTCCATCCCTCGGGGTGTAGCCGACTTCAGTCTCACCATGTTCCAGGTCAGCTTCCAACATCAAGCGTGACTTCTCGAGCGCATGCACCAACTCGATACCGCGGCAGAGATCAAAGAACATAATGGCGTGCGCCGGACGCCCAAAGGTTTCCACAAAACGCTTCAGGAAAGCATCCGCTTTGGGTGTTCCAAATGAGGTGGTTAGGTTGATTCGAGCCAGACTATTGGCGCGCATGATATTCCCCTGGAAACTGCTGATGCCGGCGTACGAATAATCACTGTCTTCAACCTGAAGGTACGACTCAAACTCATGCGCATCGAAAGTCTGACACTCTCTTCCTTCCGGGCACATCAATCGCAGCCGCTTGCTGTTCAGGCGGAAATGGTTGCTTTCAGTGGACGCCAGGTAATAGGTTGGTTCGTCATCGCCCCAGGATCCAATCCGGTTTCCCATCTCCATGGACATTTGCCAGTAAGTATCCACCAGGTTATAAGCAACTGGTAAAAGCTCATCAATCGTCATAATCATTTCATCGGCTTTTTGGCGGGGGATACCACTGGTAACGCCACCAATCGTGGTCTTGATTGGGTGGATGAACTGACCACCAGCCAGGCTGATGAGATCGGTTCCGATCTTCCGAACGCGTAGTGCCATTTGTGCCAGTGAAAACTGGCGCTCTTTCTCTTTCTGTGTTTCTGATACTTCAAAGAGGGAACTGGCATTGAGTCGGTCGGGCATGGTAAAGATAAAGAGCGATGTTGCCTGGTTCTGGATCAGTTGACCGAGTAACAAAACTTC
The DNA here is from genome assembly GCA_040770225.1 of Anaerolineaceae bacterium. Taxonomy (GTDB): domain Bacteria; phylum Chloroflexota; class Anaerolineae; order Anaerolineales; family Anaerolineaceae; genus Mesolinea. The sequence goes on from JAXGJN010000009.1 coordinate 62,626, forward strand.
CCGAATTTCTTCCGCCAATGGTGGAGGTGTGACCCCAAAGACATCTTCCAAAGCTTTAACCGATGCCACCTGGTGAGCAGTTGAGCAAACCCCGCAGATACGCGGCACGATCACAGTGATTTGTTCGGCAGGTACACCCTGGACATAATAGCTGAAACCTCTCATTTCCATTGCCTGGAAATCTGCACGAAAAACTTCATCATCATGAATATCGATCACGACCCGGGCATGTCCTTCAATACGACTGAGTGGGTAAGTTATAGTAGTCATCAGATCATCTTCTCTTTTGTCCGTAAAGGCAGGGACTCATCCTGTGTATAGTCAGTAAACTGATCAAGGAAAAGCGAGAGCCAGGGTGATTCCAGGGCTTCATTGATCTCTTCTTCAGGGATATCAGTCATGCGGGTAAATACTCGTCGCAGATTATCCAGAACAAATTTTGGTTCTTTGTTCAGATAGGGATTGGCTGGACCGCGGCAGCCCACACAAGCATGTCCGGGTCGCGTGCAGAGTGCGCCGCAACCTCCGCGAGTGGATGTGCCAACACAAAGGTATCCCTGGTTGATCAGGCAGATATCGGGCAAGGTCACCCCACTGCGCATGCCTGTAATTGAGGTTGGGCGCATGTCTTGCAGTTTCTGACGACCGCACTCCTGGCAAACGATGGACGCGATTTTTGCGTTTTCGCCCTCCTTCAAAGCAGTCATGAACAATTGCGGTGTAGGCGGGCAGCCTGGGAGGTACAGGTCAACTGGTACAAATCGATCGATCGGAAAAGCGCGTGGCAACATGTCCGGCAGACGCAGCCTGTGCGAGGAAAGCAAATAGGTGTCCCGCGCCTGGTGAGTTTCACGAATCTGGGCAACCCCGCCGGAAAGAGCACATGTGCCAACTGCGATCACTTTCTTGGAGCGCGATGCACCCTTGCGCAGGTTGTGTATATCCTCATCAGTACGTACTCCTCCCGAAACAAGCAAAACCTCTACATCGTCAGGGATTTTGTTGGTCGTGACAACCAGGGGCATATACACCAGGTTAAAATCGTTAATCCATTCATCCGAGTTCAACAGGGAAACTTCACACCCTGAACATCCGGAAAGCTGCAAAACAGCGAATTTGGGTAATTCTTTTTTGGATTCCATACGACTCCAATCCACAGAAATATGGGACTTATCCACTAATTATAGTGGAAATCTCCACAGACTATCCTGCCATTTCCCACAGATTATCCACAGGATCCTCGCTTAGGTGGGGATCAGGATTACCAATGTGTTCAAAAAGCAGGCTGCTCCCAATGGAGGGAATTCTATTCATCTCAATCGTGGGATGGGACCTAAAAACGCATCTCTGTGGGGATGCCGCAATTAAATAGTTACTGTGGATGCCTTTTATATGTCTCAGAACCAATTGGTGAAAAAGCTTTGGTAATAGTAAATGATTTGAATTGGGCCTGCCGCAATACTCAATAAGACAATGTAAGAGATCATGAGAATACTTAAAGCCTTCGGTCGCAAGCTTTCGAGCACGCAGGTAATCAGAATCAAGAAACAACTGATCACAGGGAAGATGTATCTTCCTTGAATCGCAAAACCCTTGAAAGCGTAGTAAAGTTGCATATCGTAATTGTAGATAAACAAGGTCAGCATATACATTACTCCAATTGCAAGAAGTAATAACATCTCTTTCTTTGGTTTCCGGATAAAAGCGAATCCAGTCACAATTATCCCCAAGAGGGTGAATCGCACAATATTCTTCAGGGGGTTTGAATATATCTTATGTCCGTGTACGCCAACATTTCTTGACGTCATTACACGCGACCAATATCCAAGGTAATAACTAACTGGATCTGGGTATCCTTCTGCTACCGCTTCTTGAATTGTCATTTTTTCGTCCAGCGCGTGTTCCATTTCTCGTATGATGAATGTTGAAGTGAGACATTGCGTTTCGGTTGCCAGCTGGGCACAACCTGGAATAAGGGTATGATGCACAAGAAGGTTGCGCCCAAACATGAATATGTTCATATTGATAGCTGCTAACGCTAGTAACAAAGGGAGCATTTTCTTTCCTTTCAGGGTACGCCATTCCGGCTTTGTGGAAAGAAAGATGACTAGCCATGCTATTGATAAAAATCCGATTAGCGGAAGAGCTGTTTTCTTTGTTAACCCAGCCAGAGCCAATATCAAGAACATCCAGAATGAGTTTTGCCAGAAATCTTCACCTCTTACAAGCAGCACGGCGAAAAGGATGCTCAAAGAGCTCAATAAATTAAGTAGACTGTCGTAATTAGATCCACTGGAAAGAAAGAAAAACATCAAGGTATTAGCCAGGAGAAATGGAGGTAGCAACTGCAGCCATGTATTCTTAATCAATTTCCGAGACATTAACCAGACAACCACAAGGTTTGCAGCACTGCAGAATACATTGAAAAACCTGTCAAGATAGAAATGCGTTGTGGCTGGTGCGGAAGGGAAGACAAAGGACAGCATATTACGCAAGCGTGCAGCCAGCCAATAGTAAAGAAAAGGATTGCCCTCAATAAAGACACCGCGCTTGATGGTGGCGTCGGTCTCAGGGGGAATGCCGGGAGTCTTCTCAAACTCACCAATCAGCATTGTGTGCGCCTCTTCATCCGGAATGATGCCCGCCTGAAGGTTAACGGCAGTCAGGCTTGTACCAAGGAAAAACAGAAAAAGCAAGAGGATAAACGCAGCGTTGGGCAGCCTGCTGGACCAAACAGGTTTTTTGTTCAAGATCGTCAAATCTCCCATCACGCATTACACCATTCCAGGAATTATACAGCAACCGGCACCTTTAGCCGATAAACAGACACTTCCCTCGAAACAACTGTTGTGGTTACATTGCATGCAACGGAGCCGTCTGTTTTAGAGTCTCGAAAGGTTAATAGAATAAAAACCTCTCTAGTTAAGACTAAAAAGCTGCGGTAAACTCAAGAAGATCAAATATGTGGAGAAAAAATGCAACCTACCCTTGAACAAATCCTGACCTGGACCACTGATTCAGCACAAATCGCTTTAAAGATGCAAAACGAGAATATTGAGATGCATTACAAAGCTGCAAACGAATTGGTGACCGCAGCAGATTCAGCTGTTGAAGCTATGTTAATTGAGAAGATTCAGGCACACTTCCCCGATCACTCAATCAATGCAGAGGAAAGTGGTGATCACGACCTTGGCAGTGATCACAAATGGTACATCGACCCGATCGATGGCACCTTGAATTACTCTCACGGTATGCCAATCTGGGCTGTCTCGGTAGCTTATGCCTACAAAGGGGAACTTATATTCGGCGTCATCTGCAATCCGGCAATGAATGAGACTTTTTGGGCTGCTAAAGGGCAAGGAGCCTTCTTGAATGGTGAGCGGATTCAGGTTTCCACGGTTGAATTATTCAGGGATTCCTTACTGATCACTGGTTTCAGGCAATATTTGATCGGAACACCCAAATCAAATGTCAACAATTTTGTTCGTCTGAGCAGTGAGGTCCAGACTATCCGCCGTCTCGGTTCAGCAGCCCTGGATCTGGCTTATGTAGCTTGCGGGAGGGCTGAAGCATTTTGGGAAATTGATCTAAATCCCTGGGATGTGGCAGCTGGGATCCTGATCGTACGCGAAGCAGGTGGAATTGTGGATAGTCTCTATGGTGATGGCGAATTGTTGACAGGCAAGATCGATATTTTATCCGCCAACCCCCTCATTTTCCCAAAAATGCGTACGATTTTGCTTGAGGAGAGAGCAAAGCTTTGATTCAGCCGGGCTCTTGCCCCAGTACATGGTTTCGTCAAAGGCGTCCATTTCTGAATCCCCGTACTTAGAATACGTGCTCAGCGGGTATGTCGGCACGATCAAGGAGTGTCTGCCATTAAGAGCAAAGCGAAGAATCTGATTTGCTGCTAATAGGATCATTCGCAAAAGAGACTCGGGATGACAACCAAATCAGCATCGCTTACCACTACAACGCATTATTTTTACGAATTCTTCATGATCACCGAGCCGATGGTATCGGCGACATGTTCGCACAGGTCACAAATCTTTTCAAACCTGTCGTAAATCCGCACCCACACCATGATTTTGACTGGGTCTTTTTCTTTGGTGTACAGTTCTCTTATCACTTTAAAGTACAGGCTGTCAGCCAGTTCTTCGATCACGTTAACTTCAACGATCTTGTTGGCAATCAGGTCGGATTTTCTGAAGTGCTCGAATTCATCAAAACAAGCCTTCATTGCCTCCGTACTGCGGACAATCAGATCGACAAAATCGAACGCGTCTGGTCGCATTTCTTTGACGTTGTACATAAAAAACATTTGATAGACTTCTTCGATACTGTCCAGAACATCATCCAACATGTAAGATAAGGTCGCAATGTCTTCGCGTTCAATTGGAGCGATAAATTCAGCGACCAGGCACTTCATCATCTCATGCTTTTTCAAGTCAGCGGCATGTTCAAGTTCATGCATGGTCTTGTTTTGTTTTTCAATCTTTTCGGGATTGTAATTTTTAACCGTTTTTTCAAGAAGGTATGCCGCTTTTATTGCCTCTCCAGCAATATCGCTGAACATCTTGTAATAATTATTGCGTTTTTTTGCCATTTTTCTCCTCTACGCGAATACCTGGATCAGTATTCTGGTCACCACATAACCTAACAATCCACAGCCCGGAAAAGTCAACACCCAGGCGAGCACCATTTCTTTTACCACCGACCAATTGACCGCGCTGATGCGTTTTGATGCCCCTACACCCATGATGGCTGTCGTCTTGGTGTGTGTGGTAGAAACTGGCAAACCATTCCATAAAGATGCAACCAACAGCGCTAATGAAGCTGCCACATCGGCACTGAAACCCTGGTAGGTCTCCAGCTTGACCATATCCATGCCAACTGCCTTGATGATCCGATAGCCGCCGATTGATGTTCCTAATGCCATGATAGCAGAACAAAATAACATCAAGCCAATTGGGATTTCCATTGCGCCTGTTACATTTTGTCCCTTTGCCAGAGCCATCCCAATAAGAAAGACACCTATGAACTTTTGCCCATCCTGGGCACCATGCATAAACGCCATGGCTGCCGCACCGCCAATTTGAGCAGTCTTAAAGTATTTATTAGTCTTGCGACGGTCGTGATAACGGAAGATTGCTTCAATCAACCTGGTGATCCCCCAACCCAAGCCAAAACCACCAACGGTCGAGAGGACCAGGCCAAAAATGACCTTGATCCATTCAGAGCCGTTGACACCCTGAAAACTGTTATAGTATGCCACTGCCGCGCCAGTCAGCCCGGCAATCAGGGCATGGCTTTCAGAGGTGGGAATGCCAAAATACCAGGCTGCGGTTGCCCAGACCACGATCGATGCCAACGCACCGCTCAGAGCGATCGAACTGGCTCTGATGTCTGTTCCAAAATCAACCATGTTACTGATGGTCATGGCAACGCTTTTATTGATCATCGTCATCACAAAGACGCCAAGAAAATTAAAAACTGCCGCCATGAGTATGGCTTGTCTCGGTTTGATGGCCCGGGTAGAGATGCAGGTTGCAATCGCATTAGGCGCATCAGTCCAGCCATTGACCAAAATAACGCCAATGGTCAGAATCACTGTTACTAACAAAGCTGGATTTACTAAAAGGTCTTGGATAAATGCCACTGGTTAATCCTTAGGAATTGTTAACACGATTATAGTTAGATTATGGAATTTTGGGGAAATTTCCAGGTCGTTGCTAATAATCCTGTCCTACTTTCCTTAATAATGTATTGATTTGTTCATAGGTTCTTAATGCTTCTATAAAACTGAGTGATTGCCCAATATACTTCATGATACACTTTCTTCGATGAATCCGAAAAGTCTGATCTTACTTGAATTTCATAAGGTATTGGAGCGCTTGCAAGCCTACGCCAGTTTTGATCTTTCCGAAAAGCTGGCTAGCCGGCTGCGCCCCACCAGCAGCCTGGAAAAAGCACAGGTTTTCCAGGAGCAGACCCGCCAGGCACGTTACCTTCTGAGTTTGACTGATGCGCTGCATTTTCGCGGGGCGGTCGATATGCGTCCGTTTGCGGAACAGGCTCGCCGACAGATGACACTGGAAGCGCCAAACTTGCTCGCCATCCGCAATACGCTGGTTGTCTCGCGGGATGCCCGCCGATTTTTGCTCGAAAAATCCGCTGAAGCACCCTTGCTGGCGGAGATGGCTGTAAGCTTGTCTGACGGGCATGGCTTGATCGATTTGATCAACAAAACTATCAACGATCGCGGTGAGGTACTCGACAGTGCCTCTCCCCACCTGGAGCAAATCCGTTCTAACCTGAAAATCACTCATTCACGTCTGATGGACCGTATGAATCGTTACCTGACAGACCCGGGCAGCTCCCGTATGCTGCAGGAATCACTCATAACCCAAAGGGGTGGGCGCTACGTCTTACCCCTGAAGGCTGAGCATAAAGGGCAAATCAAATCCATCGTTCACGACCAGAGTTCTTCTGGTGCCACTCTCTTTGTGGAACCCCTGGCAGTGGTGGAATGGAACAATAAGTATCGCCAACTGGAACTGGATGAACGTGACGAAATACTGCGTGTGCTGCACAATCTGAGCGGTGAGATCTCTGGCTACGCCGAAGAACTGATGCAGACCAGTGAAGTCATGGCAGCGCTGGACCTGATCCTGATGAAAGCACGTTATGCCGATCATCTGCGCGCCTCTGAACCCGAATTGGTTGCTTTTGAGAAACGCACTGATTCCGATCATCCCGGCAGCCTGATTCATCTCGTCCGGGCGCGTCATCCTCTGCTGGCACCCGAAAAAGTGGTGCCGATCGATGTTGAACTCGACCGTAAAACCTTTGCGGTTGTCCTTACCGGACCCAATACCGGGGGAAAAACCGTGACTCTCAAGACAATCGGGCTGATGGTTCTTATGGCGCAGGCTGGGTTGCAGATCCCGGCACGTTCCGGATCACGCGTCAGCGTTTTTCAGGACGTCTTTGCTGATATCGGTGACGAACAGTCGATTGAACAATCGCTCTCTACCTTTTCCGGTCATATCAGCCAGCTCGTGCGCATTTTGCGGCGGGCAAATTCACGTTCATTGGTTTTATTGGACGAATTAGGTTCTGGTACTGACCCCCAGGAAGGCTCTGCCCTGGCTCGGGCGGTTTTAGACTATATGCTTAAACGCCAGATCACCTGTTTTGTTGCCACGCACTTCCCGGAACTAAAAAGTTATGCCCATGGAACTGCCGGTGTGACCAACGCCAGTCTCGAGTTTGACCCTGAAACGCTCATGCCCACCTATCGCCTGATGATCGGGCTGCCTGGACGGTCTAATGCGCTCGCGATTGCCGAACGGTTGGGGCTGGATTCCGAGATTCTGGAAGCTGCCCGCAAAGAGATCAACCCCGATGATCTGCATGTCGATGATCTGTTGGAAGAAATTCACCGCCAACGTAATCTTGCCAATAAAAATTTTACTGCCTCAGAAAAAGCGCTGCTTTCTGCTCAAAAGAAAGAAGCAGACCTTGAAAAGCAGCTGGAAAAAATCGAAAATGAACGGGAAAAGATCCTCGACCAAGCTCATTCCCAGGCTGAGGATGAGTTGGAAGCCCTGCGTGACCAGGTCCGTGATCTGCAAAAAGTGATCAAGCGTCTCAGTGCTGAACCAGAGAAACAGGCGGAGCTGGCAGCAGTCGAGGAGAAGCTGGTGGAACTGGAGCAAAGCCACACTGAAGCGCAGCTTCATCAACGCAAACAAGCCCACCGTCCTCACAAACCAACGGGACCGATCCAGGTCGGTCAAAAGGTACACATCAAAAAATTGGGAGTGGAAGGCACGGTCACAGCAATTGAGGGAGACCAATTTGAAGTTCAGGCGGGCGTAGTTCGGTTGCGTCTGATGGCTCAGGATCTCAGCCGAAGAAACGTCGCAAATGAGCCTGCACCTACACAGGAAAAAACGGTTGAGAAAAAAGGGCGGACAACCCTTCCCAGCGTCTCAGGTGTGCCCATGGAATTGGATTTACGTGGTCTGCGGGTCGAAGACGCGCTTGACAAGCTCGATCATTACCTGGAACAAGCCTTTACAGCTGGCTTGCCTTTTGGCCGCATCATTCACGGAAAAGGCACAGGCGCGTTACGCGAAACAGTCCGGGATACCATGCGGCATTCTTCTTATGTTTCACGTTGGGAGCGAGGGGGAGATAACGAAGGCGGCGATGGTGTCAGCGTGGTATTTTTCCATGATTCTCATTAAAAAAAGATTGCCACTAATACGCTCCCTTATTACTGGCAATCCTTCCGCACCGGTCCCCTGACCCCGGCGCCAATGATCGGATAATTATTGAGTTAGTATAGCACGATTAAAACCAGTTTTCAACACATTTGTGAATAAATCTGTGATTTAAACCATTTAAAACACAAACATGCTATGATTTATAAGATTATTGTTGTATAATGGTTGATTATTCAACTGTATTTTACTTTCTTCATCTAAACCTTACCTATGCTGTGTCACGATTCTTCTTGACAGCGCCAGCTTCCAAAGTAAACTATAGGTACGTGCTAACACACTGTTACTATGAAAAACTCATCCATCATCCCAATTCCTTGATCTAAATCGCTAACCATCTTTGGTTTTCGATTCCTTAGGTCTGCGCACCTTAACAAGAAAGGAAAAGGGATGTTCCATTTAACCAAACTCAATCAATGCTGTCACATTTTTGACACCGAACGCAACTGTTTCGTCAGAAGCTCGGCAAAGAACCTGCACAAAGCCCTTGGATCTGCCAGCCAGAATCAGACTCGCAGGGAAATGCTCACAAACCCCACCTGGCTGCTCTGCCAGGATCCACATTGTAAAGTCAGGCAATGTAAAAGCAAACACTACATTGCCAAAAGCCACTAAAAAATTCCGGTAATGCAGACCTGGGTGAGTAAGCTAAAGCCCCTCCAACATTGGAGGGGCTTTTTGGTGCCGAAGGTGGGAATCGAACCCACATACCCGAGGGTACACGATTTTGAGTCGTGCGCGTCTGCCTGTTCCGCCACTTCGGCAAGTTCACAAAGTATACACGCATTCCGCCATCTCAGTCAAGATTTTCGAGGCGGAATGATAATAAACGGCTGAGGTTAAACTCCAGCCGTCAGGTTTTCTTATGCGAGCGTCTGCGGAGGGAGATGAACCCCCTCCGTACGGCTTGGGCTCGACTCCAGTCGCCAGGTTTCCATCGCGCATCTCTCTATGCGCAAGTTGACCTCGCCCCATCGACTGTGCTATACTCTTGCGGGGGAAATGAGCTGTTCTGCTTGTTTCCGAACTTGGAAAAATTGAAAACTTTCCGGCTTGAAGCCGGTTTATTATGTAAGATAGGAATTTATGATGAAAAACAAAAAATTAAAGATAATCCCCCTGGGTGGACTGGGTGAAGTCGGGAAGAATATGACCGTCTATGAATATGACCACCAGATCCTGGTCGTGGACGCCGGGATGATGTTCCCGGATAGTGACATGATCGGCATTGACTATATCATCCCGGATTTTGAATACGTGAAAGAACGCGCTGACCAGGTGGTTGGGATCGTAGTGACCCATGGTCACGAGGACCATACCGGTGCAATCGGTCACCTGCTGGAGTACGTCAATGCGCCTGTATATGCTACACCGCTAAACAACGGCTTGATCAGAAACAAGCTCAACCGCCGCAACCTCGGTAAGGAAGCCAAACTGATCGACGTTCGCGCTGGTGAATCGGTACAGATTGGTCCCTTCAAGGTGGAATTCTTCCATGTCTGCCATTCCGTACCGGATGGTGTTGGTCTGGGGATCGAGACGCCCGCCGGCTTGGTGGTCCACACCGGTGATTACAAATTCGATCATACTCCCGTGGATGGCATCCCCACCGATTATGGCAAACTTGCCGAAATGGGTGGTCGCGGGGTGCTTGCCCTGCTGGCAGATTCTACCAACGCTGAACAACCGGGTTGGACTCCTTCGGAACGCGTGATCGACGCCGCGTTTGATCGTGTGTTTCAGAAAGCTAAAGGACGCATCATTATTGCCACCTTCGCCAGCTTGATCTCCCGCATGCAGCAGGTCCTTGACACTGCCAGGCGTTATGACCGCAAGGTTTGCTTTACTGGTCTCAGTATGATCGAAAACGCCCGCATCGCCAAAGAGTTGGGCTACCTGCATTATGAAGAGAGCCAGGTAGTTGGAATTGATGTTGCTCTTTCAATGCCTGACAGCAAAGTAGTCCTGTTGGTGACCGGCTCACAGGGTGAGCCCACATCCATTCTTGGACGCCTGGCAAATAACACCAACCGTCAATTTTCCATCCAGGAAGGCGATACGGTGGTGCTTTCCTCCTCTCCCATCCCGGGAAATGAAGAAGGTATCTACCGCGCCATCAACCGTTTGATGGAGCAAGGCGCAGAAGTAATTTATTCTGACATAGAAGACGTGCATGTCTCCGGACACGCCAGCCAGGAAGAGATGAAACTCTTGCTGCACCTGGTACGCCCGCGTTACCTCATCCCTATCCACGGTGAGACCCGCATGCTGCGCCAACATAAACGCCTGGCAATGGAAGTCGGTATGGACGAACAACAAATCGCCCTGGTGGAGAACGGACGGGTGATCGAACTGCGTCATGGTGAGCTCAAACTGGGCGAGCGTATTCCGGGTGGTTATGTGTTTGTAGATGGGACAGGTGTCGGAGATATCGATCGTTCCACCATGCGCGATCGCGCCCTGCTAAGCCAGGATGGTGTGGTGTTGATCAACCTGTTCCTGGATAAGGGTAACGGCACCTTTAAAGATCTCGAGATCCTTAGCCGCGGTTTTATTGCCCAGGAAGAGTCAACAGAATTGTTCGACGAATTACGCAATCGCATTCATCGTCTCACCCTTTCGCCTTCCAAAAACATGCAGCGGGAGATCCAGGGACTGGTTACCTCATACATCAACGAAGAAACCAAGCGCCGTCCGTTTATCTTTGTCGCGATTTCGAAGGTGTAATTGGATTTCCGAAAATAGCCTTTTTTTCGTACGGGCGGGTCTGGGACCCGCCCCTACCATGGGCATAAGTAACAATCATCGCTATCAAACATAAAGGAACCCGCATGCCCTACATCAAAGCTGTCTTTACTGATATTGACCACACCCTGACTGATCCAAAAACTCACCTGATCCCGCTCTCCGCCGTGAAGGCGATCGAGCAGGCACGGCAAAATGGGATCAAGGTTATCGCCGCCACCGGTCGAAATCTGACCGCCAGCGAAGGTGGTCCAATCGCCAAAATGGAATTCGACGGTTACGTGACTGTAAATGGTCAATATTGCTACCTGCCCGATGGAACAACATTGCGTTTTGCCCCCTTCGAGCGTGCCTGGGTCGAAGAAAGTATCCGACTGGGTAAGGAATTCGGTTTTTATGCTTCCTACCACCAGCGCGACCTGATTTCGATCAATGGTTTCAATGACGGTGTCCAGAAATTCTATGATAGCTTCAACAGCCCTGTGCCGCCTTTTCTTTCCAATGATGAAATTGACAAAGACCATATTCTCTCCATAATTCCATTTGTTCATGAAGACATGGATGATTTTTTGCGTCAGGCACTGCCGGATTGTCAGGCGGTTCGCTGGAACCCTCATTCCGTGGACCTGGCACCAAAATCTGGTGGTAAGGACGTTGGCGTGCAGACCTTCCTGGACCACTTCAACTTGAAAGCAGAGGATTGCCTGGCAATTGGCGACGGCGGCAATGATGTCAGCATGCTCCAGAAGGTTGGAATTGGTGTGGCTGTGGGGGGTGCCCGCTCTGAGACCAAAGCCGTTGCCGACTTTATCGCGCCTGAAGTGGGAGATGACGCGATTTACAAGACCTTTACACAATTTGGGATCATTTAGTCTGACCGCTCTCTACCGTAAGGCTGGGGCTCGACCCCAGCCGCCTTCCATCATTTTTCCACCGACAATCAGCCATTCCCCATCAATCTAATCAACAACCTTCTCTGATATCCGTTCAGCATCAAGGTAAAGCCACTAACTGCCACAACTTTTTCCATTACAATTAGCCTATGAAAATTATTCACAACATCTCCCAATGTGTCACCATGGCTGGCGGTGCACGCCGCGGAGTGCGCCTGGCTGAGCCTGCCATTCTCGAAAATGCCGCGATAGTGATCCGCGATGGCTTAATCATCAAAGTAGGTTCTTCGGATGAGTTGCTATCCCGTTACCCGCTGGCGGAACGGTTTGACGCCGCCGGAATGGCTGTGGTGCCGGGCTTTGTTGATCCCCACACCCACCTGGTTTGGGCGGGAGACCGCGCCAACGAGTTTGAAATGCGCCTGCAAGGCAAAACCTATATGGAGATCATGGCAGCTGGTGGTGGGATTCTGGCAACCCTCAATGCCACCCGCAAAGCCTCACTGGAAGAGCTTGTTGCGCAATCGTTGGAGCGTGCGTTGCGCGCTTTCAGTTACGGTACCACCACCATGGAAGCCAAAACCGGTTACGGATTGGACCTGGAGACCGAATTCAAACAACTGGAAGCCATCCTGCTGCTCAACCACATTGGTCCACTCGAGGTTATTCCCACCTACATGGGTGCCCACGCCATCCCCCAGGAATATGAGGGCGACACAGCAGGCTATACCAACTGGCTGTGTCAGACTGCCTTGCCCGAAATCAAAAAGTGGTGGCTGGAGCATGCCCCCGATCAAGATCTGCCCTTTGTGGACGTTTTCTGTGAAAAGGGAGTCTTCGAATTGGCGGAGACCCGCCAAATTCTGCTTGAAGCTTCGCGGCTGGGTTTCCCACTCAAGCTGCACGCGGATGAATTTGAGAACCTGGGCGGTGCCAGCCTGGCTGCTGAACTTGGCGCAGTCTCAGCTGATCACCTGGTCAAAACCTCCCTTGAAGATATCCGGCACCTGGCGCAATCAGAGACTGTGGCAGTATCTCTACCTGGCACGCCGTTTGGATTAGCGCAAAGCGAATACACCCCTGCCCGGGCTATCATAGACGCTGGCGGTTACCTGGCACTGGCAACTGACCTCAACCCCGGCACTACCTGGAACGAATCGATGCAATTCATCCAGGCGCTTTCCTGCCGTTATCTCAAGCTGACCCCTTCAGAATCCCTGGCTGCCTCCACCATTAACTCTGCCAAATCGATCTCCCGCGACCATCTGGTGGGTTCAATTGAACCAGGCAAACAAGCGGATATTTTGATTCTGACCGTGGATGACTACCGTAAACTGAGCTATCGTTATGGAACCAACCTGGTCGCCAGCGTGGTTAAGAAGGGTGAGTTCTACCCGAACCTGTCTCTTTGACAAAAGAATGCTTAATGTCATCCTGATATAATCAAAAAATGATCCTCAAACGATCTAAAGTATTACTATTACTGCTCGCGGTGACCCTGGTCAGTATCTCAGGCTGCCTGGTGGAGATAGAGTATCCTCCCACAAAAACTGTAGTATCAACCAACACCCCAACCCTGCAGCGCAGCCATACTCCCCTTCCCAGCCTGACACCGACGGAAAGTCCAACCCTCGCGCCAACCAATACGCAGACGCCAACACCTGCTCCGGTCATCTGGACCGTGGGGAAAGGTGACGAATTGATGGCAATTGCCTTCTACTACGGCATTACTCTGGACGAATTGCTGGCAGCCAATCCTTCCGTCACACCTAACTGGATGAGCGTGGGCACGGTTTTGCAGATCCCGGTCACCCCAACTCCGCTTCCAACCGCCACCGCCACACCTACCCCCACCAACACTGCCCAGATCCTGCAAACCCAGACTGCAACTCCATCAGGTCCGCTGGAACTGCAAGGCGAACCATCGTGCTATCAAAATCCGCTGGGTGAGCTCAATTGCCTGGTGCTGATCAAAAACCAGGGGGAGGAAACGCTCGAAAATCCATCGGTTTCTTTCAGGATCACCTCGCCTGAAAGCGACTATGAAAGCGAACTGGTTGTTTTCGCCCCGCTCAACCTCCTTCAGCCTGGAAGCAGCCTGCCCATCTTGGCGTCTTTCCCGGCTCCCGTGCCAGAAAATTACGATGTGGAGGCGGAAATCGATTATTGGCTGCCAACCATGCCCGACGACGACCGTTATGCTGAAACAGAAATTCTTGACAGCAACATCCAGCTGTCTGAAGACGATGCGATCGCTTATGTTAACGGAAAAATCAGTGTGGATTCTGCTTACCGCGAAATTGCTTCATTGTGGCTGCTGGCGGTTGCTTTTGATCAGGATGGCAACCCGGTCGGTTTTCGCCGTTGGGAAGCGGCCCTGCCTATCGATAATGTTGAAGCGATCGCCTTCAATACAATTGTTTATTCCCTGGGTCCTGGCATCGATAGAGTCGAACTGATGGCAGAAGCCAGGTTCCAGACCCCCTGAGGCAGCTATGCAATCCGATCTTTTCCCTGAACTTGACAAAAAGACTACCATCATGGGTATCATAAACCTGACTCCCGATAGTTTCTCGGGTGATGGGTTGCTTAACCAGGCAGAAGCAGAAACTGCGGCCCTGGAACAAGCTATCCGTTTCGTGGAAGAGGGTGCAGATGTGCTGGATCTCGGGGCGGAATCGACTCGCCCAGGTTCACGCAAATTAAATGCCAGTGAAGAACTGGATCGTCTTCTGCCGACCCTGACTCTGATTCGCAAAGAGCTGCCGGACGTCCTGATCTCAGTAGATACCTACAAGGCAGAAACCGCGCGCGTCTGCCTGGAGCGTGGCGCGGATATTGTCAACGATGTCTGGGGCTTTCAATATGACCCAGGAATGGCAGCCGTGGTGGCAGAGTATGACGCGACTGCTGTGTTGATGCACAACCGTGAGTCCGGTGCCCGTCCGGTCAGCAGTGAGCTGGGTGGTCGCTATGAAGACGTGGAATATGAGGATATCGTCGGCGAAGTCTGCGCCTGGCTGGCAAGGTCGGTTGAAATCGCCAGAGCTGCTGGGGTGAGCGACGACAAGATCATCCTCGACCCCGGCATTGGTTTCGGCAAGACCATTGACCAGAACCTCTATTTACTCAAGCACCTGGATGCGCTGACGGAATTGGGCTTTCCGGTTCTATTGGGCATATCCCGCAAGGGTTTTATCGGTCACGCCCTCAACCTGCCCCAGGGAGAGCGTCTGGAGGGCAGTCTGGCTGCCAACGCCTGGGGGATAATGAAGGGCGCATCTATTCTTCGTGTTCATGATGTGAAAGAAACCGTACGCCTGGCGCGTATGCTGGATGCCATCCGCAATTCAGAGGGTTAACCTCGATAGGGCGGGATTGAAAGCATCGAGAATTTTGACATGCGGAAACGACAGCATGCTTTCAATCTGCCAATGGATTATGCGCGGAACGGTTCAAGACCGTTCCCTACCGTAGGGCTGGGGCTCGACCCCAGCCGCTGACTCTCATCCAACTGGGTGTATTTTCTGTCATTGCCACGCTCCCTTCGGACGAAACTCCGTACGCAAGCAGTCGCAATGACAACTTCTTTGGGACGGTGACCTAACACGGAACAACATGACTCATTTATCGTCTTAATTGTAAGAGAGTGAATCAGTACTCCTCTCTATGGAGTAAACATGAAGAAATTGCTTCTTTTTGTTTTCATAATCTTAGCCTTTCTTGCTACATCTTGTATACCAATCGAACCAAAGGAATCTACCGAGGTTGAGCAATTGAGAGAGCAAAATCAAATTCTCACTCAGCAGTTGCTTGAGAGTCAAACCCTGATCCGGGACCTGCAGATCCAGGTCAATACCTTATCTACCCAGGTTGCTCAAATGACACCACTATCTGTCCGGGGATTTAACTTTGAAGGTATGGCAGCAGTGATCCTGCCGCTCTTGCAAGCCAAGGATTACTCCGAACTGGCAACTTTCGTTCATCCCCAATTTGGTTTGCGCTTCTCCCCCCAACTTTTTATTCATACGGACACAGATTTGATCTTCACTCGGGATCAGGTCGCCAACTTTGCGATGGATAACAATGTTTACACCTGGGGCACCCACGCCGCCAAGGGTGATTTGCTTCAGCTGAGTGTGAACGAGTATTGGAACGAATATGTGATTCCCCTGCAACCTGCACAAGATTGGGTGATGTTGACTGAAGGTCAAAGTAGTCCATCAATCGCCATCGATAACTTCATTGACGTTTATCAACATGCTCAATATGTGGACTTCCTCAAATCCGGGACCGAAGAATTCGGTAACTTGGATTGGCAGTTACTGCGGCTAGTGTTCGAGCAGGCATCAGACGGCGCCTATTACCTGGTAGGCATTATTCACGACAATTGGGTGCCGTAAGATTTTCTCACGTAGGTCGGAATGAGATCGCCTGGTAACCTTCGCTGATATTGACAGCACGCGATCTCACTCCGACATAAATTACCGCTACTAGTAAAAAAAGCCGGGTTCAACCCTTAACAGGGCAGGCTACGGAACCCGGCCTACAGTTATTTCTACAATCAATCTTTACGCTTCGGTGAATTCACCATCGACCACATCATCATCACCAGCGCGGTCCTGCTGACCGGGCTGAGGTCCAGCCTGTCCGCCAAATCCACCTGCCTGACCCTGATCGGTCGGTCCAGCCTGCTGATAAGCAGCATTGCCGATTTTCTGCATGCTTTCCTGCAGGGCATTGCTGGCATTGGTGATAGCACTTACGTCATCTCCTGCCAGAGCCCCACGTAGAACCTGGATCTTGGCTTCAGCGTCATTGCGCATGGCAGCATCCACCTTGTCGCCCATCTCACGCAGGCTCTTTTCGGATTGATAGGCAACGCTATCTCCCATGTTGCGGGCTTCAATGAGCGCTTTGCGGCGATCGTCTTCAGCCTTGTTTTGGTTGGCTTCGCGCACCATCCGTTCAACATCACTCTTGTCAAGGTTGGTTGAAGCAGTGATGGTAACTTTTTGCTCTTTACCGCTGGCTTTGTCTTTGGCGGCCACGTTCAGGATGCCGTTGGCATCAATATCGAAAGTGACTTCAATCTGGGGAATGCCGCGAGCCGCCGGAGGAATGCCATCCAATCTAAAGCGACCCAAGGTGTTGTTGTCGCTCGCCATGGGGCGTTCACCCTGCAGCACGTGAATATCCACAGCCGTCTGGTTATCTTCAGCCGTGCTGAAGACCTGGGTTTTCTTGACCGGAATGGTCGTATTGCGTTCGATCAGGCGGGTCATCACACCACCCAGGGTTTCGAGACCTAAAGAGAGCGGGGTCACGTCCAGCAGAAGTACATCCTTGACGTCACCAGCCAAAACACCGCCCTGAATGGCAGCACCAATCGAGACCACTTCGTCGGGGTTCACGCCCTTATTGGGCTCTTTTCCGTTGGTCATCTTCTTGACCAGTTCCTGCACCATGGGCATACGGGTGGAACCACCCACCAGTACGACCTCATCGATTTTGTCGATGGTCAGGTTAGCGTCTTTCAACACGGCATCAAACGGCTTGCGTGTACGCTGGAGCAAACTTTCGGTCATTTGTTCAAATTTGGCACGGCTAAGCTTCAGAAGCAAGTGTTTGGGCCCGCTGGCGTCAGCTGTGATGTACGGCAGGTTGAGTTCAGTTTCCAGCACGGAACTGAGTTCGATCTTTGCCTTTTCAGCGGCTTCGCGCAAGCGCTGTAAAGCCTGGCGGTCTTTACGCAGGTCAATGCCCTGTTCCTTCAAAAATTCATCGGCAGCCCAATTGACAACCACGTTGTCCCAGTCATCACCACCCAAGTGCGTGTCACCGTTGGTAGCCTTGACTTCCACGACACCGCCGCCCACTTCCAGCAGCGAAACGTCAAATGTACCGCCACCCAGGTCAAAGACCAAAATGACTTCATTTTCTTTCTTATCCAGCCCATACGCCAGGGCGGAGGCAGTCGGCTCATTAATGATGCGCATCACTTCCAGACCGGCGATTTTTCCAGCGTCTTTGGTAGCCTGGCGCTGACTGTCATTAAAGTATGCCGGTACGGTGATAACAGCCTGGGTTACTTTTTCACCCAGGTAGGATTCGGCATCTGTTTTCAATTTGCCGAGGATCATGGCAGAGATTTCCTGCGGGGTGTAAGTCTGACCGTTGATGGGCACTTCGATGCGTGCGTCACCGCTGGGTCCTTCCACCACTTTGAAGGAAACTATTTTTCGTTCCTGTTCCACTTCGTCATATCGGCGCCCCATAAAGCGCTTTACTGAAGAAATTGTGTTCTCGGGGTTTACCACCGCCTGTCTTTTGGCTGTCGTGCCAACCAGGCGCTCCCCATTTTTGTTAAAAGCAACCACAGAAGGCAACAGGCGCGCGCCTTCAGCTGTGGTGATCACAACTGGCGACCCGCCCTCAATTACCGATACGACACTGTTGGTTGTTCCTAAATCTATTCCAATAATTTTTCCCATATTTCACTCCTGATTCGGATTATTCCTTTTTTTGTTATGTATACTATAACGAAGGAATGCAAGAGAAATATTAATATCAGGTTGGAAGTTTGTTGATGAATGCTTTTTTATGTCCTGAACTTCTGGTAAACAGTACTATTCGAGTACGAAGGATATTTAAAACAAACGCTGAGATTCTTAGTGTCAATCAGAATCTCAGCGTTCTTTATCTCAAATGAAAAACCGCTACGATTTTGCCAGCGCCTTCTCCCAGGCACCAATGACCTTTCGGTTTCGTTTTTCGAGGGTCTGGGTCATTTGTTGGATCCTGGCAATCACATTCCCAACTTCCCAACCATTTTCAGCAATGGTTTCTTTCACAGCTCTTAAAGTCTGCGGAGTGAGTTGAGCTTGTGCCAGCATATCCACCAAATGCCAGGCTGAGTGCGCTCCCCGCAACACTTCGGCGGTGATATCCTCCAGTTTTCCAAGCACTTCCGCCATCATGCGTTGACCGGTCTGCAAATTGGCAGCCTCAATATAAACCCGGTTAATCGGCTCGGTGCCTGAGGCGCGCATACGCAAGTAGTAATGGTCATTGCCAGTTTCATCCGAGAGCTGCATTTCGACCAACTCATAGCGGATACCACCCAGATAATCAATCTTGAGTCCAGCAATTTCCAGGTCAGTTGCTGGCAAGGTCTTGGGTAAGTCCAGGTAATAGTTTATAAAAGCTTCTTTGGCTTCCAGGGGCGCGTCCACATCAGAGCGACCGGCATGCGAGCTGGGGTCGCTTGAGGTGCCAAATGAAGGCCAAAGCCCAGGCAGATGGATCAGTTCTTCCCAAATTTCCTGCAAGCTGTTCAGCGGTTTTTCCGCACGGGTACCATAGTAGGCAAGCATATCCAGGATCAGCAAGTTCGCCCACGGTCCATCTTTGTCGGTTACATGCCCGCGGCTGGTGAGACCGCTGGATTCCTCTCCACCGATCAGGATTCGGTCACGCCAGTCCTCCGGCAGTTCCTTGAGATTGTTATAGGCATTATCCGTGCGCCGGATCTCTTCAATATATTTGATACCCACCGGTACAGCGAAAGCGTTTTTCAAAGCACGTGTGGCAATATCACCATAACGAGCCTGGTAGATCTTTTGACCAATATAGCCGGGTAAGGCTCCCGGTGCGGGCTTGTTGACTTCATTTCCCGGGATCATTCCAGCCAGCACTTCAATCAAGGGCGATCCGGTCTGCGTGGCAATCACGCGTCCCGTCAACCCGCGGTCAACACCCAGATAGCGGATCAACATGGGCAAAATCTGATTGGGGCGAAAATATACCCCGCCCTTATCGACAATGCCATAACGATCGGCATCGGTATCCATGCCCATTCCAACCTGAGCGCCAGTCTCAACCACGGTTTTCTTGAGCAGCCAGTTAAAAGGCTCTTCAGGGTTGGCATAGTCCTGCCCGCCCAAATCGGGGTCGACTTCAGCGTGCACCACGGTATAACGGATTCCGGCTTCCCCTGCCAGTCGGGTCAGATAACCGCGTCCGGAACCGTGCATTTCATCAATAACGATGGACTTATCAGAAAAATAGCGTCTGATGCGGTCAAAGTCAATTGGAATTCTCGCGTTGCCGTTGCCGTTGTTCTTGATCCAGTCCACATAGCTGTCGAGGGGGTCAAAACCCTGCACCAAACCGCGTGCGCGGGCATCTTCCACTTCTGTTCGCCCGCCGGCTTCATCAACCAGCTGCAGTTCATTGATCCGGAAGGCAATGAAATCGGTCACATTGGTGGGTGCCGGATAGCCAAGGCGCGGATTGAACTTGATGCCCTGCCATTCAGGGGGGTTGTGGCTGGCGGTCGCTATGATAAGACCGGCAATATCGTCCTTCGGCACCACCTCGGTCTCATAATAAGCCAGGGCGGGCGTCGGTACATCCCTATCGCCGATATGCAGGCGGAAGCCATTAGCAAGACATGTTTCGGCTGCCCAACGGGTGACCACATCTGAATTTCGGCGGGTATCGTGCCCCAAAACCACGATCCTGCCAGAAAGATCTTCCGCCCCCACAAAAGCAGGGACGTTGTCGTTATTCATAAAGTCGCAGACCGCTTGCACAACCTGGCGGGCTCGGGTCTCGGTGAAGTCGTTGCCCCAGCGTCCGCGAACGCCGGAGGTGCCAAAGCGCAGGTATTTGCGGTCATAAATCTCGCGTAAAAGTCCTTTTTTACCAGCCAATCCCAGCAAAATCGGGTCAGCTGTGCGCAAACGAAAGGCGTAAAGCCGCTCAAAGATGTTTCCAATCTGGATCACGCGGTAGGGCATATAGCGGTCAGGATCTACCTGGTCATCCATACTGTCAAGCAAAGGAATAATTTCCCAGTGAATATCTTCCCTTAAGGAATCAAAGACAGGGTTTTGAAGATAGAACTTTGCTAATTCAATGGCTTTACGGCGCAAATCACCGGAGATTGGGATGTATTCCTCTTCAATCTGGCGCTGATAAGCGAGACTCTTCTCATCCTTGCCCTTGTAAAGCTCCAATCTACCCTGGGTGCCGGTTGCAGCCACAGTCAATAGAAGGCTGAATATTCGTGAAGACAAAACCAGGTCGCTGCCTGCCAGGTCAGGTTCCTCTGACAGCAGTTCCTTAACCCCATCCAGAAAATCAGACATGGCGATGATAGCTGGCTGCCAGGTTTCCGGGCGGTCTGCCACCAACAGGTCACGGTTCAATCGATTGAACTGTACAGGGAGTTGAGATTTGTAGGTTTGCGTAGTGTGAGTCATCGGCATAGTCTCCTTGAAATTCCGGTATTTTATGGTCTGGGCATCAAACCACCCTGGCTGACATTCAGGACTTCAATCTTCGCGCCAGCAGGTGTATTGGTGAGTTTTTGGATCAAATCACAAATCTCCCAGGCAACTCTGGCGACATCCCCAGGGCTGCTGCGTTGATCTGCTTCAAGCATGAGGCGGTACTTTGGCTCCGTACCGGAATAGCGGGAGTTCCACTGCACCAAGCCAGGTAATTCTTCTTGCATACGCTCAAGTCGTTCCTGAAAACCAGGCAATGTGGCTAAATCGATTTTGGAGGCAACGTTGCACGATGCCACGACCTGGTTAAACTTTTCGATACGCTTTGCCAACTCTGACAGCTTCTGACCTGGGGTTTCATTCAACATATGTAAGATAAAGAGCGCAGTACGAATACCATCCCCAGTGCGGTGGTTTTCATCCAACAGGATAATATGACCACTTTGCTCACCGCCCAGACCAAGTTTTCCATTGGGGTCATGTTGTTCAGCCAGAGCGATCAACTCTTCCGTGACATACTTATCTCCGACAGGGGTTTGCAGCAGGGAAAATCCTTTTTGAGCCGCAAATTGTCTCAACGCGCCATTTGCCATGACGGTCGTGACCAGGGCATCCCCTAACAACCGATGCTGGCTGTGCAATTCTTCCGCCAGCAAGGCAAGCATATGGTCGCCATCGATAAGGTTGCCTTTTTCATCCATCAAGATCACCCGGTCAGTGTCGCCATCAAAGGCGATCGCCAGATCGGCTTTTTCTTCAGCCAGTCTCTGCGCAACCAGGGCAGGTTTTGAACGCATAAATTCTGATCCGGACTCGACATTGATATGTCTGCCGTCATTCTCTGTATGGATCGCAATCAGGTTGGCGCCCAACCGACCAAACACCTCGGGTGCGGCTTTCCAGGCTGCCCCATTGGCACAATCCATCAAAATTCTCAGGTTATTCATTTCCAACCCTGAAACGCTTTCACACAGGTCCTGCAGATAGGTTTGGAACAGGTGAGGGCTGGCTTCGCCGAGACATTCATCATCGAAATCCGACCGATCATTGTTAATTTGCTTGAGGGCTTCTTCTGTCGCCTCTTCCTGTTCCCTGGATAACTTCATACCCTCATTGTTGAGGAACTTGATGCCATTCTCGGCGGCAGGATTATGGGAGGCTGAAATGACAGCGCCGGCTGTCGCACCGACAAAATGGGCCAGGTAGGCAATACCCGGAGTCGGGATGATTCCCAGATCCAGAACGCGAGCGCCGGTTTCCCGTAAACCTGTTGCCAAAGCACGCTGCAAAACGGGGCCTGAAGTACGTGTATCTCTGCCAATCACAAAAAGAGCTTGTTTCCCATCATCGCTGCTCAACGCCTTTCCGGCAGCCAGTCCAAGTCTGTAAACGAATTCGGGCGTCATTGGTTCTTCGCCAAAGGTTCCGCGAATCCCATCTGTTCCAAAATAACGAGTAGAGGTCATAAGGTTTTCCTGTTTATTAATTTATTCAATCACAATATCTGCTACAACCGGTAAATGGTCTGAGATGCTGTGTGCCAGGGCTGATGTGATGACATGTGTTTCAAAGCTCAACAGTCGCCTGGCTGGGAAAAAGAAGATGTGGTCAACTGCGCCAGCACTGACGTGGGTTGGAATGTCTTCCTGCGGAGCGAGGTGAACAAATTGCTGGTCGCGCTCAAGCATATCTTTGATCGAGTACTCATCGATCTGGGCATTGAAGTCGCCCATCAAAATCAGAGGATGACCCTGCATAAGCACATGTTCTTCAACCAAGCCCAACACCCTGCTAATCTGCTGTGAACGCGTAAGCCTGGCTGCATCCACCACCTCTGACCAGACGTGATCACCTCTTTCCCCAACCAGGGTGGTCAGGTGCAGATTCATCGCATAGGGGTAAGGATCCTGCTTTAGTCGGGTCAGAATAACATAGCGCGGGTCGGTATCACGGCTGCCTTCATAACTAAGGGGGGTAAAGATGGGCACATTGCGCGGAACACCGTCCTTATTCGGGTTGCCCAGCCGGGCAAACGGCACACGGGAAAAAACAGCGTTACCTTTAGACCAATCCCACCAGTCGTTGAAGAGACCATTGATCATCAGATCTTTCTTGATTTGCATGTGTTTCTTCATGGAAAGCGTTTCACCATAAAAAGAGTAATCAAAATTACTATCAAGGCGTAAACGTTCAACCATGCTGTGAAGTCCACCATCAGCATCGATATATTGAGCTACTTCCTGGACACCCAGGAAGTCGGGGTTAATATCGTTGACCAACTCAGCCAAAGCCTGGGCTTTCCCCGTTGATTTTTCTGGCGATCCAGTGAAATTCTTAACTCCGCCACCAAGGTTGAGGGTCATGACGCGTAATTTGAGCATTATGTCTCCGACAGCTTTCTATTTGATGATGAATTATACCAACCATCCAGCCGGGAGTTATGGGCTGCAATCCCCTGGTAAAGACTAACTGGAATAGGGCAGCTCAAGCACAAACTCTGCGCCTTTGCCTGGCGTGTTCCGTGCAAAAAGTTTACCCCCATGCGCTTCCACAATCCTCCTGGAGATCGTCAATCCGAGCCCAAGCCCCTCCGGATCGCCTTCTCCGGCTTGTTTTACCCGATAGTAGCGGTTGAAAATCGTCTCTAATTTATTCTCAGGGATACCCGGACCCTCGTCTGCGACAACGATCTCCATGCGGTTGATCATTCGTAATATCTTAATTCGTATCTCACCCCCTTGAGGTGAATGTTGGTAAGCATTCTGAAGCAAATTTTCAAACACCCTTTGCATCAAGTGCGGGTCAATATCTATCAGATACTCTTCCTCGTTAGGGGAAAGGGCTGAATGGAGATTCTTTTTCGTAAAAACGCTATCGAAGTTATTCAATATTTCCTTGGTAAAGGCTTGCAGTTCCACTTGTTGTTTGTTTACCACGAATATTTCCGCATCCGATAGTGTAAGTAAACGCAGGTCTTCCACCAGGTGGATCAACTGGTTGTTCTGATTTTTGAGAATGGCGAGCCCTTCTTCATCAAACTGGTAGAGCTTGTCTTCAAAAGCTTCAATAGTAGCCTTTTGGACACTGAGTGGTGTGCGAAGATCGTGGGCAATATCCATCAACATCAGTTTTTGAACCCGTTGGGTCTTTTCAAGGTCCATTGCCATGTCGTTGACAGCCTGACCAAGCCCAGCCATGTCACGGTAGGGCTCCAGCGGTACACGCATACTTAAATCACCTTGGGAAATCTTTTTAACAACGTCTATTGTTGCATTAATTGGTTTGAGTAAGGCTAATGACATGATCACTGATATTAGAAAGCCCGCAGATAATCCCACAACCATAGCCCAGTTCCCTGCAGCTTGAGTTCGTCTGACAACTTCCAGGTCAACTTCAGGTAAAAGAAAATCGTTAAGATGTACAGAAAAGAAATAGGCTACTGTATCGCCATTGACGACAACAGGTGCCCCAAAATCCAAAGTGGTTTCGGTGACACTGTTCTCATAATTAGCAGGATTATTGGAAAGGAGCACTGTTCCATCTGTGGCTACCAGGGCTAAATTGAAATCAGCGTGTTTATCGGGAATAATCTCTGCTTTTAATTGGTCGATGTCTATCTGATCAATATCATTCCACCCTTTATTCGATTGGTAGAATTCGACAAAATACGGCTGGAAGGGTTGGCTATCTTCAATTTGGTTCCGACGGAAATATTCAATTGTTGTCAATCGATAAAAGAAGGTGGCTGTCAGGTACATCACAACCAACGAAACGATGGCTACGAGTAAATAAGTTATCAGCAAACGGTTGCGCATTTACTACTCAACAAACCCCGCACGATAACCAACACCAAATACGGTCTGAATATAAACCGTGTCGGGATCAAGAGCTCTCAGCTTTTGGCGCAGGTTTTTTACATGAATATCTATCGTGCGTTCGTATCCTTCAAAACGGCTGCCTTGGGTAGCTTCCAGTAATTCCAATCGGTTGAATGCCCTGTCCGGTTCGGAGATCAGCAGAGAGAACAATTGGAATTCTGCAGGGGTCAGCTCCAGTGGTTTCCCTGCCAAAGAGGCATGATGAGCCCGCAGATCAATTTTTATCTTGCCCAACTGAAGCAGGTCCAGTTGGCTCATCGGTCGGGTCAGTCGCCTTAACACGGCTTTGACCCGCGCAACCACTTCTCTGGGGGAAAACGGCTTGATAATGTAATCATCCGCGCCCAATTCCAAGCCAATCAGACGATCGACTTCATCGACTCTCGCAGTGATTATTATGATGGGTAGTTGGTCTTTCCTGCGAATTTCACGTAATAAATCCAGCCCATCCATATCCGGTAGATTAAGATCCAACAGAATCATATCCGGGGTGTCGTGCCGCCAAAGATAAAGACCATCGGTGCCATTATACGCACTTAGAGGTTCAAACCCATTATGGCGCAAATAGTCCTGCAAGATTCTGTTGAGGTGCTCTTCATCCTCAATAATTAATATCTTCTGCATTCTTGCCCTTTAATATCCAAATTTGTAGCTACATTATCTCACAACAACTACACCAAATCTTAATCACTTTTGATTAATATCTCAACAACCCACCTGTATTATTGGGTCATCATCACAAAAGTGTGATGAAAGAACAAAGGAGTAACAATGAAAAAGAAAAATTTATCAATCGTGATTGTCGCCCTGATGCTTGGGGTTCTCGTTTTTGGAATTGCTGGCAGTGCGTATGCACAGACCACCACACCTGAAACCGAAGAAACTTTACCTGAACCCCAGGTTACTCGCCGGGGATTTGGGCGAGGTATGGGTGTCTGTGACGGGACCTGCGATGCAGATGGCGATGGCATTCCTGACCAATTAAGACTTGAGGATGGCAGCATTATTCGCAATCAAATTGGCAATAGCTTTGGTCCTGGTGATGGAACCTGTGATGCGGATGGCGATGGTATTCCCGATCAGTTGAGGCTGCGCGATGGCAGTGGTGCTGGTCAGCAATATGGCATGGGAATGATGAGAAACGGTTCTGGCACGGGTCAGGGTTTTGGTGCCACCGGTCAGGTTGGCATGGGCAACCGTAACGGCGGGGGTATGGGTCAGGGTTTTGGCGCTGGCAGCGGTGCCGGACGTGGTAACGGTGGTTCCGGACAAGGTATGGGTCCTGGACAAGGCTTGGGCGATGGTCAGGGCTTACACGACGGCTCTTGCTTGGGTGACTAAAATTTAGTTGATCCAGATCAAACCCGCCTTTCGAAAAGATGGCGGGTTTTTTGTTTTAAAGTGGACCAGAAAAAGAAGCTCACAGGCTCAGTTTGCCTTGACACAAGGTGGGGTTTTGCCTATAATAACAACTTGCCTTCCCTGGTAGCTCAATTGGCAGAGCGGGCGGCTGTTAACTGCTAGGTTAGAGGTTCGAGTCCTCTCCGGGGAGCTGAGAAAAAACCTTTGGGAAACCAGAGGTCTTTTTTTTCAACTGGCTGTGCTATAATAGCAGCCACAAAATGGTCCTGTAGCTCAATTGGCAGAGCAAGCGCCTCTTAAGCGTTAGGTTCTCGGTTCGAGTCCGAGCAGGATCATTTTAGTTTTTAATTGCCCTGTTTTACTCGTTGAAAGTCCACTTTAGAGCTCTTACACAATAAGATTTTACCTCAAAAAATTACGATAGGCGCTCGTACTTAAAAGGACCGTAACATTCTTTAACATTTGGAAAATTATCGGTTATCTGATACTCAAGTGGTAGAGATCCGGTAATCTGGGTTGCCAATTACGGTGGCAATGCCAGAGATTGGCAAAAAAAGTGGGCTTCTTGGATGGGAATGACTATAATTATGAAATTCACTGGTATGAAAGTCAAGGAAAACAGTACGAAGAAAAGTATAAGAGCAGGAAAAAACAATGAAATTACGTTATCTTGGACCCACTTTCGGCATAGAAAGCCTTACAAATGGAAAGGTTTATGTTTGCTTAGGTTTTGAAGAGGGCTTTTTGCGCATCGTTGACGACAGCGAAGAGGATTATCTGTATTCAGTTATACCTGGACCCTGGGATGATCCGACTATTCGAGGGCGCTGGGAAGTGGTTGAAGACGATAAAGAGGGCACCTTAACCAAGTTATTCGATGAGGTACGTATTTCTCTTGGGAATGACTTACGAACCGGAAGAAAGCCCAGAGTCGTCAATGTATTAGAAGAAGATTATTAGTGTTTGAAGGTCTGGTATTGTCCCATTGGCATTGTTTTTTTATGGTATAATCTAATCAACAACTAAATAGGGAATTCAGAGTTTACCGCCTGAGACATGTCACTTGAAATAGTGGCCTATGTCTCGGGTTTTTTTGTTTTAACTTCCTGAATTTCCTGAATAATGCAAAGCCGACGGGTATAAACGGAAAGGAATTACATCATGGGCGAAGAAGCCAAAAACACTGAAAAAGATCAGGAAAACACTCAGTTTACTGAGGAAAACGCCACGGCGAAAGAGCCGGAAAAGACATTCACACAGGCAGATGTAGGCAAGATTGTAAGTGATCGATTAGCCCGTGAGCGGGCAAAAATGCCAAGTGCTGACGAGTTGAAAGCCTACGGTGAATGGAAGAAATCTCAGCAAACGGAAGCCGAAAAGGCAGCGGAAAGAGAGAAGGCATTAGCGGAAGCACAAGCCCGCAGTGAAGAACTCAAACGCGAACTTTTTGGTAAGCCGGGCAGGTGTGAAAGCAGAAGACGCCGATTTTGTGATCTTCAAGGTTGCAAAGATGGACGGCGATTTTGAACAAAACCTTGGTTCGAACCCAACAATAAAAATGCATCCAATATGATTGGCGAATTTTTACCGCAGGGCGCAATTGAAAGCGTCGAAAATCATGTCCTCTGGTTGCCTTCCCCGCTTCCAATTCGCCGGAATGAACATGACAACGCTCCTTGATGGCGGGTTGAGGACGTTTAAATGCATTCAAAATATCAGACCATGTGCTCCTCAACCACGCCCTTGTACAAAAAAATATTGTGCCTTCGGACACGCTCATCAGACCCACTC
>JAXGJN010000010.1:0-87548 GCA_040770225.1 Anaerolineaceae bacterium
GCATTTATCCAGTACTAAACTGTAAAAAAATATTATAACACAGCCAGTTATTTTGGCTCCCGTGCCAGCCTTCGAAAGCAAATCACAGCAGGAAATGAAGGACAACCGGGCGCCGCCTGGAGCGCGCGAGCCCGGCCGGCCCCGGGTGAGGGGGTTCGATGCGCGCGGCTGCGGTATAATGCGCGCATGGAACAAATGCGAAGACCGGGGAGGAAATGGATGACGCGAGAATTTCTGCGGCCTTTCAGGCGGGGGCTGATGGTTTTGGCGCTTGTGGGAGTGCTGGCAGCGGCGGGACCGGCCCGCGCGCAGGCGCCAGCGTTGGTTTCGGTCAGCCCGGAGTACCAGCTGGCGCACCTGGGGGACACGTTCAGCGTGCAGGTGCGCATAGATGACGTGGAAGCGATGTACGGCTTCGACGTCCTGCTCAGCTTTCCGCCGGAGCTGCTGGAGGCTTTGAGCGTGAGCGACGCGGAGTTTTTGGCGCCGGGGATGGGCTGGACTTTGATTGACAACGAGGCCGGCACGGTCAACGTGGTGCATACTCAGCTGAACCCGGCAGAACCGGTGAGCGGGAGCGGGGCGCTTTTTACGATCGTGTTCCGGGTGGATGCCGAGGGGGCGACGGCCGCGCTGGCGCTGAGCGCGGTGACGCTTTCGGACCGGGATGGGTTTGGGGTCCCTTGCGATACGCAGGATGGACGCGCGCGCCTGGGCGATTATCTGCTCTTTTTGCCGATCGCGCTGCGCTGAGAGGGCTGTCGGCGGCTGAAATTAGACCATCGGACGCGTGGGGGAAACTGGTATATTAAAGATTCGGAAATTTTAAGCAAGATTCCCCCATTTTTGGGATTCTTGTGCTACACTATGAATGTTCAATTGTGGGAAAGCTGACGTCCTAAAGCTCCACAAGCTAATGCTGTTATTTTGGTATCACCGCGCGGGTAGGTTTGCGCGTTTTAAGGATGAATAATTGGGAGGCATGACATAACATCGCGAAAAAAGGAGGGTCTATCGGGGTAAGGAGGGACGCTTTTCGGAACGGCTCCGCAGTTGGAGCAGAGGACTGGATTCCGAAGGGGACAATTTCTGTTTTTTTCTTCCCGGGGGATTCCAGAAACAAATGCGCGCAGGGTGCGCGATTTGAAACAGATATTTGTTTTTTGGAGGAAAATTTCTATGACTAAGAAGAGTTTTATCAAGTTTTTGGGCTTGCTGCTGGTGGTGGGGCTGCTCTTCGCAGTCGCGCCGACCGGGCAGGCACAGGCAGCAACTATCTGTGTAAATCCAGGGGGGACAGACGGTTGTTTCGCGTCCATCCAGGCTGCCATCAATGCGGCTGGTACTGGCGACACGATCACAGTGGCAGCTGGCAGCTATAACGAAAACGTGGTCATCGATGAGCAAGTGACTCTGACTGGCGCTGGACGTGATGTTACTACAGTCACTGCTGTAATTACAATTGAGCCAGTCTTTAGAGTAATAGCTGATGGCGTCACTATATCAGGTTTCACCTTAACTGGTGCGTCTGGTCATCAAGATGAACCATTCCAAGATGGGGATGGTATTAACCTGGATGGGGCAGATAATTGTGTTGTGACCGACAATGCTTTTATTGCAAATAGGCAAGGAGCCTATGTCACAGGGTCAAATAATGCCTTCCAGAGAAATATTATTTCCAATAACTTCAGCAATGGCGTAATCCTAATTGACGATGAAGATGAACCAACGCATTTAGGAGATAATAATACATTTGATGGTAACACTATCGCTGATAACATTAAGTATGGTTTGAGCATTAGCTCCTCAAACAACACTGTTATTAACAACACCATCACGGGAAACGATGGTTGCGGCGTGGCGTTGTTCGGTGGCACAAGTGGAAATACGATCAATTTCAACGCTATATCTGGCAATACAGGCTTTGGCGGTGTTTATAGCATAGCCTCATATACAAATGACGCGACCAAGAACTGGTGGGGGACGGCAACTGGACCTATTCATTCGACAAATCCTGGAGCAACAGGAAACAAAGTGTACAACGTAGATTACAGTCCCTGGCTTGGTTTTGTGCCTGGAACAAGTCCTATGGATTGGTATCTCAATACAACAGGAACTATCCAGGACGGTATCGATGCTGCGGCAGTTGGAGATACGGTCTACGTTCTGGCTGGTACCTACGCTGAGGATGTGGTAGTTACCAACAAATACTTCAATCTGATCGGCGCGACGGACACCAACGGTGATCCCATTTCCATTCTGGAAGGTTCGCTGTTTATTGATAATCCAGGTTACTATAGCCCCGAAAAACCAGAGTACTCGAACATAAAGAATATGTACTTCGAACGCACAGACAGCCATTTGCTGAATCTGACCAACTTCAATGGTGGTTTGATTGAAAACTGTGTCTTTGATGGAAATAACGGATTCTTGGACTATCAGTTCAACGGTATCAATTTGGTAAGTGGCCCCAATGGCAACTCCAACATAACCGTTCTGGACTCTACTTTTAAAGATGGTCTTTATGTTGGCATTGGTGGTTACGCTGATGGTCTCACAGTTCAGACCTCTGAGTTTACCAATGTAAAAAGCGGTATCAATCTGCAGGGTGGTGGTGGAAATCTGGTTGTCGAGGACAGCTCTTTCCTCACCAAACCTATCTCAACTGGTGATTCCTATGGCATCCGCTTTGCTTCCGCAAGTGGCGCAACACCTAACCTTACAGTGACTGGCAGCACCTTCAATATTGATGATAGTTTAGGGTTTGATCCAGCTTCTGGTGATTATCACGCTGCTCTTTACATCCGAGCCGGGGCGACAGGCTCCCTGGAGCTGGATAAGAATCAGATTCTTGGTGATGTTGTGCAGTTATCTACAACATCACTCGATGCCTCCCCCAACTGGTGGGGCAGTGCAGCTGGGCCGACGGCAGCTCAAATCGTTGGAATAGCTGATTACATCCCCTGGTGTGGTGAAGCAGAATGCACCACTCTTGTTTATCCCCCT
Source organism: Anaerolineaceae bacterium (assembly GCA_040770225.1). GTDB lineage: Bacteria > Chloroflexota > Anaerolineae > Anaerolineales > Anaerolineaceae > Mesolinea. Next base: position 3,007 of record JAXGJN010000010.1, read on the forward strand.
GTCCACAACGTGACTCAGGACACATGGCATGGAACTATCCAGGCTGCAATCGATGCGGCTGTGGATGGCAACTTAATTGAAGTTGCTCCTGGCACTTACAATGAAAAGGTCACGCTGAACAAACCCAACATCACCGTGAGATCGACCGATGGCGCTGCTACGACCATTATTGATGTTCCTCTAGGAACACTTACAAGAGGCGTATGGGTTGAGGCAAACATGGGTGTTTTGACCTTTGATGGCTTTACAGTCAAGAACTTTACTGAGGGAGGCATCATTCAAGGGATGGCTTCTGGAACAGGGACGACAATCCATGTGCTCAACAACATCATTTTGCCATATGATCCTCCGGAAGATGAACCTTACTTGAGAAATGGCATCCAGGTTTCTGGTGATGGTTCAACCGTCAAAGGAAATTATGTTGAAGGTGCTTATCTAACAGACGCTTGGGGAAGCACTGGCATTCTCGTGGTGAACGCGAGTAATGTTGTAATTGAAAACAACACCGTCAGTGGAGAACTCTACGGGCTTGATATGGGTATTGGTGTTCTGAATTACAACGTTGCTACAGTTGATAATATCCAGATCCTAAACAACGTCATCACTGGTGTTGATTATTCCCTAGACGTCACAGCCAACTCGGGCACGATCTCGGGTGTTGTGATTGAATATAACGAAATCACAGATTACATCGAACCAATTTGGGCTGGATTAAACGGTGGTACCTCCGTGGCACAGGTTGATGCCTCCCCGAACTGGTGGGGCAGCGAGTTTGGTCCCCAGGGTGTTGTTACTGGTGATGTGGATGTCATCCAATGGTGCGCGGATGAAGAATGTACAACTTTCGCACCTGAAGGTGGTTTGATCACTCTAACATCTGCTGACAGCCAAATTGGCGCGATCAAGATTTACGTGCCTGGGATCAGCTACTATCTCACTCCTGGTACAGTACTCCAGAACAGCTCACCTTGTTTTGAGGTGTACGCTGACGATGTTAAGATTTATACGGACTCCCCAGCAGCTGCCAAGTGTGTGCCCACCAATGGGTCCGACGGCATCTGGGTGGATGACGGTGTGCAGGGTTTGCGCGTCATCAATCTCGAATTTGACGGAACAGGTCAGACAACTGGCAGTGGTATCCTCTTCTCAGGCGATACTGTCAACTTCCAGATTGTTAACAACCTCTTCCATGACCTGGACGCTTCTGGTGTGGTATTCACTGGCACCCCCAGCGGCTCAACCATGGACGTCCAGGGTAATATGTTTAGAGACCTGGGCGCTGACGCAATCGTCGTGCCCGCAGGGCTCGACCCCGACCTGAACGCTGAGTTCAACTCCTGGGGTGTTTACGCTGGCGCGACCCTGACCGATGTGGACACTGAACCTCACACCCATGCTGATTTCTACATGGAATATGAGGGTGTAATCCCGTTGGAAAAGGTGGCTGTTGGCAATACCATTAAATACACTGTTTACGGCAACCTGCAGAATATCTCTGGTGCTGATTTCACTTTGAAGTTCCCTACAGCCTATTTAGATGCAGCTACACCGACAAACTTGAGCGCTTTTACTTCAGCAGGTCCTGCAATGTTTATTGTAGACGACGTAGCTGGAACAATCCGCTTCCAGGGCGCCTCATTTACCCCGATAACCGGTGAGAATCTACCCATCTTTGAAGTTGTCTTCACCGGCACCGCGGCAGGCACTGGCGCGATCAGTTTTGATCTGACCAACGATGTCTTCTCAATGTCCCCGGGTTATGGACCTTCAACCTGGGTGTACGCAGCAGGATATGTGGACCGCACCGTTGAGGTGTTTGTGGACTCCGCTGCTCCGACCCTTACTTCCTGGACTCCTGATGAGGGCGATATCTACCTTGCTGAAGGTGAAGACTTTGTTCTGACCGTCGATGCTCTTGACGATAACCTCTTCTCGCTGGAGATCGACCACAACGTAACTACTTTACCCGAATTCACAGTTTATGCCTTTACCAGTAATGTCTACGGCAGTCCAGAAGCCGCGGCTCAATTCGCAACTGCCGGCCTAGCCGTAACTTATGACGAAGCAACACAAACTTGGGTATTGACCTTTGATAGTGCTGGTTCCGCTCTGGCACAGTTGCTGGCGAAGAAAGATGTTGCGTTCTACGCTGTGCTGCACGATCAGGCGGGCAAGACCTGGGGTTCGATGGACCCAACAACGGAAGATAACACCTTCGCGTACAGCATCGTGTTTGATAACACAGCGCCAGCGCTGGAATCCTGGACTCCTGCCAAGGATATGACCTACATGCTTACCCCATCTGGTGACTTTGTGCTGACGGTGGATGCTATGGACGTCAACCTCTTTGGTTTGGAACTCGACCACAGCTTGGAAGGCGTTTTGCCGGAATTCTGGGTCTATGCTGATGCCGATCCCTATGGTGGCGAGGTAGCTGGTTTCACAGCAGCTGGTTTAGCAGTCACTTACAATGCGACAACTCAAACCTGGACGCTGACCTTCGAAAACGGTGGAGCAGCTTTGGATGCGATTATTGCCAACCAGGGCATTACCTTCTACGCAGTGATCCATGACCTGGCAGGTAACAAATGGGGCTCGATGTACACTGTAACCCCCGACAATACCTTTGCCTATACTCTCTACCAGCAGCAACCTATCGCCCGTGCGGACAGCACTGGTGGTGCTGTTGTGGCTGTCGTCTCCGCAGACGGAAATACCATCGATTTCACTGGTGAAGTTGACTGGTACCCCGCGGATCCTGATTTGGGGCGCACTTCTGGTCACCGCATTGGTGTAAGACTCTCCGCTCCTGAACTTGACTTCGGCACTGCTGATACTACTTTTACCTTCAATGGTCAAACCTACGACTGGGATTTAGTTAAAGATGGTGACGATTATGTTCTTGTTTACCCCAAAGTCACTGCAGAAACCCAAACCTGGGAGATCGTGGTTACCTGGGGTGGCGGTTTCAGCCAGACCTTCACGGTGAACTTTAACGGCACCTTAGGACCTGTGACTGCTTACACGGTTGAAGGCGAGATTTCAATGCAAGGCCGTGTGGCACGCAATACCGAGGATGTCATTACCCTCGATGGTTATGAGTTGGATGACTTCACTGCTGACTCGTTGGATAAGCTTGGTATCAACTACACGCTTTCCGATGTGCTCACGGGTGAATACACCATCGTAACTAATCAACCTCGCTATCTGAACATCTACTGCAACGAGGATTCGACGGACGCAATTCCTGATTTCTGTAAGAAGATTACCTTAATCAGCGATCGTACCCTGCCTACACTGTGGTTGCGCGGTGGTAACGCAATCTGGACAGATAACGAAATTACTCTGGACGACGCTAACCAGGTTGGTACCGATTGGGGCAGCGTGCTTGACCCGGACGGTAATGTAAACTTTGACGGCATCGTCAACATTCAAGATCTGGCACTAGTCGGCGGCAACTACGGCCTGACCAGTGCAGATGCAGATGCTTATGGGACCTGGGCTCCGTAAGCATTAAGTAAACCGTAAGTAGAAACTTGCAGGCTGGGTCTATTGGACCCAGCCTGCAAAGGCTCTAAAAACGGAACGATTTGAACATTAAGAAGGCAGGGGCAGCGATGAAAAAGAGACTTTGGACAAGATTCATATTGATACTGATGGTTTTGGGCAATTTCTTTTTTGCGTTTAAACCAGCAGCAGCGCAGACGGGCACGACCGTCTATTTCTCGCCCGACCCTGCTACTATCTATATCAATGGCACGAACAGCCAGGTGGTGGATCTTAGGATCGCAAATGCTGTCGAACTCAATTCTTTTGACATCATCCTGGATTATGATGCCAGTGTTGCCATCATTCAAAGTTGGGCTCACGGTGGTTTTTTTGAAAATCTAATGTGTATCAAACAAGACAATCTACCTGGGCATTTGTGGATTGTGTGTACTCAAACGGCCAGCACACCGAAAAGCGGGCCTGGCAGTGTATTGAAACTGACCTTCCGTGGTACAGGGGCTGGCACCACGCCAATTACATTTACACAAGCCAGGTTCTCCAACAAAGATTCCCAGCCCGTTTGGCCTGGCACAACTAACGGCACGCTGAATGTCACCTACAATTCCACCATCAAACCCACCACGCTGAGTGGGAGTTTTGAGCTGCAGGGCAGGACGGATCGGGGCGGGATCCCCGTCACGCTCTCGGTGGGGGATTTCATCGGGCAGGGACCTTACACCGTCCCCACCACGAACGTGAGCGGGAATAACCTGGCTTTCACAAACGTGGCGATGGACGTTTACACCGTCTCGACTGCCCAGGCGGGCTACCTCAACATCTCACCTGGGATGGGCAGGCAGATCGCGCTTTTGGCGAGCGGTAACGTTTTGCCGCCTCTGCGGCTGCTGGGCGGCAATGCCATCTGGACCGATAACGAGATCGACATTTTTGACGTTGCCCTGGTTTCAGGGGAGATTGGTAAGACCGTTTTTGACGAGAATGCCGACATCAACAATGACGGCACGGTGGATATTTTTGACCTGGCGCTCGTCGCCGGCAATTTTGGCATGACCTCAGCCCTCGCCTACGGGGAGTGGTTGCCGTAATGATAAAGATGGATGATATGGAAAAACAGCGGCTGGAGTTAAACCCCAGCCGTACGTCGAAGATCCCCGAAGCAAAGCAGAGGGGAGTGGGGGTTCATCTCCCTCCGGCAGGTGATTTGATGGAAGATTTTGACAATTTTTGTCACGCTGAGTGCATCGAACGGTCTTTACCTTCGATGTTAAGATCCTTCGCTGCGCTCAGGATGACAAACAAACAAGACGTAGGGCGGAATGCGCCCTCATCCCACACCCTAGCCCTCTCCCAGGAGAGGGTAGGCTCGACGGCCGATGCTCAATGCTTGCGCCGTCGAAACCCCCTCCAGGGAGGGGGTGTGGGGGGTGGGTTATTACACCGAACCAGCAGAACCCTAAGCAGGGCGGGCGGCTATATTCGTTACATACTTGTTTGCCTGATGCTGCTGTTGCTCGTTGTAAGTCCGGTGGGGGCGCAGACGCCGACGACGCGGCTGTTCTTTGACCCCACACCACTGGTGATCGACACCACCATCAGCCCCAGCGGCGTTGTGAACGTGGAAGTGGCGGACGGGGTGGATATTTTTGCTTTCGACCTGTTTGTGCAATACGACCCGTCTCTGGTGAGCGTCAGCCAGGTGGTAGTGGGTGACTTTTTGGGCGAGGGATTGTTCTGCATGGACCAGGTCAACGACCCCGGGCTGGTGCACTATTCCTGCACGCGCTTTGCGGTGGATACCGGCGTTTCTGGCTCCGGGGTGCTTTTGGAACTGACCTTAGAAGCCCTCGGACAGGGAGGCGACACGCTGCTATCGCTGACAGGCAGCGAACTTTACGACTGGCCGGACGTGCAACCAGTGGTATTGAGCCTGGAAGACGGCGCGGTGAGCGTACGCCCCTACCGTATCTATCTGCCCCTCATTTTGTCTGCCAGCGGACAGGGTTTGGAGGCGACACCCTGATGAGACGCCGCCCGCGCTTCGGCTTGACGCTTTTGCTGCTGATCAGCCTGCTGTTGGCGGGCTTGACCCTGCCCGTTTTGGCGCAGGGCGGCACGATTTTGGCGGTAGACCCGGCGCAGACAAGTGTGGAAGTGAACGGGCAGCGCGAGATCAGCCTTTTGGTGACCGACGCGGACAACCTGAACGCTTTCGACGTGCAAGTGGAATATAACGGGAATCTGCTGACCCTGGTTAAGTGGGAATTTGGCGATCTGCTTTCGAATTTGGCAGTAGTCAAGCGCGACGATCTGCCCGGCAGTTTCAGGCTGGTGGCGACCCAACTGGCGACCCCCGGCGTGAGCGGCGACGGCGTTTTATTCAAACTGACCTTCAAGGGCAAGCTGGAGGGCAGCAGCACCATCACCATCACCAAGGCCGAATTTGCCCGCTCTGAAGGCGGGCTGAGCCTGCCGGAACTGGAGAACGGCAATATAAACGTCATCCCTGCCCAACCAACGGCGGTACCGACACAGACTGCAACTGCCACTGCTACGCTGGCTCCAACGGCTACTGCTACGCTTGCCCCGACGGCAACTTCCAGGGCGACCCAAACAGCCACTGTGATGCCCACCGCAACTGCAACCGAAGCGAAGGCGGCAACCTCGACCACTGCTCCCACCCGGACTGGTGGGTCGACCGCGACCCTGGCACCTGTTACCGCTGTTGAGGAAACGAGCGAGCCAACGCCAGCCCCAACACAAGCCGAACCTACCCGGGCGGAAATTGAGACCATCGAGGCGATGGCGGGACCGGCAGGAGAAGGACACTCTACGGACTCGTCGGGAGGGAGTGGTTACCTGCTCCAGAAAAGCTCTCGAAGCAGCGTAAGCACATTTGGAATTATTTTGTTTATTACTGGCTTGCTTGCCATTGGCGCAGCCGTTGTTTACTCTACCCGGAAAGCTCGGGTTTGAAATTGGAGAATAGATGCGATTAGAACAGAAAATTAGCTCAGTGATCACTTTTGTGCTGTTGGCAGCACTTTGCGCAGCAGCGCCGGTGTTGGCGCAGGAGGGGGCGCAGGTGGGTGTGTTTGCCGACCTGGAGATCCCGCTGGAAACACGCGTGGAAGTACCAGTGGAGGTACGCGGCGTGGTGGATCTCTATGCGTTGGACCTGACGATCCGGTTTGACCCGGAAATTTTGCAGGTAGAAGATGCCGACCCCAACCAGGCAGGCGTGCAGCCTGGATTGGCGACTTTCCTGGACGCCGGCATGACCCTCTTTAATAGTGTGGACAACGAGACCGGCACTGTGCGCTTTGTGATGTCCCAGATCAACCCAAGCGAGCCGAAGAGCGGCGATGGGATATTACTGGTCTTATATTTTGTAGGGAAACAGGCTGGAACAAGTGAGCTTACAGTAGAAAAAATCGAATTCTCCACGCGCTTTGGCGAAGCAATTGCCGTGAGCGGCGTGGACGCGGAGATCGTAGTCAGTACTGGCGCGCCGGAAGTGGTTTCGACGCCCATCCCGGTGCAGGACCAGGGTCAGATCATCGTGATCGAGACCCTGATGCCCACCGAAGTCCCCACAGCGACAGCTGAAGCGGTGGAAGTGGTTGAAGCGACGGAGGAACCTGAAATTGTGACCCCCGTTGAGCCGACCGCTGAGCTTGAGGTGGCGGGAGATGTTGATTCGGAAAGCGAGCAAGAGCCCGAAGAACAAGGAAACGGAAGTTTATGGTGGCTTTTAGCGCTGCCATTGGTAATTATTGTGGGGGCGGTCCTTTACTCCCGCCGCAAGAAAGACAACAAACCAGATCAAACAGATCATACAGGAGGAAACAATGAAGGATAAGAAATATTTGTTGAGTGGACTGATCGCCTTATTGCTATTATTTGGGCTTATCGCCCCGCAGGCGGCGGAGGCAAAGGACATTATTGTCAATGCCGGAGAAGCTCTTTTGTATTTGGACCCAGCTGGGGTACAGCCGATTACAAATGATGCAACGCAGACGCTTCAGGTTATGGTGGATGATGTCGTGGGCTTGACCGCTTTCCACCTTGAACTAACCTACGAACCGGCTGATATCACTGTCACGGCGGTTAGGAATGGAACGGTGTTGGATTCGCCCACGGAGCTTGGTTTATTTGAGCCTACCAACTGGCAGCCTGGTGATGATACTGGAACCATCATGTTTGGTTTGGCACAGCAGGGCACTGGGGGTGACCCCGACCCGATAACGCTGACCGAACCGGGCGTGCTGCTTGAAATCGATTTCACCATCGACGTTCAGAGCGACACAACCATTACGCTGGATGCAGCAAAATCATTATTGGTTTCATGGCCAGATGCATTTACAATCGATTTTTCTGTACCAGATGGGCAAGGATCTGCTGTCTATACACTTGACCAAACCGCACCTGAAGTTGTCTCGATCAAAGCCTACGGCGCGGGTGAGTTTGCTGATGTGGACGCCGTATTGACGGGTGACGTTTATACGATCACTGTTGATCAGTGGTATGAAGTGGACCACATTGAGATTTTGCTTTCAGAGCCTGTGAGTGTGGCAGCGGGAGCGATGGTCTGGATGGTGGAAGATCCCAGCATGGCCTACGGCACGATAGCGGTGGACCCGTTGGATGCGAGCAAGCTGATAGTGGAGCCGGACGTGGCAAACAACCGGCAGGTAGCTGGCTATGTGGGCGAGTTCACTTTTGAGATCAGACCGGCAGGGTCGGTGGAAGACCTGGCAGGCAATACTTTGGTAATGAACACACTTATGCTGGAAGTTCTGGATGTGACCGCGCAGACTTGTACTGCTCACCTGTTTAGCAGATGTGAACCAGATGACCTTCACTGTTCCACAGGGTATGTCGTTTCACAATTGCTTCACGATGACGAGCCGTGACGGTTTGGCTGGGCAAAGTGCTTTCGGTGCACCTTCGGCTGGTGATCCAGTTTACCGTCTGCTTGACCCTGACGCTGGAACCTTACGCCGAGATATGCGACCATTTGCGGGATATACAGTGTGCTGCCGATCCATCAAGGATCTGGCTGGCAACCGCTGGCCACCTATCTGCACATGTTGTGATGACAACGCCCGACGATGATTTGGTGCGACATCACCGAAACATTTCATCCCTGAAGATGTCTTTCTACCGTTTTAGATGAGCAACCGGGGTTCTGGACAAATAGCAACTTTCGCGTCACCTTGTCGGGATGATGTTGCCCTATCGGTGACCCTCAGGCGATGTGTATTTGGCAGACTTCGTGCATTGACGCTGCCGTATTCCTAAGATCGGCTGGCACCTGCCCTTACTATCTAGCAGATGCGCGAACCGCCCGACGTGCGGTTGGCACGGCGTGGATGCTGACTTACACCGGACAAGCAGTTGGCATTACGGAAATTCATCACAAAGGTGTACCTTCTACTGTCTTCACGACGCAGCGGGCCAGGGGTTTATGGCTCGGGAGAATACTTTTCTTACACCTGATCCAGGACAATGTTGCCCCGGTTCTAGTGAGCTACCCCACGATGGATGGTTTGAACTGGGATGCGATACTTTACTGCTGACCATTGTCAAAGATGTCTGCGGAACTGGAATCGCCATCCATATCTTGCGTGAGTTCAGTGCTACTTCCGAAGCACCCTACCGCGATATTGCGTTCGGCTGCCGGCGTTGTGACTTATGATGTGAACCAGACCTGGTGATCGACTTTCGCGACTGTCTCTCGATTGCCACACGTGAGCAGCCTACGGTTTTGGAAGACATGGCTGGCACCTGGCTCAATACGTGCGGGACACACGTTTCTGACCAGATGGTTGCCCCACGATTTAAGCTTGACGCCAAGGCAACGGTTTCGATTAATGCGGTCGCAGTGACTGCGACCTGGTTATCAGGTCGCCAATCGCACACCTGACGCTGGCCCCCTGGACCAAGTACGACACTCCGCTGCGCGACGACCGTACGGTGTATGGCGCGTGGCGATCACCCTGCAGCGGAATGAACTCGCAGCTGGCTGACTTCACTTTCAGTGTATGTCGTTGGAATTCTACGGAACCCCTGGGCGACGCCAGTGAGCGGTTTGATGGACTGACCCTGGAAGAGTGCTGGCTGAGGACTGACACCCTGGTCTGGATGACAGTTTGACGGTGGATGCGTTTGATCTGAACCTGTACTCAGTTGGAAATCGACCACAGCTTTGGAGGACCTGGTTAATAGTCTTCCACCTGCCGATCCCCTGTACCTCCCTGAATTCACGGTGTACGCCAGTGACGAAACCCATGGGGTTCACAGCGAAGACAAAGCGCAATTTGATGATGCTGGAGTAACGATCAGCTACGATGCTGATCTGCAGCAGTGGACAATTGACTTTGGTGAAGACATTACGGATATGTTCATTCCTGGTGGTGTCACCTTCTACATGGTATTGATCGACGAAGCAGGCAACGCTTGGGGTTCAATGAGCCCGCCTACGGGTGAGAACACCTATGCTTATACCTTTGAGGTGACCAACACGCTCGAGCCGGAGATCACTTCGGCTGTGACCTATGAATACACCCCGGTTTATGATTATGTCGGCGATGTTGTCTTTGACGACCCGAACAACATCTTCACCGCCACCTACAGCCCGGCAGAATTCCTGGCTGAAGGCGCGATGAACGACTTAGCTCGTTACTTAGGCGCGTTGTACCGCCAGGATGGCTCGACAGTCATCAGCATTGTTTACGGTGGCGTGACCTACACCTGGGATGAGACTGGGATACTCAAGGGCAGCAACTGGGAAGACGCCAGCGGCGGTACCTTGGTATCGGCGATGGTAGCTGACTACCTGGCGGCACCGGGTGAGCTGGTGATCACGGTGAGTGATGGCTGGCACACGTCAAATGTGACCTTCAGGCTTTTGATCACCAACACGCTGGATGACGAAATTGAAAGCGCCCCCAGCTATGTTTACACTGACTACACTTATGTTGGCGACTACGCTTTTGTGGACGCGACCAACATCTACACCGTTACCTATGACGATGTGGAATTCAACCCCAACGCGATGAATGACCTGGCGCGTTACCTTGGCGCTCTGTATCGACAGGATAGCTCGACGGTTATCAGCATCGTTTACGATGGTGTGACTTATACCTGGGATGAGACTGGCACACTCAAGGGCAGCAACTGGGAAGATGCCAGTGGCAATACCCTGGTATCCGCGGTGATTGCGGGAATTGGCAGCTATGATCCGGCTGTTGGGCTTGTGTTCACTGTGAGTGATGGTGTTCATGTTGAGAACGTGACCTTCAAGTTCGTGATTTTGGACACGATTGCTCCCGACGTGGACATTACTGCCGCAACAGTTGATGGGGAGCCGATGGATGGCGATCTGGAGACAGGTTACATCTTACCGACGACCAATGATCCAACGATTGACCACCTGCTGCAGATTGCAGCGACGGTGGACGCGCCATTGGCAGACGAGTACTTTGGTTTGTACTTTGTGGAAGGTGAGAGCACGGTTACGGCAGCTGAACTGCAGGCTTACTATGCAGCCCGCGGCACGCCAGACCCGTATCTGACTTACCTGAACGATGCAGCCGATGGCGTGAACCCATTTGTGTACATCAAGGAAGCGGCCTTGAGCCTGAGCCTGGTGGACGCAGCCAAGCACGACATTCAGAGCACTGATGTTGACATGACAGTTCCGGACGACTTCCCGCTGGGTACCTACGTGGTACGCGGCATGGTGGCAGACGTGGCTGGCAATGAGACCGAAGTGACCCTGATCCTGATCGTGACGGGTGACCGGGTGTCACCGACGATTGAATCCGGTGTGGCGAAATCTGCCTCCGACGGCGATGTAAATTTGGTGGACGGAGCATTCACCGTTGATCAGGGCTATGTGGTGGATATGATTGAAATCACCATGGATGAGGATGTGCTGGTTGATCTTGGCACAATTGTTACCATGGAAGGCTACGGCCCTTACGGTACGATTACAGCCAATGTTGACGGCGTGATCACAATTACACCTTATCCGGGCTATGAGACAGCGGCCTTGATCGGCACATTCACCTTCACAGTGGCTGACGGGTCAATTACTGACCTGGCTGGCAACCTGCTGGAGACCTTGTCTGTCACCCTGGTGGTGAACAACGTGGCTCCGGTTGCGTTGGATGACACTTATGCGACTGATGAGGATATTGTGCTGAACATCGCGGCGAGAGGCGTTTTGGTGAACGATACTGACTTTGACCCGACGATATTGACCGCGGTCATGGCCATGGAACCTGACAACGGCACCTTGGTGCTGAACGCGGACGGATCCTTTATCTATACCCCTGAGGCTGACTTCAACGGCACGGATAGCTTTGCTTACAAGGCTAACGACGGCTTAGCTGACAGCAACATAGCTACCGTTACCATCACCGTAACCTCGGTTTTGGACGCGCCGACCGTGAGTTCCACCAACCTGCCCGGACCGTACATGGTCGGGCTGGAACAGGAATTCCAGGTTACGCTGACCAACCCTGACAACGGAGATGATTTTACAAATGTTCTGGCTCGCTTCCGCCTGGAAGATATTACCCTGGCTGATATCGCGAGCTTCCAATACCTTGAAACCTCTGTTGATCCTGACGCTTGGATGCCTCTACCGCTCACGCAGGATGGCACTGGCGTCATCGGCGACTTTGGCCCTGCGACTGGCTTCCCGATGGCATCGCCTTATAGCGCGACCTCACAATTCAAGGTAACTTTCAACACGGCTGGCACTTACCCGGCAACCATCGTCCTGTACGATGTTGCTGCAGACCCCGATGTGGAGCTGGATAGTTACGAAGCTGATGTTGTAGTTGTGGCTGACTTTGAGGTAACCGATGTAGTGCTGACCCGCTCTGTGGATCAGACCACCTGGGTTAACGTACCGGGCAACTTCACAGACGGCTTTGCCATGCCGCTCAATACGAGCGAGGATTACTACTACTTTGACGTGAGCACGCTCACTGCCACCCGACCGCTGGTCGATGGATCGTATCCGTTCTACCTGACTGAAACTCCCGGGGCCGAATTCTTCGCTTACTGGGCGGCAAAAGGTGTGATGGAAGGAGCAACCGACTGGCAAGGTTTGATGTGGGACATCATCAACGGTGACGCTCCGATGTTCTACCTGAAGGTTGAGGGGACAAATTACAGCCTGATCGATGGGCTGCAAGGTGAACCCAACCTGCTGCGGATCAATGGCGATTACTATCCTGGTGCTTACGCCTTCAGCGGCATTGTTGAAGACGAATATGGCTTCACGGACGAAGTGCCGGTGGATATCATCTTTAACGATATCCCTGTTGCGATTGCGCAGACCGTGACGACTGATGAGGACACCGCCGTTGCCATTCTCCTGGAGGCTGTGGACCTGTATCCCGGAACTTTGAGTTGGTCTGTGGTGAACCCGGCAAATGGTACTCTAAGCGGCTACGCTCCGAGCCTGACCTATACCCCGGATGCTGACTGGAATGGTAGCGACAGCTTTACCTTCTCGGTGAATGATGGCACACTTGGCAGCAACACCGCAACAGTTACCATCAATGTAACCTCGGTAAACGACGCGCCGGTGGCAGTTGAGGAAACATACAGCACCTCCTTCGAAACAGCCTTGACGGTTTCTGCTCCTGGTGTGCTGGCGAATGATACGGATGTAGACCTGGATACCCTCACTGCGGTGATGGTCTCGGATGTCACCAATGGCACCCTGGTTCTGGCTGCTGACGGCTCGTTCGTCTACACTCCGGATCCTGCTTTTGTCGGGGTGGATACCTTTACCTACAAGGCAAATGATGGCACGCTGGACAGCAACATAGTCACTGTGTCCATTACCGTGACCTCCTATGTCAACAACCCGCCTGTGGCTGTGGCTGATACATACGAAACCGATCAAAACGTCGAGCTGGTTATTGGCATTTTGGATGGCGTTTTAGATAACGACTACGACGTGGATGGCGATGAATTAACAGCCACCCTGAAGACCAACGTAACCAATGGTGTTTTGGTGCTCAAGGGCGACGGTTCCTTCACCTACACACCCAAGGCGGACTTCTGCGGCACGGACAGCTTCGTCTACACCCTGGTCAGCTATCCAAATATCAATAACAACGGCTGGACTGCTGAAGCGACCGCGACGATCACGGTCTATTGTGACCCGATCATCAGTTCTGACGACCTGGACGGACCGTTCTACGTTGGCAATGAGCAAGAGTTCCATGTCACGCTGACCAACCTTGAATATGGACACGATTTTACAAATGTTCTGGCTCGCTTCCGTCTGGAAGATATAACCCTGGCTGATATTGCGAGCTTCCAATACCTTGAAACCTCAGTTGAACCTGATGTGTGGATGGATTTGCCGCTATCACAAGATGGCACGGACGTTATTGGTGACTTTGGTCCTGCGGCTGGCTTCCCAATGGGAGCTCCCTACAGTGCTACTTCACAATTCAAGGTGAACTTCAACACAGCAGGTATTCATCCGGGGAGCATCGTTCTTTACGATGTCGCTATTGACCCGGCAGAAGCCATCGCAAGCTACAGCGATACGATGGTTGTGGCTGGGTTGAACGCCCAGGACTTTGGTTACATGTACTTTAGCGATGTGATGGGTGTCTCGGCAGGCTTCTTGCCGGTCAATTTCACCCTCGACATGGCAGACTCGATTGTGGTCGAATTGTTTAGCGGACCTGAGACTGCCTACGAATTGTTGCAAACAAATACAGCCATCAGCCCTGCTGCCATGGCAGCCTGGACGCAATTCTCCGGACCGTTCGACATTTTCGGCACCTTTGATTATGTTGCTGATGGTGTTTGGACCAACGTCCGCGAGAGCGAATACGGTCAGACGGAAATACCGACCCGTGTTTTGGCGACGGTGACTCTGCCTGGCGGTATCACACTCACGGCTGAGAACACCATCCTGACCGGTGAACGCGGTTACATCATCGATACCCTTGATGAGGAACTTGCCTCCGCACCGGAATATGATTACAGCCCGCCGTATGTTCCTGTTGGCGACGTCGACTTCGACCTGACCAGCAATACCTACACAGGCACCTACACTGCCCCGCAGGTTTTAGCTGGCTCTCCGATGAACGACATGGCTCGCTACCTGGGCGCGCTCTACCGGCAACCAGATTCGACCATTAGTTCCATTGTCTACAATGGAACCACCTACACCTGGGATACAACTGGCACTCTGGTTGGCAGCAACTGGGAAGATAGCACTGGCAAAACCCTGATTTCACAGGTCACGGATGACTTCTTGGCTGCAGTGGCAGCTGGGACATGGGATCCGGATGCTGGCTTTGTGATGACCGTCCACGACGATTACGGTCACAGTGCCACGGTCACTTTCCTGCTGGTTATCCTGAACACACTAGATGCTGAGATCGCCTCTGCCCCTGACTACGATTATGACCCTGTTTATACCTGGGTTGGCAATTGGGCGTTTGATGATCCAGCCAACATCTACACGCTGACTTACGACGATACCACTTTCGCTCCTGGTGCGATGAATGACCTGGCTCGCTACCTTGGCGCACTTTATCGTCAAAACGGCGCGACTGTGGCTGCCATCGTTTATGATGGCACAACCTACACATGGCAGATCATTGGCAACGAACTGAAGGGCAGCAACTGGCGCGATGCCAGCGGCACAACCCTGATGAGTGTCATCACAGCAGACGTGCTCGCTGGAGAAGTTGATCCCGATACCGGACTCATCCTGACCTTGAGCGACGTCTTCCATACTGAAAACGTGACCTTTAAGCTGGTCATCAACGATACCATTGCACCAATGCTTGGCGCAATCACTGCATTTGGCGCGGACGGATTTGATGATGTATTGGCAATCGGCACGACCATCACCGTTGACCAGGGTTACACGGTAGATCACACCGAAGTTGTGGTCAATGAGCCGGTCATTGTGGCGGATGGGACTGTGGTTACCCTTGCCGGGCAGCCTTATGGCACAATCACAGCAGATGAAACCGGTCTGATCCTGATCATTACCCCTTACCCGGGCAATGAAATCGCCAACCTGGCTGGCAGTTTCGTCTTCTCGGCACCGAATGGAACGATCACGGACCTGTCTGGCAACCCTCTTGAGACTCTGAGCCTGACCCTGATTGTCAATAATGTTGCTCCGGTGGCAGTTGCTGATGCATACACCACACTGGAAGACACTGTTTTGACGGTTGCGGCACCTGGCGTTCTGGCTAACGACGTGGATTACGACGTTTTGAGCGCGACCTTGATTGGGGATGTTAGCAACGGCAGCCTGACATTCAAGCCGGACGGCGGATTTGAATACACCCCCGCTTTGAATTGGCACGGTACCGATACCTTCACCTATAAAGCCAATGATGGCTCTGCTGACAGCGAAATTGTGACCGTCAGCATCACCGTCACGGATGAGAAAGACCAGGTCCAGGCGGTAGATGACGCTTACGAGACCAACGAAGGCGAAACCCTGACTGTTGCGGCTCCTGGCGTGCTCTTTAACGACATTGATGTTGATATGAACATCATGACCGCCGGGCTTGTTACAGATGTTGCCCATGGTCAACTTACCCTTAACGGTGACGGTTCCTTTGTTTACATTCCGGATGCCGATTTCTATGGCACTGACAGCTTCGAATACCAGTTGGTCACCTACCCGGCTCCGATGAGCTTGTGGACGGATATAGCCGAAGTGACCATCACCGTACACCAGATCTCAGGTACCATCGAACCCGATGGCGGCACCGGGCAGATCCCTGGTGGAACACCGCTGACAATCACAAATGTTGGCGACAATGTCAGCTACCTGGGCGAGATTGCCTGGTATCCGGCTGATGCAAGCGTTGGACGTACAGCTGGCAACCGCGTAGGTGTTGAGATCAATGCTCCCGCTGGCTTTGACACCAGCAATACCACCTTTACCGTCTTCGGCAGCACCTACAACTGGGATAATGTCAAAGATGGTGATAACTTCATCTGGATCTACCCCAAGGTCACCGAGGTCCCACAAAACTGGGAGATTGTGGTGGCATGGAATCCAGGTGCTACTCAAACCTTCACCGTAGATGTCCTGACAGGCTCTACACTGCAGGCACCCAAGCTTGGCACGATTGAACGGGATCCAGGCAATACTGGTGATGTACCTGGTGGCACCCCACTGGCAGTCAGCCAGGTTGGCGACGCAATTAGCTTTGCTGGTGAGGTTGCCTGGTATCCTGCGGATCTGAGCGCTGGACGCACTGAGGGCAACCGCGTTGGCGTGCAGGTGAATGCTCCAACAGGCTTTGACACCAGCGCAAGCACATTCACCGTCTTTGGCAGCACCTACTCTTGGGATGCAGTCAATGATGATGACAATTTCGTCTGGATCTACCCGAAGGTTACCGAAATCCCGCAGAGTTGGGATATTGTGGTGACCTGGGAGGCAGGAAACGTTCAGACCTTTACTGTGGAAGTCCTGACTGGCTCCACAATTGACGACAGCCTGGCGTTGGAATGGCTGCAGGATAACACCGTGTTGAGTTCAACAACTGGCATGGTGGATGACCTTACCGCCACCTTCCCGGCTAGCATACCTGAGGTGATTGTGGCGGAAGATTACGTGATCGACTCACGCATGACCCTGGCTGATCCATTACCAGCTGGTTCCACCGTCACTGTGTTCAGAGACGGTATCCAGATCTTGACTGACATTACTCTGGACGGAATCGGACCCTTCTGGTTCACCGAACTGTTCGATCCTGACGCACCAAGAGCCGGCTTCAATGCCAACTACGACGGGCAGCTGGAGAACTACAGCATCGTGGTGACCGGACCTGGCGGCAACCCGATGGACTTCGACACGACTGTTTTGATTGAATCGGTCATCTCCAAAGATGGCTTTATGACCGAGACCGTACTGGATGACATCACCCTGGGTATCCTTATCCCGGCAGACGAGTTGGCGGCGCTGGAATGGCTGCAGGATAACACCGTGTTGAGTTCAACAACTGGCATGGTGGATGACCTTACCGCAACCTTCCCGGCTAGCATACCTGAGGTGATTGTGGCGGAAGATTACGTGATCGACTCACGCATGACCCTGGCGGAAGCCTTACCTGCTGGTTCTACCGTTACTGTCTTCAAGGATGGTGTTGAAGTTTTGACAGACATCACCCTGAGTGGTGTTGGACCCTTCTGGTTCACCGAACTGTTCGATCCCGATGCCCCCAGAGCAGCCTTTGACGCCAACTACGGCGGGAAGGTTGAGAATTACGTTATAGTGGTGACCGGACCTGGTGGCAATCTGCTGGACTTCGACACGACTGTCTTGATTGAATCTGTCATTTCCAAGGATGGCTTTACCACCGAAACCGTGCTGGACGACATCACCCTGGGTATTCATATCCCGGCGGATGAGAGTGCGGCACTGGAATGGCTGCAGGATAACACCGTGCTGAGTTCTGTGAGCGGCATGGTGGATGACCTGACCGCGACTTTCCCGGCAAGTATTCCTCCGGTAATTGTGGCGGAAGATTATGTGATCGACTCTCGCATGACCCTGGCGGCGCCATTGCCTATGGGTTCTACCGTCACTGTATTTAGAGATGGTGTCCAGATTTTGACTGACATCACACTGAATGGCGTAGGTCCCTTCTGGTTCACCCAATTGTTTGAACCCGATGCCCCCAGAGCAGCCTTTGACGCCAATTATGGCGGACAAGTTGAAGAATACAGCATTATCGTGACCGGACCTGGCGGCTTGCCGGCGGACTTTGACACCACCGTTCTGATCGAATCTGTAATCAGCAAAGACAGTTATGTCACCGAAACAGTCCTGGATGATATCACGCTTGGCATCCACCTGGATGATGGGACCGCACCGTCAGTCGGCTCTGGTGTTGCCAGGTCGGCTTCCGGCGGGGATGTGAACCTTGTTGATGGAAAATTCACTGTCAACCAAGGCTACACAGTCGACACAATCGAAATCACGATGAACGAACCAGTCCTGGTCGATCTTGGTACAGTCATCACCATGGAAGGTTACGGACCCTACGGAACCATCACTTCCAATGTTGATGGCGTAGTGACCATCACTCCCTATTCTGGTAATGAAACAGCAGCCTTAATTGGCACGTTCACCTTTACAGCGCCCCAAGGTACCATTACGGACCTGGCTGGCAACGCTTTCACAGGTAACATCACGTTGATAGTTTTGAATGTGGCTCCGGTGGCTGTGGCTGATACTTACACTGTGGCTGAGGACGGCGTTCTGACTGTAACAGCCCGCGGTGTACTCATCAATGATACTGACTACGACCCGGCAATTCTGACCGCGGTCAAGGTAACCGACCCTGCCAACGGCACATTGGTGCTGAACGCGGACGGTTCCTTCACCTACACTCCCGCAGCCGACTTCAACGGCACGGATACATTCACCTACAAAGCCAACGATGGACATGACGATAGCAACGTTGCGACTGTTACCATCACTGTGACACCCGTCAACGACGCCCCTGTGGCAATTGACGACGAGTATACGGTCGCTGAAAAGGCTGTTTTGACAATTGCCGCCCCCGGCATCCTGGCGAACGACAGCGACGTGGATGGGGATGTTCTGACTGCGAACCTGGTTGATGGCGTCACTAACGGCACGTTGACTTTGAACGCGGACGGATCTTTCGTTTACACGCCGAATGAATATTTCAACGGCACGGATAGCTTCACCTACCTGGCCAGTGACGGCACCTTGCAAAGCGAATTGGCTACGGTGACCATCACGGTTACGCCGGTGAACGACTGGCCGATTGCCAATGATGACTTCTACGAGACGCTAGCTGGCGTAATGCTGGATGTAGCGGCGCCTGGTGTGCTTGGCAACGATGTTCTGCTCGACCCCGACGAGGAAGTATCGATCCAGATTCTGGACGCTCCCCAACACGGCACCTTGAGCATGAACGATGATGGCGCCTTCACTTATACACCTGATGCCGGTTTCATGGGAACGGACACCTTCCGTTACCTGGTGACGTCGGTACAGGTCAATGCCGAATGGAATGATGACGCAATGGTGACCATTGTTGTCAAACCGTTCCAAATGATCCACCTGCCCTTGATATTCAAGTAGGGTAGGGATCTGAACCCGCAAGCCTGGAGTAAGGAGGTCGGCGGGAGATAGAATAGAAAAATTCAGGCTGACTTCTAGTCAGCCTGAATTTGTTTTGGTCAGTTACTGATTGCGCTTAAGATTAATGCGCGTAGCCATATTGTGAGAGGAAGGTGCTAAGTAGGTGCCAATTTCGTACATAAATGTTGTCAAGCTGAGCCAAGCGAATACGAAGTGTGCTTTGCAATGATCTTTCCTTAGTCAGGTATGTTCATAAACCCTACTTCGTTTGTGTTAAGGCAAAGTTCCGCCGATTGTGGGTGTCCATACAGCGGGGGTGAGGGCGAGGTCCAACTGAAGGTGGGTAGCGAGACCAATTTGATATTCTGTCTTTGCGAGCTGCCGCAGGCAGCGTGGCAATCTGCCTTTTGCCTTAAAGATCCTGCTTGCTTATCATCGTCAAACCAAAATGCAGACTGCCACGACCTTTTGCCAATCCAACTCACGCCACCTCGTAATCCAATATGGCAAAAGGTCTCGCAGTGACTGTAGGGGGGTGGAAAGAAGGGTCGGATGACTGCCTGTCGCAGAACCAAATCGATTGGTATTCCCTGCTGTACTACTGGGGCTTGACTACGACCCCTTCCTTGTCTAATCCTGAGGTTAGCAGAGGGAGACCAGCCCCCTCTGTACGGCTGGGGCTTGTCTCCAGCCGACAGATTGGCTACATAAAAATGGAGGGGGTCTTCCCCCTCCATCCCATTCAGTGCAACTTACTTTCAGCGCAAGATCAAAGGAAGGAATAAGTAAGTCAACGGGTTTTCCAGCTCAAACGCGCCGATGTCGCAGGCGATTCCCTGTGGGCGTCTGACACCGCGCTGGTCTTTGGTCACCCCAGGAGCACAACCGACCGCGTCAATAGCGGGACTGCCCTCCAGAAGCGGGAAGGTGGGCGTCGTGCCGGGTTCGTAAACACCCAAGACACCCAGCATGGCGTCGAGTGGTGCACCAGAAGATCCGACAAGATCTCCTGGCAGCCAGCCGCTTGAGCCGCTGCCATCTCCGATCTGGTTACCACCCAACGAGTTGAAGTTTCCCTTTACATCCGGCCATTTGGCGTGTTCAGTAGGCTCAGTGAGGTCGGCATTGCCGGCGACAATCGAATTCCTCAGGCTAACTTCAGCATCATCGATAAAAATTCCGCCGCCGCCGCCCCAGGCTTCGGTCTCATAATTTTGATTGGCAATATTGCCTGAAACTGTTGAGTTGATCACAGTTACCGTGCTGCCGTTGTAAGCTAAAATGCCACCACCAAAGTTATTGGTAACATTGCCAGCAATAGTGGAATTAATGATCGTCATGGTCGAGTATTCGATAAAAATGCCTGCCCCGCCCACCGTACCGGTACCATGATTGCCCAAGACACTGCAGTTGGTCATAGTTACTTCCGCTTCATCAGTGGAAATTCCGCCGCCAGCATAAGAAACAATGTTGTTTGGTCCAATCACACAGTCGCTGATGGTCAGGGATGATTGTTCGTCCACATACACACCACCACCTTCGGAAGCACGCCCATCCCGGATAGTAAGCCCGGAAATACTGGCAATCATGGGGTTGTCATCATTGTAGATGTGAAAGACCCTAAAGCCAAGAGTTGGATCCATCTCTGGATCTGTGAACCCGGCGCTGATGCTTAATAGATCAGCTCCCGGACCAAGGATATGAATATTCTTATTGATCAGCAGCTCACCGCCACCGTCCCAGGTAAGGGTAATGGTGTTGGGGAGTGAAAGGGTAAAGTCGATCGTGTCGCCAATCAATGCATCGCTGACCGCCTCGCGCAGGCTGCAGTGGGTTTCATCGCAACCGACCGGGTCCACAACGTCATCATTCACATTGACATGCAGGGTTTTGGGGGTGTAGAGCTCTAAGGTAACCGTAGCAATGCCGGAATCCTGGTGGGTGTCATTCACGTGGAATGTAAAGCTATCGGTGCTGGCTGTGCTGCCGGGATCAGGTGTATAGGTAAGCAGTTGGCTCCAGTCGACTCCGATCACATTCCAGCCTGGGTCGTAGACATAGTTTGAATTTGGGTGCCCTGTGAAGGTGAGCGTTCCGTGCTGGGGTTGGGTATCGAGGTGGAAAGTGATGTCATCGACAGTGTAATTGTAAAAATCTTCGTCGAACGTAAATATGTTAAAATCGCTCGGTTCAGCAGAAAGTACCGTGGCAGTGCTGTCAGAGACGACCGGCGCCTGGTTGTCATCCACCCAAAAACTGACATCTCCAGGCTCAGAAGTATGTCCACTGTCATCTTCCACAACAAAAGTGAATTGATCATCACCAACATAAGGTGGGGTGGTTTCTGTGGGGGTGTAGACAATTTCAGCCTCGCAAATTGCTGTGAGGGGTATGTATTCAAGTTCAAAGCATTCCTTAAATACCGGTGTGCTGAGAGAACCCTGCGAGGGGGGCGAATCGACGGCAAATTGCAGCGTAGTGGTGCCTTGCGGGGCGTAGCCACGCAGGAGCAAGGTGGTGGTATGGATGTTCGACGCCAGCAGGAACGTGTCTGGTTCGGCATACAGGTGGACGACCTCATGCGTTGCGGTATAGGTATCAAATTCGCTATCACCATCAATGACGGTCGCCTCGAGTGTGTAGGAACCGGTGCTGGTGTATGTGTGGGGCGGGAAGACGCACTCGCCATACGGCACATAGGTGCCCGTATCGCTGCTGCCGTCCCCCCAATCAATCTCACAGGTGAAACTTTCCTCATTATCCGGGTCATCGAAGTAGGCAGAGCTTTCCACAGCTTGCCCTGGAAAAGATGGGTAGGGATAAGTATAGAAAGTATAAATATCCGGTGGGGTGTTAAGTACGTTCACCAACTGATCATCTTGCATTATCAGATAGTAAGGTGTGTAATCTGTCACCTCCAGGCAGACCTTGTGCTCTCCTTTTCCGTAAAAATTGATGTTGGCAATCCTTGAATAACCATTCCAGACCTGAACATCACATTCCCCTCCGGGTGAGGACGCGTAGGTCCAGTCGTAGTACTCGAAACCTTCCACCGCGGTAAAGGTCGTGGTCTGACCGCCGTTGGGCGTGGTTGGGGTCCAGGAGAAGAGGTGTTCCGGGAAGACGGTCAGCGTATAAGTATGGGTTTGGGTGACACCGGTGTCATCCACAGCCTGGATGACAATGTCGGGATAGACACCAGGGGTGGTCGGGGTGCCGGTGAAGGCAGGGTCGACAAAATTGATACCCGGGGGCAAGGTGCCGTTGGTGTGGCTGAGGGTGTAGGGAGCGGTACCGGCTGAGACGGTAATTGCCTGGTTGTATGCAGTGTATTGACGGGCGTAAGGCAGTGAGCCCGGATCGAAGATTAGTTCAGGGTCGACCACGATGGTGTAAGCCCGGGAGCCTTCCGACCAGCCCGGACCCTCCACGTAAACAGTAAAATTATAGGTACCGACGGTTGGGTTACTCCACTCTATCTTGCCGGTGTTGTAGGGTATCGAGAAACCAGAGGGCATGCCGCCGCTTGTCTGCCAGGTATAATCCGGGTTTGAAATATCCGTGTTGGTGGGGCTGAGCTGCTGGGTGTAGAAGTGCCCAGCGAGGGCATTGGGCAGGGTTTCTGGCAGGATGGTGATCGGCTCCAAATTGCAGATTGGCACGGTGGCAGGGGGATTGATCATTTCGTCACAGGGCGGATCATTTGTGTACCCATAGTAACCATCACTTGAGCAGGGACGGTGCGGCGGTGCGGTGACAGTATCGTTGCTGTACCATGACCACGGCACAGTTACATCGGTAGATAAGGTCTCACTAGGGATCACCTCAATACAATACACTGCGCTGCAGGTGTCGTTTTCCGCTTGATAGCGGTCGTGGTCCAGGATATATTCTCGACCATCACCAAATCCAGTCCAGTATACCGTACCACCAAATGATCCCCCTCCTGTACAGCCTGATGAGGCAACTGTAGGTGCTGATCCATCTACCCACCAGTCTGATGGAAATTTTAGAAACAGGCTTGTTACATCCTCCCCGTCGCTGGTACAAGTATCAGCCTGAAAGCAAAGAATTTGGTACTCATTTCTCGGGATGAAACAAGCAGCGCTGATTGTTCCCGTTCCATATTCCACCGATGGTGCAAAGGTGACGTCGGACCCGCCCAGGTCTGCGAAAGCCGGCGAACCACGGACAGCAAAAATGATTAGACAGATGGCGAAAATAATCCAAAAATAGACATGAAAACGTCTGTGTGGTGACATATTTAAGCTCTCTCTTTCTTTAAGGAAAACTCAACCATCAACTCTTCTACTTTTATTTAGTGATGTAAAGAATCGATGCTAAATGCAAGATGAAATTCCTTGCAGGAAACAGCGCCAACCTCTTTCGGTGGCTTCTCCAATGAAGATATGAACAGTTAATTGACGTTGGTTCGCTTAATCAAGGCGACCCAAGCAGATTTGCCATTAATGGCGATACTGCGTAAGAGAATAAATACTGGCGAGCAGAGGAAAGAAATAAAAATGAGAAGGAAACGATTGATCATTTCCTGATACGGTGCTTTTTCCGGGTGTGGGGTGATGTTTGATTTTTGACTCGGAATCATCCTGACACAACCAGAAAAATCCTTATGGAATGTGACAATTTCAAGCATGTCTTACTCCAAGACTAGGAATTAGTAATAATTATACAAGATAAACAAAATATTGAACGAAAATTGTGAAAAAGAAAGCAATAATTTACGAAATTGCCGCTGCTTCTTTTATGATTAAAGGTCAGGTTGCATATTTCAACCCGACCTACAGCCATGCTTGAAAAGAATAAAGACAAAAGATCAGGGTCAGCAAGTGTTCGCTACACCACTCATCTTTTCCGGAATATCATTCGCAAAAAGAGAATCAATGCGATCAGGATGGCGGCAGCTGTGGCGAAGAATTGTATGTCCAGGAAGCCATTGGTGTAATCGCCCCACATGCTCCAGGGCCAGCCGACCATATCGAACGGGATGGCAACCAGAGGTGAGAAAACAATAGCGCGGGCAGCGATGAGATCCTGGATATAGCCAGCCAGAAAATAGACCAGACCGATCGCTAAATAGGCGATGACGATGAACCATATGATTTTTCCGAAGGTGACTTTGCGTTTCATTGCTGCCTCCTAATTTAATTGAATAATATTGATTATCTCATAGATTAGGGTTGATAAACGGTGGATAGAAAGATGGGAACCTTTGGTATGGTTCTGTGTTCGGCCAACCCACAACGCCTAATTAGGATTATGATTAGGGTGTCCCAAGTTTTATTGCTTATTCATTCATCCCGTTGGAGGTGGCTGATGACAGAATATCAACACTTACTTAACCAATCCCGGGAATGGCTTCTGGAAGCTGCGGATCCGGATCCATGTTACCTTGCAATCCGCGACCTCTACGCCCACTCGACAAGCACGGAGGACCGGGCTCAGGCTAAACTGACCGCTCACAAGGCTGGGGCGATTGCGCAAATCCTGGAACACATGAACCCTGAAGGTTGGTGGGAAAAACCTGGTCCTGGATATGGACCCAAGTATCGCTCGACTGTCTGGGCAATGACGTTGCTTGCGCAGCTGGGAGCCAGCCTTGAGATGGACTCGCGGTTGGATACAGCCTGTGCCTACGTGCTGGACCACGCTTTCGCGGGAGGTGGCTACTTTACTTCATCAGGGGCACCCTCGGGCACGTTTGATTGTCTGCAAGGCAACCTGACTTATGCATTACTGGCGATAGGTTGCAGGGATCCACGCCTTCAGCAAGCGGTGGACTGGATGTCGCGCAGCCAGACTGGCGAGGGAGTAGCGCCAGTCACAAACAAGAAAGCATCTGTGCGTTACTATAACTATAAATGCGGACCGGACTTTCGTTGCGCTGCTAACGGAGGACTGCCTTGTGCTTGGGGAGCGACCAAGGTGATGATGGCTTTCTCCCAGGTGCCAGCGGAATGGGGAACTGAACTGGTCGAGCGTGCTATCGCGCGAGGAGTAGAGCTATTTTTTAGCGTGGATCCCGTCACCGCAAATTGGCCATGCGACCATCACATCAACCGGGATTGGTGGAAGTTTGGATTCCCATTGTTTTACATCACTGATTTGTTACAGGTGGCTGATAGCTTAACCGCGC
Organism: Anaerolineaceae bacterium; assembly: GCA_040770225.1. Lineage (GTDB taxonomy): Bacteria > Chloroflexota > Anaerolineae > Anaerolineales > Anaerolineaceae > Mesolinea. Next base: position 28,821 of record JAXGJN010000010.1, read on the forward strand.
TCGGTTACACAACGGACGCACGGATGAGCAGTCTGATCGAGCTAATTCTCCATAAGCAGATCTCCCCTGGACGGTGGGCGCTGGAATACGCGTACAAAGGCAAAACCTGGGGAAGTTTTGGCGCAATCGGCAAGGAAAATAAGTGGGTGACCATTCGGGCGTTACGGGTTTTGAAGCGAATTATTGACGCGGGGTAGATAGCATTGTGACGGATTGCCAGTGTACGCGTCAACCTGAATGTAAATAGTACAAAGATCGCTTCACTTCGTTTGCGATGGTGGAACGTTTACCGAATTATCCTACCCAAACACGACGCAGGCATAAGGAGGCAGCCAGAGAGTGCCGCTTTCAGCATATTCTGCTTTGCCAAACAGAACGCTTTTTTGATCCAACAGGTTCTGCCTGACGACCCACTCAGGGATGGCGTGATCACGTTCACTAAAGTTCACTAAAATGAGTACTTTTTCGCTGTCATTGAAACGTGAAAAGCCCAAAACCGAGCCATTTTGGGTGCTGAAAACTTCCAACTTGCCGCCTGAAAGGGCTGGTAAGGCTTTACGCAGCTCGATCAGGTCGCGAAAACCATGATAAACACGTCCAGGCAGGCTTTCAGCATCCAGGCGTTGGGCAAAGCGCTGCGGATCGGCAGCCGGGCGGTGAACCCAGCGGCTGTCATTTTTGTGTTTCGGGTCCTCCAGGTATCCGTAGTCGTTCAGGGTGGCGATTTCATCTCCCAGGTAGATCAGGGGGATCCCGCCGGCGGTCATGACCACAAAATGCAGCAGGAGAATACGTTTGACGGCTAACCCGACTTCTTCCGGTCCTTCTTCTGCCAGGGCTTTTTCAAGACCCGCCAGCGACGCGCAAGTGCCAGAAATACGGCAATCGCCTGTCTTTGGGTTTTCCTGGAAGGGAAGCCCGCGGGCAAAACTACCAGTGAAGCGTCCCCGGTAAAACTCATTCAAGAAGCGGCGGTGGTCGTAGCCGTTGATACCCAGCCTGGCAGCATCGTCATCCGAGAATGTCCAACCGATGTCATCGTGGCAGCGCACGTAATTGACCCAGGCAGTCCCCTGGGGGAGCGCGAACCTCTCCTGCAAGGCTTGGGAGAGCAGATTTACTTCGCGGGTTGCCAGGCTGTTCCAGAGCAGCGCCATCATGAGGGGGTTATAGGAAAGCTGGCATTCCTGGGGCGAAATGTATTTGATCACTTCATCCGGATGCACAATCGCTTCAGATTTGAACAGGATGGCAGGGGCAACCACACGCGTTATGGCGTTGAAGCCCTGCAGGATGGTATGCGCCTCCGGTAAGTTCTCGCAGGAAGTACCCAGCTGTTTCCAGATGAACGCCACCGCGTCCAGGCGGAAGATCTCCACACCCTGGTTCGCCAGAAAGAGCATTTCTTCGCTCATGCGGTTAAAGACGACCGGGTTGCTGTAATCCAGGTCCCATTGGTAGGAGTGGAAGGTGGTCCAAACCCACGATTGGATGTCTTCGAACCAGGTAAAGGCACCAGGATGTTCATCCGGAAAAATTTCTCTCAGATTTCTTTCGTAAAGGTCGGGCACAGTACGATCCGGGAAAATACCGTACATGTCGCGGTAATCCGGGTCGCCTGCTTTGGCTTTGAGCGCCCATTCGTGCTCATTGGAAGTATGGTTGATCACCAGATCCAGCACCAGGCTGATACCCTGCGCGCGCAGTTCGCGCGAAAGCTGTGCCAATTCAGCCATGGTGCCCAGGGGCGAGTGTACCTCCCGAAAAGAACTGACAGCATAGCCGCCATCATTTTCGTTTTCCGGCATCTCAAAAAGGGGCATAAGGTGCAGGTAGGTCAACCCCAGTTCCTTGAAATACGGTATTTTGGTGCGAATCCCTTGCAAATTTCCCGCAAAAAGATCCACGTAACAGACACCACCCACTACCTGGTTGGATTGAAACCAGAGCTCGTTCGTCTCCCGCTGCCTGTCGAGTTCCCGTAAATCGGCAGGGCGCTGGAAAGAGGCTTGCGCCATGGTCATCAGCAGGTTTTCAAGGTGATAGATCATGTCATAGCGAGTGCCATAGAGAGTATGGTAAAGCTGAAACAGGTGGTCAAAATTGCTTTCCAGACGCTGCGTGAAGCTCTTCCAGGCTTGGGAGTCCGCAGTAATAGAAAAGGCGAATTCCGCTTCAATTTTGGGTAAAAGACGTGCCAGTACGCGTTTGGACTCCAAGTGAAGGTCTACCATTCCCGCTTTCATGGCAGCTGCTCCTTTGCTTGCTGCGCCAGGGCAAATGCTCCATACAAACCCGCCTTACCCTCCAAGCCTGTCAGGACGATATAGGAATCCAGATGTTCTGTGATCAGGGGAGTCTGCATGTATCCGTTTAGTAAATCTTCAAAATTGGTCCGGATCATTGGCAGGAGGTGCTCCTGTGACATGACGCCCCCACCCAGGACAATTCGTTCCGGGGCAAGGATACAAGTGACAGAGACCAGCGCCAGGGCGATGTAGTGCGCTTCCAGTGCCCAGGCCGGATGATCCGGATTGAGCTGATCACCCTTCAGACCCCAGCGTTTCTCAATTGCCGGACCGGAAGCCAGCCCTTCAAAACAGGTGCCATGGAAGGGGCAGTTCCCCGCGAAGGGGTCCTGCAGAGGGTCCCGCGCCAGCATCATGTGCCCCATCTCCGGATGCAAAAAGCCATGCACAAGCTTACCCTCAGCGATCGCTCCCGCGCCAATGCCGGTGCCAATGGTGAAATACACCAGGTTTTGCAGCCCCCGACCTGCTCCCCAGAGGGATTCTGCCAAAACAGCGCCATTGACGTCCGTGTCAAACGCGATGGGGAAATCAAACCTTTGCCTGAAAAAACCCACCACATCCGCCCCAGCCCAACCGAGTTTGGGCGTGGCAAGAATGTGCCCATAGCTCTGTGAATTAGGGCGGGGGTCCAGCGGTCCAAAACAGGCAATACCCAGAGACTGAATGCGGCCGAGCTGGTTTTGCTGCTGGAAAAATTCTGCGCAGGCAGAGAGCGTTTGTTCAGGATCGGTGGTGGGGATGCGTGTTTCAGCCAGGATTTGGTTGTTTTCGTCCGCGACAGCGCAGACAAACTTGGTGCCCCCACCTTCGATTCCGGCAAATAGAGTTTGAGCCATCAACAACCTCCAAAGGAATAGGATAGTTTCGTAATGGTGATATTTGAAAAGTAAAAAGAAACAGACAGCATAACCTTTACTGTTTGTCTGAACCCAAGTAACCTGGTTGCGGGGCATTCGGACCGGAAGGAACGTTGGCTTTGTCGCCCACCGGTTGCAGCCACAGGAAGCCGTAGGGAGTCAGAGTGTAATCGCCGGGTAGAATAGTTTCACCAGTCAGTAAATCGATGAACTTCTCAGCGGTCTCCGGGATCCAGCCCTTGACAGGTTCGCCGCGCAGGTTGTTGAGGACCACGATGCGCGTGCCTTCCCATTTACGTTGATAGGCGACCACTGCCTTGGTCTCAAAACTGAACGACCGCCAGCTGAAATCGCCTCTGCCAAAGACCGTGTGCTGCTTGCGCACTGCGATCAGGTGCCGCACCTTGTTCAAAAGAGAGTGAGGGTCAGCCTGCTGGGCTGCCACATTCACGCGTTGGTAACCATAAACAGGGTCAGAAATGACCGGAGCATACAGCTTTTCTGTGGGGGCATCCGAAAAGCCGGCATTCGGGCTGGCGTCCCACTGCATGGGCGTGCGAAGTCCGTTGCGGTCAAAAAGCTCAACATTATCGCCCATGCCGATCTCATCACCATAATATAAGAAAGGCGAGCCCATCATGGTCAGGAGCATGGAATGCAGTAACAGGATTTTTCGCTGGTCATTATCCAGCAAGGGTGCCAACCGACGGCGGATACCCAGGTTGATACGCTGCTTAGGATCTTGCGCATAGGTTTCCCACATCCATTGGCGTTCGTCAGGCGTGACCATCTCGAGTGTCAGTTCATCATGGCAACGCAGGAAGGTGCCCCACTGGCAGCCTTGCGGCAGGTCGGGTGTGCGCGCCAGGATCTCTTCGATGGGAGTGCGGTCGCCTTTAGCGAGCGCCATGAAGAGACGCGGCATGAGCGGAAAATGGAAATTCATGTGCATTTCGTCGCCGTCGCCGAAGTATTCGATCACGTCTTCGGGCCACTGGTTGGCTTCAGAGAGCAGCAGTGTCTCGGGGCTATAAATGTCCACGAATTTTCGCACGCGCTTCAAAAATGTGTGGGTTTCAGGCAGGTTTTCGCAATTGGTGCCCTCACGTTCAAACAAATAGGGTGGGGCATCCACGCGCAGACCGTCCGCGCCAGCATCGATCCAGAATTTGACTACATCCAGCATGGCTTGCTGGACTTCCTGATTGTCGTAATTGAGGTCGGGTTGGGTAGAATAAAAGCGGTGCCAGAAATACTGCCCGCGCAGCGGATCATAGGTCCAGTTGGAAGTTTCTGAGTCGGTGAAGATGATTCGCGCCTCCTGGTATTTCTGGTCGGTGTCGGACCAGACGTACCAATCACGGTATTTGGCGTGCTGGGGGTGGTTGGGGTCGCGCGATGCCTGGAACCAGGCGTTTTGATCGGAGGTGTGGTTGGGGATGATCTCCACCACGATGCGCAGATCACGCAGGTGGGCTTCGCGCATCAAGGTTTTGAAATCGTCCATAGTGCCATAGGCGGGGAAAATGTCACAAAAATCACTGACGTCGTAGCCATCGTCGCGCAATGGGGAGGGCATGATCGGCAGCAGCCAAACCGCGTCCACACCCAGGGACTTTATGTAGTCCAGTTTGCTGGTGAGCCCAGGCAGGTCGCCCCAGCCGTCGCCGTTGGAGTCTTTGTAGGCACGGGTGTTGAGTTCCATGAAAATGGCATCTTTGTACCAGGGTGTTTTTTGTGTCACTTCAGTCTCCTAATGTTTCTTCTCCCACCATTTGCCCAGACCTCATCTCCTCCTTTTTAGAGGCGGATTAAGCGGGTGAGGTAAGTCAATTTTTCAATTCTCGATGAGAGACCTTGGCAGGTCTCCCCTACATCATCAAATTCGTCGGAATGGCTAGAATCCATTCCTTACATTTCACGGAAGGGGACAAGCCCCTTCCCTACAAACCCATCTCACCCCCTCCTGGGAGGGGGATTGAGGGGGTGGGTATTTTTTATTAGTTTCTTCGCGGGAGACCATGGCAGGTCTCCCCTACATAATCAAATCCGTCGGAATGGCTAGCATCCATTCCTTACATTTCACGGAAGGGGACACCCTTACAGGGCAATAGAGCCCCTTCCCTACAATTTGTTTTACCCTTTCACCGAGCCAGCCATCATGCCGCGTACGAAGTAGCGCTGCAATCCAAGGAAGACCAGTAACGGCAGAATCATGCTGATGAATGCAGCCGAGGTCATCAGGTGCCAATCCTGTCCTTTTTCTCCTACCAATCGGGCAACCGCGATGGTGACCGTCTGGTTTTTCTCACCCAGGAAGACCAGGGCAACCAGGTAGTCATTCCAGAGCCACAGGAATTGGAAAATCGCAAAGGATGCCAACGCGGGAACTGATAGCGGCAGGATCAATTTGGTGAAGATGGTGAAATTGGACGCGCCATCGATATAAGATGACTCCAATAATTCACGCGGGATCGTACTTATATAGTTAAAGAGCAGGTAAGTTGCCAGTGGCAGACCAAAGCCGGTGTGCGCCAGCCAGATACCCAGGAAGGTACCATTTAGCCCCATATTCACATAGTCCTTGAGGACCGGAACCAGGGCGATCTGTAAAGGTACTACCAGTAAAGCCACGATAATGGTGAAGACGAGGTTGCGACCGGGGAAATCCAGCCAGGCGAAGCCGAAAGCGGCGAAAGCCGCGATCAGGATCGGGATGATCGTGCCTGGGATAGTGACCGCCAAGGAGTTGAGGAAGGCGCCACCCAGGTTATTGCCAGTACGGGTGATGGTCTGACCTTCAGCGTTTTTATAGCTGATCGTCTTTCCACCCAAAACGTCTTTGTAGTTTTTAAGTGTCAGATTAGTGGCAAAACCAACCCACTTGTTCTCTGAGATGATGGCAGTACGGGTGCGTTTGTTGCCGTACCATGTAATCAGGCGACCGTCATCCAGTTGAACGCCATTACGGAATTCATCAAAGGTGGCAGTTTTCCCTAATATTTCAAATGAACCATCCAGGTCAACCGATTCCGGGATGACGATGCGTTCGACTTCCACATTCTCTTTGTGGGGGAAGATATTCCACCAACCACTACGAAAGATATCTTCACTGGGACGGAAGGAGGTAATCAGGATGCCCAAAATTGGAATCAGCCAGATCAAACAGATCATAATCAGGATGAAATTATTCCAAAAGGCAGACTTTTGTTTGGCGGATTTTAAGGTTGTCTTGGCCATCAGAACCCCCTTCTTGATTGATTATATTGGCGAACATTATTGATAATCACCGGGGTCACCAGCAGCAGCAGGACAATTGCGATAGCGGAGGCTTTGCCTGCATCTGTATAGGTAAAGCTCTGCAGGTAAAACTCATTGGCAATCACGTTCGTACCGTTATTTCCACCAGTCATCACGCGGACGATATCAAAAGTCTTCAGGCTGAAGATCACTATGGTGGTAGTAACCGTGAGCAAGGTTCCTTTAATATAGGGAACAATGACTGAGAAAAAGGCTTTAATTTCAGTTGCCCCGTCTATGCGTGCTGCTTCCAATAGTTCTGCCGGTACGCCTTTGATGGCGCTGGAAAGAATGACCATGGCATAGCCTGTTTGCAGCCAAATCATGATGATGATCAGGAAAAAGTTATTCCATGGTGGTAAGCTCAGCCATGGTTGCGGTGTGCCCCCAAGACCGATCACAATCGCATTGAGCAATCCAATTTCCTGGATGCCCACGCCGGTACCTTTGTAGGTGTAGATGAACTTCCAGATGACACCCGCACCAACGAAAGAGAGGGCGTAGGGTGTGAAAATGATTGACTTGTAAATCACTTCGGCTTTGGTGCGGTCTGCCAGGGTAGCGATCAGAAGGCCAAAACCAACGCTGAACGCGGTTCCAAAAATCAACCAGAGCAGGTTGTTTCTGAAGGTCTCAAGCATGCGTGGGTCGGTAAAAGCGAACTTGTAATTATCAAGTCCGACCCATTGAGTGCCAAGGTAGTTTCTGAAAGACCCGTATAAGGAACGGACAACCGGAACAGCCAGGAACCACGCCATAATTGCCACTGCTGGTCCAACAAACACAAAGGGCTGCAGCACCTTGGAAATTCGTTTGGGCAGTTTCATTACCAGCCAGTTTGTGACCACATAGAGCAGGGCAACGCCACCAACACCCCAAACAATTGCTACCAAAACCTGAACAATTTGGGGAGCATTGGCTTTTTGAAGAAATAGATATCCCTGCCACAAAACCAAAAATGTCAATACAGGGACAAAAATGGATACCAGAATCTGACCCAGGGTGGTACCAAACCACCCGAGGATCTTGTTTATCGAATTATTGCCATTAGGATTTGGTGTTTTAACTTCTGCTACACTCATCCAGTCACCTCCTCGGCTTTTTGGAGTCCAATGTCTGGAGAGCAGACTTGGTTCTGGTGCCTGCTCTCCAAATTTCAGGCTAATTTGTGCTGGCTACAATTATTACTGCGGCCAGGAGGCGTCAATCTGTTCCAGGGCTTCCTGTCGCGTGATTGAGCCGGATACGTAATCGGTCATGTACTTCCAGAAGGTGCCAGCGCCTACAGCACCTGGCATCATGTCAGAGCCGTCAAAGCGGAAGGTGGTGGCATTGCGGATGGTTTCAGCCACACCGCGAGTCACAGGGTCCACATACCAGTCGAGGGAAGCATCGTTATGGGTCAGGATAGCGCCACCCTGTTCCACCCAGACTTTGAGGGATTCACCAGTGGAGAAGTATTGGATAACTGCGCGTACCTCGGGGCGATCGTTGAAGACGGCGTAGATATCGCCAGCGCCAAGTACTGGGCTGCCAAATTCTTCCTTAATGCCGGGCAGGTAGAAGAAGGAATAGTCCTCACCCGCGACAGATTCTTCGGGGAAGAAGGTGGTCACAAAGTTACCCTGTCGGTTGAACCAGCACTTGGGCGGATTCTCGAACATGGGTTTGGGGGCATCACCAAAGTTGATGGTGGGGATGGCAGCACGTCCGCCATACACATAGTCATCATTGAACCAGATGGCTTCGATGTAATCGAGCACTTCGTTCATCTCGGGTGAGTCGAATTTGAGTTCGCCGGTTACCCACTTGTCGTAGGCTTCGCCACCAGCAACACGCAGCATCAGGTCTTCGATCCAGTCGGTCATGGTCCAGCCGGTAGCTGCACCAGATTCGATGCCGATACACCAGGGAGTGTCGCCATCAGAAGCGATTTGTTCGGTGAGAGCCATCATTTCATCCCAGGTGGTGGGGACTGTGTAACCAGCCTCATCGAATGCCTTCTTGGGATAGAAAACGAAGGATTTACCATTGGCACGTGCCCAGATACCGGCAACGATGTCGCCGTTAGGACCGGTCATGGTGCCCAGATCTTGCCATGCCTGGCTGTAGTTGGTCTTGATCCAGTCGGGATCGATCAGGGTGTTCATATCGATGGCATAACCTTTTTCAACAGCATATCTCAACAGACCGGGCTGTGGGTAGTCAACGATATCGGGGCGGTCACCACCATCCAGGCGGATGTTGATGTTGGCTTCAAATTCCTTGGAGCCGGTATATTGAATATCGATACCGGTTTTGTCTTCGAAAGCCTTGATGCTGTCATTGAAAACAACCTCATCCTGGTCAGTGAAGGGACCAGCCATGGTGACGACTGTGCCCTTGTACATACCAGCATAAGCATTAGCAAGTTCCTGTCCTTGAGGGAGGGCGGCAACAGTTTCTTCCGCAGGTTCCTCAACCACAGGTTCTTCGGCGGGTGCGGCTCCACAAGCGCTGAGCAGCATGGTCGCAATGATCAGAATAGCGATTGTCGACCAAAGAACATTTTTCTTAAACATATTTTCTCCTTTGAATTAATTTTAATTGTTGAAACAACTTACTAACTTGGCAGACTTCGTCTCACTCCCTCTCTTATCACTCCTTCCTATCTCCCGCGAAGATCGGCGGGCGATTAAACGCGTAGGTAAAGTGACCGAAAGAGACTCCGGTTCCTCTCCACGCATCATACTAGTAAGTAAATTATACGACTCAACGGCAATCTCGTGCCCCGATACGGCTACCGATGTGAGTGTAGGATTGATATAAGAAGCCAGCGGAATATCATCGAAGCCAACCACAGAGATGTCTTCCGGGATCGAAAGCCCCACCTCCCGGATGGCAGAGTAGGCTCCTAATGCCACGTTGTCGCTGGCAACAAAAACTGCACTGAAATCCAACTTGGATTCAAGCAGCGATCGCATCTGTGTGTAGCCGGACTGCGGGTCAAAGTCAGCTTCGCGCACAAGCTGTGGGTCATAGGCAATGTTAGCTTTCTCCAAGGCTGATTTATAGCCAGCCAGTCGTTGGTTGGCTGAGGTGTAGGGCAGGGCGGCGTTGGTGATGCAGGCAATCTTGGTGTGTCCAAGCCCAATCAAATGACACACAGCCGTTTCAGCTGCTGCCAGGTTGTCCACATCCACTGAGTGAAGCGTGGAACCCGGAATAGTACCCATCAACACCACCGGGATGTCGGTTTCTTCCAAAGCCTTCATGCCGGGGTCATCCAGACGGGGAGTCATCAGGATCATGCCGTCAATGTGATGAGCGCGGGTAAGTTCGAGATACGATTCCAATTGCTGCCCCGGTTCCACCCATTCTAATAGTAAGCCCTGCGAATTTTGCCCGAGAACATCAAGGAGCCCGCTCAAAATCTGGGGCAGGAAAGGATCTGTGGCAATATATTGGGGAGCGCGGCTGATGATCAGTCCAATATTCTTGGTTTGATTGGACGCGAGAGCGCGGGCAGAAGCATTGGGGTAGTAGCCAAGTGTTTTGGCGGCGGAACGTACTTTTTCGGCGGTTTCAGGGCTGATGGAGAAGCGTTTTTCGTTATTCAACACAAAGGAGACCGTGGTTCGTGAAACCCCCGCCAGGTCGGCAACATCCTGACTTGTGATCCTTTTGCTCATCATACCCTCTGATTAACGCGCGTTAGTAATGTTAACAACAGTATAACAAGTTTGTTAGTCAAAGTCAAGAAAAACAACCTTTAAATGCAAAATGGCATGGGTTTTGGGGTGGGGCAGGGGCAGCTGATAGCTGATAGCTGATAGCTGATAGCTGATAGCTGATAGCTGATAGCTGATAGCTTTAAAAATTGTAATTACGAGGTTTAGCAAATGCAAGGTTTTTCTTTTGGATTTTCATTGTTTCAATTTTGCGAAGGGGACACGACAATCTGCCATTAATTATTTACTGAACACCATTCAATGCCAGGATGAAACTGCAGACTGCCACGACCTTTTGCCAGTCCAACGGCTGACATCCTTCGGGGTATGCTGGCAAAAGGTCTCGCAGTGACCATGGAGGGAGTGCGTAGTCATAGGAAACGCTGCACATTCGACCGTGCGGTGGGGATCATGATGCTTGGAGCGGAGCGATCGGCATTTTTCTCCCTCCGCCAATCTCCACGTAAACCCGCTCAGCGGCTGGAGGCGAGCCCCAGCCGTACGGAGGGGGCTATGGTGCTGGGAGCAAAGCGAGCAGTATTCATCTCCCTCCGAAACTTCCAGATCAGCCAGCTCGGTGGCTGGAGGCTAGCTCCAGCTGCAAGGAAGAAGGTGAACCATAAAATCCGATTCTCGGTTAAAATCCATTATGATTCAAAAACCTATCAAGGAGTTATCTTCATGTCCGAAATGTTTTGTTATCAATGCCAGGAAGCCATGCGCAACACAGGCTGCAACACCCGCAAAGGTATGTGCGGAAAAACAGCTGATGTCGCCTGTTTGCAAGACCTGTTGATCTACCTGCTGAAAGGCATCTCTTTTTGGGGCACCCGCGGGCGCAACATGGGCGTTCAGGACGATGAAACCGATCTTTTCATTGCCCAGGCGCTGTTTGCAACCATCACCAATGCCAATTTTGACACTGATCGCTTTGTCGAATTGATCAAAAAGGCGATCCAATTGCGCGATAACCTGCGCGTTCGCGCCCAGAACCGCTGTAATGAATTGCATAATTCCAATTGCTTTGGCAGCGGACCCGACTGGGCTGGCTGGCATCCTGAAAATTACGAGGTGGAGACGCTGCTCGCCAAAGCCCGTACCATTGGCGTCATGGACGACCCAACCCTCGACCCGGATGTGCGCTCTTTACGTGAGCTGATCATCTACGGTCTCAAGGGGATGGCGGCCTATGCCGATCACGCCTACCTGGTGGGTGGGCGCGACGAAAGTGTCCTGGCGTTTATGCAGGAAGCCCTGGAAGCCACCACAAATGACGAGATGGGCGTCAGCGAACTGCTGGGCATGGTCCAGAAAACCGGTGAGTTTGGCATCAAGGCGATGGCACTGCTGGATCAAAGCAACACCTCCCGTTACGGCAATCCCGAACCGACCCAGGTGAACCTGGGCGTGGTGCCCGGGCCCGGTATTTTGGTCAGCGGACACGACCTGGTGGATCTGGAAGAGCTGCTGCTGCAGACTGAAGGCACCGGCGTCAACATTTATACTCACAGCGAGATGCTTCCCACCAATGCCTATCCTGGATTGAAGAAGTTCAAACACCTGGTGGGCAATTACGGCGGATCCTGGTGGCACCAGGACACTGAATTCGCTTCCTTTAATGGACCCATCCTGATGACCACAAACTGCATCGTGCCGGTCAAGGATGCCTATAAGGACCGCATCTTCACCACCGGTATGGCTGGTTATCCGGGTGTTCCGCATATTGCCGACCGCCAGCCGGGTGGGCACAAGGACTTTTCTGAGATCATTGCGCTTGCCAAGACGCTGCCTGGACCACAGGAACTGGAAAGTGGCACGATCCCGATCGGTTTTGCCCACAATACCGTCCTGAGCGTGGCTGACAAGGTCATCGAAGCAGTCAAAACCGGCGCAATCAGCCGCTTCGTGGTCATGGGCGGTTGCGATGCGCGACAGAAGACCCGCCAGTATTTCACTGATGTGGCTCTGGCGTTACCGAAGGATACTATTATTCTCACTGCAGGCTGTGCCAAGTATCGTTATAACAAGCTTGGCTTGGGCGAAATTGGCGGCATTCCGCGCGTTCTGGACGCCGGGCAGTGCAACGACAGCTATTCGCTGATCGTGATCGCGCAGGCATTGGCTGGCGCGTTCAATTGCAGTGTTAATGACCTGCCGCTCTCCTTTGACATCGCCTGGTACGAGCAGAAAGCCGTCATCGTTTTCCTGGCGCTGCTTTCGTTAGGCGTCAAAAAGATCCGTTTAGGTCCGACACTGCCGGCATTCGTATCTCCAAATGTGCTCAATGTGCTCGTCGAAGCCTTCGATCTCAAACCGATCGATACCGTCGAAGCCGACGTCGCAGCCATGATGGCTGGGGCGTAAGACTTTTCCTCTCTAAAATTCAGAAAATGGCTGGTACTCCCAGCCATTTTTGTTGAATTGTCATCCTGAACGAAGTGAAGGATCTTAAAGGCTTGTAGGTTTAGATCCTTCGCTTTGCTCAGGATGACGAGTGTTTGAGAAATCTTTTCGTAGGCCGGGTTCCGTTGTTGAACCCGGCAATCGCTGGTACGACCATAAACTAAGATATCAAATGATAATTTTTAGGGGATTCGGAATTTCTGCACAAAGAACCCTAAACTATGCCGCCCGCATGAAGAGGGCAGGTGTTGCCCGTTCTTAAATATTAAAATATTTACTTATGAGAATATCACTTCTCGATAGTTATAAGAGGGGGACAGGTCATCTGGATCGTATTGATCGTGCCGGCATCATCGCCGAGCACGCGTTCTGACCGCAGGTCTCCGATCCCTGGGACTCCTTCGGAGAAATCATGTGCTCGGTCAGGAGACCGGCACAATCGTGGAGGTTTTATCGGCTGCAAAATCCTTATGGGGTAATAGAGCCCCAGTCGTACGGAGGGGGTTCACTCCCTCCGCCTACATTCGCATCAGCTAGCTCACCGGCTGGACTAAAGCCCAGCCGTACGTATAAGACTGAGTTCTCATTATGCCAGCGTTTGCCGGGTTGAACCCTTAACAGGGCAGGTACGCAACCCGGCCTACAAAAAGATTTAATAATGCTTAGGTTAGCTCTTTTCTAAGCTTTGGTTGGTCAATCGATGAAATTCCGTTTAGCCTTAAGAGCCCATCAAGATCTAAAATCGCTTCAAGCTATCAGAAAAAAAACGATACGCTGCTTTTGCCAAATTCTCTGCAGCGTGGGTCATGGCTTCTTCAAGCGGCTGACCGATTGGCGTGGCTTGCACCAGATCACTGACCCCCAGCTCAAGCATTTTCTCTGAACCCTCCCCTAAAGCTCCAGAAATCACAGCTACGCGCACTCCAGCAGCCCGAGAGCGCCTGGTTACCGCAGAAATTGCCTTCCCCATGGCACTTTGAGCGTCTGTACGCCCTTCTCCTGTAATTACCAGGTCAGTTCCGACCAATTTTTCGTCAAATTTCAACAGATCGAGCACAAAATCGATGCCACCGCGCATCTCAGCCCCCAGAAAAGCCACAAAGGGCAGCGCAAACCCACCAGCCGCTCCCATCCCTGGCATATCTTTCAATTCCAGGCTGCTCTCATGCTCCACCAGGCTTGCCAACTGCTCCAAACCGTGCTCAAGCTCAACCACCTGCTCCGCTGAAGCCCCTTTTTGTGGTCCAAAAATTGCTGCTGCCCCACTGGGTCCGCAGAGAGGATTACTGACATCGGTAAGGAAAATCATTTTCCCGGAATAATTGAGTGAAGGCAGCCCGCTCAGGTCCACCCGAACTATCTTGTTTAATCTCCCACCGCTGGTGACCACCCCACCCCACTCATCCAAAAAAAGAATTCTCAGCGCGCTGGCCGCCCCGACGCCGCCATCCACCGTGGCACTGCCGCCCAGACCAATGTAAATAGGATCGGCTCCCAGTCTGATGGCATCCAGGATCAGCTCCCCCACCCCAACCGTGCTGGTTTTCGTGGGGTCGAGTTCAGTCTTCTGCAACAAGGGCAACCCTGCTGCCGCCGCCATTTCGATCACAGCAGCACCGCTTTCGAGCAGGGCATAAGCTGCAGGGATCTGCCTGCCCAGCGGGTCTTGGACCGGAATCGTAAGAAGCCGCCCGTCCAGGTTGTGCAGGATGACCTGCACCAGCCCCTCTCCCCCATCGGCAACCGGCAGTTCGAGCACTTCTGCTTGTGGGAAGCACTGGCGGGCTTGTTGGGCGATGATATTGCAGGCTTCCGCCGCGCTTAGTGAACCCTTGAACGAGTCTGATGCAATGAGGATTTTGTTCATGATCAATTAAGTTTATCAGGGATCAGTTGATAGCTGATAGCTGATAGCTCATAGGAAAAATTGGTTGAAGCCAGCGAACCTGATAAAATAATCCTCCTGGAGAAAACATGCAAGCATCAATTGGTCAGTTAGCATATAAGGATCTAAGTGTTTGGCAGAAAAGCATGGTTTTCGCAAATTCTGTGATAGCTCTCATTGAGACTTTGGATACTGACCGAAGGCATTATCGATTATTTGAGCAACTCGAAGCAGCGGTAACCTCGATCCCCATGAACATAGCCGAAGGGAAAGGGAGAAATTCAAAGAAAGAATTTGTTCATTTCTTATTCGTTTCCCGTGGTTCACTCTACGAAACTCTTACGCTGTTAGAGATATTTCTCATGCGAGGATGGCTAAAAACCGATAAATATCAGGAGCTTGAGCAGCAATCAATTGAAATTGCTAAGATGTTGAACGGACTAATCAACAGTATCGGAATTGAGACGTAGTCTTTTTCCCCTCCTATCAGCTATCAGCTATGAGCTTTCAGCTATCACTCCCACCCTTCCGTGACTAGCGGGAGCAAATAGCCATCGCTCATCCGCATAACCTCATCCACCACCTGGGTGATGCTCATATCATGCGTGACAATGATGACCGTGTAATTATCCTTGTGCGCCAGATCCCTCAACAGCTGCACGATCTTTTCACCATTGGCGATATCCAGGTTGCCGGTGGGCTCGTCCGCAAGGATAACTTTCGCGCCCGATGCCAGAGCGCGGGCAATCCCCACCCGCTGCTTCTCGCCGCCCGAGATCATATTTGGGAAGCGTTTGTACACTGAGTCGGGCAAGTTGACATGCTCAATGAATTCCTTCGCGGTTATCGCAGCTTCCTTTGGGTTCATCCCGAGTAATTCAAGTGGGAAACAGACATTTTCAAGGCAGGTCATGAGCGGAAACAAATTGAAGCTCTGGTACACCACCGCCACGTTCTCGCGCCGGTATTTGTCCAGGTCGACAGAGTCGGTGGCAGTACCGCGGTAAATGACCTGACCCTCAGAGGGCAGCGCCAAACCCGCCATCAATGAAAGCAGGGTCGACTTCCCGGAGCCGGATTTTCCGATGATTGCATACATTTTGCCTTCGCAAAATTCCGTGCTGACATCCTTGACCGCATCGACCGCTGTATATTGGTTGCGATACTGGTAACTGACTTTTTCGAGCTTCAGAATTGGTTCTGTGTGGCTGGATTGTTCCATCGCGCTCCTATTCCTTGGTAAATAAAATATCGAGCACCTTGGAGCGCCCCATCAAACCGATGGCGATCAGGATGCCCAAAGTGTAAATGGCTAAAAAGAGCAGCAGATTGCGCTGCACCGCCGGCAGCCATTCCGGTCGGGCGAACAGCACAGCGGCAATTGGCAAAACCCCGATCAGCAGCAGGAAGAACTGCTCAAGGAAGAACGCCAGGTAGACCTGGATCGGTTTCGCCCCCAGGCTGCGCATCACAGCAAATTCGGGCAGACGATTGCGCGTGAGCAGGTAAGACAAAATGAAGGCGATCACCCCGGAGAGCAACAGCATGATCGGAATGATGAAATTGAGGAAGGAAAGGTGCTGCTGTATCGAAAGCAAACCATCTGCCAGGGCTTTGTCTTCAATCACGACCGCCAGGCGGTTGCTGCGGATGATGCCCACCTGGCTGTAGCCGCTTTCTTCCAAATAGTCGCGCAAGCCATCCAGGTTACGCGGATCCTTTGGGATAATGGTGGCAGAATCGACAGAATCTGCCAGGTACTCAGCTGGAAGTCCCGCCACCTTGGGCGAATCAGGATCTTCAGGATTTTCGGGCATCTCGATCCCCAGGTCGGTGCCCATCTTGATATCCAACAGTAAGCTCCACGGGACGTAAAATACCGGTGAGCGGCTGCCCTGGAAGTAACTGCCGACGATCGTGAAGTCAAAAGGTTCCGCCAGCACACCGAAGTTCTCATCGGGCTCATAGACACCCAGCCGGATAACATCACCAGGCATCAGCCCTTCTTCATCTATAAAGCGATCTGGCAGCACGATGATATATTTTGCGTCCAGGAAGTCCAAATCCGAATAGCCTTCCATCCATTGCACCTGGCTCTCGCGGAACTTGACAGCCTCGCTGGTTCGGGTGACGCTATCGGTCAGTGCCAAAACCGGCATCCTCTTGACCTGATATGCCAACCAACTGAAGCCAATCTGGGAAGCGATGGAAGATTCCTGTCGATCGATCGTTGGTCTCTCTGGTAAGTTGGGTGTGCTTGCTCTGCCGTCCGCCCCTTCCACCAGCCCCAGGTATTCGTAGTGCATGTAGCGGGTGAGCAGAAACTCTTCTATGACCGAATTTTTCGCTTGAATTTCTTCCCTCGCCTCTCGCACCTGCTCGCCGGTTGCAGGATAGAGGAACATTCGTCTGGTTTGCCTGCCTTCCCATTCGCCGTCCAACATTCGGAAGATATCGCTCTGAAGTTGGATGGGGAATTGGCGGTGTCTGCCCAAGGCTGTTGTGAGATAGGCAGTGGTGGGAACATCCTCGTAAATGGTTTGGGCAGCTTGCTCTTGTTCAGCGACAGAAATAGCAATGATCAGGATAAATGCCGCCAGCAGTGTCACCGCGATGGGGACGATCAGGCTGCGGAAGAAGTTGCGCTTGATCGAACGGCTGGCAAAGCGCAGGCTCAAGCCCGGCAGCCAGGCAGAACTCATTGCCCGCCCGCTTTCTGTTTTTGGCGCAGCGATGGTCTTCGCCTTGCGTCGTTTGGGCTTGCGTAAGGTGATGAGAGAGGCAATCAGGGTAATTGCCAAAACCAATCCCAGCACTGCCCCCGTGGTGGCGTAGCGTACCCAGGCAGCCGTCACCAACTCAGGCGCGAATTCCACCTGCAGCCCCAGCGCGCGTTCGCTGTAGCGCAGATCTTGCATGATGCCGCCCTGCAGACTACTCCATACCGCTTCGGTCAGGCGGGAATCTACTTTTCCGGCTATGTAAACCCCGGCTAAACCGGAAAAAAGGGCGATGATCATAATGCCAATGACCAGGTATGCAATGGTCCGGGGGCGTCCGCTGCCCAGTTTCATCATCACATCGGCGGTTTCCCGCTGGCGAACGATGAAAAGATAGGCGAACAGGCTGATCACAGCCACGCCGGCTGCTGCGCTGGCAATCGTCATATATAGCGAGCGCTCGCGCAGCTTCAGGATGGGCACAACCGCGTTGCTGTAGCCCTGGTCCTCCACCTGCAGTTCCACCATTTCGGGCAGATTGGCTTTGGCGTATGCCAGGTAGTCTTCCGCCTGCGCATTCTCCACATGCACACGCAAAAAGTCATAATTATCGGGATTCTTCGTGAGCCAGTCCGGATAAGGGATCAGAACCGTGTAGGTCAGCTCTGTGCTGATGTGGAAAATACCGGCGATCTGGCAGTCTTCTTCATGGGCAAAGTCGCTTTCAGGAGAGTAGGTAAAAGCCGGGTCGCCTGCCTGATCGTAATGGTACGCCAGGTGCCATGTGTCGCCTACATCCAATCCCAAAATGCCTGCCAGGCGTTCGCTGATGTAGCAGGTGCCTTGCTGGTTCTGGAAGCTGCCGCTGGTGAGCCAGGTTTGCTTCATGTGGAAGGGAACCATGCTTTCGATGTCAGACGATGCGACCACCTGGAAGGATTGGTCGATAATGGAAAGTGTTTCTGCCAGCCCAAGCCATGCCTCGCCCTGTTCGCTTTCGAAATAGCCAGGCTGATCGGTGATATCTGTCAACTCGCCAAAGCTGGAAAGCAGCTCGTTGGGGGTTTGTACCATTTGGGCTGGTCTGAGCGGAGTGAGCGTCAATCCGCTGCTCGGTGCTGTTTGGGCAAGCGCTGCCAACAAGAAAGTGCGACCAGGTTCGAGTTCAGCGCTGATGTCTGCGCCCGTGGTGCTATAGGGGTTCACCCGCAAAAAGACAGTTCCGCTCACCCTGCGTCCAAAGATGGTGTCATAGGTCAACGCAGTCCAGGTTCCGTCATCCTGCTCAGCAAGCAGGCGCATTGTCAGGATGACATAATCTTTGACTGGTGAACTGCTCTGCCAGACCTGGCTGCCGTCACCAGCATAGGCTGATATGGTGCGCTCTTTGTCAACGGCAATCACAGCCGGATGGTCTGAGAGCGCGGGAAAGTCGATGGTTGCCAGATTATCCTGGAAATTTTCATCCGCCCAGGCTCCGTCAGGGTTGTGCAGGTCGCCGTACTTGAAGGCAATTACCGTGTCAAAATGCTCGTCTGCCTGGTCCAACATACGGTTGGCAGAATAATTCATACTGCTGCCAAGATTGACGAAGATAATGGAAGCGGTTAACAGGAGAAGGAAGAGAAACGTTTTTCCCGGGGAGCGGATGATGCTGTTGAAACTGTGCTTGAAGACCATAAGTTACCCGACTGCCTATTGTAACAAATAACGATTGGAAAAGGACAAAAGAGGACGAGATCAGGGCGTCTGGTCATAGGAAATGTAGCATTTTTTCCATTTGCCAAAACGAGCATTGATGTGGTAAAGACTGGTAGGGAAAAGACCTGACTTTTCCGTGATGAAATTGAAGATTCTAAACACATGATCGAGGCTTGCTCCCTTAACCAAGATTCGATCAGGCAGACGTTACGGCTGGGGTCAAGCCCCAGCCCTACGAAGAGAGTCGTTTTCCCTCCGCCAACGATCGCATTTACGAACCCTGCAGCTGGAGGCAAGCCCCAGCCGTACGGAGGGGGTTCATCTCCCTCCGCCAATGATCGCATTTACTAACCCTGTAGCTGGAGACAAGCCCCAGCCGTACGAATTAAGTATTTCTCTTCCCACCAATACTCGTGTAAGCCAAAACAGCAGCTCGGTCAAGACTGGTTATTTGGAGGCGTCTTTTTCCCTCCATAGATCACGCATAGTATCTTAAAGGAAAAACATGTGATTTGGGTTCAAGGACGGAACCTGATCTACCCCCTGGAGCTGTTTTTCATCGTCAGGAGACCACGTGAGGACGGGGCTCAGCCTTATGAAGTCCGCCTTCCCCAATCAATTCCAAATCAAATTTGTTATAATTCCTTCTGAGAATAATATTCCCAAAAGGATAAATATGACAAGCACACCCAAGCCAACTTTTCTGCTGCTCTCTGAAGAACAACTGCAGCTTGATTCCACCCTGCCCTCCCCCGCTCAAGCCTACCTCAACACGCTCAGCCCAAGCGGTAGGCGAACGCAAGCCACCGCCCTCGACAACCTGGCGTACATCTTCTCTGACAGTAAAATTCAGACTGCCGAAAAATTCCCATGGCATCATCTGCGCTACGAGCACACCAGCCAGCTGAGCAGTCACATGGTCGATATCGGCTACGCCAAAGCGACCGTCAACAAACACCTGGTCGCGCTGCGGCGTGTGCTCGAAGAAGCCTATCGCCTCGGTCTCTACCAGGAGCATAACGATTACTACCGCGCTGCCGGAGTCAAATCGCTCCGTCATGAAACCATCCTGCGTGGGCGCACCCTTGAACACGATGAGTTACGAAAACTGATAGAAGCTTGCCTGGCGGACGATCACAATCCCGCTCTCAAAGCCCGGGATGCCGCCTTGATCACCCTCATGTACGTGACCGGTATCCGCCGCCAAGAAGTGGTGGACTTGAATCTGTCAGATTTCATCGCCAAAAAGAACAAATTGCGCATCCTCGGCAAGGCAGCCAAGCAGCGTGATCTTTCTGTCTGAGGATGCGATCCTCACCCTGGAAAATTGGCTCGCGCAGCGCTGGCAGGCGGTTGGGTCCGCTCTTCACACGAGTCACGAAGGTGGAAAAGTGAAACTGGAGCGCCTCAGCGCGCAAGCGGTTTACTACGTGCTCAAAACCCGCCAAAAACAAGCCGGGTTGAGTCGTTCACTCCCCATGATCTGCGCCGAACCACCATCACCGATGCCAACACAGCCGAGGTGGATGTTCTGGCTGTGTCCGCCATCGCCGGGCACAACAGCAGCGACACCACCCGCGCTATGACCGCCGCAGCAGAAAGCAAACGCCAAGCGGTCGAACGTTTGCGCTCACCCCTGGCGGATGTTAAAATGATGAGGATGCGAGCCCCTCAACTTAGCAATTAATCTTTCTTAAAAGATCCTTCGATATCATCGCCGATTTTTCAAAGGCGGACTTGACATCCTCGCCAAACTGCTTGATCTTGGGAGGGTCGTTTTTACCCTCGTTGAAAGCAATTTGAGCGCATTGGAGATCTGCTTCAACCCGGCTTTGACTTCATCGAGCTTTTTCCGCCCAATCGCTATCGTGTTCGGCAGTATCTTCGGGCTTGGTTTCCTGAAATTTTGGTTCGGATTCAGCATCAGGCGGCGTTTCAATATTAGTCCATTCAGATGGCTGATCGGCTGGTGGGCTGGTATTTGGGTCAAATTGTCCATGATTTACTCCTTTCAATGGTAAGCATATTGTATCAAAATCGAGAGACGGCGATGGAATTGCAGATTGTTCGTCTACAACGTGGATCAGGTTTTACTCTTCCCCTCCCCTCTCAGGCTTACCTAAACACACTCAGCGCCAGCGGTAGGCGAACTCAAGCCACCGCCCTCAACAACCTGGCGTACATCTTCTCTGACAGTAAAATTCAGACTGCCGAAAATTTTCCCTGGCATCATCTACGTTATGAGCACACCAGCCAACTCAGCAGCCACATGGTCGATATTGGCTACGCCAAGGCAACCGTCAACAAACACCTGGTCGCGCTGCGGCGTGTGCTCGAGGAAGCCTATCGCCTCGGTCTCTACCAGGAACACAACGATTACTATCGGGCTGCCGGGGTCAAATCGCTCCGGCATGAAACCATCTTGCGCGGACGCGTGCTGGAACATGATGAATTGCGAAAATTATTAGAATCCTGCCTGGCGGATGAGCACAATCCCGCTCTCAAGGCGCGCGATGCCGCCTTGATCACCCTCATGTACGTGACCGGTATCCGCCGCCAGGAAGTGGTGGACTTGAATCTATCAGATTTCATCGCCAAAGAGAACAAATTGCGCATCCTCGGCAAAGGCAGCAAGCAGCGTGAAGTCTTTCTGTCTGAGGATGCGATCCTCACCCTGGAAAATTGGCTCGCGCAGCGCGGCAGGCGGTTAGGTCCGCTCTTCACACGAGTCACGAAAGGTGGAAAAGTAAAACTGGAGCGCCTCAGCGCGCAAGCGGTTTATTACGTGCTCAAAACCCGCCAAAAACAAGCCGGGTTGGAGTCGTTCACCCCCCATGATCTGCGCCGAACCACCATCACCGATCTGCTTTCGGCTGAGGTGGACGTTTTAACCGTCTCGGCTATCGCCGGTCATAACAGCAGCGACACCACCCGCCGCTATGACCGCCGCAGCGAAGAAAGCAAACGCCAAGCGGTCGAACGTTTGCGCTCACCCCTGGCGGATGTTAAAAATGATGAGGATGCGAGCCCCTCAACTTAGCAATTAATCTTTCTTAAAGATCCCTTCGATATCATCGCCGATTTTTTCAAAGGCGGACTTGACATCCTCGCCAAACTGCTTGATCTTGGGGTCGTTTTTACCCTCGTTGAAAGCGAATTTGAGCGCATTGGAGATCTGCTTCAACCCGGCTTTGACTTCATCCAGGCTTTTTTCCGCCCAATCGCTATCGTGTTCGGCAGTATCTTCGGGCTTGGTTTCCTGAAATTTTGGTTCGGATGCAACATCAGGCGGCGTTTCAATATTAGTCCATTCAGATGGCTGATCGGCTGGTTGGTTGGTGTTTGGGTCAAAATTGTCCATGATTTACTCCTTTCAATGGTAAGCATATTGTATCAAAATCGAGAGACGGCGATGGAATTGCAGATTGTTCGTTTACTGCTTGTGGATCAGGTTTTACTTCCGGTAAACCTGCTTGTGTATTGGGCTTAATGTTGCGATCGACCGGAGAGAGCGTGGCACAAGCCAAAGATAGAAAAAAAGCAGACTGCCACGACCCTTTGCCAAAAACAATTGAGATCCATCAACGTCAGATGACAAAGGGTCTTGCAGTGTCCGTGATTAGAGACTCACATTTGTACGGCTGGGGCTTTATTACCCTGTAAGGGCGTCTCCAGCCGCTGCGTTGGTTTATGTGAGCATGGCGGAGGAAGACATCCTTCCAGGGCGATAGATCCCCCTAGAGTGGGGTCCTAATACAACAAATCCAGCAGTTCTTCGGTGCTGAAGTTGACAAAATAATCCCCCACCCGCACCCCGTCAAGCACTTTCTGTAATGCAGAAGGTTCGTATAAGGTTCCACGGAGAGTGTTGGCGAGTTCAATGACATCACGCTGACCAAAAAAATCACCGTAAAAGCAGACCTGGTTGATCACGCCGCCTTTACTGACATCCAGCCAGGCTTCGATCGTTCCGCCGGGATAACGGGTCTCGCGGTTGATCGCAAAGGCTGGTGATCGGCCGTAGTTCCATTCCCAGTTGTGGTAGCGCTCACGGGAAAGTTGCTCGATTTTCTGCCAGTCTTCGGGAGTAAGCTTGTATTCGTTAACCTGTTCTCCGCGAAAGACGCCCTCGATGATCATCTGGCGGAATTCCATAATGCCCGGGTGGTTTCCCGGCAAAAAGTCAGTGATATTCGCTACCCGCGATCGCACGGATTGAATACCTTTGCCTTCAAATTTGGCAGGCTTGGCTTTCAACGCTGCCCCAACACGGCTCAGGTTGGTCTCCCAAAGCAGCGTGCCATGGCTGACCATGCGCGCGCCGGAGACATATTGGGCGTTGCCCGAGATCTTCTTTCCGTCCACCAAGATGTCATTACGTCCCGAAAGCTCAGCCGGCACTCCCATTTGCAGCAGAACATCCACCACCGGTTGGGTGAATTTTCGAAAGTTATGGAAATTGTCCGGAGAATTGGAGGCAATAAAGGAGAAATTGAGATTGCCCAGGTCGTGATAGACCGCTCCCCCACCCGAGAGCCGCCTTACCACGATGATGCCGTGTTCCTCCACGTAATCGACGTTGATTTCCTGTACCGTGATCTGGTTGCGCCCGATGATGATGGATGGTTGGTTAATATAGAAGAGCAGGATGTCTTCCTGGGGGGCAATATTCTTGATCAAGTATTCTTCGATCGCCAGGTTGATCCGCGGATCGTTGTTGGGTTCGTTTTCAACAAAAAGCATATTTTCTCCAGTGGTTAATGCGGAAATTATACCGTTTACGTGGACAGAAGGTTAATTTTGTGTAGCGAAGCCCGAAGGGCGAGCCGTAGGCCGGGTTACGGGGGTGAACCCGGCAAGTAATTGGAATAATGTGAATAGTAGCAATTCAACGGGACAGATCCAATTATGTAGATCTTCGGTAACAAAAAAAGCCAGGTTGACCCTAACCAGGGCGGGCAACGCAACCCGGCCTAAAGAACTCCCTCACCCCCGCTTCGCGGACCCTCCCCAAAAGGGAGGGCTTAAAAAAACAACGCAACCCGGCCTATGAAGAAAAAACTAATTCGTTATCTCCCAATCCCAATGACCGGGAAGCCCAACCCCTCCAACTGATCCTTATCGAGGAAGTTGCGGCCGTCAATGATCGGCACTGGCGGGATCGATTCCCAATCCAGTTCACGGTACTCAGGCCATTCTGTAACCAGGACGATTGCTTCGGCATCCTTCAATGCCTCCCCTACCTCATCGCAGAACACCACGCCCAGGTTCCCATAATGGCTGCGCGCATTGGTCAGCGCGACCGGGTCGTGTGCCCGAACCAAGGCTCCTCGCTGGATCAGCAATTTGCTGATATCGATTGAAGGAGCATCCCGCAGGTCATCGGTATTGGGCTTAAAGCTAAAGCCAAGTAAAGCAACATGCTTTCCTTTTAATATCTTCAGTTTTTCCTGGAGCAGATCGACTGCCAGAACGCGCTGACTATAATTGACGGCGCGAGCCGATTCAATAATGGGCATCTCCAGCCGGTAATCGCGGGCGGTCGCCACCAGCGCGGCTGTGTCCTTGCCAAAACAAGATCCACCCCAGCCCAAACCAGCATTCAAAAAGCGGTTGCCGATGCGTTTATCCAATCCGATGCCCTTGCTCACTGCCTGGATGTCCGCGCCAACCTTGTTGGCAAGCCGCCCGATTTCATTAACATACGAGATCTTCAACGCCAAAAAGGCATTGGCGGCATATTTGATCATTTCAGCAGAGGTCAAGTCACACACCAGCAGGGGTACTTCCGTCAGCCCCTCCGGACGCGGCAAAGCGGGAGGCGCAGGGAAATCCTGGCGCAGCAATGGACCAAAAAGCTCCTGCAGCCGTTCCACACTGCGTTCACATTGCGATCCAACCACGATCCGGTCCGGGTAAAATGAATCATGCATGGCAGAACCCTGCGCCAAAAACTCAGGGCTGGAGACCACATTGAAATCTGGCTTCTCACCATTGTTGTGATTGTTCTGGAAGTGCTCGTGCATGATCGCTTCCACCCAGTTGCCCGAGCCAATAGGAACAGTCGATTTGTTAACGACTACAGTAAATTTCTCGCCCAGATTTTCAGCGATCGATTCAGCAGCCTGGCGCACATAGCGCAGGTCCGCGTTGCCATCCGGCAGGGAAGGCGTACCAACTGTGATGAAGACCACATCCGTGTTGGGGATATCGGCTTCAGCATAACTGCTTGTGAATTTGATGTTTTCTCGGACCAACTGCAGAGTTTCTTCAAGGTGTGGTTCGAACACCGGGCTTTTACCTTGCTTGAGCAAGGCAATTTTCTCCTCGTTGACATCCAGGCAGGTGACCCGGTTGCCCAGGTAAGCCAACACCACCCCTGTGTTCATGCCAACATAACCCGTGCCAATGATCAATACATTCATACGCCCTCGAAAATTTGATTTCTAACCATTATACCTTCAGGCACGAATCTTTTTGTAAGAAGGAACCACCAACAGTTTTCTTGTACGGAGGGGGCTCTATTGCCCTGTAAGGGTGACTTCCTCCGCTAGCATTCCATTGGCCAACTTATCGGCTGGACTAAAGCCCAGCCGTACGGAGGGGGTTCATCTCCCTCGGCTAGCATTCATTTAGCCGACTTATCGGCTGGACTGAAGCCCAGCCGTACGGAGGGGGCTTGCTCCCTACGCCAGCACACCCATTAGCCGACTTATCGGCTGGACTAAAGCCCAGCCGTACGGAGGGGGTTCATCTCCCTCCGCTTCCTTGGTAAAGTCCCATGCTTGGAAAGAGGATGGTCAATCGTTAGTGACTTAAATTTGAATGATAGTAATCATCCTTTTGCCACCTATTGACGTTTTGCTCAATATAATCCCAATGAACAGTGAGATCCCGGTCATTCCTGATAATGTGATCGTGAAAGGAATTCTTCCAGACTTGTATCGCAGGATACTCTAATCTGATTTCTTTCGTCGCCAGAGACTTGAAAGAACAAACAAAATCGGAAACAGTGCGACAATTTGAAGAGCCAATATCAACCTTTAAGACCAGGATATGGATGTGATTTGGCATGATCACATAATTCAATATATCAAACTCAGGAAAGCGCTCTTGAAGTCCTTCAATATTCTTTTGAACAATTATTCCGATGTCAGAAAGGTGAGTTGAATTTCCTCTCGCACCAAATTCGATCTCACCAAACAAATATTGAAACTTGTGAGTACAGATTGTTAAGAAATAAGCTCCAAACAAGGAGTAATCATAGTCTTTTAATCTTGGGGATTTGCGAACAGGTCTCTCCATCAAGACGATTATAAAATCAAATCCAAGCAGAATTTAAAAATTAGCAATTTGCCAGAAACTAAAGCCACAATATGCCTTTCGTACGGAGGGGGCTCTATTGCCCTGTAAGGGTGACTCCCTTCGCTAAGGTTCCATTAGCCAACTTATCGGCTGGACTAAAGCCCAGCCGTACGGAGGGGGCTTGCTCCCTCCGCTAACCTTCCAAAAAAAAATTATTATGCTTAAACCTCTTCCAATTGCGCCATGAAGTGCCTAAGCACTTGCGGTGCCCAGGTGACCCGCAATCCGCGTATAGACTGCGCCTCTTTCACACAAATTGCTGCGCTTTCTCCAATATAATCCAGGTGGCTGCGGGTGTAGACTCGCCTTGGAATCGCAAATCGCAGCAGCTCCAACGGCGCGTACACGTGCTCCCCTGTCTGGGGATCTGCATGTTCAAACATCAGGCTGCCGATCTCTACCGTGCGTACCCCTCCCGCCAGGTACAAAGCGTTGCCCAGCGCTACCGCCGGGAACTGGCTTGGGTGAATATGCGGCAGCGCCTTTCCGCCGTCCACATATACAGCGTGCCCACCGGTGGGCATATATACGGGCAAGCCGGCTTCTGTCAGCACCTGACCCAAATAGCGGGTGTGCGATTCGCGGTAATTGAGGTAATCTTCATCGACCGCCTCATGCAGACCCACAGCAATCGCCTCCAAATCTCGCCCCGAAAGCCCGCCGTAGGTCAAGAATCCTTCATGCACAATCAGGTTTTGGGCAATCTTTTGCTTCAATTCGGGGTCGCGGAAGGCAATAAAACCACCGATATTAACAATGGCGTCCTTCTTGGCGCTCATGGTACAGCCATCAGCATACGAGCACATCTCCAAAACGATGTCTTTCACCGACTTGTCCGCGTATTTCGGATCCCTGATCTTGATAAACCAGGCATTTTCCGAAAAGCGGCAAGCATCCAAAAAGAAGGGGATACCGAAACTGTGATAAATCTCGGCGGTCCGGCGAATATTGTCCATGGAAACCGGCTGTCCGGCTGCCGAGTTATTGGTGATGGTGAGCATTCCCAGGGGGATATTCTCCGCGCCAACCTCCTGAATAAACTCTTCCAGTTTCTGCAGATCCATGTTGCCCTTGAAGGGCAATTGGACGGTGCTGTCTTCCGCCTCCGGCACTGTCAGATCGACCGGGTGTGCCCCCAGGACCAGCAAGTTTGCCTGGGTGGTGTCAAAGTGGCGGTTATTGGGTACGTACTGCCCCTTTTTGACCAGCGTCGCAAAAAGCATCCCTTCCGCTGCCCTTCCCTGGTGAGTGGGAAGCACGTGCTCAAAGCCCAAAACATCCTGAACGGCTTTCTCGAAGCGGTAATAACTCTTGGCGCCAGCGTAAGATTCATCCCCGCGCATCATACCGGACCACTGTTCGTCGCTCATCGCGTTGGTGCCGCTGTCGGTCAACAAATCGATGTATACGTCTTCGGCAGGAATGTTAAAAAGATTGAGATGCGCCTTCGCCAGCGCAGTTTGCCGCTCAGCTCGGGTGGTCATCTTCACTTTTTCAACTACCTTGATGCGAAACGGCTCCATGAATGGAATGGTCATAAACTCTCCTTTAGCTGTTCTGATTTAAACTGACCAGGTGTTTTCCGGCCAGGGTTCCACTTCCAAAGGCGTAATGTAAATTGTAGCCACCACAGGGTCCGGCGATATTGTTGCTCTCGCCCACCAGATACAGCCCCGGAACAAGTTTGGATTCAAAGGTGAACGGGTCAACTTCGCTGACCGATACCCCACCCACACTCACCTGGCTGTTCTTAAAATCCCCTGCACCCTTGACTTTGAATCGATTATCAGTGGCTACGCGCAATAATTGCAACAGCTGCTCACCTTCGACAGATTTGATCTGTGTTTCGTGTGCAATTTTTGCCTGGTTTAGGAAGAAATCGACCGCCTTGGGCGCCAGCGCGCGCAGCAAAAGCGTTCTCAGGCTGCCGCGCGCTTTTTCCAGGTCTGCCAGCTCTTCCGCCATGCCTTCCCAAAACGGTGCCAGGAAGTTGACCTGTAATTCCAGGCTTTTCACCGGATGTAAGCCCACAAAATGGCTCAAGTTCATCACGCCCGGTCCGTTAAACCCCTTTTCGGTCACGATCAGGTTGCCAAAGGTGCTGCCGAGCCGTTCACCTTCCAGATAAATCGAAGTGACCGCGTCAAAACGCAGCCCCTTTAAGGCACTGAAGGCTCCCAATTCCACAAAAATTGGACCCAAGGCCGGGGATAACATCTGTACGGTGTGACCCAGCCGTTCGACTGCAGGGAACAAGCTGCCTCTTGAGCCCAATTCGGGATAGGCTTTGCCGCCAGCTGCCAGAACTAGTTTGTCAAATTGTTCTACGGTCCTGCGTTCATTCCAGTTCAACTTGAGCTCAAACTGCCCATCTTTATAGCCAAACCACTCTACCTCTGTGGCTACGCGCAATTCCACGTCGGTCTCATTCAAACGCTCTTGTAAGATCGCCACCACCGATTGGGCAGATTGCGACAGCGGGTAATACCAGCCGTCGTCGGTCTTAAAGGTAGGGATACCCAGTTTTTCGAAGACTTCTTTCAGTTCAGCCACGCCGAACACGTCCAGAAACCTGGCGATCCATTCTGGCTCCTGACAATAATAGAGGGAGGGATCGAGATTGTCGTTAGTGAGGTTACAGCGTCCGCTGCCGGTCACAAGCAGTTTGCGCCCGATCGTTTGATTGTGCTCAAAGAGAGCGACCTGCCCGGCTCCATGCGCGGCTTGCAAGGCAGCCATGATTCCTGCCGCGCCTGCACCAATCACCGCAATTCTCATGACTTCATTATAACTTGCGCAGGCGGGTTTTGTGCCAATAACGCAAGGTTGTCTTTCCTTTGTTGGGCATTCTTCTCGTAGGAATGATGCCGAGGCTTGGGCAGGTTCAGAACCCGCCCGTACGGGGTCGCAGTCATCTCTTACCTTCCCCGCCACAACACCCACCCCTTGCCCCATCACTTCCCTCCGCTTTGCTAAGTGGAGCTTTGACCATCGCCAACAGAAGGCTGGAGAGGGTTTGGTTGGATTCATTATCCGATAATCTCGTAAACGTACTCATCTTTTCGCCAATTTTTTCCCGAATCGCCGGCACTAAACTATAATTTCATTGCTATGAATCCATTGACCAGGCTCTTTGATCGTGTGCTTCGCATCCACCCTGAGGATCATGTCTCCCCAGGTGTGGCTGCCAATTTTAAGCATAACGTCTTCGCCAACACGCTCGACCTGATGTTCTTTTTCTTCTCCGACAGCATTTGGTCGATCAACACGATCATGCCGGTCTTTGCCGCCACACTTACAGATTCCCCCTTCCTGATCGGTTTGATTCCGGCAGTTGTGAACGCGGGTTGGTTCATCCCGCAATTGTTTATGTCCGGCCGCATCAGCAAAATGCCCAAAGTGCTCCCGTTTTCTTTGAAAATGGGCTTCTTGGAACGTATGCCCTATATGCTCCTGCCGCTTTTGACCCTTCTGATCGGCAAGCTGGAAAACCAAACTGTCTATTGGCTGTTGCTGTTTCTTATGATCTGGCGCGGAATTGGCGGCGGTATGGCAGGGCTGCCCTGGCAGGAGATAAACGCCCGCGTTATCCCGATTACGCACCGGGCGCGTTTCATTGGTCTTTCCCGCATTTTTGGTCAGCTTGCCGGCATACTTGGTTCCCTGGTTTCAGTGTATCTTTTGGGGAAATTCTCTTATCCGAAGAACTACGCCATCGGGTTCGTTGTGGCAGCCATATCGCTTTGGTTTTCCTTTGCCGCCTATTCTCGTAACCGCGAGCCTGAGCCCGAACCTGCCAGCCAGCTTCCGCAAGAAACTGAACAAAAAACTCCTGAACAGACCTGGTCATTGATGAAACAGATTCTGAAATCGGATAACAACTTCATCCGCTACCTGGTCTCACGCTCATTGGCTTTCATGGGGAACATGGCAAGCGCCTTTTTGGCTGTTTACGCAATGGAGCGCTTCAATCTGGGCGATGCCCACGCCGCTATTTTCACAGCCTTGCTGCTCATCTCCGGCATCCTTGGATATGCCGTTTGGGGCAGCCTTGGTGACCGCATCGGTCCCCAGAAGGTGGTGATCTTATCCTTCACCACCTGGGGATTGGGCTTGGTGGTTGCAATCCTGTCTCAATCGTTATGGGTTTATTACGCAGTCTTTGCAGGATTCGGTCTCTATACCAGCGGCTTGAACCTGGGGGACACTATGCTGGTGATGGAATTGGGTGATGAAAAATTACGCCCGACCTACCTGGGTATGGCAAGGACGCTTACCGGTGTATTCCTGCTGCTCGCCCCGATATTGTCCGGCTGGTTAGTTCAGAGCTTTAGTTATGCGGTTATGTTCTCGGTTTCGCTGGGTTTCGTGTTGATTGCGACATTTTTGATGTCAACTGTCAAAGATCGCCCCCGAAGACGCGCTTTGTAGAATTAACCCACTCCTCTATCATTTAAGCCCACCTCCGCTTGCTGGGGTGAGAGGCTTTTGTAGGGGAGACCTGCCACGTTCTCCCGATCCCCTCCAAAAAAACAAAAACCGGGCTCGAAAGCCCGGCTATTGCCATTGTGAATCCGTAACCCTGGTGAGGCGTAGTCCAACCGCAGGTTGGTTCCATGGTCTCCCGCTAACTCGCCAATCAAACCATCCGGGACGGCATGGAAGCCGTCCCTTACATTAAAGATGCTATCAAATGAAGTAATGCGTATTCGAATCGGTCGCTGAGACAGCCATGGTCGCCACACCAGCCACTTCGACTCCATCCAAAAGTTCTTCAATCTTAATGCCCATCAAATCCATCGACATCTGGCAGGCTAACAGACGCACGCCGTTTTCCTGGGCAGTTTTGATCATCTCGGGCAATGAATCCACGTTGTATTTCTTCATAATTCCTTTGATCATCGCCGTGCCTGCGCCCATCATGTGCATCTGGGAAAGCGTCAGCTTCTTTGCTCCTCTGGGCATCATCCAGCCAAACATTTTCTCAATCAGATTCTTTTTGACGTTGACCGGTTCCGGTTTTCGTAAGATATTCAACCCCCAGAAGGTGAAGAAGAGGGTCGCTTTTTGCCCCAAGGCGGCAAAACCGTTGGCGATGATGAAGGCGGCAATGGCTTTATCCAAATCGCCCGAGAACACCACCATGGTCAGATCTTTCCCCGGGGTTGGGGTTGGCAGGCTTTCAGCGTTGGCAGCTGGAGCGGCTTGATCCAGTCCTTTTTGTACCTGTGCCGTTACCATGCCTTTATTGATATCCAATGCCAGCAAGCTGTTGCCGGTCGATCTCGCCCATGCGCCTACATCCGCCGCGAAGCCCATATCGGTGGCTGTAACTGTGACCACATCGCCCTCATTCATTTCTTCAACCTTTTTATACAGCTTCAAAATCGGTCCGGGGCACTGCAATCCACAGGCATCCAGCTGGTAATCAGCTTTGAGCGTGGGTTGAAGGCTTTGTTGGCGAGCTTCAGGCACGATGGTTTCCATTTGTTTCATGATTGGTTCAGCTTTCTGGGTGAAATTGAGAGTCTTGAAACCTCCGCTGACGTTCACGGCATCAAAACCGTGCTGGCGAAGGATGCGCAGGGCAAAATAGGAGCGTTGACCAGTACCGCAAATTACAGCAAGCCTTTTATCTTTGGGCAATTCGCCCAAACGTGAGCGCAATTTTGACAGGGGAATGTTGATCGCGCCAGGCAAGGCAGAAACCGTCAGTTCTTCCGGATAACGAACGTCCAATATCGCCCACTCGTTCGGATCAAGCTTGCCAATTTGATCCCAATGGATCACATCCACATCGCCGCGCAGCACGTTGCCAGCCAGAAAACCAACCACGTTCACTGGGTCGCGCGCCGAGCCAAACGGAGGGGCGTAGCTGAGTTCCAGCTCTTCCAAATCATAGATGGTCATTTTGCCATGGATGGCGGTGGCGATCACATCAATTCGTTTTTCCACACCGTTGGTGCCGACTGCCTGTGCGCCATAAATCTGTCCCTGGGGTCCAAAGAGGAGCTTCAGTTGAATCGGCGACGCTCCGGGATAGTAACTGGCATGGTTGTTAACATGACTGGTCACGCTCTCGAACGGAATTTGCGCCTCTTTTAACTGGCGGCTGTTGAGCCCCGTACTGCCGACGGTCAAGTCAAAAATCTTGACCACCGAAGTGCCAATCACTCCCTTAAAAGCCACGTCACGCCCGACCATATGATCAGCAGCAATACGGGCTTGCTTGGCAGCCGGTCCAGCCAGCGCCAGGAAGGTAGGTTTACCGGTCAGGCAGGAATCGATCTGGACCGCATCACCAACCGCGTAGATATCGGGGTCGGAGGTTTGCATTTGCCGGTTCACGCAGATATGACCGCGCGGCTCCATCTCCAGCCCGGCATCTTTTGCCAAGCTGCTGTTGGGTCGAACGCCGATGGAAAGAATCACCAGGTCGGTCTCCAGCGCCAAGCCACTACTGGTGTTGACCTGAAGCACCTTATTCTGTCCAGCCTCAATCGCCTTCAGCCCATCGCCCAGGTGCAGGTTGATGCCGTGCATTTCCAGGTGCTGGTGCACTTCAGCAGCCAGTTCGAAGTCAACCGGTGCCATGACCTGGTTGAGCATTTCCACCAGATCAACCTTCAAACCCAGTTCGACCAGGTTTTCGGCAACTTCCAAACCAATAAATCCACCGCCGACCACGACAGCGTTCTTTGGGTGATGAGTCTTGATCCATGCGACGATGTCATCCAGTTCGGGGATGTTGTGCAGCACGAAGACGCCTTCCTGGTCAACCCCTGGCAGTGGTGGCACAATCGGGCTGGCTCCGGGTGAGAGCAGCAGTTTGTCGTACGACTCTGTGTAATCTCGCTGGTTCAGCAGGTCGCGCACGGTTACGGTCTTGTTGGCGCGGTCAATGGAGAGCACTTCCTGGTTGGTGCGGACATCCAGGTTGAGCAGGTGGTGAAGGTCTTCGGCACTGGTGACCAACAGCTGCTCCCGATCCCGGATCGTACCACTGAGGTGATAGGGCAGTCCGCAGTTGGCAAAGGAAACGTAAGGACCTTTTTCGAAGATGATAATTTCAGAATTTTCGGAGACACGGCGCAGCCTTGCAGCGGTAGTGGCACCGCCGGCAACGCCACCGACGATAAGTACTTTCATGTGAACCTCCCAGGATGACATTGAGAAAAAGTATATCACCGAGAATGTTCTTTTCGCATGGCAATCTATTCGTACATATCCTGGCAATCTTTTCCGAGGGGAGCCTCTTGGTCAGATTCCGTATTCGGCGTGGACGCCGGTGAGATCAAATTATCGTGTGTCGGGTTTCGGCGTAGAATCTCAGCCGTACGGAGGGGGCTCGCCTCCCTCCGCCATAAAGGAAAACATCTTCAATCTTTCGGAATGCCCGTTTATCGTCCCCGATCCAGGAAGAATCCTGGAATTTCCTATGTTTACGACCTATGCACTCGCAGACCAGGCTCCGGACCGACCACCCCAATCTCCCAAACCAGGATACCACGTTCATTTGCCAATTTCTGAAAGTTCCCTACCTTATCCTCAGGCACACACATCAGCAGTCCGCCGCTGGTTTGTGGATCAAACAGCAGCATTTGCTCAGCATCATTCAATGCCAAATCAAAACTGACCTGCCCCTCAAAATAGAGCTTGTTATCACTGGCACCACCAGGGAAGGTGAACGCCCTGGCAAATTTGTGGCAGGCATCGATGAACGGGATTTGGTCGTACTCAAAATCCAACCCCACCCCACTCGCCAGCGCGATCTCGCTGGCATGCCCCAGCAGCCCAAAACCGGTAATATCGGTGACAGATTTGAGCCCACAATCGACAGCCAACTGCCCGGTTTCACGGTTCAAACGCTTCATCCAACCAGTCACTTCTGCTACGTCCTCAGGGCTGGTCAAACCACGTTTCATGGCAGTGGTAGTCACGCCAAAGCCGAGCGGTTTGCTGAGGAAGAGGTGATCTCCAGGTTTGGCGCCACCTTTGGTTAGGATCCTATCGCTTTCTGCGATACCAATGGCAACCAGACCGAATTTGGGCTCATTATCGGTGATGGTGTGACCCCCGGCGATAACTACGCCTGCCTCACGGCATTTTTCAGCCGCACCGCGGACGATAGCCTGCGTGATTTCATTGGGCAGATTGGATGGAAAAGCGGAGATATTGAGAGCCAGGAACGGTTTTGCGCCCATGGCATAGACATCAGAAAGGCTATTAGCGGCGGCGATGGCGCCGTAGTCGTAGGGGTCATCCACCACGGGGGTGAAGAAGTCGGTTGTGATCACAAGGGATTGGCGCTCATCCAATTTCCAGACAGCAGCATCATCAGCAGAATCCAAACCGACCAACAGATTAGGGTAGTCGTTGGAATTGAAGGTTTCTTTAATTGGCAGCAGAACCTGCGCCAGCGTCTCCGCGTTGAGCTTGGAAGCTCAGCCCGCACAGCTGGAAAGGCTGGTCAGGCGGATCTGCTTGCCAGAGGAAGCATTTTCATTCATGGGCATAATGATACCTGAGAATTCGCGGAGGGAAGATGATTATGTGGTATTTAAAATTGCTTTTTAGAATAGATTACATGCTCGCCAAGCATGCATCCATTGTAGGGTCGACGCATGTATGTAGAGGTAAAATCAACGTAGGGGCGACGCATGCGTCGCCCGCTGCAATCTAGAAGATTTAATTCAACAAGAAAAAGGGAATTAATAAAATTGCCATGAGCTTCAACAATTCGGATCCACACCGGCGTAACTTACGTCTACCTGAATTTGATTACTCGCAACCTGGTGCGTACTTTGTAACCATTGTTACCCAAGATCGGAAATTATTATTTGGAGAAGTTTTAAATAAAGAAATGATCCTGAATGAAGCCGGAAGGATGGTGACAGAGATCTGGCGTGCCATCCCGGAACATTTTTCAAATGTTGAGCTAGGCGAATTTGTGGTTATGCCAAACCATATTCATGGAATAATCACCATCACCAATCTAGGGACGACGCATGCGTCGCCCCTACCTAAATTAACCAACGGTCCCAAACCTGGTTCGATTGGAGCGATTGTTGGATCCTTTAAATCAGCAACATCGAAAAGAAATAAAGAACTTACCAAGAGTCACAATCATCACCTCTGGCAGCGGAATTATTATGAACATGTCATCAGGAATGAACGGGATTACCAGGCAATTTACGATTATATTCTCGCCAATCCTGAAAATTGGGAAAAAGATAAAGACCTCACATCTATGTAGAGGCAAGGTCAACGTAGGGACAACGCATGCGTCACCCCTACCCGAAAGGGGTTAAGATGCGTTGGGGGTTTATTCGTATTTCAACGCGTTTACCGGTACCAATGTGGCGGCGGAGAGGGCCGGGTACAGCCCCGAGATCAAGCCAACAACTGTGGCAAAGACGATGCTGAACAACGGCAGCCAGACCGGGATCGAGGTCGCCAATGTGGTCCCTCCTCCGCTTTGCGATGTCAGATACGAGCCAGCCAGCAAATTGATGATGCCGCAAATGCCCCAGCCCAACAAAAATCCACCCACTCCTCCCAAAAAGCCAATGCCAGCCGCTTCCCCCAGGAAAATGCTGAGGATATTGTTATTGGTGGCGCCGATGGCTTTCATGATCCCGATCTCACGGGTGCGTTCCAAAATCGCCATCGCCATGGTATTGGCAATCCCAATGGCAGCCACCAGCAAAGCAATCGCCCCTACCCCGCCAAACACAACCTGCATGATGGTGAAAAAGCTGTTGATGCTC
Organism: Anaerolineaceae bacterium; assembly: GCA_040770225.1. Classification (GTDB taxonomy): domain Bacteria; phylum Chloroflexota; class Anaerolineae; order Anaerolineales; family Anaerolineaceae; genus Mesolinea. The sequence goes on from JAXGJN010000010.1 coordinate 64,844, forward strand.
TGCACCTGGGATTGAGGGGTGTACGCCTGGAAGCCCATATCGGTGATCTGCTGCGCCAGGTCGATCACCACCTCAGGGCTGGTGGCTTTAACAGTCACGTTGTTATAGCCCTGCTTACTGTAATCCACGCGCCTGCCGGCGACCCAATCGTTCAGCTTGGTCACATCATCCCAATTCATATACATGTTGTAATCCGCTTCGCCGCGCGTCTCTTCCAGTACACCCACCACCTGCAAGCGCATGCTTTTACGCGTCTCTGTGCCATCGCTGTTCCACTTGATAAAGTCAACCTTCAGCGTCTGACCCATTAAATCCGGAAGTTCCATGGGCTCATCTCCTGGTCGTTGGTTGGGGTCGTAGAAGTTGTTCTTGATCCAAGATCCGACCACGATGGTTCCCGTTCCGCTGACATCTGTGATGCCTTGCTGAGCTTTAACGCCCATATCTGCCAAGTCATCCAGGTTGACACCGGTGATGTTGCCCCATGCCATTAATTTATCCAGTTTTATTTCCACGCCAGCATTGACCGATTGTTTGATGATCACCCTCGTCACACCAGGCATGGCTTCAAACTGGGCAACTACATCCGGGGTGATCTTCTTGATGTCGTCTTCGGTGATCATAGTCACCATGCTATTGGCTTTCATTTCCGGATAGCCAGGGTAAACCTCGACATTACTGAGATCGTTGATGCCCCACAGTTGGCTGGTGGCGCTTTCTTTCAGCCCCGCGCCCAGCGATATCAAGGTCACTACAGCCGCCGTGCCGATGATGACGCCAATGGCGGTCAAGACCACGCGTCCTTTACGCCTTTTCAGGTTGTCAATGATGAGACTGATCAAATCTACCAAGCGCATAAGCGACCTTACTTTCAATTATGGTTGAGTTAAGATGGTTAAGGCTTGCCTCAACCCTACAATCCGAATCACGGGGACTTCATCCCGCCGTTGAAGTTCCCTGGTTCTTCGTAAGCCGGCATTTCAGGGGTGTCATTGCTGGTGCCAAAGCCGAAGAAACCTTTAATGGCGTTCCAAATCTTGGCAAAGAAGCCGGGTTCCTGCACCGGTTCATTTGGAAAGGGTTCCGGGTTCATTGGGTCAATCATGATCGGGTTACCATTTTCGTCCAAGACCGGGTTTCCGTTCTCATCCAGCATCGGGTAAGGCTCGGGCATCGGCATCTCGGGCATGACCTCCACCTGCAGCTGGCCATTGTAGGTGCGCAGCTGGTTGAAATCGTCCGTATAGCGGATCTCCAGGTTGATCATGGCAGAGCCTTCCTGGAAGGGCATGAACATCGGGTCAACGGTGAAATAACCACCCGGGTCAAGCGTGCCGACCAGTACTGAGTTATTGCTCATCTCGCCGGCTTCGGATGTCACCACCACATTGCCCAACACAACTGGTTTGCGGGCGAGGTTGGTTATCTGGATGGGCAGACTGCCCATCTGATTGACGTAAAACATGCCCTCCACCGGGTTGTAGAATGAAATCTCGAGTTGTGGCAGCGAGAACACCAGCAGGGTGATGACCTGGTCATCGATCACGCGGTTGCCCTTGGCATCCGTGTAGACAAACGAGAGCTTGAGCGGGTAGGCGCCTGGCTGGGCAGTGACGTTGACCACAAATTCCTGTTCAGGGCTCAGGCTGCTGCCAGCAGCAACATCAGCCAGTAGAACAACATTCGATTTTCCTATCGGTGCAAAAACAGAGACATCACCAGTACCGCCGCTGACACCGCCAGCCTGGGGGGTGCCTTCGGGATTGGTGGTAATGCTGGAGCCGCCATAAACCAGTGAGACATTGCGAGCCAGGGCGCTGCCAGCATTGTTGACATCCAGCGTAAGCTTGAAAGTGGAACCTGGCTGGAGGGGATCGATATCGGTGCTGTAATTATTGACCACCATCTGAGCCCGATCCACCACGGCTGGGGTCGGCGTGGCAGATACCTGCCCGGTCCCGCTTTGGTTGATGGTGATGGTAAAGGTAAAAACCTCAGAATAAGTGTTTCCAGCCGGGTCCATGTAAGAAACAGCCGCCGTGATTATTCCCGAATACATCCAGGTGGACATATCGTTGACTTTAAATTGGTGCGTGCGGGTCTCGTTTTGGGCGTTAAGTGCGTCCACTTCCCATATATTGATCACGCTGCCATCCAATGGGTCGAATACCTGGCTGCTGAAGGTTAAAATGATGTTGCGGGCGTGTTCCTTGCCATTGTTGCCAATGGTAAAAGTGAGCCCAAAGCTACCATAAGGATTGACACTTTTGTTACCTCCACTGGTATCGTAACTGGCAACGTAAAGCATAGGGCGTTCAGTTACCTGCTGTACAATATTTTCTTCCACCCACCCCGGCGGATTGACAGCCGGGTTTTCCGGCACGTAATTCCAGGGTACGGGGGTGGCCGACGTATCTGCAGGCGGATCCACCCACTGCGCGCCAGCCGACAAGACCGGCAGCAGCGCCAGCGAGAGGATCAGGGTGATCACCAGGAAGATTTGTGTGTTTCGTTTCATCGTGTACCTCTAAGAACTAATTGAAATAGATTCCAAGTATTTTTTTTCGTCCACCATCTGCCCATCCATCAGGTAAATGCGGTGGGTGGCATAATTCAGCATGCGCGGGTCGTGGCTAGCGACCATAATGGTCTTGCCGGCTTTGCAGAGCTCATCCAGCATGCTCATGATCACCTGACCGCTGGTGGAGTCCAGGTTGCCGGTCGGTTCGTCTGCCAAGATCAGGGGCGGGTCATTGACCAATGCACGTGCTACTGCCACGCGCTGCTGCTGACCGCCGGATAGCTCGGTGGGTCTATGGCCAATGCGGTCCTTCAGCCCCACCTTGTCCATCAACTCCTCAGCTCGTACGACACGTTCTTTCTTTTTGATCCCCGCAAAACGCAGGGGAAAGGCTACATTCGCTTCCGCGCTCATATTGGCGATCAGGTTGAAACTCTGGAAGATGAACCCGACCTTATTCCGGCGGTAATCTGCCAGCGCGTTCTCGTCCATGGTGCCGATTGCTTGCCCATCCACATGGATTTCACCCGAAGTTGGCCAGTCCAGTCCGCCCACCAGATACAGCAGCGTGCTTTTGCCGGAACCACTGGGACCCATGATCACAGTGAAAGAACCGGCAGGAATGTCCAGGTCCAGCCCATCCAGGGCGTGCACTTCCGTCTCACCCATGTTATAGGTTTTGCGCAGGTTGACTGTTTGAACAAAGTTATCCGGCATAGACGCTTCCTTTAAAAATAGAACCCTGCCCCACCAGCTTCCAGCCCGCCCAAAAGGCTGCCTATCAGGCTTGGGAGACCCTGCAACAGCAGCATGATCAACACGGCGATGATGGTAGTGAGAATGGCTTTACTTTTCTTAAGCCCAGAGATAAGGATAGCACCGATGATCAGAAAAATTATAAAAATCAGCCAATATAGGTCAATACTCCCCAAAATGCCGCGTAAATAAGCGTTCACTCCCTCAGCCTCGGCTTTGATGATGTTGGAAAGACCGGGATTATCAACAAGTTTTTTACTGGAACCAATGACAAAAAATTTGACCAGTTCGCGCAGCCCGAAGGGAATCATTGCCCAGGCGACCAGGTTGCCGATCCTCAGTCGGGGCGCCCGGCTGCCAGCCAGCGTGAGCGCCAGGTAGAGAATGCTTGCCATCAACATACTGAATACCAGGTATCCCAGGATGCCGGACAATGCCGGAAAGAGGATCATAAAGATCGGGGATGCCTGGTTGGCTTGCGCCTCCAGGTATTGCTGTTGCTGTTGCTCAGACCACCACTCGAAGCCCTCCGGTAAGGTCGCGCCCATCTGCAGCTGCTGGGTTTTGACCGGTGCGGCGATCAGCACCGCTAAAACCACCATGACACTGATGAAGAGCAACGGTGTGAGTTTGTTCGAGACATCTTCAGTGCCAACCTTGGTCAGCGTGGCCCGGGGCTGATAGTACATTTGAAAAAGCCACTTGAAGTAGCCTTTACGCGGTTTTTTGTCTTGATTCCTTGGCTTTTTCTCTCGTCTCATAGACAACCTCAATAGCCCTGATATTTTTCAGATTACAATCCTGACGCTCCAAGCATGCCAAAAGTTCCACTTCATGCCTTTTGGGTCCTTCCCTTAGTTTAGCGCAAATCAACAACACCAGCATTTATAAACCAAATGCTGCCGGTTCTACACAAGACCCGGATGGGATTCCCTGGGTAAGACAGTAAGGGTATCCCCCAGCAAATATCAAGACAAGACAATCATTCGATTTGCTTACACGAGATAAAAATAGAGGACAACAGTTGTTGTCCTCTCTGAAACTTGCAGTTTGAAAGATTAGCGGGTAATCAGAGGCAAGTAGATTTTTACTTGGTCTGAAAAGTTTGCCGAGATGTGAGTATTGCCAGTAATGGACAATATGAGCGGGTTACTAACTCCCGAAACATCCCCACTCCAGTTTGCAAACCACCAACCCGAAATTGCAGTGGCGGTTAGCGTTACCTGATCACCATAATAATAAAAGGGCTTTGATGGTGAGATTGTTACAGATCCTTTCCCCTCAGGAGTGACAGACACAGCCAACGAATATTCATCTCGCGTGAAGTTGGCATTGATCACAAGATTGCCATCGATCGTCACTGTTAGTGGGTTTTGTGTTCCGCTTGCATCTCCAGTCCAACTCAGGAATGAATAGCCGGGGTTGGGTGTTGCCGAAAGCGTAACCTCATCTCCATAATGATAAGTTGGTTGGTCGGGCGAAAGACTCACATTTCCACTGTCCGCAGGTACCACTGAGGTGGTTATTGTCCACGCGTCAAGCCAGAAACTGGCGGTTATATGCGTATTTTTATTAATCGTCACTCTAAGCGGGTTGTCCATACCGCTGGCATCGCCGCCCCACCCATCAAAAATCCAATCTGGACCATCCGAGGCAGTCAGGATGACCTCTTCTCCCCATGAATAACTCGGTTTGTCGGGATTTTTTGTGACAGTTCCACCCCCCAAGGTGTCTACGGTCAGTGAAAAGGCAGCTACAGAAGAGTCGTATTCATAAGCACCCATATCGCAGCGCGGTCCATTGACCCCATCTCCATCAACCGGGCGGATATATGCCCGTGCATCTACAATCGGACAAACCGAAGGGCTGCCCGAATCAATTGCCGGACTGCCAGTCATGAGAGCGTGGGTAGCTACAAAACCACCATTATTGGCTAAAGCGCTCAACAATGGAGGGGTACTGATATTGCCCTCGCCAGGGTAACCATCCTGGATGAGACTGTAGGTCATCGTTACTGAGTTGAATGGGACCTGGTCGGGGGTATTTCCCCAAAGTATGGCGTTAGTCAAAGTTGTTCCTTCACCATAGTCCAAAATCCCGCCACCATAAGCACCTGAAAAAGAGGCTGAATTTTCAACAAATGTGACATTAATCAAGGAAGTATTAACAGAATTGTAGTCGTTAAACATACCTCCCCCAAAAGCGGCTGTATTGCCTGAAAGAGTCACATTGGTCAGGGTAGGGCTGCCGGAAGAATTAAAAATACCGCCTCCATGAACATGGGCGATATTACTGTCAAATGTCACATTCATTAATGTTGGAGTAGACGACCCGATGTAGATTCCAGCACCATAACCAGCTGGGGTGGTGGAGAGAATCGAAAGATCATGGAACAGGAAGGCAAAATGCCGGTGCCCTCTGCCAGTACGATCGCAGCCATCTTGAGACGCAATGACAAACTAGACCCGGATGAGAGCCGGAAGCGGAAGCATTTATCCGCTTTGAATATGAAGAAACCCAACCAACTCTGGCAGATGGACTTCAAGGGACATTTCAGCTCTTGGAACCGGGCGGTATTGTCATCCTCTGACCATAGTTGATGGTCACGTTCACGTTTCCTGGTGGGATTGAAAGCCTGCGCTGACGAGAGAGCATTGACTGTTCAAAGGCAATTGAGCCAGATATTTGAGCAGTATGGATTGCCAGAACGCATCCTGATGGACAATGGGTCTCCCTGGGGAGATGAAAAAGACAGCCCTTTCACCATTTTGACAACCTGGCTGATCACGGCTGGTGTAGGTGTTATCCATAGTAGGGCCTATCATCCTCAGACCAATGGGAAAAATAACGTTTCAATCTGTACCCTTTAGAGGAAGTCATCGCAAGACAAGGCTTCGAAAAATCTGAATGAAGCTCAAGCCTTCTTTGATCGGTGGAGCACAGTCTATAACACCTATCGACTACATGAATCGCTCAATTTTGAAGTGCCATCATCGCGGTATGAACCTTCTAAGCAATGCTTTCCCGGTAGTCTGCCTGTTGCTGAATATGGACCACTGGATATCGTACGCAAGACTGATCGCAAAGTGTTTATGTATGAAGGGCATAAGTTACGGCATGGGCAAGGCGTTTCCAAAAAAGAGGTGGTTGTCCGTCCTTGTGATACCTTAAGGTATGATTGAGGTTACTTTTATAATAACAAAATAGCTCGTTTTTGATCTGCGGAACAGCCAATGTTAAAGATCAGACTATCCAACCATGTGTCCGAACACCTGTAGCGTCTGTCCGGTCTATACAACAATGCGGTACTGATATTGCCCTCGCCAGGGTAACCATCCTGGATGAGACTGTAGGTCATCGTTACTGAGTTGAATGGGACCTGGTCGGGGGTATTTCCCCCAAAGTACGGCGTTAGTCAAAGTTGTTCCTTCACCATAGTCAAAATCCCGCCACCATAAGCACCTGAAAAAGGGGCTGAATTTTCAACAAATGTGACATTAATCGGAAGTATTAACAAATTGGAGTCTGGGTCGTGCATACCTCCCCCAAAAGCGGCTGTATTGCCTGAAAGAGTCACATTGGTCAGGGTAGGGCTGCCGGAAGAATTAAAAAATACCGCCTCCATGAACATGGGCGATATTACTGTCAAATGTCACGTTCATTAATGTTGGAGTAGACGACCCGATGTAGATTCCAGCACCATAACCAGCAGTGTTATCCAAAATAGATACGTCAGCGAGGAAGGGACTGCCCCCTCCAATGAAAATCCCACCCCCAACACCATCATTCGTACAGGAGTTTTCAGAAATTTCCACGGTATTGAAGATCGGGCTGCCATTATGAATGTACACCGCGCCACCGCGGCGAGACCCATCATTGTTATTGAATAGAATATTTCTCAGGGATGGGCTGCCGCCTGAGATATACATTCCACCGCCTCCATAGTCGAAAGCGGTTCCAGTTGCAGAATTGCCATAAAATACGACATCACTCAACAAAGGATTGCTGTTTAAGTTAAACATCCCGCCGCCCCTTGCCGCAGAATTGATCACGAATTCAGTTTCTGTTATGGTGGGGTTGCTGTTATTGTTGAATAAACCACCACCATCACCATAGCCCCCACTACCCATACTTGCAGAGTTAGACTCAAAAATAACATCGGTCAGGACGGGGTCGCTGGTGTGGTTGTACATTCCACCACCACTGCTCGTGGTGTCTCCATACACGGTATTGCTGGTGAAATTGACAGAATTCAGGGTTGGATTGCTGTGGTTCATGTTATACATTCCGCCGCCCTCAAGATAAGCGGAGTTCTCTGAGAAGGTGACTTCAGTTAAAAAGGGGCTGCTTTCCTTGTTAGACATTCCGCCACCTCTGGATGCTGTATTTTCAGAAAAGGTGACATTGGTTAATGTGGGATTGCTTTCAAAATTGAACATACCTCCCCCACCATCGATACCAAAGAGATAAGCAGAATTGCCAGAAAATGTGACATCAAACAAGATTGGGTTGCTGCCTGAGTTGAACATACCTCCACCAGTACTATGGTTGGTTCCTTCTGCTTTATTGTCAGTAAAGCTGACTCCGCTAAGACTCCCATTACTATTTAGGTTGAATATTCCCCCACCATTTACGGTAGCCATATTATTAGAAAAATCGACATTTGTTAAAGTTGGATTGCTGTTGGTGTTATAGATCCCCGCGCCGGAGTCTGAGGCAATATTAGAAGAGAAGACAACATCCTCAAGCGTGAGATTGCTGTTTTCGTGGTTGCATATCCCACCGCCAAAAGCAGCTGAATTGGCAGAAAATGTGAGGTTGCTGAGCGTGGCAGCTCCACTTGTGTTGTACATCCCACCACCACAATTATGTGGAGAGCTGCCATTGGCATTACCAGCCACAATAGTAAAACCATCCAGAATTGCAGCAGCATCGACCCCGCTGCCGGTGACCACGTGGTAGCTGTTATCTCCAATTGTGGTTTCAACCCCAATCTCTCCACTGAGCGTGGTGAGGTTGGTTTGCCAGTTTCTTTGTTCCCACGTTCCACCGGCAGCAGGGAAGCCGCCATAAATGGCGACACCGGACTTTAGTTGAAAAGTGGCTTCACGATTGGAGGATGCAGTGGGTTTATATGTGCCAGCTGCCACCCAGATCTGTTCCCCAGTTGTCGCGTTAAAAATTGCTGTTTGCAGGTCACAGGCGTCACCCCAGGAGGAGCATCCGCCAACGCCTCCTGGCTTGACGTACAGAATGCTGCCCTGGGTTTGAGAACTAGTAGAATTTGCGGAAGCACTGTTCCAACCTATGCTGATAAACAGAAAAACTGCGATAGAAAGCATCACCAAAACTAAATTCTTCGTCTTCATGGGAAAAACCTCCAAAACTTTTGAATGTGCAATGGAATCAATGGGAATTGACAGAAATCGATTGACTTGTTTACGGGGTGGAAGTACTCCTTAATCCCTTTGCGGATATTGAATAGACCTTATGACGGTAGTAAATACTATTATAGTTTTCTTTCATTTAAATAAAACTATTTTCTCTACTTTCAATCCTCTTTTGTACCTAATTTCTATCTTCATAAAGTTTTTGCAGAAAGCACCAGGAATAATTAAAGCCAGTGGGATAAGATATGCCCTCCCCTACTCAAGTGCAAATCTGTTCATCAGCTATTGATGGCTACGCGCATTAAATAATTGGTGGGGGTGTTCATGAAGGCGGATTGCCACGCCCTATAAGAGTTTATCCCAGTGGAAATGTTTGATTTTGACAGCGATAGCTGAAACCCTTCGGTCAGAGCCCTTGCAAGGTCAGGAGACCTTGCAAGAACAGAGATTACCTCATCTAAAGAGGGGGGGTAAGAAAACGACCTTTTTTCTTTTTATCGGTGGTTGATAAATCCTACTCTCATGCGGTCTTACTCCGATATTCTGAGCATTTTCCATTACAACGGCGGAGTGCGCAATTAAAGCGCATTCCGCCCTACTTATCTTCTTCTATCAGCTAACAGCTATGAGCTATGAGCTTTCAAAGCTTGCTCAAATACCCCCAATTCCCCCTAAATAAAACTATAATAACCATAATTGTGATTAAAGGAGATACTTGTGAAAGATACTATTCGTAAACACATTGACCAGCTGCACGCCAAGGGCGCGCACTATGTCGACGCCCGTTGGTACCCACGCGAAGACAGCAACTTCCTCTTCATGTGGAATGGCAACCTCAAAGAAAACAATGCCTCCAGCCAAAGTGGAATGGGCGTGCGCGTACTCTACAACGGCGCCTGGGGCTTTTCCGCCTCTTCTGATCTGGCCAACCCGGATGCGATCTTTGAAAAGGCTTTCGATAACGCCCGCATCGCTTCAGAACGCGTGACCTTCCCCATCCGCCTGGCAGAAAAGGAAGCCGTCGTCGGCAGCTTCAACAGCCCCAACCAGATCGACCCTTTCACCGTCGGTCTGGACGAAAAAGTTGCCTTTTTACAAAAAATGGACGGCGCCCTCAACCAACCTGGCGTTGTCCAACGCTTCAGTGTTCTTGAATTTGTACGCAAACAAATCATTTTTATGGATTCGGAAGGCTCGGAAATCGAGAAAAACATCATCGAGGTTTTTCCTTCCATCCAGGCAATGGGTATTGATAAAGACGGCGGCATGCAGCGCCGAAAATATCAACCCGGGCGCACTGGTCCAACCCGTGGATGGGAAACCATCAATGAAGCTGATTTTCTTCAAAATGCCGATCGCGTTATCAGCGAACTAAACCAACTTCTAACTGCCGATGACGCCCCCAACGGTAAGATGTCAGTCATTCTGCTGAACGGCATCATGTTCCTGCAAACCCATGAGACCATCGGGCATGCTCTGGAACTGGACCGCATCCTCGGCTATGAGCTTTCCTTCGCCGGCGGCTCTTTTGTCCGGTTAGAAGACTTTGGCAAGCTGCGTTACGGCTCCGAAAAGCTGACCGCCCGCGCCAACGCCCTCGAACCCAACAGCCCGGGCAGCTTTGGCTTTGATGATGACGGAGTCCCCGCCCAGGACAACCTCCTGATCGACAAGGGCATCCTGGTCGGCGCGATCACCGGTCGCCAGATGGTGGAAGAAGCCAACGCCAAAGCCAAAAAACAGATTTTCGATGGCTCCAGCGGTGCCAACCGTGCCACCTCGTTCTACCGTGTTCCGATTGAACGCATGACCAATATCAATATCGACCCCGGCACCGACGGCAGCCTGGAAGACATCATCGCCAACACCAAGTATGGTCTGGTACTGGATGGCGACAAAAGCTGGTCGATCGGCTCCAACCGGGAACAGTTCCACTTTGCCTGCGATATTGGCTGGTTGGTGGAAGATGGCAAGAAGAAGCAGGTGGTCAAAAACCCCACCTATCGCGGTGAAACCCTGCCCTTCTATAATTCGCTCACCGCTGTGGGCGACGAAAGCACCTGGAACCTCCATTATGTTGAAAATTGCGGCAAGGGTGCCCCCAACCAGATCATGCAGCTCGGGCACGGCGTCCCGGTCTGCCGCTTTGATAACGTCCAGGTAGGAGAGTAACATGAGCAACCAGGTTATTGATTTATTACACCAACTGCGCCAGGCCGCCCTCAAGCGAGATTTGCAGGCACTGATCAGCTATCACGAAGAAGACAGCTACCTGATGCGCTTCGCCAACTCAGCCATCTCGCTGAATACCAACGAGCACCTGATTTCGCTCGATTTCGTTGCCTTCGATGGTCGCAAAAAAGTCAGCTACAGCATGATCGTTGACCCTGCTGACCTTGAGAGTATGGAAAAGGGTCTGGATACACTGAAAGAAATGCTTCCTCACGCCCATGCGCTCAGCTACGACCCCACCTTCCCGGTTTATAAACGCGATGTGTTTGATGAACGTTCCTATGACCCGGCTCTGGCGGCTCTGACCAATGAAGAACGCCTGGCGTATTTCAACACGCTGGCAGAAGGGCTGGAAAGCGATGATGTCAAATTGAGCGGCATCTTTGCCAACGGCACCACCACCACCGCCCAGATCAGCACCGCCAATGACCACATCCAATTTTTCCGCGCCAGCGATGCCCAGGTGACCGCCGTTTTGTCTTCGGAAAGCCTGAAATGGGAAGTCAACGCCGAGCAAAGCGCCCAAAAGAAGAGCGACCTCGACGCCCCCAGCCTGCACGCTGACCTGGCGCTGTTGGTGAAACACTACCAGGAGGACCAGGCTGTGCAGTTGCCCGTCGGCAAGTACAACGTCGTGCTTGGTCCGGCTGCCACTGCTGAACTGATCAACATCATGTCCTATTACGGCATGACAGGCGGCGCACTCATGCAAGGTTACTCCTTCTTAAAGGAAGAGGACCAGGGCAAACTGCTTTTTTCAGAGCAAATCAACCTGACTGATGACCCCCGCGAGGTTGGAATCTATGCGCAAGAAGCTGACCGCTTTGGCTTGCAGCGCAAGCCCTTCCCCCTGATTTCTGAGGGTCATTTTCAGGCATTCATGTGGGATCAGGACAGCGCTGATGAGTTCGGAAAAACAGTGACCGGGCACGATGTCAGCCGTTTTAGCCTGGTGATGGGTGCCGGCGAGACGCAAATTGCAACCCTGAAAGATCTGCTCGACATGTCGCGCGATGAAGACCTGCTCTACATCCCCTATATTCATTACATGAATGTAGTGAATCCCAGCCTGGGCATGATGACCGGCTCCAGCCGCTTTGGTGCCTTGTATCTGAAGAAGGATGGCAGCGTGCAGGTGCCTTATAATGTGCGCCTCACCCAAAGATTCTACGATTTCTTTGGTGAGCGCGTACAGTGGATGAGCGAGAAACAGGTCGCCTATAACCTTTCCAGCAGCTACGGTCGCCGCGACCCCACTGCCCTGAAGATCCCGCGCTTCGTGTGTGTAAAGGGGATCGAAATCTCGCACTCGAATCCTTCGTATTAGGATCAGGGAACAGGGAGCAGGAAGCTAATAGCTGATAGCTGATAGCTGATAGCTGATAGCTGATAGCTGATAGCTGATAGCTGATAGCTGATAGCTGATAGCAATAAAATTATAAATTCAATCATACGGAGGGGGTTTATCTCCCTCCGAATTTTTTATGTCCAGATTTGAACGGCTGTAGCTGAACCTTCAGCCCTCGTCTTAGGGGTGGGTCCGTGAGCAAGGCGAACGGGGGTGAGGGTCGCTCTTCGGCTGGAGGCGAACCCCAGCCGTACGAAGTTCTTCATCTTTCTCCGTTGTGTTTCTCTGCTGTAGGGAGGGGGCTTGTCTCCCTCCGACAACATTTCCTTATACCAACCTCAGCGGCTGGAGACGAGCCCCAGCCGTACGAAGTTCTTCATCTCCCACCGCAACAATTGTCCTTAAGCCCTCCCCAAACTTGGGGGAGGGTCCGTGAGCAAGGCGAACGGGGGTGAGGAATGCACTACGGCTGGAGACGAGCCCCAGCCGTACGAAGCGAGCAAGTTCCTTCCGATCCTTATTTTCCGTCAAAGTAAGGGACGGCCCTGCCCTGGTGAGGGTTCATGTCATCCCACAAAGCCGGGTTGAAATTCGCAACCCGGCCTACGAAAGACAGCTTTTCGTCCTCATCATTTCCTATACGCTATGAGCTATCACCTATCAGCTTTCACCTAAAATCAAGTAAACTTACCTCTATGAAACTAATCACTATCACCACTGACTTCGGCAACCTCAATGGCTTTACCGGAACGATGAAAGGGGTCATCTACGGTATCACGCCCGACGCGCAAATCGTCGACATCACCCACGAAATCCCCGCCCAGGACGTCCGCACTGGCTCCATCGCCCTCTGGCGCGCCGTGCCCTACTTCCCCGCCGGCACCGTCCACATCGCTGTGATCGACCCCGGCGTTGGCACCGCCCGCCGACCGATCGCCGCGCAATTGGGCGACCAGTTTTTCGTCGTGCCTGATAACGGCCTCCTCACCCCCATGCTGGAAGAGGCGGAAGCCGCGAGTAAACCAATCAACATCGTTCATCTCGATAAACCCGAATACTGGATGCCAACGGTTTACACTACCTTCCACGGTCGCGACATTTTCGCTCCATCAGGCGCTCACCTCGCCAACGGCGTGCGCCTGGAAGCCATGGGCACCCTCATCACGGACCCCGTCCGCACGCCCCTGCCCAAACCGACCCGAACCGATCACGGCTTCAAAGCCAACATCATTGTGATCGATGTTTTCGGCAACTGCTCCACCAACCTGCGCGTCTCACAGGTGCCCGACATTGCCAAAGTGACCCTGAAGATCAAAGACGAAACCATTGATGGCATTGTTCCTTCTTATGGTCATCGAAAAATTGGTGATCTGGTGGCTGTGACCGATAGCGAAGGCTTCGTCGAAGTTGCGGTAGTCAATGGCAGCGCTGCCCGCCAGTTGGGTGTCCAGCTGGACGACCCAGTAGAGGTTATCTTCCATGACTGAAGCTGTGCCGCTGCCGCTGGTTGTCAAAGATCTGAGCTTTCAGTATCACACGCGCAGCATCCCGGCAATTCAAAACATCAACCTGACCCTCGAACCAGGTCAGATCATGCTGCTGGCTGGTTCCTCCGGCTGCGGCAAGACCACCCTGATGCGCTGCATCAACGGGCTTATCCCCCATTCTTATACCGGTGAAATGACCGGTGATGTCCTCATCCACGGTCAATCAGTGCGCGGCATGGGCTTATCGCAAATCTCCACCCATATCGGTACGCTCCTGCAGGACCCGGAACGCCAGATTTTGGGCACTTACGTGCTTAATGAGGTATGTTTCGGCTTGGAATCGCAGGGCATGCCGCGTGCCGAGATGCTGCCCAAAGCCTACAAAGCGCTTGAAAGGCTGCACATCCTGCACCTGAAAGACAAAGAAACTTTCTTCACCTCCGGTGGAGAGAAGCAAAAAGTCGCCCTGGCGGGTGTGCTGGCAATGGAACCCGATATCCTGCTGTTGGACGAACCGCTCGCCAGCCTGGATCCTGCTTCGGCACATGAAGCCTTGCTGGCTTTCCGGGAGCTGGCAGACGAAGGGCTCTCGATCATGATCGTAGAACACCGCGTGGAAGATGTGCTTGCCATCCACCCTGAAAAAGTGCTTTACATGGACGATGGAAAAATTGTCTACAATGGCGACGCTGCCGGCGTGCTGGACGCGGTCGATTACAGCCGTATCAAGCTGCCTGCACCGGTCATTGCCCGGCGTGCCAAAAGCCAACCTGCTCCATTTTTTAAGCCAACCGTGCCCAATATTGACCCCCAAAGCCAACCACTGGTCTCTTTTCAGGATGTGCGCTTCCAATATAAAGATGACACGCCCGAAGTTCTACACGGAATCAACCTGGACATCCGTGCCGGTGAAGTGATCGCGATTTTGGGGCACAACGGCAGCGGCAAAACCACCACTGTCAAGCATGCCCTGGGGTTGCTTAAGCCCACCAGCGGCAAGGTGCTGCTGGAAGGGATTGATTCTAAAAAATCGACCGTAGCCAACGCCGCTAAAACCATCGGTTACGTTTTTCAGAGCCCCAGCCAGATGCTTTTCGCCGCCACCGTGCGCGAAGAGCTCGCTTACGGACCAAAAAACCTCAAATTCAGCCCCCAGCAGGTGGAAGACAACGTCAATTGGGCGATCGAAACCGTCCACCTGGAAGAAGAATTGCCCACGCCGCCTCTTGCGCTCTCCTTTGGGCAGCAAAAACGCGTCTCCATCGCATCCGTCCTCTCCATGCGTTCGCGCGTGTTAATGATGGACGAACCCACCGCTGGGCAGGACTATTGGAATTACCAAAGCTTCATGAGCACCATCCTGCAGACCCCCGGCTTCGACGCCATCGTTTTCATCACCCACGATCTGGATCTGGCACTCATTTTTGCCAATCGCGTGGTGGTTTTGTTTGGCGGTGAGGTGGTTGCCGACGGGCATCCGCAGGACATCCTGCAAAATGAAGCAAACCTGCACAAGTGGCGATTGATGCCAACTTCTTTGCTAAAATTGAATCAGCAATTATGGCCGAAAACCGGCCAATATTTGTGCGCGGAAGCGCTAAGCCAATTTATATAAATATCAATCGGAGGTTTTACATGCAAGACACATATACAACTGGTAAGAAGAAGAGCATTTGGTCATTTGGGACCAAACAAGTCGTCTATGCCGCTATTGGTGCCGCGCTTTATGCCGTCGTCACCTGGGCATTCAACATCTGGCAGATCCCTGGTGCCGGCAATGTCGGTATCCGCCCGGCTGTGGTCATCCCGATGTTCTTCGGTATCGCTTTCGGTCCGATCGTCGGTTTCATCACTGGCTTTGTCGGCAACATTCTCGCCGATATGCTCAGCGGTTACGGTTTCTGGGTCTGGTGGGACCTTGGAAACGGGATTATGGGTCTCATCCCGGGTCTGTTCTCTGCCCTGATTTTCAAATACAACGAGAAGAAATCCATCCTGCTGGGTGAAGTTTCTGTTGTTTTGGGCGTCGCCGCCGGTATGGCTTTAGCCAGCGTCTCTGAGATGTGGGTTTCCGGCGCAGACATCAATACCGTCATTTTCGCCAACTTCCTGCCCGCCTTCATTACCAATGTCCTGTGGGGTTTGGTGTTATTGCCAATTCTGATGGTCGCCTACGCAGCCATCGTTCAGCGCAGCGGACGTTAAGAATTTTTTGTAACTGAGGGCGGTTCGTCCGTAGGGGAGGGTTTCCACGCCCTCCCGGGATTTTTTGCGATCTCCCACACGGTCTACCGTGACCGCCCTCGATATTGCATCATGCTGGTTGCCTGGAATTACCGCTATCGTAACAGTCCCATGGATCACATCGATCCGCGGGCTCGTTTTATCTTCTCTTTTGCGGTTCTCTTTGCAGCCACCTCCACCTGGAACCCTAACATCCTGTTTGCGGTGTTCCTGATCGCCATTACCTGGTACAGCCTGGGAAGACTGACCTGGAAAGACACCCGGCTGGGTTGGCTGATGATCTCGATCATGCTCTTCACCATGATCGTGGTCAACACCATCATCACCGGTGGCGGTGCCGGCGGGGTTGTTCCCCCTGGGGGTCAGCTGGTCTGGCCTGAAGGCCTATTAATTTTTGGTAAACACCTCAACGTCGGTCTGACGGTGGAACGCTTGTGGTTCGCGGTCTCGCAGTTGATGCGCATCCTTTCCATCTCGCTGGTCTTTATCATGATCCCCTACACCATGGATTCCCGTGCCTACGGAGTCACCTTCAGCAAGCTGGGTATGCCCGACAGGCTTGCCTACACCATGGAACTATCGTTTCGCTTCATCCCCACCCTGGCACGCAACTTCCAGGTCACGCTGGATGCCCAGCGGGCACGCGGGTTTGAGCTGGATGCCGGCAGGGGCAATATTATCCAGAAAATCAGGCAGGTGGCGCCCTTGCTGATCCCGGTGACGATGAACGCCATTGTTTCGAGCGAGGATATTGCCAACGCCATGGACTTGCGCGGCTTTGGTCAGCGCAAACGCACCTGGCTGTATGAACTCAAATTTCACTGGTGGGATTGGGCGATCATTGCCTTTGGCGTGATCTTGCTCGCTGTGGTTGTTCTGCTCGCCTACCGCTTTGACATGCGCCTCTTCTCCGTCCCACAGTGGTGGTATGGGTTGTTCAGCTGATAGCTGATTGCCGATAGCCGATAGTAACAACCCTTCCCTCTTGGAGAAAGGGTGTAATTGTAGGCCGGGTTCCGATGTTGAACCCGGCAAACTAATGTCATCTCGTACGGAGGGGGTCATGATGCTGGGAGCGAAGCGAGCAGTACTTGTCTCCCTCCGTAACATTTTCCAAATAAGCCTGTCCTCGGCTGGAGACGAGCCCCAGCCGAACAGGGGGGTTCCCTGTTCCCTGCTTTTGCTATCAGCAATGAGCTATAAGCTATCCCCTATCTGTTCACCAGCCACTCGATAATGGCTTCTTTTTCCTCGGGGTTGATGTCCGCGCCGTAACCAATCATGCGGTCCAGGGTGGATGACCATTGTTCCGCGGTCTTTTCCTGCGAGAGAATGAAATCAAGCGTATGGTTGCTTCCAATTTTCTCAGTAATCAATGCTTCCATTTCCGCATCGCTGAGATCGCTTAAATCCTTGGTTTCCTCTGCTTCAACCGTCTCAGACGCCTCGACAGTTTCTACTTCCACAGTTTCGGCGGTTTCAACGGGTTCCACCGTCTCGATCTCAGTCGGTTGGACTACAACCGGCGCTTCGGTTGCGACGGTAGGTTGGCTGGCACAGGCACTCAAAACAAGGATTGTCAACAATCCCACAAATAACATCCAATTCTTTTTTGTTTTCATTTGGCTTCCTTTCTCCTAATAGAAAGATATTGTAGAACTATTGTATAATCTACACAACTGAATCCTTAGACAAACACGAAATGAACCCGACGAATAAGCCTTGATCAACCGTTCAAACCGTGTCCGTCATGCTATTGCTTGGTGGAGCAGCCATGGTGTTGTAGGGGAGACCAGTACTGCTCGCTTACTCTGTAAACTTCGTTTTGCTCCCAGCATCATGACCACGGTTTCCCAACATATGTGACATTTGCAGGCGTGGGACGGCATGGCAGCCGTCCCCTACGCAAACCCGCCAGCCCATCATGCTATTGCTTGATGGAGCAGCCATGTTGTTGTAGGGGAGACCAGTACTCGCTTTCTCTGTACACTTCGTGTCGCTCCCAGCATCATGACCATGGACTCCCAACATATGTGACATTCGCAGGCTTGGGACGGCATGGCAGCCGTCCCCTACGCAAACCCGCCAGCCCACCTAACCCCACATCTATGGTCCGAATCTGGAAAATAATTCCCATCTTTTACATCTTAGAGTAAAATTAATTTCCGTCGGACCGTTTTTTTAGTGAGGAGATAAAAGGCTCCAAAATCAATCAGCCAAAAAAGGAGAATTATGAGAAGTAAGCTATTGTTATTTGTTAGTTTGATTATGGTGTTTGCCATGGCCCTTTCAGCCTGTCAAACTGCCGCCCCCGCAGTTGAGGAACCTGTTGCGGTAGACTGCAAAGCCGCCTCCGCTCTGGAAGCTGAAGGCGCCTACCAGGTCCCTGCCCCAATCGAAGGCTGCTTCAACGTCGCTTTCGTTTATGTTGGTCCCCACGATGATGGCGGCTGGTCACAGTCCCACGACGTCGGTCGCATGTGGGTTCAGGATAACGTTGCCGGTGTCCACACTGCCTATGTTGAAAACGTAGCGGAAGGTGTCGATTCGGAGCAAGTTACCCGCTCGCTGGCTCGAAAAGGTTTTGATATGGTCATCACAACCTCCTTCGGCTTCATGGATGCCACTGAAACTGTTGCTGGTGAATTCCCCGATAAAGATTTTGTTCATGTTTCCGGCTACAAATTCAATGGTTCCAACTTTGGCAACCTGATGGGCGCCATGGAAGATATCAAATACCTGGCTGGCATGCTGGCTGGCTCCCGTGCCATGGTCGATGGCAACCCCAAACTGGGCTACATGGCGACCTTCCCCATTCCGGAAGAACTGCGCCTTGGCAACGCCTTCGCCCTGGGTGTCCAAAAAACCTGCCCTGAGTGCACCATTGACGTCCGCTTCATCAACACCTGGCACGATCCGACAATCGAACAAGAAGGCGCTAAGTCCCTCTTCGATGCTGGTGCCCAGGTTGTCATGACCGGTGCCGACACCCCTGCCCCCGCTATTGCCGCTCCTGAAGGTAAATGGGGTATCACTTATGACTATGTCAACAACTGCACCCACGATGCCTGCCTCACCAGCATGTACTGGAACTGGGGTCCCCTCTATGCCATCGAGATTAAAAAATCGATGGAAGGCACCTTCGCAGGCGAAGCTATTTACTTCGATGGCGATTCCGGTGGTCTTGGTCTCTTTGGCTTCATGGAAGGCGAAGAATTGATGCCCGGTGTGGTTGGTCTGCCCGAAGAAGACCTGCAGCTCATCCGTACCGAGCTTGCCAAATTCCTCTCCGGTGAAATGACCCGCTTCGATGTCTTCAAGGGACCCATCACCGATAACCAGGGTAACGTTGTCCTTGCCGAAGGCGAAAGCCTCCGCCAGGTGGACCTGGACTGCTTTGAAGGTCCAGGAGCACCCTGCGAGGGCGGTGTGGGTATGTATTGGTGGAACCAGAACGTAACCGCTGAACTCCCTTAGCCTGTGCTAAACCTAACAAAGAGATGGCTCGATGAGAGCCATCTCTCCTATAAAAGATGAACTCATGACTTTTACAGAAGAACCGAATGCAATCCCAGCCGTGGAAATGCGGGATATCACCCTGCGCTTTCCTGGCGTTTTAGCTAACGACCATGTCAATTTCACCCTCTTTCCCGGTGAGATCCACGCCCTCCTGGGCGAGAATGGCGCCGGCAAAAGCACGTTGATGAACGTGCTCACCGGTCTCTACAAGCCCCAATCCGGCGAAATCCGCATCCATGGCAAAAAAGTCAGTTTCAATTCCCCCAGGGATGCCATCGCCAACGGCATTGGCATGGTTCATCAGCATTTCATGCTGGTCGAAAATCAAACCGTGACCGAAAACATCCTCATCGGTCTCGACACCCCCCACTTTGCCCTCAACCTCAAGAAGTTTGACCACGAAATAAGCGATCTGGCAGATCAATTTGGCATCCATATCGACCCCACCGCCAAGATCTGGCAGCTTTCGGTCGGCGAACAGCAGCGCGTCGAAATCCTCAAAATCCTCTACCGGGGTGCCAATATTCTCATCATGGACGAGCCCACCGCCGTCCTCGCCCCGCAGGAAGCCGATGAGTTGATCGAAACGCTCAAGGGCATGGCTGCCCAAGGCAAGTCCATCGCCTTCATCAGCCACAAGCTCAACGAGGTCAAGCAAGTCGCCGACAAACTGACTGTCTTGCGGCGCGGGCGCGTCACTGCTGAGCGCATGGATCTCGAGAATTTTACCCGCGAGAGTCTTGCCTCGCTGATGGTCGGTCGCGAAGTGATTTTCAATCTGCAAAAATGCGAACAAACTGCCGGGCGCGAAGTGCTGCGCCTGGAAGATGTTTCCGCTGTTAATAACAAGAACCTGCCTGCCCTACGCAACGTGGACCTCGCCCTGCACGAAGGCGAGATCCTCGGTATTGCCGGTGTCGCCGGCAATGGTCAGAGCGAACTGGTGGAAGTCATTACCGGTCTGCGTGAATGCACCGGCAACGTTTGGCTGGAAGGTAAAAATATCGCCAACAAACCGCCTGCGTTTTCCATCAGCCACGGTCTCGCCCATATCCCTGAAGACCGTATCGGCGTCGGTTCCGCGCCCAACCTTTCCCTTACCAGCAACATCATCATGAAGCGCTACGACCAGAAGCCCGTATCGCAAAAATGGCAGCTGGACTACGTGGCTGCCGATAGTCTTGCCGATGGTCTGAAAACTGAATACGATATCCAGGCACCCAACGTGCAAACCCAGGCACGCAAGCTCTCAGGCGGCAACCTGCAAAAACTGATCCTCGCCCGCGAGCTCTCCAGCGCACCCCGCCTGGTGGTTGCCATGCAGCCAACCCGGGGGCTGGACGTAGGTGCTATAGAGTCCGTCCAGCAATTGCTTCTCAACCAGCGCGCTCAGGGCTGCGCCATTCTGCTGGTCTCCGAAGACCTGGATGAACTGCTCTCGCTCTCCGACCGCATCGCCGTTATGTACGAAGGACATGTGGTCGGCACCATCTGCAGTGGTGATTTTGATATCAATCAAATCGGTCTGATGATGACCGGAACTATCCCGCAGGATCTGAAATCGCCATCGTCCGTTGAGGACTCTTCAGGTTCCGATGAGAATTCGTCTATTTCCGCGCCCAGATCACGTTTTGACGAAGTGCTGGACCATGTCAAATCGTTCGAAGAGAGCTCGTCTCCCTCCGAAGAAGCCGACCAAAGCGTGACTCCTCCTGAAGAGCCTTCAGAAGAGGATTTGCCTCCCTCCGAAATCCTGCCCGAGGAAGACCCTGAGCTCAACCTGAGCGAAAAAGAGCGCGTCTTGCGCAAGGTTTTGGGCGAAAAATATCAGCAGGGAGATGTAGAATGAAAATTCCCTATCCCGTTTTTCTTAAACGCAGCCAGGATGCCCCCAAGTGGATGCCTTTCGTTACCTCGGTCGGCGCGGTGCTGCTCGCCTTCATCATTTCCGGCATTGTCCTGGCTGCCACCGGCGCCAACCCGCTCAAGGTCTATTCCTATTTCTTCAAGGCTTCCTTCGGCTCGTGGGGCGCTTTTTCTGACGTGATCGTCAAAGCCACCCCACTGCTGCTGATCGGTTTGGGCTGCAGCCTCGCCTTTAAAATGCGCCTCTGGAACATCGGCGCGGAAGGGCAGTTCTTTGTCGGAGCCTTCCTGGCAAGCGCCGTCGTCATGGTACCGCTGGTCAACCTCGAAACCACCCCCCGTTGGGCGATCGTCTCGCTTATGGCACTGCTGGGCATGATCGGCGGTTCGCTCTACGGCTTCATCCCCGGTTTCCTCAAAGCCAAACTGAACATCAATGAAGTCATCATCACCCTCATGCTCAACTATATCGCCGTGCTATGGAACAACTACTGGATCTTCGGCAAATGGAGTGAGGCTGGCTTCCAGATGACCAAAACCTTCCCGCACAGCGCCTGGCTGCCGCGCCTGGCAGACTATGCCAAAGAGATCCCTGCCTTCTCGGGCATGACCGCTCACGCCGGCATCCTTTTCGGGCTGATCGCCGCCGTGATCGTCTATCTGATCATCTATCGCAGCAAGTGGGGCTACAAGATCACCCTGATCGGTGACAACCCCAAAGCCGCCCGGTATGCCGGCATCAACATCGCCGCCAACACCATTTTGATCTTCATGGTCTCGGGTGCCCTGGCTGGTCTGGCGGGCATGACCGAGGTCTCCGGCGTGGTCCACCGCCTGCAGGAGCGCATCTCCACCTCCTACGGTTTCTCGGGCGTGATCGTCGCGTGGCTTGCCAAGCTGAACCCCTTCGCCGTGATCCTCGTCTCGATCCTCTTTGGCGCGCTTCTGGTTGCCAGCCGCGAGATCCAGCCCTCCGGCATCTCTTTCCTCATCCAGGGCATCACCCTTTTCCTCATTATCAGTAGTGATGTCCTCCTCAAATACGAAATCAAATGGGTTCGCCCTGCTCAGGAGACCGCCCAATGAACTGGATCGAAATCTTCCGCTCCGGCATTTCCACCGGTACCGTTTTGCTCATCGCTGCCATCGGCGAGACCCTCACCGAACGCTCGGGCATCCAGAACCTGGGTGTTGAAGGCATGATGCTGGTGGGCGCCATGGCTGGCTTCAAGGTCGCCTACCAAAGCGGCAACGTCTGGCTTGGTCTGCTGGCTGCCATCGCCGCCGGCGGGCTGCTGAGCCTGGCTCACGCCCTCGTTACCATCCATTTCCAAGCCGACCA
>JAXGJN010000011.1:0-64090 GCA_040770225.1 Anaerolineaceae bacterium
GCTCCCCAGCCATAACACTCAACTTTCACCATTCCTGGATCCGGGATCAGCCAGGGTGCATGGATCGTGCCGCTGATGCTGTCAGTATCTGCGGTGACCTCGCCTGTGATCTCACCCACCTGAGCGTAGGCCTGATAAGTCCCTCCATCAACTACTCCGTAGATTTTGTCACCTGGCAAGATGTCGGGTCTGGATGGATTCCAGGATGATTCGTCACTCTGGATGGCAAAACCTGTGCGACCATCCCACCACGCAATATCACCGGTAGTGACTGTAATCTCGGCCTTAAGATTATCTTCACTATCTTTTACTGTTAAAAGGATGCTGTGATCTGGTGCGTATGGCCCTTCGATTACATCAGCAAATGGGTAAATTTCCAAGATCAGGTCAGCAGTTCTGAAATACTGATGATAAATAACATCTGCTTGATCTTCCACAATTGTAAAACGAACAAAGCCGTCTCCCCCTCGTGGAATATCCGAGTAAAAGATGCTGAAGTTGCCTTCAGGGTCTGTGGTCACTTCCTGGTACCCATCCTCCCAGAAACCGTTCACCTGAACAAGATCCCCGCTGCGTCCACCAATCTGTCCCCAAACCTCTTCGGTATCAGATCGCGCATTGAAAAGCAGAGGGGTTGGCAGGGTAAAGTCAACTGGATAGATCGCATCCCCCGCAGTGACCGAGATCGTATCCCCGGCGTTGATCTCAATTGGCTCGCTGATGCCAAAACAGCCGTTGCAACCCGGATCTGCAAAGGTATGGATTGTATCTCGTGGGGTGGTGATGGTTACCTCCAAACCGGGTTTGGCATTGCCCCAGATCCAATCTTTAACACCTAGGTTAAGCCACATTTCCACATCGTAAACTTCATATTCGTTGGGTTCATACCCCCAGATCTCTCCCCCGGTGCTGAAATTATTAGTCCCGAGGATGAGCTTTCCCCCAAAGTTAGTGATGGCATTGTCCCAGTACGACCATGCATTACTGGTGTCGCCAAATCCCATAGAAGCACTCAGTTCCCAGTCGCTTCCATTACTAGTGCGCCATACTTCCAACCCATTATCTGGGTTTGCTCCCACCAGGTAGAGCATGTTGTCATAAACCTCCAGCCCATTCGCCTCTCTCATGCCTGAGCCCAGATCGCTGAAGGTGAGCACATGTTCCCAATCTACGCCATCATCTGAACGCCAAACCTGGGTGCTAACCTCATCCCATATGCCAGAATACAGAAAGCCGTCAAAGGCTGCCAAAGAGGAGATTGCAGCCGATGTCCCTTGACTCACTTTTGTAAGAGTGATTCCGTCTGTGCGCCATAATTGGGCGCCAGTTTCCCAGTTTACCAAGCCCCAATACAGGTAACCGCCAAATACTTCGGTGGATATTGCGCCAACCGCAATATTGTTGGGATCCAGTCCGTCACCAAAAATGTCCCAGTTAGTACCATCATCTGTACGCCAGATTTCAGTGCCTGTGGTTCCGTTCCAGGTACCAGCATAAAGCATCCCGTCAAAGACCGCAAACCGGGCGATACCATTATTGGAATCACCGAAACCGTCGGTGACAACGTCGGCCCAATTGATGCCGTCTTCCGAACGCCAGATAGCGCCGTCCCAACTACCACAGTAGAGATAAGTGCCAAAGACGATCAAGTCAGCGCAACCGCTATACTCGCGCTCATCCACCTTCTCCCAGCCGCCACCATCGATGGTTCGCCATACCTCAGCCGAGCTAACTTCATCGTTGTCTTTCCAGGTACCGGCGTACAGATCGCCATTAAATTCTTGTAACGAAGGGATTTGGAAGTTGTTATCGCCAAAACCGTCTTCGTTCAACTGCTGCCAGGGGGATGAACCCAGCACAGACTCTTGAGTCAAGCTGGCAACCACAGCGTCAACTTCGGAGCTATACTGCGCTTGCGATGGAGAAAATATGCTGCTATTAGTCCGTCGGATAGGACTAAACGCATCAATATTTTCTCTTCCGTTGTCAATGCCTTCGTAAAACACTGAAGCAGGGGGGGAAACCGGTGGATTTGTCTTCTCAGGATCCGAAATCAGCTTTTCCTGGAGAGCAAAATCCGATAAAGAGGTTTCTTTTTCTGGATCAATCGGCATCGCAAAAACTGAATTCAGTACCAAGCCAGAAAGCAGGAAAAAAACGATGATTATTGAAGTTGTATATTTTGTTCGCATGAGACACTCCTTATGATAAAAGATGAGACTCGAAAACCTTTGACCGTAAAATCGGGTCAGGATAGAACATTGGTAGAAGAAACGAAACGTTAGACTGCCCTGAGTGGGTAGTGAAAACCCGACCATTGAAACGATTGAAGGATCTCCAAAGGATCCGTCCTATAAGATAATAAGGAATTATCTCCTCATTTGAATCCGGAAAAAAAGCTTCCGGTCGCTGTGCTGTTTGTCTATGAAATTTATCTGTCACAAATATATGATACAAGAAAATATTACAATGTTCAATAGGAATTTGTCCCTTTAAGATAAATTGTGAGAGGGAAATTGACAGCATACAGCTTGCGCCTTTCAATTATCGGTACAAGCCACAAGCCATCGTCCATCACTGGGGTGAGAGGAGGTATTTACTGAGGGCTACCAGCAGGCAGTGAGAAGCTTTTGTGTGCGATCTGTGTCTTCCCAAAACAGAACAAATGTGCTATCATTGCCAGGCATCACCCGCACCTTAATAACCAACCACTTTTTACACTCGATCTATGGCTCTGTACTATCAAAAAACAGTGTAAAAAGTGTAAATAGTGTAAAAAGGCCTCAGGGAACAAGGGAACCCTCACCAGGGCAGGCAGGGAAGAGGGAGCAGGGCAGGCGAGAGGACCAGCTTACAGCACGCAAACAGTCACACCGGCACGATCGATGAGGTTGATGGATCTGTGTTTACCACCCCCTCTAGCCCTTCGTTTGGGCGAAAGGTCGAAGATCCCTTTAAGGGAATGGGGGTGAAGGGGGTGGGTTTTGAAAAGATAGCTGTGCTGCCGGGTTCAAGACCGGAACCCGGCCTACGAAAAGATGGCATATTGTAGGGGAAAAGCCGGCCTACAAAAAACTAATCTGTAATAATGTCTTTTGCCCAGGTGCGGTTGGCGAGGTACCAGTTGACCAGGTTTTGGACGCCTTCGTGCAGCCCGACGCGTGGTTCCCAGCCCAGCATGGCACGGGCTTTACTGACATCGGCAACGTTGCTAAAACATCCGCAGGATGGGCAGGGGCGTAATGGCGGTCGGCTTTTTTACCGAGGAGCTTCTCGATCAGTTCGATGACCTCGTTGATGCTCATTACTTCATGCCCACCCAGGTTGAAGATCTCGTAGCCAACGTTTTTCAACGCCAGCAGGGTGCCAGCGGCGATATCGTCCACATAGGTGAACCCGCGCGACTGCTCTCCACTGCCGTTGATTTGCACGGGTTTGCCTTCCGCGATCCACTGGCAAAAACGGAACATAGACATGTCGGGTCGACCAGCAGGACCGTAGACCGTGAAATAGCGCACGATGCTGATATCGATGCCGTAGAGGTGATGGTAGGCGTAAGCGAAGGCCTCGGCGCCCTTTTTGCTGGCGGCGTAGGAGCCAGAGGGCGGTCGGTGGGGTCGAGCTCGGAATGAGGTGCAGCACCGTCGTCTCCGTAGAGGCTGGAGGTGGAAGCAAGGATGAACTTGGGCACCTCCTGCCGGCGGGCATATTCGAGCAGGTTGAGGGTCCCAAGCGTGTTGGTATAAAGGTAGCTCCAGGGATCGGACATGCTCTGGCGCACGCCAGCCATGGCAGCCAGGTTGATGACAGCCTGGGCATCCGGAACGGTCTGGGTGAGCAGGTCGATAATCTCCTTGTCGGTGATATCGGCTTTGAGGAAGGTGAAGGCGGGCTGAGAAAGCTAGGGTTTGCAGACGATGTTCTTTCATGCGGACATCATAGGCAGCCGAAAGATTATCGACACCAAAAACCTGGTGTCCTTGAGCCAACAGGAGTTCCGCAACTTTAGAGCCGATGAATCCAGCCGCACCAGTGACGATGTAAGCGCTCATCAGAGTTTGATCACCTTCAGATTGGCTTTGGGTATGTCTTTGGTGGCGTTGCGGGCGTCGAACACCAACTGGGCTTTCTCTACCACCATGTTGTAATCAACCTTGGAGTGGTTGGTGATGATGGCGACCAGGTCGGAGTTCTCCACGCTGGCAAGCAGCTCCTTCTCTGAGCTCATGCGGATGTTATCGTGGTCCAATTCGGGTACGAAAGGATCGTAGTAAGTGACAATCGTGCCTTTTTCCCGCAGGAGATGGATGATATCGATGGCAGGGGATTCGCGCATATCGTTGATGTTGGGCTTGTAGGCGACACCAAGGATGAGCACTTTGCTGCCATTGAGGGGCTTCTTGAAGCGGTTGAGGGCATCCTGGATGCGGCTGACAACGTAGCGAGGCATATTGGTGTTGATCTCGGATGCCAATTCGATGAAGCGAGCGGTATAGTTGAGGGTTTTCATCTTCCAGGAGAGGTAGAGTGGATCGATGGGGATGCAGTGCCCGCCCAGACCAGGTCCGGGGGTGAACTTCATGAAACCGAAAGGCTTGGTGGCGGCGGCATCGATCACTTCCCATACATCGATATCCAGGCGCTCACACATTTGGGCAAGCTCGTTGACCATGGAGATATTGATCATGCGGAAGGTGTTTTCGAGCAGTTTTGCCATTTCAGCCACTTCGGCGGTGGAAACAGGGACAACCGTATCGATGGCTTGCTCGTACCAAGCTTTGGCAACATCAGTACAGGCGGGGGTGATGCCGCCCAGCACCTTGGGAGTATTGACGGTGGTGAAATCTTTGCGACCGGGATCAACCCGTTCGGGCGAGAAAGCCAGGAAGAAGTCCACGCCCACCTTAAGATTGAACTGAGCGGTAAGTTTGGGCAAAACGAATTCACGGGTCGTGCCGGGGTAGGTGCTGGATTCGAGCACGATGACCATGCTGCGGTGCAGATAGGGCGCAATTTGCTCGCTGGCACTGGCGATGAAGGACATGTCGGGATCGCCGGTTTTGCGCAGGGGAGTGGGAACGCAGATGGAGACAGCGTCAATTTCAGCCAGAACGGAGTAGTCTGTGGTAGCGCGCAGACGACCAGAATCGATGTGTTTACGTAACTGCGCGTTGGTGATATCCGAGATGTAGCTTTCACCCCGGTTGATCATTTCGACCTTTTCTTCGTCAGGATCAATACCAGTCACGTTGAAGCCGGCGTTGGCGAAGGTGATCGCCAGAGGCAGCCCAACATAACCGAGACCGAGCACGGAGATATTTGCACGTTTCTTCTGAATATCTTGAATCAAATCTTCTTTTACCATTTTTACCTCGCAGAGGCTGCCCTTTTAAAACAGGCTAAGTTGTTCAGGCGGCTTCTGTTCTTCCGAATTGGATGGGATTGTTTTTTCTTCGTGTTTACTATTTACTGGGGTAATTTCCGCAGGTGTGACCTCAGGCACTGGGGGCAGAACGACAGTTTCCGGCTCTGGCTGCGGGGTGGGGCGGGTGCTGATAAACCGTTTCAACCGAGAAAAATCTTCGATCAGGGTTTGACGAAGGGCAGGTTGATGCAGAGCGGCAGCAGGATGATACATGGTGACCACCTTGCGACCGTCGACGTTATGGGTGCGACCATGAATGGCGCTGATGCGACCATCGGTGATGAATTTTGCCATCGAAATGCGCCCAAGCGTGACGATCACTTGTGGATCAAGCAGTTCGATCTGTTCATCCAGGTAGCGTTGACAGGCTCTGAGCTCTTCGGGCAGTGGATCGCGGTTGTTGGGTGGGCGGCATTTGACCACATTGGTGATAAAGACCTGGTCGCGCTCCACCCCGGCTGCCTGTAGAAGCTCGTCCAGAAATTGACCAGCCTGACCAACAAAAGGTTTCCCCTGTCGATTTTCATGAAAGCCAGGAGCTTCACCAATAAACATGATATCCACCCTGGAAGGTCCTTCTCCGGGGACGGCATTGATGCGCTCTCTTGCCAATTGGCAGAGTTGGCAGGTGGTGATTTCTTGGCGAATTTCTTGTAATCTCTCTTTTGCAGGCATAGAAACACTCAGGTAGGATTTTACCTCAACCTATCCTTCTAGACGCAATTTGGTGGTAGAAAGTTCCTTAATTGCTCCTCATCCAAGCTTGCAAGAGACAATAATAGTGCATCTTCCTGGTTATCCTGGTAATAATTTTTGCGAACACCATCCACCTGGTAGCCGAAATGTTCGTAAAGCCTGATAGCAGGCAAATTACTCACCCGAACTTCCAAAAGTGAGGTCAATGCACCGCGATAAAAGGCGATCAGGAGGGCGTTAGCCAAAAGAGCGGCGCCGATTCCTTTGTGGCGGTGGTCCGGATGGACAGCAATGGTGGCAACATGGGCTTCGTCGACCACCAACCAGACGACGATGGCACCCAGAACATTGCCGGAAAGATCGACAGCCACCTGACAGATGCTGTAATTGGTGGTCAGTTCGTAAGCGAAGGTGTTCTTAGGCCAGGGTTCAGTGAAACTGAGCTGGTCCAGGAGGCTGACCATCGCCAAATCTTCCTGACGCATAGGTCGGATGGTGAACGTGGCGTCCATAATTGTGGTTAATCTGGAACGTTGCTGAGGGTGTGCACGTAAATGGGCGAGAGACTGACCGTATCATCCGCGTGCCCATCCTGCAGTTTTTGCCAGGCAAGTTCCGCCAAAACTGAAGCTCTGCGGAGGCAGAGGGAGGCGGGGGCGAGCTGAGCGGTCTTCCATTTACGCCCCATGATCTGGCGCTCTTCAGCAGCCATTTCGCCTACAACATAGACCGGTGAGGTGATGCTGGCAGCGATGGTTTTAATGTCATCCACCTGTGTTTCCGTGATCTGACCCCAGCTGGGACGGGTATAGCGGAAGCGGGCCCAGGCAAAGCGACCACGACCCACTTTGAGCATCGCAATCATGGCTCTGCGTAAGCCGGGCTGGGAGGCGACCAGGATTTCAAGAGAAGGCACGCCGGCGATAGGGAGGTTCTGCCCGAGGGCAAGCCCTTTTGCCGCACTGAGACCGATGCGCAGCCCGGTGAACGAGCCGGGTCCAAGAGCGACCCCAACTCCGGACAATTGGGATGGTTTGACCTGGCATTTTGCCAGCATGTCGGCAATGGCGGGGACCAGTTCGGTGGTGTGATAATTTTGACTGCGCCAGTTGTGCTCTGCCAGGACCTGGACTCCGTCATAGAGCGCGATGCCGATCCATTGGGTGGATGTGTCGATTGCTACTAACATATCAGGCTCCAAACAAAGCTTTTTGCAGCTTTTTTAACAGTAGTTCGTACCGTTTGCCATTGGGGGTGAAGACGAGATGCCGTTGTTCAGGATTGATCCATTTCATCTCGATCCAGAGGTTTTCCAGGGGCAAACTGGATTTCATTCGTTCTGCCCATTCCATGACCAGGACGCCGTTGGAAAGCGCCTGATCCACTTCCAGGATAGCGCTGTCGAGCGGTTGGTCCGGAAGAAGGCGGTAAGCGTCGGAGTGGTAAAAGGTCATCCCGGTGGGATGACGGTATTCATTCATGATGACATAGGTCGGGCTGGTAACGCGGTCTGCTGAGCCCCAACCCTGGACGATACCACGCACCAGGGTGGTCTTGCCGGAGCCAAGGTCACCTTCCAGGCAGATCACATCGCCTTTTTGCAGGAAATTACCCAGACGCACGCCCACCCGCAGGGTTTGCTCGGCGCTGTGGCTGAAAAATTCGAAGGCATGAGGCTTGAGAATAGGCATGATTTCGTGTATTTATCCTGGTGAGATTATACCTTAAGGCACACAGAAAAAAGACCGAATCAAGCAGGCTCTTGAGCGATTCGGTCCTTATCTGATCTGAACCTGTCAAATCTTGGCTAATGGAACCCAGAGTTCCATTTTGTAATCCGGACTATTTAGGTCGCCTTCAAAATAATTTTCAAAATCGGGTGTGCCAGCATGGCGATAACCATGTTCAGGCAGCCAGATGCCCATGGCATACTCCCAGCCCTGATGGATGCAGGTGGGAACCGGACCATGAAGTTCAAATATTGCGTATTCAGCCTGGGGAACATCCAGAATCTTCAGCCCGAGTTTGGCGGCACGGTCGGGTTCTGCCAGGTCGAATCCAGCCATGTAGGAAAAAGACATAGGCTCTTGCACATAGTCATAACAGGTTCCGAAGCTCATGCCGTTGCCCAAACCCAGCAACTGAGGCATGGAAAACTCGGTAAACAGGCGATCCCACAAAGCAGGCAAATTTTCGTTTTGGGCATTTTTCAAAGCCAAGCCGGCTACCTGAAAGGCGGGTTTGGTTTCAATTCTAACGTTCATTTTGACTCCGATCTTGAAAGTTTTAATGCGATTAATCCTGGAAGATATTCTCAGGATGGAAGGAACGAGCTGTGCGGGGCAAAAAGAACCCCGTTTTGTTAAATCGTAATGTTTTCGTGAGGGCTAACCATGCCCTCGAGGATAAATTCCAGACCCATCGTATGGGCGCAAATGCCGCGAGCCTGGAAGTAGTTGCAGGTACAGTTCCATTGTCCATCATGGTAAGTGACGGTGTGGTCGTTATTTTCACCTTTAAATTTTGCTTCGAAATTGTTGAATTGGATGCGGTCGCGTTCTTCCGCATAGCGTTTAGCCTTCTCGATCTTACCGATTAATCCACTGTCCATAGTGTAGAGGCTCCGTTTCTTTTAATATAAACAAAAACACGCGCCAAGAATAATCCGGCGAGTGTCTTGTTGAGGACTCCGTGTTTGCAGAGGTGGTGCGTATCAAACTAACTCCTGCATAGTAACTTTATTATAGGATGTTTTGAGTCTTGAGTCAATCAGAAATGGCAGAATTTTGAGAGGATGATGGCATTTTGAGCAAGGTGGTGTGGTTGATAGGGGTAGGGGAAGGTCCTTTGCTCAGTAAGCTCAGGAGAACAGAAAGACATAATCAGTATGACAGATTGATATGATCAGGATAACAAACAATGATTGGGATAAAAAATTTCTACAAACTTGTTGATGGAGAATCGTCTTCGTGTAAAGCTTCGGCGAAGGACTCCCACTCAGCCAGTAATTCTTCCAGGCGCAAGCTGACGGATTGGTAAGCATCGGTGACTTTCTGCAATTTGCGCGGATCTGACGGGGGGGAGGCAAGCTGGGCTTCCCAGGTTGCCTTCTCGATCTCGGCTGCATGGACTTTAGCTTCCAGTGCCGCAATCCTCTTCTGTAACTGCTGCCGCTGGTTGCGGCTGAGCCCATTTCGAACCGGTTTTTCCTCGCTGATAATGTGGGTTTCAACCACATCGATGGGATTAATTTCAGATCTGCTGCGGTTGTTGAGGAACTCTTTGTACTCCGAATAACTGCCTTTGAAGTCCCGCAGGCGTTCTTCGACAGGCAAGAGTTCCCAAATTTGAGTTGCCAAGGCGTCAATGAGGTAACGATCATGCGAAACCAGCAGAATGGTACCGGGATAATCAGAGAGCACATTCTGCAAGACTTCCTGGGTGGGCAGGTCAAGATGGTTGGTGGGTTCATCCAACAGCAGTAGGTTGGCGTCCGAAAGGGCTAACTTTGCCAAAGCCAAACGCCCGCGCTCGCCGCCCGAGAGGGTGGCAACCCGGTCAAAAACTTGTTCACCCTGGAAACCATAGCGCGCCAGATAATTGCGTGTTTCAGCAGGCAGCATATTTGGCGCG
Source organism: Anaerolineaceae bacterium (assembly GCA_040770225.1). GTDB lineage: Bacteria > Chloroflexota > Anaerolineae > Anaerolineales > Anaerolineaceae > Mesolinea. Next base: position 9,755 of record JAXGJN010000011.1, read on the forward strand.
ACAGTGTTGATCTCCTGGATCAGGTCGTTGGTGGGGTCAAGGTCTTCGTGCGCCTGGGCAAAGTAACCAACCTTCAGGCTGGCTCCCAACTGGGTTCTGCCGCTGTAAGGCGGGATCTGCCCCAGGATGGTTTTGAGAAAGGTGGTTTTTCCGGCACCGTTGGGTCCGATGAGCGCCACACATTCGCCTCGTTCAAGCACGAGATTTGGGCTGGTGAAGAGCGGGCGTCCCTCATCCTCATAACCGACTTGCAGGTCGTAGGTGCGCAAAACCAAATCGCCGGAGCGTCCAATGGTCTTGAGGCGTAAATGCATAGGGCGGGTATGGCTTTTGGGGGCGGTCAGGCGGCTGTCTTCAAGTAACCGTTCCAGCCGACGCTGGCGACCACGCGCCTGGTTGTTGTTTTGGGTGCCCAGGTTTTTACGGATGTAGTCTTCCTGCTTTTCAATGAATTCAGTCTGGGCTTCATATTCTGCAAGGCGGCGTGTGTAGCGTTCTTCCCGTTGATGAAGGTAGGCGGTGTAATTGCCGCGGTAGACCTCCAGCGCGGGGGTCATTTCCCAGATGACACGGGCAGTTTGGTCGAGGAAGTAGCGGTCATGCGAGACGATCACAACCGCGCCGTTCCAGTCGCGCAGGTAGGCTTCCAGCCATTCCACTGCATTGATATCGAGATGGTTGCTAGGCTCGTCCAGGAAGAGGATGTCAGGGTCTTCCAACAAGATGCGGGCAAGGCGGGCACGGGTGCGCTGACCGCCTGAAAGCTGCTGGAGCGGGCGCTGGTAATCCGATTCGTCGAAACCGAGACCAGTGAGGGTTTGCTGGACGCGATTGTTATAGGTGTAGCCGCCTTTGATGTCAAACTGGTGCTGCAACTTGCCATAACGGGTCAGGACCTCAGGCTCACAGGCTGGGTCCTGCATCTGAAGCTCGAGTTGGCGCAACTCGTCCCCCAGCTCGATCAAGTCATCGAAGGCAAGCAAACAGCTCGACCAAAGCGTTCCTTCGCTCTCACGTATAGCTTCCTGGGGGAGGTACCCGACCCGCAGCCCGCGCGAACGAAAGATAGAGCCTTCGGTCGGTTCGTCTTCGCCTGCCAAGATACGCAGCAGGGTGGTTTTGCCCACGCCGTTGCTGCCGACGATGGCAATGCGGGCATTATGAGGAATCGAGATACTGATCCCATCGAAGATATCCACCGGTCCAAAAGAGCGACCTAAATTCTGCGAAGTTAGTAGTGACATTGCAGTGAAAGTATACCAGTCTGTAAGTGGTTTTTCTCTCACTGCTTTGTCTTAATCTGAAATTATTGCGATACTTCTATCTCTTCCACAGAGTTAGTAAAAAGGTCCTCAAGAGGCAGGTTGCAGATGTAGCTTGAATAATTATCGACTGTGGTAAAGGAAGTAAAAGCCAATGCAACATTCTCATTATCGATATAGGCATCATTCAGCCTAACATCGGTTGTGCCTATTTGTATTTCATAGATATCATCATTATCTATGGAATACAAGATGACAGAATTTCCTATTGGATCCCTGCCTGATAGAGCATCCGTAATCACAAATCGGTTTGAGATGGATATGTTTACTGAATATGAGTTGGTAATTTCATGGATAGAGGTAATGCCAGTCTCAATATTATAGACTGTGTAGCTTGTCGGTTGATCGAATCGCTTGTTATTTTTCCATACCACATAAGGATATTCAATGTCAGGCATACTGGCAGGAAATGTTTGCGGCAGATCAATAAACCTTTTATTGTCAACATCATAAAGACTTAGATAGAAGTCAACATCACTTTTAGGCGCATCGTGTTCTAATGCCAGGTACCCATTGGAAGCTGAAATAATCGACATATATGTATCTGCATGCGGATTTTCAATGATCAATGTCGTTTCTTTGTTGCTTAAATCGATTACATAGACTTTACTAGATAAAACTTTCGTGCCATCGAAGGTGGAGGAAACAAAAAATAGATTGCCATGATCGAAGGAGATGTCATTGTGCAGCGAGTAAGAACCATATTGCTCTCTTTGTGCGATTATTGTGTTGGTTCCATCCTCGACATTTACCAAATGAAGATGCCAATCCCCAAATCCCTGGGGTGAGTCGGTCACTGAATAGGTGTACCAGGGATACTCAAATTCATTAGGATGAAGACGACCTCCAGGGAATTCTGAAACATGTAAAGAGGTTAATGTGCCTTCTTTAATCGAAATGGAGGATATGTTGTTCTGTTCTTCTACATATGCAATGTAATAATCGCCAACTTTACGCGGCTTGAAGATTTGAAGCTGAGGGAAACTGAGACAAAATTGATCCATTCTGTCCTGGTCCAAATAATAAGTATATTTACCTTCATCCTGAGGTTCAGTTGTCGGGACGACAAGAGTCGTTGTGATTACTTCGGTTTCTACTGGTGAAGTGATCTCATTACTTGGTGGAATATCTGTCGGATAAATTGTTGCCTTATCATCTACCTCCGCTGAGTGGTTTTCGGTCTTTGTGTGTTGGGGAACGCAACTACTCAAAAATAATAGAGATAAGAATATCAGAATAAGACGGTATTTGTTGGTCATATGCCAATCTTTCCTTTTTACACTGTCACTGAGAGCAGTCAATCGAATGTCCTCCCATTTCTATTGTATGATATTTAAGAAATATGTCAAACATAACAATAGTTACATATAAACACAGCAAATGATATAAACCTCAATAAATCAAACAACGGACAAAACCTGTCCGTCGTTTGCGTTTTTGCTTAATGAAAGTAAGGTAAGCGTCTATTTAAGAGTTGACTCAATAAACCAAATACGCTTGTTTTGAGCAGCAACTTCGTCTTCCATCAGGGCGACCAGGGTGAACTCACCTTTTTCGTCGGCTTCGCTGCGGATTTCTGTCGCGAGTTTGCGGAGAAGTTTCTGATCTTCAAGGGCGATTTTGAGGGCGTCCTCGATGGAGTATTCCTTGCTTTCCAATTCCTTGATAGTTGCGATTTCGAGGTAATCCTTGAGGGAGGCTTTGGGGAATTCGCCATCCATTTTCTGGTGTTCAGCGACAGCATCGAGGCTCTCGGTGGTCTCGTCATACAATTCCTCAAGATATTCGTGGACTTGTTTAAAGGCTTTGCCAACAACATTCCAATGCAGGTTGTGCAGTTTGATGTAATTGACTGCCAGGTTTGCTACGTAGATATCTAATTTTTTGCTCATTTTTGTTAAATCCCTTTCGATTAATGTTTGTATTTTGTAGCTCTATTATATCGAAAAGGAAAAGAATCTCAACTATTTGTACGAATTATTTCCAGTTTTGCCATTGGTGTCAATTGTTATTGATAGTGATGCCAATAATCAACAGACATTTCGCTGGAGGTGTCGATTGAAACTTCCAGCTGATCCGAGTTGAATGTAATCTTCAATTGCGTTTGCTGTCCATCCGCTGAGACTGAAATCACCTGCCAGGTGGCTTCACTGAGCCAGGGGTTTGCCTCGCGAAAGTCGGCAAGTTTACGCAGCAATCTGGCGGTTTCGGGTAAAGGTTGCCTGTTCCAGGGGATAGCCAGGCGTGCTTCATCAAAACCTGAGGCTCCCCGGTCATGGATGGAGCAGTGCTGGCTAAGGTCGAATTCAGTGCCATAGTATATGATTGGTGGCTGCGGAAGCAAGTAGAGCAGCTTCAGGGCAGCGTGCACAGCTGAGAGGTTGCCTTCGGCAGTGAAGACGAAGCGATTCATATCGTGGTTATCGATAAAAGCAGGACGACTGAAAGTGGGCGGGAAGGCGTTTTGGTAAACCTGTAGGTAGCCAGCCAGTCGGGCGGCATCCCAGTTACCAGTAGCAAAGGTTTCGCGCAAGGCCTGGCAGGTGAGAAAATCGAGGGTACCATGCATGCTGCGGTCGAATTGAACTTGCTCTTCAGCCGGGGCGACCACTTCCCCAAAGGTCCAGCAATCCGGGTTGGTCTGAAGGCAGGCGCGCTGGAAATCCACCCAAAAATTGCGTCCGGGTCCGGGGGCATAATCGAGCCGGTAGCCATCCACACCCAACTTAAGCCACTTTTGAGCAACTTCAAGCAGGTGGGCACGGGCTGGGGAGCCAAAACGAAGGTCGAATTCAGGCATGGTAGGGACATTGTAATAACTAAGGTAGCGCTTTGGCCACTTGGTCCAGGTGAACCAGCCATTTTGAGCAAGGGTCTGATCTGCAAGGGCGGATCGGAAGGCGGGGTGTTGGTTGGAACAGTGGTTGGCGACAAAATCGAGAATGACTCTCAATCCTTTTTGGTGGGCACTGTCAACCAACTCCACCAAGTCCGCCTCCGTGCCAAAACGAGGTTCGATTTGGGTGTAGTCGCTGCTGTCATAACCGTGATGAGAAGGACTGCTGAAAATGGGGGTGAGCCAGATGGTATTGAATCCGAGATCGTGGATATGATCCAGTTTTTCGATAACACCCCGCAGCGTGCCGCCAAAGGGCTTGAGCAGATCTTCGGTCTGCAGCCAGTTGCGGTCTGAACCGGGGTTAAAGCGATCCACGAAGATTTGATAAATGCGGGAGTTTTTGGACCAGGCTGGGGCGAGGTTCTGCGGGTTGAGCCAGCGGGCGAATTGGGTCGCCTTTTTTTCTGAGGCGGCTTGATTATCAGCATACAGGCTGGAGCCATCCGGCAGTGTGGCGCGGACAAAATAGCGCAAAACAGAGCCTGTTTCTGCCTCCAAATGCACCTTCCAGCTTTGCAGCCAACCCCAGGTGAGAACATCCCAGGTGAGTTCAACCTTTTCGAATTCCAACTCATGACGGACAGCCCAATCATCAAAGGTGTAGATCAGTTGCAGCGATTTGACAGGCTGTTGGCTGTGGCTGCTTGCTGTGATGCTTAAGGCTGCCTTACCAAATATAAACTCAGTCTGGACCTGGTCCCAATGGTGGATGCCAAGCGTGCGATGGCTGTGGAAGCTGGCTCTGTGGGAGCGCTTTCCGAGCTTTCCGAAAAGGGTGTCGGGATAAGTCGGCTTGGGTTTGATGATCTTCACAATGTTCCTCCGGAGTAAAAGAATTTTACCTGAGATGCCCAAAAGAGACGCAGACATACTATAATCCTGCCAATGAAAAAAACACCCGACTGGCTTAACAAAATTGAAGGGGAAACCTTATTACTTTTAGCTGCGATCGTTTGGGGCACCGGTTTTGTGGCACAACGCCTGGCGATGGATTCGATGCAGCCTTTCGCATTTATTTCGCTGCGTTTCATACTGGGCAGCCTGGTTTTGCTGCCAGGGTTAATTCTGAAGCAAAGAAAAAGACGATCAGCAACCACCCAAACCAAACATTGGAAAGAAATCCTGAAACACAATCTCGCTCCGGGCATCATTCCAGGCATATTTCTGTTTGCCGGGACGAGCATGCAGCAAATCGGCATTATGACCACCAGTGCTGCCAAGGCAGGTTTCCTCACTTCTCTGTACCTGGTGTTAGTTCCGTTGATTGGTTTGTTTTTTGGAAAGAAGATCAACAAATGGGTCTGGTTCGGGGTCCTATTAGCTATGTTGGGAGTTTTTTATCTCTCAGTAGACATGCAACTGACCATACAACGCGGAGATGTCTACATGGTCATTGGCGCGCTCTTTTGGGCAATGCAGATACTGGCGTTGGACCATTTTAGTTCCAGGACAGACGGATTGAGCCTCGCTTTTAGTGAATTTCTGACTACAGCTTTTGTGAGCCTGATCGTGAGCGTGGTTTTAGAAGGTAATGCGCTGTTTACCGACAGCCCAGCCTGGGGTCCGTTGGTGTATTCAGGTTTTGTGGCCGTTGGGATCGGTTTTACCTTGCAGGTCTTTGGGCAAAGCAAGGTGGAGTCGGGACTGGCGTCGTTAATAATGAGCCTTGAAGCAGTGTTTGCTCTGCTGGGAGGTATGCTTTTTTTAGGGGAGAGGCTGAGCGGCAGAGAATGGTGGGGGAGTGGGCTGATGATGGCAGCTGTCATTTTGGTGCAATTGAAGGGTCAGCAAAAGAAGACGGAACCAATTCCTGTCATGCTGAGCGACACCGAAGAATCTTAGCGGCCACTAATAATTTTAGGAAAATTACCCACCCCCTTCATCCCCCTACTCCCCTGCGGGGATCTTCGACCTTCGCCCAAACCCGTGGCAAGCTAGGGCAGGTGAGAGGGGCTGGAGGGGGTTTGGTGCTTAAGTTTTACTTATGTTTCTAGAAACCTGCACTCAAGCGAAAGCTAGAAGAAGTGATATTTTCCCTGAGTGAATTGTAAGTCCAGCGCGTCATAAAAAGTTCCAGTATTGACTATAGACATTTATCTAATAGAATAGGTATATATCTTTTGGAGTGAAACATGACTGCAATTATTAAAACCAAAATCCATTGGGATATTGGCACAGCCTACGACTTGTTTATCAGCTTGAGGATTTTGCATGATCCTGAAAGCTATGGCGTCCGTGCCTCGTGGGCTGCCGGCGTTCGATCCCGCGTTCCGGCAGAAAGCCGTGAAGTTCTAAATCGAACTGCAGTTTTACGTTTGCTTCCGATCGCTTTAATCAATTCTCTGAAAGAACCAAAAGACTCTGCCCAATTAATGGCTAAGCTTAGGAGTATTCCTGCAGGCGAAATCCTGGAAACATTGGCTAATGTGCCTGGTATGCCGGAGCAAATGAAGGAATTGTTCCTTTCGACTGCTCCAGGCAAAAAATGGAGTCGGGAGGATATACAACTTTTTATTCAGCGCTTCGGCATGGAGGACAACAAACAAACCAGGCAGATCTTCTCAACGATGAATGAGGCTTGGGCGAATCGAAAAGAGTTTGGTGAAAAGTTGTTATTGGGTCTGCAGGCATACATCGACACTTTCTTTGCGGAAGAAGAGCAGCGAATTTTACCGGTCTTGCAGCAAGAACTTTCTTATGCGCGCATGCGTGCCGGTAGCCGTCCACTGCCTGCGATGTTGGAAGAATTGACAGCTGGGGTACGTTATGGAGATTTTGAACATCTGACTGACATCGTGCTGGCACCAACCTTCTGGGGGTCGCCATTCATGTTTTCTGAACACCTGACTGAAACAAAAATAATCGTCCTTTTTGGGGCACGACCCGGAACAATGTCTATCATTCCCGGAGAAGTCGTTCCAGACGGGTTACTGCGGGGAATGAAAGCCATGGCAGACCCCACCCGTTTACGGATCCTGCGTTACCTCGCCCAGGAACCGCAAACAGCCTCGGAGCTTTCCAAGGTGCTACGTCTCAGACCGCCCACAGTCACACATCATTTAACCCAGCTCCGTCTGGCGGGCATGGTTCAGGTTCACCTGGATCCTGATGGAGAACGTAAATATTCTGCCAGATATGAAGGTTTCGAAGATACCCAGGATCTGCTAAATCGTTTTGTGCGGGGTGAATAGGATTGGACACCGAACCGATTATCCCAGAAGAAGCAAAGAGCTCGGTTTTGGCGACCTATCTCAGCCGAATCCGAGCTTTCAGCAAAAACGCCAGGCTATATCTGGTCAGCGAAACGATTTATGGCACAGCAACGGGCATTTTCCAGCTGCTTTTCAATTTTTATGTGCTCAGTTTAGGCTATAACGAAGCCGTTTTGGGAAACATGGTGGCAGCCAGGAGCATGACCAGCCTGATCATGGCAATTCCTTGCGGCTTCTTGACCGACCGGATCGGCAGGCGTAATTCCATTATTCTAAGTATCGCCGGTTTTTCTGCTTCTGTGGCAGGGATGCTCCTGTTTCCTTCCAACCTGATGTTTCTGGCGATGAATATCGTCCAGGGGTTGGCACAGTCACTGTCAGGTGTGGCAATGGGTCCTTTCCTGATGGAGAACAGTAATGAGACCGAGCGCACCTACCTTTTCAGCCTGTCTTCGGGTCTACGAATGACGGCGATCTCCATTGGACAGTGGATAGGCGGATATCTGCCAACCTGGTTTGCTCTTCGTTTGGCAATCAATGCCATGGATACAAAATCTTACTCCCTGTCGTTGTGGGCAGTGGCGTTAAGCGGTTTTCTGGCAGTACTGCCCATGTTGTTTGTCGCGAGCCGGGTTTCCCAGGTTGCTGGTCGTCCCGCCTTTGCCCCCTTAAGTTTTATCCGCAAGAATCCGGGAAAATTCGAGAAGCTGATCCTGCCAACTTTGATCACTTCCATCGGTGCCGGGTTGATCATGCCATTTATGAATGTTTTCTTTCGTAATGTTCACCAACAAAGCGACACTTCTATCGGTGTGATTTTTGCCTGGGGCAGCCTGGCAATGGGTTTGGGGCTGATCATTGCCCCTGCGCTGGCAGAACGCTTTGGCAAAATCCAGGTGGTGGTGATCACCCAGGGGCTGAGTGTGCCCTTCCTGATGATGCTGGGCTTTGCGCCCTGGTTTAGCGTGGTTTTGCTGGCGTATTACGCACGCACTATGTTGATGAACATGAGCTCCCCGATTTATTCAACTTTTGTGATGGAACAGGTGGAACCTGAGTCCCGGGGGATGTTGGCGAGCCTGACCAGCATGGCATGGAATTTCGGCTGGGCGTTAAGCCCAACCATCAGCGGTTATCTGCAGATACGATACGGGTTTGGACCACCCTTTGTGCTGACTATTCTTCTCTATACTGTTGCCATTGGGATGTATTATCTTTGGTTCTGGCGACGGGCACCCAAGGAAAGCGCTCTGATCAGCGTGTGATCCAGGTATATTCTTCAGAGCTGGGACCAACCAAAACCTGTTGTCCATCTTTGATCAACAAGCCGGCGTAATTCCCAGGTCTGGCAACCGCCTGCCAACCATCGAGGACAAGCGGCAAGGGGCCCTCCGCTGATATCCACTCGCCATTAAATTTTCGGGCAATGTGAAGGTGAGTTCCGGTGGAGACGCCGCCTTCGCAGGAGGGATGACCAACGTGATCATCCTGTCTTAGCCAGGTATTGACCCCCGCCCGACCTTCAGGTGTCAGGTGCATATAGAGCAGGACCCAACCGGTGCCTTCGTTGCCGTCGCCATCCAGATCGATCGCGACGGCACCGCGCTGGCTGCGTACCACCAACCCGGGTGCGGCTGCAACAGCCCAGTTGGGCGAGATAATGCAGCCCGGGAGGTCATCCAGCGGAGCAAAATCGATGGCACCACGCGGCGTGCCATATTGCCAGGTAATATGTGGACCCGAAGTGAGCGCCCAGGTTTCACCAAGCGGGAAGGGCAGGCTCAACTCAGGTTGGATAATATTTGCTGGCATCAGAGTGCCTGCTGAGGCAGCTCTTGCCCAAGGGTCACCAAACATGCCGGCATGAAAGGCAAGAAATCCATCAGGACCATAGAGCTTGTTATAAAAATTGCCTTCATCGTAGAGACCAGCAAACAAATTCTGCACAGCGACGCTGCCCACATTGAGCTGCGGGGAAATGTCTGCGGTGTGCTTATCCCGAAAGGTCAGGGTCTGTAAGGTGCCTTCGCGCCAACCATAGTAACCCCTGCTCAGCTCCCTGGCAGCCACCTGCAATTCAGAATATAGCCCTTCGACCCCGACCGCTTCGTAATTCAGAGGTGAAAGATCCAGATCGGCGTCGGCAGGATGACCGAAAAGCCAGTTCGATTGGTATTCAACCAGAGAGAGAAGCAGACGTGGGTTGGTGGAGGTTTCCACTGCGACCAAAGCGACAATTTCCGGACCGCTGTGCCAACCATCATAGAGGTACTGCTTATATTGGCTTAAATATCCACCTGCATTTTGGGCATAGGTGACAATATCAGCCGAGACCGAATCGGGTCCGTAGATAATGGCATTGTCGGGCAAGGCTGGTTGGTTATAAGGCGTCGAAAAAGTTGGAGTAGGCAAGCCCAACGGGGTATTGACTGGAAGAATGGCGTTCGGTTCAAGCCCTACCGAGCCTTGAATTTGAGAAGTATTGACCCGGAAGCGGCGGGCAATGGCATCCAGTCGGTCACCCGATTGCGTGCAATAGAGCTGCTTGCCTGGTTCGGGCTGCATCTGGCAATTGGTAACTGGTGTTGGGGCAACCGGTAAAAAGGTCTCTATGGGTTGAGGGGTGGGACGGTCTTCTTCAAAGGCTTGGGTGGGCAAAAGAGTCTGGATGGGTTGAATGAGGTTTAAGGGAGGTGTGGCAAGCGATTCCGCTACCTGGGTTTGTTGAAAATACAGGTAGGCGGCAGTGGCAGCAATGTTTTCACGTGGAAAATTACAGGCAGAGAGAAAAAGAAAACTGGCTGAAATAAAAACAAGCAGCAGGCGCGAAAGTTTGATTCGGCTTTTTTGGGTGGAGCGGTTATTCCGGATTGATGCGGAACTCATAAATCCCCTGAGCATATTGCCATTCATGGGAACAACCAGGACAAACCTGGTTTGCCTTTGTTTCAGGTAAAGAGGTTGCGCAAATGGGACACGAAAAAAAGCTGCCTTGAGCGGGGGTTTCGGACAGTCCCACAGCACGATTGACGGTAAAGATGCTGGGAGTCAGCCCTTTAAAAGGCTCCTTGTTCTGAAAACGGGCATCCCATTGCACCAGGCGCTCATGTGTAACATGGTTCTTGAACCAATCAGAGCGGAAGAGGGAAACACCCAGGCTCTCCAGCGGTGAAAAACCACTTTGCTGGAGTGTGGCGAGGATGGTTTTGGGGTGGAAATTGTAGTTAAGTTCGACGAATTCCACTTGCTCCGGAGAAAATGGGCTCCACGCCTGTTTTCTGAGAAGCCAGCGAAAAATCGATTTCAGGTTGCGTTTGTTGGCAAACTCGAGCAGAAAGAGACTGTCTTGCGCCAATACACGCCGGACGGACTGCAATGTTTGGGGGGCGTCCGCCATATGATGGAGGGTGCGGATCATGGTGGCGCCGTCGAAAAGTCCGTTCACAAAGGGCAGTTTGTAGATATCGGCAGCGACATAGATAAAGTTATCACTATCACCCAGACGCTGGCGAGCTTGCTGCAACTGTGTACGGGAGTAGTCCAGCAGGACGATCCGTTCCCAGCCTTTGTAGCGTTGGGTCAGTCTGCCAGCGCCAGCTCCCAACTCGAGCAGCAGGTGCCCGCCCTGGTTGAATAACCTGTCAATTGCAACCGTTTCGACCGCGTCTTCATAACGACGGTTGGCATTATCCCAGAATTGGGATTGGTAATCCGAGCCCTCATAAGAGCAGACTGGTGGGGTGGAGCCTGGTTCGGTAGTCATCATTAATCAATGCATTCGGGCAGGTTTGCCGGTAACACCCGAAGAAACCTCCTTACCGCTGCTTCCTCTCGGACCTGACGGGGTTCGCAGGGCTCCGCCGCACCGGTCCCGCCCGAATGCGGGATTAAGGATAACGGATAGAGGAGTGGCTGTCAAATAGTCTGGTCGAGGTATTGCTGCGCTTCTTCGAGCAAACTGCTTAAACGGGTCAGATTGCTCACCAATGCAGGCGGTGCTTCTTCCAGTTCATTGATGGCTTCAGATAGCTGCTGTTTATGCTTCTTGAGCGATTCAATTCCCTGGACAGGCTGGGAGGCTTTACGCAAATTTGCAGCCAAGGAGTTCCAAATGATTTGAGCCGCAATAGCCAGAGGCGGAGCCAAAATGAGCCAGCGTAAACCCATGGTTTCGCCAATGATCAGAAGAAACAACAAACGCAAAATGGGGGCATCCCATCGGTCCTGGTAGAGCTTGGGCCAGACAAAAATGCGAAGCAGGGTAAGGACAACCAGGACAAAGGCTAACAGCCAAGGATAAAACAAAATGCTGGAGAGAAGCCCGATAGCCAGGGTAAAGAGCAAAGCCACAACAATACCGATGACAGGCAGTAGATTGGCAAAAGCCACACCCAGTCCCAACAAAACCGGATACGGAGAGCGAAGGTAAAAGACGGCAACAGATATGAGCGCCCAGGTGAGAAAGAACTTGACGATCAGGAAGCGTCCGTAATCGCCCAGACTGGCATCGATCTGGCGCCAGATCGTGCGGGCTTTCTGACGGCGTTCCACTGAGAGTAAGGAGAGCCAAAGTCGTTCAAAATGGTCTTGTGAACCAGTCCAATACAGGCTAAGGAAGATGATGACTACCAAACCGCTCACGATGGTGATCAAGTTCGAAGAAAGGTTTTGAAGGACAGGCATGAGAATTTTCCCGCCATCGTTTGTGGCGATCTCGAATAGTTCACCAGGAGGGGGGAGCAGCTCGAGCAGGGTGCGCGCAAACCCAAGGCGTTCCAACCAAACCGGAAGGAACCAGCGTTTGAGATTGGAGATGGTGTTGACCAACAGGTTGACTTCCTTGGAAAGGCGCATAAAACTGAGATAGAGCAGGTAACCCAAGCCAGCCAGAATGAGGAGCAAGCCGACAATTGAAAGAATAGCCTGGATACGAGATTTGCCCTTCAGGTAATCAGCAAAAGGTCGGATGATCGCGCCAAGAATCAGTGAGAGCAGAAAGTATATAACGACTTCATTCACCTGCCACAGGATGAATAGTGCCAGGGCGACCACTGAGAAGGCAGTTGCAAAAGTGAGGACGCGTTTGTTAAGCATTTTTTCCCTCCGCTTTCTGGGCTAAGAGGGTGTCAAGATCACGCGCTACCATTTCCATCTCCTCCATCACTGAATCGATCCTGGTTCTGTTTTGAGTGTCCCCGGGTTGAGTCTGACGTGCCTGGTTGCGAATGCCGCTCAGAAATTCCTGAGTATCATATCGAAGGACGTTAAGTTTGTCCCGTCCGCCAATCAAGACCTCCGTCTCCGGTTCTTTTTGCATGAGGGTGCGATCCAGGATCAATTGGATGACGGCGGCAAGAGGAATAGCCATAAGAGCTCCGCCGATGCCGTAAAGTGAAGTGAAAGTGCTGATGGAAAGGATTGAAATGAAGGGATTCACACCAACCACTTTATTCATAATGCGAGGAACCAACAAATTATTTTCAATTTGTTGAATGATCAGAGTGGAGATGATCACCCAAATCACTGTTGTCGGTGACATGGACAGGGCGACCAGCACGGCAGGTATGGCACCCAGGATGGGACCAACCATCGGGACGGCTTCAAAAAGACCTGCGATCAGGGCAAGCAAAAAAGCATTCGGAAGGCGCAAGACCAGGAAGACAACCAGGGACAGTCCGGCGATAGAGAGGCTCAGCACGCCCTGTCCAACCAGGTATCTTGTCAGTTTGAGCTCAATTTCCTGAGCGATTTCCAAAACGTTCTGGCGTTTGTCTTGTTTGACAAAAAAGAGGCTGGAAGCAACAATCTGAGGTCCGGAAACCATCCAGTAATAGGAAAGCAGTAAAAGCACAAAGCCAAAGAAAACATTGTTGAGTCCAGAGCCGAGAAAGCGCACGGCGCTATTCAAGGTGGTAATGGCATCCGGGCTGGGACCGGGCAGTTGTTCTCCCAGGCTCAGTTGTACCGGAAGTGATTCGCTGAGCCGCACAACAAATTCATTTTTTCTACTGGCGATCCAATCCCTGATGATACTGTAGTACCGCGGAATGGCGGAAAACAAGGTTTGGTACTGACTGGACAAAACCGGCAGTAACAAGAGCACAAAACCGATAACAAGGGCTAACAAGCCGACCAGCATGAGGGTGCTGACGAGATATTTGGGCACTCTGCGGTTGATCAGCCATTGATGGGTCGGTCTTGCCATTGTTCCGAAAATGATGGCTACAAAAAGCGTAAAAAGGAGATGGTGAAAGCGATAAACTCCAAAGAAGCCTGCCAAAACTAACAAGAAAAGAATCACGGCTCCAAGTGCCTCTTTGAACGTTGATTGTGGTTCGGAATGCTCCATTCATCCTCCAGAAAATACTACTTGAATTGTACATAATTATGGAGATTATTACAGGCCCGGGGTTATAAATCGGTTGATTCAAACCAATTTTTGGTCACAAATTTCGGAGAAGCCGCAGCCACGACAGCGGGCTGGCTGGTTGTGGGAGCGTTGGGCGCTTTGGGTTCTCTCCACAAGGCGTAATTCGCCGATCAATTGGAGCAACCTGGCCTCTAATTCATCCGAATAGGGAATGGTAAAAGATTTATTCTCATAGCGGAGGATACCATAGGGAGGGCGCTGACCGTAATAGCTTTCCACCAGGTTGCAGTAAGCCGCTAACTGGATGATATGAGAATCCCAGGGCTGGTTTGGCGCTTTCCCACTCTTGAGTTCGATCGGTATTATCCTTCCCTTTTCATCCTTGATCACATAATCGGGTTTACCGATCAACTCGAGGTTGGGATCGTAGAGCGGCTTGGGTAAGGTTTGCCAGTAGGAACTGTCGGTGTAGAGCAAGTCTCCTTCCGGCAGTCCGCTGGCTCTGCGCTGGCGGCGGCTAAGCAGCCAAAAAAACAACCCCACCACCAGGAGCAGAATCGCCCAATGAAAGGGTCTCACGGCAACAAGCTCCAAATCAAAAGGATCACGCCGGCAAGTAAAAGCGCTGACCCCAACCACTGTAACAGCTGGGAGTGCTTGAAGCTCCGGGCGTGAGAATGATGGACCTGGCTGCCCAGGTCCATTTGAGATTGATTATCCGACTTTTCACCCTGGCGGGCGTACCACCAGGAGCGCTGGCAATAGAGAAAAGCTCCAAGCTCTGAGGCGCTGATCTTGCGCATCAGGTGGTGTGATCTGCAAGCTTGCTGGAGAGCTGTTCCAGCTTGTGCGCCAGTTGTTCTTCACGATAGGCGACGGTAATATCAGCCCTTGTGCGCTCGATGATCCCGCGAGCCAAATCGGTACGACGGCGCAGACCTTCGGTGATCGCATCCGGGTAATCCATCGTGACCAACTGGGTGTAAACCTCATCCATCAGCTCCAGCAGGCGCTCCACTTCATTGTTATAACCTGGACGCAAAAGATCCAGGCAGCGCCGGCGAAGTTCCCCGAGAGTCTCAGTGAGACCGTTGAGGTAAGCCGGGTTTTCAGCATGCAGGTCTTCAGGGGTGGGCAGCGGCTGCCCCAAGATCATGGCGACGGTCAGCTCGGCTTCACAATATTCCTTGACCGCATCCTGGGTATAACCGGCAAAGTAAAGCTCAGGGTGCGACTCTTTGAGGGTCAAACGCAGCTGATCCACCAGGTCGCGTCCCTGGCTAAGCTCATGGCGTGCTTCGTTTTGTTCATTGCGGTGGATGGCACGGATTGCCAGCGAAGCGTGTTTGATGCACTGACGCGCATTGCGCAAAGCCTCATCCCGCAAGGCGGTTTTGTTTTCAAAATCGGTGCGGATATCCTCGCAGATTTTATCCAGCGCTTGCATCAGTTCTCACCTTCCGGTTGATCAGGGTTGCTATTGCCCCTGAAAAGCTCATCTGCCAGCGTGGAGCCGTGGGGAACTTTGATTTCACCGAAGTTGTCTTCGTAGCGCTTGACGTTTTCATTTAAAGCACGCTGCAGCATTTTCATTCCCAATGGAGAGAGAATCAGGCGGGTATTGACCTTAGGATTGGTCACACCAGGCAACATGGTTACAAAATCCATCAGAAATTCAGGGGCAGTATGGCTAATGTAAGCCACATTCACATAACGGGCTTCAAGATCCTCGGGGATCTGAACCTGGATTCGTTTAATATCTGGCATGGCTCCCTCCTAGAAGGGAATGTCCTCGTCGTCATCCATCGGACCGAAATTCTGACCGCCTTCTTCACCCTTGGGGGTCAGGAAGCGTACAGTGTCCGCGGTAATTTCATAACTGGCGCCCCAGGTGCCGTCTTTTCGTTGGAAAACATTGGGATTGCCGTTGTTGTCCGGGCGCAGACGACCCTCCACCAACACTTTTGAGCCTTTGTGTAGGTACTGATTGCAAGTTTCGGCCTGTTTGTTCCAAACGGTGACGCGGAACCAGGTGGTTTCTTCTTTATCGCCAAAACGGCGGCTGGTTGCAACACTGAAGCTGGTGACGGGGCTGCCTTCGGGGGTATAGCGCATTTCGGGGTCGCGACCCAGGTTGCCGATGATGATTATTTTCTGATACATGGAAAATCCTTTCGAGTATGTGTTGTGTGTGAACTAAATTTGGCTGTAAGGCTTTGTTAATTTTACATCATTAACGGTATATTTCATGAAATCGTGTATGACCGTTGCCGATTGCGAAGGCTTGAATGAAGACCTTTGAGCGAATCTTGACGCATCCGCCAAAGATACGATATACTTCACCTTCGCCGGGGTGTAGCGCAGTCGGCTAGCGCGCTGCGTTTGGGACGCAGAGGTCGACGGTTCGAGTCCGCCCACCCCGACTTTTTTTCAAAGGCTCAGCAAAGCGACCGACGTGTGAGTACTCCTTTTCTCTCCCTCATCCTCCCTGCCCATAACGAAGCTAAACGCCTGCCCCAATCCCTGAAACAAGTCCAGGAGTTTGTTAATCAACAAACTTACGATTGCGAGGTGCTGGTGGTTGAAAATGCCAGCACGGATGAGACAGCTGGAATTGTGGAAGATTTTCAAAATGAGTTTCCCCAATTGAAGATGATCAGGCTTGAGCAGGGTGGCAAAGGCAACGCCATCCGGGCAGGGATGTTGGCTGCCCAGGGGCAATACCGATTTATGGCGGATGTGGATTTTTCCATGCGGGTCGCTCAGATCAACCTTTTTTTGCCTCCAAGCATACATCAGACACAGGTTGCCATCGCTTCGCGCGAACAGAACGGGTCAAAAAGGATTGGCGAGCCCTCCTACCGCCATCTGATCGGACGCGTTTTTAATTTTTTAGTTCGTTTTCTGGTATTGCCCGGACTGCAAGATACCCAATGCGGTTTTAAGTGCTTCAGTGCGGAGGCGGCGGAACAAATCTTCCCAAAACAAACACTGGAAGGCTGGAGTTTTGACGTGGAGGTGCTTGCCATAGCCCGCGAGTTGGGCTTTGAAGTGGTGGAAGTTCCTATCACCTGGACCTACCAGGCGGGTTCGCGTATGAACATTTTGAGCGATAGCTGGAAGATGTTCAAAGATCTGCTGTTGGTCCGTTCCAACAAACGTAAAGGCTTATATCGTGGTAAAGCGCTTTGACCCAGAGCTGATCCCACCTTACCCTACCCTCGATTTTGAAAAAAAACAGTGGCAGTCAGGTTGTCAATTAGTTGCCGGATTGGATGAAGCCGGCAGAGGTGCGCTGGCGGGACCACTTTATGCTGCTGCTGTTGTTTTGCCGACCGACGATTGTGAGTTGGAAAGGAAGCTGCTTGGTGTAAAAGATTCGAAGCAAATGACAGCCTTCGAACGCGAACAGCTGGCACCTGTGATTAAATCGGTTGCGCTTGATTTTGCGGTAGCATGGGTGGATTCGGAGGAAATTGACAGTCTGGGCATGGCAAAGGCAGGCAGATTGGTCTTCCAAAGGGCGATCCGTGGTTTGAAGCAACTTCCAATGCACCTGCTGATTGATTATTTCAAGTTGCCTGAAGTTAAGATTCCCCAGACCTGTCTGGTCAAAGGTGATCAGCGCAGTTTGTCGATTGCGTGCGCTTCGGTGTTGGCAAAACAAGCCCGGGACCAGTTTATGCTTGAAATCTCGGATGGATATCCCGGTTATCTGTTTGCTCAAAACAAGGGTTATGGAAGTCCGGAGCACCTAAAGGCAATTGAAGAGCTGGGTTTGTGCCAGCTGCATCGACATAGTTTTTGTGATCATTTGCTGCAGGGAAGATTGTTTGATTGAGGTAAGATCGTGCCGGATTCCTGTTCAAGCACGAGCATTGACCTCAGGGCTCCAAAGAACGGACGCCTGGGTCAAAACAGTGTGCTCGGCGGGGACGCCGGCACAATCGAATTCGTTCTGCGCCTATGATAAAATTAACACATCACGAAAAGGAGCCTTTATGACCCCACACACCGAACCCAATTTCAGCAAAGAGGAACAAATTGCCGGTCTGATCGACCAGATCAGTGCTTATATCGAGCAATATCACCATGGTTATGTTGAATTAGTTGAAATAGAAGGACATGTAATCAAGGTGCGTTTGGGTGGAGCCTGTGCCGAATGTGAACTTTCTACACAGACGCTTCAGGGTTGGGTCGGTGGGACGATCCGCCAGTTTTTCCCTGATGCTGAGGTTGTTGCTGTAGAGTAGTTATTTAGCCCAACTCCCGATAGGAAGGAGCGGAGGGGGTTTGAATCTCTTTCTGGACAGTCTCGTAAAGCGTTTCTCCACGCAGGTCTTCGATCGTATAACAAACTGCATCCATGTCTTCTGCCAGACGCTGAGCCAAGCCGCTATCGAAGATTTTTTGCTCCATGTTGATCACCACACTGTGGATCTTCTCTGTGGCGAACATTTTTGCCAATTCAGTCGTTTCCTCCGCGACCGCCCGGCCAGGGGTGAGCGGAACGTTGCCAGCGCCGTCGGTCAGTACGATCAGTAAAGGCTGCACATCCGGATGTAAAATTTTCTCTCGCTGGAGGACTTCGAATGCCATTTGTAAACCTGCGGATAGGGGCGTTTTACCGCCAACTGGGATGTTGGTGAGTGCGCGCTGAGCCAAAAGCACCGAGTTGGTGGGAGCGAGCACCAGGGTGGCACGATCTTTCTGGAACACTACCAATCCGACCCGGTCGCGCCGCTGATAGGCATCGGTCAGCAGCGAGAGAATGGCTGATTTGGTAGCTTTCATGCGTTCTGCCACTGCCATCGACCAGGAGCCATCCACCAAAAACAGGATCAGGTTGGCGGTCTTACGAACGCGTACTTTTTTCTGAAAATCTTCCCTGCGTACTGCAAAAGCGACCTGGTGGCGTTCTTTCAGATCCTTGCGTTGGCGTTGGTAAGGGGCTGCGGCACGCAGCGTGGCATCCAGGGCGACATCGCTGCTATCCCGTGGGGAGGGGCGTGCCTGTATGTAACGTCCACGTTTGGTCTTGGACTTGGTTTGGGAGCGCCGCCCGCCTTGTTTACGCACCATTTCGTCCAACGGGGTGTCCAGCTGGCGCGGTTCAAAGGTTTCACCTGGTTTGATGATCTTGCCGCCCTCCCACCATTGAGTATTGAGCTGGACAAACACATCCTGACCAGATTCACCAACGATTGGCATCTCGGGGTCAAAACCGGAATCCCCTTCTTCAGGCTGTGGTTCAGTTAGAGAGTCGCTTTTTTTTTAGGGTCGTCGTCTGTTTGTTCCTGCTCGGACTGCTCTTCTTCAGCGGGAGTAAGGGTTGTCTGCATTTTCAGATCAGCGATTTTGGCGTTAAGCTGTTCAGCTCCGGCTTCGCTCTTGCGGAAGGGACCGGCTTTAACGCGGTGAGGTAGTGCCAGTTCGGCAGCCAGGGCAATATCGCGAGGGGTGATACGGGTGCGCCCCTCGAAGGCAGCCTGGGCGCGCGCGGCTTTGAGGATCACCAGGTCTGAACGATGACCATCCACTTCCATCGAGGAGGTCAGATCAGCGATGATCAACAGGTCACGCTGGTTAAAAGATACATCTTCAACCAGTTGGCGGGCTTGTTCGATCTGACGTGAAAGCTCCAGTTCCTGCGGCAAAAAGTGCTTGCGGAAGGCTTCCGGGTCGCTTTCGAAGGCGATATTACGGCGCATGATCTCGACACGCTGGGCTTTATCAAGAATACCGCGGATCTCCACAGAAAAGGCAAAACGATCCAGTAACTGTGGACGCAGGTCGCCTTCTTCGGGATTCATGGTGCCTACCAGGATAAAGCGGGCGGGATGGCTGAAAGAAATGCCTTCACGCTCCACCACATTGACACCCATGGCAGCGGAATCGAGCAGGATGTCGACCACGTGGTCGTCCAGCAAGTTAACCTCGTCGATGTAAAGCAAACCGCGGTTGGCTGAGGCGAGTACGCCAGGTTCGAAGTGGCGTTCGCCTTTTTGAATGGCGCGTTCAATGTCAAGCGTACCGACAACCCGATCTTCGGTGGCAGAAACAGGCAGGTTTACAAAGGGGGTGGCATGATGAGCATGAGGAAGGGGATCTTCACCGTGAATGAAGCGCTCCTGGCATTCGGTACACCAGGTGGTGGGTTTATGAGGGTCGCAATTGAAGCGGCAGTTTTCCACTACTTCAATTGGGGGCAACAAAGCCGCCAGCGCCCTCGCAGCGGTCGACTTGGCGGTTCCGCGTTCACCGCGGATGAGAACACCCCCAATGCGTGGATCGACAGCGTTAAGGATCAGGGCGCGTGCCATGCGTTCCTGTCCGACAAGAGCGGTGAAGGGAAAGATCACTTTCTGGTTCATTTGGTATTCCTTTGCGAGAGAGATTATAGCACGGTGAGCACCAAGTGAGGTGTGCCTGGTATCCTTTGAATTCAGCGATCTCATAAAAAGAGAGCCGGTATTTCCGGCTCTCGTCTTATCTTATTCGGGTTTAGAAGGTTGGTTCAGCTGTGAGATTTACCTGGTAACGTTTGATCAGTTCGACAAAGGCATCAATGACACTTTGCAGAAAATCGAGTGTGCCTTCGTTATTAATTTTGCCGTATTCATCGATCAATTTGTTGGTGTGGGCAATGTAAGCCTCGGGCTGCTGCAAGGTGGGCATATTTAAAAAGGTCAGGGTCTGGCGAAGGTGATGATTTGCACCGAAACCGGAGATATTGCCGGGTGATTGGCTGACGACCAGGGCAGGTTTTCCGTTCCAGACTGATTGACCATAAGGACGGGAGCCGATATCCAGGGCGTTTTTGAGCGCAGCAGGATAAGAGCGATTGTGTTCGGGGGTCACAAAAATGACTGCATCGGTGTCTCTTACCTGATCACGGAAGCGCTTATATTGTTCCGGAGCATCCCCAGCGTCATAATCCTGACTGTAAAGCGGTAGATCATCAATTTTTATGAAGTGAGGTTCATAATCTTCGGGCAGCAGTGCTGCCAGATTATTAGCTAAACTTTGGCTTAACGATCCTTTGCGAATGGAACCAACGACTATTGCAATTTTTTTATTCATATTTTCCTCATAAAGTTGTAAAGTATTATTTTTAATATAAATATCCAACATTTTCGACCGAAGAGCAATGGATTGTCAAAGCTTCAGTGTTAAGAAAGTGTTAGAAATGTCGAAACGAATATTTTGGCTTGAGAAAGAAGAATGATTGCACCTGAAACTTTGGGTAGCTCTCCAAAACAGGTTGAACAACAATCAGGGTATACGAGTGTTGGTTTCTGACTAAAGCCAGAGATTGCTCCACTTTGCTTGCTTACAAGAAATGAGAAGATGTTCACGATGACGATCTGGCAATCAGTCATCATCCTTATGGAAACGATCCTTCAGGTGTTTGAGGGCGGAGGAAACCTGGTCGGAAAGGCTTTGGATTTTTTTCTCAACTGAATCGACCGGTGGTGTTTGGGTGTCTTGTGATTTTTGGGCTTCCTGCTCGTCACGGGCTTTTTTACGCAAGCGGTTTTCCTGGAGGGGACGATGTGTGCCATCGCAGAGCGGCTTGATACGCGAATAGCCGCATGAGCACAGTGTGACACGGTTGCGGGGCGTAAAGGCTTCGCCGTCAGCTCGTTCAATGGGGACGTAGCCCATCACCCACAGAGGTCCGCGGATTTCGCCATACTGGGTGCACTCGTAAGTATCAGCGATTTGCATGGGAAGCTCGGGCTCAATATCGGGACCATCTTTTTGTAGTTTGTAGGTCAGAGAACCTGATGGACAATCCTCGACCATCTTGATCGTGCGGGCTTTTTTTGCAGGATCGTCAGATTTATGGGTCAGCTCGACGAAATCGGTATCCTTAAGCACACAAAAGCCGGAATTCATGCACAAGCGGGCGTGCTTGGTGACGGTGAAGCCATCCGGACCGTAATAATCGTAATCGCGCCCAAAAGGACCATCAGTGATCGCAAATTCGTCCCCTATGAATCCGGAATCAATATGAGTGTTGTCGCAATAGGGCATGGTTTTGCTTTTACCACAGCGGCAAAGCAGGTAGGAACCTTCCTTGTGCTCCAGTTCGCCGCCATCGATCCATTCGAGCGGCTCACCATAAACTGAGCATTGCTGTGACTTTTTCACGAGAGGAAGATCACCCATGACGCGGTAAGGTCCATCTTTGATGATTCTGATTTTGAAGGAGGAATCTGGGTCGGTCATGATATTTACCTGAGATCATTTTTGATTATAACAAAGATCAGTGGATGGGGAGAATAAGATATTCAGTGCTTCAGGTTTAAAGATTACCGCACAAGCCAGATTTACTTCACGGAATGGGACAAGCCACGTTCCTTACGAAAACATTTCAAACCGAAAGAATATGCGTGGCGGCAGCAGAGGCTGTAGCGGCGAGCGCTTGGGTCATGCCATAACGGGCATGTGGGATCTGGTTGGCTCCCGCCTCTCCGCGTAATTGCAGACAGGCTTCCACCACTTGGTAGACACCTGAGGCTCCCAACGGGAAACCCCGCGCCTTATGACCACCCAATGTCGCTACCGGCAGCGAGCCCTGAAGGGTCAGTGAGCCATCGCTAGCGAGCTTCCAGCCCTGCCCTCTGCGGGCAAAACCGGCTGCTTCCAGGGATAAGAGGGCATGCAGGGTGGTATTGTCTGAGTATTCAAAGAAATCCAAATCCGAAAGGCTGATGCCGCTTTTTAAAAGGGC
Source organism: Anaerolineaceae bacterium (assembly GCA_040770225.1). GTDB lineage: Bacteria > Chloroflexota > Anaerolineae > Anaerolineales > Anaerolineaceae > Mesolinea. Next base: position 32,298 of record JAXGJN010000011.1, read on the forward strand.
ATGTTGGACCGAGACGGCGGCAGCCTCAAAAAAGAGTGGATCAGGGCGGTCATGCAATGCCAGGCGGTCGGTGATGAAGGCGGAGCCGAGCAGCCGAACAGGAGCGTGGGCTGGATTTTGTGCAAGGAATTCCTGACGGGTGAGGATTAGGGCTGCAGCGCCATCCGCATTCGGAGCAATATCGAATTGATTAAAAGCTCCGGTATCCTCGCGGGCGTTGCGGTAGGTCTCCAGATTGATTGCACGCCGATACATGGCATAGGGGTTGTTGACAGCGTTGTTGTGGGCGATGATCGGGAATTGACCCAACGCTTCACGAGGAAACTGATTCTCATACAGGTAACGCTGGAGCAAAAGAGAGGCTTGCCCTACCAACGTAAGCCCTTCGGAAGCTTCAAAATCCGAATCCAGACCAGTGGAAAGCAGGCGGTTTTCAATGCCAGCTCCAACCACATCGGTTGCCTTTTCCACACCTACCACGGCAGCAACATCCACCATGCCGGATCGAATGGCGTTATATGCCAGGTAGAGGGCAGCCCCGCCGGAGGCTTCGGCAGCTTCCGCGGTAAAGCCTTCGACTTTCCCAGCCAGACCGGCAAACTCAGCAATTAGTGCTCCCAGGTTAGCCTGGCGGGAGGCATTGGCAGCCAGCATGTTCCCAACAAAAATAGCCTGGGGCTGCAGACCGCCGGCATCAGCGCGGGCGGCTTTGAAAGCGCGGGCAGCCAGGCTGCGCAGAGAGACATCCCAAAGCTCCCCGACTTCAGTCTGACCAATTCCTACAATGAAGACATCGTTGGTGGTCTGCATGTTAACGGGTCACAATCTCCCCACGGAAGCGCAGGTAGGTGGCGTAGTCGATTTCGGTTCGTCGCGCGATATAATCCTGGGTCGAGAGGGCATTGCCCCGTCTTTTACTCAACTCACGTCGTACTTTAATGATGAATGAATCCGAGCCAGCACCCGAACCGTAGGAGGTCATCAAGATCAGGTCGCCAGGCTTGGCAACGTCCAGAATGGCGGTCAAGCCGATGATGGCAGCGCCGGAATAGGTGTTGCCGATCACAGGGGTGAGCAGACCAGGAGTAATCTGTTCGGGTGTGAAACCCAGCAACTTGGCAGCACGCTGGGGGAACTTGGTGTTGGGTTGATGGAAGGTGGCATAAGCAAAATCGGCAGGCTTCAAACCGGTTTCTGACAGGATGGTACGGGCAGAACCCAGGATATGCTCAAAATAAGCCGGGTCTCCGGTGAAACGCTGTCCGTGTTCCGGGTAGACCTGGTTTTCACGCCGCCAAAAATCAGGCGTATCGGAAACATAACTGTAGGCGGCTTCAATGGACGCCAGGGAATCTTTTTGAGGACCGATGATATAGGCTGCGCCCCCACTGGCAGCGGTATATTCCAGGGCATCGCCCGGTTTACCCTGGGCAGTGTCCATCCCGATGGCGAGAGCATAATCACCCATGCCCGAGCCGACCATGCCCATGGCGGCGACCATCGCTTCTGTACCGGCTTTGCAGGCGAATTCCCAGTCACCAGCCTGGATGTCATTCGAAGCGCCAATGGCTTCGGCGACCACGGTGCCGCTGGGTTTGACGGCATAAGGATGCGACTCGGAACCCACCCAAACTGCCCGCAATTGCTGCGCGCTGATTTCGGAACGTTTCAGGGCATTGCGGGCGGCTTCGATAGCCATGGTGATAACATCTTCATCCAAACCGGCAACCGCTTTTTCCTTGACAGGGTAAGCGCCGGTATTGCCCCAGATGCGTCCTATTTCTTTGGCTGGAAGGCGGTAGCGGGGCACATAAGCGCCATAACCCTGGATGCCGACTTTGATTTTGGGCACCAGGAGTTTGCTTTTTTCGGGTTTTGGGATGTGTTGGTGTTCAGTCATTTTTGCTTCCATTTATTTGCGCTAAGATTTCCTGAGCGCGAGTAAGTTTAATATTTTTTTCGGCTGTCAACTTAGCGGCGACAATTTCTGCCTGTTCCGGTTTTGCGCCGGCAGCCAGGGCTACCTGGCGGGCATGCAGGCTCATATGCCCTTTTTGGATGCCTTCGGTTGCCAGGGCGCGCAGCGCAGCCAGGTTTTGAGCCAGACCGACAGCGGCAACAATTCCGCCTAACTCTGCTACCGATTTTACCCCCATCAATTTGAGGTTAGCCTGGGCTGTAGGATGTACCCTGGTGGCACCACCGACAATTCCAAGTGCCGTAGGCAGTTCGATATAGCCTAACAAGTCGCCGTTATCCGCCTTTGACCACTGGGTAAGGCTGCGGTATTGCCCGGAGCGGGCAGCATAGGCATGAGCCCCGGCTTCGACCGCACGCCAGTCGTTGGCAGTTGCCAGAACCACGGCATCGATGCCATTCATGACGCCTTTGTTATGGGTGACAGCGCGGTAAGGGTCAGCATCCGCAAAAGCCCAGGCTTCGATAATGCCATCGCGCACTTCCTCTCCAATGTAGTCGTCGAATGCCAGATCATGGCAGGCAATGCGGGCGCGCGCCCAGGCAAGGCGCCGGTCAGCCAGGTTGGAAAGAATGCGCAAGTGCACACGACCGCCGGTGAGGTCTTCCACTTTTGGTGCGAGGAATTCGAGCATCGAATTGATGATATTAGCGCCCATGGCGTCCTGCACATCCACGATCAGGTGAATGACCAGCATCGGACCTGCTTCAGTTTCGGACAGGATGCGGGTTTGCAGATCGCGCGGACCGCCCCCATATTTTTGGATACTGGGGTGAAACTCGGCAACAGCCTGCAGCAGCGCATCTTTATGCGCCAGCACTTTTTCAGCGGCAGCCTGGGGGTTGGGCAGATCCAGCACCTGCAGCTGACCGATCATTTCCTGGGAGGTCATACCGGCTTCAAAGCCGCCGCTGGCTTTGGCAAGTTTTGCCATAAAGGAGACACCTGCCACAACAGAAGGCTCTTCGATCACCATGGGAACCAGCACTTCACGTCCGTTGATCACGAAATTTTGCGCTATTCCGAGCGGAAGGCTGTAGAGCCCCACCACGTTCTCGACCATGGCACTGGCAGTTTCGGCGGTCAACCCGCCGTCCTTTTGGTAAGCTTGCAGATCTTCAGGGCTCAGACTTGTGCTTGAAGCGATGGTTTCCAGCCGTTCTTTTAAACTTTGTTGATAGAATTTTTTGGTCATTTTCATTCTTTTGGGGAAACCTGCCAGGGTCTCCCATTTTTGGTTGGGGCAGGCCCCAACACTACAGGTTATATTTTTTTGGGCGGGCATGACAGCCCGCCCCTACATTTATGCCTATTTATAGCAAGCACAAACTCTAAAAAACTATCAAAACTTTGCATGAAATGTTCGTATTGCAGAAGCTTTGTGCTTATAGAGAGTGTGCTTCTGGTTATACTACCACCTGAAGAAAAGTTGAGGAAAAAATGACAGAGAATAATCAACAGGTTTACGATGTGATCATCATTGGCGGAGGTCCTGCGGGGGCTACTGCAGCCATGTATGCAGCCAGAGCTGGTTTAAGAGTGGGCGTTCTGGATAAGGGGCTTACCACCGGTGCCTTGGGCACTACTAGCAAGATCGCCAATTTCCCAGGGATCGAAGCAGAGGTCGGTGGCGCAGAACTGCTGCAAACCATGCGCAAGCAAGCGCTTGGATTTGGAGCTGAGTTCATCAACGATAAAGCAATTGGTACCGATTTGACCAGCGGCACCAGGGCTGTCTTTGGCAACATGGGCGTCTATGAGGCACGATCCATCATTGTTGCAACTGGCTCTATGGGGCGCAGCAACCTTATCAAAGGCGAAGCAGAGTTATTGGGCAGAGGTGTTTCCTATTGCGCAGTCTGTGACGCCGCATTCTTTAAAGGAAAGGACGTAGCTGTGATCGGCAAGAGCGATGAGGCGGTTGATGAAGCACTCTATCTTGCACGTTTTGCCCGGACCGTACACTTTTTTGCTCCCAGTAAAGAGATCAACGTCGACGAAGATGCGTTGGAGTCCTTGAAAGGCACTGCAAATATAGTTATGCACCTGGGAAGTGTTGTCAAGGAAATCAATGGAACAGCGAAGGTTGAAGGAGTAAGATTCCTGGATCGGGAGGCAGGTGATAATGAACAGGACATCCCTGTCGAAGGGGCGTTTGTTTATTTACAGGGCGGCAAACCGATCACAGATTTCTTGCAGGGACAACTCGAGATCTCAGAGCAAGGGTGTCTGCAGGTTGACCGCGAAAACCAAACCAATATCCCCGGCGTGTATGCAATTGGGGATGTGATCTGTACGCATGTGAAACAGGCAGTGATCGCTGCCGGTGATGGGGCCATTGCGGCGATTGCAGCCGAAAAATGGCTGCGAGGAAAGAGCAAGGCGAGAGTCGATTGGGGAAAATAGCAAAATGTCGACGGCAATGATCGTCCTGAAAGATAACGCAAAGAGCCTTGCATTGCTCAGGATGCCAGATTAACGTGTAAAATACTGGCATGCCACATTTGATCCCAGAAGATTTAGAGAAAGCTGCTGAGCGGGGAGAGCCTTCGCATGTTTGGCGCGCAGGGCAGGAGCGCCGCTTTAACATGTTGCTGGAAGCTGCTGGAGAAAGGCTGAAGGGTATGGTGTTGGTGGATGGCTGCGGCGTGGGCACCTACCTATCCAGGCTGATTCCAATTTCTGGTATGGCGGTGGGACTGGACATTGAACTTCCACGGGTGCAGGAAAGCTTTGAGTTCACATCCAATGTCTTTTGTGCCGCCGGTGAAAACGTACCCTTGACTTCTGAGAGCTTTGACCTGGTCTTCAGCCATGAAGTGCTGGAGCATGTCCAGGATGACCGAGAAGCGATCAGGGAGATGGTCAGGGTGTTACAACCAGGCGGCAGGATCGTTCTGTTTTGCCCCAATCGAGGATACCCTTTCGAAACACATGGTCATTACTGGAAGGGCAAGTATCATTTTGGCAATACTCCCCTGATCAATTGGCTGCCGCGCGCCTGGCGCGATAGGTTGGCACCCCATGTCGAGGTGTACACCAGGCGGGATTTGGAGAGGCTGTTTGATGGATTGCCGGTCAGATTTGTGGAGAGACGGACGATTTTTGGGGCATATGACAATATCATTGAGCGCCGCCCACGTTTTGGCAAGCTATTGAGGTCATTGCTACAGGCGTTGGAGAAAACACCATTACAGCGTTTGGGTTTGTCTCACTTCTGGGTGGTTGAGAAAATATAGTCTCTTCACGAAGGCGCCCTGCCCGAACGCAGGATCAAACCTGATATTTCTTGTACATAAAGTTACCAGCAAGCTTTGGAATACGACTGGCACGATCCACCAACTGAGACCGGCAGCTAGTTAATTCATTTTTCTCGTACATACAATTGAAACCACCAGTAACTTTCTGTATAATCACAAAAAAAACAAAATAACAGGATAGTCAATGGAAAAAATTAAAACTTCATATAAAAAAGACGGATACACACTGGAAACAAAAAGGGCGATTGTAAAAATTGGCGGAAGAGATGGCGAAGTATTTCCCTATGATATGCTTTTAGGTGCCTTAAGTTCTTGTTTTTACTACACTTTGCTCGAAATACTGGAAAAGAGAAAAGCAGAAATTCCCGAGATAGAGATCGTTGTTACGGGTGAAAAACGCGAAAAAGTTCCAACCACGTTAGACTGGGTGAATATGGATATCACCGTCCATGCCGATGTGGACCAGGCACAATTCTTACGCTTCGTGGACCTGGCTGCCAAGTATTGCTCAATCCATGAGACCATCAGCAAAGTTGCCACGATGAAGCATGATGTCCATTTCGCCGCTGTTGAGCCTGAGGAGAATTAATAGCCTGGTGTTTCCGGTATAATTCGGATAAACAGGCTCTTCGACCATCCACCTGTCTGGCGATACCTGTGAAGGCATTAGTTAAGTCAGATTAGTTATCTGTTAATTCAATATCTTCTTACTCTGAGCTCAATCAAAGGTGGAGCTTATGACAGACCTTCAATCAGCGTTTCAAAAAATACCCATATTGACGGACACAGAATATGAGGAAAACTACCGCAGCTTGTTTATGAGCATGTCTGAAGGTTTCGGACTGCATGAGTTGGTATATGATGAAACAGGCAAGCCGGTCGATTACAGGTACCTGGATGTCAACCCAGCCTTCGAGACACTGACCGGGCTCTCCAGGCAAGCCGTGATCGGAAAAACACACAATGAATGTTTGCCAACCGACAACCCCATTTGGCTGGAGCGATTTAGTCGAGTGGTACACAGTGGAATTCCAGAGAAATTTGAAGAGCATTCGATTCTGGGTCGTGATTACCGGGTTTTTGCTTACAAATTCGCCGATCACAAATTTGGTGTCGTATTTTCCGACATTACCGAGGATAAACGCGCTGCATCTCACCAGGAATGGTTAGCATCTTTTCCACAGAATAACCCCCAGTTAGTGATCGAAATCGATGCGAACGGTCGCTTGATCTATCAAAACCCCAGCGCTGAAAAATTTAGCGTTCCGATTATTGGTGAGGTTTGTTCCAACTTACTGGTCAAGGATATCACGCCCTATTTGTCAGAACTTGCAGAGGGAAGAGCGGGAACTCTAGTGCGGGATATCAAAATTGAAAAATCGTGGATCAGGCAGTCATTGCTTTTCCTGCCTGAGATTCAACACCTGCGCATCTATTCAGTGGATATCAGCGACCAGGTCGAAGCCAAGCAAGCCTTGGAACGGATCGTTAATCGTCTTGAAGAATTGGTCTCCACCCGCACTTTGGAACGGAACAAAGTGGCAGAAATTCTGCAAGAAACGATCGAAGAAAAAGCCGCCTATGAAGAAGCCGTATACGAAAGAGAGCGTAAACAGTTTGAGACGCTGATCGACCTGATGCCGGCATACCTGGTTGTGCTTACTCCTGATCATGAAATTGTTAACGCGAATCGCTATTTCCGAGAAGAATTCGGTGACCCGGTTGGGAAAAAATGTTATCAGTCTTTGTTCCAACGCGACGAACCTTGCGAATCGTGTGAATCCTTCAAGCCGCTTGATACATTAAAAGCTCATCAATGGGAATGGGAAGGTCCTAACGGCAAGATTTATGATGTATACGATTTTCCATATGTCATTGATGACAAGACGATGATCCTTGAGGTGGGAATTGATATCACCAAAACCAAACAAGCCCAAAAGATCCTAGACCGTCTCAACCGATATAACCGCGGGCTGATCGAAATCAACATGGACGCGTTGATGACAGTCACAAGGTCTGGAAAAATCTCGGATGTGAATGAAACAGCGATCTCAGTTACCAATCTCTCCCGAGATGAACTGATTGGTGCCGAGTTTCTGGACCTGTTTACAGACAAAAAAGAAGCTTCCCATGCCTTTACGACCGTTTTTAAAGAAGGCAGTGTCCGGGATTTTGAACTGCAGTTGATCAACTGCGAGGGTCAGATCACGCCGGTGACATTCAATGCTATTGTATTTAAGAATGAAGATGGCGAATTTTCCGAATTTTTTGCCAGCTTGAGAGATCAAACAGAATTCAAACGCAAAGAAGAAGAGCTGAAACGTCTGAACCGGGACCTTGAGGACCTGGTTGCTGAAGATTTATTGATCCATAATCAACTTGTGCAATCTGAAAAGTTAGCTGCAATGGGGCGGATGTTGGCATCCATCACCCACGAAATCAACAACCCGCTGCAGACGATAAAAAACAGCCTTTTCCTTATCCGGGCTGATCTTGATCCCCAGGACCAGGTGCATGAATACCTTGAAATTGCCTCTGCTGAAACCAAACGAATTTCCAACCTGGTTGCCCAACTCAGGGAGATATATCGCCCCACCTCATCCGGAGCTGAGACAAGCTTCGACCTTGTTTCGGTGGTATCAGAAGTGCAAAGTTTATTGCGTGGTCAGCTGGAGATGGGAAAAGTGGAATGGGTCGCAGATCTGCCGGAAGATGGAGAGTGGGAAACAAAAGGCGATAAGGATCAGATCAAACAAGTTTTCATCAATTTGTGCAACAATGGCATCGAAGCCATGCAGCCGGCAGGCGGTCGCCTGGAGTTGATCTTCATGCAGGGAACACCAGAAAGCCACGAAGTGGGAGTCCTGGTGCGGGATACCGGTCCAGGAATTTCACCTGATTACGCGAACCGTATGTTTGAACCATTTCAGACCACCAAGGCAAAAGGGGCCGGTTTAGGCCTGGCAATCAGTTATGAAATTATTCAACGGCATCATGGGCGGCTAAGTGCCCGAAACTATGGAGGGGGCGCTGAATTCGCAGTTTGGCTGCCCTCGGATAGCGAGAAGTAGGATGGGGAGGTAGTATCGTGCAAAGGATATTGATTGTTGACGATGAACCAGCGCTCAGGCATACACTGGGAGCGATCCTGAAGAGAGCTGGTTACGCGCCGGTTTTGGCTGGAAGCGGACAAGAGGGCATGCAAAAATTACGAGAAGAAGATTTTTCATTGCTTTTCCTTGACATTAAGTTGCCAGACGGATTGGGAGTGGATCTTTTGCCTGAAATTCACCGGATAGATGCGGACTTGCCAGTGATTGTTTTAACCGCCCACGCCACCCTGGAAGCTGCCATGCAGGCAGTACGGGGGGGTGCGCGTGATTTCCTTCTGAAACCGATAGATCCGGCAGCTATCCTTGAGCGGGTCAGTCAGATTTTGGAGGAAACCAAGCAACCACAACGCCAGCGCCAGATTCTTTCACAAGTGCAAGGTTTATTGGCTGAATTGGGCTCACCTCCGGCATCTGGCACACCCTCTGCGGTCGTTTCACAGGGTTCATCGGATCCAAATAATGGTCGTTTTATCGTTTGTGGAATCATCAGGGCAGATTTACACAGCAGACACCTGGTAGTAGAAGGCGAAATTATCAATTTACCCCCTTCGTCATTTGATTACATGGTCACACTGATGCGGCACTCTCCTGAAACGGTCACGTATGAAAACCTGGTAAAAGAATCACAAGGCTACAGCTGCACAAAAATTGAAGCACGGGATATTACGCGCTGGCATATCCACAAAATCCGAAGGGCGATTGAAAAAGAGTCCTCTACCCCCCAGTATTTGATCACGATACGTGATGTTGGCTACCGCTTGGTAGGATAGTGGTTCTGGAATCTCAACAGGCAACGATCAGGGGTTGAGCTTCGCGCTTTGAAATAGCGCTGGTAATTGCATGGATGCTCTTAAGAAGAAAACCAGGTTCAAATGGTTTTTGGATGATCATCCAGGCTTTTTCATCCTCAAAATCAGGAATGATATCACTCTCAGAATTTGCTGAGAGCAGGATGATCGGTAAGAGCGGAAAGCTCTTCTTAATTTTAAAAAAAAGAGATAAGCCGTGATCGCTGTACTGATGCAGGTCCAGAACGACCAGATCAAACGGATTTTGCCCTAAAGTGGTCAAGGCATTCAGGTCTGGGATGCAACTGACAGTCTTATACCCTCCGCGTCTGAAAATTTGAGCGAAGGTTTGCTGTAAAGGCACGTGATCTTCAATTATCAAAATGGAAAAATTGTTGTTCATAGCACGCTCCATTGATTAATTTAATTTTAGCTAAATCAAGAGCTTGTTACATTTGAGAATATTTACAAACATTTGTGCATATTGCGATTTTCGCCTTTTTTCCTTTCCTTTAAAGACCGATATTTCCAAAAACCGGCGACCAGAAACAACAGATGCGCTCAGTAGTGTTGTTTGCGCCAATTTTTCCCTACAAACCCAAAAGATCTCAAACAGCACCAGCAAATGAGCTCTCTATACTCTAAGTAGAGGAAAACTTCCATGCACGATTTGTTAGAAGAACATCGTTTCAACAGAAAATATGCCAGATTTGAGGTAGTTGACCTTACATGGCTGCCCGTTGCAGCAATTCCTACGAGATCCCATCAATTAGTTTCTCTTAACAAACAGCCAGAACGATTCCTGGCTGTTCCCTCTACGCATTAAACAAAGGAGTAAAAAAATGTTCAAGCAAAAAATCTTCAATACAGCAGTGCTTTTACTGTTGGTGTTCTCCTTACTATCAGGAGGCATTACGGCCAGGGTTGACGCTACACAGGAGGCGCTTCCAGCATCCCCTGTGGATGAGAGCGTCGTTCCCCACTATTTTGGACCCTATCCCAACTGGGGTCTCAGCGCATTGACCATGCCCGACGTGTCGGTCACAATCAATGGTGACGGCTCTGGTGCAACTGCGACTGCCACGGTTGGCGCCGGCGGTGCCATCACGAGTGTCAACATCACTAATCCTGGCAGCAATTACACCAATGCTACTGTCAGTTTCAGTGGCGCTGGCGCGGGTGCGGCAGCAACAGCAGTTGTCACTTCAACAAACACTGTGGTCGCAATCGATGTCACCAATTCGGGGATGGATTACATTCAACCGACTGTAACAATCAGTGGCGGTGGAGCCACCACCCAGGCAACCGCAACCGCCTACGGAGGGGTGTATAGCCTCGATCTAACCCACGGCGGCAGTGGTTACACGCTTCCAACAGTCGATTTTGACTATCCAGACGGTGAAGGCGGCATCCAGGCGAAAGGACATGTGGTCTGGGATAACATCACTGGAGTGATCACCGGCGTTATTATCGACAATCCCGGCTCAGGTTACTCAAAGGCTCCGAATGTGGTCATACGGGATGGAACACTGTTCAATCCCCTTAATCGCCGGCAATTCAATGCCGCCCAGGAAGCCAGACAGGAAAGTTTTCTGAATCCAAGTGGAGGACAGCTCCAAAACCGTCAAATAATCAATGTTTTAGACGACGCGACTGTCACATCCACAATCGATGTGCAAACTATCGTGTTGGATACGTATGGTGCAGGATATACCAGTGTTCCCACAGTCTCTATTACAGACAGTGTAGGTAGTGGGCATATGGCGACCGCCACTGCCACTATCGATGTCGGGGCTGTTACCGCTATTAATCTGACCAATCCTGGCTCCGGGTATGTTAGCGGAACTGGGATTAAGAAATTCCAGAACGAATTGCCTTTACTGTGTGATCCCTCCGTCGCTGGCAGCTGTGCCGCGGCTACAAACAATCTGGGTCAGTACCTTCCTCTTGGGGTCCCCGATATAACCACTTTCCCAGGTGCTGATTACTATGTGATCGCACTTGTGCAACACCGCGAGCAGATGAATTCCTCTCTGCCTGCCCAGGGTACGCTCTTGCGCGAGTATGTTCAGCTTGAAACAGCCGATAATGCTTCCTGGAGCGAAAGTGTTCCATTGGTAAATCATTTACTTGATGGCACCACAACTCCAGCCTTGATGCCTGATGGCACTCAAGCAGTTGGGGTAAGTCAACCTCACTATTTAGGTCCGATCATTCAGGCTACTAAGGATCGTCCTGTTCGAATCGTTTTCTATAACCTTCTGCCAACAGGTGTGGATGGAGATTTATTCATTCCGGTTGACTCTACCTTTATGGGCTCTGGTATGGGTCCCATGGAGATGATGGAACCTGTGGATGAAGGCTCCGTGCTCGACGAGGTTCGCAACCCAATGTGTGGCGAAGCTGACCGAAGCATGATGGACCGAATGATGTGTTTTGCGGAAAACCGTGCGACTCTGCATCTGCATGGCGGCATCACCCCCTGGATTTCGGACGGCACCCCGCATCAGTGGATCACACCTGCTGATGAAATGACCAGCTGGCCCGAGGGTGTTATCGTACGCCAGGTTCCCGATATGGTCGGTCTGGATCGTCCTGCAGGTGTGCCCGACTGTACGGCAGCCGATGATGGCTGTATGTCTTTCTATTACACCAATCAGCAAAGTGCCCGCTTTATGTTCTACCACGATCACTCCTGGGGCATCACCCGTCTGAATGTTTACGCTGGTGAAGCTGCAGGATACATTATTCGTGATGAAACTGAACAGGCTCTGATTGATGGTGGTTTGCTCCCAAGCGGACAGTATGAAATTCCGTTGGTTGTTCAGGATAAAACCTTCGTTTCTTCACCCGAACAAATGGCTGAACTTGATCCCACCTGGGATTACAGCCGTTGGGGCGCTGAAGGAGACCTCTGGTATGAGCATGTTTATATGCCAGCCGAAAACCCGGCTGACCCCTCAGGCATGAGTTCCTATGGACGTTGGTTCTACGGACCATGGTTCTGGCCACCTGCTGACCCGATGTACCCACCCATTGCTAACCCATACTTCGGCTTAGACCCCGAAGGGACTGACGGTATCCGACATACAGCGGACGACTGGGGAATCCCCCTGGCAAGTCCTTGTGACCTTGAAGATCCAACCACGTGGCAATATGACACTGACCCATTCTGTGAGCCGCCTTTCATTCCAGGCACACCGAACAATTCGGCTGGCATGGAAGAATTCAACGACACTCCAGTTGTGAATGGCACTGCTTATCCGACGACCACCGTCGAACCCACCGCGTACCGCTTCCGCATCCTCAATGCGGCTAATGACCGCTTCTGGAATCTTAGCTGGTATGTGGCAGACCCGACTCAAATTGGCGATCCGCTGATTGGCGCGACCGAGGTAGCTTTGAATCCTGATGAAGTAGCTGCCGCGCAGTTAGACCCCAATATTTTCCCCACGCCAGACTTAAGCTTAAGCCCTGCCGGACCGGATTGGTTACAAGTTGGTACTGAAGGTGGTTTCCTGCCGCAACCGGTTAGGATTCCCGCCCAACCCATCACCTGGATTACAGACCCCACCCGATTTGATGTTGGTCTAGTAGATCAGCACTCACTTCTGATGGGTCCTGCCGAGCGGGCTGATGTAGTGGTGGACTTCTCAGCTTATGCTGGTCAGACATTAATACTCTACAACGATGCTCCTGCAGCATTCCCAGCCCGAATTTCAACCTATGACTACTATACTGGCATGCCGGATATGTATCCGAATGCACCCGCTATGGTGTTACCGGGCTATGGACCCAACACACGCACGATTATGCAAGTAAAAGTGCTTGCTAACACTCCTGCGCCGACCTACGATTTCAACGCTCTACGATCAGAGTTTTTGCACAAGGCAGACGGCTCTGGTGTCTTTGAATCAGGGCAGAACCCGATAATTGTTGGTCAGGCTGCATACAACCCATCTTACGGCACAGATTTCACTTCTGCTGGTTGGTGTAATGGTCCGATTAATCCAAGCCCGGAATGTGACGGCTTTGCCCGTATTTCTGACCAGGGTGGTGATATTTTCAACTTTGATACCCTGCTTAATAATCAGCTTGGTGTGAAGATTGAACCCAAGGCGATCCAGGATGAGATGAACGAATCCATCTTTGAACCCTTTGGTCGCATGCAAGGCAATCTTGGTGTGGAAGTTGTTCCAGCGACACCGGGCACGCAAAATGCTGTTTTGTACCCCTTTGTCAACCCTCCTACAGAGATGTTTGATGGAACGAATCTACCAACAACTGCTAATCTAACGCCTATCGCAACTGGTGATGACGGCACGCAAATATGGAAATTTACGCACAATGGCGTCGATTCGCATCCTATTCACTTCCACCTGTTTGACGTTCAATTACTGAATCGGGTAACCTGGGACAACATTATCAAACCCCCAGAGGGGAATGAGCTTGGATGGAAAGACACGGTCAGGGTGCACCCATTAGAGGATACCTACTTTGCTCTGCGCCCGATCATACCTATTTTCCCGTTTGAAATACCTAACTCTATCCGTCCTTTGGACCCGATGATGCCACTTGGTAATACAACGATGTTCAATCCGATTGATGCGGATGGCATACCGACTGACCCCATTGTAAACAGCCTGGTTAACTTTGGATGGGAATACATGCTTCACTGTCACATTCTCTCGCATGAAGAAATGGATATGATGCGCCCAATCACGGTAGCAATGCCCCCCATTGCGCCTAACGCATTATTGCATTCGATCGATGGAAACTCTCTAACACTTACCTGGATGGATAATTCCATCACCGAAACTGAATTCGAGATAGAGGTTACAAGTGATGGTTTCACCTGGGTTAGTTTAGGCACCATCCCGGTGTCCCTGGATCAACCCAATACTCACGGTCCGCGCAGTTTTATAGACACAAACTATAGCGAATCAAAAATTGCATACCGGGTGGTGGCGAAAAACACTATTGGCTATGGAATGGAATTCCCCGCACTCACTGTGAAATCCATGTCAGCACCATATTTCGTGGGCACATTGTTCTATCAGTTCTTACCGGAGATCGCCAAGTAACCGGTGTCTCAATCAAACTGGATGGCAGAGTCAAAAAAATACTTCCTCACTCTGCCATCCATAAAGTAAAAAACGAGGCTGTCTTCATCAAGAAAGACAGCCTCTTCAGTTAAAATACGAAAATCTGAACCGGAGATCAGCTATTGCGCCGGCTGGCGAGGGAGGTTTCGTACATTTGGATATAGTCGGCGACCGATGTTTTTGAAGTAAGACGGGCGATCGTATCCAGGGGAAGCTGTTCCAGTCTTTTAAAGCGAATACAAGATTTGCCTAGATCGGGCTTGACACCCATTTCAGCAAAAGCTTCCATGAGTTCCTGATAGTCTTCTGCGTTTTGATAGATTGCCATCAGGTAGAGCGAGTTGTAATTCTTTTGGGCAGCCAAACCAATGTAACTGAGTGCTTTTTTGTTGTACGTGTTGGGGTAAGTTTCCAAGGGGATTTCATAACTGAGCATGCCCCAATTCATGGTTTCCTGGTAGCCTACGGGCAGATTTGCCAGGATGATATCCCGAATCGCGGAAATGATCTTACGCCTATCTTCGGGCAAACTGGCAAGGTAGTCAGCGGGCGTGGTAGTTGTACTTGAGACCATAAAAAATCCTTCCGTTGGTTACGGTTTTAAGATCCCCTTTTCAATTTCGGGGAGAGAGTCTATAAATTCTTTCGCTTCGCGTTTGATTTCCGGATCGGTACTGGGCGAATGCTGGATCAGTTTAACCAGTTCAAAGGCTTTCTTGAATTTATCCTTTACCTGGGCAGTGTAGCTAAAAAACTCCCATCCTACAGAAGACGGGCGTGGAATTTTACGGGCTTCTTCTATGAGTTTGCGGGCATTGCGGATGCGTTGTTCGGGTGTGAGGGCTCTGGACATAAATTGATTATAGTAGAAAAGCAGACTGGAAGAAAGAGCAATGGCGGTACATATCTTGCACGGTTAAGGATGTGATTCTCGCATAATCGCGTTTGAATCGATTAAGAGGAAAGATGTGACGCTGATGGAAGAAGAAAAAGATGGAAGAAAGCTGGCTATCTGGTTGGTTTTGTTCTTTTTGATAGTGATTTTGCTGGGCGGGTTTGTGGGAAAACGCCTTGTTCAAATTGTCAGAGCGTCAATCGACCACGAGACAAGCTTAGAAACAAGTGTATCTTTCGGCAAAGATGCGGAAGATAAAAATCCATTCGAACCCCTGGAATTGGAAGGCGGATACCCTTATTGGTCCCCCACACCCACCCAACCACCAACCAGAACCGCGACTCCAACCCAGCCGCCCAAACAAACGGAGACAAGCACCCCAACGCAGACGCCGACACACACATCAACACCGACCCAAACTCCAACGTCAAGTCCAACTGCCACGGCCACTGCCACGGCGACTGCAACTGCAACAGCCACAGCGACTGCAACTGCAACTGCCACAGTCACCCGCACACCTGCAACGCCGCCTACGGTTGGACCGGGTGGAAGCCCGCAGAACTATATTGGTGCCGGGATGGTTTTTGGAATGATCGGGCTGGTCTGTTTCGGTCTCTATTTCTGGAACCTGGTACAAGTCAGACGAGAAAGATAGGATCCTGACCGAAGCTGCTATGACCAAAAGAGCAAAACCGCTTTTATTGATCCTGGGAATGATATTCAGCCTGTTGGCTGGCATTGTGATTGGCAGAGCCCTGCGTTACAGGCATCCCAGTGTTGAGGCAAGTGTACTCAGTTTCCCTGAACAAAAAACGCAGGCCGTGAGCGAGGGTGATGCTGCTGAAGCAAGCCCCATCCCATTGTTGGGAGAAACTCCTGTAGTGGTTGCCCCAGATGTGCCGGAACTTGATGTTACATCCCAATGGATGAAATTTGGCGGTTTGGAATTGTTAGCAGGTGAAGTCAGCTTTCATTTTGAAACAGGGTGCGACGATGGAGAAGGAGTGGTCATTCCACCCGTAAAAATCGTGAACTGGCACTCAGAGGTCTTTGAAGATGGCGAGTTTGGCATCGGTAAAAACGTGGCTGTAGCCTGGGAACATTTGGGTTATGAGGGCTTATGGATCCATTCAGGCTGGGATTTTTGGTCAGAGCGCTCCCCAGCCACCGATCTTCAATATTTTATTGAGACCGATCCAGTAAACGAAGTACAACCCCTTGAGACGATCGAAAGCCGGTTGGATGGGTGTCTGCGCGGTAACCAGGTGAGCCTTGAGCAACAAGGACGATCTTTTGAAGGCAAAGTGGCGGCGGCTGCAAGGGTGCCCGCAGTTGGGGTGGAGGAACTTTCGAAGCATACCATGGACCTGGTGCCATACCTGGCTCAGGCATACCCCCAGAGCGGCTTCGCTGAGTTGAACGAGGACGCACTCCTGATCTACTTTTGCGGCAGGGCGGCACTGGATGAGCGTACCGACCCTGATGCAGGCTACTGGACGCAGACCAGGTATATTATCGCGGTAGAACCTGAACATTAACCAGCCGCTAAATTCTCAAGTATGACTCTTGACCCCCACCGAATTTTGCCTATAATTGCACTAATCGATCTTTGAAAGACGTTGACGAGGACTAGTAAGCGCAAAGCCGGTGGTACAGAGAGCAGGAGAGGCTGAGAACCTGCCCATACGAGTGCGGTGAATGGACCTTTGAGTTGCAAGGCGAACGCCTTTGGGCAAGTAACCTGAGCCGGAGCTGCCACCGTTATCTGGGTAAAGGGTATCGCGATTTATCGCCGTACTCAAAGAGAGTGAAGCTGGCTTTTTTCCCTGTGTGCATCACCAGGGAATTTTTGATTAAAGGGCTGGTTTAACCGGGGTGGCACCACGGATTGCTGACACATTCGTCCCCAGTGGATGGATGTGTTTGATTTAAAAAACAACCGAGGAGAATTGCCATGAAAGACCAAAACCAAACCCGATTTCATCTTCACGAAAGCGACATTCCGCGTTTCTGGTACAACATGAACGCCGATAGCCCGGTCGCCCCTACCCCCGTGTTTGATCCCGTAACCAAAGAATTGATCAGCAAGGATGCCCTGGAGACCCTCTTTCCGCTGCCCCTGATCGAACAGGAAATAACCATGGAGCGTTTTGTGCCTATCCCGGAGGAAGTACGTGAAATCTACAAACTCTACCGACCAACTTCTCTGATCCGGGCTCGCCGGCTTGAGAAAGCCCTGGATACGCCTGCTCATATTTACTTCAAATATGAAGGGGAATCTCCGGCAGGTTCACACAAGCTGAATTCTGCTGTTCCACAGGCGTTTTTCAATAAAATCAGCGGCACGCATGCCATGACCACCGAAACCGGTGCGGGGCAGTGGGGCAGTGCCTTGGCGATGGCATGCAAGATGTTCGATATGGACCTGGAAGTGTTCATGGTCAACGCCTCTTACCTAGGTAAACCTTATCGCCGCGTCATCATGGAGACTTATGGCGCTCAAATTTTTGCCAGCCCCTCTCCGCGAACGAAAACCGGACGGAGTTACCTGGAGAAACGCCCCGATCATCCCGGTTCACTTGGTATTGCCATCTCTGAAGCGGTTGAAGTGGCAGCGGAATCGGAAGGCAAAAAGAAGTATGGGTTGGGGTCGGTACTCAACCATGTGATGCTTCACCAAACCGTGATTGGCGAGGAAGCCCTCAAGCAGATGGATATGGCAGGCGAATATCCAGACGTTGTCATCGGCTGCGTTGGCGGCGGATCAAACTTTTCGGGTTTGGTGTTCCCGTTTGTGAGGGAAAAACTGAAAGGAAATCAAAATACCCGCTTTTTGGCGGTTGAACCTACCGCCACACCCAGCCTGACCAAGGGTACCTATGGTTTCGATTACGGCGACAGCGCTGGAATTGTCCCAATCCTCAAGATGTACACCCTGGGAAGTGATTTTATCCCCGATCCCATCCATGCCGGTGGTCTCAGGTATCACGGCATGGCACCGATCGTGAGCGGGCTGTACAGCGCCGGACTGATTGAGGCTGTGGCAGTGGGACAGCGGGCAGTCTTTGAGGCTGCCATCCAATTTACGCAGTCGGAAGGCATTTTACCGGCACCTGAATCTGCCCATGCCATCCGGACAGCCATTGATGAGGCGCTGGATGCACGCGAGAAAGGTGAAAAGCGCGTGATCCTCTTCAATTTGTCCGGGCACGGCTTTTTGGACCTCTCTGCCTATGATCAATATCTACACAATGGCATGATCAACGGTAAACTACCGGATGAACAATTGGAAGGGATTACTGATCGTCTGCCGAAGGTGAGGATGTAGCCCGGTTTACGTCCAGCACCTGCAAAACGTCATGATCCTGGCACAATGCAGGAAGAACAATTGAAAGGAATTGCTTCGCATCTACCGCTATATAATATAAAGCAAAGAAATTTTATAAGGTGAGTTCTACTAAAGAACTCACCTTTTACATCGCTTGTTTTGTTTTAATTTTCTGACAGAACAATGATGTTATCACCCTCATTAAATTGGATCGCTGAAGATTTATTTGGATTTAATACAATGCCATATGACTTTTCAGGATCGGCTGAGTCAGCTGCCAGCCTATAACCAAGTGCCACCTGACCTTTTTGGCGTGCTGATTCAACGATGGTATAGAAGTTAACAGGATGACCCAGACGGATATATACCGAAGCCGGTTTCAAATAGATCTCCGATCCATCAGTATTGAGAATATCCGTAAAGGCTGCGTTCAATGCTTTGGATTCTGATACCTGGCTGACCAGCAAGCTAATCAGTTTATCGCTGACAATAAAATCATCAGCGTTTGAGCTTTTAGCCAGGTCGCGATTGCGAATATCGAGAATCTCACTGACGATCGAATAGCTACATTTAGGACAGTGCGCCGAGATATCTCGCAGATGAAGTAACGTAATCAAAGTTTTAGAATCGGCTACCTGTCGCGTCAAGAAATCGTCATAACTGAGAATTATGATGTGATTAAATTTGGAGAGGTCCAGGGAATCCAACATTTGCCGTTCAGTGGTAACACCATTCTGAAAGAGGACATTTGACTTTTCTAATTTTATCTTCCCCCATGAGTCATCCTGTTTGACCAGATCATGATTGGCTATAACTAGGATAGAAGAATCTGTGCCTAGGTAGTTATCCAATTCTCTAAGAATCTTGGCGGCATGACGATTCCAACCCAGTACCAGTACCTTTTTAACTTTTTCGGAAACTTCTTCCTTATTTACGATTGCAAGCGAATCAATTAAGTCGACACGCGGTGGGGATAGATGGATAGTGTCATCATCCTCAGCAATTGAGAAAATCTGATCACCATCTTCAATTAACGTATCCATCGGTGGATTTAGATGAGGAGCATGTCCAGCCTTTTGAATTCCCATTACAGCATTCTTCTCAAAAAGGTTCAAAGTTTCTCCAAAAGTCTTCCCTTCCAAATCCGGGTGAGAAAAGAAATAGATTTCATCACCTGAGAAATCCATGAGTTCGGTATAGATGAAAGAAAGACCAGACATTTGACAAGTTTGAGCCACAACCTTCGCAATAATATCTTCAGTTAATATCCACTCCACCTCATCCCCGCCTATGACCTGAGCAATCGAAGAATTCTTATTATTACGGATTTGAGCCACGATGTGGTATTTGGTGTCCGGAGGAGCAGGAGCTCGCTTAATTGCCAGGACTATCTTCAACACCTCAGCATCTGAATTCTCATCATCTGGAGAGAGGATAATAATGGATTTAGCATTTGCGAGACTTACTATTGACAGGGACGTAACGTCCATTGGTGATCCACTACGGCAAACTATGCGCGTGCGACCAATATTGGGCACCCTTTCACGAATTTGCTGTTCCATCGAGCTTTTATTCTCATCTCCCATAATGACAATGCATCCATCAGCTAGATTGGAATTCGCACAGCACAGTTCTTCCACAATGGTGAACACCTGGTCATTCCAGCCCAAAATAACCGTATGACCGTTCTCAATCACTTGGGAGCGGCCTTGGCTGAGTGCTTCAAGGCGGCTTTGAAGACCATTACTGAGAATACTTATCAAGGCACTGATGATAAAAATGCCGCCTAAAGTTACAAAAAGCATCATCAAGCGAAATCCCCATCCTTGATCTCCACCCATGGTACCTGCATCAAGGGTACGCATGAGGCTCATCCATAGAGCCTCACTCATTTTCGGCACATCCTCACCAGCTGGTGATATTTTTAATAGGACCAATATGACCGCTGCAATAAATACAATAAGGAATGAAAGAACCACTAACCAAAAAATCAGGATACCAGAGCCCCGTGAAAACATATTGTCAATTTTGTATTGAAGTTTATCTTGGAGCGTGCTCTTTTTTTCCATATTAACCCTCCTTCGCGCAAATTGTATTGGTAAATTGTATCAAAAATGGTTGCCAATCGTCAGTAGTCAGGTTCAATCACATGAAGTTGGTTTCAACGCTTTGCTAATAATATTTACTGCTCATCACCGCTCAAATGAGTATTGGACCAAACACAAAACATTAATGACGGATTCAAAACCGGAACCCATAATAAAACTCTGGATACTCTTACAAAAAAGAAAAGGTGAGAAGCCAGCAGATGGTATCCACACCAATCGCCGAGTTGAACCGCGAGATAGTCAAGGAAGATGGGTGGAATGAATTTGATTTTATCATCCAAACCCGTGACTGACTTAGATAAATAGCTGTAAGGGGGCAGGCGACCGAGAGAAGAGTGCCGCCTGTGCACATTGTAGTAATACAGATAATTCATTGCTTCAAAGAAGAAATCTTTTGGGTGAATCAATCGAGAGAATGCGGGGGATATAGAACTCATCGTCATCGGTCCGATGAGAGCGTTCGATATGAGGATTCTCCTCAGGATGTCCGGCCCTGTTCTGGACAAAGGAACAACCGAAGTCAGACAGCAGTTTTTTGAGTTCGTGCACTTTCAACCAGGATTTCCAAACTCCTCACCGCGGTCGACAGTAAAAACGACATGGGAAGTCACGCCATGGCTTCTCAGCCAGGAAAGAACCCATAAAAACCAGGCCAAACCGTTGGTCCAGGTCTTCTCATAGGAATATGCCATCAGCCTGAAACGGAGCAATAAATTATGTTCCTGGTTTTGTGGACGTTGTCATCGGCTGCGTTGGCGGCGGATCAAACTTTTCGGGTTTGGTGTTCCCGTTCGTGCGGGAAAAACTGAAGGGTGACAAACGGACACGTTTTGTAGCAGTGGAACCCACCGCCACACCCAGCCTGACCAAGGGTACCTATGGTTTCGATTACGGCGACAGCGCTGGAATTGTGCCGATCCTCAAGATGTACACCCTGGGAAGTGATTTTATCCCCGATCCCATCCATGCCGGTGGGCTCAGGTATCACGGTATGGCACCGATCTTGAGCGGACTGTACAGCGCTGGACTGATTGAGGCTGTGGCAGTGGGACAGCGGGCAGTCTTTGAGGCTGCCATCCAATTTACGCAGACGGAAGGCATTTTACCGGCACCTGAATCTGCCCACGCTATTCGGGCAGCCATTGATGAGGCGCTGGATGCACGCGAGAAAGGCGAAAAACGCGTGATCCTCTTCAATTTGTCCGGGCACGGCTTTTTGGACCTTTCGGCTTACGACCAGTACCTGCATAACGGTATGATCAACGGTAAACTACCGGATGAACAATTGGAAGGGATTACTGATCGTCTGCCGAAGGTAAAGATTTAATGTGCGTACGGTAGGTTTTGGGCCTTCCCGCGCAGGATCCAATCGTAATAAGGGCAGGTCCCAGACCTGCCCATACAAACCAGTGAAAGTCGTACGGGTGGGTCCGAGACCCACCCCTGCCACCTGACCGGAATGCGAGTTTTTTGTTCTTGACAAAACCGCCAAATCGTTGATATACTCATTCTCCGCGCCTTAAGAAGTTGAAGGCGTTTAATTACGTGAGTTGGAAGGGTAGTGCCATGAATCATGCAGAATTATTGAAATCTGTACAAGCTGAAAAGAATGCAAATATTCCTGATCTTTTCCCTGGCGATAACGTCAGTGTTCATATGAAAATCAAGGAAGGCGATCGCGAACGTATCCAGGAATTTAAGGGCGTGGTTTTGTATGTGCGTGGAAACGGCAACGATGCCAGCTTCACCGTCCGCCGTGTTGCCAGCAATGGTATCGGCGTGGAGCGTACCTTCCTGTTCAATTCCCCCCGCATTGCCAAAGTCGTGGTGGAACGCCATAACAGAGTTCGCCGCGCACGTCTGTACTTTTTGCGCGAACGCACTGGCAAGAGCGCACGCCTCAAGCAGCGTTTTTAGTCTGCAGCGAGGGAACATATTGTTCTCTGAAATCAAAAAGCCTTACCGTATTAACGCGCAAGGCTTTTTATTTTAACCCGGAGGGAATTTAATGAGCGAAATGATCATCGGAATACCCGCAGGACGATTCGAAAACAAGAACGGTTCTCCAACTTACCAGAGCCGGCAAGTGGATGTTCAGGCTATCCTGGCAGCAGGCGGGCTGCCGGTGTTGCTGCCGGCCGCAATCCCATTGGAAGATGTTCCTGCGCTTGTGGCGCAATTTGACGGTTTTTATTTAACTGGCGGCGGAGACCTTGACCCCACCCTCTATGGGGAGCAGAATCACGAACGCGTTTATGGCATCAACCCTGAGCGGGATGCTTTTGAGCTGGCGTTGATCCGGGAGGTGGTTGCCTGCGATAAGCCTTTGCTGGCAGTATGCCGGGGGATGCAGACCCTGAATGTGGCTTGCGGCGGAACACTGTATGTTGACATCCTCAGCCAGATGCCTGGCGCTCAGAAACACGATTGGTGGCCAACCTATAAGCGCAATAAACTAGTCCATGATGTTTCGGTTACTCCAGATTCTTTTTTGGCAGATATCCTGGGTGAAGTGGAACTGCGCACAAACAGCTTGCATCATCAGTCGGTCAGGCAAGTAGCTGATGAATTGAGGGCCGTAGCGTTCGCCTCAGACGGCGTGGTTGAGGGGATTGAACACCCAAACAAACGCTTTATGGTGGGAGTACAGTGGCACCCCGAATGGCTGCAAGACCAGCAGCCGATGCAAAAACTATATAAAGCCTTCATCGATGCTTGTAAAGACTAAAAAGGATTTTTCTACTTACAGTCGCCTCCTGGGAGGGGGGGTTGAAGGTGGGTTTTGAATGTTCGAACCATCGCACTCCAAGCAAGACTATAATTGAACAATGATTAATCCAGACTCCCCGATTGGCGTGTACGATTCCGGTGTTGGCGGCTTGACCGTCTGGAGAGCTATACGCGCACTGCTTCCCCAGGAAGACCTGTTGTACTTTGCCGATCAAGCCAAGGTACCTTATGGCGTTCGTCCATTGGAAGAAGTACGGTCATTGGCGGAAGGCGTTTCAAGCTATTTCATGGGTCAGGGAGCCAAACTGATCGTGATCGCCTGCAACACTGCTTCGGCTGCCGCGCTGAAGTATTTACGTGCGCTTTACCCTGATTTTCCCTTTGTTGGAATGGAACCGGCAGTCAAACCGGCGGCAGAGCAGACCCTGAGCGGCAAGGTGGGTGTACTGGCGACCCCCTCCACGTTTCAAGGGGAATTGTACGCTTCAGTGGTGGAGCGCTTTGCCCATGACGTGCAGCTTTACCAGAATACCTGCCCGGGTCTGGTACAGCAGATCGAGAAAGGCTACCTGGATACCCCTAAAACCCGCCGGATTTTGACAGGAGCGCTGGAGCCCATGTTGAAAGAAGGCGTGGATACGCTGGTGATGGGCTGCACGCACTTCCCGTTCGTGATTCCCCTGATCAAGCAGATTGCTGGGGAGGACGTCAGGGTGATTGACCCCGCGCCGGCGGTCGCCAGGCAGGTTCAACGGGTGTTGGCGGCTCGTGGTCTGCTTGCGAACCGAAAAAGAACAGGGAATTCTGTTTTTCTGACCAGCGGAGAAAACAGCAAATTGCAGGAACTGCTGCCAAAATTGATTGGTGTGAATGAGGAAGTGGGGCGGTTGTGCTGGGACCCTGGTTCTAAGAGATTAGTAGACAGATGACTTTCCTTTTCATAATGTTCAATTGAGACAACCATAATTCTTCTGTTTTATTAAGCTAAACTTGATGTTGAAAGGCAGGTGAATGATGATCGAAGCGATACAACACCGCAGAAGTGTTCGTAACTTTCAGGAAAAATCGATTGAAGATGAAAAACTGAATGAGATCCTTGAAGCTGCCAGGTTGGCACCATCGGGCAATAACAGGCAACCCTGGTTTTTCATTGTGATCAAAGATGGGTTGATAAAAAACGAGGTTGCGGTCGCGACCAATAACCAGGCTTGGATCGCCAGCGCACCGGTTGTGATTGTGGCAGTAGCAGATTTGTGCGCCCGAAGCCAGGATTATGCCGGTATGTTCGTGGACGAGGAAACCAGCAGCTTTGATGTGAAGCGAATTATTCGCGATACCACCATCGCTATTACCCATATTCTGCTGGAAGTCGACAACCAGGGCTTGGGGGCATGCTGGTGTGGGGCTTTTACCCAGGATAGCATTCGACCGGTTTTGGGGATCCCGGAGGATAAATTTGTTGTAGCGGTGATCCCGGTGGGTTACGCTGCGGAAGAACCGAAAGCCAAGCCGCGTAAGGCGTTGGAGGAGATTGTTCGGTACGAGCGGTGGTAAACTAAGGCTCTTTAAGAACTACTGCTGCAAGTAAAAAACCCACCCCCTCAATCCCCATGCCTTCGGCACGCAAGCAGTCCCACCGTCCCAAAAGCGGGGACTGGAGGGGGTAAAGGCCATCACTGCATTGTTGTAAACGTAGGGGAGACCTGCCACGGTCTCCCTCGACAGATCACCAATATTAAGATCCTTCGCAAAGGGGGCTCAGGATGACAATATTTTTCTATTAATCTGCAAAATGTAGCCCAAGGTCAGAGGGATTCACTTCGACATCAGCGAAATTCTCAAAGCTAAGATCACGGAAAGTATGGGCAGTTTGTTGATTGAACAAGCTTAACAATGCTGTGTAGCTGAGGTTGATGCGCGCTTCCCAATCGAAACCCAGGGTCTGGGCTGCCTGGCGTACCTGGGCAGGGCTTTCGCCTTCCAGCTCAACAAACAGACCCAAAGGAGTCTCATCCACCGACATCACCAGGCTGCCCAGCAGGTAATTGGCACGGAACTTCTCGTACATCATGACCACCTGGTAGCCCAGCGCTTCCAGCAGGCGCTGGGTGGCTTCAAAATCGGAAACCTCGATCTCGATTTCCTTACGTAGAAGGACATCCTCTTCCATTACGCCAGGACCCTTGAAAGTAAGGCGAGCCTGGGTGTCTTTGCGCAGCCGCAAGACCTGATTTTGGGCGACCAGGCTGCCATCAGGCATGTCGTAGCGTAAATTGAACTCGTGGATGCGCTCCTGGCTGCAGGGGAGATGCAGAGCAGCAATTTTTTGCATCAAGGCTTCATGATCTTTGAGTAAAAATTTGGCTTCAATTTCCTGGTCCATCGGCGGGCTCCTTTTTCCCGGCTTTAACTGTATAAAGAACCACCATCAGCAACCAAACCAGGTGCAGAATAATCGTGAAAGTGTGGTTGGTGGGTCGTTGGTCTGGCACCCACAAGAAAAGGCGTTCACCCCAGGTGGAGGCGATCATGAGCAGGGTAGTGATCCACAGAAAAGGCAGGTGCCAGGTGCGGTTTTCCTTGAGGGCGATGTAGGCAACCATACCCAAGACAAGCTGCACAAAACCGGAGACCATCAGATAGGTGGGCAGCCAGGCAGGAAAATCGAGCTCAAATAAGATTCCCCGCCTTAGAAGCGTGTTTAGAAAACGACTGAAACCGATCGCTGCCACGACAGCCACGGTCCACATCAGGGCATAACGCAAGGCATACCCCCAAAAAGCGGGGTCTTTCATTTTTGGTGGTTGTTCAAGCATGGTTGCTCTCGCTTTCATTGATATCGCATAAGTAGCCCAGACTCGAAAGTGCTTGTAAGACGGCTTTCTCTCCGGTGGGTTTAATGATAACTGTTGTGGGACCCAGACTCTCGCCCAACCAGTACGCTGCCGCGCTCTCGCGCAGGGCTTGCAGCATTTCCGGCGTAGATAATCGCAAGATGGTGTGGATCTGGATGCTTGCCTGGGTGCCTTCGGCCTCCCAACGTTTGATGGCTTCGTAAAGCAGGGGAGGCAGACCGCCCTCAGCGTGTTTTCGCAGCAGTTGAACGAGGTGTTTGGGCAATAAGCCCTGATCTTTTGCTTTCGCAAGTGAGCCGGGTGTGATC
Organism: Anaerolineaceae bacterium; assembly: GCA_040770225.1. Lineage (GTDB taxonomy): Bacteria > Chloroflexota > Anaerolineae > Anaerolineales > Anaerolineaceae > Mesolinea. The sequence goes on from JAXGJN010000011.1 coordinate 58,766, forward strand.
TGGTAAGTACCGCTGGCAGGGGAAACCTCCAGCCAATCTACAAAACGGGAAATCTGGTAACGCGCCAGTCTGGATGACCGATCGGTCATAACGATTTTCCCCGTTGAGGTCAGGTTAATTGGAGTATCCTCTTGTTCTTCTTTCTGGCTTTGCTTCGAATCCCACGGGTGAAAAAAAGCCTCTTTCAAACGAAACAAACTCTGTGTGGGAACCTCTTTCAGGGCAGCCGTCTCGGCTAAAGCCAGCTCAGGCAGCACACAGAGAACAATAAGGGTGATCAGTGCACCTTCCACCTGCTGCCAGCTTTCATAGCCGCTTAACGGCTCCTGAAGGTTGCCATCCTTCAAAATGGTCCAGCTGAAATATTCTTCCTGTTGGCGCAGAAAATCCGGTTCGGTCGACTTTACCAGGTCGATGAAGTCATCCAGACGATACCAGATATCGGCTTGCAGGAGATTGAGCAGACCGATGATCGTTTGACGAGCGGATTGAGAACGAACGGGAGAGCCGGGTTCAATTTGCAGACCGGGCAGAAACTGGGTTTCGTGAAAACCGGATGATTTTTGCCACTGGCTGCTCAGCCAGCTCAGGGCTTGTGCCCTTGGAAGTTCCAGGAATTTGCGTGCCAGTTCGGTGGGCTGTTTTTCCTGGTCCAACACGCCCGTTCCCTGCAAGAGCGCTTCGAGCATACTCCAATGAGTAGAAGGCATCGTGGTTTTTGACAGATACTTCTGGGGGTCTGCAAAGCGCAGGCCAGCCAGCAGTATACAGGCTTGATCCAGTATTTCAGAATGGGATGAAACCATATCCACAGCAGAATCTGAGGAAAGGGGTGTGAGTGTCGTTTTTGGAGGTTGGTCTGGCGGCGCAGGCAAAAGCGGCAGGAGCTCGTCGGGCAGGTAAGCCATCTCCTGGAGATCGTCCTCAATACGCAAAAAATCGCGACCAAGCAGCCCCCGGTACCAAAGCATTTCGCTGACTGAAGCAGGAAATGCCCAGGGCTGTTCTTTTTTGCGGAGGCTCTTGCCAAGGGCGCGGATTTCACCGAAACGCTGGGCAAAGGTGGACCAGGGTAATCTGCCTTCACTGCTTTTCAACGCGAACAGGGCTTGCCGGGCAGGTTCCGACAGCTCATCAAAAAGGGCGGAAAAATGTTCAGGTTGGGGGATATGCAGTTCAAGGGTGAGCAGCAGGCTGGGTTTATCCTCTTGCTCTGGATCCAGACCCCAAAGAATGGCGATCTGCTGTAACTGATCGGGTTCAAAGGCTCGAAGACTGCTGGCAAGATTTGGCATACTGTTTGCGAGTATACATCAAAAACGGAGGTGGCAGGCATTCACTGCATACGAAGTAATTTTTTGACGGGTGAAGGGAAGCAGTTGGGTTGTGTGAGCTTATTCGATTTTGAAGGCTCTTACGCCTTCGATTTCTGAAATTTGTTCGACCATGTTTTCCAATTTTTCGCTGCGATTGAAGCGCGCCACAATTTCAAGACGAAGTGTCTTGTTTTTGACGCTCTTCTGGATGGAAAAACTGAGCACCTGGTCGGCAATGCGCGCCATGGTTTTGCGGACGTCGCGAATGATGCCTTTATGATCGTGCACTTCCACGGTAATATTGCGAATGACATTGATGCGGACAAAACGCTTTTCTACAACGTCCAGAACGGAGAGCACGATCATGAGCACCAGAGTGGTGATGGAGGCGACAGCGTAATAACCAACCCCAAGAGCCAACCCAACAATTGCCATGGTCCAGAGGGTGGTAGCGGTAGTGAGACCTTTTACATTGAAACCGGAACGTAAAATTGCGCCAGCGCCCAGGAAGCCGATGCCAGAAACCACCTGAGCCGCCAGGCGGGTGGGGTCCGTGCCGGCTGCTGTGGCGATATTGACTGAGAGCATCATTGCCAGGCAGGCGCCCACCACAAGGATCATGTGGGTGCGCAGACCAGCAGGCTGACTATCCCGTTCTCTTTCAAAGCCGATGATCCCGCCCAACACCAGGGAAAGCCCAATGCGCAGGAGCATATCGGTTAGGGGTATTGCTTCCATGATGATACCTTTCCGATGGTTGATGTGTTGAGAAACATTTTATCACGAGTGTTAATAACCCGTTAACCCTTGGTAGAGGGTGGAGTACAGTCATTGCGATAGATGGATAGGGATCACGGCAAACCTCTTGTGCTACATTCCTTTTTCCGTCATTGAGACTGCTTGCGCACGGAGTGTGGAGCGCTAGCGACTGTGGCAATCTGCTTTTCAATTATCGAATCAGGTTAAAAAAACTTACCCCCTCCAGCGAAGCGGTTGGGACTGCTTGCGTGCCGGAGGCGTGGGGTTTGGGGGGTGGGTAATTTATCTATTCTGTTTATGGAAGTACAGGCAGGGCGTCTTCCCTGGCGTAAATGATGCCTACCAGACCGCGCCCTGTGTGCGCGCCCAGGGCAGTTCCGAGCCGGGCATCGGGCAGCCAGTTGACCTGGAAGAGGCGATTCATGACTTCTTTAAGCATTTCGGACCCCTCAGGGTTGGCTGCGGTACAGATCTGGGCTTGAAGCTTGCTTCCTTCCGGGGCATTTTGCAGCACTAATTCTGTGAGCCCGGCGATAGCTTTCTGGAAAGAACGCTTCTTGATCTTGTCGTAATACTTACCGTCCACCTTGCTCACATCGATCACCGGTTTGATACCCAGCAGAGAGGCAAGCAGCCCTTTGAGGTGGCTGATGCGCCCGCCGGCGATCAGATATTTCAGATCGGGCAGGGTGAAATGCGTATAGGTGGCTTTCTGAATCTGGTTCAATTTTTCCAGAATTTCATCCACCGATTTTCCTGCATCCCGCATTTTTGCAGCAGCCAATACTATCCAAGCCTGACCAGCAGACAAGGTGAGCGTGTCAAACAGGTGGATACGGGCGTTGTTCATGGTATCCACAGCCTGTTTGGCAACGTTGAAGGTAGCGCTCAGACCGGATGAAATGTGGATGGAGAGAATATCTTCACCATCTGCTGACAGCTTTTCGTAGGTCGACGCAAAGTCCCCGATGGAGGGAGTGGAGGTGATGGGCATGGTGGGGCTGGCATCCATCATGTCATAAAACTTCACCGGGTCAATGTCCACGCCGGCATGATAAGCGACCCCATCCACTTCGACTTTCAGGGGGACCATGGTCACGCCAATTTTCTGGCAATCTTCAAAGGAGAGGTCAGCTCCGCTATCGGTTACGATTTTCATATTTACCTCATCGGTTTCTAAGTACAGTCAGATGTTTACTTGTAATATTATAACTACAATTATCGCCAATAAGATTCTACACTATACATTAGCAAATTTCGGATACTTAAAAAAAGAAGTGACAAACGTCAACTTGGAACTGAGCGGGCAAATGCAAAAGTTAACAAGGAGACACCATTGTTGGTTTGAAGTTATATGGAAAAAAAGGGTCGGAAAATGGGGAATTTATGTTACTATTGATATGTCTTAACAACTCGATCCCAACATTCTCTGGAGGAAACAAAATGAAATCCATTCCGAAACCATTTTACATACTGATGGTTATTGCTATGCTGTTTGGTATGCTTGGCATTCAGCCAGTGAAGCCTGTGCAAGCGGGTTCGCAAGCGCTTCGTATCAGCCAGACTTATAGCAGTGGTGGAAATAGTGGAGCCACTTATACGCATGACTTTATTGAGATATTTAATTCAGGAGGTAGCCCGGTTTCCTTAGCCGGCATGTCAGTTCAATATGCCAGCGCAGCTGGTACTGGAAACTTTGGAGCAAATGACGGGCAAAAGACGGATTTGCCAAATGTGATACTAGGTGCAGGACAGTATTACTTGATTCAGGAAGGCGGAGGATCAACTGGCGTCGCCTTACCGACACCTTATTTAACTGACGCAACACCAATTGCTATGGGTGGTGGCGGAGGAAAAGTTGCTCTGGTCAACAGCCAGGAATCGCTTGGATGTAATGGCAGTTCAGCCCCTTGTACCCCAGCACAGTTAGCATTGATAGTTGATTTGGTTGGTTATGGGAATGCAAACTTTTTTGAAGGTACTGCTGCAGCCCCGACTCCTTCAAGCACTACCAGTGTAATCAGGAAGATTAATGGCTGCACCGATGATGACAATAACTCAACTGATTTTGAAGCACTCACTGTAACCCCCCGCAACACAGCTTCGGCGACCCATTCCTGTGGGCCAGTGGGACCTGTTCCGCCAGTGATCAACGAATTTTCAGCCAATACAACTGGTACTGATGTCGAGTTCGTCGAATTCTTCGGCACCCCCAACACAGATTACAGCGCATATACATTGCTAGGAGTTGAGGGTGATTACAGCGCTAGTACGAGCGCAGAAGGTTTTGTGGACAACATCATCCCCTTAGGAACAACGGATGCAAATGGCTTGTTCCTGGTGAATGTTCCATCAACTGCAGCATTGGAGAATGGCACCCTCAGCTTGCTACTGGTGAAGGATAGTACTGCGACAGTTGGTGTGGATATCGACACCGATGACGATGGCGTGGTTGATGTCACTTATTGGTCGGAGATCAGAGATGGTGTGGCTGTTAACGACGGCGGCGCTGGTGACCTGACCTACGTAACACCTGTTCTCGGCGTTGCTTATGACGGTTTACCCTTTGCTCCAGGTGGCGCTTCGCGTATCCCAGATGGTACTGACACTGACACAAGCGCAGACTGGGTGCGTAACGATTTTGACCTGGCTGGTATTCCCGGTTTCGCTGGAACGATTGCCACAGGCGAAGCTTACAATACCCCAGGGGCATCAAACCAGGTTTACGTTGAAGCCGCACCCAGCGTGGTGAGCACTGTTCCCGCCAATGGTGCTAATCATCCCATGGATGAAAACATCACAATCACGTTCAGTGAGCCAGTCAACGTAACTGATCCCTGGTACAGCATTGTGTGCGCCACTTCTGGTACCCATACTGCGGTGGTAACAGTTGCGGATCCTGTGTATACACTGAATCCCGAGGTGAACTTCACTGTTGGAGAAAGTTGCACGGTCGTTATCACAGCAGCTAATGTCGTGGATGATGACACCAACGATGAGGACTTTGACGAAATGGAGGCGAATTACACCTTCACCTTCACCGCAATTACACCACCGGAACGCTGTGGTGATGCCTTTACGCCTACCTATCAAATCCAAGGTACTGGGGAAACTTCCCCATTAGCCGGAACTGTCCTTGCTACCGAGGGTGTGGTGGTGGGTGATTTCCAGGTGGGCGGTAAGAATGGCTACTACATTCAGGATCCCACTGGAGACGGTGATACCGCTACATCGGATGGTATTTTCGTTT
>JAXGJN010000012.1:0-53046 GCA_040770225.1 Anaerolineaceae bacterium
CGGTTGTCTTGAAAATATCCTTTGGTTTGTGGGTGATGTTTACCTGCAGGACGGCGCGATGATCTCCGGCACGAGCCCCTGGAAAGACAGACTCGGTGAACGGGTTGCCAGCCCCTTGGTCAACTTTTCGCTGGCAGCCGAACATCCGGAACTTCCGGCTGCCGGTAACCTGAGCAGCGACGGTTATGTGGCTGAAAATATGCCCCTGATCGAGGCTGGCATGCTCAGGAACTTCAGCCTCAGCCGTTACGGTGCTGCCAAGACCGGTTTAGAGCGTTCTGCCAACACTGGCAACATCTACGTTTTTGGTTCCGGTGAGACCCCCCTGGAAGCATTGATTGCAGGAGTTGAGAATGGCATCCTGCTGGGTCGCTTCTCCGGTGGGGAGCCCAGCCCGGCGGGGGACTTGAGCGGGGTTGCCAAGAATAGCTTCCTGATCGAAAACGGCAAGGTCACCAAGCCGCTGAGCGAGGTGATGATCGCCGGCAACCTGGGCGATATGCTGCGCGACACCGTGGCGGTCAGCCAGGAGCGTGAAAACTCGGGTTACTGGCTCTTGCCCTGGGTCAGGGTGAAGGGTGTGACCATTTCAGGGAAGTAATTTTCCGACTGGAACGGTGCCAGGCTGTTGCCTTCGATGACAAGGACAAATAATCCATATGTAGGGAAGGGGCTTGACCCCTTCCGATACACCTAAACAAGAATACCTGATAGATAACCGGAACGATGCCAACCGGAACGGCACGAGGCCGTTCCCTACCAAAATATGTTACGGAGGTCCTACTATGCTCGATCTGGAAGTACAAAAGAGATTAATCCAGGAAGGGCGGAATTTCATGAAAAGTGATTCCATCAGCCCCTATGTTGATTTTGAGTCAGACCAGGATCGCAAATTACCCCAGCCTCCTTTGGTTAAAGAAGCCATGACTGATCAGTTCATCTCTCTTCCCAGGAATTTTGAGGAACTTGCCTTACAAAACGATTTCATCAGCCTGTTGACAGAACGAAGAAGCTCGCGGGTCTATACTCAGCAGCCAATAAGCATGCTGCAACTCTCTTTTTTGTTTTGGGCAACCCAGGGGATCAAGGATATCCGCGGGAAGTCGTATGCCACCCTGCGAACCGTACCTTCGGGCGGAGCGCGGCATCCATTTGAAACCTACCTGCTGGTGCAGCATGTGGAGGGCTTGCAACCGGGAGCGTACCATTACCTTCCCATGAATCACCAGCTCGAGTTCCTTCACCCGGTCGATGGACTGCCTGAAGTGATTTCAATTTCCCTGATGGAACAAAGTTGGGCAGGCAAAGCCAGCGTTATTTTCTACTGGAGTTTCGTGCCTTACCGCTGTGAATGGCGATATGGCATCTGGGCACACCGACCGGCGTTGATGGATGCTGGTCATGTGGCTCAGAACCTTTACCTTGCCTGCACAGCAATGGGCTTGGGTACCTGCGCGGTAGCAGCTTTCGATATGCGAGTGTGTGATGAAATCTTTGGGCTGGATGGGGAAGAAGAATTCACTGTCTATGCTTGCCCAGTAGGCACCATTTCTCAGGCAAATCAGAAAGCCGAAAAAGCCTTCTACCAGTTCGTGGAAGATGAAGGCTTGTAAACCTGAACATTCGTGATTGTGTTTGTTGTGTCTTTGTCGGTTACAATTTCAGAAGTTATTTTGCTGCAAGAGGTTGCTAATGATCAGACGTGACAAGATCAACTATTATCTCGATTTGGCTGAGGTTGTAAGTCAGCGCGGAACCTGCCTGCGCAAGCAGTATGGTGCCGTGATCGTCAAGAATGACGAGGTTGTCTCCACCGGTTATGTAGGCGCGCCAAGAGGTCGGGCAAATTGCATTGACCTCGGTTTTTGTATCCGTGAACAGTTGAATGTGCCGCGGGGGGAGCGTTATGAGCTTTGCCGCAGTGTGCACGCCGAAGCGAATGCCATCATCAGTGCCGCCCGCGAACGCATGTTGGGGTCTTCGATCTACCTGGCGGGTATCGACCTGAAAGACAATGGCAATTACGTCCAGAATGCCAACCCTTGTTCGATGTGTAAAAGGATGATCATTAACGCCGGTATCGAGATGGTGTATATTCGGGATGATAAAGACAATTACCGCGTCATCAAGGTGCAGGATTACATTGATCAGGATGAATCTCTGCACGGACAGATGGGATATTGATTTTTAGGAGAAGGAAGGAACCCACCCCCTCAATCCCCACTCCCGCAAGCGGGACGCAAGCAGTCCTTGGAGGGAGTGAAAACAAGAAACACATTATGGAGGGAGTAAAAGTTGAAAGGTTTTGATAGATGAAAACAAGAACAATTTCCCGGATAGTCAGAGGAGTTCCAGCGGTGGATGGTGCTGGGGTGAAGTTGACACGCGTACTGGGTGGAAATACGATCGAAGATTTTGACCCGTTCCTGATGCTCGATTCGTTTGATTCCAACAATCCGCCCGACTATATCCGTGGATTTCCGATGCACCCCCACCGTGGGATCGAGACGATCACGTACCTGGTGGAGGGTAAATTGGCGCATGAAGACAGCCTGGGCAACCAGGGCTTGATCACCCCGGGAGCCAGCCAATGGATGACCGCCGGACGCGGCATCCTGCACCAGGAGATGCCCCAGGAAGCCGAGCGATTCCTCGGATTACAGCTGTGGCTCAACCTACCCGCCACTGAGAAAATGACCGAACCGAAATACTTTGACATTCGACCTGAAGATGTAGGAGTTGTGGAAGAATCTTGCGCAACAGTCAGGGTCATTTCAGGTTCTTACGAGGGCGTGGATGGTGCTAAACCGCATCACATCCAGGCAACGTTGTTGGATGTGAGCCTGCAAGAAGGACAAAGCATCGAAATCCCTGTCAAGGAAGAGGAAACCGTCTTCATTTTCACCCTTTTGGGCGATTCCATGGTGGATGGTGAGATTTTTTCAGAAAAAACTACGCTGTTACTCAAGGGCGGCAACCTGGTGGAAGTAAGCGCGCTTCCTGGAGAAACCTTGCGCTTCATTCTTGCCAGCGCGCCAGCACTACACGAGCCGGTAGCCTGGGGTGGTCCGATCGTGATGAACACCCGGGAAGAGCTTCAAAAAGCGTTTAATGATTTACGTGCTGGAACATTTATCAAATAAAGAAAAGTCAAGGAGAAAGCGAAAATGAAACAATTTGATGTCGTTGTGATCGGGGCAGGTCCGGGTGGATATGTTGCTGCAATCAAGGCTTCCCAATTGGGCTTGAAAACTGCCATCATTGATAAGCAATGGCTGGGCGGTGTTTGCCTGAACGTTGGCTGTATTCCATCCAAAGCCTTGTTACACAACGCTGAGATCGCTCACACCTTACTGACCAAGGCAGAAGATTATGGTGTCAGTTTTAAGAGTTTGCAGTTGGATTACTCGGCAGCTTTTAAGCGCAGCCGCCAGGTCAGCCAGCGCCTCACCAAGGGTGTCGCTTTCTTGATGAAGAAGAACAATATCGAAGTGATTGAAGGTACTGCCAGGCTGGCAGGTGGCGGGAACATCAGAGTTCAGTTGAAGGCTGGTGGGGAAGAGGAGATCCAGGCTAAAGACATCATTTTGGCGACCGGTGCGCATGCAACTGTCATTCCCGGGATGGAGCCTGATGGGGAAAAATTGCTGGATTATGTTCATGCGATCATGCTCGAAAAACTGCCGAAATCAGCTGTAATCATTGGCGGCGGGGCAATCGGTGTGGAATTTGCCACGATATGGAGCGGCTATGGTGTGGATGTCACCATCGTAGAGATGCTTCCCCATATTTTGCCTAATGAAGATGAAGAAGCTGCGGCTGAACTGGTGAAAGCTTTCCGGAAACGGGGTGTCAAGGTGCATGCCGGCACAAAGGTCAAGTCGGTCACTAAAACCGAAACTGGCACAAGTGTCTTGTTGGAAAGTGAAAAAGGTGAGGAAACAGTCGAAGCTGAAATCACCCTGGTCGCGATCGGGTTCAAACCCAATTCCAAGGGCATCGGGTTGGAAGATGTTGGCGTAGCGCTGGATCAGCGTGGATTTGTTCAAGTCGATGACCGTATGGCAACCAATTTGCCAGGAATTTGGGCAATCGGCGACCTGACCGGCAAACTTTTGCTTGCTCATGCTGCATCAGCCATGGGGCAGATCTGCGCTGAAAACATTGCAGGGCAGGAAGAACGCAAACTGGACTACCGCATGATCCCCAGAGCAGTCTTCTCGGACCCACAGGTTGCTTCGTTTGGCTACACCGAAGCCCAGGCAAAAGAAGCTGGTTTTGATGTCAAGGTAGGAAAGACATTCTTTATCGCTAATGGAAAAGCACTTGGACTGGACGCGGGAACGGGTTTTGCAAAAGTGATCACTGACGCAAAATACGGTGAAATTCTCGGTGCAACGCTAGTTGGACCTGAGGTCGCGGAATTGCTGCCGGAACTGGTTTTGGCACAGACAAATGAGTTGACTGTGGAAGAGATCGCTCGCTCGGTGCACATCCACCCAACCCTTTCAGAGGCTATTTATGAAGCAGCGGAAGCCGCATTAGGTCAACCGACCCAGGATTAATACTTGATATTTTGAACTACTTTGTGAAGGATCTTGACGTAGTGTGCGTTAAGATCCTTCGCTTTCCCTCAGGATCACATTATTTATTTAGGATAAACTAATATTTCAGGTTGGCACAACTCCCTCAGGATGACAAATCGAACATCGGTTATGCTATACTTTATCCATGAAAGTTGAGCCTTCCGCCAACCTATTTCCTACAAAAATTCAGCAGTCTGAAGTTCTTCAAGGCACGGTATCTCTGCTGCAGATCGAGCCTCTCGCAAATGTGACAAGAAATCCGGTTTGGAGGTTGAGCTGATGCCTCCTATCGCTCTAAACGACTTGATTGCAGCCGGGATTGTTGGAATTTCGGTTGTCATCATGGTGATTGCCTTTCTTAGCAGTCGTAAACCTGCCAGCGAGCCTTTTGAAAATTCACCAGCCTATGACGGTATTGAAGCGCTCATTCACCGCACCTCTGAAGAGGGCAAAGGCTTATTGTTGGGCATGGGCGATGGTTTTTCGGGGCATAACTCTGGTTTGGGCGATTCTGTTGGCGTGATGATTGAACAAATTGTGTTGAGCCGCTCGGTATTTAACGATTTACCTACTCGTTCTTTCAGCGGGGACGGTGCACTGGCGTGCATCAGCCAACTTGTGGTGCATGGAGCTTATAAGAATGCCATGGCAAGCGAATTGTTTCGCTCTGACCAGAGCGAGCTAAGCGGAACAAACGCTGTTGTGTGGATGGCTGGGTTGATGCCCGAACTAGCCCGCAAAGATAATGCGGGTATGATCCTGAGCGGAGCAATGCGACCGGAAAATGTGTTGATTGCTGACCTGGCAGAACGCAAGGAACTGCCTTTGGTGGCTGCCACAGGGTCGCTGGGCGCGCAGGCAGCCTTCTTTGCCTCAGGTTCGCTGATGACGCTTGGTGAAGAATATTACCTGCCCTCGATCGGAAAGGTAAATCAGCGCACTTATCAAACGCAAGCAAAAACATTGAATTGGCTGCGTATCGTTCTGGCGGTTGGGCTGATTTTGGCATCTTTCCTGAAGCTAAGCGGGGTGCTGCCATGAAACAGCGCACACCGGTGATCATCGCTGCTCTTTCCGGGCTGGTGATGCTGGCAGCCTTGTTCTTTCAGCCATTTACTGCACCCTATTTGGGTTTGGCGCTTAATTGGGCGATCATCCTTTCAAGTGTTGCGTTATTGGTGGCGATCGCCAGCCTGGTTGTAACCCATTTTCGGTTTATTATGCGAGGGCGAAAAGGCTTTCTTTACAGCATCGTGCTTTTGGTTGCATTTTTTGGGACATTGATTTTGGGAGGGTATCTGGGTGTGGATGACCCGGATTTTCTCAATGGACTCCGATCTGTTTTGGTACCGCTTGAGAACGCACTTATGGCATTGGTCGCGTTGGTCTTGATGAGTGCGGCTGTTAAAATTTTCCGAATCAGGGGATGGTCGATCCTCACTGTTTCGTTTGGGTTGAGTGCCTTGGTCTTTCTCTTCCTAAACCTGGGGTTCTTGCAATTGGACTCCAACCCGGGTTTGAGTCAACTTATTTCAACACTACAAAGGTTGCCAGTAGTTGCCGCACGTGGTTTGATTATCGGCGTGGCGTTGGGCGCTATGCTGATGGCACTGAGGGTTTTGTTTGGTCAGGAGGCACTCCATGAGTGAGTATCCAGACGAACTGAGAATCTGCCCGCATTGCGGTCAGGAAAATGCATCGCATACCCTGCGCTGCATACGCTGTGGTCAGGAACTGGAGGAACTTTTCGAGTTGGAGGGCTTTGATCCGCCACCTGCTTCTGAGGATAAAACTGCTGAGCAGGAACTGACTCCCATGGCTGAAATCCTGGCGTCTTTGGAAGAGAATCCCCTGTTGTCAGACGGAAATCAATCCGAACCCGACAACAATGAAAATGAAGTAGAAAGCTTGGAAGGGCAAAACGAGTCTGACAGCACCGCTCCGGATTGGTTGGAGCGGATTCGTCAACGCGCCAAAGAAGAAGACGCAGCTGGCGAACTGGCTAAAGGCGCAATTGCGATGGATGACCGCCGTTCTCAGGAAGGTCGGCAACAGGTGGATGATGCCTTCGAGGAGATCATGCGGCGCATCCGCGAGCAAAACGAGCGCGAAAAAGCGAGAAAAGTTAGGCGTGTTGATTCGGAAATGGTTGACGAAAATGGTGACCCGGAATGGCTGCGCCGTATCCGTGAACTACACCCTGAACGCGAAGATGACACCCAGGCGAACATGACGGTTTCTGCTGTAAAGATCCCAAGTGACGATGAGTGGACCGAGGAAGAACTGCAGGAGCTGCTACTGCGAGAAACAGGACTGTCCGAAACGCCCCAGGATCAGCCCGAAGAAATTACCACAGAATTGAAAACACCCTCCGTTCCAGCAGAGAATAACCAGGTTGTTTTATCGACCACGGTGGATGAGGCTCTTGATGGTGAACCTGATCAGGTTGACAACGAACCAGAAGTTATTCACAACATCCCTGAGGATGAAGATGAAATCATTGATACACCTGAGGAAGAAAACCTCCCCCCGGGAGACCTTGAAAACCAGAGATTTGTAGATGAACCACTCCAAATAGAGGGCGGTCTATCGCAGGATGTCGATGCTGAACCTGATGAACCTTTGAAGGAGGAAGAAGACGAACCTGCTTCTGAAGATACAGGGTCTGAAAACGAGAGCAAGGATCTCCCTCCAACGGAAGAACCACTCTCGGGTGAAGAAATCTTGCCTGATCTACTCTTGTTGAAGAATCAGCGTGGACGAGCCCAGGTGTTTAACGAGATCATTGGGCAGGAAGGGCGCCGAACCATTAATGTCCTGCACAAAACCAGTCGACAAAGCACAATGGGCAGGTTGGTGTTGGGGCTGTTACTGATTTTGGGCGTCCTGCTGGCGATCCTGCTGGGACCTTCCGGCACGGCTGATTTGCCTGTTTCTGTGCCTGCAGCTGCATTCGCCAGGAACCTGGAATCTATTAGTTCTGCTGATTCAGTTTTGATCGTTCTGGATTACCAGGCTGTTTCCCGCAATGACATTGAGCCCATGGCTGAGAAAGCTCTGGCGACCTTGGAAGAAAAAGGCAGCAACATACGCCTTGTGACCTCCAACCCAGAAAACATTTGGCTGACAGGGAACCTGCTGGAGCCAAACCAGGTCCCGGACGAGTTTATTCCTGGCGGGATGCTTGGTTACCTGGCACTGACAGTGGGGGAATCCCCTGATTGGGGGGAGCTGCCGATAGCTCAGGTATTTAACGACGATCCGAATCTGTTCGAAGGTGTGCAACAAGTGATCCTGATCAGTGATTCCGCTGAGTTTGTTCGAATGTGGCTGGAACAGATCGGTCCCTGGAAGCCGGACATCCAGACTTCTGCCATTACAACGAGCATATCCGTGCCGATCCTGCTGCCCTATTACGACTCCAATCAACTCGAGGGCATAGTTGGCGGGCTTGCCGACGCCAGAGCGCTGGAAGTTGAACCCCAAAAGCTGGTAAATCAGCGTGCGTTTCAGGTTGGGATGCTGTTAATGATCGTAATTTTGATTTTAGGGATGATCATGAAAGCCGATGAGGACGCGCAGCGTCGGTCAAAGGAGCGCAGGCGATGAGCACGGTTGATTTGCTGCTTCTCCTGGCTGGTCTGGTTCTCAGCCTGATGGTTTTTAGCTATTTGCTTGGTGATACTCTTCTGTTCGGTATCGCCATGTACACTTTGGTGGGGATGACAGCCGGATATACCTTCCTGGTGCTTCTGCAAAAGGTAATATTGCCGATGGCAATCAACCCGCTCAGCGCTTTCCCTCAAACCTCAGCTTTGCTCGCGTTTGTGCCGCTGATACTGTCCTTACTGTTGGTCTGGATGCTATTCAAAAAATCCAGCCGCATTACTGGCATTCCTCTTGGTTTTCTGGGTGGGGTTGTTACGGCAGTTTTGATTGTCGGTCTTACGCGCGGAACCCTCGTGCCACAATTATTCAGTGTTGTTAACGCCTTTGATCCAAACAAGATGACCTCATCCGGGCTCCCTAACTGGACCGGGATCTTTGAAGCATTCATGATGCTGGCAGGGGTTATCGCAGTCTTGTTTGTGTTCCATCGCCGAAAAGCGAAAAAGACGCAGGATCCCTATAGCCACTCCTGGTTGGATGGGGTAACTGGTTTTGGCCAAATGTTCATCGGAATAACATTTGGGGCGATTTTTGTTGGGCTTTTCAGCACCGGTCTGGTCGCCCTGATTGCGTACATTCAATATCTTGTCGATTTTGTGAGACTTTGGTGATAGATACATGATGGTTTCAAGTTACCTGAGCATTGATGTTTCCTCCCAACACGCCCGGGCGTGGTTGTTTGAAAACCAATCGGGCATATTTCAGTTGGTCTCGCATACAGTCAATCCATTTGTTCTCACTGATGATCGAGCACTCCTAAGCGCAATCGAGCAATCGATCCACGAGATTGAGAAAAACACAGGAATGAGTTTGTTGTCTGGTTCCAGGCGTTTTCAAATTGAACCAGACCAGAACATCCCTGGTTTACGTGGAGTGGGTTTGACCACAAGCATCGGTAAAGCGATCCGCGTGGTTTTGGTTGGCATTTCTGAGAAATATTCGCTGGAGCCACTTCGCAGGCTCGCCCGTTTCTACAATACAGAGATCGTCGTGGAAATCTGCCTGCAAAACGAACCGAACATTTCGACCCAGTTACATCAATTGACCAACACCGCCTTTGATCTGTTGATCCTGGCGGGAGGGCTTGATGGGGGTCCGGAAAAAGCTCTCCGGGCGGTTATCAGCAACCTGCGTTTGCTGGTTCAAATAAGGGGTGGTGCCAACCGCCCACAAATCGTTTATGCTGGCAACCAATCACTGGCAGACTATGCCAAAATGGAGATTGAGGCAGGAGACGACCTGCACATCGCTGGTAATATTCAGCCGGAGAGCGGACGGGAAGATCTGTCCTTTGCCAGTAAGGCATTGTTAGCGGCCATTCGGCGTCTGCGATTAAAGGAATTCCCTGAATTACAAGAACTGGCAGATCAGGCAAACGTGCTATTCTTTCCAGGCGAGTTTGCTCGGGCGAGAATGGACCATTGGCTTGAACAAACCCAAACCAATGGTAAAGGCGTTTTACAGGTCCATCTTGAACCAGATCATGCTCATGCCATTGCAGTTCAGGACGGAAAACGAATGGGTGTCTGGCAGAACTCTATGGTGGATGACGAGATGATCCCGGCTGTGCTAATGCAGTCGGACCAGCCGCTTGAGCAGGCGAGAACCGCAGCATTCCTTGCAAACCGCGAACTGCATCCCGGTTTTGTACCGGTGACCATTGAAGAAATGAGCATGGAAATTGCCTGGATGTGCGTGCGCATCCGGCGCTTGCTTAGTGAAATGGCTGTACTTCATGAAAACTTCCATTATGATGACAGGCTTGGGCTTCTTGGTGATTTTGAACCGATATTGCTAAGCGGCAGCAGCTTCGAGCGTCTTCCCAGCGCAAGACATATGTTCATGGTTGCCCAGGACGGCATTCTTCCGCATGGCATCACCACCCTGGTGGGGGATGATTACCAGCTTATCACTGCACTTGGCGCATTGGCTGAATTCGATCCCTTATTGGTTACTCAGATTGTTGACAGTGATGTCTTCAACGGTTTAGCCACGGTTGTCAACGTGGACAGTCTGGTTGCCGCAGGTGAAAAAGTGCTGCAGCTGGAAGTGGATGAGGGTTATGGCGAAGCCCGGGAACATTATCAGGTATACCAGGCTGAATTGAAGCGTTTTGAAACCGTACCGGGCATTGACCTGCGCGTCTACCTGGCACCAGAACCGGAGAGCGATGTGGGCATGGGTTTGCGAGGTTTGGGTGGCTGGTTGAATGCCAACCCGAGCAACCTCGGTCTGGTTGTGGATGCCAGGGGCAGACCCTGTTACCTGCCTGTTGATGAACAGAAACGGCAGGAAGCTCGACGGGATTGGTTGTGGAATTTGGGAGCATGACTTTGAAAAACGCAATAATTCAAACCAATCATCTATTAAGTTTCCCAGTGGAATTACCAGTTCCCGGATTGGTCAATGTGCACCTGGGTGAACGAGTGGAAGCAGATGACCTGATTGCAGAAGCGGTCTTACCTGCCAGATTCCAGGTTTTCGATGTACTCAACCAATTCAGGCTAAAAGAATCCCAACTTGAGGTTTGTATTAAGCGGTTGGCGGGTGAAGAGGTAAAGCGAGGGGATGTGATTGCCAAGAAAAACGGCTTGATCTCCCGCATTTTCCGAGCACCGGAGGATGGAAAAGTTGTGGCAGTCCGTGATGGACGCGTGACGCTGGCGATGGGGGAGAAAACGATCCAGGCACGCACGCCGATTGCCGGCACTGTCGCTGAAATCATCCCCGGACTGGGCGCAGTGATCGTCTCCCGTGGTTTTTGTGTGCGGGGAGCATGGGGCAATGGAAAAACAGGGCTTGGTTGTCTATTGAAGCTTGATCTTGTCAACGAAATAAACCTGCCTGAGATGAAGGACGCAGTTGTATTCGTGGACAGTCTGACGGCATTGGCGGAACTGAAAGCTTTACAGGAAAAGGGAGCTGCAGGAATTATGGTTTCTTCTTTGGAAACGGCTACAAGGACAGAAGTCGAGAAATTTGAAATTCCGGTAATGAGTTTGTTGGGCTTTGGCGAAGCAACCCTGGATCCATTGAGCCAATCGGCAATGGAAGAGTTACATGGTAAACAGATTACCCTGGTTGCCCGCAAAGCGGACCCTTACCGTGATCTGAAACCCGAACTTTTCCAAGAACGCGAAACCGATGAAACAGCGCAGTTGTTCGCAGAACCCGAACCCACTTTGATCGGTCGGACGGCGCGCTTGTTGGGGCAGCCTTATTTCGGAAGTGTTGGGAAGATTGTGGAGCTTCCGCAGGAGATTGAACGTACTGCCAGCGGGATTCAAAGCAAAGTAGCGGTAATTGAGCGCGAAGACGAAACGGTGATCCGCGTTCCACTGGAAAATCTGGAGATTCTGACAAATTGATTTACGGGTTGATCACGCTCAGGAAACGGGCGGCAACCCAGCCTTCTTTTCCATCCGGAGCGATCACCTTCTCCCAATCCATTCCTTGATCCGTGGTCTTCTCTCCAAGCAAGGTGACTTGCAAACCATTATTGATGTAAGTGGTGATGGCGGCTTGAGTGGAAGCAGATTCACGTACGACCACCCCACTCTCGGAGACGACCAGGGCGTATTGTACGGTTGGAATGGAGACGACAGTCGGAGTTGGCTGGGTGGTGGCAGCTGGCTGAGGAGTTTTCGTTGGAACGGCAGTGATTTTGACTGGTAGTTCAGTGGGCAGTGGCGGCTCTTCAGTTGGCGCTGCCGCAACCACTTTCGCAGGCTGTGGCTCAGGCAAAGAAAAGGTGGATTGGTCCATGCGCATTTCAAAGATCGCTAATCCTGAAGCCATGACCACCAATGCAAGCATCAACCAGCCCAAGGTGCCTTTGGGTGCGAAACCAAAAATCCAGGTGGTGATCAGCAAAATCAATAGGCTGATGAAAAAACGGGCGCCGCTCAGGAGGAGCAAATTCATCGCGGATGCCTGATCCCCCTGGGCAAAGAGCAAACCTGCGATGGTGACGGGGATGAATATGAGATAGGCTAATACCGTTGAGGCGATCACGGAGGGTCCCCCTGGACGATAGAGGAAGAGATAGACACAGATGATTGCAGTTAGCGCCAGGACCACCCATTCCAACCAGCCGTCTTTCAGAGCAAAAAAGTTCTGAATTTGGTCTGCGCTGATCGTCGTGGGACTGAAAAGGTTGATCAACCAACCTGTGCCAAAGAATGCAGCCGTTGTGATCAGAAAAAACAAGAATGCTTTACCGAATTCACGACCAGAAGGTTTGATTGCAGAGAGTACCAGACCTATCATTGGGTTCAAAACTGGTGCAGTTACAGCAGCAAGCAGCACCAGGAGCGGCAGATCGGAAACCAGACCAACCGCCAGAAGTGCCAGGCTGAAAAACATCTGCCAGATCGAATTCAAGTTCAGCTGGTTGCGCCGGATCAGATCGTTGATGAAATCATGAATTTGACGGGGTCCAGCGTTCGCCAATACCTTTCTTACCTGCTGCGATTGGTTGCGTGGTGCCCGGTGAAGGCTGTCGGGTTGGGTTTCGGTGGTAGGTATGCTCATGGTTTATTCCTGGTTGTTAGATGTCTGCGGTTGTATAGTTGCAGGGTTTGTGCCCGATGTTAGCTGATAGCTCATTGCTCATAGCTGATAGCTGTCAGCTGATAGGTAGCAATTGGGAGTTATGAGATAAGGTGAATTGGAGATTCTTCGATTTAAAACAGTCTCCTGGATACAAATTTAACGAGGCTTGCGGCTTAAGATAAAATACAGCCATGACAAAAACCAAACCAACCCTAATGCTCATCCTGTTGACCCTGGTTTTGCTGGTCTCTGCCTGCAATCAATTGCAACCTGTTGAAACTTCTACCCCTATTAATACCCAGGCGGTTGAGACTGAAGAAACGGTTATCGCAGTCGCGACGGAAACAACAACCCCAACGGAACAAGCACAGGTTCTCGTAAGCAGTGACATCGTGTTTTGGGCTGGGGCGGGTTCTGGTCATAATGAAGCCTTGTCGGAACGTTTGACGGTGTTTTCACAAAGCAATAACCTCACCTTCGAAAAACATGAGTCAATCACTGCTGAGCAAATCACTCCTTCTGTAAAAATTATGGTAACGACGACAGATGCCGCCCAAATAGAAATCATTCATCAACAATTGCCGGAACTCAAGATCGTGGCAGTGGATGTGACCGGACTAACCCCCGGCCTGGTCAACGTACACGCGGTTACCAGCGAGGGCGGAACAGCTGAGCAGCGGGCTTTTTTGGCTGGTTATGCCCTGGCTCTGACAACCCCTGACTTCCGGGTGGGGGTCCTCACTCTTGGAGGGGACGACCTTGGCAACCGTACCCGCGATTCGTTTATGACCGGTGCGCGCTATTTCTGCGGTCTGTGCAAGCCCTTGTATCCTCCTTTTGTCAGCCAACCCTATTACCCTTTTGCGGCCGAGGTTCCTAATCCTGCCGATCCCAACAGCTGGCAGATTGCGGCAGATTCACTGCTTAGTCTGGCAGTAACTGCCATCTATGTTCAGCCAGAGATTTCCAATCTGGATCTGTTGACCTACCTTACCTCCAAAAATATTACCGTCATTGGCGTGGAAGGGCAGGCAGGCTTGGAAGCCGCCGGTAAGGTTGTGGGTGTGCTGGGCAGCGACCTGTACGCCAGCGTGGAAGCAGCGCTTGGTGGGCTGCTGGTGGGAGAAGAGATCGGAGCCAGCACTGGCAGCCTGGAACTCAAGCAAGTCAATCCTGACCTGATGTCTGAAGGCAGACATATCCTCTTTGAGCGCATCCGCGAAGACTTGCTGAACGGACTGATCAAAGATCGTCCTTAGGAACAGCCAAATTTTGTAAAGTTCTATTGACATTCCATTAAGATTTTGTTATTCTCTGTGTAAAGGATTACAGTAAACCATTACACGAGTATTGTGAGAGTAATCGAGCTGGAATGAATCGTTCAAAAGTCACCATCAAGGATGTGGCACTAAAAGCCGGTGTTTCCGTTGCGACTGTGTCTCGCCTGGTGAATGGAACGGGAATTGTCAGCGAAGCCACTGCTGCTATAGTCCAGGAAACAATTCAAGAACTTGGTTATGAACCTAACCTGATGGCCCGGAATCTGCGAAAGAAAGAAACCCGGGTCATTTTAATTGTTTGTCCAAATGTCACCAACCCCTATTACGCTCACATCTTGGCAGGCATTACTGAGGCTTCCTATCAAAAAGGGTATAGCGCGGTGATGTATACCACCAACAGTGACCCTGAGAGAGAACTGGAAGGTATTCAGATGCTTTACAAAGGGCGTGTGGATGGTGCCATATTGATGGATGGATTGCGTGATTACGAGGTTTTTTACCATGCGGCAGCCCGTTTCCCTATAGTTCAGTGCAGCGAATATGTAGATACTGAAATTGCACCGGCGGTTTGCATTGATAACTACCAGGCAAGCCGCGATATGATGGCTCATCTAATGGGGCTCGGGCACACCCGAATCGCCTTAATAAGCAGCGATAATGACTACATATCCACCAAGATCCGTACCCAGGCATACAAAGACAGTCTGCTCCAGGCGGGTCTTTCTGTAAATCCTGGTTATATCAAGCTGGGTTCCAGCGATTATTCCTTCCAGTCCGGGCGCACTTGTGCTTTGGAACTGCTGCAAATGGATGATCCGCCCTCAGCGATCTTCTGTATCTCTGACACGTTCGCTTTGGGCAGCACAATCGCAGCCAAAGAACTTGATATTCCTACACCACAAGAACTGAGCATCTCAGGTTTTGATGACGTTGAGTATACGACCATGCACCATCCATATATTACAACTATTGCTCAGCCCTGCTACAAACTTGGTGAGGTATCAGCGCAGATCTTGTTCGACAGGTTGGAAAAAGGACCTGCCCGGACGGGATTGGTTCATCTTGATCATCAACTGGTAGTAAGAGAATCGACTGCCAAAAAGTGGATTGATCCATCAGGAGAAGAATCCTGATGGTTAACAACTATTCAAAGGAGAAAAAATGAAGAAATCGGTTGTTACCATATTGTCCCTGGTGCTTATTGGTGTCATGGTGCTCAGCGCCTGTACACCTGCACCCGCTGCTCCCGCTGCACCCGAAGTGGAGGAGCCAGTAGCTCCAGCAGCAGAAAAATTCAAAATCGGCATCCTTGCTCCAGCGGTAACTCACGGATGGGTGGCTGCAGTTGCCTACAATGCCGAACAACGCGCAAAAGAGTTGGCAGATGAAGTTGAATATAAACTTTACACCAGCACCAATGCAGAAGAAATGACCACTCAGCTGGATGATCTTCTCACCTGGGGTGCCCAGGCAGTTGTTGCCTTCCCCCAGTGGGTAGGCATGGAAGTGCCGATCCAGGCAGCTATTGACAAGGGCGTCGTAGTTGTTAACTTCGATATTTCTATTGATGCGGAAGGCGTCTATCGTCTTTCTGGAGACAACAAGGACATGGGCGTCCAGGGTGCCAAATATATTGTCGACAAAATCGGCACCGAAGGCACTGTGATCATGTTGGAAGTCCCCACCTCCGGTTCCGTTTCTGAACTGAGAAAAGCCGGTTTCGTGGAAACTCTGGCCGAAATCGCTCCCGATCTGGAAGTGATTTCTTATGCAACCCAATTCACCCGTGAAGATGGATTGGCTGACATGGCAGATATCTTGACTTCTCACGATAAGATCGATGCGGTCTATTCAATGGACGATGAAACCTCCATCGGTGCTCTTCAGGCAATCCGCGAAGCCAATCGTACTGATATCAAGGTCATCACTGGCGGCGGCGGAATGCAGGAATACTTCCGTATGATGCCCGAGAACCAGGATATCTGGATTCAATCTGCGCTTTACAGCCCTGCGATGGTTCGTGATGCCTTTAATATGGCTCTGAGCATCCTCAAGGGCGAAACGGTCGAACCTGTGGTGATCTTGCCGACGACTATCGTTGACCGCGATAATTACCAGGATTTCCTGGATGAAAATTCCCCTTACTAAGAGCTAAGCCTCGCTCGTAGTAAGATTTTCATAACAAAAGAGAAGAGGCTATGGGTTTAACCATAGCCTCTTTGATAAAGAAGAAAGCAAAGATGCGCGTTGATTTATTAAACATCTATAAATCCTTTGGTGCCAACGATGTTCTCAAAGACGTCAACTTCAACGTCCAGGGTGGGGAAATTTGTGCCCTGATTGGAGAAAATGGTGCCGGCAAGTCCACCCTGATGAACATCCTGGGTGGGGTTCATCAGCCAGACCAGGGACAAATAGTGATCGATGGAAAAGTCGTTCAGTTCCTTACTCCTGCCGACTCGTTGAATGCAGGCATTGGTTTTATCCACCAGGAACTTAACCTGATCAACGATTTAAATATCTACGAAAACATGTTTATTGGGCGGGAACTGACGAAATCCAACGGCATGCTGGACAGGGATACCATGATCGCGCAAACTGCCGAGATTTTCGACAGACTCGGATTGGACATTGACCCCCGCACCATGGTCAAAGATCTCGATTCTTCTTATAAACAGGTCGTTGAAATATCCCGCGCGCTCTTGATGAAGGCATCCATCATTATCATGGATGAACCTACTTCCTCGTTGACTGTGACAGAAATCCAGCGGGTTTTCAATATGATGCGAACGCTGAGAGAACAAAATGTTGGCATTGTATTTATCTCGCATAAACTGAATGAGGTTATGCAGATCTGCGATCGCTACGTGGTCTTAAGAGATGGAGAAATTGCAGGTGAAGGAAATATCGATGAGGTACATACTGGTGACCTGGCGAGGATGATGGTTGGTCATGAAATTCGGGTGATAAGCCTGCAACGAGAGAAGGAAGACCGGGAGGAAGCCTTGCGTGTTGAGGCTTTAAACGACGGGCACAACTTTCACAACATTAGTTTCAGCGTTCGAAAAGGTGAAGTATTAGGTATCACAGGTCTTTTGGGGGATGGTCGCAGCGAGCTGTTCCAGTCAATCTTTGGAGCTGGGACCTCCTATCGGGGGCAAGTGTATTTACATGGCGAACCGATAAGAATTATAAACACGACAGATGCCGTTGAAAAAGGGCTGGCATACCTGCCGCGGAATCGTAAAGAAAATGGCATTATCAAAGACATGAGCGTTCTGGAAAACGCATCTGTGGTCATATGGCCTTATATCAGCAAATTTGGTTTTATCAATACAGTCGCACAAACCAGTTTTTTTGACTCCCAGGTCAAAAAACTGCAAATAAAACTGGCACATAGAAACAACTTGATCACCAGCCTGTCGGGCGGTAACCAACAGAAGGTTGTTCTCGCAAAATGGCTGAGCAAAGAACCCAGTGTTTTAATTCTGGACAACCCCACACAAGGTGTCGATGTGGGTGCCAAAGAAGAAATTTATGACATCATACTAAACCTGGCTGATGAGGGCGTTGCGGTGATCGTCTTGTCCAGTGAAGCCCAGGAAATCATCCGTGTATGCGACCGAACATTAGTTATGTTTCACGGACACATCCAGGGGGAACTGAGCAGCAGTGAAATGAATGAACATGAAATTATGCGCCTGGCGACAGGTCTGGAAGAAATTCAGGTAAGGTAAACCTATGGCAAATTCTGCAAAAACTCGATTCGCAACTGCGCACAATTGGTTCCGGTCTACGTGGACTGAAAACCCGCTTTTCAGCACCGGAATAGCGTTAATAGTGATGATCATACTTCAGACGCTGGCGCTTGGCTTTGACTATCCCAGTTTTGGCGTTTGGTTTGGAACCTGGACACAGAACTGGATCAACATTCTTCGTAATAACGCCGCGATCGGCATCGTGGCGCTTGGGATGACCCTGGTGATCATTTCCGGTGGGATCGACCTGTCTGTTGGGTCGATGTTAGTGGCTGTTGGGGCAATGTTAATGATGTTGATCGATACAGGTCCCAAGGGTATCCTGCTTGGATTAGGGCTGAGCGGGGTTCCAGCCTATGCGGTGGCAATTCTTGCTTCGTTGATCATGGGAGCCGCCTTAGGTGGATTAACAGGTTTGCTGATCACAGCCGGGAAATTACCCCCATTCATTGCCACGCTTGGTACCATGAAAATCTTTCGCAGCGTGACCCAGCAGTTCATGACTGGCTACAATCCGATCGTCCCCAAACCTTTTCTTCAGATCGCCAGTTTTTCCATTGGTAAACAACTCCTGATGCCGATCATCTATTGGATCATCCTTGCCTTGATCATCCATGTCATATTCGTACGCACCAGGTTTGGACGGCAGGTAATTGCGGTTGGATCGAATGAAAAGGCGACGAAATTGAGCGGTGTGAATGTCAGCAGCGTTAAAAACAGGGTTTATGCCATTATCGGAATCCTGGTAAGTCTAGCTGCAGTTCTGCAAGTATCCCGCATTGGTGCAATGGATTATGCCAACGCCGGTTCGGGTTACGAAATGGATGCGATTTCCGCCGTAATTGTGGGCGGTACGCGAATGTCCGGTGGAAAAGGCAGCATTATTGGTACAGTGCTCGGTACGCTGATCATCGCGGTGATGAATAATTTGCTGAATCTTCTCGGCGTTCCTCCCTTTCTCAGGGAAGCCTTTAAAGGCGTGATTGTGATCGGGGCTGTCTTATTGCAGAAGAAAGAAAGCCTTAGTTAATCTTATAAGGAGCTGTCAATGATCAATATTGGAATTATCGGTTGCGGAAAAATTGCCCAAAAGCGGCATATCCCGGAATATCTGGAAAATGTCGACGCTAACCTAGTAGGTTTCTATGACCTCAACCAAGCCCGAGCAAAGGAGATCAGCGAAACATTTGGCGGTACTGCTTTCGACAGCATTGAAGATTTGCTGGCAGACCCGAGCATTGACGCGGTGAGTGTTTGCACGGCAAACCATACCCATGCTGCCATCACAATCCAGGCATTACAGGCGGGCAAGCATGTTCTTTGCGAAAAACCAATGGCGACCACGCTCGAGGATTGCCAGGCTATGGTGGATGCCGCAAACAAAGCCGGCAAGGTTTTGGTGATTGGTCAGAATCAACGCCTCACCAAGACACACAAAAAGGCACGCGAACTGATCCGTAATGGTGAGATCGGTCAGATCATAGGATTCAGGACAACCTTTGGTCATGGCGGACCTGAAACGTGGAGTATTGATCCGGGAAAGAACACCTGGTTTTTTGATAAGAATATCGCGGTGATGGGCGCGATGGCTGACCTGGGGATCCATAAGACTGACCTTTTATTGTTCCTGAGCGATCAGAAGATTGTGGAAACCACAGCCCACCTGACCACAATCGACAAGCGCGGAGCGGATGGTGAACTGATTAAAGTAGACGACACTGCCATTTGTGTTTATCAGCTTGAAAATGGTGCCATCGGAACAATGACAGCCAGCTGGACGTTTTACGGTCCGGAAGATAATACCACCATCATCTATGGAACGAAGGGGATCATGCGTTTGTACGAGGATCCTCAATTCAGTATCCAACTTTTCTTAAAAGGTGGCGAGAAAATTTACCATGAGATCGACACGATCCAAACCAATGAAAACCAGACCAGTTCAGGCGTCATCGACGCGTTCGTTGAAAGTGTTATCACAGGACAAGGTGGTGAACTTGCTGCGGAAAAAGTGCTGGAGTCGATGAAAGTTATCTTCGCCAGCATTGAATCGTCACAAACGGGAAAAACAATAAAAGTCAAATAAAGGAGAATAAGATATGAAACTCGGTTTTGTCAGCGCTATTTTGGACGGCTGGACCTTTGAAGATGTCATAGACATTGCTGCCGATTTTGGCTACGACTGCGTGGAAGTTGCCTGCTGGCCTGCAGGTGAAGCGGAAAGACGATATGCAGGTGTTTCTCATATTGATGTTGCCAATCTCGACCAAACTAAAGCTAGCGAAATTTTGGAATACTGCCAGTCTCGTGATGTGGAAATCTCTTCATTAGCTTATTATCCTAACACCATGGATCCTGACCCTGAAAAACGGGCTTTCAATATTGCTCACCTGAAAAAGGTGATTGACGCGAGCAAGTTACTGCAGGTAGGCATGGTAACCACCTTTATTGGACGCGACCAACATAAGAACGTTGAAGAAAACCTGGCAGATTTTGAACAAACATGGCCTGAAATTGTGGCTTATGCCGGGGAGCGAGATGTGAAAATCGCGATCGAAAATTGCCCGATGTTGTTTGGACAAGACCAATGGCCTGGTGGGCAGAACCTGGCAACCTCACCCAGGATCTGGCGTGAGATGTTCCGGATCATTCCTGCAGCCAATTTCGGGATCAACTTCGACCCCAGCCATTTTGTTTGGCAAATGATGGACTATCTGAAGCCGCTCTATGAATTCAAGGACCGCATACTGCATGTCCATTTCAAGGACATCAAGCTCTACAAGGAAAAACTGGATCAAGTTGGGGTGATGGCTTACCCGTTGGAATTCATGGCTCCGAAACTGCCAGGTCAAGGCGACGTCGATTGGGGAGCCTTTGTGAGTGCGCTTCGAGATATTGGATACGATGGCTTTGCCTGCGTTGAAGTGGAAGACCGGGCATTCGAAGGTAGTGAAGAAAAAATATTGGACAGCCTGTATCTTTCAGCTCGCTACCTGGACCCCTATGTAATTTGAGGTGGATGTATGCAAAAAAGAATCATCGCGATCAATTCGAATACATATCATGGCTTCACCCTTGATCAGGCTTTGGAAGGAATCAAGGCTGCTGGTTTTCATTCTATTGAACTGACTGCAACCAAAGGCTGGACGGAACATGTTTTCCCCAATATGAGTTTTGAGGAGTTGTGGCGGATCAAAGATAAACTGCAGGACTATGAAATTGATCCGATCTCAATGAGTGGTCATTGCAACCTGATGGACCAGGAAAGGATTGCCGATTTCATCGCAAACATGCGCCTGGCAAACTTTTTTGGGTGCACCTATATAACCTCATCGGTTGGTGAGGCGCATATCAAGGATAAAGCCCATGCATCAAACCAGGAGGTAGCTGAACATATCAGGAAGCTACTGCCCCACCTTGAAAAATATGACCTGGTGTTGGGGCTCGAGAACCATGGCGAACATTCCACCTGCGCGATTATTGAAGAAATTGTGGACGCAGTTGGATCGGAGCGGGTAAAAATTAATTTCGATACCGCCAACGGCATCCTGTATGCTGGTAAAGAGCCGGTAGAAGATATGCGTTCCTGTGCTGACAAGATCGGGCACTTGCATCTGAAGGATAAGGCAGGCGCTGATAACGAGTGGAATTTCCCAGCCTTGGGTGACGGGCATGTTGACTTTCCTGCTATTTTCAGTTTGCTTGAGGGCAACGATGCGCCTGCAAGCATCGAGATCGAGTTCACAAGCAAGGGTCCTGGTTCGCTTGCGGAAGTCCATGAGGCAGTAAGAAAGTCGGGCGAGTATCTTAGAAGGATTGGTGCTCTTTAAGGAGATTTCTTGATAGGTTAGTAACGGGATTTCTTGCCTTTCAAAGAAGAGGAGTATTGTGATGGAAACTCTGAAAATTGGCATTGTTGGCGCCGGCGGAATGGGGTCAGTCCATTTCAACAATTATCGACATATTGAAGGCTGCCAGGTGGTTGGTTTGGTCGACGTTCCCCAATACGGTCAACCCCGGGCAAAAGAATGGGGAGTGACCTATTACGAAAACATCCGCGAAATGGTCGAGGTTGAAAAACTGGACCTGGTCGATGTTTGTACACCAACTTTTCTGCACAAAGCGCACGTAATGCAAGCGCTTGAAGCAGGCGCAAACGTCATTACAGAAAAACCGATCGCGCTCCACCTTGCCGATGCCGAAGAAATGTATGCTCTTGCCGAAAAACAGGGCAAGTTGTTGTTTGTGGGGCAGGTTCTGCAATTCACCAGGGAAGTTGAAATCTTACATGAGTTGGTTGAAAGTCAGAGGTTTGGAAAAGTCCTGGATGGATATTTTGAAAGACTTTCAGCCTGTCCGACCTGGATCAAGAATGGCTGGCTCTTCGATAAGGAAAAGAGCGGTCTGCTCCCGTTTGATCTGCATATTCATGATCTTGATACGATTGTCAGTCTCTTCGGCGCCCCCCAAAGTTACAGTTTCACCTGCAGCGGCAATCCAGGCAACACTTATAAGGAACACTGCCGGTTTGTTTACCGGTTTGCTGACCATTCAGTGGCTGCTGAGGCAGCCTGGTTTAATGCTAATTTCCCCTTCACTGCCCGCTGGCGGATTTACTTTGAGCGAGCAGTCGTTGTAAATGATGAAAAAGGCTTAATTGCCTATCCTGCCCAAGCCGAACCAATCGTTTTTGATACAGAGGAGAAAGAAAAAATACCCACCGGGATCAACCTGCCGCCAACCGGCATGTTCAAGGCGGAATTGTCGCACTACCTGGATTGTGTACGACGAGGTGAACCTTCTACGCGAGTGAGCAAAGAACAGGTGCTGACCGTGGTGGGATTGTTGGAAAGAATCCTCGAATCAAGTGATTAATTTTGTTCTGAAGGATTGATGGGAAGTATCTCTGCAATCTGCCATAGGATCCCGTTGATCATGCAGATTCACTAGGCAGTTTTTAGCTGAAAAAGCAGATTTGGTTAAAAAAACGTTCTCCTGAAAAAGAAAGGTTGGATAAAGCGATTTCCCTTGACTAAGCAGGGTTAACCTGATAAACTCTCGACTTGCAATTGAAGGACTGGAAGTATTCAGCCTTGCGCAAGCGTGCAAATTTTGATATACTTTTTAGTCTGTGAGTAACATTTAACAACGCAATATTTCCCGGGCGCCGGCGTAGCTCAATGGTAGAGCAACCGCCTTGTAAGTGGTAGGTTATGGGTTCGATTCCCATCGTCGGCTCAGTTTTACTCTTTAGCGATTGTGATCGACCTTGGTGGATCACAATCTCCAGCGGGTAAGAAGCTTGCGCCCAAAGGAAAAAGCAAATAGGACGGTTACCCAAGTGGACAACGGGGGCTGACTGTAAATCAGCTGGCTGGCGCCTTCGGAGGTTCGAATCCTTCACCGTCCATTTCACTCTGCATAGGCAGCGTGAAGGTACGGCTGCCCTCATAGCTCAGTTGGTAGAGCGCATTCTTGGTAAGAATGAGGTCATCGGTCCGAATCCGATTGAGGGCTCTTGCCGAAAAAGAGAAAATATTTAGTCATTATTAAGGAGAAAAGATGGCGAAACAAAAATTTGACCGCTCTAAGCCTCATATGAACATCGGTACGATGGGTCATATTGACCATGGCAAGACCACCCTGACCGCTGCTATTACCAAAGTCCAGGCTATGCGTGGCTTTGGCAAATTCCGCGCGTACGACTCGATCGACAACGCTCCGGAAGAAAAAGCTCGTGGTATTACCATCAACATTACCCATGTTGAATATGAGACCGCCAAGCGTCACTACGCACACGTTGACATGCCTGGTCACCGTGACTATATCAAGAACATGATCACCGGTGCAGCCCAGGTTGACGGCGCTATTTTGGTTGTCAGCGCCCCCGATGGTCCCATGCCCCAAACCGAAGAGCACGTTCTGCTGGCTCGTCAGGTTGAAGTCCCCGCTATCCTGGTCTTCCTGAACAAGACCGACCAGATGGACGATCCTGAACTGCTTGAGCTGGTTGAGATGGAAGTTCGCGAACTGCTGACCAAAAACGGTTTCCCCGGCGACGATGTGCCGATCATCCGCGGCTCTGCCAAGGTTGCCCTGGACAGCACCTCCATGGACCCCAACGCTCCGGAATACAAACCGATCGCTGATCTGATGGACGCTGTTGATTCCTTCTTTGAGGAACCTGTTCGTGATTTCGAAAAAGACTTCATGATGCCCATCGAAGACGTCTTCTCGATCAAAGGTCGCGGTACTGTTGTGACCGGTCGTATCGAACGCGGTACTTTGAAACTGAACGATCCTGTTGAAATCGTTGGTTTGATGGACAAACCTCTGGCAACTGTTGCAACTGGTATCGAAATGTTCCACAAGCAGCTTGATCAGGGTCAGGCTGGTGACAATGCCGGTATTTTGCTGCGCGGTATCGATCGCGAGCAAGTGGAACGCGGTATGGTTTTGGCAAAACCCAAATCCATCACCCCCCACACCGAGTTCGAATGCTCTGTCTACATTCTCAAGAGAGAAGAAGGCGGACGCCACAGTGCATTCTTCACCGGTTATCGCCCTCAGTTCTACATTCACACCACCGATGTTACTGGTGATGTGACCCTGCCCGAAGGCGTTGAGATGGTTCTCCCCGGTGACAACGTCAACGGTTTGAAAGTCAAACTGATCCAAAAAGTCGCTCTCGAAGACGGTTCCGAATTCGCTATCCGCGAAGGCGGTCTGACTGTCGGTGCTGGCAGGATCACGAAGATTATTGCATAGTCGATAAGAATTTCAGGAAGGAATCATGGCTGCCTGAAAAAGGCAGCCATGTTAGACTAAAATGGCATCTAAGAAAAAAGACATCAGACCAGTCATTCACCTGGCTTGCACCGAATGTAAAGAACGTAATTACACTACGGTAAAAAACCGCCGCAATGACCCGGGTCGTATTGAAATGAAAAAGTATTGCCCGCGCTGCCGTGTTCACAGGCTGCATCGTGAGGTAAAATAAGCTTCCTGTAAAGGAAGCGCTTAGGTCAGTAGCTCAATTGGCAGAGCACCGCTCTCCAAAAGCGGGGGTTGTGGGTTCAATTCCTACCTGACCTGTTGAAAAAACTCAACGCCGTACTACCTACGGCGTTGTAACGTCAACCAGGAGTTAACTATGGCACTGAAAGAGAAAAAACCGAATCTGTTCCAGAGAACCAAGAACTGGTGGCGCCAGACCATAGGCGAACTGCGCAAAGTGACCTGGCCAACCAAAGAAGATGCCCTGGCATTGACCCGGATCGTGTTGATCGTGACCGTGATCATGTCGGCTATTCTTGGCGTTTTGGACTTTATCTTCTCCCGCCTGGTTGGTTTATTGGTTGGTTAGGATATAGAAACGAGACCAGATCATGACTGATCTTTTTGATAAAGACCTGCCAGAACCCGAGAAGAACGAAGCGGTAGATAGTAATCAAACCGCGAGCGATTCTTCCAATACTGGCTCAGTAGATGAAAACAAATCTGACGATAACCGTCAATGGTTTGTGATTCACTGCTACTCGGGTTATGAGAACAAAGTGCGCAAGAACCTGGAACAGCGCATTGAAACCATGGCGATGAAAGATAAGATCTTTGACGTGGTCATCCCCACGCAGGAAGAGATCGAAGTTCGCGATGGCAAGCGCCGAACAGTGGAACGCCATGTTTTTCCAGGTTATGTTTTAGTCAACATGATCCTGGAAGAAGATTCATGGTTCGTTGTCAGAAACACACCTGGCGTGACTGGCTTTGTTGGTATGGGTGACGAACCTACGCCGCTGCGTCCTGAAGAGGTCGCCAGCATTTTGCGTCGTATGGAAAACGAAGCCCCGACCTTTAAGGTTACTTACAAACCTGGTGATCGGGTACGTATCGTGGATGGCCCTTTCAATGACTTTCGCGGTATTGTGGATGAAATTTATATGGACCGCTCAAAGATTCGCGTTATGGTGAACTTTTTTGGGCGTGAAACTCCTGTGGAACTCGATTTTCTACAGGTGGAGAAAGCGTAAACCGGAGCAATCCGGAAATTTGTGGGAGGGTTTAAACCACCCGTTAGCACCACCAAGGAGATTTATCTGTGGCAAAGAAAGTAAAAGCAATCGTAAAACTGCAAATCCAGGCCGGTAAGGCGAATCCCGCCCCCCCGATTGGTCCGGCGTTGGCACCTCATGGCGTCAATATCATGGCATTCTGCAAGGACTATAACGCTCGCACATCCAGCCGGATGGGTGAGATTGTTCCTGCCGAAATCACCATCTTCCAGGATGGATCTTTCAAATTTGACCTGAAGTCATCCCCTGCTGCTGTTTTGTTGAAAAAAGCAGCTGGGATTGAAAAGGCATCCGCCAACCCCAAGACTGAAAAAGTTGGTCAGGTTACGCGGGCTCAATTGAAGGAAATTGCTGAAATCAAGTTCAAAGATATGAACGCGAATGATATTGAAGCCGCCATGCGCCAGCTGGAAGGCACAGCCCGCAATATGGGGCTTAAAGTCGTCGAAAAGTAAACCGGAAACTAGCAAAGTGGGAGGGTTGAGACGCCCGTTGGAACCACGAAGGAGTCTTAATGTCTAAAA
Source organism: Anaerolineaceae bacterium (assembly GCA_040770225.1). Taxonomy (GTDB): domain Bacteria; phylum Chloroflexota; class Anaerolineae; order Anaerolineales; family Anaerolineaceae; genus Mesolinea. The sequence continues at coordinate 26,441 of JAXGJN010000012.1, forward strand.
AAGGAAAGAATTTTGTAAATGCCAGCAAGAAAGTTGAAGCTGACAAGATTTACGGCCCCCGTGAAGCACTGGAATTGGTCAAAGAAATGGCTTATGCCAAGTTTGACGAAACTGTCGAGATCCATATCCGCACGAGTTTGGATCCCCGCCAGGCTGATCAGCAAATCCGCGACGTTTGTGTATTACCCAAGGGTTTGGGTAAGACCGTGCGCGTTTTGGTCTTTGCTCAAGGTGAAGCAGCCACCGCTGCCCGCGCAGCAGGCGCTGATTTTGTTGCCGAAACCGATGATGATATGGCTCGCATCCAGGGTGGTTACACCGATTTCGATGTCGCCGTTGGTACCATGGATATGATGGGCAAGGTTGGTCGTTTGGGTCGTGTTTTGGGTCCCCGCAACTTGATGCCAAACCCCAAAGCCGGTACGGTTGTGCAGCCGGGTGACATCGCCCAGGCGATCGAATCCGCCAAAGCTGGCCGGGTTGAATTCCGCCTCGATAAAAGCGCCAACATTCACGTCCCGTTGGGCAAGGTCTCTTTCACTGCTGAAGCCCTCTACGAAAACATGGCTGCGCTGACCACGGCCGTGCGCAAAGCCCGCCCAAGTGGTGCCAAGGGTACCTTCGTCAAGAAAGTGACCCTGACCTCGACCATGGGTCCTGGCGTGAAGGTTGATATCAACTCCGCCATGAACATGGAAACCGAAGCCGTATAATCGTTAACTATACTGGTTAACATCTAGCCTCTGCTGAGCAATTCATGCAGGGGCTGTTTTATTGTTAGTGAAAATAATACAAGAATGCATCTCGTGGGAAAGCAGTAAGTTGGTACTTAAACAATCAAGGCTTGGTATGGCAACAGAATGGCGATACCTATCAATTAATCAAAACTGAGGATCTTGGGATCGGCCAAACCGTTATCGTAATGCCTCAAAGTAAATAGGTATGGAAGGGAGGGATGCCAGAACAAGAAAGTATACAAGAATTAATCATCATACTCTGACCCGCGACCAGGCAACCCGACTAATGAGTCGATTTCGACCAGTTGAGAACATAGAAACTGGACATGGAGACCGAAGCGGTTTAAACAGTCGGATATAGGGGTTTGGCTTTTTAAGAAAGCGTTGATATAGTGTTTCAACGCTTGTAATATTTGACGTTTCCATTTTTTCATGTTATGGTAAATTCAAGTTTACACTCATAAAATTAGATCCAATTCTGTCATCGCCTATCTGTCTTCCTCCGTTCGTATAGTAATTGTCACAAACTTAAATAAACAGTAACAGTTATGAATAATTAAGCAAGCTTATTAATTAAGCATTAGTTCGAAAGGAGAATATCATGGAAATAAGAAAATTTTTTTCGTCACTTGTGTTGTGTGTAATGATAGTTTCTTTTCTTGGAATCACGGTAAATAGCCAAAGTATGTATATATGGACAGATGAATCACGTCTTGATATTCTTGACAAATATTCAGATTCACTTTCAGGTGATATAACGGTCCAGAGCGAATATTGGTCAAGACTAATCTCCTTGGAGATAACAGAACGTCGACAGTTTTACTCAGATTATTTTAACCTCGGTCTACACTCTGATCTAACAAATATAAAAGCTGAGTTTGACCACGCAGCGATTACAAAAGCAGGGGAGAACGTAATAAATGTAGTGGAAAGTGTTACGTTAAGTGGAGTGCCGATTTTGAAGAATGCAGAGGATTACCCTATCTATCAAGCTACTCTATTGGCTGAAAAACAAGTAGAAGATATTAGGAAATCGTTGTATCTTGAATCAAACGCTCGTGACATATTGAGAGCCGTCAAAGAATCAATATTTCAAGGAGAGTTCAAATTCACCATTATTAATTTACATACAATTGAATTTGATCCGAATAGTAATAACATTATTAAAGATGAGTTCACAAGTCGAGCGAAAGACGATCCAGGTATTGATACAGTTATATGGGATAAAGAGAAACCTGTTCGAATACATCCGAACTATGCCGTTATGCAGGACAACCTGATTTATACTCTAGGAATTGAAGAACTTGCTAAAATAATTCTAGATGACGTTAATCGTATTCCTGAATCCTCTAGTGCAATCGGCCCTCGAAACCAGATCCAGTATTCTGATTCAAATGCTGCAGCATATATGAGAACTTATGTAAGAGTTAACAGAATTGACTGTGATGGAGTCTATCAAGACCGATCTGCCTACAATGAAGATTATGAAAATGACCAATTTGGTGGTTGTGGTCAAATGTGTGAGTGTCTTGATTGTGTGAACTATGTTTCACAGGCATTAGTGTATGCAGGAAAGATCAAGACTTCAACGTGGCAACCTTATGTGTCAGCCTGGGTAGGAGTACAAGCTTTTGAAAACAAAATGATTAGTTCTGGTTATGGATACTATCGCGATTGCGCTATCGTGCAACTAGGTGACATAGGGATTATTCCTCAACAGCATACTGGGATGGTCACTGCCATCAACCCTTTGAGATACAGTGGCCACACCAATGATAGGCTAAATTATCCTTGGACGAGTTCCTATACAAGGTGCATCAATATTTATTGAGATAGTTACACCTGGGTGCAAATGACCATGGAAGATATTCACATAACAAAGAGGCGAGTTCGGCTATGGGTGTTCATGATGCTATTTGTGACACTTTTCACAGCCTGTGTGTGCAAAAGTTCTTCTGGCTTAACAATCGAACATACCAAACCATGTCAAACTGTATTACATACAAGCGATTCAGTTGTAGTCTATATTCAAGGCTATTCTACAAATAATGCGGTGATAGTTTCACAATCTCTAACGAGAGAAGTGACATATGCAGAAATTTCTGTTGATAGTAAAGCAAAACTCCTTTCACCTATCCGAACTGACCGAGAAGGAAATCTCTATTTTGCCTACCGGTCAAAGGACGAATTCTTTGTAAGACTTTCGCCCACCGGAGAAGTTGACCAGGTTGTACTGCCCAGGATTTGGGCTCCACAGTCTATATGGTTGGGAGATACATTAGTACTAGATTCCAACGGAAGTGAAGAGCTTGTCATGGTAAATACCGAAATGCAAGTCGATTCAGCCCCAGCCTTATCGATGGGATACGATGGAGAAGCGGAATCGGGAGTGCTTGGAACCAGCAGCGGGGAAAAACCATTCGTGCTTTGGGTAGCAACCTACCCAATTCGAAGAGATGGGGGTTTATACGCCAAGTATCTAACTTTCGACCCAATGAGCAAACAAATGGAGGAAAATTTTTTGCCTATTCTCAACACGAAAACGGATGATTTGTCTGAAACAGACATCCTTACCGACCGGATTCACACTGTTGTTTATGCTGTTGAACCGGAAAATGGTTACACCTTACTGTGTTTTGGCATCAATTCTGATGAATCCGATTATCGAGGTGCCTACCTGGAATTGTACGACAGTGCTCATGCCGAGCCTGTAATGACCGAGCAAGCTTGCTGTTCGAATAATGTCTTCCGTTTTGCTGGAGGGTATTTTCTTACAGACCGTTATTACGAAGGTTGTTCTCATAATTGGATTCGCCGCCTGCGAGATGGATCCAAGGTAATTGCGTTGGAGGAGTTTGAGAATGACGATGAGTTGATATGGAATCAGATCGTTTCAAACGGGGATAGCTTCATTTATATCAACAATAAAAAAGCATATTACATTGATCAACAAGGCAAAGTAACTGGTGAATATACAATCGATTTTGAGGGTTTCCCCAACTGTTGGGGAAGTGAGGAATGTTTTGGGTTCAGTCAGCCGTTTTATCCCAAAAATGAAACAGTCAGTCCTTGACAGGAAAAAAAGCGTGGTATACTTGCCGGGCTGGACAACAGAATAGTGCAAAATTGCACGCTCTGCTTAAGAAAGCTGGTGCCGTTAACGGCTTAATATCCCGCCGAGGTGGAGGTTCAAGACAGACTCTGGTCGATACTATGAATCTCTTTTCGCGGGTAAACGGAAAGAGATTTTTTATTGGAAGGAGGTAGAGTACATTGGCATTTTCGAGAGAACATAAAGAAGTAATTGTTGAGCAATATCGTGAATGGATCGATAAAAGCAAAGCGGTTTACTATCTGACCTACAATAAAATGACCATGCCCGCCATCAACGAGGCTCGCGCAAAACTGCGAGAATCCGAAAGCGAGATGCATGTGGTCAAAAACCGGCTTTTCTCCCTCGTTTTGGAAGAGAAGGGTTACAAGTTTGATCCGAAAACCTGGGAAGGCAATAATGTGGTGGTTTTCGCGTTTGAAGACGCCCCTGCTGCCGCCAAGGCATTGACAGAGATCACTAAAGGCAATGAAACATTTGCTGTCACTGGTGGTTATCTGGACAAAGCTTTGTTAGACGCACGCCAGGTGAAAGCATTGGCAGACTTGCCCACCTTACCGGTAATGCGTTCCATGCTGTTGGGCACCATTTTGGCACCTGCCAGCCAGTTAGTCCGTACATTAGCGGAACCCGCCCGTGGTTTAGCCGCTGTAATTAAAGCAAACTCAGAAAAGCAGACAAGTGCTGCTTAACAGGCTCGTTTCAAGACGAGAAAATATTAAAAAGAAAAATTATTAGGAGATAAAAAATGGCTGATTTAGCAAAAATCGTTGAGGAACTGAGCACACTGTCCGTCTTGGAAGCTGCCGACCTCGTCAAAATGTTGGAAGAAAAATGGGGCGTCTCCGCTGCCGCTCCCGTCGCTGCTGTTGCTGCTGGCCCTGCCGCTGCTGCCGCTGAAGAAGAAGTTGAAGAAAAGACCGAGTTCGATGTTGTCATCAAATCTGCTGGTCCCAAGAAGATCGAAGTCATTAAAGTTATCCGCCAGCTCACCAGCCTCGGCTTGGTTGATGCCAAGAATATGGCAGAAACTGCTGATGCCAAAGTCCTCGAAGCTGTTGGTAAAGACGTCGCCAACGACGCCGCTGCCAAACTCAAGGAAGCCGGCGCCGAAGTCGTCGTTCTTTAGTTTTTAGTCCAACCATTAGCCCCCTTCGTGGGGGCTTTTTTGTTTTATTTGTCTAAAGCTTGGCGAAAAATTGGAGCAGACATTGGAAATGGGAACAAAAACTTGTATTTAAACGTCTAAAAATATAAAATACTAATATCCAATTTATGCACTACCAAAAAGAGGTTTGTCATGAAGAAGTTTGCTTACTTAACTTGCCTGATTATGGTCAGCCTTATCCTGGCGGCTTGCCAGGTTGTAGTTTCAACACCAACTTTACCAGCCGAGGTGACGGAGGATCAGGGACTGGAAGCAACCCTTGAGTTGCTCCTCACCCAACAAGCTGCCACAATTGAAAGCCTGACCACGATGGTTGCGCCAACGGCATCTCCTGTGGCTGTTGAGACTGATGTGACCCCCGAACCTACCGCCGTCCCGGAAGTAACCGTTATCCCAATTTATACAGGAGATATTAACGTAATCGAATCGGGTGGTCTGGTCTTCAACTTGCCGGTTGAGGTGGCTGCAGGCGCAGATGTGACTACCGTTTTGCCCGATGATCCCAATGAGGGTTGGTCGGAATTCTCCCTGCCAGCCCGTCGGATGGTCAACTTTAGCGGATACATCATCCAGGACCATTTCCATACCCCGGTGATCTACGTTTATGCCTTTGACAAACTGATCCAAGGCGGGACTTTTGGCGCGACAAATGCCGCGACACTTCAAGGTTTGCTGATCGATCCGGAGCTCGATCTTCAGGCAGAAGGAAGCCTGCCTTTCCTGCCGCCGTTCAATGCAGCCCAGGTCTTCCACGTACTGGAGCAGAGGCTCGATTCCGTATACAACAGCGGCATTCGATACCTGACAATGTATTCCCAGGGAATTATGGGTGTGACTAATTATGAAATTTTCTATACCTACCAGGGTATCAGCGCAGACGGAAGATATTATATTGCTGCGGTTTTACCTATCCACAGCTCTTTGCTCTCAGACACGCAGTTGAGTAATGAAGAGATGGAAAATATTATTTATGAATACCCGCAATATGTCGAGAGTATAGCTGAGTTGATCAGGACGGAGAATGGTGGAACCTTGACCCCCAGTCTGGAAGCTCTGGACGCCATGATGATGTCATTAACTTGTGTGGATTAGGGGCGTAAGAAGAATTCCTTCAAAATTGGTGTGATAACCTGAGGTTCGACGGAGTGGGTCTGACCTTTCAGTAACTGTGACTCTGCCAACGGGATGGCGTGGGTAAAATCAACCATGATCGCTGGGGCGGTTTTGAAGCTTTTTGTGCCAGCCAGCATGAGAACTGGTTGCGCCAAATCCTGGGCACGGCTTTTCAAAAATAGTTTGGTGGCAGCCTGGATCTTAGCTTCGTAAGCGATTGTGGCTGCCATGTCAATGATAGTCTGCCCGTGTTCACCTGCTAAGGTTTCTGCGATCAGGTCCTCATCCATGCCCACAAAACGCATGAAACGGGTAACAATAGCCAGGTTTTCACCCCTGGCGACCTGGTTTTGAACCTGACGCATTAGCAGTTTTGAGAACAAGCTTTCAACCCGACCGCCGCTTAGTGGCGGTTCGTAGGCGGCAATTTTCAGAACTCTTTCGGGAAATTCAGCCGCAGCAAAAAGCGCCAGGGCTGCGCCAGCGGAATGACCATAAAGGTAAGCATTTCCACCATTCGCATCAATCAGTGCTTGTAAGTCTTCGATTTCTTTATAGACCATGTACGGAGCGGTATCTCCGCTTTGCCCGCGCCCGCGTCGGTCATAAGTGAGGACGGTAAAGTGTTCCTGCAGGAAGGGCACCATGTCGCCCGGCACGCCAAAGTTATGGGTGTTTAGAGCACCTGTAATGATGATCAGCAATGGTCCAGTGCCAGTGGTTTTGTAGGCAATGGACGTGCCATCATTTGACCTGACTGTTTTCATGGGATGATTGTAAGACCAAGCTCAGATTATGGATAGATTTGTAAAGGTTTTCCTGTTCGTCATGTACAGAGAAAAAAACGCCTTATGATCAACCAGAAAATGAATAACCAAATCAGAACAAACGGGATCGCAAGATACCATTATTTTGGAATTTCATCCTGCCAGATCACCTGAGCTTCCTGCCGATAACCCCCAAATACCTCCTTGGGTATGAAATGAATGCTCAAAGCAATCAGCGCAGGAAGAATAATGAGATCATCAAGGTAACCAAGAACCGGAATGAAATCGGGGATAAGGTCAACGGGCGCGAGAGCATACAGGAGGGTGATAGCCGCCAGAGCCTTGACATACCAGGGTGTATCCGGGCTTTTCAGGCTCAGGTATACAGCAGGTATGTCAGTTTTCAGTTGTTTGGCACATTGTTCTAGATCCAATGTTTTCTCTTTTACGGTCGGGTCAGGTTATACTCTTTGCGCAATTAAAAAAGCTGAGCCTGGAAGCCTGGCTCAGCTTTTCCCCTAAATTTAAAGGTCTTACTGGTCTAATTGGCGGATGACCAGGACAACTTTTCCTTGTACTTCAACGATGCTGGGATCATTGATGATGATGGGCTGCATAGATGGGTTGGCGGGCTGAAGCCGAACGCGTCCATTCTCCTGGTAGAAATATTTGAGAGTGGTTTCATCGCGATCATTCAACCAGATGGCTACCATCTCGCCATTGCGAGCCTGGTTGGTGCGTCTCATTACGACGATGTCGCCATCGTTTACCATGGCGTCAATCATCGAGTCCCCTTGAACCTTCAGGGCGTAGAGATCGCTCAAATTGTCTCCCTGGGGCAGCAAGCTGCGAGCGATATCCACTCCAGATTCGGGATCGTAGTAGTTAAAATCGGAAGCGGGTACAGGCATTGGTTCACCGGCGATGATGTTACCGACCAAGGGGACGGAAACCAATTGTTCTACTAACTGAGAAACCCCGCTCTTCAGATTTTGCACCAACTCACCGGCACCGTCCTTGATCAGGTTGATTCCGCGCGAGACATTGCTCTGACGGTCAATATAGCCCATTTCTTCCAATTGGTTGAGGTAATAATTAACTACAGAAGTGGAGCTGATCTGGGTGTGTGCGCCGATCTCGCGAATGGAGGGGGGATAACCCTTTTCTTCCTGCCAATCTCGGATGCAGGCTAAAATATTCTTGTGCCGCTGGCTTAGTCCTTTGCTTTTTCTTGCCATAGTAACCGCTTTCTCCGGGTTTGCTTGTTCTATAGTCCAATAATAACAGAACAAATGTTCAGTGTCAAGCCTATAGTAGAGCAAACCGAAAAAACAGCAACCCCCCAAAAGTCATTCAGGTGTTGATTGATGCGAATAGTGCAGAGTCCTTAAAAGCAGCGGGTATAAGAGTTGCAACTTGAATTGCAGGAAGGTAGCCATGAGAAAAAAATTAGTTTTGACTACTATTATTGCAATATTGCTGTTCAGCCTGACACCAGCGCGGATCGTTGTAGCGCAGGATATTCCGGCGACGACTGGGGTGGATCTGGACCCAACGAATCTCGATTTTGGTCTTGTAAATGACTCTGAAGTGTGGTTAAAGTCCGGCACTCAATTGTTTTACAGCCTGGACGCCGGCAAGCAGTGGAGTAGGATCAGTCCGGAAACGAATCTGATCGAGCCGTATATGCTGGTTTCATTTCCCGAATCTGATTTGGGTTTTGCTCTTTATCTGACTCAAACAGAAACTACCATCGAACTCGAGATGTATAAAACAACCAACCAAGGCGAGTCCTGGTTCCAGATTGAAGGGGATCTGGAGATGCAACTCAAGCAACAATTCAGTCAGCCCTTTGGTGATATCCAAATGCAATGGCTGGATAAAAAGAATGCTTTTATTTTGGTTAAAGAATTCACCAGCAGCAATTTCAGCATCGGAACGCTTTTCGTTACCAAAGATGGTGGTAAGAATTGGGGCACAAGAGAAGTGCCAGTTGCGGAGAAATTTGTATTTCTTGATGACAATGTGGGTTTCATGCTCAACCCGGCTGACTCGAGTTCTCTTTATCGTAGCCTGGACGGCGGCAAGAGCTGGAGCTTGCTTTACCTTGGTCTGGATGAGACCCTGGATTTCGCACTATTTGAATCAGGTTTACCTTTTAGATTGGATGATGAGCGGGTCTATTTACCAGTGAAAACGATGGATGGTGAAGCCAAAGGCGTCAACATGCTGGTACGGATTGAACCAAAAGCCTCGCCTAAGTCAATGATTTCTGCCAACAGGCCGGAAATCATTCCCATTCTACCGCCAACTGGACAGAAGCAGCCTTTAAGTTCAATGGATGGGCAAATCAGCAACATCGAAACAAGAGATGCCCAGGATCTTTGGATTGGGATGACTGGCGGGGAATGTCAAAGCCTTCCAACAGATGAGGGTAATGTTCAGATCAGTTGCGAGTCCAGTTGGCAAATGTTGAGGAGCCCAAGCGGGGGGTTAAGCTGGGAAGTCGTTAATTTGCCAGGAGAGCTGTTCTCTGTTACAAAGAGTTTTAGTATTGAGACTCAAGCCACTCAAAATGACCTGGTTGATAAACAAATAAACAGTGAGAGCTGGGTAAGGTTATTTAACGGGCACGCCTTTGATAAGTGTGAAGTCCCGACACTTAGCCAGTTACAAAGTTGGTATTCCAACAGTCCATACAAGGCTGTCAATCTGTACATTGGTGGTATTTCTCGGTTTTGCAGCAATGCGTCCCTTTCGGCATCCTACATCCAGAGTATCTATCGGCAAGGATGGAAGTTGATACCCACCTGGGTTGGTCACCAGGCACCTTGTACCAATTATAAATATCCTTTTCCATACGATGTAAATCAGGCATACCAGTATGGAGTAAATAATGCCAACTTGGCGAGTACCAGGATGTTGGATTACCACTTGAGCAATCCGGATGGGTCAGGAAACATCATTTATCTTGATCTGGAACATTTCGCCTACACAGCCAGTTGTTCAGCTGCAGCAAGAGCTTACGTCAATGGTTGGACAACTCGATTGGCTCAATTGGGTATTCGCTCTGGCTTATATTCGACTTCCAGCACTATAACGGCAAATGAATTTTTTGATCTTACTTCTCCAATTAATGACGTTTGGATCGCTGAATGGTATCAAACGCCTGGTTTCCGACCAGATGAAACCGTCTGGGGTTTGCGCCATCTTTCAGACGAGTATTGGATAAACAACCAACGAATTCTTCAGTATTCTGGCGGTCATCCTGAAACCTGGGGAGGAGTTCGTCTCGATATTGATAGCAATGTATCTGAGGGCAAGGTGGCTGTACCATTCGGCGCAGACGCAGTCCCTCCAGTCACATCTGCTCAAGTCAATGGAACCCTGGGATACCAGGACTGGTACAAAACACCCGTAGAGGTGACCCTGACAGCAACAGACAATTCCGTCGGTGTACGATATTCATATTACAAAATTGGAGACGGAACCTGGACGTTGTACCAAGCTCCATTTTTTGTAGACGGGGCTGAAATTATAACTCTCAGATATCTTAGTGTTGATATGGTAGATAACTGGGAGGCTCCAAAGATACTCAACATCAAAGTCGATATTGAACCCCCAACACTTCCATACTTGCAGAGAGTGGGATGTCAAGCCTACAATAACATTCCTCAACCATGGTGTAATAATGCCTATTTTGTTTGGGAAGGATCCTTTGATTCTGGAGTCGGAATTCCAACTACCAACGCATATCAATACTATTGGGGAACCAACCCGCAAGGAACCTCGAGCAACTACACTTATGGTCTTTGGTTTGACCCAAGTCCGATCCCAATGAAGACTCCGCATTACTTCCGATTACGTGTACAAGATAACAATGGCAACTGGAGTGATTGGAACACCTTGTTTACTCTTATTTATGATCCTACCGTAACAGGGCTTTTCTGGTTGCCAAGCATATCTAATCCCTGACAATTAACAATTGACAATGTTGATCCATTTGTACACCGCCCTGAAAGGGGCGGTTTCGTTTATAATCCCATCCGGAAGACACACCAAAGCACGATCAAGGATACGTTGCAAGAATGAGAAAGATCAAAACATTTTTTAGCCAGCTCGATTTCAGTTGGCGATCCCTGAGGGATTACGGCTTGATCATTTTGGGTGGATTGATCCAGGCTTTGGCTTTGCGCACGTTCCTTGTTCCTGCCCAATTGGTTGGCGGCGGTATCAGCGGTATCGCCCAAATACTGCACTATCTTTGGAATTGGCCAATCGGTGTAGTTACTTTGCTGGGCAATCTTCCTCTCTTTGTGATCGGTTGGCGTTATTTAGGCGGACCGCGCTTTGCGATCCGCACCATTCTTGCGGTGCTCTCTTACACGATCCTAACCGATATCCTGGTAGAGCTTACTGGGACTGCTCCTATCACCGATGACATTCTGCTAAATTCGCTATATGGAGGCATAATGTTGGGTGTTGGCCTTGGGCTGGTCTATCTTGGACGCGGGACTAGTGGAGGGACAGATATTCTGGGGCGCATCCTCAATCAACGGCTGGGAATGTCCATATCGCTGGCTTACATGATCACAGATTCGTTCGCAGTTTTATTGGCAGGTTTCTTCTTTGGCTGGGACAAAGCTTTATATGGGTTGATCATGATTTACATCAGTGGGGTCGCAGCAGACATGATCTCCCAGGGTACCAACGTTATCCGCGAAGCAATGATCATCACCGATGAAACCGAAAAGGTAGTGGTGGCGATCACCGAAGAACTGGGACGCGGAACCACCATTATTCAGGCAAAAGGCGGTTACACGCAGAAAGAACGTCCGATCGTTTTCTGTGTAGTAACAGCCGCGGAAGTGATTCGACTAAAAACGATTGTTCATGATGCCGATCCGGATGCCTTCATGGTTGTCGGACGTGCCAACGAAGCACTTGGTGAGGGTTTTAAGCCTCTTATCGGGCATACATAACCATTATCTGAGAGAGAAGAAGGGAGAACTGATGGCTTTTTTGGTCGCTATGCTGGCAGATATCACAATGCTGGATGTGGATGCAATTGTCAATGCCGCCAACAATTCTCTACTTGGAGGGGGAGGCGTGGATGGTGCTATACACAGGGCGGCTGGTGTACAACTCTTGGAGGCGTGCCGGAGATTGGGGGGTTGTGAGACCGGAGAAGCCAAGATCACCTCAGGTTTTGCCTTAAAGGCAAAGTATGTAATTCATACCGTCGGACCGGTATGGAATGATGGGCAACATGGGGAATCCGGGCTTCTGGCAAACTGCTATCGCAATAGCCTGAAACTGGCAGAGGAAAATGGGGTAAGGTCGATTGCCTTTCCATCAATCAGTACAGGGGTGTATGGATATCCGATCGAGCAGGCAGCCAGAGTGGCTGTTGAGACAGTCAGATCCATGGAACCCCACCTTAAGATCATTGAGAACATCATTTTTTGCTGTTACTCGTCCAGAGCGTTGTCAGTCTATCAGGGTCTTTTGTAACCTTGATATCTTTGCTTGGTTCGCTTCAACCCGACAATCGACGAATTTTATTCGACATCGATAACAGGATGCCCAAGTTTGAGTGACATCTTTTCTAATAAAGCAGCATCAGGTGATTGATCACAACAGGTTTCCAGGAATACCGAAAGCATCATATTGCAATCAGCAGCTTCATGGGCAATATTTTCTTTACGCATCCGGTCGAAATTTCGTATCCATCCAGGAGTGCGGGAGACAATTTCATCAGCTTGAAGTCCAATTTTCGCGAAAGCATTCAAAAGCGCTTTCTCCTCCGCTGTCAAATCAACTGGTTGGATTGCCAGGTAAGCTTCAGCCAGTTCGCCCACTTCAGAAAGGTAGAAGAGCAGTGCGCTTTTTTGGTCGGGCCAACTTAGCCCGCGTTGTCTGTAATATTCCTGGATGATTTCTGTTTTCATTGTGGACCTCTTCTGAATTTTACCTGATGTATTCACAGGATGGCTTGTGATAAGATAGGTTGACAGCAAAATCAAACGACGAGGTGAGCATGACTGAAGTCCCCATCCAATGGATAGCGAATACACACGCCCTGGAAAATCCCAAATCCAGACTGGCGGCGGAACTTTTTCCGCAAGGTTTGCCCCAAAAGGTCCGCCGATTGCACAGCTCTATTCCCGGTTATCGCATGAGCCCACTCAAAAGCCTGCCCAACCTGGCAAGGCGAATTGGTGTGGGCGGGATCTGGGTCAAAGATGAATCTGCTCGCCTGTCCCTCAACTCATTCAAAGTACTTGGTGGTGCCTATGCCATCTATCGAAAGTTGTTGGAACGAGGTGGTTACGAACCTGATGAGCTAACTCTGAAAGATTTACTTCAACTGGATGGAGAACATCGTGAAAAATTGGGTCATCCGGTTTTTGCCACAGCAACAGATGGAAATCACGGTACCGGGGTTGCATGGGCAGCCAATAAGATGGGTTTCCCTGCCATAATCTATGTGCATTCCCTTACCACCAAAGACCGCATCCGCGGAATCGAACGACAAGGTGGTCATGTGGTCGTGGTGGATGGCAATTATGATGATGCTGTCAGGCAGGCGACCAAAGATGCTGAAAAAAACGGCTGGGAGATCATCTCAGATACTTCCTGGGAGGGCTACGAGGAAGTGCCGCGCTGGATCATGCAAGGGTACGCTACCATGTTTGTGGAAGCCCAGGAACAGTTTTCGGGACAAGGGCTGAGCCGACCGACACACCTGTTGGTTCAGGCAGGGGTAGGCTCACTGGCAGCCGCCGCCATAGGTTTTTACTCGGTATTGTTCGAGGATAATGTGCCGCTTTCGATGGTTGTTGAGCCGACCAAGGCAGCTTGCCTGTTTGAATCAATGCGCATAGGTGATGGAAAACCACACAGCGTGACTGGCGAACTGGATACGATCATGGCTGGGCTGGCCTGCGGCGATCCAAACCCCCTGGCTTGGGAGACGCTCTATAACTGTGCCGATTTCTTTGCCAAATGTCCGGATTACGTGGCTGCCAAGGGTATGCGCGTCTATTCAACCCCACTGCCTGGTGACCCTTTCATAGTTTCAGGTGAATCTGGAGCGGTTACGCTGGGTGCCTTGATGTATACAATGGAATACGATGGAGCAGGTGACCTGCGTGAAGCAATGGGCTTGAACGAGGAATCGCAGGTGTTGCTGATCAATTCTGAGGGCAACACCTCCCCGGAGGAATTCCGCAGCGTGGTTTGGGAAGGCAGCATACCTGTGCCGGAGGAATTTAAAATTCGTTCCAGGGTGGAGGAGTAGATACGATTGCTTTCGCGGTCAGGAGACTGTAAAAGAATAGCTTCAATTTTATTTGTTGAAGTAAATATCAATTTGTTCAATTGAATTTACCTGTGAACATAAGATTTCCTTGACAAATATCACAAAATTGTTATACTAATAAGGTAAATGATGTGGCATATCGAGTTCTTTACAGACAGACGTGGTCGTAGCCCTGTTATGCAGTACATAGAGGAACTACCGACAAACGAACAAGTCAAGGTCAGAAACGCAATGAGACTATTGGAGGAATTCGGCCCAGAACTTCGAATGCCTCATGCCAAACAAATAAAAGGGAAGCTTTGGGAACTGCGCCCAGGTGGTTCGAGGTTGTTTTTCTTTTTGTATTTCGAGAAGACATTTGTGATCCTTCATGGTTACAAAAAGGAGACCCAAAGAACCCCTAAGCAGGAGATAGACCTAGCTATAAAAAGGATGAAGGAATTGATTGAAGAGGTGAACCGTGGCTAGTCGAAAAATGGTCAAGTTCGAAGACTGGGAAGCAGAAAAACTTAAGGATGATGAATTTGCAACCTTAGCCAGGGAGATGGAACCCGGGTATCAAATTGCACGACTGAGAATAAAAGAGGGTTTGACTCAAAAAGAGCTTGCAGAAAAAGCTGGTACCCAACAATCTGCGATCGCGCGAATCGAGAACGGTATGACGATGCCTACGCTTACTACCCTTAGAAAGATTGGCAAAGCCCTCAACGCAAAAGTTCACATCGAATTGGTTACTGAATAACATCAAAGCATCGTCCATAATCTAACTACAATTATTACACCTACGCCATGAGGTGTAATAATTTTTAACCAATTAACTGAACAACGCTCTGACAATCAAACACATGAAAAGTTGGTATCATTAGCGCTTATGGAAATAAAACACGCGCCCCTTTTTCAAGAGCAAGCTCCGGAATGGATCCGACAGATTATTCATACCGGAACTCGTGATCACGTTTCGAACCCTTACCCGCAGTTTGGAGAAGTAGTCACCATTCGCCTGGAGGTGCCAGCTGAGGGTCAACTTGAACAAGTTGTTCTACGCAGCATCCCAAACGGCGAGCAACACCTGGAGGCAATGAACCTGGTTGAGAAGAAGGGCAAAATGAATATCTGGGAGGCAGATCTGCTGATCAACGAACCCAAGGTGCCTTATCGCTTTGCTATCCAGGCTGAAGGCAGGGTATGGTGGTTGAATGCTGCGGGCGTAAGCACTCCAGTTCCGGTTGCTCCATTTGATTTTAAACTCCTGGCAAACAACCCTGAGATCACCTGGTTGAGCCGGTCAGTTTTCTACCAAATATTCCCCGATCGTTTTGCCAATGGTGACCCCGGCAATGATCCGGAAGGGGAAATCGAAGCCTATCCGGGTTACTCCCGCAGAACCTACCCGTGGGGACAGGCAGTGCAAACAGACCGTACACACATCCCATTTTACGGCGGTGATCTCAAGGGCATTGAAGATCATCTTGACTATCTGAAAAGGTTGGGAGTGAATGCCATCTATCTCAATCCAATTTTTACTGCTTATACCAATCACCGTTATGACGTGGCTGATTTTCGCAATGTTGACCCAACTCTGGGCGGCAACGAAGCCCTAATATCTCTGTCACAAGCACTAAAAAATGCTGGGATGCGTTACATCCTGGATATTGTGCCTAATCATAGTGGTGCCGGGCACCCCTGGTTTCGGGAAGCGTTTGAGGATCCCAACAGTCCCCGCAGGTCGGCATTTTTCTTTGACAAAGAACAAAAATACGTTTCATGGATGGGCTTTGGCAGCTTGCCCAAGCTAAATTACAGTGACCCGAGCCTGCGAACAGAGATGTTCGAAAGTGACACCAGCGTTTTTGCCAGCTGGCTGCTGCCTCCCTTTGCCTGCGATGGCTGGCGGGTGGATGTGGGCAACATGCTCGGTCGTTATAACGAGCAGCAGCTGGACCAGGATGTGCTGCCGGCAATCCGGAAAACTGTTAAGCGCACTAACCCACAAAGCTACCTGATGGGAGAAAACTTTTTTGAGGCAGCCGGACAATTGCAGGGAGATTCCTGGGACGGAGTTATGAATTACACCGGATTCAGTCAGCCATTGATTAATTGGTTGAAAGGTTTTGAGATAGAAGCTCTGCGCTGTAAAACTGTTTTGAAGTCTGAAAATGCTATCAGCACTGAAGCATTGGTCAAAAGTTGGCAGGAAAACCTGGCAGCGATCCCCTGGACGATAGCCTTACAACAATTCAACGTACTCGACAGTCATGATACTTCCCGTCTGCGTACAGAACTGAATGGTGATGAAGATCTTATCCGACTTGCGCTGATGGTCCAGTTCACCTTCCCAGGGGTGCCTTGTGTTTATTATGGGGATGAAATTGGGTTGGCTGATGAACCCGGCTTTGCTCAGCGAAATTGCTTCCCCTGGCATGAAGAGGAATGGGATCAGGATCTACTTGGTTTTTATCAGCAATTAATATCCCTGAGAAAAGAAAATGACGTTCTGGCTGCGGGCAGCTTCCAGATTCTTTATTGGGATGATAACCTGTTGGTTTACCAACGTTTGCTGGGTGAGAAGCGAGTAGTCGTAACAGCCAGCCGTACTGATCAGCCCAATGGGTTCATCCTGAAGAGTAATTTGGTCAACCCCCGAGGGCAGGAGCATTTAAAAAGCCTGTTTAGTGATGCGACTCTGGTTCTACATCCGGGAGAGATGAAGATTCCTGCCATGCCTCGCGGTGGAGCGATCTGGCTTTAGTCAGGTTTTTCCTCGCTTCGATTCGCTTATAATCAGTTTATGCAAAGTTTGAAGGAAGGGACCAAAAAATTCCTTGAGAAAATCGTGGATCGAATTGCCGGCGCGCGTGAGTTCCTGAAGAAGGTTTACTACAAGAGCAACAAGCTCACTGGCGGGGCTTTGGGCATCCTTCGGCACACCTTCAATAATTTTTCGATGATGCGTGGTCCTGAGGCAGCGGCAAGTTTATCTTATTACTCCTTGTTTTCGATTTTTCCGATATTACTGGCAGCGGTATCGATTGCATCAACTTTCCTTGAGAGGGAAGTGGTCAAGCAAAAACTGTTTGAAGTGATCAGGGAATTTGTTCCGGTCTCGGTCAACTTCATTAACAATCTAATTAATGGTGTTTTGGAACAACGAGGGGCTTTCACCGTGGTGGCGCTCATCAGTTTGCTCTGGTCAGCCAGCAATGTATTCGACAAAATCATTGTAAATATCAACCGCGCTTTCCCAAAGGGACGTAACCCGGGCTTTATCCAGAGCCGTGCAATGGCACTGGTCATCATCCTGGTAATTGTGGTATTGTTTTTGGGATCAATCGCGGTGGATACGGTTCAAAATATTTTCACGATCGAACAGGTTCAGTTTAATGGCACTTTCCTGGTCGAAACACGCCTGTATGAATGGATGCGTTGGGTGGTCCCATTGGTGATCAAGTTGTTGCTCTTTTTTGCCATTTACAGCTGGATTCCACGAAATAGCTCGATTCTGCTGAAGGCACGTCTGATTGGCGCATTGGTTGCTGCAGGTTTGTGGGAGTTGGCAACCCGGGCACTCTCCTGGGCTTTAGCGACTGGTTTTACGAATTTTGAACCAGTCTATGGCTCACTCTCTTCGATTATTGCGTTAATGACCTGGATGTATCTTACAGGATATATCGTTTTTTTAGGCGCGCACCTTACGCATGCCCTTAATTATCACTTTGTGGCACTGAAGGCAGCCAAGGCTGGATCCAAGGACTCTGCCTAAACGGGGGAAAAGACAATGACTGAACTTTCCATATGCATTCTCACATTAAATTCCGTTGAATATATAAGGAAGTGTCTAAAATCCATTCAGCAATTTCCACCTGATGGCGGGTATGAGATTTTGGTAGCTGATAATGGATCAAACGACGGCACTGTTCCAATGCTTCAACATGAGTATCCTGCAGTCAAGATCATCCTGAACAAGGAAAATCTGGGTTTTACCAAACCCAATAATCAAATGCTGCGGCAGGCAAAAGGCAATTTTTTGCTCCTTCTTAATCCCGACACGCTTTTAACGGAAGACTGCTTCAATCCACAGCTTGATTTTTTGAAGGCAAACCCCGATGTGGGAATAAGCATCCCCAAAGTCCTTAACGCAGATGGAAGCTTTCAGAAACAATCCCGCAGGGGTGAAGCCACACCCATCGAAGTGATTGGTTATTTCTTCAAGCTTGGCAAACTGTTTCCAAAGAATAAGCCATTGAATGGTTATTTGGTTTCATGGCTGCCGGAAAATGAGGTTGCAGAGGTCAAAGCAGTCTCAGGCTCGTGCATGTTTATTCGGAGAGAAACCTGGGAGCAGGTGGGGGATTTTGACGAGCGCTTTTTTGCCTACCAGGAAGACAGCGATTATTGCAGGCGAGCCCGCCAGAAAGGCTGGAAGATCATGTATGTGCCAATCAGCCATATTATTCATTATGGCGGTGAAGGCGGATCAAAGGCACAACCAATCAAAAGCATCTATCAATGGCACCGGTCGTATTTCCTGTACTATCGAAAGCACTTTGCCAAGGGTCATTTTTTCCTATTCAATTGGTTTTACTACCTGTTGATGGCTGCCAAGTTAGCCCTGGCGCTATTGATAAATCTATTCCGAAATTGATAAACTGATCTACCCTGACGAAGTAGACCCACAACCTTAATTGGGTTGTCACCGCTTTGGGCTCTTGCAGCATGAGCTCTGGAAGTGCTACCTTCCCATTTGTCATTCAGATCCCAATAACCCGAACCTGATCATTATGTTTTACAGAAAATTGTAAGTTTCGTAGATTTGTACCAGAATGATGATAACTTCAGATATATCTGAAGAGAATGAAAGGTCGTTAAATGGCTAATAATACAGGAAGAAGTAAGCAAAAACAGGATATTGAGGAATCGGGTGAGGGATTTTCTGAGGCTGAAAAAGCGGCGATGAAAGAGCGCTCCAAAGAACTCAAACGTGAAAAAGCATCCAAAGGCAAGACCGATGGTGAGCAAGCTATCCTTGAAAAGATCGACCAGATGGAAGCAAACGATAAGAAAATCGCGTCCGGATTGCATGAATTGATCAAACAAAACTTTCCACAGCTGGGCTTCAAGACCTGGTATGGTTTTCCAGCGTACACCAGGGATGGCAAGGTCATCACTTTTTTCCAGGCTTCCAAACGCTTCGATGAACGCTACTCGACGCTCGGTTTTAGCTCAGAGGCAAAACTGGATGAAGGCGTTTTCTGGCCAACCTCTTATGCACTGTTGGAGTGGAATGACGAGGTCGAAGATGAGATCAAGAGATTGATCAAAAAGGCGCTTGAGTAAAATCAAACAATCAGTCGCAGCTAGTTGTAGGGCGAGACGGAGTGCCCGTAGGGTATTGAGGATGTCTGAAATTGGGAGAGATGTTATGTTTCCAGTCCTCAATCCGCCGTATACAGTGCACTTCTGCGCGATGCTATTCTCTTGTGTTGAGCAACGATTTGGCGGATTGATAGCACAGTTGGTTTCTGACCTTCAAGGGTTCGGGCGCTTTCAATCTCGCCCTACGGCGCAGATTGTCGTATAGAATTTGAATTCAATATTCTATTACCTGCTCAGACGCAAAATTGCTGCTGCGTCAGCAGGAGTAATATCCTTGTGTTCGCCCCTGACAAAATTCTCTGCTTCCAGGTGTGCCTGAACCTCTTCCGCTACCTTATCGGGGTCCAGACCGTAAGCGGTCAGTGTGGTGGGCATGCCCAGGCTGTGGAAAAAGGCAGCCAGAGCCTCGATGGTGCGGTCGATGCGTTCTGAGTACTTTTGCATTTTCTGATCAAGCACGCGATATCCGAACTGCAGCAATTTCTCCTGCTTTTGCTCGCGTTTATACCAGAGCAACCAGGGCAAAACCACTGCCAGCGATTCGGCGTGCGCCAGCCCGTAAAGGGCAGTCAAGGAATGCCCGATGCCATGGGTTGACCAATCTTGCGGTACGCCCACCCCTATCAAATGGTTAAGCGCATTCGTGCAAACCCACATGTAATTTGCCCGGGCTTCATAGTCAGGTGGATTGCTTTGTAATGCTCGCTGAGCAATATCGTGAATTGCCAGCAACAGCCCTTCGGCCTGGCGATCCTGCACCACAGCATCGACCGGATAGGTCAGGTATTGTTCCAGGATATGCACGTAGGCATCCACCAAGCCGTTTCTAATCTGGTCTTTGGGTAGAGAATAGGTGACTTTTGGGTCCAGGACTGAAAACCTGGGATAAACTTTCTCACTACCGAAAGACATCTTCTGTTCTGTTGCCCTGTTGGAAATGACGCTGTTCCGGTTCATTTCACTGCCTGTGGCAGGCAACGTGAGCACAACACCGATGGGCAGGGCTTTTTTGAGCGAGGAAGCCAACCCCTGAGAGACAATATCCCAGGCATCTTCGCCCTGGTAAAGCGAAGCGACCGCAATGAACTTTGCACCATCGATCACAGAGCCGCCACCGACAGCCAGCAGAAAATCGATCTTGTTTTTCCTGACCAGTTTGACTGCTTTCATCAAAGTAGCATAATCGGGGTTTGGTTCTATGCCGCCGAATTCAAAGAGTTCATGTTTACGGAGCGCATCGGCAACCTGCATGTAAACCCCATTTTTCTTGATCGAGCCTCCACCATAGAGCAGTAAGACTCGGGCTTTACGGGGAATCAATTTTTTAATTTTTGAGATGCTTTCGGCACCAAAAATGATCCTGGTGGGGTTATAGAATTCAAAATTATTCATTTACGCCTCCATAGTTCTATTAAGTTAATGATAATGATATCAAATTAAACGGTGTTTCGGGACGGCGTGCAAGCCGACCCTGACAAAAAAACAGATCAGTCAAGAACTGGTCTATGAACCGGGGTTTGGATGATAGTGGACGTGCACCGCCTTTAAATAATCGATGCCCGTTCTTAATTTACGCTCAACTTCTTCCGCCACTTCGTGCCCATCGCGCACGCTCACATCTCCACAGACGAAAATTGTGAGGTTAATCACCAGGTACTGGCCGAAGCGGTGAGCCTGGATCTGTTCAATCCCTTCCAAGCCAGGTACGTCCTGCAATAGGGAGCGAACTTCTTTATCCAACGATTGACCAGGGACGGTATCCATGAGGATGTCGGTCGAGTCACGCAAGATCTCAATGCCCGACATCAGGAAGAAAACCGCAACGATGGCGCCTGCTAATGGGTCAGCCCAGACGTAGCCCAGGTTGGCAATCAGTGTGCCTGCGACCACGGCTCCAGCAGAAAAGATATCATTGCGATGATCCAATGCCAGCGCGATCACGGTAGGATTGTTGGTTTTCTTGCCCATGGTACGGGTGTAGAGGAAAAGGGTGCCTTTTAACAGCATGGTAAACAGGGCGACATAAAGTGCGATAGCGTTGATCTCAGCCACCTCATTACCCTGAAGGTAATCAAAGAGGGTCTGGACTGAATTCCAAAAGATCGTAAAGGCAGCAGTGATGATGAACGCTGCGATGACCAGGGCGCCGATGCTCTCAAACTGACTATGACCATAGGGGTGGTCTTCATCTGCCGGCTTCCTGGCCGCGCGAATAAAGAATGCAACGGCAGTATTATAGACCACATCAGAGGTGGAATTAATGCCATCCGCCAGTAAGGCAGACGATTTGGCAAAGATACCCACGCTTGTTTTAAGAAATGCCAGAAGAATATTCGCAATCAGGGAGAGGTTAATGGATCGCGAACTCAGTTTTAAACGTTGAACCTGATCCTTGATGATTTCTGTGGAATTCACCTGACTTGTTGTCACTATCGATCCAATCCAACTGCTTTTCGCACTTTTGCGAGCACAGGACGTCCAAGATCGCGGGCTTTTTCTGCACCGACGGCAAGGACAGCGTCGATCTCCGATTTATTCTCCATCAGGTGGTTAAAGCGTTCCCGGATGGGATGAAAAGTGGTCAACATGGTTTCGAAAAGCTCCTGTTTAAGGGTGCCGTAGGCAAGCCCGCCATGGATATAGAGCTGACGAACTTCTTCCACACGTTCTGGCGTGCCGAAAAACCTGAAGATCTGGAAAAGATTGTCAGTGTCTGGATTTTTGGGGGCTTCAGGAGGGGTGCTATCGGTAACGATACGCATCACCTGTTTCCGCAGGGCTTTTTCAGGTGCAAAAATGGGCAGCGTATTGCCATAGCTCTTGCTCATTTTTCTTCCGTCGATACCTGGTACATCCCTGACCTCTTCCGCAAACAAGCCCTCTGGAACTTTGAGGGTTTTCCCATAGATACGGTTCAGGTTTTCAGCGATATCACGGGCGATCTCGACATGCTGTTTCTGGTCCAATCCAACTGGTACGACATCGGAATCATAAAGGAGGATATCGGCAGCCATCAGAATGGGGTAGGTATAGAGACCCATGTTGACGCCATCGTCCGGATCTCGTCCCGCTTCAGCATTCTTATCCAGTGTAGCTTTATAGGCATGAGCGCGGTTCATCAAACCCTTGGGAGTGACAGCGGAGAGGATCGTGGTTAATTCCGGGATTTCATGGATATCCGACTGGCGGAAGAAAATCGCTTTTTCGGTATCCAGTCCAAAAGCCATCCATGATGCTGCTACCTCGTAGATCAGCTGCTGCAACTCTGCCCGGTCGGGGTTGCTGTTGAGGGCGTGCAGATCAGCCACAAAGTAGACCCCAAAATACTTTTCAGTCAAAGCCAGGGCGGGTTTGATTGCGCCGAAATAGTTGCCAATATGGATGTTGCCGGTCGGTTTGATGCCAGTTAACGATATTTTCATCTTGTTGCTCCTGTGATCATCGTGACTGTTAATTATAAGTCATCCAGGCTTGAAACCAAGAGATCGTTTTTCGACACAGGTAAGTTTCATTTATGTTTTTGACATCATTTACTAAATCTGGCATAATTCTTGTTGGTCTGGTTTGAATACAGATAATATTTATGTAAAGGTGAAAAAAGTCTAGTGGAGTTTGGGCAGGAAGAGAACAGAAACCTGGGTACAATCATTCGGCTCGTTGGAGTTGTGGTTGATGTTGAGTTCGAATCTGGCAATCTTCCTTCCATCTATAACGCCCTCTTGATAAAAAGACGTTCAGGCGAAGACCTGGTTCTGGAGATCCAGGAACATGTAGGAACCAACGTTGTGCGTGCCATAGCCATGGGTCCTACAGCAGGGTTGCGCAGGGGTATGCCCGTGATCGATCTTGAAAGACCGATCGAAGTTCCGGTTGGACGAGAAACACTTGGTCGCCTGTTCAACGTTCTGGGGCAGCCGATCGACGGTTTAGGCGTGCTCGAATCAGAACAGGTCTCACCCATTCATAAGAAACCCCCATCCGTTAGTGAACAAGTTGTCTCACGCGAAATGATCGTGACAGGCATCAAAGCGATCGACCTGCTGACCCCCTACCCGAAGGGCGGCAAAGTGGGCTTGTTTGGCGGCGCTGGTGTTGGCAAGACCGTTTTAATGCTGGAGTTGATGAATAACACCATTACAAAAAGTTCCGGCATTGTCGTCTTTTCCGGCGTAGGCGAACGCAGCCGTGAAGGCAACGACATGTGGCTGGACATGAACGCTTCAGGGCTGATCGATTCCACCATCCTGACTTTTGGGCAAATGAATGAACCGCCCGGTGCCCGCCTGAGGGTGCCCTTTACCGCCCTTACCATGGCAGAACACTTCCGTGATGAAGAAAGCCGCCCTGTTTTGATCTTTATCGATAACATCTACCGTTTCATCCAGGCTGGTTCTGAAGTTTCAGCCCTCCTGGGGCGCTTACCAAGCGAGATGGGCTACCAGCCCACACTGGATTCAGAAATGGGCTTGCTGCAGGAAAGAATCACTTCAACCAGCAGTGGCAGTATCACCTCCGTCCAGGCGGTTTATATCCCGGCCGATGATGTCACTGATCCGGCTGTTGCGGCCACTTTTTCGCATCTGGACGCCACCACAGTGTTATCCAGACGCCTGGTTTCAATGGGTCTTTACCCTGCCATTGACCCCTTGCAGAGCACGTCCAATTTATTGACACCCAATTTTGTTGGTAGAGAGCATTATGATGTTGCCATGCAGGTCCGGGCAACCCTGGCTCGCTACGATGAATTGCAGGATCTGATCGCTATTTTGGGAATGGAAGAACTCTCTCTGTCTGATCAACAAACCGTGATCCGTGCCCGACGCCTGCAGCGCTTTTTGTCTCAACCCTTCATCGTGGCTGAAGCCTTCTCAGGCAGACCCGGCGCTTTTGTTTCAATCTCGGATACGATTCGGGGATTTAAAGAGATATTGGATGGCAAGCACGATGATGTACCTGAACAGGCATTCTACATGACTGGAACCATCGAAGATGTACTCAGAAAAGCTGAACTGATGGAGGCTGACTCTGATGCCAAAGTAGAAGATGAGGAGCCAGTTGATGAACCGGCAGGATGAGGAGAAGAAAACCCTCACGCTCGAAATGTTGAGCCTGGGCTCAGGTGGATTGAAATTGGAAAATATCAGCTCATTACAACTGCTGTTGGCGGATGGATCCTGGCTGGGAATTCGCCCCGGGCACGCCCCACTTATTTCCGCCACTGGTGATGGCGAATTGAAGTATCGGCAGGATGGCGATGAACAAACCATTCAGGTCAAAGGTGGCATTCTAATCTTGAAAGAAGACCTGGTTAGCATCTTAACAACTCACTAAGGGCACTATGGCTGAGCATAAACGCCAGGACGACGATTTTGAGCATATGGAAGGTGTTCCAGCCCGGCGAAGGAGGCTCTTCAGCTCGCGCGATCTGCGGGCGACCACGATTGGATGGGAAATTGCCATCCCGATCGTTGGCGGACCATTTTTGGGTTTTATCTTGGACCGTCGTCTGGATACCGGTGTGCGTTGGACCTTTATCCTGCTTGGAGTTGGTTTGATATCTGCGATCTTAGCGGTAGTGAAGTATATTCGATACGAGTTTTATTTAATAAACAAAGAAAAGAAAGAAGAAGAAACTAAAGGCATTAAAAAAGAATGGCGGAATTACGATGACGAATGAAAAAGTGAACGTCCTCTGGGTCATCCTGTGGATCTTGATATCGGCAGGCTGGTCTGTGCTGTCCTTTCAATGGTTAAGGAAAAGCATCGAGGAAATTCACCCTGTGCTCGAAAACACAAAATCTCACTTGACCGGTTTGATCATTCGACGGGTATCTGTCTTTTTGATGATCGGTCTGCTTTTCTACCTGGCGCTCAAGACCGAGCCGATTGCTGTGATAGGCATGGCGATTACGATCACGATTTCCACCTGGATCCAGGTCATATATTACAACGTAAAAATGAACAAGATCAACACAGAACCGAAGGAGAAGTAAGATGGATGTAATCGAACACCCGATCGTCTTTTTCCTCTTTGGACTCTTCCCCATCAGAGACACCGTGGTTTACACCTGGATCACTATGGCAGCCATCATTGCGCTGGTACTGATCCTCAAGCTTCTGAAACCTAACCTGCTTGAATTCATCCTGGAGATGATCATAAGCATCCTGGATGATGCCATGGATGTTGACGATCTGCACCCCTATATACCCCTTCTGGGCAGCATGATGATCTTTACCCTAACGTCGAACCTGATTTCAGTTGTGCCCCGTATGAAGTCGCCTACTTCTGATTTGAATACCACCATTGCCCTGGCTCTGATCGTGGTTTTATCGGTGCATATCTACGGTATGATCAAGAAGGGTGTTTGGGGATACCTGAAGGAATTCGCTTCGCCGATTTTTATGTTCCCCATCGAACTGATTGGCCAGTTCAGCCGCACCCTGTCACTTTCGATGCGTTTGTTTGGCAATGTATTGAGCGGCGATCTGATCGTTGCGATCGTATTTTCGATCATCCCCTATTTCTTACCCATCGCGATGACTGCTGTCACCATGGTGTCCGGAATATTACAAGCCTTTGTTCTTACCACGTTGGCAGCCTTGTTTATTTCTTCTGCAGTTGAAATTAACGAAGAAGATTCAAAAATGAAGGCTGAAGGCAAAAAAAATAGTATTAAGGAATTATTCAATAGGAAAATTAGAAAGGATAAGGCTAATGGAGAATTTAAGTCCTGAAGTTGTGATCATCGTTGTTACGACAATTGTTTGTGGAATAGCAATCGTGATTGGAACAATGGTCCCCACCTGGGTGGAGGGGAAAGCCGCGGAAAAAGCAATCGAAGGAATGGCACGACAGCCAGACGCTGCCCCACAATTGCGTACCGCTATGCTGATTGCTTTAGCGCTCCTGGAGACAGCATCGATTTATGTGTTGCTGGTCGTCCTGGTGCTTTTGTTCGCGAATCCGCTGATCACGCGATTTTTCGGGGGATAAACCATGCTCGATTTGGAT
>JAXGJN010000013.1:0-52405 GCA_040770225.1 Anaerolineaceae bacterium
ACTGTGCAGTCCAGATAGGTCTCCTGTGGTCTACTTCCCATCGCGATCCAATTACCAAGCTCATTCTTATACTCAAAGCTGGCAATGTCCGCCTTGGAAACACCAACGATTTGGTAATCAAAGGTTGCCAATGCGTAATCAGCGCCGCCAGCATTGCTCACGTTGAACGTGAATTCACGCGGCACACCCGGGATGTACGGACCAAACACATCGGTTGAAGTGATGGTCGGGGCAGGCGGGGTGTTCAGCGTTGAGGTGTCCTTAACATTGACTGTGAAGGTTTGAGTCACGCCTGTCTTCCAGGTGACCACGATATCCCAGCTTTGTGGGACAGTAGTAACCTTGGGGTAAATCCAGACGAAGTTGTCGCCATCATTTACGTCATCCCAATTATAGGTAGCACCAGCGAATGTGAAGGTCGTGCCAGCTGTGGGGAAGCCAGCGGGGGCGGTAACTTGCACACCCACGCGGTTGCCTTCAGTTCGACCAGGCGCAGTCGGGTACCATTCGATCTTGCCAGTAAAGTCAATGACATTACCAGCAACAACGACACTCAATGGAGCTTCTCCGACAACCTGTCCGGTCTGTCCGGGGTCCCAGGCGATGGTGCCGGTGAGGTCCATGATTTGCCACCAGGGGGCAGCATAGTAACTGCCGTATGGCGCATAAACAAAGACACCCGGGTCATAGTTGTAACGACCATCTGTGACCTTTAGAATATCAGGAGCCACGGTCATAAAAGTTACCGCTTCGTTCGCTTCATCCGTTCCAGTGCCGCCACTGAAGTCGCCACCAGTTATCTTAATCAATGTGGTTCGGCTTGGCTCAGACCCATAAGTGTATTCACGCAGAGCGTAGCCATTAGCGCTGGTAATCGTGCCACCAGTGATGTTCACCGTCATTGTGCCCAGGTAACCAGCCCGATTGTAAATAAGGATAGCGTCACCAGACTGTGTGTTTCCATTGCCTGTTTGGGCAGGAGTGGCAACAAAGGCAGCCGATGTTGTAATGGTTCCACCTGTGATGATCAGATCACCGGCTTTCATCTCAATACCGTTATAACTGCCGCCGGTAATCTCGCCACCATTGATAGTCAACGGACCTCCCTGGGGATGGAAGATGGCAGTTTCGCCACCCTGTACGACGCCGTCGTTGATCACGATAGTTGTTGAGCCGGCGTAATCTCCTGTAAGTGAGCCATTACCAGAAATGCCGTAATAAAGGCCGGTAATAATACCGCCATCGACGGTCACGGAAGATCCTTCGCCAAATACGAACACGCCATCAAAACCGTTGCCTTCCAGTGTGCCCTCTTGCAACGTGAGTGACCCGCCTGCGCTAACCAGAACGGCTCGGTAGCCACTTGTGATCTTGCCAGGAGCCCCGGTTGTTGAGTCGGTAATGGTTAGGTCTCCTGCAGAGGTTGTAACATGCAGAGCGTTAATATTACCTGCAGTCGCCGTTTTTCCGTTCAGATCCAGCGTCAGCTCTTTGTCGACTGTGACAGTCTCAGGGATGGTGATGTCAGCCAGAAGCTGCAGCGTTTCAGGAGTAGCTGTAGAAGCCTCAGCAACTGCTGTCGCCAGGTCACAATATTCAGCGCCTGTGCCAAGGTTCTTAACAACCCCGCCAAAGTCCAGGCTCCCATCGCCAATCACCTCAAAGGGGATGAGAAGATAGCTGGGATAATGCACAAGTTCGGATCCAGCTGGATTAATCTCAAAGGTTGAAACGCCGGCTTTGAGCGGTTTGAAGGTAATGGTATAGAGTACTCCATCGCCGGAAACAGGAGTAACAACTCCGCCTGTTCCTACGAGAGTTGCGCCAAAATTGACTTTACCGGTCGCGTTGTCAAATCCGTTTGAATCTGCATACAACAGGTCTCCAGTCAGGAAGGTGCCATTTTCTACTTCAATAACCTGTACCATGGTTGGGTCAAAACCCACTTCCACATCATAACCAGTCATGTCAGTCACATTCTGCACTAAAACGTTAACGGTAAACTCTTGAGTCAATGTTGAGTCACAGGTGCCTTCGACTGGGGTTTGCATCAACAGCTTGGTCGGGGCTGCAGTGATCTTTGGTGGATAGACACCATAGCCAAAAGGCCAGGTGTTCGCGCCATAAATAGTGTCGAGATTAACAACAGGTGAGAAATTTACCACCTCAGCATTGATGGTATTGTCGCTAATATCAATCGTTTCGGTTGCGCCAGCGCGAATATAGATCGCAGAGTGATAATCACCTTCAGCAGGATCATAACCCAAACTATCATCAATCGTGAAGGTGCTGCCGGTAACTTTCAAGTTTGGTGTCGAGCCGCTGCTTGAAGCAAAGCGAATACCGTATGAATCACCATCTGAGACGGGTTTGGTAAGGAAAGTGCTGCCCGTAACAACCAGGTTGCCACCACCCTGCAGGTTGATACCGCTCTTGACGTTGGTGAAGGTGGAGCCATTGACTGTGACCTCATTAGCATAACCGCCGATGCCAACATAAAGACCGTCTTTGAAAATGGAGTCCTTAACAGTGATTTTTGAATTGCCCTTCCCACCATTATTCAGATTGATCCCATTGTTCGCAAACGTGTTATTACCATCAAAGAGGCAGTTTTCAATCAAACCGCCATTAAAGCTTTGCAGAATGAGCAAATGGCTGTCTGTGCGATCGAAATATATATTTTTGATCGTCGTGAATGCTGAACCATCAATGGCCAAAGTCGGATTGTTAATGAATAGTGAGCCTTCCAAAACAGATATTGGATCACCGTTGGTATCCACTGCGCCGATCAAATTGAAGTATTTGTCAGTGACAACAACATCTTCAACATAAGTGCCAGCCGGCACCTCAATCGTGTCACCGTTTGTAGCCGCAGTGATCGCAGCCTGAATGGTGGCGTGGTAAGTGCCCTGAGTCACATTGTGAACAGGGGGATTGGCCAGCCAGGGGCTGTAGGTAAGCAGTGAAATCAATTGGTTGGTCCAGAGTTTGTCTCCAGTTCCACCTGGATTGTCACTGTTTGTCGGACCAGTTGCTGAGCCCCACCAGTTCTTGGATATATTGTTTGTCCCGGTAGAAATCGAGCCAATACCACCAAAACCAGCGTTTCCAGTGATGGTATTGAATTGGATGACATTGCCGGTTGCAATATAACCAGAATAATTAAACAGCGCTATGCCTGCACCATTTTTATTCACTAAATGGTAAGCATTATTAGCAATGATGTTATTTTCGACGGTGTTATTCGAAGAGACAATCGAGATGCCATTTTGTGCGTTGCCAGATATCTCGTTATCAGTGATGATGCAGTTGTTTGCCCCCCCCATCACATAGATACCATCAGCATATTGACCGGTTGCACCGGTCACTTTGAAGCCTGAAATCGTCACTCCAGCGGCAGATACATCGATCGTGCCATATGCGGGGTCCCCTGCAATAATGGTGGTAACATCACGTCCAGCGCCAATCAGACTGACAGACTTATTTACCTCAAAGGTTTCAGTGTAGGTGCCAGCTGCCACTGTGATTGTGTCGCCATTTGCAGCTGCGCCGATTGCAGTCTCGATGCTTGTGTAGCAGTCATCAGCTCCAGTTGTGTTTACACACAAGGTTGCCGCTGCCTGTGCCTGCTTGGTCGGTGCCACTGCAAAGAGCAGCCCCACCACCAGCAGGAGAATAAATACTTTACTAAACAATTTCTTACTCATTTATTTCCTCCAAATATAAAATAAGTTGGTTTGTGTTCCGGCATTGTGGCGCCGGCATCCGCCTTGCGGATAAATGCGAGGCTGAGCATCCTTACGATTTCTCAATAACCCTCCTTGATAATGACTTTTTTGTGCTTGTGTTAGGAATGTAAAACTATGAATTCGCGCGGCCGTCCCGCTCCGCACGGGGTAAAAAGGCATAGGTTTTGCGCTTGCGCCTGGCCTGCCCGGGACATACAAAACAGCCCTGCGGCTGTCGGACCGTATCCCCCGTGGTTGAAAAGCAGTGCCGCAATAAACCGGGTCAGATGCTTTCAAAACACCACCATTGAGATTGCAGCGCCAAACAAGCTAAGGCTTGTCTGCTGACTATTTTTGATTTTTGTTCGAACCATCGTCTCCGTAAACTTTTCCCCCCAGAGGTTTTCCCCCAGGGCTCTTGTTGACAAATTTTTTTCCACTTTGCGGGCAGTTTTTGGCTTGCCCGGCTTAATAGTGGAGGTTTCTGTTTATCTCCGTTCGCTGAAAGAATTCTGTTTGCACCGAACTTGTTCGAATGCTTTGTCCCGCTCGCTTTCAGCTAATTGGGTATGGTCAACAGCCACTTGATATACGATCTTAGTTGCTGATAAGAATATTTTAACACATTTCTGTTTTTGGGTAGGTAATTCACAAAAATTGACGAAAATTGATTTTCCCTGGACCCCCAGAAAATAGAGTTATCAGGCTGGGAGCTTGCATCAGGCAGGCTATTCGCCAGCTTGCCACCGCAGGGTGGCGCAAGCCTGGGGCTGGTCCGCTTTGGGTGCTCTTTGTGTTTTTTTGGACTGCTGAGGGCGGTATCGATGATAGAATAGCTGCATCAAAAGTAATTCGAGGTGATGATGGCACTCTTTCGTATCGACCATTCTTCTGAATCTGTTGGCGTCAATTTACCGCTGAATCTGATTTTGCCAAACCCTGCCGCATTGAAAGAGAAACCGCTCTCTTCCTTTAATATATTGTTTCTGCTGCACGGGCTTTCGGACGACGCCTCCGCCTGGCAGCGCTACACCAACATCGAGACCCTGGCGCGCAACCAGGAGCTGGTAGTGGTGATGCCGACCGTCGGGCGCAGTTTTTACGCCGATATGGATAACGGGCAGGCATATTTCAGCTACCTGACCGAGGAATTGCCCGATTACCTGCGCAAAGTGTTCCGGTTGGAGATGGCGCGCGAGCAAATGCTGGTGGCGGGGCTTTCGATGGGCGGCTACGGCGCGTTCAAGCTGGCATTTTTGCGCCCCGATATGTTCCGCAGCGCTTGCAGCCTTTCGGGGGCGCTCTTGAACACTGCCTTCCTGACAGCTTTTCATACGGATGAAGATAAGAAATGGGGGCACGAGATGGGCTTGATCTTTGGCGGGCTGGATAAATTCCCCGGTTCGATCAACG
The DNA here is from genome assembly GCA_040770225.1 of Anaerolineaceae bacterium. Classification (GTDB taxonomy): domain Bacteria; phylum Chloroflexota; class Anaerolineae; order Anaerolineales; family Anaerolineaceae; genus Mesolinea. The sequence continues at coordinate 5,142 of JAXGJN010000013.1, forward strand.
ACCCCGCTTTTTGGATCAGGCAGGGGGCGGAGGAGCCCGGGCGGCTGCCCAGTCTGCACATGGCGTGCGGGTTGAGGGATGAGCTGCTGCAGGCGAACCGCTGGTTTTACCGCGAAGCGCGCGCGGCAGGGCTGGAGGTGCATTACGTGGAAGGCGAAGGCGCGCACGATTGGATGTTCTGGGGCGAGCACATCAAGCGCTGGCTGCAGGTGGTGTTGTAGGAAATATTTTGTAGGGGAGACCTGCCACGGTCTCCCGTAAGCGTAGGTCAGCCAATCTAGATAAAAATAGTCTAGTGTATCGCTCAAAATGTGACACATATATTAAAGGAAGAGACTTCACAATAATTGTCAGTTCTAAGGCTGAGATAGAAAACCACGGAACCCTTACACAGGGCAGGTGGCACACCCTTACAGGGTAATAAAGACCATTCCCTACGACGGAAAAGGTACGGCGTGGACGCCGTCATCACCCGGCTGCGCCGTCTCCTTACGGGAAAAAAAATTTGTAGACGCAGATGTATTCATATGCCAACGTTTTGCCGGGTTCAGAACCGGAACCCGGCCTACGAAAAGAATTTTTAAGCCCTCCCTTTGTGGGGGAGGCGTAGTCCAGCCAAAGGCTGGTTCCTTGAGCGAAGCGACTAGACCGAGTGAGCTCAACTCACATCGGTCTGTAATGAACGCATTGGTGTTCATAACGGGGGTGAGGGCTGATCTTTTTGAGCAGAGATCGAGAAAGGTCCCCCGGTGTTTTGACCCTCACCCCCACTGCGTGGACCCTCCCCCACGAGTGGAGGAGGGCTTAAGAACAAAAAGGGATGGCATGGACCCTCACCAGGGCAAGGCCGTACCCTTACGGAAAAACTCTTCGTCAGCAAGAAAATGTGTTTTAATGCCAACGTTTTGCCGGGTTGAACCCTTAACAGGGCAGGTCCGGAACCCGGCCTACGAAAAGCCCTCACCCCCACTGCGTGGACCCTCCCCCACAAGCGGAGGAGGGCTTAAGTAGTAAGCTATTTTTCCATCTCGAGCAGATAGAGTTCCTCAACCGCCAAAGCGATTTTGGTGACGGAGGTGTCGTCCCTGAGCGGGTAGGCGAAGTAGGTGTCTTCCAGCGTGCTGACATCGACGCAATCGCGCTTCTTATCAATATAGTTATATTCCACGTGGATCGAATAGAGCGACTGGTTCGATTTGACCACCTCAAAATCCTCTCCCAGGTGGCTGCCCTTCAGCACGATGCCGTTCATGTCGTGCCGCAACCAGCCTTTGCCAAGCTGGACGAAGCCCCTGGAGTTGGGCAGAGAGTCAATCAGGACCTCCGATTCCATCCCATACGTGCCGGCACGCACTTCGGCACGCACGTTGGCGCGCTGCCATTCGTACCAGGCGGGGGGGGGAGTTGAATTCGGTCTCGCCCTGCAGCGCCTGCAGCTGACCGTATTCGGTCAATTCCCAAACCTTACCGCACGCCGCGCAGCTGAGCTGAGCGCCCTGCGAGCGCATCTTGTATTCCGTGCCGCAATGGGGGCACTGGTACAAGACGCGGTGCAGCCCCTCGGCGCGTTGGGGAAAGTCGACCCGCACCTGGTTTTGGTATTGCCAGGCGTAATCGTCAAAGACCAGCGCTTCGGTGACCTTCTCCTGGATCTCAGCCGGGCTGAGCTGGTCGATCTGATCCTTGGTTAAAAGCAGATCCATTTCCGCTTCAACGGGGACAATGCGGTGCACCTGGTTCCAGGCGGGTTCGGCAATGTGGTGACCGTGAAAAAGGAGCGTAACCACCGGCACCTGCAGGTATTTGAGCATTTTGCCCAGCGACTCGGGCAGGACCGAATTGGTGCCGATGTGAGAATAGCGCGCTTCGGGGTAATAGACCACGATCTGACCCTGGTCCAGCAGGCGGGTGGTCTGGCGGATGAGGTGGAGATCGTTGACGAATTTACGTTTGCTGATGCAGCCCACCATACGCATGATGCCTTCGCGTCCGATGAAGCCATCCAGGGCGACGACGTAATTGGCGCGTCTTGGGAAGAGCGCTGCCGTCATGACCTTGAAATCAAGGAAGCTGTTATGGTTGCAGAGCATGATGTAGGGCGGTTTGACCCCCTGCAGATTGCGCGAGATTTTGGCTTTGTGTTTCAAGACGTCCGGAAAACTGAGCGCCCAGGCAACCGGGGTCAGGTAGCGTGCCTGTGGTTTGACCGGTTTGGCGAAATCGTAGCGCGGAAAATCCGCAATTTTGGTGTTCTGGAGGTCCGGGTTATAAAAGCCCATCACGTTGTTGCTGAAGATGCCCATTAGGTAGCCTTTTTCGATCTTTATTGTATAGATAATGCTTGATATTACAGGAATGTTAACCATCGCGCAAGGGTTTAGTTACGGCTGTCATTTGGCAAGTGGATGAAAGTGGAGGCGAGCCACAAAGAATTGGAGGCGTAACCACTCCTAAAGGATATTCACGCAGGCGGGTTCTTTGGGAGTACAATTAAGAGGTATTTACCATCAGACATAAAGGAGATTCTATGAAAGGCAAACCAGAAATCATTGAAAGCCTCAATTTCCTGTTAAAGGACGAGTTGACCGCTATCAACCAATATTTTGTTCACGCAGAAATGTGCGCCGACTGGGGCTACGAAGCCCTGCACGAGGTGATCGAGAAGCGTTCGATCGGCGAAATGAAACACGCCGAGCAGCTGATATCCCGCATCCTGTTCCTGGAAGGGACGCCGATCGTGAGCAAGTTGAATGCGATCCACATCGCCGAGGATGTCAAAGGCATGTTTGAGAACGACCGCAAAGCCGAAGTGGACGCCATCGCCGAGTACAACAAAGCCGTCCGCCTGGCAGCCGATCTGGCGGATAACGGCACCAAGAAATTCCTGGATGCCATCCTCAATGACGAAGAAGCACATCTCGATTACATCGAAGCTCAGCTTGAGCAGATCGAACAGATGGGTATCGAAAACTATTTGACGACCATTACCCAGGAATAAGGTGACATCATGAAAACCAACGAAAAAGTAATCGCAACACTTAATGGTCTGCTCAAGGAAGAACTGACCGCCATCAACCAATACATGGTCCATGCCGAAATGGCGGAAGATTGGGGCTATGAGGTTTACGGCGAGGTGGAAGAGAAGACCGCCATCCAGGAAATGAAGCACGCTGAAGAACTGATCGCCCGGATTCTGTTTTTGGGCGGCAAACCGGTTGTATCTGAGATGAATAACATTCACATCGGCAAAGACTTGCCTGCCATGCTGGAAAGCGACCGCAAGCTGGAACAAGGCGGGATCGATAGTTACAATGCTGCAATTAAAGTAATGGTCGAAGAGAAGGATAACGGCTCCAAGCAGCTGTTGGAAGGCATCCTGGAAGAAGAAGAAGCACACATCGACTACTTTGAAGAACAGTTGGGTCAGATCGAACAAATGGGCTTGCCCTACTATCTGACTACCATCAAGTAGGAAAGATCACTACTGCTTAACCCCCTTCACCCCCCTGCCAAATCACTGGAGGGGGGTGATTTGCATATGATGCTGGTTCTTTTTATGGGCTGGGTTTTGAGTAAGCGAGCAGTACAGGTTCCCTCTATTTAGATCGTGTCGGTCTTCTGAAGTACTCCGCAAGCGAAGGAGGGCTGAGGCCAATGACAGGGCAATTGAGCCCTCAGTACGGCTGGGGCTTGACTCCAGCCGCTGCGTTGGGATACGAACCCTCACCCCCGTTATGAACACCAATGTGTTCCTTACAGACCGATGTGAGTTGAGCTCACTCGGTCTAGTCGTTTCACTCACGGAACCAGCCTTTGGCTGGACTACGCCTCCACTCCCTTCCACTGCATTACAGGGATCTTCGACCGCAAGCAAAGGAAGGCTAATCTCCCCTACGAACAACGATCAATCGTCAGATTGCGGAAGGTTGCATTTGCTATTGTTTTGCCGGTTTCAGGATTGAAAACGGGCTTATGTCCCGTCTATAATAAAAAAAGCCACCTTACTCAATCATTGAACAGCATTTTCGGGAGTAATTTCAGCTGTTTTCCCTGACAACTAATCTCGTTAAAATGAAAAGTAGGATTGACACAAAATTATCATACCTTATAATAAATCAAATCTTTTTTATCTCATTTCTGGAGAATGATCAATGAATCAACGAAATTTTGTCATAGTTTTAGTCCTAATCGCAGCCGTTTTGGCGGGTTGGATGTTCTACACCTCCCAACAAGCGGTCCAGGCGGAATCCATCCAGGATGTCAGTACAAAATACTGGAATTCTGGTCATGCAGATGCTGCCTCCGAAGCCTTCACGCACTGGAACGAAGACGATCCAGCTGAAATCCCTCCAGTTTGTGCTCGCTGCCACAGCAGTGATGGCTTCAGGGATTTTGTTGGCGCTGATGGCTCCGAAGCTGGCAAGGTGGACATGCCCGCCCAGATCAATGATCCCATTAGCTGTACGGCTTGTCACAATGATGCTGCCCATGCCCTGGACTCAGTTAGTTTCCCCTCCGGCACCGAAGTAACCGGAACGGGCGTTAACTCAGTCTGTATGTCCTGCCATGGTGCCATGTCTGCTGGCACTGCTGTTGAAAAAGCCAACGAAGGCAAAGAACCCGACGTACCGATGGCTGATTCCAGCCTGATGGGCCCGCACTATTACCATGCTGCCGCAGTTCACCAGGGCGCGGATGCCGGCGTGGGCTACCAGTACGAAGGCAAAACCTATGTGGGCGCTTTCGAACATGCTGACACCGTCAATTCCTGCACGGAATGTCACGATCCTCACTCCCTGCACACCCAAAGTGTCCCCAATTCGGACGCCAACCTTTGCTCCACCTGCCACTCCGATGTTTCCGGCTTTGCCGATTACCGCAAAGTCAGCATGTCCAAAGTCGACTATGACGGCGACGGAACCGTTGAACCCGTCTTCGACGAAATCGAAGGCTTGAAAGCCGTCCTTTATGAAGCCCTGAACAAATACTCGCAGGCTGTCACTGACACTGGCTTTGGTTTCAAATTTGATTCCTATCCTTATGCCTTCATCGACACCAACAAAGATGGCACCATCGACGAGAGCGAAGGCATCTTCCCCAACAAGTATGCCACCTTCACTCCCCGTATGCAAAAAGCCGCCTTCAACTATATGTTCGTCCAAAAAGAACCTGCGGCTTATCTGCATAACGCCAAATATGTCCTGCAGCTGCTGTTCGACTCAATTGAGGATCTCTCTGCAACCAGCGGTGTGACCACCGAAGGTCTGACCCGACCTTAGGGTCTGGTCTCATAATTTGGACACAAGAAGGCGAAACTCATGAGCCCATCAACTAAAAGAAAAATATTCTATTCAATCTACTTTGCCCTTGTGCTGCTCCCTGCCATAGCTATGCTTCTCTCAGGCTATCTGCGCGGAGAAGGCATGCGCGATATCGCTGTCCTGCTCGGTTTTCTGGGCATGGCGCTGGCTGGGATCCAACTGATTTCCATCGGCCGCATCCATTGGCTGGCGGACGCGCTCGACATGGACAAAGTCTACAATAATCACCATTGGGTCTCTCTCTTATCCATCCTGCTGATCATCGCCCACTTTATGATGCTCAGCTTTTACAACCCCATCATCGCCGGCTTTTTGAACGTCTTCAAGGCGCCCTGGATGATAGCCGCTGGCTCAATTGGTTTGTTTGGACTGCTGTTGATCGGCATTACCTCCGTTTTGCGCAAGTCCTTCAAAATGGACTACCGCTACTGGCTGCTGATTCACGACATCTTCACCATCATCATCCTGTATTTCGGCATGACCCACCTCTTCAAGGTCGGCTACTACACCAGCCATCCCTTCATGAAGGCGATCTGGATCTTCGAAATTGCGGTTTGGGTGGTTGCTTTTGCTTACATCCGCATCATCCGACCCATGCGTATAGGTCAGAAGCCCTACATGGTCGAATCTGTAGTGGGCGAATCTGCGGATACATACAGCCTTACATTAGTTCCAGACGGTCACGATGGCGTGCCCTTCGAAGCTGGTCAGGTTGCCTGGATCAGTACCGGGCACTCACCCTTCGTGCTGAGCCGCAATCCTTTCTCCTATTCGGGCAGTTCCGAAGCAGGCGGCGCCATTCGCTTCTCAATCAAGAACCTGGGCGACTTCACCTCCACCATCCCTCACATGCAAAAGGGTCAGCGGGTTTATGTTGACGGTCCTTATGGCACCTTCAATCTCGAAGATCCGCGCATGCAAAAAGGTCTGGTGCTGATTGCGGGCGGCATCGGTCTGGCACCGGTGATGAGTATCCTCAACACTTTGGCAGATCGCGGCGACCAACGCCCTGCCTACGTTTTCTATGGTGATTTCAATGAAGACACCGCCCTTTATGCAGATGAATTTGAGCATTTGAAGTCCAAAGTTAATCTTGCCTTTGTGCAGGTTTTGGAGAAACCCCTGAACGAGGAGTACCCCCACAGAGGTTACATCACCCAGGATGTCATGCTCGCCCACCTGCCCCAAAACTACAAAGATCTGTTCTACTTTGTCTGTGGTCCGGCTGCTATGTTGAGAGCAATCGAGAAACACTTTGATGCCATGGGTATCGAAGATTCTCAGGTCCACGAAGAAAACTACACTATGGCGTAAATTTGTTTCGGGTTTTTCGAAGCCGGGTTCTGTTAAAGAGCCCGGCTTTTTATTATCCGGTTTTTCAGCTTCTACAGATTTTTGTAGTGGTAAAAACACTGGTGATATGATTTTTCTGTGCACCTTCCAATTGTCTTGAGAGGATTACTATGGTCACAAACAATAAACGATACCTTTGGTGTGAAAGAACCGAAGCTGAGTACGTAAAAATCCAGGCTGAAATTGAAAAAAGACGAGTTGAAATGCTGGCGCTGCAGCAGCACGAAAAGCTGGATTGGCCTGCCAGAAAGCGCGAGCTAGAAGATTGGCTGGAGCGCGGTCGCCAGTTTATCGACCGGCACGCTCTCGGTATTGATGATTCCTGGGAAGCTGTTTGTGACTGCGCCCAACAAGGCTGGGACGATCTCAAGACCGAAGTTCGGGAGATGTTAGACGAGAGCAAGCCGTAATGTGAATTTCTTTTCGTAGGCCGGCTTGTCCAGCTCGCTTTTCGCTGGTTTGCAGCTGTTTGAATATCCTTTCGTAGGCCGGGTTCCGTCCTTGAACCCGGCTCACCTGGCTTGCGCCTAACCCCTCCACTGGAGCCGAATAAATATCTTTTCGTAGGCCGGGTTGCGATCCTGCCCTGGTAAGGGTTCAACCCGGCAAACCTGGCTCGCGCCTAACCCCTCCACTGGAGCCGAATGATTACCTTTCTTTTCGTAGGCCGGGTTGCGATCCTGCCCTGGTAAGGGTTCAACCCGGCAAACCTGGTGAACGCAAACTCGCTACACTGGAACCGAATTGATATTTTGTATATCACCTGATGAACCTCAACTTCCCTGATTTCGTATCTGTATCCTTATTCGACCGGTAGGTAATGGTAAACTCATTCTATGCGAAAATATATTCGGAATTATGTCGAAGGCGGCACGTACTTTTTTACCCTCGTCACCAACGATCGCAATGCAATTTTCCATGATTCTTCAAGCATTAAAATATGCCTCGACGCAATAAACCAAATTCAAAAATATCATCCCTTTGAACTGGTCGCCTTTTGCTTCATACCGGACCATCTTCATTTACTTGTTACACTTCCAGATGGTCAAAAGGATTATTCAATCATCATTAAAGAAATAAAAAGAAAAGTAACAAAAGGCCTCAGACGACAGTGTAACGATCCCGACCTGGTAGTTTGGCAGAAACGCTTTTGGGAACATACGATCAGAGACCAGTACGATTACAAGGTTCATTTCGATTACATCCACTTTAACCCGATCAAACATGGATTTGCCGTGAATCTCGATGATTGGAAGTGGTCGAGTTTTGGTTATTATTTCGGAGGGGAATATAGTGAGAATGTGGTGATTGATCCAAATTCGTTTCCAAAAGATCGGAATTATTTTGGGGAGTAGGAGTGAATGAGGGAGTTCAGCTTCGGGCAAGTAGAATTGCGTCCACCAGGCATGCCGGGTTCAAAAGCGAAACCCGGCCTAAGAAAAGAAAATGAATAAATCCGGATTTCACACCCCCTCCAAGGAGGGGGATTGAGGGGTTGGGTTATTTCGACATGTAGCGACGAAAGATTTTGTAATTACTTCGGGCAATTAGTATTGCATTCGCCAAGTTTGCCGGGTTCAACACCGGAACCCGGCCTACGAAAGGAATATGAAAAAATCCACATTTTAATCCCCCTCCTAGGAAGGGGATTGAGGAGGTGGGTTATTTTGACATGTAACGACGAAAGATTTAGTGATTACTTCGGGCAATTAGTATTGTATTCGCCAGTCATGCCGGGTTCAACACCGGAACCCGGCCTACGAAAAAATTTGAATCAAGTTTCATTTCAAACCCCTTCCAAAGGGGGGATTGAGGGGGGTTGATTATGTGTGAAAATCTTACGGTTCGATTGGAAGCCGGCTGCTATCAGGGCTTCGAAGCCACCCAAGCCGGGTTGACACGCTCAAAACCATCTTTCAACATCAGGAACGCCGCCCGGGCGCTCGAATTTTCAGCCGGTCAGGTACAGTAGGTGATGTACCAGGCGTCCTTGTCCAACCCGCGATGATCATTCAAACGCATCGGTCTGCGACAGGAACACTCAGCGCTCCTGCACGTGGCTGGCAGCATATTGCTCCGCCGTCGAACATCCAGCAATATCGCGCCTTCATTTTGAATAGCCTGCTGCACTTCAGGCACGCTCATGCGCGGTACGTCATCCTGTGATAACAAAATCGGATCGCCGCGCAATTCCCGAATGCCCGGTTCACAAAACGCCAATCACAACCACTACCACCGCCAGGATGATCAATCGGGGTCAGTTTTGTTTTTTCTTGAACAGTAGTTTTCTTCGTGCCATCTGCGCCTCGTTTTGTAAGAAATTATGGCATATCCCATTTTTAATCCACCTTTGTACAAGTTAAACCTGAACAGCCAGGTTGGCATTGAAATCTGGTTCTTCCAGAACCCATTCCGTTCCTTATAATTAGGAAATTGAGCGACCCATCCTACTAAAAGAGAGCGTTATGCTGGAAATTACTGTCAATGGTATCCCCACACTCGAAGAAATCCTGGTGAAAATTAAACGACCTCCTGCGCGAACGCCTGCGCCTGACCGGCACCAAATTGGCTGCGGCGAAGGGCGCTGCAACATTTACGGTGCTTGATGGTGTCCCCACCCGTTCGTGCCTGACCCGCGCTGCCAAAGTGAACGGTAAATCGATCTAACCATCGAGGGATTGCGCGCCCTGCGCCCCCAGCATCAGCAAGACCAGCGCGAAGACCTCAAAGCGCTGCACCCGCTCAGGAAGCCTTCATCACCCATGGAGCCATCCAATGCGGCTTTTGCACGCCGGGACAGCTGCTGACCGCCCACGCTCTCCTGCAAAAGAACCCTGACCCCAGTCTGGATGAGATCCGCGAAGCGATGAATGACGTCATTTGCCGATGCGGCAGCTATGAAGCCATTCTCTCCGCCATCCAGGCAGCCGCCAAGACAATGCGCGAACAAGCGCACATCCAACCCCGCCAGGTTCCCCTGGGAGGGCAGGACCTCACCCACGTCGGTAAATCCGTCACGCGCCCGGACGCGGTCGCCAAAGCGATCGGTACTGCCAAATTCACCGACGACCTGCATTTTGAAGGGATGCTCTACGCCCGTGTACTACGCGCCGGCGTTCCTTCTGCGATCTTGCGATCCCTGGACGTCTCCAAGGCTGAAGCTTTGCCTGGTGTGGTCAAAATCCTGACCGCCATCGACCTGCAGCACGAAAAAAAACATGGGGTCTACAAAAAAGACTGGCCAATTTTGGTTGGGATTGATGAACGCGTGCGCTATCAGGGGGATGCCATCGCTCTCGTGGCTGCTGAAAGCCAGGCGATTGCCGATGAAGCCATCCAGCTGATCCAACCCGAATACGAACTGCGTCCAGTGGTCAGCGATCCCCACCAAGCGCATGAAGAAAACGCAGAAAGACTGCACGAACAGGGCAACTTGCTAAAACACATCCATTTCAACAAGGGCGACCTCGGGGTTGGCTTTGCGGAGGCGGATGTGACCGTTGAACACATTTTCAACACACCTTTTATGGAGCACCTGTTCATGGAGCCGGAATGTTCCATCGCCGTACCGCGTGATGATGGCGGTCTTGATCTGTTTGTAGGCTCGCAAATTCCCTTTGAAGACCGCCGGCAGGTCGCTGAAGCCACTGGTTTGCCGTTGCAAATGGTGCGAGTGCGCGGACCAAAAACCGGCGGTGCTTTTGGCGGCAAGGAAGATGTTGCCGGTCAGATCCACGCCTCCCTTCTGGCAATGGCTACGCGCAAGCCGGTCAAGCTGCTCTTTACCCGTCGTGAAAGTATGCTGGTACACCCCAAACGGCACGCCACCAATATCAAACTACGCCTGGGAGCAAAAAAGGATGGAACCCTAACGGCTGTTCAAACCGAACTTTACGGTGATACCGGCGCCTATGCCTCCCTGGGCGTACCCGTCATGACCCGCGCCACCACACATTCCTGCGGTCCATACATCATTCCCCACACTCATGCCGACTGCTACGCCATGTATACCAACAACCCGCCCGCTGGCGCTTTCCGCGGTTTTGGCGTGGTGCAGGCTGCCTTCGGGATCGAATCGGCATTGGATATGCTTGCCAAAGAGCTCAATATCGACCCTATGGCTATGCGCAAAAAGAATTGCCTTCGCATCGGTTCCACCACCAACACCGGTCACTTTTTGACCGAAAGTGTTGGTTTGCCTGATTGCCTGGATGCCATCAGCAACTGGTGGTCTGAAAATGGAATTACCACTCCGTTCGAACCGCAATCCGAAAATATCTCGGGGCAGCGCCTGATCACCTGCTGGGGACTAGCTTGCGGGTTCAAAAATACCGGTCTCGGAACGGGCGCGGACGACAGCAGCGGCGTGATCGTGAAATTGCTGCCTGCTGGTCGCCTGCAGATCAAGAGCGGTGCCTCCGAAGTTGGGCAAGGCATGGTCACCACCCTGCAGCTGATTGCTGCTGAAGTCTTGAGCATTCCTCCCGACAATATCAATGTTTACCTCATGGACACCGAATTGACCCTCGATGGTGGTCCTACCACTGCTTCGAGACAGACTTATGTGACCGGCAACGCCGTCCGCCAGGCTGTCATCATGCTGCGCGATCGTATCCTGGAACTGCTAAGCAAGCATTTTGGGGTGGAAGCAGCTGCGGTTCAGCTGAACGCTGAAGGCGCTTTTTGGGCTGATAAACAGATTGCCTGGCAGGAAATTCACGAATTGCTGCGGGAAACCGCCGAAGGGCTGGAGGTGGAGTACCGCTATCACGCCCCCGAAACCTTCCCCCTGGATGTGGGTGGGCGCATCCACATTGCCTACGGCTTCGCTGTCCAGGCGGTCAAGGTGGGCATCAACCCTGAAAGCGGGGAGGTGAAAGTTCTGCAAGTGGTGGCTGCCAACGATGCCGGGCGTATCATCAATCCGCTCGGGTTTGCCTCCCAGGTGGAAGGCGGCGTGATCATGGGGGTCGGGCATGCCTTGATGGAAGATTTTAAGGTGGAAGACGGCATCATCAAGAGCGACCGTATCGCTCGGTACGACGTTCCGCGTATGCAGGATTTGCCAGAAATTACCTCGCTGATCGTGGAATCCAAGACCTCCGAAGGACCGTTTGGCGCAAAAGGCGTGGGCGAATTGGTGTGCGTCCCCACCCCACCAGCGATCACCAACGCCATTTACCATGCCATTGGTCTGCGGATCGACAGCCTGCCGGTGACGAAAGAAAAAGTCAAAGATTGGCTGGTAGCCCATAGCTCATAGGAAAAGTCGTCATTAAGCCCTCCTCCACTTGTGGGGGAGGGTCCGCGAAGCGGGGGTGAGGGTTGCCACATGTTGGGGAAACCTGCCACGGTATACCGCCGTTTGTGTTAATCCCTGGCAACGGGACGGCATGGAAACCGTCCCTTACCAATTAAGCCCTCCCCGACAAGGAGGGTCGGTAGCCCCTTATCTTGGGGCGTACCGGGGTGAGGGCTTTTTATCGTTGGGCTACTGGGCTCAAGGATTGCAGACTGAGGATGAGCTGTAACATATTTCTACTATGTTAGTGGTCTCTGTAGGTTTGATGACCTGTCTCGACCTTACCCCGCCAAAAAGCAAAAACCAATGTTCGAGTGGTCGTTGAGTCTTGCCGGGTTCAAAACCGGAACCCGGCCTACGAAAACTTTACTGGAGCTGAACCCCAGCCGTACGGAGGGGGTCATGATGCTGGGAGCGAAGCGAGCAGTACTCGTCTCCCTCCGCTAACAATCATTTCAGCCAGCTCAGCGGATGGGGGCAAGCCACCATCCCTACGAAATACTGCTTCCTGTTCCCTGCTCTGGCATTCTACTTGCACCTACTGCAATCATGACACGCGCATTTGGAATCGACATCAGCAAATACCAGGCGAATGCCGAAGGTACCCGCCGGGTCAATTTTGAGACCATAAAAAACCATGCCGAGCCGGTCAGTTTCATTGCCGCCCGTGCCGGCGTCTCCTGGGGCTATCGTGACCCGCAGTTTACCTATCACTGGAACCAAATGGGACAACTCCAGGCTGGTCGCATCGCCTATCATGTGCCCTATTTCGGCGAAAGTGCTGTCGCCCAGATGGACTCCCTCTTCAAAATGCTCGAAAACAAGAGCGATTGGGCTCACGACCGCATCGCCCTCGATCTCGAAGTGGCCGGCATCAACACGCGTTCCCGTATCACCTCCACCACCCTCAATTGTCTCGAAATCTGTAAATCGCGCACTGGGCGATACCCTATCATCTACTCACGCGCCAACTGGGTCAACACCTACCTGCAGGTTTCCGATCTGCCCCGCCTGGATTGGTGGCTGGCAACCTATCGCAGGACTGCTCCCTCCCCCTTCTATACCCAGGAACACCCCGGTCCACCATTTTTACCCAGGGGGGTCGACACCTACCTGATCCACCAAACCGGCGACCGCTGCAGGACCATTGGCGGATTTGGCAAATATATGGACTACAACCGCTTCAATGGTGACATCGAAGCCGTTTGGAAATATTTCAACAACCCCACCGGATACCTGGAAATCCCCCAGCCAAGTGTTCTGTTTCGTGCCAAGTGCATGGTCAACAGCCTTCGTAAGCGCGAAGGTCCCGGCTCGAGCTTCAAGGTGATCGGTAAACTCAACCTGGGCGAAGTTGTCTCGGTTTTCGAGGAAGATAATGGTTGGTTTCGGTTGGACCCGGTTGCCGAAGTGTGGTGTTCTGGGGCTGGCAATTATATGCTGCGGCTTCCGCCTGACGCGCCCCTGGTGTCCAAGGAATTACGGCGCGCCCAGTGCATTGTCAAAGCCCTCTACCTGCGGGAAGGTCCCGGCAAGCAGTACAAAATCATTGGCAATTTGATCCGCAACGATGTTGTCACAATCTATGAAGTCAAAGACGGTTGGCTGCGGATATCCTCTGATGGGCAGATCTGGTGCTCCGCCGAACCGCAATATGTGCGCGAAGTGGGATAGTTTTGCCCTCCTCCGTTTGCGGGGGAGGGTCCCAGAGCGAAGCGAAGCGGGGGTGAGGGCTATCAATCGTAAGTGAGACCTGCCACATTATCCCCAAATATGTTGATCGTACGGTCTCTTGCGCAGCACCCCTTTAGCGGGCTGACCGAGCACGTGATTTCACCGATGGCGCTATCTTTCTATCCAATGGAGACCTGCGGTCACTTCCCGCACTCGGCGGGGACGCCGGTGCGATTAAATTTCTTGTCGTAGGGGAGACCTGCCACGGTCTCCCGGCAAACAGAACCATCACACAGGACAGGTGGCGCGAGGCCATTCCTTACACAATATGTACCCCCTCGACACCCACCCCCTTAACCCCACGCCTCCGGCACGCAAGCAGTCCCGACGCCAAAAGAGGCTGGAGGGGGTGTGAAAAGTATCCAGGCTCATTTCAAATCATTCTCTCGTGCACCTATCCCCACCTTAAACGAAAAAGTTGGCATCACTGCCAACTTTTTCAAGAATAACACAACTGAAAACTAAAAATCGTTCAACAATACGCCCAAAGCTAACAGGACGAAGGCAGCGATCCAAAGCCAGGGCATAGCCACAGCCAGGGCGCTGATCAGGCCGAATTGCGCCAGCAGAGCCAGCACAAACAAAACAACGGCGATGATAAAAACAAGATTGGTTGGTGCACTTAATTTCATGATATCTCCTTTTGAATAGATGAAAACAATGTACCAATTATACCGATTCTTTGTGATATGGCAAATATCCAAATATTAGCGCGTAGCGCTGATCAACCCCGCCACATTCTCCTGAAAATCCTGCAAAAATCCCTTAACAAATTCACTCGGGTCAAGGTCCTTATCCATCATCAAAAGAGTCATATCCATCCCAAAGCTCAAACCCGTTGCCTTATCGGTTGCATGCGAGGCATAAAATGTGGCGTTGGCAGCCCGCCTTCCCAGGATGGCATCGGTGTAGTTTTTACCTCCCTGTACCTGCGAAACGAAAACATCCACCAGTTGAGCCTGCAGCTCTTTGTTCTCCGAAGTGTCCATGACCACTTTCTTCTCATCGGATAACCAATCCAAATTTCGCCAAACCTCGCACCCGATCAGTTTTGCCGGCAGTTCTTCCGGCTCCAGCTCGCGCAAGGCTTCCAGCACGCGCATCAACACGCCAACGTGGGTGGCATGTTTGTCTGCCAGGTTGTGGGTGTAGAGAACTTCCGGTCGGGTTTGCCTGATCAGGTTTTTCAGATCTTCCTTGAGTGCCTGGTTACCGCCTTTCTTGACTTCGGAACTGGGGTAGCCCAAAAAAACCTGGGCAGAATACTTGCCAATTCTGGCAGCTTCGCGCTGCTCTTCCACGCGTATCAGCGCCATCTCATCGTCGCTGACATTCGCAAATTTACCGGCACGTGGTGAACCATGCCCATCGGTGACAACGCAGCCGGTAAAATGCAGCTCGGGGTTCTCATAGGCGCGCAAGATACCCTCAACCGCCATGATTTCGATGTCGTCCTGGTGGGCAGCAATGCAAAGATAAGTCGTGCGAGCCAGCGCATCGGCTGGGTCAGATCCATCGGGGATGTAAACTTCTGAATTTGGTTGAGCGAACATATTCCATCTCTCCAGACAAGGATTTTGGCTATAAATATACCACTCATACCTGCCAGATTTTTGGTTTGGGCCTTCTTTTCAAGGAAAACAGGTGCAACAAAAACCATAGTTTTCGCAGAAAGCGGTTAACATTACTCGCAGAACAGGAGCAATTATGGATTACGAACAGCAAACCCCTCAGCCCCAGCAACCCGAAAAGAAAACTCCCAACCCGTTGGCGACTTTACTCAAAGTCCTGCTTGGTTTGGTGGTGATTTCCCTGGTTCTGGTCATTCTTGCCTTTTCTTTTGTCTCGCGCCAGGTTGACAACGCCCTTCACCCTCTCCAGCAGGTCAATGCCGGACTGAGCACCCAGGTTTCCAGGCTGCTCAACCCCACCCCCACGGTCATTCCCGACCCTGTCAGCATCGTCCGGGAGGTTCAGACCTTGGCTCGCCTTGAGACCATCCAATATTCGGTCGAAAAGATCATCACCGCCGAACTAAACCAGGGCGCTTTCGGTTCGTTGTTTGGGGATCGCCTGCTCTTCGTCGCACATGGTTACGTGATCGCAGGAGTCGACCTTTCAAAACTTACTGCCGAAGATGTTCGCATCGAAGGGACCACCTTGTGGGTCACTTTGCCAGCCGCCGAAGTGTTTGTTGCCACGCTTGATAACGAAAGTTCTTACGTCTATGACCGCGATACCGGTTTGCTGCGCCGGGCAGATAGCAACCTTGAGTCCACTGCCCGCCGTGCAGCCGAAGCTGAAATCCTGAAAACAGCTACTGAAGACGGCATCCTGGAGCAGGCTGAAACCAACGCGGAAGCCTACCTGATGAGCCTGTTCAATTCTCTTGGCTACCCACGCGTCATTTTCCAGGATTAGCAAGGAACTATGCTACCATGATGACTATGAAAACCATCGAAATTACCCACCACATCACGTCCGAACAACAAGGGCAATATCTGCTTGTTCCCTTCGAAATGCCTTCCTCTGTCGAACGAATCGAAATTGAGTACAGCTACCCCAAAAACATGGATAAACCCATGGCGATCGGGAGCGGTCAGTTCACCGCCCATGAGCGCATAAACCGCATCGACCTGGGGCTGATCGCGCCAGATGGCAGCCAGGTGGGTGCCAGCGGCTCCAGCCGTGACCAGATTTTCATCTCCGTCATCGATGCCACGCCCGGCTACCAACCTCATCCCCTCACCGCCGGCAACTGGCAGATCATGCTCGGTGCCTATGTTGTCTCATCTGACGGTGTGGATGTGAACATCCACCTTCGTTTCACCCCCAAGACCCGCCGCTGGCTGAAGGGCGACCTGCACACCCACACCCTTGCTTCGGACGGGCTGTTGCCGCTCGACCATCTTGCCCGGCATGCCCGTGAACACGGACTGGATTTCATTGCCGTCACCGACCACAACCAACCAGTCCGGCGTGCCTCCTTCCCCAAAGTTTCCGGTCTCACCATCATTCCCGGTCTGGAATGGACCCACTACAAGGGGCACAGCAACTTTCTGGGCATTGAGGAGCCGTACCAGGGCGCCTTTTTTACCAACACCCCCGAGGAAGCTCAGGAAAAATTCAGGCAGGCGCACCAAAATGGCGCGCTGATCAGTATCAACCATCCCCTCGAAAGCGACTTCGGTTTCCGTTTTGATCTGGATACCATCCCCTACGATCTGATCGAGGTTTGGAACGGTCCCATGCGCCCCAAAAACATCGAAACCATCGCCTGGTGGGATCAGATGCTCAAAGCCGGCAAGCGCCAGGTGGCAGTCTGCGGCAGCGATTACCACGAGGATACCTATTTTCAGCGCCTGGCAAACCCGACCCTCAACGTTTTAGCCTGGTCTGCCAGCGAGAAGGACCTGCTGGAAGCGATTGAATCCGGGCACAGTTACTTTACCTACAGCCCCACCTCTTTGCAGCTCGACCTGGACGTGGAGGGTGCTACCTATGGGGCCATCAAAACCTGGCATGAGGACTTGGTAGGGCAATTGCAGGCAATTGCGCTGGAAGCGGGTGACCAGATCAGGCTGATCGACCAGGACGGTGAACGGATTTTATTCGATTCTCCGCAGAAAGGCGATTGGCAGACAAGCATTACTGTAGATAAACCGGGGTACATCCGGCTGGAAGTCTGGCGCAGCTTTTTCCCCGGATTGCCAATGCTCCCCGCCCTCGTCACCAACCCGATTTGGTTTGAGTAGCGAATTACAGCGATCACGAAACTGTTGGTTTAAGCCCTCCCCATTTTGGGGGAGGATCCGTAAGCGAAGCGGACGGGGGTGAGGGTGGTTTTTCGGTATGACAGACCTTCGGTCAAATCTCGTGCTCGGTCAGTTGTAGGCCGGGTTCCGAATTTGAACCCGGCACACCTGGAGAACGCAACCTCATCTACTGGAGCTAAACCGATGATGTTCACAATTGGACGCTGCGGGACGGCGTGGCAGCCGTCCCCTACGAAACATCCACTCCGTTCCAAACTCGTGCTCGGTCAGTTGTAGGCCGGGTTCCGAATTTGAACCCGGCACGCCTGGAGAACGCAACCTCATCTACTGGAGCTAAACCGATGATGTTCACAATTGGACGCTGCGGGACGGCGTGGCAGCCGTCTTCTACACAGAATTAAAATCGTGGGTTTGTGATTAACCCACCCGATTAACCTTCCTCATTCGGCTTGACTTTTTTCCTATTCCTGTTAAAATTTAGTTGACATATGAACTAGTCAACAATTAAACGCTGGGGCGAAATGTCGCAAATGAAAATGAATCTTTATGAATCGTTGAAGGCAATTTTCCTTCACATTGATAACCACGAGAAGACATATCTTTCTGATCACGGTCTCAATATTCCGCGTTTTTATATCCTTTTACATGTTTCGCACAATCCCGGCATTAATTACATCGATTTGAGTGATCGCCTGCTCTGCACCAAGAGCAACACCACCCGTGTTGTCCAGGGCATGGTCAAAGATGGGCTGATCACCCGTCAAAACGACCCCAACGACGGGCGCAGTTATCAGCTCTTCCTGACAGAAACAGGTTCTGATCTTCTGGCTCGCGTCTACCCCGGCTTCATTAATCAAATCGATTCCCTCATGTCTTGCTTCAACGAACAGGAAGCCTCCCGCTACCTGGAAGTAAGCCAACACATTGAAAGCAGCCTTTCTCCCGATTCGACCCTCAACCTGACCAATTCGCAAGTTTTGGGATGGCACAACGGACACCGGGAGGCAGGATGATTTTGCTTATACCTGGCAATTTTGCCAAAAATTTCAATCGTTTCAAAAGGAGAAACCAATGAAGAAAAGTTATTTGTTGATTGCAATCGCTCTGATTGCGACTCTGATCCTGGGCGCCTGCGGCACCCCGGCAGAGACCCCCGTCGCAACGGAACCCCCGGTGGTTGAAGAACCAGTTGTGGAAGAACCAGTTGTCGAAGAAACCGAAGAGCCCACCGAAGAGCCGACCGTTGAAGTTCTTGAACCCGCTGCCACTCTGCGCATTTGGGCTGACGAACAACGCGCTCCCGTTCTGGCTGAATTGGGTGCCAAATTCCTGGCTGAATACAACGTGGAAGTTGTTGTCGAGAATATCTCTGGTATTCGCGATCAATTCCTCGTGGCTGCCCCCGCTGGCGAAGGTCCCGATATCATCGTCCTCGCCCACGACCAGCTGCCCGCCTTGACCGAATCCGGTCTGGTTGCCGAGCTCGACCTGGGTGCCAAAGCCGCTGAATTCGACCCCGAGTCCCTCAAAGCCTTCTCCTACGAAGGC
The DNA here is from genome assembly GCA_040770225.1 of Anaerolineaceae bacterium. Classification (GTDB taxonomy): domain Bacteria; phylum Chloroflexota; class Anaerolineae; order Anaerolineales; family Anaerolineaceae; genus Mesolinea. The sequence goes on from JAXGJN010000013.1 coordinate 24,176, forward strand.
AAACTCTACGGCATGCCCTATGCCCGTGAGAACCTTGGCTTCTTCTATAATGCCGACCTGGTTGAAGAAGTTCCCGATACCTGGCAGGGTGTTTATGACCTCTCCAGAACCCTCATCGATGAAGGCAAGATCCAGTTCGGTATCGTTCTGGCTGGTACTTCCTACGATGCTTATCCCTGGATGACCTCTCAGGGCGGCTACGTTTTCGGCGTTGACGAAAACGGCGACTACAACCCCAACGATGTCGGTGTTGGCTCCGAAGGCATGATCAAATTCGGCGAGATGGCACTGCAGTGGAAAAATGACGGTATTCTGTCCGATAACCTCGACAACACCACCGCCAAATCCATGTTCCTGAACGGCGATGTCGCCTTCTTCATGAACGGACCATGGGAAATCAACAACCTGAAAGAATCCGGTCTGAACTTTGGCATCGCCAAATTCCCCGATGGTGGTTATCCCTTCCTTGGTGTCCAGGGCTTCGCAGTCAATTCCATGTCCGAGAATGTTCTGCTTGCTCAGACCTTCCTGACCGATTACATCGCCACCGAAGAAGCTATGCTGGCTCTCTACGAAGCTGATCCCCGCGGTTCCGCTTACCTGCCCGCAGCTGCCCAGATCGATGATCCTTATCTGAACGGCATCGCCGCAGCCGGCGAAAACGCCGTCCCCATGCCCGCCATCCCCGCTATGGGTAAGGTCTGGGGTGACTGGGGCAATGCCCTCACCTTCATCTTCGATGGTTCCAAGACCCCCGAAGAAGCCTACACCTTCGCCCAGGAAGCCATTGTGGCTGCCATCGCCCTCGATACCGAAGGCATGGTCAACCTGCCCGGTTCATGGCAAAAAGCCGCTGGGTTTGATTGCGAATGGGACCCCAAGTGTGCTGACACCGCCATGACCCTTGGTGATGACGGTCTCTACACCGCCACCTTCACCATCCCCGCTGGCGATTACGAGATTAAAGTTGCCCATGACGGCGGCTGGGACACCAACTACGGTGTCGATGGCGTCGCTGGCGGCGATAACATCCTCTTCACTGTCGCCGCTGATGGCGATGTGACCTTCGTATACGATCCCGAAACCCACTTACTGGATATTCAACTCCCGTAAGGTTTAGTCTGTCCAGGAGGCTTGCGAATGCAAGCCTCCTCCTTTAAAAACAGAGAAAGGAGAATTATGTGATGGATGCTAATACCACGCCTACGACCGGCGAGTATGCAAAAAAAACCATCAAGGGTGCCGGTAATCTACTGACCTTTCTGATTATCCTGATCGTCGATATTGCCCTGGGATTTTTTGCCTTCAAGCTATTTAGCTTCGGCTATACCCCTCTGGGGATCTGTTTTGTCATCATTATCCTCATGATCAGCGTCGCCTTCCTGGTTCCAAAGGCGTATATGTTTAAATGGATGGCGGTGGGGCTCTCTGCCTGGCTGCTCTTTTCCATCTTCCCCATCATTTACACCATTTACAACGCTTTCACCAACTACGGTGATGGTCACCTGATCTCCCAGGCTCAGGCAATTGACCAAATCCAGGCTCAAACCTACCTGCCGGAAACCGGAAAAGCCTACGAATGGGTCGCCTATCGCTCTGATACCAACGAGTATCTGCTCTGGCTCAGAGATAGCGAAGGCGGTACCAAGCTTGTCACCCAGGTCGACGTGGAAGGGGATGCCGAAATCCCTATCGTAACTGGAGAGAATGGTATCGGTGAGCTCGATGAAGAAGGCGCGCCTGTCACCATTGAAGGTTACACTCGCCTGAACCGTATTTTGGCTTCCACCGACAAAAACCTGACCAATATCAAGTTTGGTGACCCGGAAAACACCATCCAGGTGCGTTCTCCAAGCGAAGCTGCCGAGCTGCTGCCGCTCTATGCCTATGACCCCGAAACCAATACCTTTACCAATGAACTGGATGGGACGGTTTATTTTGATGAGAAGGGCACCTACACCGCCCGAAACGGTCAGCGCCTCATCCCCGGTTATACCGCGGTGGTCGGAATGGATAACTTTGTCCAGTTCATCAACAGCCCGGGTTTGCGCGGTCCGTTGGTGACCATTGTTGTCTGGAACTTTATCTTTGCTGCCGGGAGTCTCTTCCTGACCTTTTCGGTGGGCTTGCTCATCTCCATCATCTATGGCGACCCCAAGTTCAAAGGCAAGAAGATCCTGCGCTCGCTGCTCCTGATCCCCTATACCATTCCCAGTCTGATCACCATTTTGATCTGGCGCGGTATGTTCAACCCCGATCTGGGCATCATCAACCGCATGCTCGAGACCGCCTTCAACATCTCGCCGCGTTGGTTCACCCAACCCTGGCTTGCCCGCATGGCTCTCCTGGTGGTCAATACCTGGTTAGGTTACCCTTACTGGATGCTGGTTACCAGCGGCGCGCTGCAATCCATCCCGAGCGACATTTACGAAGCTGCCGAGATCGATGGCGCCAGCGGTTTTCAGAAATTCTGGGGCATCACCTTGCCCCTCCTGCTCGTCAGTGTGGGTCCGTTGATGATCTCTTCGTTCATCTTCAACTTCAACAACTTCAACCTGATATACGCCTTCATCAATGGCGGTCCCCCAATCCCAACCGCCACCACCCAGGCTGGCTACACCGATATCATCATCAGCTACGTCTACAACCTGGCGTTTGCCAGTGGACGCGGCGTGCAATACGGTTACGCCTCGGCGATTTCGCTGGTGCTATTCCTCTTGATTGCGGTGATGTCCTTGCTGCAATTCAGGTTCACCAATATGTGGGAGGAGGTTGGCGAAAATGCCTAAACATCAATCATCCATCAAACGCAGTCGTACCGTTGGTCTGGTCTGGCGCTGGGTTTTGGCTGCCTTCCTGATCCTTTTCAGCATCTTCCCGGTGCTCTGGATCATCTCAGCCGCCATCAACCCGGTCAATGACCTGGCAAGCCAACAGCTGATCCCAGCCAATGCCAATCTGGATAACTTCAGGCAGCTGGTCTCCAATCCCATCTTCCCCTTCTTCACCTGGTTGAAAAACTCACTGATCATCTCGACCCTTTCAACCTTGCTGACGCTTTCCCTGACCACGCTGGCAGCGTTCGCCTTCTCGCGCTTCCGCTTTAAGGGTCGCCAGAGTTTGCTCAAGGCGATTTTACTCGTCCAGAGCTTCCCGAACCTGCTCGCCATCGTCGCCTTGTTCACCATTTCCAAGCAAATCGGGGATGTCATCCCCTGGTTGGGGCTGAACACCCACGCCGGCTTGATTTTGGTCTATTCTGGCGGTGCCATGGGCATGAACATCTGGTTGATGAAGGGTTATATGGATACCATCCCGCGCGATATCGATGAATCGGCTCATGTGGACGGCGCCACCGACTGGCAGGTCTTCTCGAAGTTGATCTTGCCGTTGCTGCGCCCGATTCTGGTCGTCATCTCGATTTTGAGTTTCATCGGTACCTATGGTGAATTCATTATCGCCCGCACCCTGCTGACCCAGCGTGAAATGCAGACCGTCATGGTTGGTCTGCAGATCTTCACCGCCGGGCAATACACCAAGAACTGGGGTGTCTTTGCCGCCGGCGCGCTGATTGCCGCCCTGCCGATCATGATCATCTACCTGATTTTGCAAGACCAAATCGTAGGCGGTCTGACCCAGGGCTCGGTCAAAGGCTAACCAATCAAGTAGGGAAGGGGCTTGTCCCCTTCCGTGTAGGGAAAGGGCTTGTCCCACCTGCACTGTGTAGGGTTCCATGATAGCCGGGTTGCGCTTGTCAACCCGGCTTTTTGTTTTGACGGAATGGCGCAAGGCCATTCCCTACCTTTTAAGCCCTCCTCAGCATACCTTTTCCATCTTCGTAGGCCGGGTTGCGTTTGTCAACCCGGCTTTTTGTTTTATATCTTTCGTAGGCCGGCCTGTCCTGCGTTCTTTCTACCAGTTTGCGTAAACTGCCCTATTAAGGTTTCAGCCCGGGTTTTTATTTTGACGGAATGGCGTGAGGCCATTCCCTACCCTTTAAGCCCTCCCCCGAATTGGGGTGAGGGTCCACGGTCTCCCAGCAAGCGGAATCCATAGGCAGCAGGGCAAGTGGTACTAACTTATAGGGTAATAGAGGCCAATCCCTACGCTGGATAAAAACAAAGTACAGGGATCTGTATGTTTTGATCAAAATTTGACTTGCTCAATTCTTGTGATCTATTGAATTTAGTTGTAGAAAGTACTACAATGTAGTTATCACATTACAACCTCACAATTTGTCCATACTTTGGGATCACTGCCTGCTCAGGCTTGTCGACCCTACACGCCGGTAAGATCTCCAGGCTTCCTGTCAGCGGACTACGAACACTCAGGAGGAATTCATGTACACCAAGAGGATTTTCTTTATCTTTTTCGTTTTAATTTTGCTTGCTGGCAGCATCAAAGTGGACGCTGCCAGTACGTTAGCAGCCAACCCACCCGCCAACGAACCATGGACCACCGAGCATGTGGATTGGTATCCAGGTTCAGGGGTGGGAACAAATGTCTCGATTGCCCATCATCCCACTACTGGCATAGCCTATATCAGCTATTACGATTATTTGAATAACGAGCTGTGGATGGCGCATGAAGTGGACCCAGGTACTGGCGATTGTAATAACAACGATGATTGGGATTGTCAGCTTATTGATTCGGAAGGTGATGTAGGTAAATACAATTCGATCGATGTAGTCCGTGTCCCTTCAAATCCTCCAACTCCATCTTACACCAAGATCGGCATTTCTTATTACGATGCCACCAATGGAGCCTTAAAATATGCCTCATATCGATCTTTCCCCTTTCCAGGAAGCTGGACCATCTACCAGGTTGATCAAAGGGTATGGGCAGGTCATGAAACGCGCGGCACTTTCTCATCCATGAAATTTAATGCCGACGATATCCCTGTGATCTCCTATCACGCTATGAGTGACTCGATCACCGAATATGGGTCGATTAAGCTGGCGACATACGTCTCCTCAGGCGGCAGCGGTTGCAACAGCGCGGATGGAGAACACTGGGTCTGTGAGACGATTGATCGCATTGACGGGACAACTGAGTTGGATCATGGTACCTATACTTCCCTCGATTTTACCTATGACGGTGTCTTACAGGTTGCGTTCTATAATGCGGACCTGAACTCTTTGGATACTGCCTGGTACCAGGGTTTTGGCGGGTCTTGTTCTAACACAGAATGGGGATGCACAACCATCGATGATGGTGTTAACAGAGGGCAATACGTTTCACTCCATTCCAAAGACAGTCCTTCAGATAAAATGCGCCTGGCTTATTACAATGCCTTCAACGGGATGTTAAGATATGCAGAATCGGTGGGCAGTGGTGGAAACTGCACAAGTTCTGCCTACAATTGTTATGAGGTGGACGAGATCGGCATGCCAATTGGCGATATTGACATCTCCCTGGATGTCGATAGCATGGGCTATCCGATCATCGCCTATACAGATGCTTCTGAAGACCTTGCTCCTCTCGGATTGAACATTGCCCGCCCTGCTCTTGCTTATGGCGAAGATTGGGGCAACTGTGGGGATGTTCCACCAGGAGATTTGTTCCAATACTGGACCTGCAAATCGCTTGATAATGGTGAATCTTATGCCGATGAAGCCCGTTTTGTCGCCGTTAGCGTCAGTCCGGCAGGCTTGGCGACGGTAGCTTACTCTGAATACAACAATTATGATGATGAGACCTATCTCAAAGTCGCCCAGCAGCACTTTATGAACTATTTGCCCTTAATCAAAAAGTAAACATTGGCTCCTTAGGGCGAAAATTTCTCTGAAATTCGCGTACGGGCGGGTTCCAAACCCGCGCATACGCTCTGATTGTGCCGGCATCCTTGCCGAGCACATGATTTCTTCAAAGGATTCCAAACGGAAGGGATGGAACAGCCAGTGTCTGTTCTCTTCAGTTACTCGCTTTTTTAAGCCCTCTCCCCGGGCTGGGGGAGGCGAAGTCCCGCCGAAGGTGGGTTCGGTAGCCTCGCTTTTTGGGACGTAACGGGATGAGGGTCCGTATCCCAACGCGGTGGTCGGAGGTACCCTCACAGGGCAATAGACCCCGACCGTACAGAGGAGGTCATATTGCGAATGCTATTCCGGCTTATTCCGTCTCAACGTTTTTCAGAATGTGATCCGCAGCCAGGCGCCCGGTGAGCAGAGCTGTTGGCGCCCCACCCGGCGCAAAAGTCCACTGCCCTGCCGTCAACAAGCGCGGCATGGGGGTCTTCACGATTGAGCGCAATGCCAACAGACTGCCGCGGTTGAAGGCTTCTTTTCGATGATATGACCAACCCATGATCGCGCCTTCGTGATTGGAGGTCTGCAGCAAGATGGTGCGCGGTGTGGAGGTCAGGCGGAATACAATGTGCTTTGAAAGATCGGGGCAATACTTTTCGAAACTCCGGATCAGATCATCAGCGCAAGCCTCTTTCAGCTGATCATACGTATGATCATCCTTCATCCAACCACCCAGGAATTTATGCGAGGTCATCGCGCTCAAGTTGAGCCCGGTCATCCCAGCCGGTGCCAGCTTGGGATCGTGCATGCAGGGCACAGAAATTTCCTGCGGCACGTGAGCAAAATAATCCTCCCGTGAGATACGGTCCTGCTCGGTGATCCCTTCGAGATCAGGATTGTAAAAAACATGCCCGGATCCGCTCAGGTTCAGGTATTCAGGGGGTACATCGAGCCCTAAAAAGACGTTGAAAACAGAATGAGAGACCTGCGCGCTGCGCATTTTTTGTTCAAATTTGACCGGCAAAATTCCTTCCGGAATCATACGGGTCAAGGCCTGGTTAAGGTCGCTTGAAGCCAACACGTAGCCAGCTTTCAGTTCCTCACCATTTGCCAGGCGCACACCACAAGCCCTGCCGTCCTGGAGCAGAATTCGTTCAACACGCGTGTTCAGCCTGATCTCCACGCCCTTTTCAATGATCCCCTCCGCCAGCAAGCTGGGAATGGATTGCATGCCGCCTTCAGGATAGTAATAATCCAGGAACATTCGGAAGTATCCCAGACCAAAAAAGGCGCTCGTGCCATCCGGAAAGAGATCGCAGAGCAGGTTGACCAGATTGGGATCGTGAATGTGCTCTTCCAAATAAGTGCGCATTTCTTTCTTCATCATCGCCAGCGCCTTGGGGAAGCGCGCCAGGCTGCCTTTTCTCTGCTTAAACCAATCAGAACGGGCAGATTTATTGTCTGCGGGCGTGTCCATTATGGGGATTGGGAAGGTGAGCAGACTGTCCAGCAGGTCAAAAATGGCTCTCGAGTCCGCCTGAACCTGGAGTAAACCTTTTTGTTCACCCGGAAACAGGACCTGCAGGTCAGAATAGTAGTTTTCCACGTCCTGCCAGTCATTAAAGAGCTGCATTTTACCGTTGGTGATCATTCCAATCGGGCTTTTATGCACAGTAATGCGATCTTGCATGCCCAGTTGTTTGAGCGTGGAGAGAAACAATCCGCTGTTCTCGATTGCTTTGATGCCGCCGTCGAACCAAAATCCATCCCGTTCGAAGGTGTTGAACAATCCGCCCACCTTTGCGGCTTGTTCGCACACGAGTACGCGAGCGCCTCCCAGCGCCAGGTAGGCAGCAGCGGTCAGACCGGCAATGCCGGCGCCGAAGATGATCGCGTCGTAAGACTGGGCAGAAGATTTTGAATTGGTAACTGGCTCAGGAATAGGTGTGGACATGAAAAAGTCACTTTCTTCGATTAAAGATGGCTGTATTCCGCAAATTTTATCAAAAATCTGCGTTGCAGTAAACCTAAACTGCATGAGGAGAGAGTGTCATAGGAGGTGTTGTTTCTGTAGGGGAGAGCAGTACTGCTCGCCTACTCTGTACACTTCGTGTCGGTTCCAGCATCATGACCACGGTCTCCCGGAATTCCTGTCCATCCAGCGCAGCAGCTGGAGTCAAGCCCCAGCCGTACGGAGGGGGCTCATCTCCCTCCGCCAATAATAAATTCAACTAACATATTGGGACAGCAAGCCAACTGCCATCTAAACAAAAGCAAACATTCTCTTTCCACTCAGGGTCGGCGGAGTGAGGTGGATTCAATTCTTTCCATCACGCATAATATTCCACCCACCTCATTCCGCCCTACTTTTTTTCTGCCTGCCCTGTGTAAGGTTTCCCTGATTCCATAAACAAAACCACCCGATCGCTCGGGTGGCAATATTTTTTTCCTATGTGCGTCAGCCTGCCCCCTGCCGAGAGCAGGCGTGCTTCTACGATCCAAAGGAGGCGAAGGTTGCCTCGACTTTCGACTTATTGCTTTATATTTTGTTACGGCAGACACTCACCCGCAACCGGGGCGCCTTCGGCGTACACAACGCCAGCCCCAAAGCTCGATTCAAAGATCGGTCCCAGATCGCCCAGGTTCAAGCCCAAAGCTTTGTCGATCACGATCACACCATCTTCGTAGATGGTCATCTGGGGCAGGACGCTGCCGTTGACTTCTCCATTGACCACACCCTTGTTCCAGCAGATCTTGGCGTTTTCGATGTTAGCAGACTTTAGCATGGCACCAATTTCAGGGGTGATCCCCATACCGGTCGGGATTCCTTCCACAGACAGGGCGCCATTATCGTCGATCTTGACCTGTAACAACGTGGCAAGCTGGATGCGCAGTGGTTCGCTCAGATCCTTGGTTTTCCGCAGAGTGATATCGAAATCGGCTTGCTCCAGCCATTTTTCGGCTCGTTCACGGTCCACTTTCCCGGTCGCCAAATAGACATTCAGCATGTCATAAACGAAGGTACGGGCGTTCTCGTCAAAAGCCATGCTGAACAGTGGTGACTCATTGGTCATCAACTGAATTTCATCGCCTATGATCTTGAGTGAAAGATCATCAAAAACGGTCAGGAGAGCCCAAATTTCGTCCGGTAAAGCCGGGACGCCAAATTGCTTCAGTTCCTCAGATGAGAACCCGCCAGCACTAAAAGTCTGAGAAGCCGGGTCATAAGTGACATCGATATGGACCACGTTGCTTAGATCGGTTTGCAGGGGCACATCGGCAATTGCTGAGGGCGTATGCTGCATCAGGCTGATGCCGAATACCAACACAAGCGCAATGATGATTTTGATTAGGTTTTGTTTGTTTTTCATTTTGTCCTTAGTCTCCTTGGTTTGATTAATGATGGATCGATTAGGGTTGGGGTGTCAAAATTACAGACAGGCGCAAAGGCAAATAACGATAAAAAAATTGATTGACATAATTGGTTAGAAATGGGTAAACTGGGAACCTCTCCACGAATTGCTGATAGGATGCGAGCGTTTGCCCTGGCGCAAGCCGTAAGGCAAGGTCAACGGTATTGGCTAAGGTCTCCGGCGTGTAATCGAGCTTGACCAATTCGTTGTCAGCGCTGAGCATTTCCAGCTTACCATTCGTATTCAGGGTAACCCGGATCTGGTCGGAATCTGTGGCAGTGATGATATCGTGAAGAGATTGTCCGGCCGGCACAGGGTAGCGAATAGCAGGCAACGGTATAGCGGGTCGTCCGATCAGGTAATAGATACCGTAAAGCAGAAGGATGACCCCGACGGTGATGAGTGTGACTCGTAGAGCTCTTGGCACGGTAACTTAGCCTCAATCTGAGCGACTCGTAGATTTCTTCTTCTGTTTTCCTCTTCTATGAATATTATAGCTTATTTTTTTAGTATTGCTAAATTGATATCAATGTGTTTGCATAGGCTTGGTAATTAGCTGATAGCTGATAGCTGATAGCTGATAGCTGATAGCTGATAGCTTGATTTTATCTGGTTTTTTGTTTTTTGTCTTTCGTAGGCCGGGTTCCGAATTTGAACCCGGCTTTTTTGACGGAATGGCGCAAGGCCATTCCCTACACAGGAAGAAGGCCAAGTCCGGGACGGCGAGCCCACTAACACCGATGGTGTCGGGGTGCTTCGTAGCAGCCGTCCCTTACAAGGCGCAGCTACCAAATACACAGTCAGTGCAAGCCCCCGATACCAAAGCTTCGGAAGCTCCAATTAAAATGGCAGGGGGCGTAGCAGTCTGCAGTTCCTTCTGTAATATCTGCACCTAAGCATCAGGGTGGCGTGGAAGCCATCTCTTACGTAATTTTGTCATCCTGAGGAACGAAGGATCTATCTTTTCGTAGGCCGGGTTCAACTTCGGAACCCGGCCAAACGCTGAAATCACATGAACGTTGGCGGCTTCATTATGCAATCCTTGGGCGGGTTTGGAACCCGCCCGTACGGCAATGCAAACATCTTTTAATTCTTACCCTGCTCTATCCTGAATATTACACCCTCAATAGAGCATGAGCGAATCATGACCAGCGAAAAATAAGATCCTTCGTTCCTCAGGATGACAAACAGTTTTGCTATCAGCTACCTGTGCCCGTCACGAAGTGGACGGGTATCAGCTATCCCCTATCAGCTATCTTCTTCTTGATCTTTCGGTTCAACAACACCAACCCGCCTATATACACCCCTAAAAGACCAAAAATGACTACGTACCCTGCCACAAAATAGTTCCAAGTATCAGCCATTCGCCACCTCACCAAATTCTTCTTCCTGTTCCAGCGCTTCCTGCTCATCCAACCATTGCTGGTTCAGACGTAACCTGCTTCGTGTCACCAGGAGCAACACAAACAGCACCGAAAATGCGAAAATACTGAAACCCATGGTCTGGTACATCGCCGGCGTCATTGCCATCTCGCCCGTCCCGGCATTGCCAAAGATGGTCGGATGGATGGTGCGCAGCAGCCGTGCCGAAAAGAAGGTCAGCGGCACGCTCGCAAAACCTACAATCAGGTAAATGGAGCCAAATCGCGCCTTTTTTGCCGGGTCGTCAATCCCTCTACGCAGTAAAAAGTAGGCGATATAGGTGAAAGCCATGATCGTCATGGTGGTCAGGCGCGGATCCCAGGTCCACCAGGTGTTCCAGACCGGGCGCGCCCAGATCATGCCGGTAAAATTGGCGATCGCGGTAAAGAGCAGCCCAATTTCCACAGAAGAAGCAGCCACAGCGTCCAGGCTCAGCTTGCCGTTGCGCAAATACAAAACCGCGCAAACCGCCGCCACCAAAAAACCAAGCATCCCCAGCCAGGCTGCTGCCACGTGGAAGTAGAAGATCTTCTGCACCACGCCCATGTTTTGTTCAACCGGCGCGTAAAACAACACCAGCCCAAAGGCAAGTAGGATCAGCATGCCGGTGAATATTGCCAAAAAAGATAACTTCTTATTCCAAAATAACATAGTCAAACACCAAGAGTGAAATTGTGGTCATAATAATACCGTAAACCAGCAGGACGGTCAGCCAGACCTGGTAGCTCGCCAGCGCTGCCCCACTCATCACGCCCATGCCAGCCTTGACCACTGCCATATTGACAGGCATCAGAATCGGGAAAAGCAGCACCGGCAGAAGCAAGTCGCGCATACGGGTTTGGGCGGTCATGCTCGCCAAAAGCGTGCCGGCAGCGCTGAACGACCATGCTCCCAAAATGAGGGTCAGGATCAAGCCGGGGTTAAACAAGTTTTGGTTGTAGAGCAGGCTGTAAATGGGCAAAACGATCACGATCAGCACCAGCATCATCAAAAAATTACTGATCTGCTTTGCCAGCCAGATGCTGCCCAAGCCCGGCACCGCCATAACCAGGGCGTCAAAGCTGCCCTGCTCCTGTTCAGCCACGAAGGAGCGGTTCAAACCAAGCGTGCCCGAGAAGGTGATCACCACCCACAAAATGCCAGGCGCCAGCTCCGCCCTTTGGCGGGGGTCCAGTTCCATGGCGTAGTTGAAAATGAAAATACTGAGGATGGCGAACGCCAGCATGGCGGTCAGCATGTCCTTGCTGCGCCACTCCTGCAGCAGGTCTTTCCAGATCAGGGTTTTGAGAGTGCTCAGCCAGTTTTTCATGCTGCCGACACCTCTGGTGTGCATTCCGGGTACAGGTTGGGTTCAATTTCGCTCCAACTCCTGCCATCCACCCACAAAACCTCACCCAAAACGCCCCGGCTGAGGCGCACAAAGCCGTCCGTCACAGCCAAAGCTGCCTGCGGGTCGTGGCTGGTCATCAAAACCATGCCGCCCCGTCCCTTTAGTTCAGCAAGCATGCGCACCAGCAAGGCACTACCGTCCTTATCCAAACCGGTAAAGGGCTCATCCAGAATGAGCACATCCGGGTCCGAAAGCAAGGCGCGTGCGATCGTCAGGCGCTGCTGCATGCCGCGGCTGTAGGTTCGCACCTGTTTTTCCGCTGCCCGCGCCAGCCCAGCCTCCGCCAGGCGTTCTTTCAGCTCTTTTTCAGAAAAATCCCGTTGATACAACCTTGAAAAAAAGCGCAGATTTTCAAGCCCGCTCAGGTTTTGGTAAAGGAAGGTCTTATGTGCCACCAGGGCACATTTTCGCCGCCATTCCGGGCTCTTCAAAGGCCATTCCGCCCCATCCACCAGCAGTTTTCCCTGTTCAGCACTCAACAATCCGCTGGCTACGCGCAGGAGCGTGGTCTTGCCAGCTCCGTTACTGCCCACCAGGCACAACAACTGCCCGCTTTTCAGCGCCAGGTCGCAGTTCTTGAGCACTGCCAGGCGGCCGTAAGCCTTGCTGATGCCTTGCAGCTTAATCTGCATCGCTCTGTTCGTCTTCTTTCCGAGCCGCCTGTTCCAGCACAATCGGCGAACTGAGGCTGAAGGCTGCCCCCAAACACAGGAACAACGAGCCGATCCACATGAAATTGACCAGTGGATTGATGCTTGCCTGGATGGAAACGAACCCCATGGCTGCGTTGTAGTCAAGCAGGATCGTGTAAAAATCCCCCGCCAGCGTGCTGCGTTTGCCTGGAATGCTGACGTATTGACTGCGGCTCTCGTACACATCCTGACCGGGGGTCAGTCGGGCAACGATCTCATCGCCGCGCCACAGATCAATCTGGGCACGCACACTCAGGTACTCGGGACTGTCATAATTTTCGGTCAGTTCAATGAATTCCACCCCAAATTCACCCAGAGGCATCTTATCGCCGGGCACCAACGTACCCTGGATGCTTTGGGAAAGTCCCTCCACACCCACTATACCGAGCATGATCAGCAAAATGCCGCTGTGCACCAAAAATGCGCCGTAACGAGAACGCATTTTCCAGAAAGTTCCCAATGGGTTCTCCACCTTGCGCAGGTCGCGGATGGTGGTCACGACCAAGACCATCAAGCCCAGCGCCACGATAAAGATCGAGAGCAGTGCCACCCAGGATTTGCTCAACCACAGCCAGGCTGCAGCTGTAGCCGCCAGCGCTGCCACAAACGGGATCAAAGCTCGCTTACCCAACTTTTGCAGGCTGGCAACCGACCAACCCACCAGCGGACAAACCGCCATCAAGAGTGCCAGCAGGACTAAAAGCGGTGTGACCGCTCGGTCATAAAAGCCCCGGTCGAGGGTGATCTCAACTCCGCTGAAAGCACGCGATGCCAGCGGGTAGAGCAGCCCCCATAAACACACCAGGGCGATTGCCAGCAACAGTACCAACGTATACAGGAAGAGCGAATCGCGCGAAAACCAGGATTGGAACTCCCAGCCGCTGTCCATTTTCTTCCAGCGCCAGATTGTCAAAGCCAGCGAGATCGCCAGGAACACCAGCAAGAAGGCGGTCAAGGGGACAGAAATGGAGCTTTCTCCAAAAGCATGCACCGAGCTGATCAGCCCGGCACGCGTCATCAGGATGCTGAAGATGATCAGTAAATAGCTGCTCAAAATCAGGATCACGTTAATTCTTTTGAAAATGTCTTTCTTTTGCTGCAGAAACATACTGTGCAGCAGCCCTGTGCTGACCAGCCAGGGGATCAAAGAAGAGGTTTCCACCGGGTCCCACGCCCAATAGCCGCCCCAACCCAGCACGTCATACGACCACCAGCTGCCCAAAGTGATACCAGCAGTCAGGAAAATCCAGGCAACCAGCAGCCAGGGCCGCAGGGCTGCAATCAGGTCATCGCCGTCGCCTTTGACCACCAGGTGAGAAAGCGTCTCAGCGAAGGGCAGCAGGAAAGCGCCGAAGCCGATGTAAAGCAGCGGCGGGTGGATGATCATGCCCCAGTGGCGCAACAGCGGGTTGAGCCCTCTGCCTATCAGCCCGGAATACACTTTGGCACCAGCAGCCGGCATAAACAAGCTGTCCGTCAAACTGGCGTCGCTTAGCTGCCAGACCCGGCTAAACGGATTTTCAAGGAACATGGAAATCCCGCTGAAGAAAATCAGGTTGACCAGCGCGAACAGGTAGCCCCAGTTATCCCGCAGGATATGGCGGCGGTTCAGCGCGAGCACCAAACACAGGTTAATGATCCAGCTCCAGAAAAAGAGTGAGCCCGCCTGCCCACCCCACAGCGCAGTCAGCTTCAGATAGGTAGGCATAGCCGGGTTGATCACGCCCACCACGTAGGCGTTGCTGTAATCCTGGGTAACCTGCATGAATAGCAGCACAAGCACACTCAACGTGTGCAGAGCAAAGCCAAGGTTGGTCAGAAAACGAACTGTGGTTGAGATCTGGTGCTGTTTTCGAGAGAGCTGCCAGGCGGTAAACGCCAGGCAAACCAGCATTAAACCCGCCGCAAGGACAAAACTTCCTAAGCCAAGATAGAACATAAATTAGTCCTCGACCTGGTCCGGTAATATGGATTCATATTTTGAAGGGCACTTCATCAATAGTTCCGTTGCCTGGAAGATGCCTTCCGCGTCCAGCGAACCGGTCACGATCGCCTGCGCTTCGTCCTTAAGCAGATCGGGTTTGACACCGTTGTAATGGATGGTCATGCGCGCGGCATTTGGATCTGCCACAGCGTCTGCCAAAACTTTCGCCATACCGCCCATTTCGGCGATCAGGCGGTGGTCACCGGGAATTTGCGCAACCACAAAACTGAGATCCAATGTAGCGGGGTTGTATTGGATACTTTCGCCCACCACAGCGCCGGACATGCGCAGTTTTTGCCCTTCCAGTTCGCTCTTTTGACTGATTAGCTCGTCCACGGTCATGAAATATTGGGTGTTGGAACGGGTTGCCGAGATCAACAGATAGCCCAGCGCTGCCACGATCACCACCACGCCGATGATCAGCTTGAAGTTAGGTTTTTTGTTCATCAGTTAGAAACCTTTGGTCATCTCTTTCATATTTTCTGTATTGTTTTTTACCGTATTTTTTTGATGCAGTTCCCTGCACAGCGATGTCAAAAAACATGCAATGAATCGCATCCATTAATATACTTTAAAAACAAACCTTATTTTATCTTATTACCCAAAACCCGGTGATATACGGTGGAATAGCCTGTTCGTGAAGTACCGCACGTAGGTAACGACGTTCTATTACCCATCGGGGTATTCCAATCTGTCCTTACTAGGTCGGGTTCCAAAAATATAAACCGGACCACATGGTTCGTAGGGAACGTGGCTCGTCCCGTTCCGCATGTTGGGGAGACCAGTACTGCTCGCTTACTCCGTACCCTCCGTGTCGCGCTCAACGTCAGTACAATGCGCTCCAGGTATGTCTAATCTAATCTGGAATCCGAACAAGCAGTCTTAATCTTGCTCCCCAAAGGTCACCTCAGCCCAATTCAGCGGCTGGAGACAAGCCCCAGCCGTACGGAAGGGTTTCTACTACCCTAATCAAGGCGTACCGTTCCCACATCCGGCTGGTGAACAGGATCGCTGGTCTGCTGACACCCCGTTATACCTCCCAGTTTTTCCGTACTTATCTTGTAAACACTCATAAACTCCGAGCCAAACGCCCGCAGCGACGCCACCAGGGGGAAACGGTTGGGAAAGTCGATGTTATCACCTTGATACAGCCAACTGGAAACCTTCTGCTTCATCTCAGCATTCCTAACCTGCACCACCAGTTGGTTCAGCAGCATGTAATCTGCCTCGGTTCTCATCCCGATAACCGGGCAAGAGCCAAGCCGAACACGCTCCTTGTACTCCTCAGGAAGAACCTTAACCGCCTTCCGCAGTCCGTCCGCCGAATACCAATCGGACGCGCAAATATGAATCTCATCTTCATCCACTTGATCCACCAATTTAATGATCATCTGGGTCTGCGAAACGTTCCAATAATCGAATTCGTAATTTTGGGCGGGGTCGCGTCCGGCAAGGGGATTGAAAAAAACATATTGAAATGGATGAGAAACCCCGATGATGATGGCGCAAACCAGCAGTTGGAGCGCAATTGCCGAAATAACGACGATCTTCAGTTTCCCTTTTGTGTGTTCAACCAAAAAGCGAACCGCTGCCACTGCCAGGATTAGCATAGGACCGTACAAGAAATAGAGATGCCGCCAGCTGTTGTATAAGATCGGTCGCCTGATCATCGCGAAAAGCAGGAAAGTCCAGATGAACACGAGGCAAAGGAGCAAATATGAAGTCTCCCTGGAGATGTTTTTCTTCATTGCGCCGAGCGTCAGCTCCAGGATGGTGGTAAGGTGCCCGAGCAGGGTAAGTGCCAGGATCAGAATCGGGGTGGTGACCGCTATCATGGTCGGGATGTAACCTGATGGTACCGGTCGGCGAATGTAACCCTGGAAATAGACGACGCCGTTCCAATCGCTGAAGTTGGACGAGCGATCGACAACATAGGTAATGTATTGGATCGGCATACGCCAGGCAGCCGGAGTGATCAGGTAGGAAATCAATACAAACGAGAGCAAAGCAGTCAGCCCGACCCATAAATTTTTGGCACTCCACTCCTTTTTGACCGTCAGGTCAATAATATAGAGGATCCCGAGCAGCCCGAACATAAAGATGCCGGTCATGCGTGTATTGGTTGCTATAGCCCCCAAAAAGGCAAAAAGAAGCGCGGATGGGAAGCGCCGGGACCTGACAAAATTGATGCCCGCCGCAATCAGCAGGATCACCAATGCCATCGCTACCACGTCTTTGTTGTTGTAATGACCTTCCGCAAAAAAGCGTGGACTGAGATAGAGGAAGAGACTGCCGAGCAAACCGAATTTCCAGTCCCCAAACAAAAATTTGCAGATAAAGTACAGCCCTACCACACCAGCCATAAAGATGAGAAAAGTGTAGCCGTGCCAGACCAGCATCAAAGTTCTTGGACCGTTCTCACCGTAGTCGGCAAAAAGCGCAGGCGCAAGCGGGTAATAGGCTGACACTCCGTGATCCCTATCCGGGTTATTGGTGTAGTCTGGGAAGGGTATGCCGGTGGAGGACTGGTACGGCTCGGCATTTTTGCCCTTAAACAGGCTGATGTATTCACGAAGGTTGGACCCGAGGGTACGGATCTCCAGATCCTCATCCCATGGCATGCCGTAATCAGGTGTGACGAGAAAACCGATCAGGGTCATAAGCACAAACAATGCAACAATGATGATTCGACTGTTTTGGTTTAATTTATCGATCAACATCACCTCGGTCTCGCGGTTAGTTTAATATTATTGTACAACCGAATCCGTCGGATGGGAGCTTTTCGTTCGTTGGAGTGTTTTCGCCCGAAGTTTACTGGTAGGGGATATTCGTATATTGGAAGCTTATGTGTCAAGGTTCGCCGGTAGGGATTTTTCGTCTGGTGGTAGCTCGCGCACAGATGACCGGCGACAGGGATTTTTCGTTTGGTGAAGTGATTGCGCTCAGAGTTCGCCAACAGGGGATTTTTCGTCTACTGAAGTGATTGCACTCTGAGTCCGCAGGTTGACTCAACTTTTTATTGACAGGTCTCTGCAATCCACCCCCCACCCACCCTCTTTTTCGAGTAACCAGTGATAAAGAAGGAATTGCTACGCGCATTAATCAAAGCGGGGTTGTCCCTTGTAAGGGACGGCCCTGCCCTGGTGAGGGTCCATGCTGTCCCGGTTTCGCATCGTAGGGAATGGCCTTGTGCCATTCCGCCTGCCCTGCGTAAGGGCTTGCCCTGCGTAAGGGTTCTGCCTGTCCTTGCTTCGTAGGTCGGAATGGGACCGCCATATTCCGTAGGCTTTTTTGCGTCCTGGCGCGGTCCCACTCAGACATGTCCCAGGCAATATTCTTTAGATTGACTCGGTCAGCAGACATTCGCCAATGTGAGTATCAGTTGCTACACACAACCAGAGCAGTTATTTTGTAACCAAAGGCGCAAAATTAGTGTATGCATAATCGATGCGAACATTGATGATCTCGATGTTTTTTAATCCATTCGCAGGCAGGTTTAATACCAGGGCATAACTGCGATTTTGATTGTCAACGACTGGCTGGTCAATTTCGGTAGTGAAATTAGCATTAGGAGTGGGCGAGGGTGAACCCCACGAACTGATTTCTGCCATCCAAAGCGTATGCCCGTCTGCTTCAGTGCTAAACAATCTCAGCAATGGATCTATCGTGGCATGATCATCTTTGTAGTATATGGTTAATTGTGTAATGGTGGCACCGTGAGGGAGAGTGAGCCCGCTCACCATTGTGCTGGCTTCGGTTGTGCTCGGATTGTAAAGTTTGGCAGAATAAAATGCCCATGGGGTTAAACTATCGTATGGTGTGAAATCAAGAGCGCTGATCATGATGAAGCCTGGTCCTCCTGGAACAGGATTCAGTGTGATGGTTTCGCCCACATTGGGTGTGTTTCCGAGCAAATCGTCGCCAATTTCTCCAATCTGCGCCAGAACATAAGTATACGTTACAAGAAAAAGGGATAGAACGATCAGTATGAGGATGGTTCGTCGGATACGGGAAAAGTGTAAGTCGAATTTGGTTTTCATCAAAGCCTCCTGGTATTATGGTTGGGTTGATATGTAGATAAGACTATAACTAAGCCTTGTTTTCATAGCAAATATATACTTATACAAACTTTCTACAAAAGTCTTGGTGGTTTGATCCAGTCGTTCTGTAATGGAGGTTTAGTCTGCTAAAATCTATACGAAATGCAGGTTATGTGAGTTGAGGAGACGCCCAATCGTCTCGGACGACTTCCCTCACCCCGGTACGCCCCAAAAAGACGGGGCTACCGACCCTCCCCGAAGGGAGGGCTTAAGACAAGCATTAGGCGTACCTCTTCTGACTGAAACCGTCGGATAGAGGCCAGAATATCCTGTCACTGCGAGCCCCCGATGCAAGGCTCGCGCAAACCTTTGAATAACGCAAAGGGGGCGTGGCAGTCTGCCTGTTATTTTTCAATTGCACCAGGGTCAACGAAATGGGTTAGGTTTTCGTAGGGGACGGCTGCCATGTCGTCCCGGTTTCGCAACGTAGAGAATGGCCTCTACTGCCCTGGAAGGGTGTGCCACCTGCTCAAGCTTCGTAGGTCGGAATGGGACCGCCATATTCCGTAGGCTTTTTTGTGAACTTGCGCGGTCCCATTCCGACTTTTCAGGCCGTTGGGCCCTTTCTCCCTGTAAGGATGCTTCATTCGCCAGGTTTGGGAACAGAGAATTCCGTCACTACGAGCACTCGACGCAAGAATCATGAAGACTTCGGAATCACAAAAAAGGGTCGTGGCAGTCTACCTGTAGTTTTTTATTCAACGATATTGTTTGAGATCTCACACCCTCACCCCCGTTATGAACACCAATGTGTTCCTTACAGACCGATGTGAGTTAAGCTCACTCGGTCTAGTCGCTTCGCTCACGAATCCTCCCCTTGAATTGTATAGACCGGACAGATCGCTGACAGGTGTTCGGACACATGGTTGACAGTCTGATTCTTTAACATTGGCTGTCTCGCAGATCAAAACGAGCTATTTTGTTATTATAAAAGTAAACCTCAATCATACCTGCTGTATCACAAGGACGGACAACCACCTCTTTTTTGGAAACGCCTTGCCCAAGCGTAACTTATGCCTTCATACATAAACACTCCTTTGCGATCAGTCTTGCGTACGATATCCAGTGGTCCATATTCAGCAACAGGCAGACTACTGGGAAAGCATTGCTTAGAAGGTTCATACCGCGATGATGGCACTTCAAAATTGAGCGATTCATGTGGTCGATGGTGTTATAGACCGTGCTCCACCGATCAAAGAAGGCTTGAGCTTCATTCAGATTTTCGAAGCCTTGTCTTGCGATGACTTCCTCTAGAAGGGTGCGATTGAAACGTTCATTTTTCCCATTGGTCTGAGGATGATAGGCCCTACTATGGATAACACCTACACCCAGCTGCATCAGCCAGGTTGTCAAAATGGTGAAAGGGCTGTCTTTTCATCTCCCCAGGGAGACCCATTGTCCATCAGGATGCGTTCTGGCAATCCATACTGCTCAAATATCTGGCTCAATTGCCTTTGAACAGTCAATGCTCTCTCGTCAGCGCAGGCTTTCAATCCCACCAGGAAACGTGAATGATCATCAACTATGGTCAGAGGATGACAATACTGCCCGTCTAAGAGCCGAAAATGTCCCTTGAAGTCCATCTGCCAGAGTTGGTTGGGCTCTTCATATTCAAAGCGGATAAATGCTTCCGCTTCCGGCTCTCATCCGGGTCTAGTTTGTCATTGCGTCTCAAGATGGCTGTGATCGTACTGGCAGAGGGCACCGGTACTTTGCCTTCCCGTTCCATGATCTTTCTGATCTTCCGACCACCCCAGACTGGATGTTCGTCTCGAATCCTGAGAACCTCTGCTTCCACTTCTGGAGGACTCTGGGCTGGGCTGTTCTTTGGCTTTCGGGATCTTTCTTCCAAACCCTTCTGACCTTCTTCTCGTTCCCGCTTCAACCACTTATAACCGGTTTGGCGACTGATGCCATATCGTTGACATAAGCGGGTGAATGGTGCAATACCTATTTTTGCTTCCTGGATGAACCGCTTTCGTTCTTCCACTGCTGTACTCTCTTTCCATGGCATGGCAGGTGTTCTCCTTCATGCCTAATTCTATAAAGTGTCAGCGATGTCTCCGAACGTTTGTCAACTATGTCTCCGGTCTGTACATGAATGGGGAGGGCTTGAGAATAGCTGCGCTGCCGGGTTCAAAACCGGAACCCGGCCTACGAAAAGACAATAATCGTTTGACAACCTTTGACCATTTCAACCTAACCAAAGCAGGCTACGGAAACCAGCGGAAAGAGACCTGGACAAGCCGACCTACGAAAAGATTTTTGTGGGCTGAGGTGAGGGTACAAAATCCTGTCACTGCGAGCCCCCGATGCAAGGCTCGTGCAAAACTTTGAATAACGCAAAAGGGGCGTGGCAGTCTGCCTGTTGGTAGGGATTTTGATTGGGTTCTTTACAACGAGTTTTGCAATCCGTCCGCCAACCGGTGCAGCAGGCGCAGCTGGGTGGCGCGGTCATCCACGCCCTGCAGCAGCTGGCTCAGGTCGGAGGCGCCCTGCCCCACAAAGGCAAAACGTCCCGCCTGCCCGGCATCCAGGCGCTGGCAAACAGATCTCACGAGCTCGGCAAGTGCTGAAGCCGGTAATTGCGCCAGTCGTTGCGCTGGCAGCGAAGAAGGCTGGTGGGTCTGCAAAGTGCGGCTGATAGCAAGGCTGAGTGGACTGTGCACGCCCTCCGACAGGCTGGCTTCGATCAGCCAAGACAAGAAAACGGACTCCAGTTTGGACCCCAAAATTCGGCTTTTCAAGGTAGGATTGGCGCTCGATAACAGCAGGTCAAAATCCCACTCATCGACTGCCAGGTGATCTATATAACCATCCATCCCAGCCGTTGGATCTTGACCAAATTGCCGACCAGATCCAGCGTTGTTCCCGTCCATCCCCATTAAAAGTTTGCTTTGATCGGAAGGCAGGTCATTTTTTTTCTCATCCAAACTAATTTTCTTTCCTTCCACCATTATTTCCCTGCCATTTATTTCAGAATGGGCGATAGCCGGTAATGGGGTATGTGGTTGGAGGGAATATTGGTTGTCAAGCAGAGAATGTTTTATCTTAAAGAGTATATTAAGAATCGTGTCAAATTGACATATTCCCGCGCCAACCAGGGTCTCAAAATAACTATTTAGAGCATCCACGAAGGTATCAAAATGACATATTTCCTGCTGGCTTAGGGTCTCATTCTGACAAATTCCCTGTTTCACTAAAGTCTCAAAATGACATAATCGTTCCGGTTTCAGTTTGCTTTGGGTGAGCATCAGGCTCTGCACTGCGCTGTTGGTGGCAAACACAGCCAGGATCTCAGCCGTCAGCGGAGCAGGCAAAGCATGCAGGAAGGCGCTCAAAGCGTGGCGCAGGGTTTCATCCTGGGCAGTGAGCTGGACCTCACTGACGCGCAGCTGCCAGTCGGTCCCGTTCTGGGTTTTGCGGGTGGCGGTGCGCAGCAGGTATTGGCTGGCGAGCTCACGGTTGGCGGCACGCCAGTCGCGTGTGTATTGCGAATCGGGCTGGATTTGCTCGGTGCGGGGGCGTCCGCGCTTGCTTTTGGAGGCGTGCG
Source organism: Anaerolineaceae bacterium (assembly GCA_040770225.1). Lineage (GTDB taxonomy): Bacteria > Chloroflexota > Anaerolineae > Anaerolineales > Anaerolineaceae > Mesolinea. The sequence goes on from JAXGJN010000013.1 coordinate 46,474, forward strand.
GGATGCGCTTGGGCAGCGTTTCGGAGCCGATCCAGGCTTGCAGGGTCTCCAGCCCCCCGTTCACCCAAAAGTGGTTGCGATCCTGCCCGCGAGCCCAGTCGATGTAGCAGCAATTCTTTGACATCAGATAGAGCATGCCCAAATCGTCGCCCAACTCAGGCAAAACATGGGTAAACCAATACCAGGGCAGGGCAAGGAAGCTTTCAGGCCGGATCAGGTGGCTGGAAAGCCGGTCACAAAGCCCCGAGAGGGTGGCGTCCAACCGGGCGGTGTTGAGCAGCTGGCTGACCACCTGGTGCACGCTGCGCGCTTCAGGCGGGCTGCCTTGAACCCCGCCATCCGGCAGGCGGTAGGGGAAGGCCAGGATCTGGCTGCGGGGAGTGTTGATTGCGCGCGTCAGGACAGCAGCCGGTTCGTGAGCCAGGTTCTGCTCTAAAAGCCAGGCGGTAAGGTCCTCCGCATCCCCGGGGGTCAGCAATTGCCCGCGGTAGTGGTAGGTGTTGGGCAGCCGCCTGATCTGCCCGTCCACGAATTGGTGGGCAGGGTCGGCGCGCTCCACGAACCAATCCATTTGTCCATTCTTGAAAATGCGGAAAAACTTGGCACGGCTGATGGCATTTCCCAGCAAACGCAGGATGGATTGGACGTCAACGGTGACATCATTGCCGGTTTTGGGGTACAGCTGGCTGGCGCCGTCCTCACGGGAGGAGAAATAGAACGCCTGGCGCAGGGCGGCGGCAATCAAGACCGGGGCAGACCCAACGAAGGGTACAAAACGGAGCAGGTAGGTGGGCAAGGCGACGATCCTTTCAGGATTGATGATGGCGTCGCTGATGTTGGCAGCCCCCGGTTGGAAGTGGAGCGTGTCGGCATCTGTGCCCATGGGCACACTTGCTTGCAGATTCAGACGAAAATGGCGTCCGGAATGATCCTGGACCACGGTTTCGATCAGGGGGAAGTATTGGCAAAGGCTGGAGTAGGCTTCCGGCTCGGCTGCGATGATGTAGTTGCCGTCGTAAAGCTGTTGGCTGGAGGCAAGCAGGCTGGAGAGCGCATCGTCATTCAACGCATTCAGCGTGCTTGTGATCTCAGTCCAGACGTTTTGCTCAGTCATTTTTGTGCTTACCTTAGGCTAAGAATAGCAGGTTCTCCTCAAGAAAAAAAGGGGTCAAAAGCGGAACTTTTGGGGTCAAATTTTCCCTTTTCGGAACTTTTTGGCGTCCAAAAGCTCTGCCGCTGCAGCCAGACACTCTGAAATGGAGTTGCTGTGGCTGGCAGCCAGCTCTCGCAGGTCGTCTTCACTGAAGACGGACTGGGGTTCCAGGTTACCGGCAGAGAGCATACGGAACTTCAATAATTCGATCAATTCTGCCTGGCTGGGCAGGCGGAAGGGCACGTAGAGCCCCAAAAACTGGCTGAGCGCGCCGATGTTGCTGGTGACATTGTTGATATCTTGCAGGAAGATGATGGTCTTGATCTTTTTATTGTTTTCGACCGACCACTCCAGCAGCTGGGTCAGGTATTCCTGGTCCACCGGAGGACCGTCCAGCACGATCAGGAGCTGATCGGTGCCTTCCTGCAGGCGCTCGAAGATGCTCTCGATTCGGTTGGCGTTGGAGCGGGATGAAGGCAGCGAGAGCGTCTCGATCAGTGCCATCAGGAAGTGGCGCGGCTCGGTCAGAGTGTTGGTGTTCATGTACATCCCAAAGATCTGACCGATGTTGGGGGCGGAATATTTGGTTTGGGCGATCTTCATCGCCAGCATGCTCTTGCCGCCGCCGGATGGTCCGGCAAAGACACCCAGGTTTTTGGAGGGGTCGCTGTTGTCATAAATGAAGTCGCTGGCAACGCTCAGGACTTTGCGCTGCTCTTTGACACCCGGAAAAAAATAGCGCGTGTCAGCATAACGCTGGAAGGGGTGTTCGAAAAAATTGGTCTCAAGCAAATCAAAACTATCTGGCATACATCACCACCGTAAATTTTATACTAAAAGGGTAGCAAACGGAAGGAGTTAAGTCAAGTAGTTAAAAAATATTGCTTAGTTGCTTAAACTGAATAGAAAAATTAAATTACAAATTAATTCTGGCTTGTTATTCCGCTTATTTTACAGTAGAATTGACACAAGCTCAACTTCAGAAAAAGGGACGCCTATGGCAATTATATCTCTGGTTAATCGAAAAGGCGGGGTCGGAAAATCGACCATCAGCATCAACCTGGCTTCCGGGTTGGCGATCCACGAATCGCGCAAGAAGAACAGCAAGCCGGTTTTACTGATCGACATGGACGACCAGCTTTCAGCAACCATCACAGCCATGGGCGGGGGGTTTGGCGAAGACTTTGTGCCTGTGATCACATCGGACAACAACTATCCCCAGGCTCTGGAAAACGGTTATGGTGCTAGCGAATCCCTGATCGTCGATTCGCTCATTCCGCGCAAACGCGGGCAGAAGGTCAAGCTCTTTCGCACCAATAAAGCCCGCATGGAAGGCTTGGAAGCCAGCCTGAAACAACGCGAGGAAGCCGATTTTCAACTCACTTACTTCCTGGAGCCGATCCAGGACGACTATTCCTACATCATTATCGATAATCCTCCCTCCGCCGGCATGCTGCCGATGAACTCACTGGTCGCCAGCACGCACGTCCTGATCCCGATCGAGCCGGATGGGCTCTCGTTGATCGGTCTGGCGGACATTTTGCGGATGGTTGAGAACGTCCGGCGCACCACCAATCCCGACCTGGAAGTACTGGGCATTGTCCCCTCCCGCTTCCGCATGGTGCGGCGTCAATCGCAGGACGTGATCGAGGAGTTGGAACGCATTTACGGGCACCTGCTGCTGCCTTATATCAAGGATCTGGCGGATATCTCTGCCGCGACCACATCCGGTTATGACGTTTTTTCATATTGCCCCGAAAAATCGCAGGCGTACCGCTGTGTATCGAACCTGGTGGATGCCGTTTTAGGTAAATTGGGAGCCATTTGACGTGTGCCCATGGGCACAGTTGGGCTTTGAGAGTGGAAAATTAGGAGTTTGCAATGGCAAGAGAAATTAAACGAAATTTTGGCAGTCTGCTTGAAACCACCACAGACGCTTTCGAATCCAGCCAGGTTACGGAAGAACAGATTATTCCCAGTGGTCCAAAGATGATCAACAACCGCCAGAGTGTCTACCGCGTGCCGGTTTCCATGATCCGCCCGGACCGCTTCCAGGCGCGTATATTGCTGCCCTTGCCTCTGCGCAGCGCTTTTTACAGCGGCACGCGCACCTGGCGCGAGACTGTGCAGGATTGGTTTGCGCTGGCAAAAACCGACCGTCTCAACCGCCGGATGCTTGACGAATTGATCGTACTGGGCGATTCCCTGCACGATACCGGGCAGATCAAACCCGTCACCGGGCAGATCGTCAACGAAGACGGACGCGATGTCTTCAAAATGCTGACCGGTGAGCGCCGCTTTTGGGCGACCGCCATCCAGGCTGTCCTGAGCGAAAGCCCGGATGAACCTTATGTGCTCGGATTAATTGACAACCAGCCTTCACTCGAAAAACAAATAGCCGAAAATATGGCATACAAAGCCCTCACACCGGTTGGTAAGGCGCGCGCGGCTGCCCGCCTTGTGCTGGAAGCCAACCAGATCGAGCCGGAGGAAGGTGAAAAAGAGGTCGATTTCTTCCGGCGCGTCACCGATTTGCGTCTGAATGATGAGGTAAAAGAGGTTTTGCAGAAGAATCTGCAGATGGAACGCACGTATTTTGGCAGACTAATGAATTTCTTTGCTCTTCCGGAAGCCTCGCTCGAACTGGCAGACCGGGCTGAGATGCCGGAGCGCGTCTTGCGCGAGATCATGCGCTATGATGCCAGCTTGTGGCCCGCGGCAGTGGACTATTTTGCCGAGTTCGACAACCGCAGTTACCTGGATGTGCAGGCATTTTTGGAGCGCGAATCAGGCAAAACCCAGACCCGCAAACCCCGAATTCCAGCCGATCCGCTCACCAAATCTGCCCGAAGTCTGAAGAAAGTCTTGTTGGGGATGGACGAATTACCCCAGGAAGATAAATCCGGCTCGCTGGCGGATGCCCTGATTGGCGACAGCGATAAGAAAGAAGCCCAGGAGATGGCAGATAAAATCGCCGCCCTCTCGCAAGCGGTGCAGATACGAGTGAAGGCGTTGAAGTAACTCGCCTTCCACCTGTTTATTCTTTCAATCCTCACAACTGTACGGGGTGTGCGACAAATCACTCGTGGTTTCCTTTTATCTTTCATCATGTCTTTTGATAAATTTTATGTAGGTTAGGTTCCGGGCCTGCCCTGTTAAGGGTTGAACCTGACATCAAGAACTTTGCCAGGTTGACGAAGATTTGCCGATCGAGCCTTGAATTTGACCTTGAGTCTCCATCACAGAAGAACTATCCTTTATTCTGTAAACAAATGCATGGTTTGGATTTACCATTGGTGTTCCCGGGTTGAACTGCGTAACCCGGCCTACGAAAATACCTCACCCCCGTTATGAACACCAATGTGTTCCTTACAGACCGATGTGAGTTGAGCTCACTCGGTCTAGTCGCTTCGCTCACGAACCCTCCCCCTGATATGGTGTACAGACCGGGGACATAGTTGACAAACGTTCGGAGACATCGCTGACACTTTTTAGAATTAGGCATGAAGGAGAACATCTGCCATGCCATGGAAAGAGAGTACAGCAATGGAAGAACGAAAACGGTTCATCCAGGAAGCAAAAACAGGTAGCACAACCCTGACCCGCTTATGTCAACAGTTTGGCATCAGTCGCCAGACTGGGTATAAATGGTTGAAACGTGAACGTGAAGAAGGCGAACAAGGTTTGCAGGACAGGTCCAGAAAGCCCAAAAGCAGTCCGCTCCAGAGTCCTGCAGAAGTGGAAGCAGAGGTAATCAGGATCCGGGACAAGCATCCTGTATGGGGAGGTCGAAAGATCAGGAAGATCATGGAACGGGAAGGAAAAGTGCCGGTTCCGTCTGCCAGTACGATCACAGCTATTTTGAGACGGTATCACAGAATTGATCTGGAGGAGAGCCGGAAACGGGAGGCGTTCATCCGCTTTGAGTATGACGAGCCCAACCAACTCTGGCAGATGGACTTCAAGGGACACTTCCGGTTATTAGATGGTGAGTACTGTCATCCTCTGACCATAGTGGATGATCATTCTCGTTTCCTGGTGGGATTGAAAGCCTGTCCCAACGAGAGAGCATTGACCGTGCAAAAACAATTGAGCCAGGTATTTGAGCAATACGGATTGCCACAACGTATCCTGACAGACAACGGCTCTCCCTGGGGGGATGAAAAAGAGAGTCCATTCACCTTTTTGACAACCTGGCTGATGCAACTGGGTGTGGATGTTATTCATAGTCGTGCCTATCATCCTCAAACCAATGGGAAAAACGAACGTTTCAATCGCACACTCCTGGAAGAAGTCATTGCCAGACAAGGGTTCGAAAATCTGGATGAAGCACAGGCCTTCTTTGATCAGTGGAGTACGGTCTATAATACCTATCGGCCGCATGAAGCCCTCAATTTTGAAGTGCCTTCCTCCCGGTACGAACCTTCAAAACAATGCTTTCCCAGCAGCTTGCCTTTAGCTGAATACGGACCATTGGAGATTGTACGCAAGACCGATCGAAAAGGAGTATTTACATATGAAGGTCACAAATTGAGATTGGGAAAGGCCTTTCCAAGCAAGGAAGTGGTCATTCGTCCCGCCAAGGCAGCTGGTGTGATTGAAGTCTACTTTTATAATAACAAGATAGCTCGTTTTGACTTGCGAGAGAGCGAATGTTAAAGATTCAATCTGTCAACCATGTGTCCGAACACCTGTCAGCGATCTATCCGGTCTATACATTGATGGAGGTTTCCCAATACTTGTATCCGAGCGAAGACGCCTTTACATAACGGTTTTTAC
>JAXGJN010000014.1:0-51102 GCA_040770225.1 Anaerolineaceae bacterium
GTGGAACAACCTCAAAGCCGAGCATAGCTGACGAGGCGGGGTTAGTGCCATGGGCAGAATCGGGGATGAGGATGCGTGTGCGCTGGTGATCTCCGCGATCTTTGTGATACTTATGAATGATCAAGGTGCCTACCAGTTCGCCATGGGCTCCTGCGGCAGGCTGAAGCGTAACGGCAGCAAAACCAGCGATCTCTTTCAGCATTTCCTGGAGGGAATACATCAGATACAGGTTACCCTGGACAGAATTTTCTGGTTGACGGGGGTGCGTCGCAGCGAAACCTGGCAATCGGCTGACGGCTTCATTGATCTTTGGGTTGTACTTCATGGTGCAGGAACCGAGTGGATAAAATCCCAGATCAATGGCGTAATTCTTCTGTGAAATACTTGTGAAATGACGGACAACTTCCATCTCCGACATCTCGGGCAGCTGCAATTTTCCGCGCACAAAACCTTTGGGCAATGCAGTTTCGGGAACATCCGCTTTGGGGAAGGTGACGCCTTTGCGTCCGGTAACAGAAAGGTCAAAAATTGTCGGCTCAGCCATGATTTTCCTCCTGTAAGACAGCGCAAAGATACTCAATGTCTTCCCGCTTAATCTTTTCAGTCACCGCCAGCAATAAGTGGTCCTTGAGTTCAGGATAATCCTGACCCAGATCGTATCCGCCAAGAATATTATGTTGAAGCAGGTGTTCGAGCACTTGGTCGACCGGTTCGTCGCATTTGACCACGAATTCATGGAAGAAAGGAGTCCATTCGTCGACCAGGGTGAAGCCATCCATCCCTGAAAGCTGATCGGCAGCAAAGTGTGCTTTTTGGTAGCAGAGATTGGCAACTTGCTGGAGACCATGTTTTCCGAGCAGGCTCATGTAAATGGTGGCAGCAAGGGTCATGAGTCCCTGGTTGCTGCAGATATTGGAGGAGGCTTTCTCGCGCCGGATGTGCTGCTCACGAGCTGTGAGAGTCAGAACATAAGCCAATTTACCATCGGCGTCCACAGTCTCACCCACCAGGCGACCAGCCAGTTTACGCAATAGTGCGTCTTTGACTGCAAAGAAGCCCAAATATGGACCACCATAGGAAAGGGGTATGCCCAGAGGTTGCCCTTCGCCAAAGGCAATATCGGCACCTATCTCACCGGGAGGGGTCAGTAAACCCAGAGCGGTCGGATTAACTGCCACTGCCACAAGCGCACCAAGCTGATGGGCGGTTTCGATGAGTTGCGTGTAGTCAATGATCCGACCAAAGAAATCTGGATATTGCACAATAACCAAGGCGGTGTCATGGTCAATTTGAGCAATAAATTTCTGCATGTCAGGCGTGATACCGGTCTCAGGGTCATCGCCAACGATCTGTAGGCTGGTGTCGGCTTGCATATAGGTACGAATAACCTGGCGGTATTGAGGATTGACAGCTCGGGAAACCAGTATCTTTTTACGCTTATTGCGGAAATGTCCATAAGCAAGAATGACTGCTTCAGCAGCTGCAGTAGCACCATCGTAATGGGAGGCGTTGCTCACATCCATGCCGGTTAGTTTGCAGATCAGCGATTGAAATTCAAATATCGCTTGCAGTGTACCCTGAGAAATTTCCGGCTGATAAGGTGTATACGCGGTATAGAACTCACCGCGTTGAAGCAAATTGTCGATGGCAGCAGGGATGTAATGGTCATACGCGCCAGCACCAAGGAAGCTGAGCAAATCTTTGGTTGTGGCATTGGCTGAGGCGATGCTTTCGAGTTCGGCAGCTGCTTCCATCTCGGTCAGACGGGGCGGCAAATTTAAATCGGGGTAACGGAATTGGGCAGGGATCTCTTTGAATAGATCCTCGATCTTTCCGACCCCGATCGATCCGAGCATCACCTCCACATCGTGTTTCGTGTGGGGTGTAAACATGGCTTATCTTTCCTGGCAATAGGTATCGTAGGCAGGCGCATCCATCAGTTTATCGAGTTCAGATTCGTCTGAGACCTGGACTTTCACCAACCAGCCTTCTTCATAGGGACTTTCGTTTAAAACTTCGGGGGTATCGACAAGGGTCTGATTGACTTCGACAACCTTTCCGCTGACGGGAAAAACTACTTCAGCAGCAGCTTTGACCGATTCGATGGTAGCGAGGCTATCGCCAACACTAACTTCGTCATCGACATCAATTTCGAATTCAACAAAAACAACATCGGAGAGTGAATCCTGGGCATAGTCAGTTATGCCGATCGTGGCAATACCGTCTTCAACTTTTACCCATTCATCGGTTTTTTGGTATTTGAGATTTTCTGGTACAAGCATTGTTACTCCTTTTGTAGTAGTTCATGTGTTTGCTAAAAAAGCCCATTGTGCTTTGATATTATTCTATCAGTCATTGATTGATTTTGGCGAAACATCTCAGGGTAAAGAATAGGGTTGCAAATCATCCTACGAAGGTGTTCAGTGATGTAAACGCTCGCTAAAGAGTAATTAACGGCTGGAGAAAAGCCCCAGCCTTACGGAGTGGGTGTGCTCCCCTTGCAAATGGTTACTCAGGCGCATCCAACGGCTGGAGACAAGCCCCAGCCGTACGGAGTGGGTTTAATCCCTTTGCAAATCTTTACTCAGGTGTATCCAGCGGCTGGAGAAAAGCCCCAGCCGTACGATTGGCAATTCCCTCAACAATCACACCACCACCCAGAAGTTGTTCACCCTGATAGAAGGCGGCAATCTGACCGGGGGTGATATCACGTAAGAGTTTATCAGCTGTCACCTTAAGTAAACCATCGGCTTGGGGTTCAACCATGGCTTCAGCCGGATTGGCTTTGTAACGGATTTTGACCTCAACCTTAATCGGTTGAAGTGGATATTGTCCCGAGATCCAGTTAACTTGTTCAACCAAAAAAAAGTTCGATCCAAGCTGATTCAAAAAACCAACAATTAGACTGTTGTCTGCTTTTCTTTTCTCAATAACATAAAGCGCTTCTGTAGATGAGGGCAAGCCTTTGCGCTGACCGATGGTGTAAAATGCCAGACCCTGATGTTGCCCCAGCAGTCTACCGTCTTTATGGTATATCGGACCGGGCAAGGCAGGTTGTTCGGCGTGTTCTTTGAGGAAATCACGATAGTCTGTGCATGCCAGGAAACAAAGATCCTGACTGTCAGGGCGTTCGGATACAGCTAATCCCAGGTTGGATGCGATCTTGCGAATCTCAGGCTTATTGAACTCACCCAAAGGCAAGACAGTGCGTTTGAGCATATCCTGGGTGAGAAACGTGAGCATGTAGCTTTGATCTTTGGCGAGGTCTACTGCTTTCCAGAGTTGAATCTTGCCATCCTGAGCAATTTTCAAACGAGCGTAATGTCCGGTGGCAACGTAATCTGCCCCGATTTGATCTGCTTTTTGCAGGATTGTGCTCCACTTGATCTGTCGATTGCAAAATACACAGGGGCTGGGCGTCAGCCCGTCCTGATAGGCGTGAATAAACGGTTGAACAACCTGTTCACGAAAGGCTTGACGAATATCCATAAATTCAACCAGGAAATTCAGGTCGTCGGCAATCTCCTGTACTTGTTTACGTTGATTGTCTTCACCCCAGGTCAAAAGGTTTAATCCATAAATCTGGTAGCCTTGCTGCTGTAAAAGATGAGCGGCAATCGCGCTGTCCACGCCGCCGCTGAGTGCGAGTACGACTTTTTTCATATTGCGTAAATTTTAATCGAAATAAGAAAGAACCTAATTTTTGTAGGTTGCAAAAGCAGAAAGATCAAAAGTTCTCGACTAATAAATCGCTTTCTCTTCCTTCAAGTACTCGCCCACTCGTTCCACATACTCCAGAGATTGATGGCGGAAATAGGTGTTGTACAATGAGGCATAATGTCCGCTGGTTGCCAGCAACTGATCATGTGTGCCTTCTTCGAGGATCCTGCCATGATCGAGCACGAGGATACGGTCAGCAGATTTGACGGTTGAGAGGCGATGTGCGATGAGGATACTGGTTGAACGGCTGAGGATCAAGTTAAGCGCTTGTTGAATTTGCTGTTCGGTGAAGGGGTCAATACTGGCAGTTGCTTCGTCAAGAATGAAGATGGAGGGTTTATGTACCAACACGCGCATCAAAGCCACCAACTGACGCTGACCCATGGAGATATGTGCACCGCGTTCGCCAACCTGTGTATCGAGCCCGTTCGAAAATGTCTCCAACCATTCTCCGTTTCCGATCATCTTCGCCAGTTTCAATATATCTTCCCGGGTTATTTCTGGTTTGGAGAAGCGGATATTCTCTTCGATGGTACCTTCAAACAGGAACGGCACCTGGTTAACGATGCCCATTTGCAGACGCAGGTCGTCCAGGTTGTACTTGCGAATATCGACGTCATCGATCAATAAATCCCCCTCCTGGAATTCATAAAAACGGGCTACCAACCGGGCTATGGAAGATTTGCCGGCACCGGTGTGTCCAACGATGGCAATGTTTTCACCAGGTTTGATGTGCAAATCGAATTCAGTTAATACAGGCGCACCGGTGGAATACTTAAAACAAAGCTTATTGAAATCGATTTTCCCTTTTATGGCTTTTACTTCCAGCGATGCGGACTGTTTGACACTGTGTTCACTGTCGATCAGGGCAAAAATTCTTTCAGCAGCTGAAAGACCGGTCTGAACCTGGGTCCAATAGGAGGTAATGCTCAGGATCGGCATCAGGAAGCGGTCGCTAGAAAGCAGAATCAAATACCAGGCACCTGCCGAGATCAATCCCTGCATAACTGAGAGCGATCCAAAATAGACCAGTAGGGCAATAGTAATTCCGCCGAGCGTACGCATGGTTGGGAAGACAATCGAGAGCACCAGACCTCGTTGAACATTGACTTTAAAGGAAGTTTTGTTGGAAGTTTGAAATTCCTGGTAAATTGCTTCTTCCTGGCGAAAATTTTTTGCAATCGAAATTCCGCTTATGGTCTCTTTGATGGTGGCATTTACGTTTGCCATAGCGCGCATACCCCTCGTTGTGACCTTACGGGCAAGTTTTCGGTAGCTGGAAACGATCAGAACTACAATCGGGATGAAAGCCATCACCCCCAAAGCCAGTCGCCATTCTGTGCGGAATAAGATGATGGCGGTGACCACGGATTCCAGAACACTGGACAGAACATCAGTAGTCAGTCGGATAAGCATGGAAAAGTCTTCACTATCAGTAGTGATGCGGGAAACGATTCGACCTGAAGAGAAATTATCGTGAAAGGCAAGGTCCTGCCTTAGGGAGGCAGCAAATGCATCCACGGTAAGGTCCCGTATGACATACCCGATGATGCGTACCATGTTACGATGCAAGAGATAATAAAAGACAAATCCCATTACCTCGATAAAAAGCACGGCACTGACAAGCAGAATAAATAAATTGAGAGATGGATTTGCAGAAAGGGTGCTGTCCAAAACTTTCGAGACCAAAACAGGCGGCAAGGCAGCCATCACAGCTTTGAGAATTACGATCAGCATTGAGGTGAACAAGAGTTTTTTGTAGGGACGTGCATAAACCCAGATGCGGCTCAGTAGGATTTTGTTGCTGTAACTGCGATCGTACGATTCGCCTGTTAGACCCTGGTGAAAACCCATGATCAGACCTCCCCAAAAATAGCCTGATAGGCAGGTGAAGTCTTCATTAGGTCCTCGTGGTTTCCGACAGCAGAAATGCGACCTTTACGCATGACGATGATCAGATCTGCCCAACGGATCTGCGATAAGCGGTGAGTGATGATGAAGGTTGTGCGACCTGTGGAAGCAGTCTTAATGGCTCTCTGAATTTCATCTTCAGTCTGGCTGTCAATGGCACTGGTGGAGTCATCGAGGATGAGAACGCGTGGATCGGTTAAAAAGGCGCGGGCGAGTGCCAGGCGTTGACGTTGACCTCCTGACAGAGTGGTGCCTCGTTCCCCAATGACCGTGTTGTAGCCCTCTTCCAGTTGATTAATGAAACCATCCGCCTGCGCTTTTTGTGCGGCTTCCGTAATTTCCTGCATGGTTGCCCCTGGTTTCCCAAAGGCAATGTTTTCGGCGACAGTTTTAGAAAACAGAAAAATGTCTTGTTCGATGATTGAAATTTGACTTCGCAAGCTGTCCAGCTTCCAATCTCGCAGATCAACGCCATCGATCAATACCTGACCTTCAACAGGGTCGTATGTGCGGTTGATCAAACGTATCAGACTTGTTTTTCCTGAGCCGGTCTGCCCAACAATCGCGACTGTTTTTCCAGGTTCGACCGAAAAAATAAGGTTTTCAAGGGCGAGATTTCCTTCTTCATAGGCGAAGGAAACATTTCTAAACTCCACCTTTCCGTTAATCCGATCCACATGGCCTTGTATGTTTTCATCCAGATTATTCTCAGCATTCATGACGTCCAACAAGCGCCGTGCGCCAGCCAACCCCGAGGAAATCATGGAGTAGGAACGGATGGATGTATTGGTCGGAAAACCCAACATAGACATCGCGCTGAAATAGGTGATAACCGAGGCGAGCTCAATTTGACCCTGGCGGGCGAGGATCAGGGCATGCAGCAAGCCAAATCCCATGGCGAGTGCTAAGAGTAGCAGCGGCAGAAAGCGGGCTTCGATATCGCCTTGTTTGATTGTGGCATTCCGATATGCCTGGGAGTTTTTACGGAAAAGGGAGATTTCGTTCTCTTCCTGGGCGGCAGCTTTGACTGTTTCAATTCCATCGATATCTTCAGCCAGACGACTGTTCATTTTTCCAAAGTTATCACGAACCTCAGTTGTGACCGGTTTTAGGATCCTGAGGAAGTGCCAGATAGAAACGAAATAGGCGATGATGAAGATAACCGGCGTAGCCAACAGCGCCGGATGGATTGATGCGCCAATTGTGAGAGGAATAAATAAAAAATTAAGTGAACCAAAGACCATGTTAATACCGGGGCTGAATATATAGTTAACTTCCCGAATATCATTGGTGGCTCTCGCCATCAGATCACCGATAGACTGTAAACTGTGGAAGGTCATGCTTTTGCCGAGCAGGCTAATGTAAAACTCTTCACGCACATCACGCTCGATCATTTGGGCAGTCACTTCAAAACCGAAGTTGCGCATGAACTGACTTAAACCGCGGATTAACTGGGTGATGCCAACAAGGGCCGCGCTGCGGAAAAAAACATCTGTCGATGGGGCACCTGAGGTGAGGTTGCTGAACACGCGACCAAATTCTACTGCTGGCACTGCCGCCAGGACCGCATTGCCGATGGCACCGAGGATCGCTACCAAAAAAATTGGCCAATGGTAGAGTGCATGTCCGGCGACCCATTTCACGGGGCTTGAACGCCAGGTTTTGTACCGAAAAGGAATGGAAAATTCACTGATTGTCATAAGTAATGTCGAAATTGTACCGTATCAGTCTGAATTAGGCAGGTTTTTTAGCAAAAACGGGCAATTCGAAATGGATTGAACCAATGGTTGTGCCAATTGTGCGCTTGACGCTTTTTTTGGGGGGGCTTATAATCTCAGAGTTCTGATTAATTATATTAATCAGATTAATATAATGAAGAACTCTAACCTTGCGCTTCTGTCTTACCTGGCATCGAATGCTAAAGAGGGGAAAAGTATTCCCAGTATTGCCCAATTGAGTGAAGATCTTGGTCTCAGTACCTCTGCGGTACGGGAACAATTGGAAGTAGCCCGTCAACTCGAATTGGTGGAAATTAAAACAAAGACAGGCATCCAGACCTCCTCCTTTTCGGCAGCCCCGGCAATCTGTCTGGCTTATCATTATGGGCTAGAGATGCAGCCGGATTTGATCTGGGACCTTCTTTCAGTCCGTCAACACCTGGAGCTTTCGTATTGGCAGGAAGCGGTGGTCAACCTCTCTAAGAAAGATGTCGAATATCTTGCTGAAATCATTGATGCGGCTTTCAGCAAAATCAATGGTAATCCTGTCACTATCCCGGTCGAAGAGCACAAGGAATTCCACCTGTCTATTTACCGACCGCTTAATAACAGCTTTTTATTGGGTATCTTGGAATCATACTGGAACATCAGCCAGGAAAGCGGAATACATAATTTAACTGATAAGAATTATCTTCAAAATGTATGGACGTATCATCGGAAAATTCAACAGGCAATCGCAACGAAAGAGTACGATTTGGGTTTTCAAGCCTTGAAAACTCATTTCGAATTAGTCAGAACCCAAAGAAAGGCTGAACTCAAACAACGTTTTGAGTAAAGGAGAGAGATATTCATGATTGAGGCAAGTGAAAAGACCTATGAAGGGGACGGACCGATCGTCAACGAATTTTGCATCACCATTTGCACGGTCAATGGTTCGGGCAGTGCCACTGCCAACAATATTTTGTATCGCACGCTATTTCACATGGGTATCCCAACCTCGGGCAAGAATATCTTTCCATCCAACATCAAGGGATTGCCCACCTGGTTTGTGATCAGAGCCTCTGAAAAAGGACATACTGGACGTCAGTTGCATGACGATATTGTAGTTGCAATGAACCAGGTAACCTTCGAAAAAGATATGCAATACCTGGCAAGGGGCGGTGTGGTATTCTACGCTGACAACTTGACCATGCCCGAGAGACCCCGCGAAGATCTGGTCTATTACCCTATGCCGATCAAGAACCTGATAAAAGGCACCGATGTTCCCAGAAAACTACAAGCGTTTATGGAGAATATGCTTTTTGTTGGCATCGTCGGACAAGTACTGGGGATTCCATTGGAAGCCTTAAATTCCACCATTTTCAGTCACTTTTCTTCAAAACCTGCGGTGGCTGAGTCGAACTTCTCGATGGTAAAGACGGGCTATGATTATGCCGCTGATCACCTGGAAAAAAAGGATCGTTTCTATGTTAAAGGACTTACGCCTCTTAGTGATTACATTCTAACTGATGGGAATAACGCAGGTGGGTTGGGCTCCTTGTTCGGAGGATTGGAGTTTTGCTCCTGGTATCCCATAACACCGGCAACCAGCCTGGTAGAGGCGATGATCGATCAGGTCGATCAACTCCGGCTGGATCCAGTCACAGGCAAGAAAACCTGCGTTATTCTACAGGTGGAAGACGAGTTGGCTGCAATGGGCGCTGCCGTTGGTGCAGGCTGGGGTGGTTTACGGTCAATGACTGCCACTTCAGGTCCTGGCATCAGCTTGATGACGGAAAACATTGGTCTGGCATATTTTACAGAAACACCAGTGGTCATCTGGGATGTTCAACGGGTTGGTCCCAGCACTGGTCTGCCTACCCGCACAGCCCAGGGCGATCTCTCCATGCTTTACTACCTGGGTCATGGTGATACAAGCCACATCATCCTAATTCCGGGTACGGTCACGGAATGTTTTGAGTTCGGCTGGCGTTCACTCGACCTGGCAGAACGCTTCCAGACTCCCATTTTCGTCTTAACAGACCTCGATCTGGGTATGAACCAGTGGGTCACCAAGAAATTCGTGTATCCGGACAAACCAATCGACAGAGGAAGGATCATCTGGGAGAAGGATCTGGATCAATTTATCGATTGGGGTCGCTTTAAGGATATTGAAGGCGACGGCATACCCTATCGGACTGTGATGGGCAACCAAAGCCCAAAAGCTGCATATTTTACACGCGGAACGGGTCACAATGAATATGGTTATTACAGTGAAGACCCGGAAAATTGGTCAAAGATGCTCCTTCGCATTGAGAAGAAACTGAAAGGCGCGGTCCCATTACTTCCAGCCCCGGTTTTCCGACGATCGAAAAGTGAGGATGTTGAGATTGGGATCATTGGAATGGGCTCAACCGATGACGCCCTTCGAGAAACCCAGGATAAACTGGCTGAATTGGGCATACCAGTTGACTATATGCGTGTCAGGGCGTTACCAACCAGTCCGGCAGTGCGCGAGTTTATTGCCAGTCATACCCGCAACTATGTCTTGGAATTAAACCGCGATGGACAACTCTGTGAGATATTGTCTTTGGAGATTTCTGAGTATTCACAAAAACTGATTTCCATTTCAGATATTGGCGGTTTGCCAATGACAGCAGAATGGGCTGTCGAAAGCATTATTAACCAGGAGCGTAAGGTAGGAAAACGTGGAAACTGAAGCAAAAACTGTTGAATTGAATCTTTGTGGGCTTTCTCTTGGTGATTACAAAGGCAGTCCATCAACATTGTGTCCCGGTTGTGGTCATAATGCTGTTTCCGCCCAGGTACAAAATGCAGTGTGGGAGCTTGGACTTCCACCAGAACGTTTTGTAAAAATCAGTGGTATTGGCTGCTCCAGCAAGAGCCCCAACTATTTTCTGAATCGTTCATTCGGTTTCAACGGCTTGCATGGACGGATGCCTACGTTGGCAACCGGTGCCTGTTTCGCCGATTCTTCCATCCACATTCTTGGGTTTTCCGGAGATGGAGATACAGCCAGTATCGGTATGGGGCATTTTAAACATGTGATCCGCCGAAATGTTCCCATGACTTACATCATCGAAAATAATGGCTGTTATGGACTCACTAAAGGACAGTTCTCAGCCACCTCAGACCAGGGTTTGGTGCTGAAACACCAGGGCGTGAACATGCTCCCTCCGCTGGACATGTGCATGGAGGCGCTGATCAGTGGGGCGAATTTTGTTGCTCGAGCTTATTCTGGCGACGCCAAACAGTTGAAAGAATTAATCAAAGCTGCCATTTCGCAAAAAGGGATTGCCATTATCGATGTGATCAGTCCTTGTGTAACCTTTAACAACAAAGATGATGCCCTCCAATCCTACACCTGGGGACGAGATAACGAAGCTCCCCTGCATGATTTCAAACATTTCAGCCGTAGAGAAGATATGGACTTAAGCGATTTCGAGCCAGGATCTTATCGGGAGATAAAAATGCAGGATGGCACTTATATGATCCTGCGCAAGATCGATAAAGATTATGATCCAACCAACCATAGCGCTGCCCTGGATTTGTTAACTGAATCCTATAAGAACAAATACTTTGCGACAGGATTGATCTATTTCTCTGAAGCCGCCGCCACAATCCAGGAATTGTACGATTTACCGGAGGAACCGTTAAATCGTATCAGCAGCGATCGTTTGCGTCCCACTCAGACCATGCTGGCGGAAATTAACCGCTCCTTGTATTAAACTCCCAAAAGAAAGATTGGGCGGGTCCAAGACCCGCCCATTTAGTCGATTATCATGCTGATTGCATGGTACCGTGAAATCTTTATGTAACGCAGAGGTTAGCCCCTGATGGTGTAAAGCAACGCCAAATTGGGGGCTGAGAAAGCGCCGACTGGAAAGCCTGAGACAACCACGACCTGGTCACCTTTGCAAAGATCTGTGGCAACACTGACTGCGGTCTCGACATGTGTGATCATTGTCTCAAGCGTATCCGCATGAGGAACACGCATAGGGGTTACACCCCGACATATACCAAGCCAGCGATAGGAAGTAAGTCTTGGCGTAAAGGCATAAATTGGCACAGTCGGTTTGGCTTTGCTCATCCAGAGCGCAGACATGCCAGACATGGTAAACACAATAATCGCTTTTACATCCTGATCTTCCACCATTACCTTGGTTGCCCTAGAAATGGTAACGACATCGTCGTTGTAGACCCGGCTGTCAAGTGTATCGATGTGTCCCCATTCTTTCAGATGTAATTCAGCCTGGCGAATGATGGTGTCCATCATCTTCACTGCGTGAACTGGGTATTTTCCGGCAGCCGATTCGGCGGAGAGCATCACAGCGTCGCTCCCATCAAAAATCGCGTTGGCAACATCCGCCGCTTCAGCCCTGGTGGGTCGGGGATTATTGATCATCGACTCCAACATTTGTGTTGCGGTTATTACAAATTTCCCATTTAAATTAGCAGTCCTGATGATCGATTTTTGCACCGCCGGAACAATTGCCGGTGACATTTCGACTCCCAAATCTCCTCGGGCGACCATCACGCCATCTGTAACTTTTATGATTGATTCCAGGTTTTGAACTGCTTCAGGGCGTTCCAGCTTGGCAACAATAGGAGGAAGCCATTCGCTGTCAGTCATCGACCGCATGGTTTTTCTAACCATCTCGATGTCTTCGGCAGTTTTTACGAATGAAACAGCCACCAGGTCTACTCCCAGGTTCAGACCAAATTGCAGATCCGCCAGATCTTTGGGGGTCAGGATTGGGATATCGAGATTGGAGCCAGGCAGGTTTACCCCTTTATGGGATTTTAATCTTCCACCAAGTAACACCTTGGCAAAGATATTCTTTCCGTCCATGCGGGTCACTTCAAACTCAAGTTGTCCATCATCGAGGAGGATGTGATTGCCTGGTTTTAGGGCTTCATGAAGTTTGGGAACATCAAAGGGAATAAAAGTAACACCCTCTGGAAGGTCTTCTGGATTCTCGAAGGAACTTAAAGCCACCTCTTGACCAGATTTTAGGGTCAGACCCTCTTTTCCAAGGTCGCCAACCCTCAGTTTCGGACCCTGAAGGTCCATTAATATGGTAATAGGTTTGCCAAGCTTGTTTGAAATCTGACGAATCAACTCGACCATTTCAGCATGGCTTGCGTGTTCTCCATGCGAAAAGTTCAAACGAGCAACATCGAGACCTGCTTCCACCATTTCCGTGAGGGTTTTCTCATCAGAGCTGGAAGGGCCGAGTGTAGCAACAATCTTGGCAAACCTGGTCATAGTTCCACCTTATCTTTTTAGAACATCCGCGATCTTGGTCAATGCCCAATCGAGGTCAGATTTATCAATCACCAGCGGTGGGGCAAAGCGGATCACGTTGTCGTGTGTTTCTTTAGCCAAAATGCCTTCCGCCTGAAGCATTTCACAATATCGGCGGGCACCACCAGCTTCAGGATACAATTCGACGCCTATCAACATACCGCGACCGCGCACTTCTTTAACAACCGGAGCGTCGATCTTGCGAAGTTCGCCCATAAAGTAACTGCCCAATTCTGAAGCACGCTGAGCCAGGTGTTCCTCTTCCAACACTTCCAAGGCTGCGATACCGATCGCGGCAGCCATGGGGCTTCCACCAAATGTGGAACCGTGCTCACCGGGCTTAAACAAGCCAAGGATGTCTTTATCGGAAAGCACAGCTGAAACTGGGTACATACCGCCAGAGAGAGCCTTTCCTATCACGGTGATATCCGGGCGAACATCCTCGTATTGAGTGGCAAACCACTTGCCAGTGCGGCAAAGACCGGTTTGGATTTCATCGGCAATGAAAAGTATGTTGTTTTCCTTACAGGCATCTGCAACTTGTCTCAGGTAACCATCAGGAGGAATGATGACACCATTCTCGCCCTGGATCGGCTCCAGCATTACAGCGGCGGTATTAGGTGTGATTGCAGCCTTCACTGCTTCAGCATCTCCAAAAGGAACAATCTTAAATCCGGGGGTAAAAGGACCGAACATTTCCCGATAAAATTCCTCAGTGGAGAAGGAAACTATGGTCGTAGTTCGACCATGAAAGTTACCTTCTGCAACGATGATCTCTGCTTCGTATTTCGGGATACCCTTGATGACATACGCCCATTTTCGGGCAATTTTGATTGCGGATTCAACAGCTTCGGCTCCGCTATTCATTGGCAAGACCATCTCATAGCCAGTCAGATCAGCCAGCTTCTTGTAAAAGAGACCTAATTTGTCATTACGGAAAGCGCGTGAGGTCAGACCGATTTTTTGAGCCTGGTCTATACTTGCCTGGACGATGCGGGGATGACAGTGTCCCTGGTTAACCGCTGAGTAAGCGCTCAGACAGTCCAGGTAGCGTTTGCCATCCACGTCTGTAACCCAGGCACCTTTGCCTTCTGATAAAACAACGTTGAGGGGCTTGTAGTTGTTGGCTCCATACTGAGATTCTATGTTGATGTAATCCTGTGTATTCATTACTTATTTGCCTCCTAATAGGGTGTATAGAACTGCTTTCTGTGCGTGTAACCGGTTGTGTGCTTCGGGGAAGAGCCTGGAATGAGGTCCGTCGGCAACTTCATCGGTGATTTCCTGTCCGCGATGAGCGGGAAGACAGTGCAAGACGATCGCGTCTGAATCGGCTTCGGCAACCAGGGCAGAATTGACCTGATAGGGTGGAAAAACCTTTTCTCTTTTGGCGGATTCTTCTTCCTGACCCATACTGGTCCAGGTATCTGTGTAAATGACCTTGGTATTCTTTACAGCTTCGTGGGGGTCGCGCAGGAAGGTGAGCTTGCTGCCGCTGGCTTGCGCAAAAGGGTTAATGGTTTCGATGGCTGATGCGGGCATATCATAGCCTTCCGGGTTGGCGATGGTGAAATTCGCGCCCAGTTTGGCTGCGATCTGCATCAAGGAGACAGCAACGTTGTTGCCATCACCCACATAAGTGATATTGACACCTTTGATCTGACCAAATTCTTCGTAGATGGTCATAATATCAGCCAGCGCCTGGCAAGGATGGCTGTAATCGCTAAGACCATTGATGACCGGAATAGTTGTCCAACGAGCCAGCTCCAACACATGTTCGTGTTCAAAGACGCGTGCCATGATTCCGTGTACCATGCCATCCAACACACGGGCGACATCAGCAATAGATTCGCGCTTTCCAAGACCAATTTCATTCGGGGATAAGTAGAGTGCATCGCCACCCAGGTGACGCATGCCCATGTCAAAACTGACACGGGTGCGTAATGAAGGCTTTTGGAAGATCATGGCGAGGACCTTGCCCTTGAGTACAGGTTGATTGCCACCAGCTTTGTACTCTTTTTTGAGTTCAACAGCCAGATCCAGCAATCCTTTCAGTTCTTCTGGGGTGTAGTCAATTATGTCCAGAAAATCTTTATGCATAGTAATATCTTTCTCCTTTTTTTCTCGACTTAAGACAAAAACTCATAGCTCAAATCTGGAAGCTCTGAGCAATGATGTGTTTCAAGGGATTGTACCAGACAGTTGAGGTTAACTGGGAAAATGGATCCATTCACCACATCCAAGCTGGCGTAATCGAAGATAGATGTTTTGGATTAATCCATGTTGTACTGAATGCCCCCCTGAAGGGGATTGCCAATTTTCTTGAGAATCTGATCCTGGGTTTTCGTCATTTCTGCCCATTCCTTTTTCAGGTCATGGTCAAAACCAGTCAGATGGAGTAAACCATGCACAAAAAGAAGTTCTATTTCGGACTGGATCATATGACCTCCCAATCGTGCTTGCTGACGGGCTTTTTCGAAGGAGATCACGATATCTCCCAGATATTCCTCGCCTGTTTCAGGATCGGTGTAAGCGTTTTCGAAAGACAGTACATCTGTTGGGGAGTTCTCACCCCTCCAAGCATAGTTGAACTGCCGTATAAGACGGTTATTGGTGATCCGCAGTGTCAAAGATGCATTTTTTGGCAGCCCGAGAACTTTGATCCCTTCATGAAAGGCAGCCGCAAGCCGGCTTTGGTCTATTTCTTTTAAATACGAATTCGGAATGATCAGGTTCAACATGGCTTAACTCTCTGGTATGGATCAGGATGCAGACTTTGCCTCGGTAGCAGTACTGCTTTGTGCTTTTTTGGGCATCTCTGGATATTTGATGCGGGGATGATAAGATTGTTTCAGGGTATTAAAGAATGACCTCTTGATCGTCTGCAGATCCCTGAGGGTCAGATCTGTGTTATCTAATTGTCCGTTTCCCTGAACCACCTCGAAAACACTGTCGATCACAGCAATAATTTCTTCATCACTCCTGGGAGTATTTGCCCGTGCCCGTGCTTCAGTACCATCAGCCAACATTAATAAAGCAGTCTCCTTGGAGCGGGGGGAGGGTCCTGGATATTTGAAATCGTTGACATCCACATCTTCCGGGTTATCTGCGAGTTCTAACGCGTGGCTATACTGGTAGCGGGTCATATTGGAGCCGTGGTGTTCGCGCATAAAGTCGATGATGCGTGAAGGCAGACGGTATTTTTTTGCCAAGGCAACCCCATCGGAAACATGGCGAATGATGGTTGCAGCAGCCATAGTGGGATCCACATTTTCATGTGAATCAATTTTTTCACGAACCTGGTTCTCAATGAAAAAAGTTGGATTTTCAGCTTTTCCGGCATCGTGATAAAGTGCACCTACCCGAACCAACAGCCTGTCTGCGCCGATAGCATCAGCCGCTTGCTCGGCCAGGTTGGATACTTGCAGAGAGTGCTGATAGGTACCCGGTGCATTGGTGAGAATATGTTGAAGCAATGGGTGATCCGGACGCGATATATCCAGCAATTGCAAGGCAGTGGGCACATCCAGAACAAACGCAAAGATATTCTGAAGAAGCAAAGCAAAAGTGCCTGATGCCACTCCGTTAAAGAGACCGGCACCAATCAGAGATGCAATGCCTATCCAGTCCGTATTGCCATCTCCCAGTCGAAACGCGATAATCACAACGGCGGACACAACGCTGATAACAATACTGGTCAGGAGGAATGCGCTGACACGGCGACCTTTACCAAGAACGAGCATACCAGCAATGGTAGGAAGCAGATAATAAAGTGCCAGTTCCGTGCTGCGAACGTGGCCATAAACCGACAAAGCCACCAGTAAGAGAGTGTAAAAAATGCTAAATTGGAGGTTGAAGACGATACCGAGGGTTAAACCAAACGCAGCAATCGGGAATAAATAGGGCAGGATAGTGCGGTCCATTACCAGGAATCTTGCTAATCCCAGGAAAAGAAGGAAGAAGAAGGCGATCAGTAATACGGAACTCAGTTGGTTAAAGGATTCTCTTTTCGTTCTCTGGTAGTAAATCAACACAAGCAAGGCTACCACGGTGACGATCGCGCCACTGCTTAACATTAGAGCAGCTCGGTCGGTGGGTTCTCCCAATCCAAAGGCGGTCAGGGCTTCAAGGTCGCCGGGCGAAACAATTTCTCCGCGTCTGACCAGAACTTCACCTGCCATAATCTGTCGGGTGATTGGTTCCACAGAGGCTCGGGCTTGTTCCCTTGCGGTTTGTGTCTGTTCCTCACTAAACAGACTGGTGGGAACAATAAAAGGAGACACAAGAGAGATAATAAGTTTTGTCTGATCACTGGGGAAGGAAAAGTCAATCACGGCGGGTAAATTGCTCTTGATGGTTCCCAGTTGGCTGTTGCGAATGCTATCTCTTAAGACAACCTCGAGTACACGATTGGCTTCAGTACTGATTGCTTGCCAATCTGGT
The DNA here is from genome assembly GCA_040770225.1 of Anaerolineaceae bacterium. Classification (GTDB taxonomy): domain Bacteria; phylum Chloroflexota; class Anaerolineae; order Anaerolineales; family Anaerolineaceae; genus Mesolinea. The sequence goes on from JAXGJN010000014.1 coordinate 17,101, forward strand.
TCGCTCAATTCAAGCATATTGATATATTCCGCGTCAGTGTGGCGTAGTTCAGCAAGCGATTTCAGGTCCTGTATTTTTTGGATCTGGGTGGAATAATTGTCGTTTCTGACGGTAGAAATGAAATACAACGTGTTTCCAAGCTTTTCCAATTGAGCACGGGCTATATCAGGATCTGGAGGCAGGTAAACTGGTTGGACTGCAGCGGCAGCAGCATCCCTGGCTGAGTCACTGAGGACCCGGGATTCAAAAGTTACGGAATAGGGCGCAAGAATCTCCTGAGTAGAAACTTCGCCGACTTCTACCATTTGCGTCTGCTGGTTGAGTAAATCCGGCAAGACCAAGGCACCATAAGCAAGCGCAGCAGCCAGGATCAGGATGATCAACTTGATTGCGCCGTTTTTTGTTCGCCGTTTTTCCTTGAGAGGAATCTGGTTTGCCATAGCTTATGCTTTGCTCAACTCCTCTTTGACTACTCGGCTGGCTTCAGAGTTGGTTGCCATTCCCTGGAGTTTGGGAAGCAGGACCTTCATTACTGCACCCATGTCCTTTGAGGATGTGGCGTTAACTTCAACAATGGTTTGCCTCACCAATTCAAGCAACTCGTTAGGGTTTAATTGGGCTGGAAGGTAGGTTTTTAATATTTCAATTTCTGCCAAGGCAGCATCGACCAGATCCTGCCGATGAGCCTTCTGAGCATCTGCCAGCGATTCGTTACGAGTCTTAATCTCTTTTTGAACGACACCCAGAAACTCATCATCAGTCAAAGCTTTTCCCTTGCTGACTTCAGCCAGTTCAATCGTAGATTTGAGCAGCCGCACCACCCATTTCTGAGTATCGTCGCGGGCTTTCATTGCATTTACCAGATCGTTTTGTAGTTTTGTATGAAAATCCATGGTTTTATTATACCTGTTGACTATTGGGTGACATTTATGGTGATACAGTGATGAGATCTGCGAGTCCATTGAAGGTTGTCTCGCCAATTCCTTCCACTCGAGTAAGGTCTTCGATCGTCATGAAGAATCCATTCTGTGTGCGATAGGCAATAATTGCCTCTGCCCGGACACTACCAATACCAGGGAGCGTTTCCAATTCCTCCTGGCTGGCGGTATTAATGTTAATAAGCACTCCGATTGTCAGTTCCTGGCTTCTTTGCCCAATCCCGGTGTTGCTGCTTGTTTCTTCGGATGAAGGGATATAGATCCTTTGTCCGTCGGTTAAAGGAGCTGCCAGATTGAGCAGATTCTGCTGGGCTTGAGTAGTAGGACCCTGAGCGGCATCGATGGCATTCTGAACGATCGCTCCTTCCGGTAGAGTATAAACACCAGGGAGTTTTACTTCTCCCGCAACGTGTACCTGGATCAAAGCGACAGTTGGGCTTGGATCTGGAGTTAAATTGGGTGTTACTGTGACTAAATTGAAAGTTTGTGTTTCTTTAGGTAAACTCACAAGTCTGTAAAGCCCGCTAAGCAAAAGACCCAGCAGGAGACCGCCAATTAACCACCTCCAGTTCTTCATACCTCAGAAGGACGGTTTTCCGCCTCGATCATTAAGTTGAATGCTGTAATGGACACCTCCAACATATCCGAAGACGGCTCACGTGTGGTCAGTTTTTGCAGCCATAAATTCGGTTTGATAAGCCAACGTACCAAGGCTGATTTATCCATCCAATTTGCTGCAAAGCGAATGTATTCATAAGCGATGCCAGATACCAAGGGAAGCATCAATATTCGTGATATCACTCGCCAATGGATCGGAAGTGGACCGAGAAGCGTGAAAATCAGAACTGAGATGAAGACCAAGGTCAGGATAAAGGAAGTTCCACATCGTGGATGCACCAGCGTCTGCTTCGAAACCTCTTCTGGGGTCAAATCCAAACCTGACTCGAAGGTGTTGATGGTCTTGTGTTCTGCCCCATGGTAGGCAAAGACCCTCTGGATTTCAGGCACTCGACCCATAATGGCAAGATAAGAGACCAAGATTACCAACCGGAAAAGGCCTTCGAGCATATTACTCCACCAGGGAGTAAGGCTCAGAAAATTTTCAGCTAAACCGGCTAAAAAAGCAGGCAGAACGAAGAAAATGCCTACACCCAAAAGTAAGGAAATCGCGACTGTTCCAACCAGGGCTGGTCCCTCGATCTGCTCCTCCTCACCAGAGGCAAGGTTGGCTGATTTCATCAACAAACGTGTACCCAGGTTGAGCGAATCCCACAGACCGATGACACCACGCACAAACGGAATTTTCATCCATTTGGAGCGATAGAGGTTGGGAAGTTCTTCTTCATAAGTCATGATTTCACCTGACGGAACTCGGACTGCCATGGCGACGTTTCGCTTTCCACGCATCAACACACCTTCCATCACGGCTTGCCCGCCATAAGAAGGCAGGCGTAAAACTTTATCACCAGGCATCGCTGTTACTCACCAAAACTGAGATAAAAACGAATCAGGGTCTCTATACCCTTCAACCAGGTTGGCATATGCAATCGTTCATTCGGGGAGTGGATGGCATCATCAGGCAAACCAAAACCTGTCAGGAGCGATTTTACACCCAGTTCCCTTTGCATTACAGTTGCTACCGGAATACTACCGCCTTCTCGTTTGTAGGTTACCGGTGCTTGCCATACAGCACTCATTGATTTAACCAGATTTTCGGCACCGGGAGCATCATTTGCCAGGTAGGCAGGTCCGGCACTGTGCAGGAAGACCTTTATCCTGACGGTGTCCGGCGTAATGGAGAGAATATAGTCTTTTGCCAGGTTGAAAATCTCCACCGGATCCTGATTAGGGACCAGGCGGCAGGATATTTTGGCTTTCGCATAAGCAGGAATGATCGTTTTCGCACCTTCACCGATGAAGCCTGAATAAAGCCCGTTAACATCCAGGGTTGGTCGACTACCCTGACGTTCCAATGGGCTATAGCCGGCTTCACCGTATACTGCAGGCGCTCCAGTCATCTCCATAATGCTCTCTTCGCTCAACTTATTATTTGAAATGTGCAATTGGTCTTCCTGGGAGGGAGCTGGAATGCGATCATAGAAACCGGGAATGGCAACTGAGCCATCAGGTTTGTGAAGTTTCGCTATGATCTGCGACAGGACGTTGGCAGGGTTGGCTACATTGCCGCCCCACAGACCGGAATGCAGATCCGCCTTAGGACCATCTACTCGGACTTCGAAGTAGGTCATTCCACGCAAACCATAAACCAGGGTGGGTTTGTTCTTCCCGACCATGCCGGCATCCGGATTCAGGATCATGTCGCAACTTAGCAAGTCTGCATGAGTTTGGATGAAGCCTTCCAATGAAGGTGAGCCGATTTCTTCCTCCCCTTCAAGGAGGTATTTGATGTTGATTGGCAATTCGCCAGTTCTTAGGACGCTCTCCAAGGCAACAATACTTGCCATTACCTGACCCTTCATATCCGATGCACCCCGTGCAAAGACGTATTCATCGTGGATTTCAGGTTGGAAGGGATCGCTCTTCCACTCGTCCAGCGGATCGACTGGCTGAACATCGTAATGACCATATATCAGAAGCGTTTTCGCATCAGGTTTGGCTGATTTCTTTTCAGCGAACAAAATCGGGTGCATCTTTGTTGGGAAAATCTCGACCCTCTCAAAGTCCAATTCCTTCAAGTAGTTGGATAGGAATTCAGCTGCTTTCTTCATATCGTCACCATGGTCCGGATCGGTTGAGATCGAAGGTATTCGAACCAGGTGGAAGTAGGATTCTGTCAATTTTTCCTGATTTTTGTGAAAGTAATGGATTGCCTGTTCAAAGTTGCTCATAGTGTTCCTTTGTCTTGTTTTGGTGAGTAGATTATATGCTAAAAGGAACCTTTTTATGTTAGGATTGTCAAACAAATATGCTGCAGACGCCTAGGACAGTACGTTTTGTTGCCATAAGAAAACGAAAAAAGTAAAATACAACAAAAAGATAAGTAAGCAACAGGTGACAAAATAATTGTTTTTGGCAGGAAGGTATTGTAAAGATGGAATTCGTGGAACACCGGCAGATCATGATTTTGGGTGGAGGTCCGGCAGGATTTACTGCTGCGCTTTATGCTGCCCGTGCAGATTTGAAACCCTTATTGGTAACTGGACTGACCCTCTATGGGCAGGCTTCGCAGACCCACTGTATTGAAAATTATCCTGGTTTCCCTGAGGGCGTCGGTGGAAGCGATTTAGGACAACGTCTTGATGAACAGGCAAAACGATTTGGTGCGGAAATCATCTATGACACAGTCCAATGCGTCAACTTACAAGAGCGTCCTTTCGAAGTGTGCCTATCTTCCACAAAATACTCAGCTGACAGTCTGATCATTTCCATGGGAGCTGATTCACGCAAATTAGGTGTGCCTGGTGAGCGGGAATTTACCGGAAGAGGTGTCTCTTACTGCGCTACTTGTGATGGCGCCTTTTATAAAGAGAAAGATATCCACATGGTGGGGGGTGGTGATTCTGCTATAGAGGAAGCTTTGTTTTTGACACGCTTTGCGCGTAGCGTAACAATAATTCACCGACGGGATCAGTTGCGGGCAGGCGCGATTCTTGAAAACAGAGCCCGTAATAATCCAAGAATTCACTTTATCTGGGATACTGTGGTCAGGGAAATTATCGGTGAAAATTCCGTAAGCCATCTACTGGTGGAGAACGTAAAGACCGGTCGACAAGAAAAGATCAATTCGGATGGTGTCTTCGTGTCAATTGGTCATATGCCCAACACAGCCGTGCTGGAAGGGCAGCTTAAGTTAACTGAATTTGGGACAATTGCGATTGACAGTCACATGGAAACCAGTGTGAAAGGCGTTTATGCGGCTGGAGAAATCGCTGATCCATACTTCAGGCAGGTGGTCACATCGGCTGGGATGGGCGCCGCAGCAGCGATCTCAGCCACAAAGTATTTGGCAACATTATAGAACAAGTTGATTATAGCAAACAGCGGGCGAAAGCCCGCTGTTTTTTTAAGACAACATCCTAAGGGGTCTCAGTGGGAGCAACGCCGCTGCCAACCCAACTGAATACCCGAAAGGCACTTATTGCTCCGGCTTCTTCGAAAATTGGATTATTGGGGTCCGAATTGATCTGCCTTGCAACCGATACGCTCCATTGAAAGATGTGCGGTGTGGTATCCACCGGTCTGAAGCTTGCGGGGAGGATGTACTTGGTATCACTGACATAATCGACCAGGATTTTCTCTTCTGCTGAAGTCAGATCCTGCACTACCACCCGGTAGACTTCACCTGGGAACAAGGAAGCTACAGAAGCCCATTGCAACGTGACTGCTTCATCAGTGGCAGCGAACGCTGCGCCAGACCGGGGAAGAAGCGGATTCGGGGCTGGGTAGGGTGGAAGCGGTGTAGGTGTCAGTGTTGGACCAGCAGTTGGTAAACGATCGCACAAAGGAATGATCAACCGATCACCCTGTCGGACAATGTCATTTGGCAGGTTGTTATAGATTCGAATATCCGACATGGACACATTGTAGTTGGCGGCGATGGAGCTTAGTGTCATGTTGGCTTCAACAATGATCGTATCGGTCTGAGTACACATTTCCACATCGGCAATAAAGGCTTCAGGGGTTGCGGTTGGGACTGGTGAGGGCGTTAATGTAGGTTGTGGTACCTGCAGAACGATTCCGGGGCTGATCAGGCAGCTGGTGTTGAGGTTATTCGCCAGGATTATGCTCTGTACAGAGGTATTGAACTGCAGGGCGATATCAAGACAAGTTTCGTTGTCCTTCACCGTGTATTCAACCGGCGGCAGAGGGGTCCAGGTCGGCAGGGGAGTCATCGTGGCAGTGTTGCTGGGTGTGGTCGTTAACGTTGGTGTCACGGTGGCAGTTGTTTCTGCACCTTCCAATCCTTCCTCCGGAGCATTTCCTGCGATTACGATAAAGTACACCAACAATGCAATCAGAACCAATATGACAACAATGATCGCAATCAAGGCGATCAGGTTCATTTTGATTTCCGGAATGCGCTTTGAATCAATTTTGTCAGTGGTTTTCTTGATTTTTGGTGAAGATGGCTCGCTGGTAGTGGTAAGTTCGGTACCACAAACAAGGCATCTGCGGGCATTTTCTGAAAGTTTCGTGCCACACACAGGGCAATTACGGCTTTTACTGGCCGGAGTATTGGTTTGATTATTTTTCATGTTAACTCGTTACTTAAAATACCTGCTGCTCATCTGTATTGGTAAAATTCACCTGATGACAGCAGTTTATATCCATTTTCCATTTTGTGTTCAAAGATGTCAATATTGTGATTTTATCACGTATGCTGGCATGAGTCATTTCATCACGCCTTACCTGGAAGCCTTAAAAAAGGAAATACGCCTGGTTTTGCCAGGATCAGATGGGGCGGACTCTGTATATTTTGGTGGCGGAACACCCTCACTGCTAAGCACTGATCAGGTCGACGGATTATTGCAGACTATTGATGACTTAATTGGAATCAAGCCTGGTGCTGAAATCACACTGGAGGCAAATCCGGGTACGGTTACAGCGAAAAAGTTAGCGGAAATGCGCAGGGTTGGAGTCAACCGCCTTAGCCTTGGTATACAATCATTCTTCGATCGAGACTTGCAAACCTTGGGGCGCATCCATTCGGCACAACAAGCCGGTGAAAGCATCAGGCAAGCTCAGGAAGCGGGATTTGATAATGTCAGTCTTGACTTTATTTTCGGCCTGCCCGGTCAGACGCTGGAGGCTTGGCAACAAAACCTGGAAAAAGCAGTTTTGCATGGCATTCAGCATCTTTCGCTTTATTCGCTGATCGTTGAACCTGGTACGCCATTTGAAAGCAAAGTAGCCTCTGCTGAGATTGAGCTTCCAGAGGAAGACCTGGCGGCAGATATGTATGAATTGGCAATGGATTTCCTGCCAGAACATGGCTTCCAGCAATATGAGATTTCGAGTTGGGCGTTAGGCGCAGCCAATGAATCACGACATAACAAGGTTTATTGGAAAAATCAGGATTACTTTGGACTGGGGGCAGGATCGCATGGCAAGATTGGAGATTATCGAATGCAGAACCTACCATCAATCAGCGAATACATTCAAAGATTGGATGAGGCTTCTGAAGAAGAAACCCAATTCTCTCCGGCGATGGCAGAGAAGTTAACTATTGATAAGCCAACTGCCATGCAAGAGAGCATGATGCTCGGTTTACGTATGACGGGGGAAGGGGTTTCCGAAAGCGAATTTCGGACAAGGTATCAGGCTGAGATGAGAGTCGTTTTCAAGGATGAAATTGACAGAATCCTAAAAAAGGGTTTGGGAGAGTGGCAAACCCAGGAAGATGGAGAGCACCTGGTGTTAACTCACAGGGGTATTATGTTTGGAAACCAGGCATTCCAGGAATTTGTTTAGTTATTTGTGTACGTTGATGACCGTGCCCCAACCGTGCTTGTACCAATCCTGTGGTTCGGCGACCGGCGTAGTCCAGCGGTAGATCCACTTGGCATTTTCGGGTGAGAGGTTGATGCAGCCGGCACTCATCGGTGTGCCATAGTTGGTGTGCCAGAAGGTTCCGTGGGTTGCAAGCCCTATGCTCATCTCAAAAAAGCAGGTCCAGGGCACGCCCATCCAGATTCTTTCCTTGATATTGCTTGTAAGAACGGCGTTGCCCATATGCTTGGAGGGCATTTTGGTCTTGATAGCGTACTTTCCTTCACCTGTTGGAAAACCCGTGGAAACTTTCGATTCAAACACTATTTGGTCACCTTCAAAAGCCTGCAGGCGCTGGAGCGGGATTGAGACATCGATACGCTTGGCATCGAAAGGCACATCCGGACTGATTGGCGCGAATTCCTCATCCGGAATCAAGCGGGCATGTTCGTATGGGATGGCAGTTTTGGTACGTCCCAATTCGTCTTCAATCCGATACCAGGGCCGCTTATCCGGTCCTTCAATCACATCGGTGACCCAATGCGTGGAACGATAGTAGTACATCCAAAGTGGTTCCCATCCGCCATCATAACTGTAATACATGGAGCGCGTGTAGGGGACTGTGATCTCCGCCAGTTGACCGGTCCAACGGTTGGGTTCTGAAAGCGGTTGGTATTCGTAGCGAACTTCGTAGAGCAGCCCGCTAAATACATAACCTCCCCAACAACGGTACCAGATCGGATTCCAGGCAGGACCATTGGGACCGATCACCTCTTCATAAACGTTGATAATGTCATTGTATTGACGCTGGTAAAGAATCGCGCTGGATTCGTCCGGCTCCTTATAAATACTGACGCCATCCTTCTCTCCGACAAGCATCAGCCTGGGATGGGTCACTAACCCGGCTTCGGCATCCTGGAGTCGGAAAGCTGAAGCACCGAGCCCCAAGAGGCTGAATTTGAGAAAATCACGACGGGTGAACTTCATAAATACCTACTTGAATGTCTTGAGGTCAATCTCGGCAACAGAGCCGTAGACCTTTTTTGGATGATATGGATATTTATCAATATCTTCTATCCTGGTTGAACCCGAAAGCACCAATATTGTCTCCATCCCAGCTGATATACCGGCAAGTACATCGGTATCCATTCGGTCACCAACCATGTAGGTATCCTCAGAGTGCATATCAAAATGGTTTAGGGCGGTACGCATCATCAGCGGATTAGGTTTACCAACAAAAAAAGCAGATTTACCGGTTACTTTTTCGATCAAGGCTGCCATCGCCCCGGTTGCCGGCACGATTCCATACTCCGATGGTCCACTCGGGTCGGGATTAGTAGCAATGAAGCGTGCTCCTTCGCTGATCAATTGGGTAGCTTTGGTGATTTGATCCAGATTATAGGAATAGGTTTCACCTAAAACAACGAAGTCCGGCTTTACAGAGGTCTGAATGAAGCCCTGGCTGTGGATGGCTTCCGTCAATCCGACTTCACCGATAACAAAGGCGGTGCCATTGGGTCGTTGGTTGTTCAAGAATTCGGCGGTAGCAATGGCGGAAGTGAAGATGCTTTCTTCGTCAATGTCGAGCCCGGTTTGCTTCAGGCGGTGTGCCAGATCGCGGGTGGTGTACTTGGAGTTGTTGGTCAGAATGGCAAATTTTCTTTTTTCTGCTTTCAGGCTCTCAATAAACTTATCAGCGCCAGGAACCATCTTGGATCCGTGCACCAAAACGCCATCCATATCAATTAAAAAGTTCTTCTTCATAATTTTTCTTTCCGTTTCTCTCCAAGTCAATAAAAAACCACTGTTGATTTTACCAACAGTGGTTTTATTATACGGCAATGTTGAAGGTTTACTTCTTGGTCAGAATGATGCGGGCATCCACAACTGCCACGCCCTGTCCTTCTTCGTAGACAATGACAGGATTGGCATCTGATTCAGCGATTTCGTCGCGCAGGTCGTAGATCATGTAAGAGTAGTGCGCTAAAACGTTTGCCAGAGCTTTTTGGTCGCGCGGGGCTTCGCCACGGGCTCCCTGCAGGATCTTGGAGCTCTTGATCTCGGATTGCATATCGAGGGCTGTAGCTTCGTCGATCGGTGCTACCTTGAAGGTTACGTCTTTCATGACCTCAACAAAAATACCGCCCAGACCAAACATGAGGGTCGGTCCGAAGGTGCTGTCGTTGACTGAGCCAACGATCACTTCGGTCGCCCAGGGAGCCATTTCCTGGATGGCGACACCGTCGATTTCGGCATCCGCTTTGTAGGAGAGTGAGTTTTCCAGGATCAGTTTGTAAGCTTCGCGGACGCCCTGTTCGTTCTTGATGTTCACTTTAACTGCGCCGGCATCGGATTTATGCAGAATGTCAGGGGAGACGATTTTCATTACGATCGGGTAGCCGATCTGTTCAGCCAGCTGGATTGCTTCTTCTTCGCTGTGAGCCAGGGCTGTGGGGGTGACAGGCAGACCGTAAGCTTTGAAGACGTTCTTGGCTTCAACTTCGGTCAGGGCATCGCGACCCTTAGCGCGTGCAGCGGCAATGATCTGGCGGGCTTTCGCGCTGTCAACATCATCAGGTTGGTACATGCCGTTGTGGGCAGTTTGCAGCAATTCGTCTTGTTTGCGCAGGGATGCGAGGGCTTTGACAGCAAGATCGGGGGCGTTGTAGGTGGGAATACCGTGTTCGATCAGCCATTCAGTGGCTTTTTCACAGCGTTCGCCACCAATGAAAGAGACTGCCAGGGGTTTGCCAGAGGCACCGGATTCTTTTTGTGCGTTGTAAATGGCTTCCGCGATTTCCTGAGGGTCAGTGACGGAGGTTTCACAATAGAGCACGACCATGCCATCTACCCAGGGGTGGGCGTAAGAATACTTGACGCCTTCATAGTATCCTGCAAGACCAGCACCACCAGTGATGTCGACCGGGTTCTTGGCGGAACCAAAGGACGGCATGTGTTTCTTGAGCTCTTCCTGGACGTCCTGGGGAGCAAATTTCAGAGGCAGACCATATTTTTCAGCTGCGTCGGTAGCTAAGACGCCAACACCACCGCCATTGGTGACGATCAGGAGGTTGTCACCTTTCATGGTCGGCTGCAGGGAGAGCGCCAGGGTGGTGTCGAACATGTCATTCAGATCTTCAGCCTGGGCGACACCAGCCTGCTCGAAGGCTGCTTCGTAGACCTTGGCACTACCTGCCAGTGAGCCGGTATGGGACGCTGCGGCGGCAGCGCCATGGGCGGATGTGCCGGCTTTGAGGGCGATGATGGGCTTGGTGCACTGGCGGGCGGATTCCATGAACTTGGGTCCGTCTTTGATGCCTTCGATGTAGAGCGTGATACAGGAAGTGCTTTCGTCTTCGTTCAAGTATGAGATCAAGTCGGCGAAATCGAGGTCTGCCTGGTTGCCAATGGAGATCATTTTATCGAAACCAACACGGCGGGTGTAGGTGGCGGCAGCCATGGCGATCAGCAATGCACCGCTTTGGGATATGAGGGCAGCTTTGCCTTCGTAAGGCAGGTAGTTGTAGAACGAAGCGTTCATCTTATCGCTGTTGGAGAGAACACCTATAATGTTCGGTCCAATGATGCGCATGCCGTAATCATGGGCGATTTGGACAATTTCCTCTTCGAGGGCGTGGTCGCCAACTTCGCTGAAACCGGAGGTGATGATGCTGAGACCCTTGACGCCTTTTTCGCCGGCATCGCGCGTCACTTCTGCAACAAACCGGGAAGGCACGGTGACGACAGCCATATCTACCACATAAGGAACATCCTTGATGTTGGGGTAGCATTTGTAACCGCAGATTTCTTCGGCGTCGGGATTGATTGGGTAGACAGGGTTTTGATATCCGCAATTTTTCAGGTTTTCGACAACTTTATAACCGATTTTGTCGGGGTTGGTCGACGCACCGATAACCGCGATGCTCTTTGGTTTGAGAACAGCATTAATAATTGGATCCACTTTTTTCCTCCGGTAGAGTTTTGTTTGATTTACCAATGAATTAGTATACCGCAATTAAGCCAGAATTTCGGAAGGATTAGCGCGGAAGTTCCAGTTTTTTTCGCCATGCCATCTCTTGTCATTTTTGTACGGAACGGACGCCCGGTCGTTCTATTTGCTCTCTATCTGCCCTGTGCAAGGGTTTCCTGATATCTATTTACACTATTTACACTTTTTACAGCGTTTCTTAATAGTGCAAGAACGGATTTCGACTGTAAAAAGTGGTTTATACAGTATCGCGAGGGTGGAGAAAGCTGTTTGTTTCACCTGACCTGAAAGGGACACTCCAACCATGGCGTCGAAATAGGCGACTGTTGGCGGAGGGAGACCAGCCCCCTCCGTACGAATTGAGTTCTCCGTAGAGCTGGGGCTCTATTGCCCTGTAAGGAAGACTCCAGCCGGGGCGTTGGCATATACGACCGTTGGCGGAGGGAGACCAGCCCCCTCCGTACGACTTGAGTTCGATCGAGCCGGAGCGTCAGCATAATCGATTGCTGGCGGAGGGGAATAGCTTTACAGGAATAAGGATCAGGTCAAAACGGTATTTGCACCATTTGCACGATTTGCAGTGTTTTTTGATAGGGCAGGATTCTTTTCTCGCTGCAAATGGGGTTCGATTGTTAAGGTACGGTATAATTTGTCAGATAATAGCACAAATGTTCTGTTTTTGCAACAAATGGTATCAACCTGAGTCAGATAGGTTTAGGTTTGATTTCCACTTAACAAAGATCTTTACTTCTTATTGTTTCCAAGACTCCTGATATTATTAATGGGAAACAGCGAGAACACAATGAAAACATTCCTGAAGATCTTGGCAATTTTTGTGATCGTGATTTTGGTAGCTGGGGTGGTGGGGGCGATCGCATGGCAGGTGGCGGACCGGGTGAATGGGCAACTGATTTCCTCCGGCGAGAAGCGAGAGTATCTACTGCATGTGCCCGATTCCTACTCTGGTTCAGAGGCAGTGCCGCTGGTAATCACGCTGCATGGCTTTGCCCAATGGCCTGCCAACCAGGCCTTCGTGAGCCAGTGGAATACGCTGGCGGATGAGGAAGACTTCATCGTGGTTTACCCCTCCGGCACTCGATTCCCCAAGCGTTGGCGGGCATCCTGGGATGGCAGTGATCCCCAGTCGGTGGCAACAGAGGTGCAATTTTTCAATGATCTGCTCGATAAACTGAGCCAGGATTATGTTATCGACCCAGAGCGAGTCTACGTAAATGGGCTTTCCAACGGCGCTGGGATGTCCTTAAGATTGGCTTGCGAGCTGCCCGAACGAGTGGCGGCGATTGGGGGTGTGGCAGGGGCTTATCTGGTGGATCTGGACGACTGTCCAGGCGAAGTGCCGGGAATATTTTTCCATGGCAAAGCGGACCCTATAGTGCCCTTTGAGGGCGGTCCATCGGAGAGGTTTGAGCTGCCCTTCCCCAATGTTGCCGACTTTGTGGAAGAATATGCCAGCCTGAACCATTGCCAGCCGGACGAGCAGACGTTTTTGAGCGAGGGGAATGTGGTTGGGGTGAATTATGTGGATTGTGACGCGGGAGCGGATGTGGTCTTTTACACCATTGAGGATGGCGGGCACACCTGGCCGGGGGGCAGGGCTTTACCAGAGAGCATCACAGGTAAAACCAGCAATGAGCTGGACGCCACACGCCTACTGTGGGATTTCTTTGTTGAACACCCAGGTAGCAGATAATGTCACAACAGAGCAGTAGTTGCGAAACCGACACCCACTCTGCGAGTGTTCATTGAGGGGGGTGCCCCAAGTTAACTTTTGGGCAAATGAAAAGAAAAATAAACAAAAAAGGCTGATCCTTAAGAGATCAGCCTTTCCAGGGTTACCTTTAGAAAACTAGAGTACGGTTACATCCTGTGCTTGGGGACCTTTGGGTCCAGCGGTGACGGTGAATTCCACCTTCTGATTTTCCTGCAGGCTCTTGTAACCTGCGGCATTGATGGCGCTGAAGTGTACGAATACATCTTTTTCACCTGACTCTGGGGTTATGAAACCAAAACCCTTTTCACCATTGAACCATTTGACGGTTCCAACTTGACGTTCTGACATGATTAATTGATCTCCTCTGATCTAAACTAATTTGGTTTGTATTACTGGGGGTTTGGATCCGAATGACAAGCACTTTGAAAAGCAAACTACCAATTACAAGGTGACATTATATCATATTTTGTTTTTGTCAAGTTAGAAGAAGGCTGAACAAAGACAAGATTATGGCATATGGGTCAATAGTCAATTTATTTGCTGGTCGCTCGCGGAGGGAGACAAGTATTGCTCGTTTCGCTCCCAGCATCATGACCCCCTACATACGGACAAAGTTTGACTTCAAGCCCGAATTGGATAGCGTAGCAGTTGTTCCTTACAATATGAAGCATCAGAGTCTTAACTGGCTATAATTAAACCAAAAGGAGTGTGCTATGACAACAATGAGACTTGGATACATTGGATTAGGAACCATGGGCGGGGCGATGGCTGAGAATTTGATCAGAGCCGGATACAGTTTGACAGTATACAATCGCACTACCAGCAAGGCAGAACGCTTGTTGGATTTAGGTGCCAGCCTGGCGGAATCGCCCGCTGAAGTAGCGCGTAAATCGGAATTGGTATTCATGAATGTTTCTGACACACCCGATGTTCTTGAGATCGTTTTTGGCGAAAATGGCATTGTGGAAGGAGCACATCCAGGAATGATATTGGTGGATCATTCCACAATCAAACCCAGTGCCAGCCGTGAGATTTATCAACGTATGCAGGCTGTGGGGGTGTGCGCGTTGGACGCACCGGTGAGCGGGGGCGATATCGGTGCGAAAAATGGCACTCTCACCATCATGGTTGGCGGAGACGCGGACGCGCTTGAAAAGATCATGCCGGTTTTGGAGGTTGTTGGGAAAAAGATCACCCATGTGGGGGAAGCCGGCGCTGGGCAGGTAGCGAAGGCTGCCAACCAGATCATGGTCGCGGCTCAAATGGTGGCGGAGGCAGAGTTGATGCTATTCGCGCAGAAATCGGGCGTGGATGTGGCGAAGGTGATTGAAGCTATCAAGAGCGGCGCAGCACAATGTTGGACGCTGGACGTCAAGCCGCAGAGACTTCTGGCAGGCAACCGCGCACCTGGGTTCAAATCCAGCTTGCAAGCCAAAGACTTGAATATCGTAATGGAAACCGCCCACGATTATGAGGTAATCTTGCCCAGCACAGCAGTCAATACGCAGCTTTTTAATGCCATGGTGGCAGCGGGTGTGGGAGATCTTGACAATTCTGCAGTGATCGAGGTGATTGAAGGATTGAACAACGAAGTATTGGAGACATCAGGTTGAACCCTTAAGAGGGCGAGCCACGCAACCAGAGCTACGTTAGGAGGATCCATGCATGAAGCACGTTTATGGACAGTGATTGACAATGTGGTTGAATGTCAGCTGTGCCATCACCGCTGTAAAATCCGCGAAGGCAGGAAGGGTCTCTGCCAGGTGCGTAAGAATGTTGGCGGTCAACTTCTCAGCCTCAATTATGGCAAACTAATTGCTGCACATATTGACCCGATCGAAAAGAAACCGCTTTTCCATTTTCTACCAGGAAGTTACAGCTACTCCATTGCGGCTACAGGCTGCAATCTGCGCTGTTCGTGGTGCCAGAATTGGGACATCTCTCAATTTTCGAATCGTAATGACCCGGATCGACTGGCTTTAACCGCGCCTGAACAGGTAGTTAAGGCTGCCGTGCATAGCGCGTGCAAGAGCATTTCATACACCTACACCGAACCAACCATTTTTTATGAGTATGCCCGGGATGTTTCGGTTTTAGCCAGAGAAGTGGGACTGAAGAATGTGTGGGTCAGCAATGGCTATATGAGCGGGGAAATGCTGGAGGAATATTTACCGCTTTTGGACGCGATCAATGTGGACATCAAAGCGTTTGATGAGAGCGTACATCACAAATACACCGGAGCTCATTTACAGCCAATCCTGGAGAATTGCCGATTGTTGAAAAAGGCAGGAATCTGGCTGGAAATCACTACTTTGCTGATTCCTGGAATCAACGATTCGCAGGAGCAAATGGAAGGGTTGGCAAAGTTTATTGCCGAAGAATTGGGGAAAGATACGCCATGGCATATCAGCCGTTACTATCCGCAACCTCAGTTTCAAGATATCCCGGCGACACCTCCAGAATCGATTCTGAAAGTGTTGAAAACTGGCGAGGATGCCGGACTTAATTTTGTATATGCAGGTAATTTGGGTAGGTACGAGGACACCTATTGCCCGGTGTGCGGTGAGCTGCTGGTTTCCAGGAGTTCGATCTGGATGAGTGAAAACAAGATAGATGAGGGTATGTGCCCCAAGTGTCGTACGAAGGTTGCGGGGGTTTGGGAGTAAAGAAATCGTCATCGCGAGGTTCATTACCGAAGCAATCTCTCCCGTGATTGTCAGGAACGAGGCTTACCTAGCCTGCCTTGTGTAAGAATTCCATGTCCGATGTGGTTGAGGCAGGCCTCGACCCTACCGCTAATAACTTTTTCAGAGACCCTCACCCCCGTTATGAACACCAATGTGTTCCTTACAGACCGATGTGAGTGGAGCTCACTCGGTCTAGTCGCTTCGCTCACGGACCCTCCCCCGAGGGAGGACGTAAAGATTTGTAGGGAACGTGGCTTGTCCCGTTCCAAAATCTATTGTCGGAAAAGCCTTGCGGATAGGGTCGAGCCCTATCCCTACTAGAATATAGCTGGGTTGGACCCTTATCAGAGCAGGCACCGCAACCCGCCTACGATAAGCTTTGATGTATTTTGAAAATTTCGGGAGGAGCAAGCCCCTCCCGTACAGAGTAAAACGTTAAAGAGTTTCACAATTGAAAGGCAGCCAACGAAACCTGGCCGTCGAATTGTTATCCCAACAAAAAATGCCGGGTTGAAAATCGCAACCCGGCCTACGAAAAGATAAAACTGATTCCCAAATATCCAGGTAGAGATTACACCAATTCACAAAACGCACCTTCGCTGACGGCATCAACCAACTTGAGCAAATAGGGTTGGAAGAAGGTGTCTTTTTCGAAGAAGGGCACAATTTCACGTATATTGCGCATAGCCATTGCTGTGCCAACGCCTTGCTGAAGCGTGGGATTTTCTAAAAGTCTGAAATCGATCGCCTGAGCGGCTGCCATCAATTCGATGGCGATGATGGTGCCCACATTCTCGAGCACCAAAGCACAGTGATTTGCTGCGTTAGCGCCCATACTGACATGATCTTCCACATTGCCTGAAGAAGGGAGTGAATCCACACTGGAAGGGTGCGCCAGGGTTTTGTTTTCTGAGGTCAGGGCTGCGGCAGTATATTGCAGGAGCATGAAACCGGAATTTAACCCGCCCCTGGCAGCCAGGAAAGAAGGATAGTGCTCGGTGTGGTTATCGATCAACTTGGCAATGCGACGTTCAGACATATTGCCCAGGTCAGTGAGAGCAATAGCCAAAAAATCAAGTGCCAAAGCAAGAGGCTCACCGTGGAAGTTACCGCCTGAAATAACCTCGATAACGTCACCCTCAAAGAAAAGTAAGGGGTTATCGGTGACTGAATTGAGCTCTGTCTCCACCACTGTGCGGGCATAATCGATCGCGCTGCGCACAGCCCCGTGAACCTGGGGTATGCAGCGCAGGGTGTAAGCGTCCTGGACGTTGCTGGAATTGTCCGGGCGGGTCAACTGACTGCCTTCTACCAGGGTCCGGATCCGTTTGGCAATATCAGCCTGGAATTTTTGCGGGCGGGCAGCGTGGATCTGGGGCATAAAGGCACGCAGTGTGCCATTTTGAGCTTCAAGGGTCAGTGCTCCAGCACAATTGGCACTTTCGACCAGGGTTTCAGCAGAATGCACCAACAAGGCAGCGATGGCTGTCATCATGGTGGTGCCGTTAGTGAGCGCGAGACCCTCTTTTGCTGCCAGTTTGATCGGCTCAAGACCTGCTTTTTGTAAAGCTTCGCCTGCATCCAAGGTTTGACCATCCATTTTTACCTGTCCAACTCCCAGAAGGGGCAAAGACATGTGGGCAAGAGGCGCCAGATCTCCGCTGGCACCCAGAGAACCCCTGGAAGGGATGATTGGCAGGATATTACGGTTGAGAAGATTGAGCAGCAGTTGAATGGTTTTAAAACGGATGCCGCTATGACCTTTGGCAAGGGTATTGGCGCGGATGAGCATCATTGCCCGAACGGTGCGATCATCCAGGAGTGGACCGACCCCAACCGCATGGCTGAGAATGATGTTCTCCTGCAGTTTTTCGACATCTTCAACCGGGATCAGCTTGTCTTTGAATGCGCCAAAACCAGTGGTGATGCCATAGGCGATGTGCCCTTCACGGATGAATTGCTGGACCGCATCCGCCGCACGATTTATGGCGGGAATGGCATCTGGTGAAATCGAAACCTGTAGGGTGGGGTCATCAGCTACCTGGACAACCTGTTCGATTGTCAGGTCACGCCCATTGATCAAAAATTCTGCCACCATACCTCCGGCTCACTCTTCGTTGATCTCGACGGTATGTAATTTCACCGCAGGTGAGCCAAACAGCATGGGATCACGGGGAGGAATTGAAAGGAGGACATCCATGCCTTCAACTACTTCACCAAAAACAGCGTGTTTGTTATCCAGCCAGGGGGTAGGAACGTGGGTCAGGAAAAATTGAGAGCCGTTGGTGTTTGGACCAGCATTTGCCATGGAGAGGATGCCGGGTTTGTTGTGTTTGAGAGAAGAGTCGAACTCGTCTCGGAAGGAATAGCCGGGACCGCCCCGACCTGTGCCGGTGGGATCGCCGCCTTGTGCCATGAAATCCGGGATGACACGATGAAAAATGGTGTCGTTGTAATAGCCTTCACGAGCCAGGAAGACAAAATTGTTAACTGTGTTGGGTACTTTGCTGGCGAATAATGCTACTTTAATGTCGCCTTTATCGGTCTTGAAGGTGGCGGAATATTTTTTTGTCAGATCCAGTTTGAAATCTGGGGCTTTGGTCCATTGTTTTTGTGTCATGATAGTCTCCTTGATGTGAATTTTATCAGAGGTTAGAGTGAAAGGCATCAATTCCATTCCCTCGTGACTTCAGTCTTCTTATCTCATGTTAAAATAATTGTATGATTACCGATATTCCCAAAAACCGGCATCGAAACATGAAAACTGTGTCAATTTGGCGTGTTGTTTTTGTATTTTTCCTGGGAGTTTTGTGCTTTTTGGTCAGCCAGGTTTTCACACGCGTGCCTTTATTGGCATGGCTGCAGAAACAACCGGATTTTATGCTTTGGATTATGTCTTATCCACTTATAGGGGGTGTGCTGGTGGCGATGAGCGCAGGAGTTTTTGAGGAGAGCGGTCGCTTCGTTTTCAAGGCGTTAGCGATCAGACCAGCCAGGAGTCGGATTTGGGAACCGATCGTATTTGGGCTGGGGCATGGCTTGTGCGAGGCGGTGTGGTTATTTACAACAGCCTGGACTACGCTTAGTTCTATGGACCCCAGTCAACTAATCCTTCCGGTTGTGGAACGGTTGTTGGCGATCACGATTCACGTGGGCTTTTCTGTGATGATCTGGAATGGGTTCCAACTTGATAAGCGATGGCGGTATCTTGTCTTTGCGATCCTGGCTCATGGATTGGTTGACACGTTAATCCCCCTGGCTGGAAAGTTCGGCTGGGGAGTTCTGCAACTGGAGGGGATGGTGGCTGGGGTTGCGGCGTTGCTGTTGGTTTACGTTTTTTACTCAAGAAAGTACTATCTAAAAGAGGATGCCTATGTTTAAGAATAGAATGCACAAATCAATCGCAATTTTGCTTCTTTGTTTGTTCGGCCTGAGTATGGTCACTGGGTGCGCCGCAAAACTTCCTGAGGGTTTCGATGAGGAAGAGGTCAAAACAACCGCTGAAAATGTGATTACCTTGTTGGACCAGGGTGATGGCGAAGGGTTGACCGCCTTAATGACCGATGAGATGAAGGCAGCCATCAATGAAGATGTACAGGCACAGATCTTTGCGATGCTGAATGCAGTAGGATCTGTGCAAGAAATCAGTGAGATAAAGACAGGCGGAAGCACGCAAAACGAGATCACTTACGCGGTGGTGGTTGCCAAAGTTGAACACGAGAAGGGTGAGGTCACCTATACCATCAGCTTTGACCATCAGATGAAGTTGGCAGGGCTGTTCTTGAAGTAAAAAAACCTAATTATGAGGGCTCATTTCGAGTTACACTTCGTTCGTTCAACCTATTAAATCAATTAATACACCCACCCCCTCAATCCCCCTCCCTACGCCCAAGAGATGGGCTGGAGGGGGTTGGAAGATCGTCACGAAACAGTTGGTCGAACAGCAAATGCGGTCGACATGCTACGGAATAAAAATTTAAAAACCCAGCCCCTTAATCCACCAGACTCCTGCAAGCAAGCAGTCCTTTCGCCCAACAGAAGGGCTGGAGGGGGTTAGTGGGTAATTACGTAAAGGTTCACCGACCGATGATTTTGTTTTTTCCTTCGACCAAAGTAGATCAAATACTCCACCCGCACAAGTCCCCAATCTCGGGCATACTAGCAGTTCCTGCGCCAAACCAATGGCAAACCATGAAAGGGAGGACGGCTGGAAGGGGTTAGTCTTATGAATCCAACGCATGATCTTGGTTGCAGAACCTGTGCCGGATTGGACGCGATAGAAGTACCTGCCCCAAACCTTCCCTCCCCGTCCAATCTCGGCCTACCAAAAACGGGTGATGATGGATAAAAAACAGGCTCTCAAATGAGAACCTGTTTGTTCGCTTTGGGATGGTTGAGATCCGTCTACTCAGACCAATTCTCGAGGGTCTTTTTCACGTCCATCAAGAAATTATCGCCGCTTTCGCCGTCGATGGCGCGGTGGTCAAACACAAGCGAAAGATAGACCATCGGACGGATGGCGATGGCGTCGTTGCCGTTCTCATCGGTGACCACGATCGCACGTTTCTGCATGGCACCAGTTCCCAGAATGCCCAATTGAGGTTGGTTGATGATGGGCATGGCAAAGAGCGAGCTGGCTGTGCCGTGATTGGTGAGGGTAAAGGTGCCGCCGCGCACTTCTTCCGGTTTCAATCTCTTGTTGCGGGCTCTTTCGCTCAGATCGTTGATCTGGGCGGCAATACCTTTCAAAGAGAGGTTCTGAACCTGCTTGATAACCGGCACGATCAAACCACCTTCACCTAATGCGACAGCCATGCCAAGGTTGATATCGGAATAGGCATAAATACCCTCTTCGGTCCAACTTGCATTAATGATCTTATGCTCACCCAGGGCTTTTGCCAGGGCAGCAACAAAGTAGGCGGTCAGGGTCAGATTGACCCCATCGTCGGCATATTTCTGTTTATTGGCTTTACGGTGAGCCAAGACACGGCTCATATCCGCTTCCATCACCGTCAATACATGCGGTGAAGTGAGGACAGAATCGACCATCCGGGCAGCAATCTGTTTGCGCGTAGAGGTGTGTGGAATTAGTGTGCCTGGTATATCGCTGGGTATGGGGGCTGCCTTTAAGGTCGGTGCTGGTTTACCCACTTCTTCCACCTTTGATTCAGGCAATTCTTGCGTTTGCTTGCGGGGGCTTGCGAGGTAATTCTCGACGTCCTGCTTGGTAATACGTCCGCCAGAACCGGTTCCTTCGATCAGTTGCGGGTCGAGCTGGTGCTCATCCAACATTTTTCGGACCAGAGGCGAAAGGAAAGCTGACTTTGCTGTAGGTTTTTCAACCTCAGGTGTTGCCTTTTTTGGTTCCGGTTCAAGCTGCGGCTCGGCGATTGGCTCGGTTTGGGCAGGCTGCTGATCGACCGGTTCGGATTGATCGGGTTCGTCCAGTGACTCGCCTGGTTCGCCCACCAGACCCATACTTTCGCCGACCTTTACCACGCTGCCAGCGGGAACATCGATCCGTAATAGGGTTCCTGCCACCGGGCTGGGGAATTCGGTCACAACTTTGTCGGTTTCGATCTCGAGGATCGATTCCATCTCACCAACCTGATCACCGACTTCTTTGAGCCAGTTGGTGATGGTCAGTTCTTCTACACCTTCGCCTGTTCTGGGGGCGATTAACTTCGTTGCCATGTTACTCTCCTGATCCGATCATACGGAAGCGAGCGGGGTCGCTTTCGTGCATGATCTCGTAAACTTTATTGAAAATAGATTCCGCATTTGGTTTGCTGTAATAATCGCCATCGGTTCCATAAGCAGGACGATGCGCCGCAGCTGAAAGGGTCTGTGGGGCGGAATCCAGCCACTGCCAAGCTTCCTGATCATCCAGAACCTGCTGCATCATGTATGCACTGGCTCCACCTGGAACATCCTCGTCCACAAAAAGGACGCGGGAAGTCTTTTTGATCGATTCCTTGATCATTCCGGGTCTGTCGAAAGGTAAGAGCGACTGTACGTCAATCAGTTCGACATCGATGCCTGCGTTAGCCAACATTTCAACCGCGTTTTCAGCGATGCGAACGGTGGCGCCGTAGGTGACGAGTGTGAGATCTTTGCCTTCACGTAAGATTTCTGGCATACCCAAAGGCAATTTAAATTCACCGATATTATCGGGCATGCGCTCTTTTAAACGATAGCCATTAAGCACTTCCACTACCAATGCCGGATCATCCCCTTCGATGAGGGTGTTGTAAAAACCAGCTGCCTGGGTCATATTACGGGGTACCAAGACATGCATACCGCGAACAAGGTTGATGATGCCTGCCATAGGTGAACCGGAATGGAAAATCCCTTCCAAGCGATGACCACGGGTGCGGACAATCAGGGGTGCCTGCTGCCTGCCAGCCGAGCGCCAACGCAAGTTGGAGAGGTCGTCTGCCATAATCTGGAGGGCATAGAGCAGATAATCGAGATACTGAATCTCGGCAATTGGACGCAATCCGCGCAATGCCAAGCCAATGCCTTGACCGAGGATGGTGGCTTCGCGAATACCAGTATCGGTGACGCGAAGGACGCCGTATTTGTCCTGCAGACCGCGAAAGCCCTGGTTGACATCACCCAGGTTACCAACGTCTTCACCAAAGGCGATCATGCGGGGTTCGCGGGCTAACATTTCGTCGAAAGCTTGATTGATCACTTCATATCCCATGACCATCGGTGAGTTTTCGCTGTATTGAGCGGGCACACCTTTTTCAAGCAAGGGGGAGTGCTTTGAGCTGGAAAGGAAGAACTTGTCGTAATAAGCAGTTTTATCCGATCTCAGTTGTTTATCGTAAGCGAATGTTTGCTTCCATTCGTCACTGCTGGAACCTGCTGTGAGGACCAGGGCTTTGTGTAAACCTTCAGCAATATCACGATAAAGCGGGTCCGGGATGGAAATCAATTTTGTCTCGATCTCAGCCAGATCCTTTTGTTTGTCTGTTTCGCGGGCAGCAAGATTTTTGATGAGCCCGCTTACTTTACTGCGAGATTCCTTGATCGGGTTTTGGAAGGCTTCCCAGGCATTCTTGCGAGCCTGTTCAACGGTTTGTTTGTCTTCGGCTTCCCATTGGTCAAATTGTTCGTCTGTAGCAACGCCGTGCTTTACCAGGTATTGCCTGAAGCGGCGCAGGCTATCATATTCCACTTCCCAATCCAGGCGTTCTTTGGACTTATAGCGTTCGTGAGAACCAGAGGTGGAGTGCCCCAGGGGTTGAGTGACGTCCGTAACGTGTATGATGGCTGGGATGTGATATTGCCGGGCAGTTTCTTCAGCCATCTCGTAAGCATCCCAAAGAGCGGGAAAGTCCCAGGCGCGGACGCGATAGATGTCATAACCACGATCGCACTGATCTGCCGGGCAGGAAATTCGCTGAAAACCCTCAAGAATGGCTGAAATATTCTCTTTGACCATCTGAAATTCATTGGGTACTGAAATGCCATAACCGTCATCATAAATGCTGATGATGGCGGGTGCTTTAAGCACCCCAATGGCGTTGACCGCTTCCCAGAATGGTCCTTCTGCCGTAGAAGCGTTACCAATGGAAACCCAGGTGACCTCGCTGCCGTTTTTGCTGAATTTATCGAATTGTTTTAACTCTTCAAGCTGACGGTATAGCACCGAGGCATAAGCCAGACCAACTGAGCGTGGCATCTGGCTGGCGGTAGGGGCGGCATCGGCAGAGGAGTTGTAACGATCGCTTTGACTGAGCCATTCTCCATTTTCGTCAATCAACTGGGAAGCAAAGTGACCGTTCATATTGCGACCGCCGGAGTGAGGGTCGAAATTAGGGTCAGGATGCGCATAGAGTTGAGCGAAGAATTGCTCAAGTGTTATAAGATCGAGAGCCATCATCCAGGTCTGGTCGCGATAATACCCGGAGCGCCAATCGCCTTTGCGAAAATGGTGAGCGATCGTGAGCTGGATGAGCTCTTTTCCGTCACCGAAGATGCCAAATTTGGCTTTGCCGGTCAGGACTTCTCGCCGACCAATGATGGATGCCTGGCGGGAGCGGTATCCTAAACGGTAATCGTTGATAAGTTGTTCATTTGTTAAGGGCAATTCAGGAATATTGTCTGACATACGCCTCCGATATATTTAAGATTTTTCTTCATTATAGGAAACCATCGAGGAGAACTCAAAGGAATGTATAGAGGTGAAGGTGGGTTTTATGGATTGTTAATGCAGGAAACAGGAAACAGGGACCAGGGAGCAGGGAACCCCAGTCGCTTTGCTCCCGGGGCAGGCAGGAAACAGGGAACCCCAGTCGCTTCGCTCCCGGGGCAGGCAGGGAACAGGGAACAGGGAGCAGGAAACAGGGATCAGGAAACAGGGAACAGGAAAATATACCGAAGGTCAAGATTCTTCACTGCGTTCAGAATGACTGAAGACTAGCCTTTGATTGCGCCGCCGAGCATGCCGCGAATGAAGAAGCGCTGGAAGAGGATGTAAATTAACACAGTAGGTAGGGCGACGATGATCGCACCGGCTGCCATGAGGGAGAGATTGGAGGTGTATTTTCCCTGGAAGAATGCCAGACCAACTGGAAGCGTGCGCATTGCCTCTGTCTGCACCATTACGAGGGCAAGTAAAAATTCATTCCAGGTCCACATAAAGATGAGCACGACCAGGGTGGTTGTGGCAGGTCTGGCTAAGGGCCAAAGAATTGCCCAAAGCGTCTGCCAGCGGTTGCAACCGTCGATGGTGGCAGCATCGACCAGTTCTTTAGGCGTGTTTTCGAAGAATGAGGACATCCAGAGCGTGCCAAAAGAGACACTCAAGCCAACCTGGGGCAAAATGAGCGCCCAATAGGTGTTGCGCAGACCGAGGACATCAAGCCAGTTATAGAGTGGGATGATGACCGCCTCAAATGGAACCATGTAACCGAGTAGCATCAACGGGAAGAGCAGGTTTTTACCTGGTATGGGCAACTGACCAAAGGCGTAGCCGCTGAGAGTTGAGAGAAACACACTGCTGATAACTACCGCGGTAGTGACGATCACACTGTTCTTGAAGAATACATTAAATTTACCGATGGTCCAGGCTTGCTGAAAATTTTCCAGGGTCCAGGTTTGGGGCAGGCTGAAAGGCGAGGAAGCAATTTGAGTGTCTGATTTAAAGGCACTCATCAGCATTCCCCAGACAGGCAGCAAGACAATCATCATGAAGATTGTCAGCACCAGGTACCGTGGCAAAAGGCGCTTCCAGTGCACGGTCATGCCTCCTTCCCCTGTTCTTCACGCATCATGCGCCGAATAAGGAAAGACAATGCCAAAATGATGATGGTCAAGACCATGGCGATGGCGGCGCCGTAACCAATGCGGTTATTAAGGATGGCTGAGCGGTAGATCAAGAATCCCGTCACCAGGGTGGAATCTCCAGGACCGCCACGTGTGGTCGAGTAGATCAGGTCAAAAACCCGCAGGGCTGCGATCATGGTTGTGATCATTGCCACACCAATTTCCGACTTCAGACCTGGAACTGTAATGTAAACGAACTGCTTGAAACCATTGGCACCATCCAGGCTGGCAGCTTCGTAATACTCGATGGGGATGCGTTGAATGCCAGCCAAAAAGAGAACCATGCAAAAACCGTACTGCACCCAGGTACCGATCGAGCCGACAGCGGGAAGGGCATATTGAAAACTGCCCAGCCAGGCTTGCCGGAGCTGATCAAGACCGACCAGTGAAAGAAACTGGTTGATCGGACCGCTGAGCGGGTTGAACATCCAGCGCCAGACCACACCGACCACCACCATGCTGATGACCTGGGGCAGAAAGTAAAGCGTTCTGAAAAAACTGAAACCTGGAATGGGCTGCCCGGATAAAAGGGCAGACAACAACAGACCGATCAGGATCGGGAGGATGCTGTAGAAAAGGATGAAAACCAGATTGTTGGAAATTGCCTTAAGGAAAAGAGGGTCGGAGAAGAGTTTGATGTAGTTTCCGAAACCGATAAAGGTGCGGCTTTCGGAAAAACCGTTCCAGTCGAAAAAACTGGCTCTGAATGTTTCAATGATTGGGATGAAAGTAAATAAAAGATAGATCAGAAAGGCGGGAAACAAGTACAGCAAACCTTTCCACTTGCTCTCTCCTGGGTAGGCACGGCTTCCTGTGGTCATCTTGAAAAATGAGTCCGCTCACAGATATGTGAGCGGACTCGTCAACCTTTAGTTACTGCGATTTTTCCAGCAGATAGTTGGAATAGTCAACTTCAACGGCTGCCGTGAAATCGGCAGGTGTGGTGATGCCGCCAAGCAGCTTCTGCAGTTCGGACACCAGGGTGTCGTAGAAGGTGGGGGTTGCCCAGTCAATGTAATGACCAACGGCGTTATTCTTGTTGATCGTATCCCAGGCAAGCAGGGTCTCGCCGAACAGGTTGTCCGTCTCGATCTTGCTGTCTTCCGGTAAGGACATGGCAGGCACCATACCAGCCTGAGCCCAGAGTTCGGCGGCGCGTGGGCTGATCATCCAGTTCAGGTATTCGGCTGCAAGATCGGCATGTTCGGTGGTTTTGCGGATGGCAAAAGGAACACCGACGCCGCCAATCGCCATGGTAGCTTTTCCGCTGAACCCAGGCAGAAGGAAGAAACCAAATTCCTGGTCAGTACCAGTCATCAGTTCCGGAGCAAACCAGGAGCCGGTGATGGTCATGGCACCCTGACCGGACTTGAAGAGATTGTTGCTGTCATCGTAGCCTATGCCAGCGTACCCTTCACTGAAATAGCCGGCTTTTGCCCAATCTGAAAGGATCTGGGCAGCTTGCTGGTTTTCAGGCGTATCAAAGGTGGCGTTGTTGACACCATAAGTGAGGTTATTAATGTAATCCAGGCTGACCAAAAGGTGCTGGATGGCGCTGAATTCGTGGATGGCATTCCAGCCGTCCAGCGAGCCGAAGGAAATGGGGGTGATGCCGGCATCTTTTATCTCAGCCAGGAGGGTTTCGAAATCTTCAAAAGTGGTTGGAACTGACCAGCCATTGTCCTGGAAGATGCCTTTGTTATAGAAGACGCCGACCACTTCAGCCGTGGGGCTGACACCGAAGAGACTGCCCTGACCAAAGGTCTTACCGTCGGGCGTGAAACTGTTGCGGCTGGCGACACTGCTGGAGAAGACATTTCCCCAACTGTAGGTGGCGATGTAGTCATCCAGGGGCAACAAGAGACCACCTTCGACCAGCGCGCCCATATCGCTGCGACCCTGGTTTACCTGGGCAACATCGGGACCGTCAGTTTCGCCAAGAGCGAGTTTGACCGTCATCTGCAGGTCTGCCAGCACTTTGGTTTCGCGTTCGATCTTGACACCCGGATGTGCGGTTTCAAATTCGGCGTTAAGGGTCTCGATCACTTTGCTTTCTTCGTCCCGGTAAAATTGGTCCCAGACTACCAAAGTGGTTTCTTCTGAGGTTTCTTCGGGCGGGGTTTCAACAGCAGGGGTCGTGCAGGCACTTAAGATAAGCACAAATGACAGCACAAAAATTATAGACAATCTGAATTTCTTCATCATCTCTCCTTATGAAGATTGTTTCTGTAGAATTTTGTTTTAAAATTATAACCCAGCGTTCTGGTTAGTCCTTCATCCTTTTACAAACTTATGGAATCCCTACATTACCGCTGAGATGCGGGAGGATGAGGAAATGGTATACTATCGATTCAACATCAGCATGAGGTGAGTAATGAAAAAAGCGATTATTACCGGAATTACGGGTCAGGACGGATCTTACCTGGCAGAATACCTGCTCAGCATGGGCTATGAGGTTCACGGCATCATTCGACGTGCCAGCACCTTCAACACTAAAAGAATCGATCATCTATATCGCGATCCTCACGTGATCGATGGCTCTGCCCGTCTGTTCCTGCATTATGGCGACATGGGCGCGACCGGTGTTTTGGGAGATGTGATCTATGACACCAAACCGGATGAGATCTACCATCTGGCTGCGCAGAGCCATGTGCGCGTTTCGTTTGATATGCCCGAATACACCGGAGATGTGACGGGACTTGGCACCACCCGTATGCTCGAAGCCGTCAGACGGCTGGGGAAAGGCACACGCTTTTACCAGGCATCCACCAGCGAGCTTTTTGGTTCTGCCAAACCTCCCCAGAGTGAGGAAACTCCCTTCCACCCGCAAAGCCCGTATGCCGTGGCTAAGCTGTATGCTTACTGGATGGTGGAGAACTATCGGGATGGTTACGGCATGTTCACGGTCAACGGCATTCTCTTCAACCATGAAAGCCCCCGACGAGGTGAGACTTTTGTGACCCGTAAGATCACACGCGCAGTGGCAGCTATTTTGGCGAAAAAGCAAGACAAGCTCTTTTTAGGTAATCTCGATTCCAAACGCGACTGGGGTTACGCCCCGGAATTTGTGGAAGCGATGCACAAGCTGCTGCAGCAGGATACCCCAACCAATTATGTTCTTGGCACCGGAGAATCCCATTCTGTGCGTGATTTTTTGGATGAATCCTTCGGCTATGTTGATCTGGACTGGAGAAAGTATGTTGAGATCGACCCACGCTACTTCCGCCCGACCGAGGTCGACTACCTGCTGGCTGACCCAAAGAAAGCTAATGAGAATCTTAACTGGAAACCGAAGGTGAAGTTCCACGAGCTGGTCAGGATCATGGTGGATGCAGACATGGAGCTGATGGGGCTTAATTGCCCCGGTGAAGGTCGCAGGATCATTGATGAGAAATTTGATGGCTGGCACCGCTGGGATGACCAGGTCATCACAATGGATAAATAGGGCATCAAAGAATTACGGGGACTTGATATCGTCTTCTATCTGGGAGCCGGGTTCTGAATTTGAACCCGGTTTTGTTTTTTTATGAGGGGGTTCTGCAAGCCAGCATTTCCAACGGTGGAGTAAGGTGGGGTTGAATTTTTTCCGCGTGACACGGATTTTCTCCACATCATTCCGCCCTACGTTACCAGAGAAGGATCTTTGGGTCTGAAAAAAAGATTCTTCACTTTGTCCAGAATGACGACAATCTTTTCATGTTCAGTGTGAAATCCTAAAACTGGTGTAAAATTATTGCACGGAATAGTAAGTTTGCAGGTGCTGGCAGAGAAGGGCAGTTGCTGAGAAGCCCACGGTAACCACAAACTGAAGTCGCCGGAGCAAGTTGGAAGAAGAAATCGCAAGAGAGTAGACCTTCCCGGGAGAGCCCGTTAGCGCTCAACCCAAGCGCGCTCCCAACAGAGCGAATTGAGGTGGTACCACGGAAGCAAACTTTCGTCCTCTAAATGAGCGAAAGTTTTTTGTTTAAGATGACAACTGAGAGGTAACGATGACTGAACTGCCAAAAGCTTATGATTTTAAAGAATATGAGGAAAAGATCTACCAGGTCTGGGAAGAGAAGGGCTACTTCAAGCCCACCAATGACCCTAACCTGCCAGGGCATGACCCAAGCATCGAACCTTTTGTGATCGTCATTCCTCCTCCCAATGTGACCGGCGCGCTGCACCTGGGTCACCCCTTGTTTGTGGCTACGGAAGACATCATGATCCGTTATCACCGTATGAAGGGTGAACCGACCCTGTGGGTACCCGGTACAGACCATGCCGGCATAGCCACCCAGTTACAGGTGGAGAATTTGCTGCGAAAAGAAGGAACTACCCGTGAGGCAATTGGAAGGGAAGCCTTTGAAGAACGTGTCTGGCAGTGGAAAGAAAAGTATGGCGGTGAGATCATCCATCAGCTCAGGCGATTAGGTGCGTCTTGTGATTGGGAACGTGAACGATTTACGCTGGATGACGGCTTGTCCAGGGCTGTGCGGGAAGCTTTTGTGCAGTTATATGAGAAAGGTTTGGTCTACCAGGGTCCTCGAATGATCAACTGGTCGCCTGGTCTGCAGACGGCAGTCTCGGACCTGGAAGTGGAATATTCGGAAGAACAAGGCAAACTTTACTATTTCAAGTACATGCTGGCTGACGGTTCCGGCGATTATCTTCCTGTAGCAACCACCCGACCGGAAACCATTCCCGGCGATACGGGTGTGGCGGTGCACCCTGAGGATGCGCGTTATGCCAGTTTCGTTGGCAAAGAAGTACTTGTGCCAATTTTGGGCAGGAAGATCCCGGTGATCGCTGACGACTACGTGAGCAAAGAGTTTGGCACAGGCGCACTCAAGATCACCCCAGGGCATGACCCGCATGACTATGAAATAGGTCAGCGGCACCACCTGGACCTGATCAATATCATGAACAAAGATGCCACCTTGAATGAAAACACCGGACCCTATGCTGGCATGGAGCGCTTCAAAGCCCGAAAGGCGATTTGGGCTGATATGGAAACCGCTGGTCTTGTGATCAGAGAAGAAGCTTACTTGATGAATGTACCTCGCTCGCAACGTGGTGGTGAGATCGTTGAGCCCCTGGTTTCAACACAGTGGTTCGTAAAGATGGACAGCCTGGCAGAGATGGCTGGGGAGTCGGTGCGTAAAGGCGAAGTCACCTTCGTACCCGAACGCTTTACCAAGGTCTTTCTGAACTGGATGGATAATATCCAGGACTGGTGCATCAGCCGGCAGTTGTGGTGGGGGCACCGCATTCCGGTTTGGTATTGCCAGCATTGCCACGAAGTGATTGTGGCTCGGGAAGACCCCACAACGTGCCCGAAATGCGGTTCGATCGAGCTGAAACAGGACCCGGATGTGCTGGATACCTGGTTCTCTTCCGGTTTATGGCCATTCTCGGTGTTCGGCTGGCCTGAAAAGACCCCTGATTTTAACTATTTCTACCCGACCAGCGTGATGGAAACCGGTTACGACATCATTTTCTTCTGGGTGGCACGCATGGTGATGGACGGGCTGTTCTTTACTGGCAAGGCTCCTTTCCATACCGTATATTTGCACGGCATGGTGCGCGATGACAAGGGTCAGAAAATGAGCAAGACCAAAAACAACGTGATCGACCCCCTGGTGTTGATGAACGAATTCGGTACCGACGCTCTGCGATTTTCACTGGTGGTGGGCTCCAGCCCGGGCAATGACCAGAATGTGGGCGTGAAAAAGGTGGAGGCAAACAGAAATTTTGCCAATAAAGTCTGGAACATTGGACGGTTTGCTATCAACGCCATCAATAACGTCAGAGAACCGATCAAGACGGAACCCCGATGGACGTTGGCTGACGCCTGGATCTGGGCGCGTACCAAGCAAACGGTTAATAACATCAATAACCTGTTTGAAAGCTATCAATTTGGTGAGGCAGGCAGGCAGGTGTACGAATTCTTGTGGAGTGATTTTGCGGATTGGTACCTGGAGGCTTCAAAGCGGCAGCTTGCGGAAGGTGGGGACCGGGCTGCTTACACCGCCATTCTTCTGGCGGATGTGCTTGGATTGATGCTGCGCTTGCTTCATCCCTTCACGCCCTATGTGACGGAGGCGCTCTATGGCTATCTGAAGGAAGCCTGCGAAACCAACCAAGTCATTTACAACCCAGACAGAGAATGGGAAGAACACCTGATCATTGCCCGTTGGCCTGAACGAATGGAGCAGGAAGATTGGGAAGAAGGTGCCATCAAGGATTTTGCGTTAGTGCAAGAAATGGTACGCGCCATCCGCAACCTTCGATCTGAATATAAACTTGAACCAAGTAAGGGCATCGATGCGGTTTTAGTGAGCGAAAGTAAAGCAGATTTTTTGAATCGTAACAAAAACCTGCTGCTCGATCTGGCAGGATTGAAAGAGGAAACACTGCAGATCCAGCCTGGCAAGACCCAGACTGAGAGCATGACTGTGTTGGTTGTAGAGGATGTTGAGATCTACCTGGACCTGAGTGCCAGCACAGACGGCGAACAGGACAGGGAACGGCTGGAGAAAGAACTGGCTGAAGCAGAAAGCCACATCGCACGCCTGGAAAAACTGCTGGCGTCTCCCTTTGCCCAGAAGGCGCCGGCGAATGTGGTCGATGCCGAGCGAGAAAAGCTGGCGGGATACAAGAGTAGTGCGGAGAAGCTGCGAGAGCGGTTGAACGGATAAGTTCTGTTTTTTAAGATTTATCAGGAAAATGGCCATCCTTTACACAGAATGGCCATTTTTTTTACTTTGGAACGGTCGGTGCCCGTTCCCTACAATGATGTTTCAGCGGAGCGGTCGGTGTCTGTTCCCTACATTAAGTCATGTCTAACAGAAGGTAGCAGTTCCGTACATTGATTTGGGTGGAACGGTCGGGGATCGTTCTGTACCTTCGATAGTAATCTATACCAATTCGATTCTTTGCTTTTCCAGGGCAATGATGCGTTTTAGAATGGTCAACGAGACAGCGTAGGTTGAATCCATACCAAAATACGATAGAGCGCCGGCACCCAAATTCTTACCCTTGGTGTAGGGAGTATCAGAAACATAGTGCATGATTCCCAGATCGAAGGGAAGTTTGTTTAAATTGACAATCTGGTTAACCGGATAACGCTGCGGTCTTGAGAGTTCATATATAGAGGAAAGATAAGGACCAGCTTCCATCTCGATATCGGTGTAACCTTCCCGGTAAATCACGTCCATGATGGTTTTGTTCTGCAGAAAGGTTCCCATCACGGTGACGGCTTTCTGGTTATCCAGCACAGTTCCAAAGGTCAGGTGGTCAGCCACTTCTTTAGCGGTGATGTTGTTAGCGAAAATGTATGTATTATGGGAATGTTCATCATAAACAACTTCAGGGATGATCACATCGCCGCGAACGCCATTGAGGCTGGCAGCCTTGCCCATGATATAGATACCAAGGATCTCAGAGACACTTTCGGCTGTTTTTGTGAGCAGGTTATAGGCGGCATAACCGAGTGGGTAATCGATGTTGAGGATGACCGCGTCGCTCTGCTTTAAAAAATTCAGGGCTGCATCACAACCATTCGGGATGAGTCGTTCGTCGATTGTGCATGGATCCAGTTTATTGAGTTCAATGATGTTTGCTTCCACATCAAAAGAATGGCGGCTGGGAATGCGGTTGATCCCACGAGATTTCTCGAATTCAATCTGATCTTCAATCAGTGGGTTGCCCGCGTCAGTGCCCAGGTATTTCTTCATCGCGTAGTAATAAAAATTGTTGGGGTTCGATTGGTTTTCCTGACGGTTGATTTCGACCCATTCTGCCTGCAATCCGGGTTCATTTTCATGAATGTAGTGAAGCAGTTCGTCTTTTTTACCCAAAGCGTAACCAGAGAGGAGATTGGTCAGGCTATGGGTGTTTGAAGAGACAAAATAGATGGGTCGGTCGGTCAATTGAAGAGCGTTCTCTTCGATATTATTCCACCAATTTACTGTGGCACGGCGATAATCGTTAAGAGAGCCGCTCAGTAACTGGATGGTGAAATCTGCCCGACGTGCCCGGAAGATTTTCATGGTTTCGGTGAAGTGATCTCCAAGGACCGTGTATAGACGAGCAAGATCATCTTCTGACAGATGCAAATGATCGCCGAGCTCTCCAAATGCTTCAGGGTTAGCCGGCAGAGCGTCATCGAGCAGGTGCGGGTCGAAGGTGTTGAGCAGGAAATGAAGCTTGTTCCATTCGATTTGAAGGGCGGTCAGACAGGGAACGACGTCATCGATATCTGAGCGGGAGGCGATGTAACATGCGAGTCTTTGCTCGCCATCATAAAAGCACTTTCTGCGGCGCGCTCTGGCAGAGACCTCCTGCCAGGATTCAATGTTGGTGTAGCCATACTCTGTAAAGCTGCTGGCTGATTGCCCCAGGATGACTTTGTTGACCACTGTGATCACGGATGGCAAGCGCAGAAGCGTGTAAATGAGTGCGGAGGCGTCTGGCTGATCGCCAAGAGCGTTCATATGTAAAGATGAATCTGTGCTGGCGTGCACACCTTCAAGGGTACGGATGTTTACTTCGTTAGTGGAACGCAGCAAAGAGTAGATGGTGCGTAAATAAAGGTCGATTTCTTCAGAGGAGCGGATTGGGACAGTTCTTTCCATGTTGGTTACCTTTGGTTGAGATGAAGAAATTCTATCATGTGCCGTCCTATCCTGGTATTGCCGTATAGCAGGAGATGAACTAACGGTTGAGGCAAGAGGGGGAATATTAGGCGATGAGTCTGATAAAAATGACGTTTACATTTGCAATAATACTCTAGGGATAACAAAAAAAAGCAGACTGCCACGACCCTTTGCCTAGCCAGGTTTTACTAATTTCATAGGTTACATGACGGCAAAGGGTCTCGCAGTG
>JAXGJN010000015.1:0-43461 GCA_040770225.1 Anaerolineaceae bacterium
AATGGGATCTAATCGAGGGGCATTATGCACCAGGTCATACAGTGGTTCTGACCGTGACGGATAGCGAAGATAATCTCAAAGCCATCGCCACAGTTCCCACCGGTGAATTTGAGTGGGAACTAGGCACCACTGGTTTCGCTACTCAGACTGATGATGAATACTGGGTGCCAGCAAGACCTGACATTCTGCCAGGGGATAAAGTTTATGGCGTGGTCGATGGCGGAACGTACCAGGGTTATGCTCAGGTGGGCGAGATTGCTGGTGAAGTTAACGTGGATACGGACAGCATCAGTGGCACAATTAACGCTCCCTGGCTCATACCTTCTCCAGGTGTGGTGACTGTAGAATGCCATGCCTTGGGCGCGCCCAATGGCGCACCCAATAAAACCACCACCGTCATCCCTGATGGAAGTGATGTATATTCGTGTGCCTGGGACCCTGACACAGAATGGGATGTGGAGCCAAACCAGGAGATTATGATCTTCTATCACACTCCGGAAGAACACCACATCCACCAGCAGTTTGTGGCTGTATCTTACGACCTCTACCTGCATGTCAATTACTACGGGGATGTGATCGAATTCTGGTATCCACCTGATCATGAAGGAACCCTGACCGTTACCCAGAGCGATGGTGTGACAGTCAAAGCGACGGTAGACTTCACCACCACGAGTGTTCCTTGGTGGAATGGGGATACTGGTTTTTCAACTAATTTAGATGGCGTGGTCTGGGACCCAGAACGACCTGACATCCAGGCAGGGGATTGGGTCTTTGGAGAAGTGGACGTGGACGGGACAATCTACTCAGCTGAGATCCAACTGGGAGAAATATCCGGTGAAGTCGATATAGAAAATGACAGTATTACTGGCACAATTTATGTCCCCTGGCTTCCTCAGGATGTTGAAATTGAAATGCAGTGCCATCCATGGGGAGCTCCCAATCCTACTGATGGAAAACAGGATTTTGTTTTGCCTGATGGGGAGGACCCTTACTTCTGTGAATGGGACCCGGATACAGAGTGGGACATTCAACCCTATTCAGATGTGGGAGTCACTTACACAGATCCATCCGGGCATTGGGTCTACAACGGATTTTATGCCTATTCCTTTGATCTTTCCTTGAATGTCAACTACGGACATGACTGGATTGAATTCTGGTACCCCCCTGACTATAGTGGCACCCTGACTGTCACCGAAAGCGATCGCACTACAGTTAAAGCGACCATGGGCTTTACTACTACAACTGTTCCCTGGTGGGGCGGTGCTACAGGTTTCTCGACGAATATGGAAGGCGTGGTTTGGAATCCCGAACGACCGGACATCCAGGCTGGGGATTGGGTGTTCGGTGAAGTGGACGTAGATGGAACAATCTACTCAGCTGAGGTCCAATTGGGAGAAATTTTAGGTGAAGTCGATGCTGAAAATGACAGTATTACTGGCACGATCTACGCTCCCTGGCTGCCACAGGATACTGAAGTATGGGTATGGTGTCATACCTGGGGCGCACCTCCAGATACCGAGGGGAAAGGTGAGACCGTGTTACCAGATGGTGTGGACACCTATACCTGTGCCTGGGACCCGGATACTGAATGGGACATCCAACCGAATCAAGAGATAGGCGTGTCTTACACAGGACCCGATAATCATACGGTCTACAATGTGTTTATCGGTTATATCGATGAATTGATCTTACAAATTCACTATGATCATGATTGGATCCAGGGGTTTTATGAGCCGGACCATACTGTATCTCTGCAAGTTTTGGATCAGGAAGGGGTTGAAAAAGCCCATATCACCGTGCCGACTGGTTTTTGGCCGGATTGGGGAGGTCAGTCTGGCTTTGCCACTCACCTTGAAGGCTCACAGTGGCTCCCAAGCCAGCCGGATATCCAGCCTGGAGATATGGTCCATGGCGAAGTGGATGACGGCAGCGAGTTTACCGCTGATGTACAAATAGGCTGGGTCACAGCCGACCTGGATCTCGACAACGATCAGGTAAGCGGTACAGTGGATGCGGAGTGGCTGCCTCAAGGTGAGGATGTAAAAGCCGCCTGCTACATTTGGGAGAATTATGCCCCTCCAAACCAGGAAGATTGGGTGCTGCCTGATGGAGTTGACACTTATCTATGCGACTGGACAGATGACGGTTACGACCTGAACGAGACCTCCAACCTGATGGTCGCCTACATCGACCCGGCAGGGCATGAACTGATCGGTGACTTTCACCCGCCTGCTCCTCGCTTGCGCATCGAAAAATGGCTGGAGAATGGCGAACCTGGGGAGGGTGGCAATGTCACCTTTAGAATCCAATACCGCAACGAGGGTGATGCCCCGGCAGTCAACGCCATCATCACGGATATTTTCGAGCAGGGTCTGACCTATCTCAGCGATACCTCCGGATTACCTAAAACTATTGATGGCAACCAGGTGATCTGGCAGTTGGGCGACCTG
The DNA here is from genome assembly GCA_040770225.1 of Anaerolineaceae bacterium. Lineage (GTDB taxonomy): Bacteria > Chloroflexota > Anaerolineae > Anaerolineales > Anaerolineaceae > Mesolinea. The sequence continues at coordinate 2,451 of JAXGJN010000015.1, forward strand.
GCACCAACGGATTGGGTCAACTTCTACGTGTTTGCCCATGTGATCGCCCCAGCAGGAGAGGAAATCATCAACACTGCCGAGATCAGCTCTGAGAGTTTCGATCCAGGCAATCCTGATGACCGTGTGCGCACTGCCAGGAGCACTGTGGTTGCCAACAACACCCATGTAAACGTTGGCAAAGGCACCTGGACCTGGCGGCCGGCACCCGGCGAAAAGTATGTCTATAACATCAACGTCTGCAACAATGGACCAACCGGCAGCACAGAATTAACCCTGACCGAAAACCTTCCCGATGTGGTCACTTTCGATTCCTTCTGGGGGCGGGAAGCAGGTTGGCAGCAAATTTCGCTCGTTGATAACCTTCTGACCCTTGAATATCCTACGATTGCTGGCTACTCCTGCCGGGAGGTTTTCATCAAGGTAATCCTGGATCCCGATACCCAGCCCGGCGATGAATTGGTCAATTCGGCAGAAATAAGCGCTGATAATGACGACCCCGACGAGCAGGATAACCAGGCTTCGCTGCATCATAACGTGGGAGAGCCTAACGTGGACCTTTCCATCAGCCTTGGTTGGCACTCGGGCGTTCTGACTCCGGGTGGGCAATACCGCTTTGGCATCTACTTCTACAATAATGGCAACCTGCCGGTCGAGGGTCCTATTGCGCTTACGCTCACTCTTCCCGCTGGCACAAGCTTCGCCGGCTGGAGCCACTGGGATTGGGCTGAGTACCTCGGTGATCCCGTGCAGGATGGCAACACCATCACCTGGCAGGTGGACGACCTCGACGCGGGCTATAATGGCACCGTTGAAGTTATCGCCAACATTCACCCCGCCACAACCCCTGAAACTGAATTGCTTCAGATTGCCGACATTGAGGTGCAGTCAGAGGAAGGTGATATCAACAACAATACTTCCGAACTACTCGAGGTCGTCCGGGATCATGGTCCCAACCTGCGTGTCCGAAAATGGGGTGACTGGCACGGTCACGGGGAAGGGCACAACGCCTGGTTCCAGCTCTTTGTCGAGAACATCGGCGACCAGACCGTTACAGATGTCTTCCTGGAAGATCACTATCCCACTCAAATGGACCTGGATGGCGGTGTCAACGTGGGCTATTGGGAAGCCTCGGATTTGGACCTTTACCCGGAAGAGCATTACTTCACCCTTACCCTGGACAGACTGGAGCCCGGATGGTCCATGGGTGTCAATTACAACCTGGTCATCCCGGGTAGTGATCCGGTACCGCTTGGGCAAGTCTTTACCAACACCGCCGAGGTGACCGTCGACCCCGCTGAAACCTATCCGGAGGATAACACCGCGGTCTACCTCCTGGGGAGCGGATCGAATATGTTCGTTGAGAAATCCCTTGGCGAAGGTGAATTCCTGCCAGGGGAAGAAGTCTCCTTCCTGATCAAACTTGGTAACGACCAACCCGGGCATACCAGGCAATGGGACATGGTCGGAAACGCCATCCTCGTGGATACATTGCCCGATGGAATGACGTTTGTTTCAGCCTACCGGCATTGTTACGAAGAATTTGAGTGGTGTGAGTTCATACCGGATTCTGTCGGACAGGAAATCATCTGGACCATGTGGCCCATGACCACGGGCGAATGGACGGAGGTCTGGCTGACATTAAGAATTGATGATGAAATTCCTGCCAGCGCGGAGCTGATCAACACAGCTGAAATCCTCAGTAGCGAGCCGGAAATCGACCTCGATCCGTTCCCGGAGAACAACGCCAGCGTCTATGATCCCGAAGTGAACTTCGAAGCGCCAATGATCACCAGTGCTGATAACACGACATTTATCTATGGTGAATTGGGCAGCTTTGTGATCACCACAAGCGGTTTCCCCACACCAATGATCTGGACCGGCGATGGGCTGCCCTCCTGGTTGACCCTGGTGGACCAGGGAGACGGTACGGCGATCCTGTCGGGAATGCCTCCGGAAGAAGGCGGGGTTGATTACTTCATCCTAAATGCTGGCAATGGAGTCATTCCGAATGCGCAGCAAAGCTTCATTCTGACGTGGGAGGGCGCCCCGGATTATGAGATCTTCCTGCCGCTGATCCTGAAGTAGGCACTTTCTTTTCGTAGGCCGGGTTCCGAATTTGAACCCGGCTTTTCATTTCCGGAATTATCAACCGCTCCTCGCCCGCCCTGTTCCCTGTTCCCTGCCTGCCCTGGTGAGGGTTCCCTGTTCCCTGAGGCCTTTTTACACTATTTACACTATTTACACTGTTTTTTGATAGTACAGAGCCATAGATCGAGTGTAAAAAGTGGTTGGTTATTAAGGTGCGGGTGACTCTGGATAATAATAGCACATTTGTTCTGTTTTGGGAAGGAAATGTTCAGAGAAAATTTTTCCTTCACACTGGGGATATCAATGAATGTGTTATCCAGGTTTTGCTCGGGTTCAAAAACGGAACCCGGCCTACGAAAAGATGAGGATAACAAAGATCCTGTTATTCAAACATTTGCCGGGTTGAATTACGCAAACCAGCCTACGAAAAGATGAGGATAACAAAGATCCTGTTATTCAAGCTTTTGCCGGGTTGAATTACGCAAGGCCTACGAAAAGACGAGGATAACAAAGATCGTGTTATTCAAGCATTTGCCGGGTTCAAAAACGGAACCCGGCCTACGAAAGAAAAGCTATCAGCCTCTTTTCCCTATAACCTACCAGTTTTCACCTTCGCTTTTTCCGTCCACAAAAAGTTAAGTGCTATAATCATTCCTGACTGTCGAGTTTTCATTCCCCTGGAGGTAAATGACCGCACCCGCTATCATCCATGACCTCGTCCAGCGCTTCCGCGATTCGCGCGAGCTCTACCGCTCCGGGCGCTACAACGAAGCACAACTCCGCCAGGAATTCCTCAATCCGCTCTTTGAAACCCTCGGTTGGGACATGTTCAACCGCTCCAATTTCGCCCCCAATACCGCGAGGTGATCCATGAAGACTCGCTCGAGGACGAGGCTCGTTTCAAAGCCCCGGATTATGCCTTCCGCATCGGCACCACCCGTAAATTCTTCGTCGAAGCCAAAAAGCCGGCGGTCGACATCCGTTACGCTATCCACCCCGCCTACCAACTGCGCCGTTACGCCTGGAACGCCCATCTGCCGCTCTCGATTTTGACCGACTTTGAAGAGCTGGCAGTCTACGATTGCCGTACCCGCCCCGACCCCAAAGATTCTGCCGCCACCGGTCGGGTGATGCTCTTCACCTTCGAAGAATACCTGACCCGCTGGGATGAACTGGCGCAAATTTTCTCCCGAAGAGCGGTCTGGAACGGCTCGTTCGACCGTTACGCCGAGGGCAGCAAGGGCAAACGCGGTACCACCGAGGTAGACGCGGAATTCCTCAAGGAAATCGAGCAGTGGCGCCTTTTGCTTGCCCGCAACATCGCCCTGCGCAACTTCCGCTCCTCCGATCACGCCGCCGAAACCCCGCCCAACCTTCACCGCGCGGAGCGGCAGCTCAATTACGCCGTCCAGACCACGATCGACCGCATCCTCTTCCTGCGCATCTGCGAGGACCGCCAGATCGAACCCACCGACCAGCTGCTCCAGATCGCCGAGGGCAGCGATATCTACGCCCAACTGTTAATACTCTTCCAAAAAGCCGACCAGAAGTACAATTCTGGTCTGTTCCACTTCAACAAGGAAAAAACGCAGACCAACGAGCCCGACACCTTCACGCCCACCCTGCAGATCGATGACAAGGTCTTGCGCCAGGTCATCAAAAGCACCACTATCCCTGCCCCTATATGTTCAACGAGATCCCGGTCGAGATCCTGGGGCAGGTCTACGAGCAGTTCCTGGGCAGCGTCATCCGCCTGACGCCCGGGGGACAAGCCAAGGTGGAAGAAAAGCCCGAGGTGCGTAAAGCCGGCGGTGTCTACTATACCCCCGCTATATCGTTGATTACATTGTCCAGAACACGCTTGGAAGATTGTTGGGCGTGAGCAAACCTGTAGGGGAGACCTGCCACGGTCTCCCGGCAAACGAAGTGCAGCCATCTTTTCAAGACCCACACCCACCTTCGGCGGGACTTCGCCCCTCACCCCCCATTCCCCTACGGGGATCTTCGACCCTTCGCCCAAAAGAAGGGCTGGAGGGGTTAGTAGCAACCGATCGCTCTCTGGAGAGACCAGCACGAACATCAATAGCCAACAATCAGGCTTGACCTTCTCACCCCCTCCAGCGTAGCGGTGGAGGGGGCTCAGGGAGTGGGTCTTTTAATCAGTTGCAGCAAGATCCTTCGATTACCCCTGTCCAAGCCCTGAGCCTGCGGGTGGTGGACCCCGCCTGTGGGTCCGGGTCCTTCCTGCTGGGTGCCTACCAATACCTGCTCGATTGGCACCTCAACTACTACCTCAGCCACGACCCCGAGAGCCACACGCGCGGTAAAAACCCGCCCCTGGTCGCCACCGAAGGCGGAGAATATCGCCTGACCACCCAAACCAAAAACAGATCCTCAATTCAATATCTACGGGGTCGACATCGACGCCCAGGCGGTGGAGGTGACCAAGCTCTCGCTGCTGCTGAAGCTGCTGGAGGGCGAAACCGGTCAGCTGACGCTTGGCTTCGAACGCGTCTTACCCGACCTGGGTCAAAACATCCGCTGTGGAAATTCACTGATCGGGTGGGACTACTTTGGGGGGCAGATCTTCCCGGACGAAGAAGAGATCCAGCGCGTCAACCCTTCGACTGGCAGCGCGCCTTCCCCCACGTGTTTGCAGAAGGCGGCTTCGACGCCGTCATCGGCAACCCGCCATATGGAGTTTCTTTGCAAAAGACTTTTTAATTATCCCAAAACGTGAAAAATTTCCTAACACACGCAAGTTTCAGACAATTATTGCCAATTCATGGCACTAAGCCCGATTTGCTGAAATCGGTGGAACACTGAGCTTTATTGTACCAAACACATTCTGTGATTTAGAGTCTTGCGATCTATTTAGACGCTGGTTTTAAAAGAATTACGATTAATAAGAATTTTCCAATCAGGCTGGGTTTTTAAAGGTAAAGTAGTTGATACCGTTGTTTTCGTTGGGCTAAATCAGAAATCAAATGAAACTGATGAAGTTGAGATTTACATTGGTGATCTGTTACTGGGCGGAAAGTGAGTGAATTCTTAACTAACCATCTGTCAAAGATAAATTTCCGCTTAGTCCCTCAAGAAAATAGTGTTATAAACAAGTTTGAAAAAATGACGAAACTTGGGGAAATTGCTGCAAAAGCTGGAGCGAAGCTGTAGAAAAAGGACTTGAAGGGGAGCCTCCTCAAAACGCTGTCACGGTAGCAAGCCATTACTAAAGAGGATTTCCAGACCTGAAGGGTGGTTGGAAACAACTTTATCGCGGGAAACATGTTTCAAGGCTATCGGCTTGTAGAAAGCAACGAGTATGTTCACTACGGACCTTGGTTGGCAGCTCCAAGATCCTCTGAACTCTTTTCAGCCAAAAAAATTCTTATGAGACGGACAGATGATACCCTACGTGCATGTATTGATTATTCAGATTCAATATCAGTTAACTCTTGTCATGTTATTAAAAATCAAGCCTAATTTGAGCCTAATTTCTTACGAATATCTGCTAGGTTTATTAAGAACTCCAAACTTTTCCAAATGTATTTTGCATCTCAGAATCCGCAAATGATTAGCGGAATTTTTCGCGAAATTAAAGTTGTATATGTCGAGTTACGGTTCGTTTGTTAGATACTAATGATAGAAAAGCAGTCGAATTGTCAGTTCAGATAGCCGCTGCAAGTTGCTCAACTAATGAAAATGATGAAAGCAGAGCCGATTACACCTCTAGAAAAAGAGCAATTACAACGGGCAATCAAACAATAAACGCAGCTATTGACAATTTGGTCTATGAACTTTACGGATTAACCGATGAAGAGATCAAAATCGTCGAAGGTTGCTACTGTTAAAAGAAAATTAGGATTGCCACTGTTTCGTTTTCACTCCTCTCATTATTACTCGGACTTCTTCCTTTCGATTTGTTTCTCAAATCCTTGATCACTTCTTCAACATAGCTTTTGTGATCTATCCATTTTATTCCGATGAATTGTGGAAGAAGTAGCTCTAGGATTCAATCGATAGTAAAGCGGCACAGCGCTTTCGAATAACTGTAAAATAGATTAAATAAGAGGTATAGCCTTAAAAATCTTCAAATGAGGGAGTTAAATTCGAGAAACAGCAAGTAATATGTTGTTTTTCTTGAAACTTACATCGCAAAGGCAACAGAAATGCATTTTGTGCCTTCTTTGAGAAAAGCTGGATACATTGCCTAATCCATTCATCCTGTTTTTTCACTAAGATAGGTCATCTTTGATTGGTGACAACACAGCTTCTAAATAGTACGAAACAAAAAAATCGGTGATGGGCAAGCTCAATTAATCTATCAAAGACAATATTATAAATTTCCAAATAATTACTAAATTAAAAGCATAAATGTTTTTCTTGAGGGTCGCGTGAAACATGCATTTTCGCTCTATCAATAATTCATATCTATCAAGGCTTGTGGGATGAATATAGAGTTCTTTCAAGAACAAGCCATCATAATCACTAGAATTGTCGAGTTCTAATACCGTAAAATATATTTCATTGAGCAATTCGAAATTGTCACAAACCTGTCTATCACTAGTTTGGGTGAATCATAATCTTGATCGATTAGTGGGGTTAGATATATCGTAGTCATAAATGTCGAGTACTTACTTTTCTTCAAGATTAATTCACAGCCATTTATAAATGCATTTTTATCATGAGCCATGTACTTTTCAGAAAGTCACATCTCTGTATGAGGAAGATTTTATAGTTCTATCGGAATCGTCTGCCAAAAAGCTATAGACTTTGCAAATGCTTTTTGGTAATCAGATTCGATGAAGTTCGTGATAATACGCATAAAGCCAGGTATTTTTGGTCGTAAATAAAAGGTTATTTCTAGTTGATAGACTTACTTTCCGCAATAAGTGAAAAGTGTGTTTAGAAACGAGTTTGGATACAATCAAAGGCGTGTTGCTTTCAATAATATTCAACGCTTCCACAAAGTAATTGTTTTGTTGAGGAATAGCGTCAAATGAATTTTTACCATTTGTTCCATTATATATTTATAATTCCTTCCTCAACATCTTTGAAGCATCAATTCTTTGAAAATTCATGTTTGAATCAGTGATGTTTTTCAATCAGATCCTTGGTGATATTTTCTGGTCTGATAACTCAATTCAAGACTTTCGCTTTCCCTTTAAGTAAGCAGTAAAGCTGAATGTTCATGTTTTAGGTAATCAAAGGTTGCTTTATTAAAACTATCAAGCGTGAGAATACAGATGCGAGTTTTCCAACCATAATACAATTTTGGATTTGGCTAGAGTGCAAATTCTAATTCGGAAATATTTAAGATGTTACTTAAATTATCCTAATATCGAGTAGCTTGACTTCTCGCCACGCCATAAGACAATATAGTTTCCGAATCTCCTTAACTTACTTTTGTGGCTAGGACAGATAACGATTGCCAGATTAGTCCTCTGTATTCTGCTGCACCTGAGAATAAACGAGTGAATTCATGAAGGGATTACTTTGATTTCTTTCTTTTCTACCGAAGAAAAGTTAAATTTTAAAAATTCCTCTGCTACTTCAGAAATAATAAATTTATACAATCACGACAATTATCTGAATATTCTTCAAATTTTTCAAACAGTTTTTTTGAACAAAATACTCAATTAAGTGTATTGTGTCTATGAATACCAAACCCATTAACAATGGCGTGAAAAAATTACGTATCGATTGGACTCTGTAGATAATATTGAAAAGAAGGTCAGGGCTGATATTAATTCGGGTGATTCTGCCAATCCGCTCAGGATCCCTATAACATCACTTGATATGTGATTATTGTTTTCTATCCTTTTGAAAATCGAACGTAATGCTAGAAATATCTACAGGCGGTTCATGGTCAACATAGTTTTGAATAATTTTTAGTGCGCTATAGGATTTAATTGATAGAAGACTTTACAAAAATCAAGGAATATTGAGGATTTCTCTTTAGAAAACCTCCCACATTAATAGCCTCGTTCTTGACAAAATCATGCAACTCAGGATTATTGAAGATACTAGTCGAAAGTATTTATCGAATATATTGTTTTTCCTTGATAGTTTCAAAAAATTGTTTGGTGACATAACATCGATAGCTTTAGCAATTTTTTGTCATAAAATACGACTTTCAATAAATAATTCGAAAACTCGATCAGGTCTAATTTTTCGTTGTAGATAAACAATTTCAAGTTCATGAAGTATATGGGTGTTCATGATAAAACACTCTTTAGTAATTTCATTTTCTTCTAAAGGCTGATAACAGCAGTGGATCAAGATAATCAAGATAATCTGGTTGTAAAATGCAGTTAAAACCCACTGTAATGCACAATTTCTTATCACTTAGAAGTTGTTGTTTCTCTAGATGGGGGTGTAGTAAGCATCATATATCGTGATACATCATTGATGGAATCTAATCGATTTTTTCTCACGGCTATCTGACCTGCCAACATTGCAATTCTGGCATTTCCTTCGACGATTCTCACAATCTTTCTTGATAATCCTGATTCAAAATTCCAAGAGCAGTTACTAGCCGCTCCCTTAATTTCACCGTCTAACAAAAGGTTTCAAGTCGATTTTCTGATATGCAATGGTTCTTGGAGCACAGAAATCACCTTTCGTTTAACATAATCTCGCACCGTCATTAGGATTTTTACGTTGTAGCCTTGATCTTCTAACATCGAATAATCAATGATATGTTTCAGTTGTTGAGATTTCATTTGCATCATCAACGACTAGAAAATAATTCCCCGGAGAGTTAAAGAATAATTTCAAGTCCTCATACAAAGATAGATATTACTACTAATGACAAGCAGCTTCTCGTCATGTATTTTGGAATATTCTTTTCCGTAGTTACAAAGTTGGGTTTTCCTGTACGGCAGCACCACTTAGAATGACAATTTTCCAGAATTATATGCCTCGTTTAGGCTATTGATTTCTGCTTCTCTAAATAAACAAATATTTGTGATTGGTGCCGATATTTTATTGAGTTATGATGATTAATAAAATCGTCATACTCGAAAATCTGGTTAGTATCAACAGATATTCCCAAATATTCTCCTAACGAGGATGGGGTAGGATAGATATAGGTCAGTAGCAAGTTTATCAAATCCCTAATAACAAGGTGTATTCCAACCGCTCTGCACACATTTTCATTGCCACTTCATTTTGTGATGTCGTTAGATGGATGAGGTATGACAATAAACAATCTCGGAAATTTCATTGTAGAGAAATACCCGTTGTTGTTTCATTCAAACACTCAAGGTCGCTTTAATTTTCTTAAAAAGACCTGAGGTTGTGTTGTATATTCTGCAAATACGTATTTACCATCTGCGGTCATAAAGTAAGTGTCAGGTGTACCGAGAGTGGTTTTCTGGGTTCCTGCTTTTGAGCCAGAGATATTATGTTAGGATAACCATTTATGTCATTTCTGATTAGATCAAGCAAAATACTAAAAAACGCCGAGTCCAATTTTGTATCTCTTGTTTGGTCTCTCAATAGTAGCCATTTTTACACCTCAGTAATTTGGGAAGAGATAAACGAAATTATAGCTTGATTTTTGGCTGATTCAATGTTCACAGACTTAAAAGTATCCTGCCCACCAGGACCTATCAGTGTGGAAGACTTAAATAATCACGGCAGGCTTTCGCAAGGCTCGCCATCGTGGTCGCCATCCATGCCGGACCAGTTGTAGGTGGGGGAGCCGCCGCAGGAGTTGAAACAAGCCTGCGCTTCAGCATGGGTTGAAAAATCGGAACAGTTGTAATCAATGGAGCAATTGCACACAATGGTTCCCCCTGGCGGTGTTGTGGCTGTGGGGGCGGGCAGGGTGGGGAGGGGCGTCCCCTGCGCGTGCTGTGGGGTTGAGCAAAGGGGCTGCCCACATGCCCAGCAAGCCCAGCTGACCGGTCTGGAGCCTGAACAGGCGCCGAGCAGCAGAAGAACTGTTATCAGAATGAAAAATTTGTTCATCCCCTCATCTCGTGAAACCCATTGTACTGATTTTTGATTATTTACCACTATTATAATGGCAACAAGATTAGTGAACAGGAAATTACTACTATTTGTTCTCTGTAGAGAAGCTCACTCAAGTTCCTCTCGCCAAGATACACTAGTTCACGATACTATGCGATGTGGTTTTCCCTATCAACAAGGTGGTGATTGTACAAACTTTTAGTTGCGATTCTGCCTTGCTTTGATATGCTTTACTCACTTAGTGAAAGGATACAACATGGCTAAGGAAGTATATATCAGTCTCCCAGTGGCAGATTTGGTGAGAAGTGAGCGTTTTTATCGGGCAATTGGTTTTACAAAAGTCGACGATTACAGCCACGATGATGGGACCGTGATGCGTTTCACTGACGATTTCTATATCATGCTGTTACGGCGTGACTTCTACCGTACGTTCATCGGGCAGCGAACAATCCCGGATGCTCATGAAGCTTCCCTGGCGATGATTGCCCTGTTTGTGGATTCCAACGAAGAAGTGGACGACCTGGTGTCAAAAGCGGTTGCCAACGGCGCCACACTGATGCCCAAATTGGCTATTGATGGGACACAGGGTATGCACGTGATAGATTTCACTGACCCTGACGGTCATATTTTGGAACTGGCTCACATGGAAGTGTAAGCGGAGGCCGGAGATCGCTTCGCAACGCTCACGATGACGGAACTCATACACCCTCACCCCCGCTTTGCGGAACCAGCCTTTGGCTGGACTTCGCCTCCCCCGATGCGGGGGAGGGCTTAATTGAAAAGGCAGATTGCCACGCCCCTTGCAGGGGCTCGCAATGACTGATAAAGGAAAGAACGGATTGCCCGCGCTTCGATACTTCTTACGCACGCAGTCGCAATGACTGATTATTAGGCGGGGACGGCGTGGACCCTCACCAGGGCAAGGCCGTCCCCTACAAAACAAACACGCTATTTTCCTAAAAGGGCTGCACCTGGGTAAAGCTCGGTCGAGATGGGCAGCGGTTCGGACAGGGTGGCAGAACTGGACATGGAGACGTCATCCAGGAAGACGTTGCTGTTCAAACTGCTATCCGTGGTGACCCTGAGCTGGACTGTTTTCCCAGTGCCTGCATAGGCAGCCAGGTTCAGCACCTTTTTAACCCAGCCATTGGTATTGTTGGTCTCACAGAGGGTCTCGCTGTAAAAGTAATTACCATTGACACCCACAGAGAAGTGATCGAAACCACAGGCATCTTCCGAAGCCGGCCAATACCAGAAATGCAGGTAGGGCGCGGCAGCAGAGATGGTGATGGTCTGAGAGATCCGTGAAGTTTCATTGTCAGCTCCGCCCAGCCAGGCAAGCCAGGAGCCGCCATGCGAGCTCACTGGCGCTTCATCAGCCAGCATGATCAGGTCCCAGCCGCCAGTGGAAGATTGAGACCAGGAGACCGGACCTTGTTCAAACCCAGGATTGAGGAAGGGGTTGGTGGGCGGCGTTGTGACTTGGCGATACCCGGAATCGGATGCTGAAAAACTTGAGCAACCACCAGAATTACAGGCTTTGATCCAGTAATAGTAAGTCGTTCCCGCCACAGCTGAGGTGTCATTGTATGGGCTGGAAGGAAAACTGGAGCTTAGTAATGTTGCGCTGGAAGAATTATTACTGGTATGTCTGAAAACCTGGTAGTAGGTTGCCCCAGTTGAAGCTGACCATGATACCTGTACCCGGTCCGTAAATGTACCGTCACTAGCTGATATACCAGTTGGTGGTGGCGGTGGGGGGGCAGGCTTCTGGACGAGGGGCAGGTATAGTTTGGTAGGGGTGGTCTGACCCGGGCCAAGCTTGACCACGCTGACCGAGAGCAGGTTCATGCCATCGTAGCTGCCGCCCCAGGGCATGGTGTAGACAGCGGAAGGGTCGCTATCCCAGGTGTCGCGGATGTAGATGGTGGAACCGTTGTAGCCATAGCCGACGATGGAGTGACCCGCCAGGTTGAGCAAAACCGGGTGCCCGGCGTCGATCTCGGCTTTGAAGTTAGCCAGGGTGAAACCGCCGGCGTTGTTATCGGTTTTCTGGTTGTAGCAGTCGGTGACGGCGTAGCCGCGCGCTTCGTAGAAGAGCTTGCGCCCATAGGTGCCATCCAGGCTGGATATACCATTGCTGACCATATCGGCACAGGTCAATTGAGTGGGTGAAGTCGTCCAGGTATAAAAATTTGTCGACCCATCGGTGTTGCCAAAGGCAGACTGGCTGGTTTTCATGTAATCGCCGATGGCATCGCCCCAGGTATGCTGGGTCCAGTGACCAATGTATGGGTCAGGGTTTGTACTGCCGTATTCGATCCAATAATCGTCGATGGAACCCTTGGTGGTGCGCCCATCCAGCCCCAGATGGGAGGCGATCAGGGGGTTGTTGGGGTAAGTGTCAACGCCATCCGACCAGGTAGCCCAACCGGTGTCGGTAAGGGGCATGAGCCCTCCGTTGGTGGGTCCGGAATAAAGGTTGGGGTAAGCACCCCGGTCGTACCAGGCGGCGATCATGGCACCAGAGACAGCCGAACAGCCGAAAACCCAGTCGTAGGAGGGGAAGTTGGCGAGGGTGCCCTGGGGCGCGATGCTGGTCTTGGAAGCCTGGCGTTCCGCCTCGTACTCTGGCAGAGGGTGGGAAGGACCGTTGATGATGTGACCGGTCAGCTCGACACCCTCAGCGGTGGTAAGGTGCTGGATGGAATAGTAAGGAGAGATAACCTCAATTTGCGAGGTGTTGGCTTCGGGCGGCGGGTCTTGGGCAGGGAGGGCTGCCGCGGCGCTGCCAAGCATGGCTATGCTGACCAGGATTGCGATAACGAACGAGAGACAGGTTTTCAAAACACGTGGATTGCCCATTTTTCTCCTTAGTGAGAGATGGTTTAAGACGATAATTTGCAGCCGCTGGTTTACAAGAAAGCCGCGGAGTGGATACCATTATTATAGCATCCTCCAGTGGAAGAGGATGTGGAATTACAAAAAGATGGGGTTCGGTTAGCTCACGACGCCAAATTCGAAGACGGTTTGGTGGTCGTATGTTTCCCCTGCCTGCAGGAGCGGGCTGGGAAAATCGGGACGGTTGACTGCGTTTGGCGGGAATTGGGTTTCGAGGCACAAACCACCAAAGCGGGCGTAAGGCGAGCCCCCTCTGCCGGGGATGGTTTGGTCGATCATGTTGCCGGAGTAAAACTGTACCCCGGGCATGTCGGTCCAGACTGACATCAGCCTGCCGCTATTGGGCTCTGAGAGGGTCAGCTTTTTGGCAAAGCAGCCGGCATGGTTCAAGACCCAGTTGTGGTCAAACCCGCTGCCATGCCTGAGCTGGGCATCTTCCTGGAAAATGGAATCGCCGATCAGCCTGGGCTCACGAAAATCGAAAGGTGTGCCGGCAACCGGAAGGTTGGCAACAGGCAGCAGCTCCTCATCGACCGCTGTGAACTGGTCGGCATCGATATGTAAGGTATGGTTGAGGATATTCGCGCAGGAGGCACCACCCAGGTTGAAGTAGGCATGATTGGTGAGGCTGAGGGGGGTGGTTGAGCTGGCGCTGGCATGGTAGGCGAGGGCGAGCCGGTTGGCATCATCCAGCGTGTAGGTGACCCTGAGATGCGCCTCCGCCGGGTAACCCTGGTCGCCTTCCGGACTTTGCAGCGTGAGGACGAGGCTGGCGGAATCGGAAGCGAGCGAGGTGGAAGCCTGCCACAGCCTGGTCTCAAAGCCGTTCGGTCCGGAGTGGAGATTGTTGCTGCCATCGTTTTGCGCGAGAGTGTAGTTTTTGCCCTCAAGCATAAAGCTGGCGCCCTGGATGCGGTTTGCCACCCTGCCAATCAGCCCGCCGAAGTACATCGGGTTGGTCAGATAGAGGCTGGGGTCCTGGTAGGCAAGCACAACTTCGTCCAGGCTGCCGAAACGGTCGGGGGTGCGCAGACTATAGATGACACCGCCCAGATCCAGGATGCCAACAGTGATCCCATTGGCGTTGGTCAGGGTATAGAGGGAGAGTTCACTCCCGTTGGCAAGGCTGAGAAAGGGTGTTTTTTGAATTCGCTGCATGGGAGCTATTTTAATGCAGATAAGAGGCGATTGACAGGCGACTTTAGGATGAGTTTTGGGAGATCCTGTACCCCGCCAGGCTGAACGATTGCGTGGATTTATAGAGAAAGGAAAAAGGACAGCTTTAGGCTGTCCTTGGTCTGATATCGCGAATGAAGAGATCTTAGCGCGCGGTGTTGATGGGCATGATGATATGGGTGAAGTTTTCGTCCCCAACCGGGCGAAGCAAGCCGGGGGTGTGCACGGCGTTGGTCTCGAGTACCACGTTGGGGGTCTTGATCACTTCGAGCGCCTCGCGCAGGTAGCGGATGTTGAACGAAATCAGGAGCGGCACGCCGTCCACCGAGGCATCCACCATTACTTCGGAAGAGCCGGTTTGCTCAGAGCGGGCGGAAATCTCAAGCAGGGAGGTTTTTTGCCCTTCGATTTCAGGCTGAATATCGAGCTTGGCGATATAGCTGCCCTCGCGCGCAATGATCTCGGTCTGCTTGCAGGCTTTGAGTAACTGGGCAGTAGAAAGCACGGTGCGGGTCTTGAAAGAGGGCGGGATGATGGCGCTGTAGTTGGGGAAGCTGCCTTCGATCAGCTGTGAGACCAGCTGGGCGCTCTTCATCTGGAAGATGACCTGACCGCGACCCTGGGGGAACGACATCAGGAGGGTCTCATCGCCATCCGTTGCAATGCGGCTCAGCTCTGCAAGGGCACGGGCGGGAACCAGGGCTTCGAAGTTTTGAGGAACCTTTTGCCCCATCTCAGACTTGGCGATGGAAATGCGATAGCCATCGGTGGCAGCCATCTCGAGCGAGAAACCGTTGAAGGTCATGTGCACGCCAGTGAGGTTCGGGCGGGCATCGTCCGTGGAGGCAGCAAAGACGACCTGTTGGATCTGATCTTTGAAGTTTTGGATGTTGAGAGCGATGGCTTCTTCCAGGTTGGGGGTGGGCATGGGCGGGAATTCTTCAGCGCTGATGCCTTTGATGTCGGTGTTGAGCGTGCCGCATTTTACATTGAGGCTCTGGGTGCGCTCGTCGACCGTGAGGGTGACCTCTTCGTTGGGCAGGTTGCTGACCAGGTCCACAAAGGTACGGGCAGGAACGGTCAGCCCGCCTTCCTGCTCAACTTTAGCACCGATCCAGGCGCTGATGCCCAGTTCGAGGTTGGTGGCGGAAAGGCGCAAACGACCATCGTCAGTTTTAATCAGGATGTTGGATAAGACAGCGAGGGTACTGCGAGAAGTGACCGCGCGCGAAACGGTGCTGACACCGTGGGCGAGTTGCTGTTGTTGGACGACGGCTTTCATTGATCCTCCGGGAAAAATTGCTTTTTGTATTGGTTAAGTATACCGTTAAGCGCTTGTTTTATCCAGAAATGAAACGTGACAGGTGAAAATGATATAATCAACAAAATCTTTGTATCCAATGAACATTATGCCATTATCCAAGCCTGATCGCTCTGTTAAAACGCTCTTTCGGCTGTACTTCTTCTTGATCTTCAGCGCGTTAGGGGCGTTGATAACCTACATGTCGCTGCACTACGATCACATCGGCTTCAATGGGATCCAGATCAGCACGATCATGATCGTGGGGTCAGCTGCAGTAATTTTGATCGCTCCAAGGTATGGGTTGGTTTTTGACCGGGCAGCTAACAAACGCTCCGTGTTGATTGCCTCGCTGTTGATGATGGCAATTTCGTTAGGTTCAATTGCCTGGATCAAAGCTTTTGTGCCAGTGCTGCTGCTCTGGATGATTCAGCGAGCTGTGTCAGGACCTTTTTTCTCCACCTCAGAGAACTTATCTTACTCGGTGGCGGCAAATTCGACAGAACCGGGCGCTCCAACTTTCGGTTCGCTGCGCTTATGGGGGTCGATCGGCTATTCCACGTCAACCTTAATTTCTGGCTGGATCTACCAAACTTATGGATTCACCTACAACACAATGCTGTTCCTGGTCATGATTGCCTTCAGCGTTGTGATTCTGCTGCTGATGCCTGGGTCTGTTTTTGAGAGGATCGGTGAGACAAAACAGGAGAATCTCAGTCTTTCAGCGGTGCTGAAATTGATCGTCTCTCATCGATTTTTATGGTTTATGGCATTGGCTTTGTCAATCTCAGATCCAACGCAGGATGGGCTGCGCGCCTTTGAACCAATCTATATGCAAAATCTCGGTTTGGAAGCAGGAATAATCGGGCTTGCCAGCAGTCTTAGCGCGTTCGGGGAAGTGCCTTTTATGATCTATGCGGATAAGGTAATCCACAAAGTTGGCATCAAACAGATTATTATGATCATTTTTCTATTTGATCTGGTCAGACGCCTGGTAGTCTGGTTCTTCCCGACCGCGGGGACTGTTTTCGTTACCAGTGTGCTAACTTCAGCCAGTTTTACCTTTCGATTGGTCAGTTCAATCACTTTGGTCAACCTGATCCTACCCAAGCAAGTTACCAGCACAGCAAACGCTCTGATCGGAGTGACAATGTTTGGGGTGGGCTATATGATCAGTAACGCTTTGAGTGGTTTTATTTATGATCGCTATGGCAACCGCGAACTCTACCTGCTGGGAGCGATTCTTTGTGTCATCTCGCTGATTCTGGCAATCAACGCGGGAAAACTCGAGCCCATCTCAGGGGTTGCCCAACCTGAAGTATTGACCAAGGAGGCTGGATGAACGGACTCAACCCAATGCGACCATCCGACCCGGAGCTGGCAGCGCTGCTCGTCGATTTCCCTACGCGCGTACATCCCAGTGGGTCAGCGCTCATGGACGAGGAAGAAGTGGCTCGGGTGCTGCAGCTGGCTGAAATTGCCGGCATACCCGTGGTAGTTGACGGCGGCTGGGCAGTGGACGCGCTGCTTGGCTGGCAGACCCGCGACCATTCCGATCTGGACCTGGCAATCAACCAGCAATATTTGCCGCGCCTTCTCAATATTTTGCGGCGATTGGATTACCAATATTTACCAAGGGGGGATGAGTGGCTGCATAATTTCGTCCTGGAGAATGGCGCCGGTCATCAAGTTGACCTGCACAGCTTCGTGCGCAACAGCAAGGGGCAGATCGTCGGCGGGGTGGAGTATCCGGGCGATTCGTTGACCGGGCAGGGGCGGATCTCAGGAATGAACGTCGCCTGCATCCACCCGGAATGGCAGGTCGATTTTCACCTGGGCTACGACTTTGACCACCAGGATTATACGGATGTGAACTATATCTGCAATCTGTTCAAGTTGTCGTTGCCAGCGGAATACCGGGAGTATGCTGCCGCCCTCTACGAGGGCAACCAGCCTGGATCGTGGCGCCTGCCAAAGCGATTCAGCGTACGTGTACCGCAAAGCCCAGCCGATTACCTGGCTTTCACCAATATCCTCGATAAAAATTCGCTTGAGAACATGACCTCGGAGCTACAGGCACTGATCCTGGAGCTGTTGGAGCGGTGCGAAAAACCAGAAGATATTAACCTGGAAAATTATTATGATGCCGGTTTGCGCCCGGGTGTGCTGCTTTTTGAGGATAAACAAGCCATCGGAGCGTGTGAACTGGTTTTCACCCCTGGAGAGAATTCAGGGGAGCCGGGAGCCCGAAAGTGGGATATCCGCCAGATTTCCTTGGTGAAGCGAGCTGATTATTCCTCGCTGTTCATGGCTCTGCTGCGGGGAGCGGTTGGGGAAGCCTGGCGGGCTGGCGCAAACCAGGTGCAAGCGCTGCCGCTGGATGACATCACCCAACCACGTGCGGCATTACCCCAACGTTATGATCTGGGGGAGATCGGCTTTGCCAGCTTTTTTGCGCGGGCAGGATTCAGGCGTCTTGAGCCTGTCCCTGGCAGCAGGTGGGGGATCGCCAAAAGCTAAGGGCAAGAGATCGTTTCGCACACGAAGGGTACTGTGGGTAAGAAGTTCGTGAGAGCGATTGGGAACCTGGGGGTATTATTCTTCAAGCCATGAACAAAGATACCCATTTCCATCTTTTTGGGTTAAGATTTACGCAGCAGCGAATGTTCACAGTAAAAGAAACCGGGAGTGGAATATGATCAAGATCGTGACGGATAGTGCCTGCGATGTTCCTGAAGGGCTTACCCAAGAGTACGGCATCATTAAAGTGCCCACCCACATCATCTGGGATGGAGAGCAATATCTTGACAGTGTCACAATGACAGCAGACGAATTCTACAGACGCCTGCCCACAACCTCAGCAATCCCCACCTCTTCTCAACCCAGCATGGGGGAATTCCGCCAGGCGTATCTGGACGCCGCAGTCCAGGGAGCAACAGAAATTGTCTGTCTGACAGTCAGCGGCAAATTGAGCGGCACTTTTGAATCTGCCAGCAATGCCGCCCGAGAATCCGAGGTGCCAGTGCAGGTGGTGGATTCCCGCTCCATCTCCATGCAGCAAGGCTGGCAGGTGCTGGCAGCTGCGCGTGTTGCGCAGCTGGGGGCATCGGTTCGGCAAATTTTGGATGCCATTGAGGAGGTCCGTCAGAAGGTGGTGTTTTCGGTGGGTTTGCCTTCGCTTGCCAACCTGGCACGCTCCGGCAGGCTGGGACCAGCGTTCAAATTAATTGGCAATGTGGTCATTGCGGTGCATCCTCTGGTTGCAGTGAACGCAGAGAGCGGAAAGATTGAACCCGTGGGTCTGGCACGTACAAAAAAATCGATGTTGGATAAAGTGTTCAATCATTTCAAGCTAAAAATTGGGAACGGGGTGAAACTGCATGCGGCTGTAATGCACGGCGCTGCCCTGGAGGAAGCCATGCTTTTGAGGGATCGCATCCAACAAGAGCTGGAACCAGTGGAAATGATCTTTACCAGTACGGGTCCAGTTCTGGGGGCGCATGCAGGACCAGGTGCCGTGGCAATCGCCGGGTACTACGAATGATTGATTTTTATATATCAACAAAACCAGTGTTTTTCCACCGGTTTTGTTTGTTAACGGCGGCATAAACCACCCCCCTATCCCCACCCCCGCAAGCGGGACGCAAGCAGTCCCTGGTGGGGGTAAAGATTTTCGGTCAGGGAGCGTTGGAAGGTTGCCCATACGTACAAAGGACACTTGCCTGCTGGCATGGTGGGTGAGAGACCATTGCAGTTCTCTCCTTCGGGTAAATTGCTGCTATAGCCAGGTTTACCGGGTTGAACCCCGCAACCCGGTCTACGAAAGGACATACTCGTGTAGGGGACGGCTGCCATGCCGTCCCATTTTGCTTTTGCTTTTTGTTGGGGATGAAAGCATCTCCCTTACAATAAAAAAGCCCTCTTCCGAATCGGATGAGGGCTTACATGTTCTAAGCAACCCGGTCTACAAATAAAATCATGAAATCAGTGAAAGGGAGGCATTGTCTGCCACCAGGGTCACGTTGGGGTGCAATTGAAGGATCGAAGCAGGGATCATTGGGTCGACCGGACCTTCCAGCATATCTCTGACTGCCTCAGCTTTGTTTGCACCGCTGGCAAGGATCAGGATACGCCTGGCCCCCAAAATAGACCGCATCCCCATGGAGATCGCCTGTCGGGGAACCTCATCCGCAGACTCAAAAAAGCGGGCATTGTCTTCAATGGTGTTTTTGTTTAGATCGACCAAGCGGGTCTGAGCCGTAAAATATCTGCCCGGCTCATTGAAAGCGATATGTCCATTACTACCGATACCAAGCAGCTGCAGGTCGATTCCACCCATGGAGGCTATCATTTCGTCGTATTCTTTGCCATAAGCCTGGGGGTCCCGGCTGAGTCCATCCGGAACATGGGTGTTCCCAGGGAGAATGTCGATATGATCGAAAAGGTTTTCTTGCATGAAGAAGCGGTAACTTTGTTCGTGGGAGGCGGGCAGACCGTAGTACTCATCCAGGTTAACGGTGCGCACCTGCTGAAAACTGAGCCCATCTTCCTCATGGAAACGGATCAACTCTTGATACGTGCCGACTGGAGTTGAACCAGTTGCCAGACCAAGCAAACAATTAGGTTTGAGCAAAACCTGGGATGCGATAAACAGGGCTGCTTTTCGGCTCATTTCATCGTAGTCTTTTGCTTGAATAATGATCATTTCTCTCCTTAAGTGGGGACCTTTATCGTTGGGATTATACTGCATCGGCAAAAAAAGCGGTTAGCGACCTTCACGAATTTCTGAAAGGGGCAGTGTATAATTTAGCCAATTGCTCACCCGATAAGACAAAGAGGAGATTATGACCGACAAATTAGCATGGATCGACGAAGAACTCAATACCCTCAAGGAAACTGGATTTTACAACAATATCCCCACCATGGATTCCCCCCAGGGTCCTTCAGTGACCATTAACGGAAAACAAGTGCTCAATTTTTGCGCCAACAACTACCTGGGTTTGGCGAACCATCCCCGCCTGGTTCAGGCCGCCACCGAAGCGATGCAAAAATTCGGGGTTGGTCCTGGCGCGGTGCGGTCCATTGCCGGAACAATGAGTTTGCACGTGCAATTGGAAAAACGGATGGCAGCCTTCAAACGAGTGGAAGACGCCATCACGTTCCAATCTGGTTTTACCGCTAACGGCGCTACCATTCCAGCCCTGGTTGGCAAGGAAGATGTGATTTTCTCAGACGAATTGAACCATGCTTCCATCATCGATGGCTCGCGCCTCTCGGGCGCAAAGATCATCCGCTTTAAGCATGCCGATGTGGCAGACTTTGAGCGGGTGGTTCTGGAAGCGCGGGGCACCTACCGGCGCGGTCTGATGATCACCGATGGTGTTTTTTCCATGGATGGAGATTATGCTCCGCTGGATAAGCTGGTGGAGGTTTCAAAAAAATATGACCTCATGACCATGGTCGATGACGCCCACGGCGAAGGCGTTTTGGGTGAAGGCGGTCGCGGGATTGTGGATCACTTCAAACTGCATGGTCAGGTTGATGTAGAGGTCGGCACTTTCAGCAAAGCCTTTGGTGTGGTCGGTGGGGTGGTTGCCGGCAATGCCAAAATCATTGAATGGCTGCGCCAACGCGGGCGCCCGTTCCTTTTCTCCTCTGCTGTGACAGTTCCCGATGTGGCTGCCTGTTTGGCTTCTGTGGATTTGTTGGAAGAATCGACGGAATTGGTGGATCGTCTGTGGGCGAATGCACGCTTCTTCCAGGAAGAGATGCGCAAGCTCGGTTTTGATACCGGGCACACCCAGACCCCCATTACCCCGGTGATGCTTGGCGATGTGCAATTGGCACGCGAATTCAGCCGGAAACTGTTTGAAGAAGGCGTGTTTGCCATGGCATTGGGCTTTCCAACCGTACCCCAGGGCAAAGCCCGCATCCGCGTGATGATCTCTGCTGCCCACAGCCAGGATCACCTTGAGCAAGCCCTGGATGCCTTTGAGCGGGTGGGAAACCTGTTGGGTAAAGGCGTATAAAAGCCTTATTTTCTTTACATAGAAACAAAAGATCCCTCTTAAAGCACTTTGAGAAGAGGGATCTTTTTCTTGAGTGAACTTTTCTATCAGGTCAGTACTGTCAGAACCAATCCGAAAAGATAGCCTGCCATGGTGCTGAAAACAGCAACCAGGGAAACATAGGTCAGGGTCTTCTTTCTTCCCATCACACCATTGAGCACCAGGATCGATTGCAAAGAAAGTTCAGGGTCGGCAAGCAGATATGCCAGCAAAGGTCCACGCGCCATACCAAGATCCAGGAACATCTTTGCGACCGGCACTTCCACCAGGGTGGGGAAGTACATGAAAACCCCAAAGATCACTCCCACAAAATTTGCCAAAATGGTGTTTCTGCCGGCGATGGTTCTCACCCAGGATTCCGGGATGATCACGCGCACAATTCCTGCCAGGAACACACCAACGATCAGGAGGGGAAAGATTTGTTTAACAAACTTCCAGGTTTCCCAGATCCAATTGCTCAATTCGTCTTTGCTGAAAGAATGCCGTGTGACCAAACCGGAGGTAAGCAGCAACCCAAATACTACCAGAAAACGCCCGGTGATACTGATGGTCAGCGAGCCCGGCTCTTCCTTGAGAGCAGCGAACAGGATGGTGAAAGCGATCAGTCCGATTGCCGAATAGGTCCAACCCGAAAAACCATCGAATATATTGCCAAATCCCTTCCAGGCGCTGACGCCGATCACGACCAGAAGCAGGATCAGGACCGCGCCCTGCAGAGTTAACCCTACGGCTGCAAGAGTTTCAGACAAGGCAAGCGCACCGGATCCTTGAAGTGTGGTGCTTGTGATCGTGCTGGTGAGGGGCTTGATCTGCAATGTGCCGGCGAGCAAAATCGCAAATAACAGGATGAATAACACCCAGACTGCTGGTCTTACTCTGGCATGCCCTTCAAAAGTTGCATCCGGTTGAATTTGGTCACGTCGTTCAGCTTCTTCTTTACGGAAGATCCAGCCCATCAGGAGACCTATGATGATCCCAAAAATAATGGACAGAACCAGGCGGGCTATAGCGATATCCATGCCGATGGTGGCACCGGTATATGTGATTGCCATAATGTTGATAGCTGGACCAACGAACAGGAAAGTGACTGCCGGACCTAGCCCTGCCCCGCGCTTCCAGATGCCTGCAAAGAGCGGTAGTATGGTGCACGAACACACTGCCAGGACGAAACCACCCAGCGCGGAAGCGGGGTAGCTGATCCATTTGGGGGCTTTAGGACCCAGGTAGCGGGTGATCGCTTCCTTGGGGATCATGGTGCTCATGAAGCCGGCAATGATAAAGGCTGGTACCAGGCAGAGCAAAACATGGGCGGCAAGATAGTCCAGCAGACTGGTCCAGCCTGCCAGGAATAAGCTGCCTAACCAGGAGAGAGCCCCAGTCATTATTGGGTCAGCCAGGTGGTGATTTCAATTTCGGAGGGTATCCGACCTGACGACAAAACCTTCTCGTCCAGGACCAGGGCGGGGGTGGAGAGGATCGGATAGCTTGTGATTTCCTGAAAGTCAGTTACCTTGATGATCTCTGCTTCAATTTCGTGATTTTCAACCACTTTACGAACAATTTGTTCAAGTCGTTTGCAATTGGCGCAGCCAGAACCAAGAATTTTGATAGTTAACATAGAAAAACTCCTTTAATTGGATAGGTTTTTGGATTTTGAAGCACAATGAGGGCAGCAACAATCGACTGATGGAGCCGCTGGCTCCAGGTTGGTCAACCCGGTCAGGGCGGCTGCCTCATCGAGCAGTTTCAGGATAGAGATGTCACTAAGCCGGTAGAAAATATTCCAGCCATCACGCCGGTCGAGCACCATACCGGCATCCCGAAGGATCGACAACTGCTGGGAGATGGCAGCCTGGCGCAAGCCCAGGTAGGCTTCCATGTGACAAACGCAGTGTTCGCCATCCCGCAGCAACTCAAGAATGGCAAGGCGGGTTGGATGCCCTAACAGTTTGAATAACTGCACGCGGGTGTCATCAGATGTAATGGTTTTATTCGGACTGGTAATCATATTCATAATTCTGAATATGATTGTATCACCAGGTGAAGGTGTGTCAAGAGGTGAAACATTGGGGTTGAAATCTACAAGATATTGAACTTTAATTTACTATTAGGTATGCTTCTTTGTATCACTACATACGTGGAGGAACAATGAACAACCGACCGATCCATTTTGAATTACAGGCAGACGACCTTGAGCGTGCAATGAAGTTTTACGCTGATGTGTTCGACTGGAAGTTTGAAGATTACGCGACGTTTCTAGGCAGCCCATACTTTGGCATCATCACCGGCGAAGAAGGCACACCTGGCATTAATGGCGGCATCCAACCGCGTCCTGCCGGTCGCCCCAGCCTGGAGATGGGCACCAATGCTGCCACACTTACCATGGGCGTGGACGATTATGATCTGTATGAAAAGAAAATCCTGATGGCTGGCGGGCAGGTTGCCTTGCCGAAGATGGCACTGACGGGCATGGCTTGGCAGGGCTATTACCTGGATACCGAGGGCAATGTCTTTGGCATCCACCAACCGGACGAGAGGGCAGGGTTATAGGATTGTTTGAAGAGGTCAAAATATCAAGGATTAGAACTGCTTAGCTGGTATATCTTCCAGCCATCAATATCGGGTACTTGAGTGTAAAGACTGAGCAGTGCGTGTTTCTTTTCTTCGATCAGCTCGCTCTCCACGGCAAAAACAAAGAAGGGCATGTCTGAGCGGTTGGAATCCACCAAAATCTCCGGAGGGTTTTCCAAAAGGTCATCAAAGAATTCCAGGACTTTCTGTTGAGTGGCATATCCGAGCACGAGCAGAGGGTATTGATATACATAGCGGGTTGGAGCAGCTCTTTTGGTGTAAAAGTTGATCGTGGTCTCCGCGCCCCAGATCAAAATAGGATCGTCTGGTTCGGTTTGATCCAAAACATACTTGATAACCATCTCGTTCACATGATAATCAGGCTTGGTCAGGCTTGTTTTCCAGGTGTTGATGAGGGGGAAGATGGAAAAGAGAGTGATTAAAATAAGAAAACCGCGCTGATGGACTTTTTTGTTTTTAACATCCCAGATTTTAAACTCTGATAGCTGCGATAAAAGCAGTCCGCAGAAAAAAGTAAGGATTGGGATAAACGTCAGATAGTAATGTTCAAACGTGTCATAAGCCAAGTTAGTTAATAAGCTCTCAAACAAAAGATCAAGTAGTCCGACCAGGATTAATCCATGGAGTGTTGCCAGCTTACTTTGTTTGGACCGGTTCAGATAGATGAAAATGCCAGTAATTGCACCAAAACCACCCAGGTAATATAACGCGATGCTGCCCAGTTCGGCTGGGTTTATGGCTTGAAAAAGTCGATTAAAAAAGGAGGTTTCCCCAGGAGAAACATAGGCAAAATTGAATGAGAAAGCCTGGTCCCAAAATTCAGGAAGTGCTTTTAATAAATTGAAACCAACAAATGTCAGAGCGATCACCAACAAGCTGCCTGCTGCAAGCCCAGAAAAACGCAGAAAATTTGACTTGAACTTCTTTTTGGTAACTGTGTCAATGATCAGAAAGAGTCCAATCGCCAACCAGATACCGATACTGGTTTGTTTGGTAAGAAAAGCTAATCCCCCCAGGATTCCGATCATGAAATAACGCGGGAAGGGCTTATCGCGTTTTTCAAAGGCAAGAGCGACCAGGAATAACGCCAGGGCTTGCAGAGGGATGGTGTATTCGGTGGTAAAGTTGCCCTGCCCAAGAATGGGTGGTAGGTTGGAAACCCAGACGATACTCGTCAGAATTGCTACAAGAGTTCCGAAATATTTCTCAAGTAGCAAAAAGAGGATATAGACTGCGAAAGCCAGACAGAAAAGACGGACCAACCAGACACCCCAAAAAGATTCGCCGCTTAGCCCCAGCCCGATGGCATTGATCAGGTAAACCAGGGGTGGTTTGTGATCCCAGACCTGCAGGTACGGGATTTCGCCGTTGAGGATGCGCCAGCCGGTGTAAAGAAACACGCCTGAATCGCGGGTGGGAAAGGGATAGTACCAGGGGCTGGTAGGCCAGAGAACAGCCAAAGAAGTTACAAAAGAAAATACGAGCCGTGTCAGGAAGTTGAGCTGTGAAATTGCTTTTTTATGCTGACCAGGCTGATTGTCCATACCGGAATTTTACTCTATTCGTATCGCAATAAGCTGGTTACGATATTCAAGGTGAATGATACAATAATCCTGCCGCCCTGAGCATCTAGGGTTCCGCTGCATTTTTAAGTTGCAGGGCTGGACCAAGCGATGCAAAAGCGAAAGCGTAGCACCGGATCGGATAAAAGCCGGGAGGGGTTAGGTAGGCATTCTTTTATCATGTCGAGAAAAGGAGTGCTTAAGTACTGATGACTCAACGAAGCAAAGCCATTGTCGAAGCCCTGTTTGTGACCATATTGTGGTCCAGTTCCTGGGTGCTGATCAAATTAACCCTCAAGGAAATCCCACCCCTTACTTTTGCAGGGTTACGTTACTTCATCGCCTTCATGGTCCTGTTACCGGGCTTGTTTCGAAAACGGGAGTCGATCCAAAAATTATCAGGAAAAGAGTGGGGGCAGCTGTTGCTGCTTGGTTTGATCTTTTATGCTTTCGCGCAAGGTGGGCAGTTTTTATCTCTGAAATACCTGGATGCCATCACGCTCAGTTTGATGCTCAATTTTTCAGCGCCTTTGGTAGCCCTAATCGGACTGGTTGTTCTACGTGAGCCGGTCAGTAAGCTGCAGTGGGGAGGATTGGTTCTCTTTTTGCTGGGTGTGCTGGTTTATTTCGTTCCGCAAACCAGCCTGCCAAAGAGCACCCTTGGATTGGTATTGGGAGTGTTTACGGTAATTTCAAATGCGGTTGCGTCGGTGATGGGACGAGCTGTAAACCGTCAGAAGAACCTGGATCCGATGGTTGTGACCGGAATCAGCATGGGTTTTGGGGCGATTTTAATGTTGGGGAGCGGGATCATTTTTCAGGGTCTGCCGCCTTTGAGCGTCAGATCCTGGATTATTCTCGCCTGGTTGGCAGTGGTGAACACTGCCCTGGCATTTTGGCTGTGGAATAAGAGCCTGCAGGTGCTGACGGCGATGGAATCCAGCATCATCAACAATACCATGCTGATCCAGATCAGCCTGCTTGCCTGGTTGTTTTTGGGAGAGAAGCTAACCTGGGTCGGGGTGCTGGGATTGGGAATCGCCAGCATCGGAACAGTCCTGGTCAACCTCAAACCTTCTGGAAATGGGAAAAATCTTCAGAAATCCATTGATTAGTTTTTGATGCGGCGCCTGCGCAGACGGATCCACAGGGGCTGCACTAATTTCCGAATAGTGTACTTGAGGGTCATTGGTGAAAGCTTTTTACCGCCATCACGGTAGTGCACTCGCAGCATTTCGGGCCAACAACGGTCATCTTCAGCAATGGATTTGGCGCCTTCGTGCAAACGGAAGGCCGCCCACAGTTCCGGCACGTATAGCAGAGGTGCCTGGGCAGCAAGGCGGGTCCAGAGGTCGTAATCCATGGCGAAGTAGAAGCTATCATCCAGCGGACCAACCTTGCGCCACAGATCGGCTCTGAAAAAGGCGGTTTGCTGGGGGATGTGCACGTAACCGCGCCGTAACTTTTTCAGGTTCGTTTGGGCTGCAGGAAAATTTCCGATCACCTTACCCTCGGCGTTGATCCAGTGGCAATCCGCGTAGACCATGCCGACTTCAGGATGCGCCTGCAATTGGTAAACCGCTGCGCTGACTGCGTCTGGGTAAAGGATGTCATCCGAATTCAGCCACGCGAAGATTTCACCATGCGCCCGAGCGAAACCCTGGTTGATGGCATCGGTTTGCCCCTTATCCTTCCGGCTCTGCCAGTAGCCCAGTCGGTCGGCATAGTTAAGGATGATCTCGGGGCTGGCATCGGTAGAGCCGCCATCCATGACGATGTACTCTATGTTGGGGTAATCCTGATTGAGAACCGAAAGCATAGTTTCTTCAAGGAAACGCGCCTGATTGAAGGAGGGCGTGATGATGGAGACAAGCGGCTGCGGGTTAGACATAGCCTTATTATAGATGAAGCGGCATAATTGGGCTAATGGTATGTAGGGGAGACCTGCCACGGTATCCCGGAACGGGACAAGCCACGTTCCCTACGATCTTTTTCGTACGGCTGGGTCTCTATTGCCCTGTAAGGGTGTGTCCAGCCGCTTACACAAATATGGGAGTTGCAGAGGGAGGCAAGCCCTTCCGTACGAGAGGGGCAGCCGTGTTCCCTACTTTTTCCGATCCGAATAGCGTTCTTTTCGTTTTCGGTCATACCATTCTCGTGAGCGCATGATACCAAGAGCTGAAAGCGCGGAGTAAAGCATTCGGCGCAGTGTATTACCGGAAGGGATCGGTTGGTAACGCAGCATATGCACGTAAGATTTGAGCGCCTCTTTGTGCTTGCCTGCCTCAACCAGGTAAAAAGCGTTCAAACGATGCGCTCCAGCCCAGATTTTTTTGAAAATTTGAGCACTCAACGGATAGAAGCGCGGGTCTTCGCAAAGCCATTTCGCTACTGTGAAAGCTTCTTCACCAAATTTTTCAGCCTGAGCCATATTTTTTGCCTCTGAATGCATGCGCGCTGCTGCCCAAACCTTGCCTTGAATGTATTGCGGTTCGGCAATGGCTGCCATGCGGAGCCAAAGCTGCACATCCAGCAGGTAGTTGTAGCTCAGATCGAGATAACCGGCTTGCTCCAACACTTCACGGCGCAAAAAGACACCCGGCTGCCCAATAATTTTAAAACTCATCAAATCTGCCAGCTTCCAGTCGCCATAACGCATCAGGTTAAATGGGTTGCCGTGCTCGTCGATCGACTCAACGTCGCTGAAAACGAAGGATGCTTCAGGATGGAGGCGGAAGGCTTCCACCGCCCCTGAAATCGCTCCGGGGTAATAGAGGTCGTCTGAGTTTAGCCAGCCAATGATCTCACCTGTAGCTTTGGCAAAGCCTTTGTTGATGCCATCGGCTTGCCCGCGGTCCTTTTCGGAGACCCAGCCGGCCAGTTTATCGGCATATCGCTTGATGATCTCTAGGCTGTTATCGATGGAACCACCATCAATCACCCAATATTCCAGGTTGGGGTAATCCTGGTTCAGCACGGAAAGCAATGTCTGCTCGAGGAAGGCTGCCTGGTTAAAGGAGGGGGTGATGATGGAGACCAGGGGTTGGAAATTCATAGTTGAATTATATATGATGTTGGCCTGTCAGAACCAAGTGCATGTTGACGTAGGTCGGAATGAGACCGATTCGTGAGCGTTGGATAGCGTTCACATTCCTGCGGGCTCACTCCGACGTCTTGAGCGTTGGCAATTTATCTACGAGTATCTCAACAGTCGCAAACAATTCGAAACGCATATATACAAAAATTCTTACTGAGACTTGTGTGGCTGTCGGAGTGAGACCGCGCAGAGTTACTAATTGCCACCTAGTGCAGGCGGTCTCATTCCGACCTACGATTTATACGGTTTTATTTGGGATATTACCCAAACAAAGTGTTGTAATCGACTTTTTCAAAGATCTCGAGTTTACCACCCACTGTGGCATCAAGAATTTTGCGTCCATTCTTCTCGAAAGCCTGGCGCGCCATGCGGTAGCCCATTTCGGAGGTCTCCAGGTCAGGCAGTTGCCAGCGGAAGCCTTTTCCAAAATAAGCTGCCGAGAAGTGGTTGGGGTCGTCGCCCTGGGACTGGATGGTTGTGTTGGGTTTGCCCTGGGTGGCAAAACTGTGGTCAACCCCAATCAGAATAACTTCGCTAAAACCCAGGTGATAGGCGAGCTGCAGGCAGACATTGGTGACCGTGGCGCCTTCCCACACCCGACCGCTTACATCCTTCGAAAATTTAGGAGAGGTGTAGGATGTGTAGATGAAGTGCATCCAGGGGTCCATCGTCAGCCACTTGCGTGCCCGCCAGGCAAAGAACTTGGGCATCTGCAGGTTGTTGAACTCCTCAACCGATTGTTCCACCACCAAATCATTGACGCAAACCAGGATATCCGGGCAGAAGCCGAGCTCATCTGCAGCCAGGAAAATGCGATTCATGCCGATGCAGAAGTCGTTCTTGAGCTTGGAGAGGTCGGTGTTTTTGAGGGAAGGTCCGTTGCCAACCACGAAGCAGCGCTCGCCTTTATGGCTGTCTTTAAGGTCAGCCAGGCGGCGTTTGGATTCCCTGCGCCAAGGATGGAAATTTGCGGCCGGCAGTTCCGGCAGACGGCGCATACCGTCATAACCGCGTCGGGCAAAATCCATGAATTTTTCTTGCACTGAACTGGTCATCGCCGATTCCTATTCCGTGCTCAAGCGGCAGGTCGCCCCGCCATCCACCAGCAAACCCTGCCCGGTGATAAAGCTGGAGACAGAGGGGTCGCCCATGAAGTAAATCACCGAAGCAATTTCTTCGGGGTTGGCGACCCGTCCATTGACGGTTTTGGCAGCCAAAGCAGCCAGTTGGGCTTCTTCGGAAGTCTCACCAGCACGACCGCGGTGAAAACCGGCGCGCAGCATGGGCGTATCGACCGCACCAGGAAGAACAGCGTTCACGCGGATGTTATCGGGTGCGAACTCGATCGCCATAGCTCGGGTGAGTGCCAGCAGACCGCCCTTACTGGCGGCATAGGCTGCTATATTGGCGCTTGTTGCCACAGCATGCACGGAAGAAACGTTCACAATGGCACCGCCCCCTTCTGCTTTGAGCAGCGGGTATGCCAGCTTTACGCCCAAAAAGACAGAGCGGAGGTTCGAGCCCATCACAGCGTCCCACTCTTCCACGCTGGTCTCGATCAGCGGCTTGGTAACCTGGAAAGCAGCATTATTGACCAGTACATCGAGGGTTGGTGAGAAAGCGCTGGCTTTGGTAAAGATCATTTCAAGGTTTTCAGGTACAGCAATATCTGCCTGGATGTAAAGCCCATCCTCAGGGAATTCCTCGTACTGGGGCAAGCGATCCACCCCGATCACTCGAAAACCACGCTGTTCAAAATAGGAGACGGTTGCCCGCCCTACCCCACCGGCAGCGCCAGTGATTACGACTGTTTTCGTCTTCTCAACCATATTTTTCCTTTACTTCGCGCTTCTCAGCCTGTTTTTTGCCTGACTTATAACAACTAAGCTTTCTTTTCCAGTGCCTTTAGACTATTGATGTCACCCACCGGGATCCCCAGTCCAACCAGCAGGTTGCGCAGTGAACTCCAATGAATGCGCTCCCAGAAATAGGGGCTGCTGTTGGTATTGTGGGGTGAGAGCAAGACGTTGCTCATCTTTTTTAGAGGGCTGTCAACCGGCAGAGGCTCTTCCTCAAAAACATCCAGCGCGGCACCGCGCAAACGCCCCTCCTGCAAAGCTGCGATCAGGGCTTCTTCGTGCACAACCGGTCCACGGCAGCTGTTGATCAGGACAGCCGATGGTTTCACATACGCCAGGGTTTCGGCATTGATCAGGTGGAATGAAGTGGGGTTGAGAGAAACATTCAAACTGATGTAATCTGCCCGCTTCAGCAGATCTTCCAGGCTGGTCATCTCAATTCCTTGCTCAATAATGAAATCCGGCTCAATATCGATGATATCGTTTGCCAAGATTTTCATGCCAAAAGCGCGGGCACGCCGGATGACCGCCTTGCCAATATTGCCAACGCCAACCACGCCCAAGGTTGATTCCATCAAGGTGTGTCCGGATATTTTCTTCCATTCACCCGCCTTCATGGCGTCATCCATCCAGGGAATGTTGCGGGCAAAGCTGAGCATGCAGCCCATCACGCTTTCAGAAACAGGCACGGTAAAGGCGTTGGGGGTGCGCCCAATCATAATGCCGTACTTCGCTGCTGCTTCAGGGTCAATTGCATCCACACCGGTGCCCCATTTGGAAATCACCTTCAGGGTCCCGGCATTGGCTGCAATCACTTCAGCAGTATAGCGGTCATCACCGCAAATGGTGCCCTCATATTGACCGGCAAATCGCATCAATTCGTCCGCTTCAAAGCGTTCATCCACTTCTGGAATGACAACATTCAGACCAAAAGACTCCAAAATTGGGGTAAAACGATCCATGGAGGGGATCATATAGGGTGCGGTAATTAATACAGTTCTCATAAAACCTCGTTTAGTTTTGTTTTTTCAGTAAAGTTTCAGCAATAAGGAAATCAAGTTCTTCATCGATGTCGGTTGCTTCGCGCGCGTCCATCTCGAACATGAGCGGGCGCTCCCCCAACCGGTTGCGGCGGTTGAGCAGCGTTTGGCGGGTGAAAAGGTAGAGGCAGGAGTTCTCTTCATAGATGGGAGGGAGGTCCTGCGTGCGCAGGAGCACCGCCGGATTATGGTTCACCGCCCTGCCAAGCTGGTCCCATAGGCGGGTCTGCAGGCGGGTGACGCTGAAAAGGGAGTCATATTCCGGGTAAAGCGAGCGCAGCTGCTGGATAGCCCGTGAAACGGTGCTTGCTTTGAGCAGCGGATTAGTGGAATGAGTCTGCAGAAAGAGATCGGCTGTCACCTGAGCGGTGTCATAGATCAGGATCTCGTTGGTAGGGGTCGTATCAGCACGCAGGTCTTCCGGTCTCAGCAGAACAGTGACCTGGGGGTAGTCCTTTGCCAAGCCATCGATGATGATTGGTGAATCAGTATCCACCACCACCTCAGCGATCTCGGGGCAGCCCAAAAGTGTCTCGATGATATAGGCATAAAGCGGTTTGCCGCACATCGGACGATAGTTTTTGCCTGGTACGCGTTTGGAATCGTGGCGCATGGGCACCAGGGCGACAATTTTTTCCAGTTTCATTCTCTTTCCTCCTTGAGCATGAAGTTACCATCGCGCAGGATCCCTTCACTAACTGCTGCCATGGTCTCCGAATGAACCGGCAGCAAACTTTGCCACTCAAAATCCCTCAACTTTACATACCCCGCCCAAATACCGTCTGGTTCGAGGTATTTCTCAAAACTCAGGGAAGAGCGGTAGAGCTGCCAGTAGAGAAAGCGGCGGGCGTTGGCTTTGAAATGCGCCGGAACTTCCACCCGCTCAGCCTGAAGCAGTTCTTCCAATTGGGTGAAATAAGCGGTTTCGTCGTGCGGGAACCAGACCACATCCGAAGCGGTGTAGCGAGCCTTGCCGGCAGAAAGCACACCCGCCCCCAGGATGGATGCTTCCATTCCGATGGTGGAATTGTAGATCAGCACGAATTTCGCCATGCGGATCAGGTCATAGGAGTTGATAAATTCTTTGGGCGGCACAAAACGCAGGTTGGGCAGCTGCTCAACCTGTCGCTTTTGAGCCCACTGCGCCACTGACTCCTCACTGGCTTTGCCTGCCCGGGCCTCATCAGGATGAGCTCGAATGACGAATAGCGTCTCAGGGTGGCTTATGGCAACTTCCAAAATTTGGTCAAGCCAGGTGAACATATCTTCAAAAATCACATTGGCATGCGGCTGGCTGGTGTCAAAGATGACGTTCGTAAACACCGGGACAACCTGCTTGAAGTTTTTGGCAAACTGGACGAATTCAGGGCTCAACTGACTCATCTCAGGCCAGAACTGCACCCCTGCCATGTGAAAGTCGCCTTTAAAGCGGGCGCTCAGGTACGCATCCAGTTTTTCGTTCTGAGCCTGGTTGAGCCGGAATTCCCGGGGGATATCCAGGTCATAGGCGGTGGCATCCCCATCGGTGAAGTAGGCGCTCAGCGGCTGCATGCCGACCTCGTGGCTGATCACCCGAATGCCATTTTTCTGCGCCATCCAGCGGGCTGTCGCCTCGGGGTACTGTAAACCATTGAAGACCACCACAGCCTGGGGGTTGCATTCTTCGAGTAATTTTGCGAACTGCCTGGACAAAGACCAGGCTGATTTCAGGTAGTTTTTGAAGAGCTCCCGTGTGTATTGATCATCAAGCAGGTGGTGGCGTCTCAATATCCAGCGGATGGAAGGCAAGACCAGCGCTCCCAAAGGCATGCCCCCATACTCGAAATCCATCAGTTGGGGCACGTCCAAAGCTGCCAAAAGATCGTCCAATACAGGATCCGCAAGAAAGATAAAATTGCTGACCTGGCTGTTTGAATAGGTTGCTTCAGACTGCCTCAGGCAGCCAGCACAAGGCGGGGCGGCATGGGCGTCTTTGCGGTTGGTACCCAAAACGCAGGGCTTCAACCCGGACGAGCAGGCAAAATGGACGACCGGTATACCTTGCAGGGTGAGTGACCAGGCACTCAAAACCGCGAAACCAGCATTCAGGCTCAAGCCGTCCAGGCGTGTGGAAGCATCAAAGAAAATGACCGGCTGCTGATTTGCAGCCGGCGCATGCTCACGCACTTCATTTGACATGCTGCGCAGTTCGGAGTAGCCCTTGCGATGGCTGGCTTCCCGCTTTGCCCGGTTCTTCAGCCGCTTGAGAATACTGGTTGCTTTCATCTTACTGGCTGATCCGCCGTAACTTCTTGAGTGAGGATTGCTCGCTGTCGTACACTTTTTTGACACCATCGCCAAGTGACTTTTCGGTCACGCGGATGTACTTGACCAAAGTGGCTATTCCCTGCGGTTCAACAGAGGCGCTTTGATCCGAACCCCACATTGCCCGGTCCAGGGTGATGTGGCGTTCCACCAGGCTGGCACCCAGGGCAGAAGCAACCACGGTTGGCACCAAACCGACTTCGTGCCCGGAATAACCAATCGGGCAATTGAAGTTTTCACGCAGGGTTTGGATCATGCGCAGATTCAATTCTTCGGGTGGGCAGGGGTATGAACTGGTAGTGTGACACAACACGATATTTTCTTCACCCAGAATTTCAACCGCTTCTCGGATCTGCTCCATGGTGGACATGCCGGTGGAAACGATGATCGGTTTACCCGTCGCGCGATGCGCACGCAGCAATTCTTTATCGGTCAGAAGCGCTGAAGCAATTTTGTGGGTCACAGGGTTGAATTTTTCCATGAATTCCAAAGAGGGAATATCCCACGAGGAGGCAAACCAATCGAGACCCAATTCTTTGGCATAACGATCGATCTCCTTATACGCTTCTTCATCAAACTCGACCTTGTAGCGGTAGTCGAGATAAGTGATGTAGCCCCAGGGGGTGTCGCGCATCTGCCCTTGCTGTTCCAGCGGAACACAAATTTCAGGGGTTCGTTTTTGGAATTTCACCGCATCGATGCCGGCGTTTTTGGCTGCCAGCATCAGGCTCTTGGCAACCTCCAGATCACCGTTGTGGTTGATGCCAATTTCGCCTACGATATAGACGGGCTGGTCATCACCGATAATTCGTTCACCAATTTTGACAATATTTCTCATGGGTTCCTCTATTGAGCCAAGTAGCTGCCAATCAAGTGCATGTCGCATTGTTCGGTGCACTTGATCCCAGGTTTTAAGATGAAATGATCGTTGCGGAAGCTTTGGTAAGCCTCTCCGTTCCAAATATCGTACAGGCTTTGGGTACGGGCATCGCCGAGAATGATTTCGTTGTTGAAGTCCTCAACGCACTGAGCGCATTCCCCATTCGACTTGACCGTCATGGAAGACCAGGGGAACTGGCAAAATTCCTGCCAATGAATGGACGCGGTGGTTTGCTTGTTGTCCTCATACCACATCTGATCCTGGCTTTTCAGGTAAACATAAACGTCCAGCCCTTCAAAAGCTTCCACGAGCTTCTGATATTCTTCACGCTGCCAGGGCTTGTTCAAGTTGATCATGGTGATCACGATGGTGGTTTTATAGTTTCGTTGTGCTTTCAGTTCCAGCAATTTTAAAATATTGCGATAAGCCTGGGTAAAGTTGGAAGCTTCTCCGCGCACGCTTTTATGGCGCAGGTCGTCCACACTCTCGATGGAATATTTCACGTAGCCCAAGCCATTTTCAAAGGTTTCAATGGTACGGTCCATATTGATGTTGGCGGGATTGCAGGAGAAATACGATTCCAAACCGCGCTCTGTCATCCACTTGACGTAGGTGGGGATATTTTTGTCAAGCAGCGGGTCACCGTAGCCATGCAAAACGATCACACGCGGAATGACATAAAGGAAGTAATGATTTTCGCTCATCCCGTTGCGGGGAACACCATAATAACTCTCGGCAAAATCTTCCCAGCGAGTCAGTTGTTCTTGGCTGAAAGGATTGAGCTGGTCAATGATGCGTTTGAAGAGCTCGGGAGCCATGGTCTCCACTGGTCGGGTCATCATGGTCGTGCGTGGGCACATCTCACAGCGCATATTGCAGGCATTGGTGGTTTCAATGTTGTATGCCACTGGGTACGGGCTGCGATAACTTTCAAGTAAAGCTCTCAGCTCAGGTTCCGGGATGTATTCCCCCGCCTTGAGACGTTTTTTGAGTTCGCCAACCTTCATATAAAATTCGATATCGATCATCGGTTTTCAGCTTCCTTTAGTATTTGTTTTCTGTTTTTCCAGGAGTAGTTCCACCAATTCCCGGACAGCGCCTTTGCCGCCCTGGTGGGTGAGTATCAAATCAGCCTGCCTGAGCACCTGCGGGTGGGCATCTGAGGGACAGGCAAAGAACCCAACCAGCGGCAGTACCACCAGGTCGTTCAGGTCATTGCCAATGTAGATAATTTCCCGCAGATCCAGGTTTCTTTCCGCCGCCAGGCTTCGAATAGCCTGATCTTTATTCAAAATCGACTGGAAAACCTCGATATTCAGCTTGCGGGCGCGGGTGGTGACGACCGGATTGGTCTCGCGGGAGAGGATCAGCGGCTGAATCTCTGAATGCTGCTTCAGCAGGTCAATGCCAAAGCCATCAGACCGGCTGCAGCGTACGCTTTCGCGGCCATCCTGGTCGGTATAGACTTTATCGTCAGTCAGAACGCCATCAAAATCCATGATGAGGTAACTCACTTTTTCAGGAAAGTTGCGCCGGCTCTTAAGCGGATCCACCGCCTGGATGCGGGGGTCACTGACCAGCCTGGCTGAATTCCGAAAATCCTCGATCGTGTCGATATCAACCGTATAGAGGGGGTCGATCAGCAAAGGCAGGATCACGTCCCCCGTCAGGCTGTGTTTGTCCAAAATCGTGTTCGTGCGGATGGCATCGATATGCCCGGTCTGCCAATAGGTATCTGGCAGTGCTTGCCGCGGCGCATTATAGGGTTCGCTAAGTCCAGCGATCCTTAAAAGCGGTTCGAGCTGACCTTTGCGGTTGATTTGCCACATCTTGAAGGGGTTTTGACCCGACGGGACAACACCACGAACGCAATCGGCTTCGGGGTGTTCGATCAGTGTTTTAACAGCCTCATCCAGCAGCCCGATCGGTCTGATGGGCGAGGTTGGGCGCAGTTGGATCACGATATCGGGCTGATAGCCTTCGTTTTCGCGCAGCCATTGCAGGGCGTGTTCAAAAACGGGAAGATCGGTGGTGTCGTCCTGGGCGAATTGGGCTGGACGTTGAAAAGGCGTCTCCGCCCCCCACGCTCGGGCTGTTTCAGCAATTTCAGGGTCATCGGTCGAGACGATCACGCGGGTGACCAGCTCTGCCTGCAAGGCTGCTGCGATACTGTAGGCGATCAGGGGTGCTCCGGCAAAATCGCGGATGTTTTTCCGCGGAATACCCTTGGAGCCGCCGCGTGCAGGGATGAGTGCCAGGACTTCCGGCTGTTTTACCATGCTATCCAACCTCCGTCGACCACCAGGTTGCTGCCTGTCATGTAAGAACTGGCATCGCTGCACAAAAAGAGCATCGCTCCATTCATCTCATCCAGGTTTGCCATACGTCCCAACACGGTACGGGCACTGTATTGAGTGGTGAAAACTTCATCATGATCATTAAAGACGCCGCCAGGAGTCAGCGCGTTGACACGGATGTTTTTGCCTGCATAGTAGGTAGCCAGGTATCGCGTGAAACCAAGCACGCCGGCTTTGGTGGTGGAATAGTAGACTGGCTTGAACTGACGGGTACCATCCGGGCGTTCATAAAGGCGCTGATCGGGACCGACCAGGCCGTACATGGAACAGATATTGACGATCACACCCTGCCCTTGTTTCAACATTGGCACCACAGCCGCCTGGGATGACAGGAACATGCCGGTCAGGTTGACATCCAGGGCTTGACGCCAAGCGTCCAGTGAAAACGATTCAAAAGCGTTGGCACCCTGGGCAGAGACACCGGCGGAATCAAACTTTGGATCAAGCGCGGCACTGTTGACCAGCACATCCACGCTGCCAAAGACAGTCAAAGCACGCTCAACCATGGATTTGGTGGAATCCGGGTCGCTTACATCGACTTCCAATGCCAGGGCGTTGAGACCCATTTCCCGGAATTCAACCTCGTTTTCGAGAACAGGCTTTTTTTCCAGGTCTGCCATCACAACATTGGC
The DNA here is from genome assembly GCA_040770225.1 of Anaerolineaceae bacterium. Taxonomy (GTDB): domain Bacteria; phylum Chloroflexota; class Anaerolineae; order Anaerolineales; family Anaerolineaceae; genus Mesolinea. Next base: position 40,287 of record JAXGJN010000015.1, read on the forward strand.
ACCGACCTGAGCCAGGGCAAGGCAGAATTGCTTGCCCAGCAGACCAGCCGCGCCTGTGATAATGGCGGTTTTGCCTGTCATATCGAATTTCTTAAAAATTGATTCTGTCATAACCTTTTGTGCCTGTCAGTGGTTTGGATTTTACCATCAGGCGCCTTTTATGAGGGCAGCTGCACTGAGCAGCCGCTCTGCGATGAGCTTTGTCGGGATACTTCCACGATTTTTTGCACGCGCTTGCCATCGGCAAGTGTACAGTGTTCAAATTGTTCGCCCTGGCAAAGACGCACAAAATCCTTCATTTCAGCCAGGAACATGTCATTTCGTTCGAATCCATCCGGCGGGCAGAGCGTATCGATCGTTCCAAGCTCTGCGTTTTCAATCACCGCACAGCCAGAAGCGCCATCCCAGCGAACGCGACCCTTTTCAAAGGATATCTCGAGCGAATGAGAGGGCGGACGCTGGTAATAGTCCAGGTGCACCGTAGCCAGCGAACCGGAATGGAATTTCAAGAGCAGCTCCGCGTTATCTTCCACATCCAGTTCCAGCGGGCTGAGGTTATTCAAGCTGGCAGAAACGGAACGCACCTCTCCCATCAACCAGCGCAAATAATCGATCGGATGGGAAAGCGTGTTGAGAACCCCGCCGCCCAGGTCTGCCCGGGCTGCATACGAGTTGCGGTAATCTTCCCAGGGGTGCCAGCCGGGCAGGTATTCCCCCCAGTGTGCATATGCTTTCAAGGCTTTACCAAGCTGGTTGGAATCTACCAGTTCTTTTATTTGCCGCAAAACAGGATGATAACGCAGGTGAAAACCCACCAGGGCAGGTTTGCCGGCTTCGTCCAGAGCCGTTTGCAGTTCGCGAATACCAAGCAGGCTGTCTGAGACTGGTTTTTCAATGAGCAACGCCGCGCCAGCCTTGGCGGACGCCGTAGCGACCTCCAGGTGCAGCGCCGTCGGGTTGGCAACAATGACGCCATTCGGTTTTTCAGCCAGAGCCTGCTGCAGGTCGGTGAAGGTGGGGAAGCCGCTCAGGTCGGTATCAGGCAGGGTCGCCTGGTGCGTGCGGTAGAGCAGCATATCGGTGTGCCCTAAAGTTTTCAAATTGCGCAGATGTCTGCGCCCAATGGAACCTAAACCTGCAATTAAGAATTTCATTCGCTTCTCCTGTTTTCGTGTAAGCCGCGGTAAAGCCAATTAAGCACCCTCTGAGCCAGTTTACGCACAAAAGCATTTGCCCACAAACCACCCGCCTTCTCTGGGGAAGTTCCCGTCAGGGCAGACTCGGTTGCAATACCATCTTTGGCAGCCAGCGCTTTGACTTCGTCATCGATGGCGTTGCCCAACAAGCGCATGGTCTGTTCGTGCGTGGTCAGGCGCAGGTAGCCTTTGGTGTCCATGCGGTCGTCCATTTCCACCATGCGGCCCATCATCAGGTCGCTCCAGCCGTCATCCAGCATTTCAGAAAGCACCTCAAGAAAAACGCTTTTGGGCACAAGGACCTGGAAATGGTGCGCGGAAACCCAGGCTTTGACACCCTGGTAGTCCATCAAAATGTCTTCAACGCCGGCAATCTCGCTTTGATAGCGTTCTTCGGTGCGGCCTGAATTGTCCATGTATTCTTCTTCCCACTTGCGCGGGATCAGATTACCTCGCTGGACCAGGTTGGGGTGTTCCTTTTCGTAGTCCTTTACCCATGCAAGCGTGCTCTCAGAGCTCATGACCACCCGCTGCTTGATGTAAAAGCCAGTCACCGCTCCAACTTTCGGGTAGGTATCCAGAACCTGGAGGTGTTTGGGCAGCCAACCGGGTAAATGGTAGACATCATCGTCGGTATAGGCAATCACCTCACCCTGGGCAAGGTTGGCAATGCGCCATAGCGCGTTCAGTTTGCCGATGTTTTGTTGGGAGAGCACCAGGGTATCGATTTTGCCGGCCTGGTTCAGTGCCTTCAGGAAATCCGTCATCTCCTGGCAGGAGCCATTATCAAAAACCAGCAGCTCAAAAGGCTCTGGGGTATTGGCGAGGATGCTTTCAATGGTCAGACGGGTGACATCCAGGCGATGCTGAAAGTAGCCAGCCTGGTTGGGGGCATAGACCAACACAGCCACGGTCACACGGGGCGGTGTGAAACCGAGCTGCTGACCGCGGGAGGGGTTGGTGCCTAAACGAGCCATCAGTTGCCTCCTAACCCGGAGTTGGCGAGTTTCTGGTCCATTTCGGCTTGTTTTGCTCTTTCGATTTTTGCCAGACGTGGGTGCAGCAGTTGGAAGCGTTTTTGGGTCAAGGCGTAATTTCCATCCTTCAGTAAGGGTTTGTTTTGGAACTCGCGCCAAAAACGCGTCCAGGTAAGCGGCATTTTTTGAAGCTTTCCATTGGCCAGGCGGTGGGAGGCATCATCCAGCACAAAAATGGTTCTCCGCCCCCCAGCCAACCGGATGTTTTCTCCAGTTTCCGGTAAGCGGTAGTGCGGTTTGCCTTCTGGCAGGTGACGATAGTCGTGTTCCTGGTGGATGATATCCAGCTCAGCGCTGCAGTCGACTGCCAGCCAACCCTGCCGACGTGCCTGGTAGATCATCCAGTTGTCCCAGCCGGCTCTGCCAACGCTGAAATCCGGGATATCCTGGAAGCAAGAGCGCGGAAAGATGAAGTAGTCACTGCCAGTACGGGAATGCGGTTCTCCATCTTTGTGCATGGTGTTTTTCAGAGCCGGTACCCAGTTACCTTCAAAGGTCAGCGGCTGCACGACTTCCAGGTCCCAGCGCTGCCCAATCAGCAGGAACTGCTCAGCCTGGCTGGCAACCGTGCGGATCACGTCGAGGATCTCAGGAAAGAGGATGATGTCGGCGTTGACGTAAGCCAAAAATGGGCTGTCATTCTCCTGGCGACCAAGCTCAAAAATGGAACTGATCAGGGGCGTGCCCAGTTTGTTCAGACGCACATCCGGTCTGTGGGTGAAGCCGTAAGCCTTTGCCGCTTCAGCAATACCCTCTTCATCCCCGACGACCACTACCGATACCGAATCTCCCATTGCCTGCCAGGAACGCAGGGCATTGTGCTGGATCAGGCTGGTGTGCGGATCAGTGAACGCCTTGGGGGCGGTAAAAAGGGTCAGGTAGGGCGTCATTGCTTACCCTCCACTGGCAGCCAGGCTCGCTTAGGGTCGAGCCGGGTCAGGA
>JAXGJN010000016.1:0-36412 GCA_040770225.1 Anaerolineaceae bacterium
CGGGCAGAATTTAACCTTTTCGCCAAGAGCAGCCCCGCAATCCGGGCAGGTTGCCCTGACACCTTCGCGCCAGCTTTCTTCCTTGAGCATAGCCCGATCGTCTTCCGCCATCTTTGAATGTGCCCAGATTTCCTCAACCGTTCGGCTGGACTGCGCTGCCGCCATCTCGACCCCCAGGTCTGGAGAGCAATTTTTACACAACCCTTTGCTGGAATTCCAGCACTTTTCACGGCAGACCCATGAAGAACAGCGCGGGCATTGGATGAAATCGTCTTTCACTTCGGCGGCTGCCTTGATAAAAGCCTGGTCATGATCCTTTTCCCAGGTTGCACTTCGTGCCCGTTCGCCGAGTGTTGAAGCATGGCTGAAAATTCCACCAAACAAACTGCTGGCAGTATCCAGGGCACCGCTAATTTTCCCGATGGCATATGGCTGAAATGAAGTACGGTATCCAGTCTCGCAGCGTTCACATTTGAATTCGAATTGGAATCCTTCATTCGTTGAAAGATCATCATAATTGCCGGTAAATTCAATTTTTGTCATGAACGAAACTCCACATATTCTGATTCGCCTGCTTTTTTCCAAAGCAAGCAGGAGAGTGTTACCATCAAAGATCATACCATAGCTGACTTGTATTTGATAAACCTCAGCAACATAACTCATCCAAAAGCACAGGGACTGGACAGATTATGGCGACCAGATCAACGAGTGTATAATAGTTTTATGACCTTACCCCCGCTGCCGCCTGCATGCCTGGTAAATTCGCAGGAAACGCTCAGCCACATGCTGGCAGCATTAAAAAAACAATCGTCCATTGCCATTGATACAGAATCGAACAGTCTGCATGCCTACCAGGAGCGGGTTTGCCTGATCCAGATTTCCATACCTGGATCTGACTATTTGATCGACCCATTTTCAATTGAGGACCTGAGCCCCCTGGGCGAAGTCTTTGCTTACCCGCAGATCCAAAAAGTTTTTCACGCCGGCGATTACGACCTGGCAACCCTCAAACGTGATTATAGTTTTGAATTCGCCAACATCTTTGACACCATGCTGGCAGCTACGGCATTAGGAGAACCGGCTATCGGACTGGCTGCCTTGCTTGAAAAATACTTCGATATTCAGCTTGAAAAAAAATATCAGCGCGCTGACTGGGGAAAACGGCCTCTCGACCCTGAGATGCTCACTTACGCGCAGGGCGATTCCCACTTTTTGTTGCAGCTTCGCGATCTGTTGGTTGAAAAGCTGAGAGAACGCGGTCGTTTAGAGCTGGTGTTGGAAGACAGCGCCGCGCTCGCGCGTATTACGCTCCCAATGCGGGATCACGAAGAAGATATTTGGAACGTCAAGGGCTCACAGGATCTCAAACTGCCAGCCCTCAGTTTGCTCAAGCAACTCAACCATCTGCGGGAAACAATTGCGGAGGCAAAAGATGTGCCGCCTTTCAAGGTGTTCTCCAATAAAGCCATGATTGAGATCGCAACCACCCAGCCGCATTACCTGGAAGAGCTGGGCTTGCTGCCCTCCCTTTCCCACAGTATGATCAGGCGTTATGGCAAGCAGTTTATGCAGGTCATCCAAGCCTGGCGGGAAAACCCGGAACCAGTTAAACTGCGCAAGAACCATCGCCTGAGCGACCGCGAACTGAAATTGCGGGAGAAGCTGGGCGATTGGCGTAAAGAGGTTGGTGAAAAGGTAGGGATACCATCCAACGCGGTGCTTTCACGTGATCTTCTGGAACTGATTGCGCACCATGACCCTCAATCTGACCAGGATTTGGCTGAGGTCATGCGCGATTATCCTCATCATTACCAGGAGTACGGACAAAGTATTCTTTATCTGGTCAAAAGGAAGAACCAATGAAACTTACGACTTACGGTGCGGCAAAAACAGTGACGGGCTCAATGCACCTGGTTGAGCACAATGGACACAAACTGCTTTTGGATTGCGGAACCTACCAGGGCAGGCGCGAGGAATCTTATAGTGTGAATTTGAACTTCCCCTTCAACCCTGCCGAGATCGACGCCATGATCCTCAGCCATGCCCACATTGACCACAGCGGGAACACCCCTAACCTGGTCAAGCAAGGTTTCAGTGGTCCTATTTATGCTACCAATGCCAGCATTGACCTGGCGGATATCATGCTGCGCGATTCCGGACATATCCAGGAAAATGATATCAAATACCTCAACAAAAAACGCCGCAAGCAAGGCTTACGCGACCTGGAACCGATCTATACCCAAAAAGACGCCATTATGGCAATGCCGCAATTTCGCTCGCTCTGGTACGAGGAGAAAAAAGAAGTCATCCCCGGTGTGACCGCCCAATTCGTGGAAGCTGGTCACATTCTCGGTTCTGCGGCGGTTGTTCTTGACTACAAAGACGACGCTGGCAACCCGAAACGCTTATGGTTTTCCGGCGATATCGGTCGCTATGATGTGCCTATCTTACGCGACCCTGTCTTCCCTACCGGAGCAAACACGGTGGTGATGGAATGCACCTATGGTGACAAGCCTCACGAAAGCATGGATGAGGCTTATGATGAGTTTATCGACGCCATCAAACGCACAGTCAAGCGGGGCGGTAAGGTCATCGTGCCTGCTTTTGCCGTCGGACGCACCCAAAATCTGACATATATGCTTAGCGACGCCATCGAAAACGGAGAGATTCCGGATGTTCCAGTGGTGGTCGACAGCCCGCTGGCAGTAAACGCATCGGATCTTTATCGTAAGCATACGGAATGTTTTGATGATGAGACCTGGCAATTCATTGCAGAGCATCGCATGAAGGGGCTCGATTATCACAATGTCATCTTTACCCGCAGTGTGGATGAATCGAAGGCTCTGAATGAATGGAACGAGCCCATGATCATTATCTCGGCATCTGGTATGGCGGAAAGCGGACGGATTTTACATCATCTGAAGAACAATATTGAGGATGGTCGCAATACCATCCTGATCATCTCCTGGCAAGCCCCCGACACCCTTGGGCGCAGGCTGGCAGACCGGGAACGCAAAGTGCGTATCTTTGGCGAGGAGTATTATCGCAAAGCTGAGGTGGTTACCATCGGTGGGCTCAGCGCCCATGCCGGGCAAAATCTGCTGGTCGATTATGCCCTCTCCAGCAAAGACACACTCGAGAGACTGATTTTGGTACATGGGGAAGAGACGGCTGCCACGGCTTTAATAGACAAACTCGCCGAACACCCCGAACTTCCTGTACCCATTTACGCAGAAAAGGGTCAGACGTTCGAGTTGTAGACGCTCGTCCTTTTGATCAAGACATCGTATTGTCAACCCCCCTCCAGCCCCTTTTTTGGGGCGATGGGAGGGGGAGAAAGGGGGTGGGTTTTTTATTCATTGAATTAATATAAACATCCCGTAAGCTTACGATGTCGGGTATAATTGCCTTCCTGTTCGGAGAGATGCCGGAGCGGTTGAACGGGGCGGTCTCGAAAACCGTTATAGGTCTCGTACCTATCGTGGGTTCGAATCCCACTCTCTCCGCTGATTTCTTTAATACATGTTTACCAGACACTACCTCTACCAATTTTCCCTTAATGAACAGCCAAGTTAACACATGACCAGGCAATCTTGTCCAAAACCGCAGTAGATTCATTGTTTAATGATAGAATCGCAAAATACTCAATTAATGAGCAGAAAATATTAAGTGTCTTAAAGGAGTTTTTATGTCAAAAAAGGTAAAAAATGTGGTTTTTCCTCTAATTATCGTCGTCATGCTTTTACTCAGTTCATGCATAATGCCGGCTGAAACTGAGGTGGTTGAAGAAACTGAAAGCCCTATCATTATCACCGATGTGATTGGACGTGAAGTCACCCTCGAAAAACCTGCTGAAAAATTGGTTGGAACTCACAACCCCACCATGAATGCGGCAGTGGTCTTGGGAGGTGGCGGCAAGTATTTGGTTGGCTTCGGCAATAAAGAAATGTCCCGCGGTTTGTATGAGCAAGTTATCGATTCTTACGATGATCTGGCTCAAATCGGGAAGGGCAGTAACATCAATTTTGAAAGTGTTATTGCTGCTGGGGCTGATTTGGCTATCCTGCCTGAGCGTTTTCAGGACCTGGTTCCTCAATTCGAAGAGGTCAACATCCCCGCCGTTGTCATTCTTGACAGCACAGAAAGTTTTGAAACTGTCAAAGAGACCCTGACACTGCTTGGACAGGCCTTGGGTGAAGCTGAACGCGCCGAAAAAATTACAGCATTTTTGGACGCCCAACTTGAGAACGCTCAGACCCTGCTCAAGGATACAGCTGAACGTCCTTCCGTGCTCTTCCTTGGCGGCAGTTCTCCACTCTCCGTCGCACCAGCGGCAATGATCCAAACCAGTCTGATTGAAGCTGGAGGGGGCATTAACGCTGTCAGTGGTGTTGAGGGCACAGGAAGTTTCATTGAAGTTAACATAGAGCAAATCGTTGCCTGGAATCCAGACGTGATTTGGTTCCCAGCTTATTCTGACTATACCGCTGAAGATCTGATTAATGATCCTGCCTGGAGCAGCATTAACGCGATCAAGAACCAGAAAGTGTTTGAGTTTCCTTCCTTGCTTGAACCCTGGGATCAGCCAACGGCTGCGGTCGCGCTCGGTGTGGATTACGCTTTATACAGTTTACATCCCGACCTTTATGATATGGATTCTCTCATGCAGGATGTGAATGAGTTTTATGCCCTCGTCTATGGAAAAACGTTCACTAAAGAACAAATGGGGATAAAGTAGTAAAATATTGGTTTGAAAACAAAACAAGACTCCGTAAACAATCAGTACAGACAATGGCTTTGGCTGTTGTCTTTACTGTTGTTTTTCGGAGTCTTACTTTCTCTCAGCCTCGGTCGTTATAGCAACGATCCATCCAAAGTGCTTAATGTCTTGTTTTCCCGCTTAGGGGCAAATGTAAACGTTGATCCTGCTATGGAAAGTATTATCTTCAATGTACGTCTTCCGAGGATCCTTGCCTCTGTGATGATTGGCGCCATGCTCTCCCTTTCAGGTGCTGTTTATCAAAGTGTATTTCGTAATCCACTCGTCTCGCCTGACTTGCTGGGCGTATCCTCAGGCGCGGCTGTGGGCGCTGCCGGGGCGATCCTCTTGGGGGCAGGCTTGATCACGCGCCAGTTATTCGCTTTTATCGGCGGCATGACCGCGGTCCTGATCACGTCCCTGGTTCCCCGTATTCTGCGCAATCGCTCCAATATGATGCTTGTGCTTTCAGGTATCATCGTGGGTGGATTTTTAAGTTCCGTATTAGCGATTATGAAGTTCGTAGCTGAAGAGCAAACTGAACTTTCATCAATTGTGTTTTGGCAGATGGGAAGTCTTTCATCAATCCTGGGGCGGGAACTTCTGGCAATTTTGCCCATTTTTTTGATTTGTTCAAGCTTGTTGCTGTTACTTTCGTGGCGTATCAACATACTTGCCTTTGGTGATCTTGAAGCCCGGACTTTGGGTGTCAATGTGCGCCAGGTGCGAAGTATTGTGATCATTTGCGCCAGCCTTTTGACTGCAAGTGCAGTATCGATCAGTGGAACGATTGGCTGGATTGGTTTGGTCGTCCCTCATTTGGGTCGCCTGATCGTTGGTAGTGACAACACCCGCACAATGCCTCTGGCAATTCTGATCGGTGCGCTCTTTATGCTGCTGATCGACACGTTAGCACGAACTGTATCAAACGTAGAAGTCCCGCTGTCTATTTTAACTGGGTTTGTGGGAGCGCCGCTCTATGCTTTTCTGCTTTACAAGCAGAAAACCCGATTGGAATAACAAATGTCAGTGCAAATGCGGCTCGAAGACCTCGGATTTTCTTATAACGGCACCCGCCAAATTTTCAGTGATATCAGTTTTGAAGTAAATTCAGGTGAAATTGTCTGTTTGTTAGGTCCAAACGGAATAGGAAAAACCACCTTGTTAACCTGCATGGCAAAATTGCGCGAGCCCAACGAAGGTCGTGTTCTGATCAACGGTGAAGATGTTGCAAATTTGTCCACCAAGGATGTTGCTCGAGTTATCGGTTATGTTCCGCAAACATTGCTGCCATCTTTTGACTTCACCGTGCTCGATTATGTCGTGACTGGCAGTGCTCCATGGCTGGGAACTTTCGAAAAGCCCAAGGCTGAACATTACGACCGTGCTGAACAGGCATTGATTCAATTGGAAATTGAACATCTGCGCGACAAAGCATACACCCGCATCAGCACTGGTGAACTTCAGCAAGTTTCTATTGCCCGGGCAATCGCCCAACAATCCCGTTTGATCCTGATGGATGAGCCAACTGCTCATCTGGATCATGGCAATCAAATCAAAGTGCTGCGTATTGTTAAGGACCTGGCAGCTCAAGGGTATGGCATTGTTCTCACCACTCACAACCCCGATCAGGTTTTGTTGCTCGAAGCAATGGTAGCAGTGATCGATCGCCAGGCTCTTTTTCATTTTGGTAACTGGCAAGACATTTTGACAGAAAAATTACTCAGTGAACTATATGGCGTGGAAATGCGATTGATTGAAGTAGAGGGAATTCAGCGCAAAATTTGCGTTGCGCCAAAATTGTAGGAGGAAGAATGATCATTGATTCAGTATTGGCAGCCGCAGAACCATTGTTAGCGGGACGCAAAGTCACAGATGCTGTCCTGGGACTTTCACTCACTGCAGTAGAACTGGACGAACAGGACATTGGGGTCTCCTATGTTTTACGCCACAACTTACCAGCAGGTTGTTCCATATTTGGCTTTGCGCAGGAAATCATCGGCAAATCCGCTTTTGAAGTAGCTTCTCTTGCAGTCAAAGGGGAGGATGATGCACAACGGGGTGTTGGTATGGCTGTGATCACAGCTGCCACACGTAGGTTAGACCTGCCTGACGAGAAAAAGACAGAAAACCCATTTGGATTAAATGTGCGAGCCGGAGATACGGTTGGAATGATTGGGTATATTCCACCGGTAGCAAAAAAACTGACCACCATCTCTGATCGGGTCATTATTTTCGACAGAGGGCTCAGCAGCCAAGGCGGTGATGGGGCTGCCCAGTCATATCCCATGGAACTTCAAAGCGAGTTACTGCCTGAATGTGACCTGATGATTATCACCGGCACAACCCTCATCAACGGCACACTCGATCAACTGCTTGATTGGTGTAAAAAATCTCGTGAAATCGTTCTGGTTGGGGCGTCGACACCGATGATCGAAGAAGCCTTCCATGCAACAGGCGTGACGGCATTGGCAGGTTCCTGGTGGGATGCGGCGTATAAACAGGAAATGTTCAAACGGCTTTCCCTATCTTGTGGAATTCACCATCTGGGGGAGATGATGATCAAAAAATTAGTCAGAGTGAATTCTTAATGGGTTTCGTGGAAGAATACAAAAAAGCCACCTCCTTCTGGAACTATCCGGAAGTTCCCTATGGCAAAGCTTTGCGGGAGTTGATCCAGCCTGATGATGTTGTCGCTGATATTGGCTGTGGGATTGGCATTGTAAGTCAATTTATGGCGCCCCTTTGTAAAAGAGTGCTCGCGATCGATAAAAATGAACAGTCATTGCAATCCCTCCAAAACGACTTACGGGAAAAATCTATCGATAATGTCAAGCCCGTCCACGCCTGCTGGCCTGATGTTCCAAGCGAAGATTGGGATGTCGCTGTCGTGATGTATCACTATCATTTTGGTTATACCAGTCTTGAAATTGACACGTTGCTGCGGAAAACACGCCGGTGTGGTCTGATGATCAACCAGGGTCCCAAGGAGCGTGTTAGTTTTCATAAAGGGATAATGCAACACTTGAATCTCAAAGATCGCCAATCTGCATGTGTTGGCAGCTGTTATGTTCGCGGCAGGCTGGAACAAGCCGGATTTGAGGTTTCCTGTGAACAGATTGAACACGATTTCGGTCAGCCCGTCGATTCCCTGGAAGAATCTGTGGCGTTCTTGCGGAACCAATTGTTTTTGGATGAAACCTATGAAGAAAGGCTAAAAGAAATCGCGTTTGACTACGTCGAGAATGTCAATGGTCAGATGGTACTGCCGATCAAGCGGAATAATTGTATGCTGCGCTTTTTCGTTCCGGGCTGCAATTAGTTTCCCTCAGGAAAGGTCAATAATACTGTCATGCGGATTTTGAATCTCAATCAAAATTGGAAGGGTGAGCGTTTCGAATTCCGCTACACCACTACCCACTACTATCGCGTTGAAGTCAACTACATCGAAAATGGCATGTCGTTCGAATTAAAACGCGAACAACTGCCGGAACCATTAGAGAAATCATTTACTACCAGTCTTTTTTCAGATTGGCTAATCTCCCCAGAAGATTACGGCGTTTTTGAGGGTGATCGTCTGCTCGGGTTTATTGAACTTTCCATGGAAGATTGGAACAATCGACTCAGGATAGCCAACATTTGGGTCGACGAAGATCATCGCCGCAAGGGAATTGGGAAGAAACTGATCGCCAAAGCCGTACAAGTGGCGCAAAAAAGAGACTGCCGCAGCATAATCCTCGAAACACAGAGTTGCAACGACCCTGCTATTCATTTTTATCATATCTGCGGTTTTAGACTGGTAGGGCTGGACGTGAACCACTATACCAATCAAGATATCGAGCGGGGCGAAGTTCGCCTCGAATTCGCCATGATCGTGCCCGAAAGCCCTGCCCCAACCGAAAATCATTAGCCAGTTATCCACTTGTAGAATCATCGAGTTTCTTTTTAATTCAGGGTTTATTACACTTGTCGAATAACTGCTTGGAAGGAGAGAAAATGACCGACTCAGTACAAAAAGCCGTCGATACGCAGCTAAAGAACATCCAGGAGCGAACCGGAAAGAGTCTGACAGAACTTTACTCATTCATCAAAGACTCAGGTTTGGAAAAACATGGGCAGATCAGGTCAATGCTGATCGAGAAATTGGGCATGGGTTACGGAGACGCCAATACGCTGGCAGCGGTTTTCCTGCAATCCAACACAGCCGATTCTCAGCCACCAGCCGGTGAAGATATGCTTGACACTTACTACGCCGGCAGCAAAGTAGCCCTTCGACCGATCCATGAGGCTGTGATGACCGAAATCAATAAGTTGGGTGAATTCGAGATTTCCCCCAAAAAGACCTATGTTAGCCTGCGCCGCAAACGCCAATTTGCCATGCTGGGACCCGCTTCAAAAGGGCGGGTGGAACTTGGTCTTAACATGAAGGGGTTGGACGGGACTGATAGATTGCTTCCGCAGCCTGCCGGCGACATGTGCCAGTATAAGGTTTTCCTTACCAGCACAGATGAAGTCGATGACGAACTGTTAGGATGGATCAAAACAGCCTACGCTTCCGCAGGCTGAATTGACATGGGCTTACCAGGAAAGTAAAACAGCGTCTACTTTGGCGCTGTTGTTTCTGGTCTGATGTGGGGGCGAATAACCCCGATTTTGATTTTCTCAAACAACAGTGGGCTCCACCATGAAACCCAAAAGCCTATAAGGGTATACCGAAGTAAACGCAGGAACATACTCAGCAACCCCGCATCGTCGGGGAAAATGCTTCCGAGTCCCGCGTAAAGCGCGAAAACACCAACCAAGCCGATGATATACCGCAGTAGCTTCTGCCAGGTGCCTTGATCGCTGACTAGAAGCCCTCTTTGGTGGCGCAGGATGACAAAACCAGCCAGCATACCCGCCCAAAGACCAGCCGTGGTTAGCGCGCCTTCCATATTCATAGGGGCTATCGTTCCAGCAAGAGCCAACCATTCGGCTGGTACTTGCCAGGTATGGTTGAGCAGATGAACTGCGGTTGGCAGCGCGATAAACAAGAAAGTCGAGAGCAGGATCAGACCCAACAAAGATTTGAAAGACATTTGATCCAGTTTCTGAGAGATCATTTTCAACCTCGACGCCAGAAGCCAGACTAACAATGCGCCGATCAGCCACCCAAGCAAGACGTCACTGATAAAGTGAACCCCTAATACGATCCGCGAAAAACCGATCAGAAAAATCAGGATCGCCAATACCCAATGAGCCCACGGACGGTTAAGTTCCCTCGCCGTCCATCCCCACACCGCGGCAGAGTTCATTGCATGACCGGAAGGCAGCCCAAACGAATCGTGGTGCGCAGTCATCTCGATGCGGTCGCTGACCCAGAAAGGTCGCGGACTTTTAAAGATCATTTTCAGGAAGCCATTGAGAAACGACGAGAATATCAGCACTATTCCAATACGAAGTCCCGCCAGGGCGTCAACGCACCAGTAGATCATGGGCATGAAGAGCAGGTAGAAGGTCTCATCCCCCAGGAAGGTGATGGCAAGCCAAACTGGTTGCAGAACCTTAAATATGTTTTGCAGTACTTCGATGATCGGTAATTCGATTTGGTGCATAGGTTCGATCCTTTTATTCGATTGTTGAGTCAGGTCAAAGTGTAATTATATAAGACGGGTCGATTTCTACAATCAATTCGCCAGTTTTTTTATCGGCGAAGCCCCTGGGTTGCCTCTGCGGTGGGTGACAAACCCTCAAACCCACGAAAAGACGGTGGGCAGGGTGTCTTTTGTTATAATAATCTCTTGAGAATAACTTCACACAAAAACCAGGAGGCTCACCCCATGTCCGGTCCCAGAGAAATCCACGCTCCAACAGGCACCCAACTGACTTGTAAAAATTGGCTGATTGAAGCCGCTTACCGCATGATCCAAAACAACCTTGATCCCGCCGTCGCCGAAGACCCGGATCGACTGGTTGTTTATGGGGGACGCGGGCAGGCTGCCCGTTCCTGGGAAGCATTTGACGCCATCCTGGCATCTCTGAAGGATCTTAACGAAGACGAGACCCTTTTGGTGCAATCGGGCAAACCAGTGGGCATCTTCCGCACCCACCCGGACGCGCCCAGAGTGCTGATTGCCAACTCGAACCTTGTCCCTGCCTGGGCCACTCAACAACACTTTGATGAACTGGCAGCCAAAGGGCTGATCATGTACGGTCAGATGACCGCTGGCTCCTGGATCTACATCGGTACGCAGGGGATCCTGCAGGGCACTTATGAAACCCTGGGCTCACTCGCTCATCAACAGGGCTGGCCCTCGTTGAAAGGCAAGTTTGTGCTGACGGCTGGTCTGGGTGGAATGGGCGGTGCTCAACCCATGGCAGTCACAATGAACGAGGGTGTGGCTCTGGTGGTCGAAGTTGACCCCGATCGTGCCCAAAAACGCCTCGAGATCGGCTATGTGGACATCGTCACAGACAACCTTGAAGACGCCATGACCCAGGTGGAAGAAGCGCTCGAACAACAGATCCCCAGATCTATCGGGCTAATTGGCAATGCCGCTGATATTCACAGCGAACTGCTCACCCGAGGGGTGGTCCCCGACGTATTAACCGACCAAACCTCTGCTCATGACCCGCTTTCTTACGTTCCCAGTGGCATGAGTCTGACAGCAGCCTATCAACTGCGGAATGATGACCCGCAAAGGTACATCGAACTCTCGTTGAAAACCATGGCAAAGCACGTAGAAGCCATGCTTGGTTTCCAGAAAAAAGGCGCCATCACATTCGATTACGGCAACAACATCCGTCAGCGTGCATACGACCAGGGTGTTGAAAACGCTTTCGATTTCCCCGGCTTCGTGCCAGCCTATATTCGTCCTCTTTTCTGCGAAGGTAAAGGTCCTTTCCGCTGGGTAGCACTCTCCGGGGACCCTGAAGATATCTATAAGACAGATGAGAAATTAATGGAGCTCTTCCCCGAAGATGCCCACCTGCATCGTTGGTTGAAAATGGCCAAAGAACAGGTCCCGTTCCAGGGGCTGCCCTCGCGTATCTGCTGGCTCGGTTACGGCGAGCGCGACAAAGCCGGTCTGGCGTTCAACCAGATGGTTGCCGATGGCACCCTGAAAGCTCCGATCGTGATCGGGCGCGACCACCTGGATGCCGGTTCGGTGGCTTCCCCCAACCGCGAAACGGAATCGATGCGGGATGGCACAGACGCCGTCAGTGACTGGCCTATCTTGAACGCCCTTCTCAACACCGCCAACGGCTCCACCTGGGTCAGTTTTCACCACGGCGGCGGCGTTGGCATTGGTTACAGTCAGCATGCCGGGCAAGTGATCGTTGCCGATGGAACCCCTGAAGCCGCCAAACGCCTGAAGCGCGTGTTATTGGGTGACCCGGGAATGGGTGTCATCCGCCATGCTGATGCTGGATATCCCGAAGCGATCCAATTTGCCAAAGAACATGAGGTCAAAGTGCCGATGATTCCCAAGGAATGAAGGATGAAATCCAGGCGGATCTTCTTTTTCACGCTTGCCATTCTGTTGGGTATAGCTGCTGGGTTGGCTTTTGGCTGGCTGGTGATGCCGCCCAAAGCTCCCAGCAATGCACCCATGCAGCGTTTACGGGTGGATTACGAGACCGACCTGGTATTGATGACGGCAGAGTACTTCCAGGGCGACCCAGACACCTTGCTTGCACTAAACCAGTTGGCAAAAATCAGCCCGGAAGACCCCCTCACTCTGGTTGGCAACAGCCTCACCTACGCCCGCCAGATCGGTTATCCACAAACCGACCTTTTATTGATTGAAAACCTGCTCACCAACATCGACCCACGGCTCTACCAGGAATGGAAGCAGAAGCAAGGGGTGAATTGATGGAAACAAAACAGGGTCAAACCCATTGGTACCTAATGACCGGTTTGTTATTAGGTCTTGCGATCGGGTTGGTGATCGCACTTCTGATCGCACCGTCGGAAAACGCAGATGCGCTGCCTAGCGAACTGAGCCCGCAAGCCAAAGATGATTATCGGGCGACAATCGCACTTGCCTATTCGGGTAACCAGGACCTTGAAAGAGCTCTCAGTCGGCTGGAGCTGCTGGAAGAGCCGGATACTGTTGACCTGCTGGTAGCCCAGGCGCAAAATGTCCTGGCGGAAGGCGGCTCTGAAAATGTGGCGCGCGCCCTGGCTGCCCTCGCTACGCGCCTGAGCCAATACCTGCCGCCAACACCATAATCTAGTAAGGCTCAACGAACGCTCTGATCGCCTTCATCCCCTAAATCAGCAGTCATTGCGAGCCGTTTTGCCATCAATCCTTAATGCTCGGGTTTCCTTTGCCTGGCAAAACGGCGTGGCAATCTGCAGTTTCATTTTTCTAATATTAAACTTCTGTTCAAAATAGGCAGACTGCCACGACCCTTTGCAAAACCCAATTCACGCTGATCCCTTTATATATGATGGCAAAGGGTCTCGCAGTGACTGAAGAAAAGAAATATTGGCTCCTAGTAATGAATATCATGGAAACCAAAAAGAGCGGCAATAAGCGCTCTTTTTGTTGAGGTAAATCCTGCGTAAATAGGCTTTGAGTCGATTTTCTTAATTCGGTTTTGGGGGCGGGATTGGCAGATCGTTCTTGGGAGTGCCCTGCCATTTGTCGCCTTCATCAATCAGCATTATCGGGATTTCTTCCCAAACCGGATACTTGCGGTCACAGGTTTTGCAGATCAGCCAACTATCCTGATAGAATTCCAGATCACCGGTTTTTTCTTTAACGCAAACCGGACAGCGTAACAAATCCAACAATTCTTGATTGATCACAGGTATCTCCAATTCTTCTTTGATATACGTATCCAATACCTGAATTTTACCATAGCGTTCTCGCTACGATCAGGGGATATCGGTTCCCGGACCGTAAGTATAGCCGGCTGGCCAGGCAACATAATTCGTCCGGATGGTATCCTGTAAGGTAACTGTACCATTGACTGTCACAGTACGGTAGACCTCGACGGTAGCGCCATTTACAGGCCAATCGACCTGTTTGATCGTACCACTTGGCAAATCGGGGTCCTCCCGGTAAATCGGATCGGGGGGTGTGACGACGTCCGTAATGCCAGTGGTCCACCAATCTACTTCGCGACCATCACTGGTGGAATAAAACTTCCAGGTCAGTGAAGTATCAGTTGGATAGGTCTCCATCAGCAGCCAATAGGGTGTATCGTTGCGGAATTTGAAATCGACCAACGGCACATATACGGTCGCGTCCAGTCCAGCCAGACTGTTATCGACCCAGCCGTTGGACTGCTGCTCGTAATAACCAACGCGATAGGCGTGCGGATGTCGTTCCACGATTGGGAAACCGCCATAAAACGCGTTGCGAAATACGGTGGTACTCACCTGACAAATTCCTCCGCCAATGC
The DNA here is from genome assembly GCA_040770225.1 of Anaerolineaceae bacterium. Lineage (GTDB taxonomy): Bacteria > Chloroflexota > Anaerolineae > Anaerolineales > Anaerolineaceae > Mesolinea. The sequence continues at coordinate 14,156 of JAXGJN010000016.1, forward strand.
CATCAACGGTTTGGTCGCCAACGATAATCGGCGCTTCAGCATAGCCGTTATCCAGGCTGATATCGGTCAGATACTCAGCCATGGAGAAAACCTCACCTGGACCAACCATGACACCATGAAAGTTGGCAGCCGCTGCGCGAATATTCTGGATTCGGGCAGCAGCCGAACCATAATAGTAAGAAGTTGTCTCTGCAACCAGCTCGGTGATTCCCAGTTCTGCTGCAGTACTGGTATCTTTGACTGCCGGTTCAACCATCTGCATCACCAGGCTTGCCTGGTGCTCGCCGTTTTGCAGTTTTTCAAGGATACTATCTACGCTCTTTTCAATATCAACGGATCCACCTGCTACTGCATTAGCTATCAGTTCCAGTTGACGTGTATCGTCATTGAACATCATGCGTGCATTAACTGGATCGTTCTGAAGAGCTGGAGCGATGCTGGAGATGTAGGCGACCAGGGCTGGTCGGTTGAGCGTCAGGGTATAGGTGCGGTTTCCTTCGATACTTTTTTGTTCAATGGTCAGCAAACTTGCCAGGTCTTCAGGCTTAATTGTCCATGGACCCTGACCTGCAGTGTCATCTGCCGGGTTGACCGTGAATGCCTGGCTCAAGATGGTTTCTGCCAATTGAGCGGTATCTTCAACATTAACACTGAGAGGCGTTTGTTCTTTGATCACCATTGGCACATTGCCGCTCTGCTGTAAAAGTAAAAATGGTTCAATATTCCTCAAGGTTGCCTGAACATCTACGGTTCTTCCAGCCTGCCCGGTAATCACATTAACCGTGGTATTGTCCAAACTAATGTTTGGCTCAACCAGGGGGATATTCGTTTGGGCGGCCAACCCCTGGATGACGTTGTAAGCCTTTGCCTGGTTATATACAATGGAGGGTGTAATATCAATTCCTTGGTTTCTTGCTTTCAATTGTTCCCCCAGGTTTACCATTGTGCCCTTACCACGCCCAATATCAAAAGCCGCCTTCGCTACTTCAACTGGATCGTAGGAAAACCCTAAATCATCCGGGGTATAAACCCAGTTGTCTTGTCCGTTGCTAAAATGAAGTTGCCCAAGGCGCCCATAGGTCAGGTTCGCGTTGAGGTTCACCACAGCTTGTCCAAGCGTCAACCCGGAAAGATCCACGCCAGCCACAGTAACTCCCGGATGAATTTTATCGGCGTAGTCACGCTCGTACTTAAGGATAACTGCCGACAGAATGAGGATGGCGAGCAGCAGCCCCACACCGAGAATAAAAGCTATCTGTCGTTGAATTGGATAAGCTTGGTTTCTATTTTTCACCCCAACAGGGGTTGTGTCAAAATTTTCATTTTCTGTCATTATTTGCCTTATGCGAATTCACCTGATAAGAACAAGTGAATTGTGTTTTAGTTTACTATATCCATCGAATATGGTCCGTTTTAGATAAAAGGTGCCTCAATATTCTTAGTTAACGACGAAATAGGGATGCGAAGGTTCCAAAAGGCGAAAAGCATGCATTCCTGCCAGGGTATTCATCGAACACGGAAAAGGGTCATAGTACTGTATTAATTAATTCACACTTGAATGAGCTATGGTCATCATTTCCTATAACTAAAGCCTGACTATTGCCTGACATTTTTCGGCTTAAAGCATGAGATTAACCGAATCAGCTATAATGTAGAAATTCAGTAATGACTGTACATTATGAAGAATCCGGAAAAAATTATTTATTTTCTTTTTGTACTCTGCCTGATTGGCGGTTTCTTTCTGGCTGCCTTGCCCAAGGTAAGTGCTGAACCTTTGGCTCAGGCTGAAACCCCACCTGCTGCCGCCGCGATTGCACCAACGCTCAATCAGAATCTTTATATTCAGACTGCCACTCCTGGTCTTAATGGTGAGATACGGCACACAGTTTTGCCCGACCAGTTTCTTTACCACATCGTCCAGTTGTATGGGATCAGCCTGGAGGATTTGCTCAGCCTTAATAACCTGAGCGAGGATTCACCCATCTATCCGGGAGACCAGCTGATCATCGTCAAAGGCGGTGAAATGGACCTGGGTCAGGGCACCCTCACCCCTGAACTGATCCTACCGGAGACTACCACAACTCCCAGCCCAACCGCAGAAGTGGTTCTGTTGAAAGTCCCTCAAGAGAACCCGGAGCCAACGCCCACGGTAGAATCCGGTTTTTTCCAACGCGTATTCTCTTCCAATGCCCGTTTCCTGGCGTTGGGAGTGCTGGCACTGGTTGTATTTGGGGTCATACTCCTGATCATCAGTTCCAGAAGAATCCAATGATCGCTTTGTGGCACCATCATCATTTGAAGATAGTGTGGATCACTAGCGTGCTATAATCTTGCTCTGAAGGTATATTTCTATGAAATTTTTAATCACAGGCGGAGCTGGTTTTATTGGCGTTGCACTGAGCAATCGGCTGGCAAGCCAGGGTCATCAGGTGCTGGTGCTGGATGATTGCTCGGCTGGAGACCCGTCCCTGCTATCCAGGGAAGTTCGCTTTACCAAAGGCAACATCTCCGATAAGACCTTGCTCTGGACGCTTCTGCAGGATGTGGACTGTGTCTTTCACCTGGCAGCCCGTGTTTCTGTGCCAGAGTCAATTCTTTTTCCAAGTGGTTACAATCATGTCAATGTAACCGGAACGGTAACATTGATGGAAGCAGTACGGGATACACGCGTCAAGCGTATCGTCTTAGCCTCCTCCGGCGCAATTTATGGGGATCAAACTCAAATCCCTTACAAAGAATCTTACGAAGTCAAACCTCGTTCACCTTACGCAGTCTCAAAATTGGCAGCCGAGCATTACGTCCGCACCATTGGTCTGCAGGCTGGTGTCGAAGCGGTTTGTTTGCGCATTTTTAATGCCTACGGTCCCGGTCAGCGTATTCCGCCTTCTCATCCCCCGATCATTCCGAGTTTTCTGAGAAACGCACTCTCCAATAGTTCAGTCGTGATCCATGGCGACGGCAAACAAACCCGCGATTACCTTTACATTGATGATCTTGTCAACGCCATGGTGACTTCAGCCACGGCAGTTGGAGTAGACCAGGAAGTGATTAACATCGGAAGCGGCGTCGAAACCAGCGTTCTGGAATTGGTGCGCCTGGTTCGGCTGGTTACTGGTAAAAAGCCCGAAGAAATCTTCAACCCCCACAAACCTGGAGGGGCAGAACGCATGTGTGCTGACATAAGCAAGGCTACTGAAAAACTAAATTTTCTCCCTATGGTGCCCCTGGAGACCGGTCTGCGTCTGACTATGGAAAAAATCCAAAGCACGAAACCAATTGCCGGGTAATGTTGAAAGCTGACTTCTTCGAACGTCCTGCTCCATTGCTCGCTCCGGATTTGCTTGGTAAGGTGCTGGTACGTCAATTTAATGGCAAGCGGTTGGTTGGAATCATCACAGAGACCGAAGCATACCAGGGACAGGAAGATCTAGCCTGCCATGCCCGTGTTGGTAAAACCAGGCGAAACCAGGTGATGTATGGAGAGGCAGGCCGAGCCTATATTTATTTCACCTATGGTATGCACTGGCTGCTTAATATCGTGGCTGACAAGGTGGATATGCCTGCAGCTGTCCTCATCCGGTCAGTGTTCCCGTTGGCAGGCGTTGACGCAATGGCTGTCAACCGCCCTCACCTCGCTCACAGCAGCCAATGGCTCAACGGGCCTGCAAAACTGACCCAGGCATTTTCCCTGGATGGCAGTTTGAATGGTCATGATCTGCGTGAAAGTGGCAGTGAACTTTTCCTGGCAGAAGCCCTCGTTGTACCTCAACAAAAAATTAAAGCCAGCCCCCGGATTGGGCTCGGAAACACCCCTGAGCCCTGGCTGTCGCTGCCCTGGCGCTGGGAAGTTGGTCGGCAAGACCTGCAAGAACTGATCGCAGAACAAAAAAAGGATTAATCCATGCTGTTTTCAAAGAAAAAAGACACCCCAACATTTATTCCCGAAACAACCAAAAGCCAGGTAACTTCCGTGATCGGACCCGGTATTAACTGGCTGGGCGACCTGCGCGGTAGCGGCGGAGTCCGTATTGAAGGCACGATCACCGGTGAAATCGCCATCTCCGGCTTGGTGGTTGTGGGAGAATCAGGCAAGGTGGAATGTGAGCAGCTTAAAGCGGACACCGTCATCATTGCCGGCACGGTAAAGGGAAATATCACCTGTCAGAAACTTGAAATACGTTCAACAGGGAAGGTCTGGGGTGATCTGGTGACATCCTCGTTCAGCAGTGAAGATGGAGCGTTTTTTCGGGGACAAATGCGAATGGAAGAGCAGGTCGAACCGGTTGAAGCTCCGGCAGAAATGTTCTTTGAAGTACAAAGCCCGGAAAATGAATCTGAACCCTTAGAAAACGGTTCTTGATCCTGCTTGCCACCTATATCCCAGTGTGAATATGGGTATTATCAAAGGTATCCGTGTACAGAATAGTCAGTGCCAGCTCTTCCCAGGGTAAACGGCACTCGATCAGTTTTTGACTAATTCAGCCTCGAGCGTGATTTCCACGCCTGCCAGAGCCCTGGAGATCGTGCAGCCTTCTCTGCTCGCTTCTGCGATCTGCAGAAATTCCTCTTCAGAAATCCCTGGCACAATAGCACGGCAGACGATATGGCTGTTTACAATTGTGGCTTTTCCATCAATCCGTCTCAAGGCTATTCTTGCTGTGGCGTCAATTTTTTCGGGGGTGTATCCAGCCCGACCAAGTGCTGAGCTTACGGACATGGCATAGCATCCGGCATGTGCAGCCCCCAACAGCTCTTCCGGGTTGGTACCGGTACCTTCTTCAAAACGGGATGAATAACTGAATTGCCCTTCGTAATCAGCAAAGTGCATTGTTCCTTTGCCTGATTTTATATCTCCTTGCCAAGTTGCTGTTGCTTGTCTGTCTGCCATGGTTGCTCCTGTTTCTTTTACTGCTGAAATCATATCAAGCCTGATTCAGCAATCAAAATTGTTGTAAAGTCCTTCAAGCCAGTACGATGTTTTTTGCCAGCCTCTTAAAACAACAAGCCGGTTTTTTATCACCGGCTTGTTCTCTCACTTCAGAAAAAAACTAAATCCAACCTCTTAGCTTCATTGCCTTGACAACTTTGTCGATCGCAACCATATAGGCAGCATCACGCGTATTGACGTTTTTGTTCAAAGACATTTGCAGAACGGAACTAAAGGCACTGGTCATCTTCTGGTCCAGGCGGGAGCGAACCTCGCTTACATCCCAGTAGAAGTTTTGATCGTTCTGAACTCCTTCAAAATAGGAAACTGTAACGCCACCGGCATTACAGAGGAAGTCAGGGATAACAAAAACACCTCTCTCGACCAGGATCTGGTCAGCTTCGAGGGTGGTTGGACCATTGGCAGCTTCCGCCAGGATCTTGACCTGATCGCTAACCTGGTGGACAGATTCGGCATTGATCTGACCTTCCAGTGCAGCCGGAATGAGAACATCCACATCCTTGCTGATCCAGGCGTTGCCATCTTCAATCAGATAGCCGGCTTCGCGGGCTTTCTCTTTATCGATAGTGCCGTACTGGTCAGTGATGGTCTTCAGGTAGAGTGGATCAATTCCTTCTTCTTTGGTAAAAGTATAAGATTTCTTGTCGGCTCTGTCCCAACAGGAAACACAAACAACTTTTCCACCCAGGAACTGGCGGTATCCGATGGCGGCGTATTGTGCAACGTTTCCAAAACCCTGAATAGAGGCTGTGGTTGTGGTGGGATCGATTCCAAGATGTTTCATCGCTTCACGGATGGTGAAGATGACACCAAAGCCTGTTGCCTCAGTGCGACCTTCTGAACCGCCGCCCCCCAGAGGTTTGCCCGTGATCACACCAGGGGTGTAGTTGCCGTTGATGGCAGAATACTCATCCATCATCCAACCCATCATCTGTGCGGTAGTACCAACATCAGGAGCAGGAACGTCCTGGCGGGGACCAATATTTTTCCATATTGCTTTAACATAACCACGAACCAGTCGCTCTTTTTCGCCATCTGAGAGGGTTGAGGGGTCAACATCCACGCCACCTTTACCACCACCCAGGGGGATATCAGCAACAGCGGTTTTCCAGGTCATCCACATTGAAAGGGCACGCACAGTGTCGGCTGTTTCACCAGCGGCAAAACGCAGACCACCTTTGTTGGGACCACGGGAATCATTATGTTGGATTCTGTAGGCCTGGAATACGCGGATTTTGCCGTCATCCATACGCACAGGGATGCGGAAGTGGAACTCGCGCATAGGCCAGCGCAAAAAATCTCGTACTGACTGGTCTAACTCGAGTTGGTCGGCTACTTTATCGAACTGAGCTTGCGCCATCTGAAAAGCATTTGTACTACCTGACATTAAACTCTCCTTTGATTAGCTGTTTGAATTGGGTTAATAGAACAAAACGAGCGTAAATAGCTACCGCCCGTAATTGGTATGAGTGAGGTCTTTGATTTTTGGTGAGCGTCATCCTTGCCTCTGATTATGATAGTTAACCTTATCCCAAAAATTGTCTTTGGTCAAGATGGCAGAATCCTGATTTCAGTATTTTTCAATGCAGTTTTATCTATCAATCAAGAAAACGTCTGTCGACAGTGTCAATCGAGTCTGAATGATATAATACAAAAAATCCTGTTGACGGAAAGAGGTAAACATGAGTTGTTGCTGCACTAAAAAGGAGACGTTTTTTTGCGAAAACGCACCCGCTGCTATTGGTCCTTATTCTGTAGCAGTTTCCACCGGTTCGCTGGTCTTTGTTTCGGGACAGTTAGGTTTGGAAAAAGAAACCGGAAGTTTGGTTGCCGGAGGGATCCAGGCTCAAACACGCAAAGCCCTTGAAAACATGAAGGCAATCCTTGAAAGTGCCGGTCTTGGCATGGAAAACGTGGTTAAAACCACCGTATTTATGCTCGATATGGGTCAATTTGCGGATATGAACGCGGTTTATTCCGAATTCTTCACCAGCGATTTTCCAGCTCGTTCCGCCATCCAGGTTGCCGGGCTTCCGAAAAATGGTATCGTTGAAATTGAAGCCATTGCTGTGAAACCGCATGACCACGAAGATGAGAATTGCTGCTGCCACGATAATTAAACAGGGTAATTGACAATCAATGAATCCGCTTGTGTCCGTGATCATTCCGTGTCGGAATGAAGAAAAAACCATACACCTTGTATTACAGGCTCTCTTCCAGCAAAGTTTCCCGTTGCAGGATATGGAAATTGTAATTGCTGATGGTCTTTCCACCGACGGCACAAGGCGTGCTATTCATGCATTTAGCCAAGCTCACCCATCACTGGTAATTCGCCTCGTCGATAACCCCAAACAGATCATTCCAACAGGCTTGAATACAGCCATCAAAGCCTCGAATGGCAATTTGATCGTGCGGATGGACGCGCATTCTCTGCCCAACCCAGACTATGTCCAGCGCTGTTACGACGCGCACAATGAAGGCAAGGCTGAAAATGTGGGCGGGGTATGGAAGATCAGCCCACAAAACAACAGTTGGATGGCACGTTCGATCGCTGCAGCAGCAGCCAATCCATTCGCCGTTGGTGATGCCCACTATCGCTTCACAGAAAAAGCAGCTTATGTTGATACCGTTCCTTACGGTTCTTACAAACGAGACCTTTTTGATAAGATAGGGTTCTTTGACGAATCGCTTCTCGCTAACGAAGATTACGAGTTTAATACCCGAATTCGACAGTCTGGCGGTCGTATTTGGTTGGATCCTGCCATCCAATGCACCTACTTTGCGCGGGCAAGTTTCTGGGCGCTTGCCAAACAATACTGGGGGTATGGCTTCTGGAAAGCACAAATGCTCAAACGCTACCCGGAAACGCTGCGCTGGCGACAAGCTTTGCCACCAGTGTTTGTATTAGGCGTGATCTTGCTGGTACTGGTTGGTTTTTTCTGGCATCCTGCCTGGTTAGTGTTAGCAGTCATATTCGGTCTTTATTTGATTATTCAACTGATTCCAGCAATACAAATCTCACTTAAGGATGGAAACATCCTGGTGAGTTTGGGGGTCGTTCTTGCTACTTTGGTTATGCATTTTTCCTGGGGGACCGCACTCATTGTGGGGTTATTTTCTAAGCCTGATAGGAAAAAATAATGGAAGAAAAACTGAACGGTCGACCCACTGGAAAGTTTCGCTTTGAACGCAGAGAACAAACCCTGCTATTGGTTTTAGGTGATTTTGTTGCTGCAATGCTTGCTCTGGGTATTGCGCTATTGATCTGGGCAAGGGGTGATACCTGGTTGGGACTTTCTATCGCTTTCTTACGAGAGCGCATTCCGGTCTGGTTTTATTTCCTGCCACTGCTTTGGATGGTTTTGATGACAGATTCTTATGACATCCGTAAAGCCGGCAACCTCAAATTGACACTTAAATCACTGGGCTTATCCCTTATTGCCTCTGCCGCCGTCTACCTGGTGATCTATTTTGCGTCTGAGCCTAACAGCCTGCCGCGCTTTGGCGTGGCGATCTTCCTGGTGTTGGCGGTTCTGATCACCTTCTTCTGGAGACTGATCTACGTTCGTCTTTTTACAACTGCCAGCAGACAAAAACGCGCGCTCATCATTGGCGCGGGTAGAGCTGGATCAGCCCTCGCCCAAATCGTCACAGAGCAAGATCCACCGCCCTTCACGTTGGTTGGTCTAATTGATGACGACCCTGCTAAAAAGGGCACTTTTATCGAAGGCTTTCCGGTGCTTGGCAGCCACAAGGATCTCAAGGAGATCGTTGAAGAAAATCACATCACGGATATGATCCTCGCCATTTCCAACGAAATGAGCCCTGGCATGTTCCAGAAAATCCTGACAGCCCAGGAAAAGGGCATGAACATGGCGACCATGCAGGATACTTACGAATCTTTGACCAATCGGGTTCCGATTGCTCTTCTCGAGTCTGACTGGATCATCCGTTCCTTTATTGACCGCAAACCCACCAGTGGGCTCTACCGTCTCTCCAAACGGATAATGGACCTGTTCTTTAGCCTAATTGGAATGGTGGCACTAGCAGTCCTTTTCCCGATATTGGTTCTTCTCATCCGGCTTGATTCTAAAGGTCCCATCATTTTCAAACAAACCCGCCTCGGTCGCGGAGGCATTCCCTATACCATTCTCAAGTTCCGCACGATGAAAGACAACCAGGACATGGAAAGAGAAGCCCTGGTCACTTCGACGAATGACCCTCGTGTAACCCGGATTGGTCGCTATCTGCGTAAGACTCACCTGGACGAGCTTCCGCAGATCTGGAATGTTTTACGTGGTGAGATGAGTTTTGTAGGTCCACGTTCAGAGCGGGAGGAATTGGTATGCATTTTTCAACGGGAAGTACCATTTTATCGAGCCCGCATGCTGGTAAAACCTGGCATCACTGGTTGGGCACAGATCCATCAAAACTACGCAGAAACCGTGGCTGAAACAGCGATCAAGCTTGAATACGACCTGTATTACATTGAGAATGCTTCCATTCTGATGGACATCTCCATCCTTTTGCGCACAGTCACCTCGGTGCTGGGGTTCAAAGGACGATAATATGCCTGTGGGTTCTCAAGAAGGGCAGAAAACCAACCTGCTTCAGGCTTATCCTGACGCTCACCTGCTGCAATCGCCGGAATGGGCTGAATTCAAGAGCCATTTCGGATGGCAAGCCCAGGTTTTCAGCAGCCAATCCGCTTATGCCCAGGTCTTGTTCCGAAGGCTGCCTTTGGGTTACTCGATTGCTTATCTACCCAAAGGACCACTCGGAAATGATTGGTCAAGCCTTTGGGAACAAATTGACCAGGAATGCAAAAAACGCAAAGCAGTCTTTTTACAAGTTGAGCCTGATCTATATTTGCCTCTTCCTCCAGAAGTGGAAGCCCATTTTTCACAAGGCTTCATCCGGGAAGAACACACCCTTCAGCCCCGCCGAACAATTTCCGTTACCCTGCAAGCTGCTGAAGAGGAATTATTGGCAGCCATGAAGCAAAAAACCCGTTATAACATCCGCCTGGCTTCCAAAAAAGGCGTCATTGTTCGACCAACAGCAGATGTAATAGGTTTTTACGAGATGATGCTCACCACCGGTAACCGCGATGGGTTTGCCGTGCATAATCTCGATTATTATCAAAAAGCCTTCAACATTTTTGCGCCTTCCGGTAAGTGTGTATTGCTGGGAGCTTTCTTTGAAGAAACCCCATTGGCTTACCTGATGCTTTTCTTATCTGGGTCACGCTCCTGGTATTTCTATGGCGCCTCTGATAACACCCAACGTAACTTAATGCCTACTTACCTGCTCCAATGGGAAGCCATGCTCTGGGCTAAAGCTCATGGTGCTTCTGAATACGACCTCTGGGGCATCCCCGATGCTGAGGAGAATGAGCTGGAAGCCAGTTTTTCCGATCGTTCTGACGGATTATGGGGAGTCTACCGCTTTAAACGCGGTTTTGGCGGTCAGATCGTCCGCAGCAGCCCGGCTTTCATCAAAGTTTACAAGCCGCTGCTCTACAAGCTTTACCTCAAATATCGTGCCGGGAGGATGGCAGATTAATATGTACCAGCTCGCCTCCGACCAGGTAAAAGATTGGAACCAGTACTTACTTGAATTCCCCGAAGCTCACATTTTGCAAACCTTGCAATGGGCGGAGGCGAAAAAACAAAACGGCTGGGGTCCAATGTTCTTCTGGAGTGGATCCAGCAGACACAATCTGGGCGCGCTTGTGATGGTATTGCGCAGGCAAATAAGCTTCTTGGGCATGAAATTCACAGTCCTCTACGCCCCCAAGGGTCCCACCCTGGACTGGACTGACCAGGCAGTAGTAACCCAAACACTCGACTTTTTACAGGCACTTTCTCGCAAGCACAAAGCGGTTTTCATCAAGATTGACCCGGATGTTTTACTCGGCACAGGGTTTCCCGGCAGTGAGGAAGAGCAACCTGACCTCAACGGATTCGCACTACAACAGGAACTGAACAAGCGCGGCTGGCATTTCTCACAAGATCAGATCCAATACCGCAACACGGTTCTGGTGGATTTACGCCAAAGCGAAGAAGAACTTTTGGCAGCCATGAAACAAAAAACACGTTATAACATCCGCCTCGCTGTCAAAAAAGGCGTTACGATCCGGCAAGGTAAAGAGAGTGAGCTGCCAGCGCTTTACAAGATGTACGCGCAAACGGCTGTACGGGATGGTTTTGTTGTCCGCCATGAAGAGTATTATCTCAATACATGGCATGCCTTCCTTGATGCGGACATGGCAAAGATTCTGGTGGCGGAAGTTGAGGGGCAACCTGTCGCAGCCTTGATCCTGTTTCATTTCAACGGAACCTGCCGCTATATGTACGGCATGTCCACCGAACAATACCGCGAGCTTATGCCCAACCATTTATTACAATGGGAAGCCATTCGACTTTCCAAACAGTTGGGTTGCCACACCTACGACATGTGGGGCGCGCCGGACGTTTTTAACGAATCAGACGCCATGTGGGGGGTCTACCGCTTCAAACAGGGTTTCAATGGCGTCACTGCCCGTCACCTGGGTGCCTGGGATTTCAGCCCCCGCCCCCTGCTTTACAAAGCCTACACCCAAACCTTGCCCAAGCTGTTGGATATCATGCGCAGGCGGGGGAAGTCTGAGAACCAAAAGCAGGTACAGCATGATTGAACGCGTTCCTCTGGCTCACTTGCCGACACCTATTGAAGCATTGCCGCATCTATCACGTCTTCTCGGTGGACCGCAGCTTTTTATCAAGCGTGATGATCTGACCGGACTTGGTCTTGGCGGAAACAAGACCCGCAAACTGGAATACCTGGCACCTGACGCCCTTGCTAAGGGTGCAAAGACACTCATCACTACTGGCGCCGTCCAATCGAACCACTGCCGACAGGTGGCAGCCGCTGCCGCCAAACTTGGCTTGGATTGTCAGCTTATCCTGACTGGCAATGAACCGGGCGAAGCACAGGGAAACCTGTTGTTGGATAAATTGAGCGGTGCTCAGATTTTCTTCACCACCAAAGCCAACCGGGACCAGGAACTGCAGTTACGTTTTCAACAAGCGCAGCGAGACAGACGAAAGCCCTATCTCATTCCTTATGGCGGCTCGAACACGATCGGCGCCCTGGGCTATCTGAACGCCATGGTTGAATTAAAGGATCAAGGCTTGGAACCAGATTGGATTGTATTTGCCACTTCCTCCGGAGGCACGCAGGCGGGTTTGATATTGGGCGCTCACATCACCGGTTTCAGAGGCAAGATTCTCGGCATCAGCATCGAACACTCATCCGATCCGTTTTCCGCCCAGATTGCTGATCTGGTCAACAAGACAGTCGATGAATTAGGATATGACTGGTCGGTCACATCGAGAGAAGTGTTGATCAACGACTCTTACTGCCAGGCTGGGTATGGTGTGTTGACCTCGGCTGAGATCGAGGCGGTCAATCTGCTCGCCCGCACCGAAGGAATCCTGCTCGACCCGGTCTACACCGGGCGTGCGACAGCAGGCTTGCTGGACTTGATTCGAAAAGGCTTTTTCAGACCTGAGGAAAAGGTCTTGTTCTGGCATACCGGAGGTACCCCAGCTCTCTTTGCCGAACCGTATTCCCAGGGTTTGCTGGATAAGTAAAGTCAAATTGCCGCGCCGCTGCGCTCCTCGCTAAGACGATCTAAAAAAAGAGCTCCATCATCTGGAGCTCTACTAATCTAACTAAGTTGAAAGCCTAAACTTTTCCGGCTGCCCGGTCTTTCAGGTGCTTCTTATAACTGATCGACTTCATCACCTCAGCGGCAATGGTAGGAATCAATACCAGTGGTAAGATTTCAGCCCACTCGATCCAACGCAGGGAGACAGTGTCAAAAATGACTTGCAGGAAAGGCACATAGACAACTAGCAGCACGAGGACCACAGAAAACAGCACAGCCATGTTCATATTCTTGCTGGAGAAAATTCCGATCTTGGTCAATGGATAATACTCGGATCTGGCAGTGTAAGCTCTGAAAAGTTCTGAAAGCGAGAGTGTTACAAAAGCAAAGGTTTCAGATAAAATCCGCGCTTCGGCAGTGGAACCTTTCAGTGCTCCGCCGCCCAACCAAAAAGCAGTCAGTGTCGTTGCTGTGATAGCAATGGTCTGGACGATGATCCCTCTTACCATGAATTTGTTGATGATCGGTTCGCTGGCTGGACGTGGCGGATGCTCCATGATATCAGGGTCACCCTTCTCAGTGCCCAATGCCAGAGCTGGAGCGCCATCACTAATCAGGTTTAACCAGAGCAGTTGGATAGGCGCCAAAGGAGTATTCCAGTTGAACAGAATCGCCAGGAAGATGATCATGATCTCGGCAATGTTACAGGAGATCAAGTAGTAGACAAACTTGCGGATATTGCTGTAAATGATACGACCCTGCTCAACAGCAGAAACGATGGAAGCGTAGTTGTCATCGGTCAGGACCATATCGGCAGTCTCTTTGGCAACATCAGTACCAGTGATGCCCATGGCAACGCCAATATCAGCACGCTTGATGGCAGGAGCGTCATTGACACCATCACCGGTCATTGCCACCACTTCACCGTTGTCCCGCAGAGCGTCCACGATTTTCATCTTGTGTTCAGGGCTGACACGAGCATAGACATCGGTGATCTTGACGATCTCGCGCATTTCTTCTTCAGTCGAATCTTCAATATCGGCACCGGTCAATACCTGGTGTCCAGGTTGCAGCAGACCGATATCTTCGGCAATCGCTTTCGCCGTGTTGGGATAGTCACCCGTGATCATGACCGAACGAATACCAGCATCCTGAGCTTCCTTGAGAGCAGGCTTCACCTCGGGTCTGGAGGGATCGATCATACCAATCAAGCCCACAAAAATCAGGTCCTGTTCAAGATTTTCAGCGCTCAGGTCAGTGGGCATTTCGGGAACTGGACGGTAAGCAACACCCAAAACGCGCAGGGCGTGGCTGGTCATTTCGTCGTTCGCAGCCAGAACTTCATCACGCATCTCCTGAGTCAGCTCGACCGGGTTATTATGCATATCGGATTTGTAGCGGCAAAGGTTCAGCACCACATCCGGAGCGCCCTTTACTGCAATGGTATACCAGTTGGTTTTCTCATCAGTTACGTAAGGGGAAATATCACCGTGACCAGGGTTAAGAATGTTATGGATGGTGACCATACGTTTGCGGGTGGAATCGAAGGGGATTTCCTGCTTGCGCGGATAGTTTTGGTTGACCACATTTGCAGCCGCGCCTGCCTTTAGGGCAGCCACTAAAATGGAGCCTTCAGTCGGATCGCCAACCATACGGTAGGATGTCTTCCCTTCGCTTTCGCCTGCTGGTTCCAGTTGGGCATCGTTATTGATCGTGCCCACCCAAAGGGCTGTGCGGGCAGCCGGATAACGCATCAGGTCAACGCTTTCGCCGCCTACTTTAAATTCGCCCACGGGTTCGTAACCAATACCCGTGATATCAACAAACTGCCCATCCACCCACAACCTGGTGACAGTCATCTGATTTTGGGTCAGGGTGCCGGTCTTATCGGTGCAAATGGTGGTGACTGAGCCAAGGGTTTCGACAGAAGAGAGTCTGCGGATCAGGGCATGGCGGCTTACCATTTCGCGCATGCCACCAGCAAGGCTGATGGTAACAACAGCAGGCAGCCCTTCCGGGACAGCAGCAATCGCTAGCGATACGGCGACCATGAAGAGTGCCAAAGCTTCATCCCAGAATTCCTTTGAACCAAAGGCAACCACTTCTGGCGGAGTAAGAAGACGAAAAACGCCAATAACAAAAACAAGCGCACAGACAATGAGGGCTGCAATACCCAGCGTTTTGCCCAGCTCTTCGAGACGCTTCTGCAAGGGAGTTTGCTCTTGTTCCACCGATTGGAGCATGGTGGCAATCAGACCGAGCTGGGTATGCATACCGGTGCTGATGACCACGCCTTTACCGCGTCCATAACTGACAGTTGTGCCGGAAAAAGCCGTGTTCTCGCGGTCGCCTAAAGGGATATCCGCCTGCAGGTTGCTTTCAGCATCTTTCTTTGCCGGAACAGATTCTCCGGTCAAAGATGCCTCATCAATGCTCAGATTGACGGCATCCAGGAGGCGAATGTCGGCTGGAATAAAGTTACCTGCTTCGATGAAGACAATGTCGCCCGGTACCAGCTCCCGCGAGGGCACCATGATGCGGTGACCGCCGCGCAGAACCTGGGCTTCGGGGGCAGCCATCTTTTTGAGCGCTGCCAGCGAGGCTTCAGCACGAGATTCCTGGATGATGCCCATAATGGCATTCAAAACCACGATCAGAAGGATTGCGCCTGCTTCCACCCAGTCTCCCAAAACGGCTGAAATGACCGCGGCACCGATAAGCAGCCAGATCACAAAACTGTTAATCTGCTCCCATAATTTCTGCAGGAAGGTTCTTCCGGCTTGCTCTTGCAGTTCGTTGTAACCGAACTTCTCGAGTCGCTCTTTCACCTCGACATCGCTCAAACCTGTTTCAACAGGGACATCCAGGCTATCGAGCACTTCGTCTGCCTGAAGCGCATGCCAGGAGACATTGATCACATCTTCCGCGTTCTTGATTACTTGCTTAGGTTGTTCACTCATAGATTTTCAACTCCTAATATTTAAAGACCGTTCAATTATAAGGCATTTATGTGTCAGTTTATGAGACTGATACAAGTAAAAATCCCCCGCATCAAGTGGACTTATGTAATTCGAAATCGACAATCCGCTCCCCAGATTGGGCATTAAAAGAGCCGGACGCCTTCGATCAAAGTCAATTTGAGCCTGGCTGGCTGTTACGTGCTAAAATCCAGTCATGTTATGGAATATCCTCGGTCATGAAACCGCCATCAGTTTTCTGAAAAACCACGCCAAACCCGGTCACACCCGCCATGCCTATCTGATCACAGGACCGGATGGGGTTGGCAGAGAAACCCTGGCATTGGCGTTCGCGAAAGCCATTAATTGCCAGAATCCACCTGCTGAAGGTGAGTTTTGCGGTAAATGCCTGGCTTGCCGGCAGATCAACGAACAGCGTTATCCTGATCTGATGGTTTTACGCGTCATGGAAGGCAGCAAAGATCTGAAGATCGACCAGATCCGGGAAATGCAGCAGACCTTGGCGTTGGCACCCTATCAGTCACGCTACCGCATGGTGCTTATCCCGGATTTTCAGAACGCCACGATCGGTGCTTCAAACGCACTTTTGAAATCGCTTGAAGAACCTCCTTCGAGAGCCCTCCTGATATTGACTGCAGATGCCAAGGAAAGCTTGCTGGAGACGATTGCCTCACGCTGCGAAGTAGTGCGCCTGCGCCCCACTTCCATTGAAACCCTTGAGTATTACTTGCAGGAAGAAAAAAAGATCGCTCCAGCCAGAGCAAAACGGCTTGCCCACCTCTCCGGCGGGCGGGTTGGCACCGCCTTGAGTTTTGATCAGAATCAGGATTTATTGGATGCTTATGACGATGCCCTTACCGATCTGGCTGATCTGTTGAACGCGCGATTACGTCAACGTCTGCAATACGTGGAAAGGCTGCAACAAAGAAAAGGGGCGTCACGGGAACAATTCGCTTTTCTGATTGCCACCTGGTTGACCTTCTGGCGGGACGTCATGATCCGACGTGAAGGAGCGAATATCCCGCTGGTAAATATTGACCATGGACAGCAGATCAACGAAACTGCCCAATTGATCCCATCCGGGCAGATTGAAAAGATCCTAAAAGACCATGAAAAAGCCCTGGTTAACCTCGATGCCAACCTTAACCCCCGTCTGGTGATTGAGAACCTGATCCTCGGGTTTCCTCTGCTGAGGGTTGCATAATGACTGAAGAGCAACACGCTTCTGAATCAGTCCAGGTCCAAAATTCCATAACGGACGAACAATTCGACCATACCATGGCGCAAAAATCGACTCACAAATCCCGTTTATTGGAATTATTCCTCGTAACCCTGAAAATTGGCTTGACCAGTTTTGGCGCTCCCACCGCCCACATTGCCATGATGGAAAACGAGTTTGTCCGTAAGCGAAAATGGATTACCGAAGAGCATTTTTTGGATTTGCTGGCTGCCGCCAACCTGATTCCCGGTCCGAATGCCAGTGAAACCTGCTATCACGTCGGCTATGTCCGTGCCGGGTATCCCGGCTTGGTCACCGCCGGACTTGGTTTTATTGCTCCAGCTTTTGCCTTCAGTCTGCTTTTCGCCTGGATTTATGTCAGTTACGGCAGCCTGCCACAAATCGAAGGCATATTCTACTTGTTAAATCCTTTGGTTTTGGCAATTGTGCTTGAAACGACCTGGCGTATCGGTAAAGCCAGTTTTAGCGGCTGGAAACAGGTGCTCATTTTTGTGTTGGCAGTCGCAGCAAAACTGCTGGGTGTCAACGAAGCGATCATCTTAATTGGCGGTGGGCTGGCAGGCATCCTCTTGCACCACGTCATGGTCAAATGGGAAAATGGCTCCCCCCCAACCCAGCTATTAATGGCATTGCTACCTTTGCCTGCCATCTCAGAATTTGTAGGTAAGGTTGCCGAGCAGACGAGAGAGACTTTTTGGAACATTTTCATCTATTTCTTTCGGACTGGTTCCATTCTTTTCGGTTCGTCCCTGGTGCTATTCGCATTAATCGAGGAAGATGTTGTCAATCGTTTTGGCTGGCTCACAGCCCAACAACTGACCGATTCGATCGCCTTGGGACAGATCACTCCCGGACCAGTACTCTCAGCCAGCACTTTTGTAGGCTATATTGCCGGTGGTGCTGGAGGAGCAGTTGCATCAACCCTGGGTGTCTTTTTACCGTCTTTCCTGATCGTTGCCGTGACTGCGCCCCTGGTCAAGAAAATGCGTGAAAATCATCTCACCAGCAGTTTTCTAAAAGGAATTAACCCTGCTGTGGTTGCCCTGATCATTTTTGTTTGCATCAACCTGGGGCAAAACGCATTGGTGGATGTTTGGACAGTTTTGGCACTACTGGCAGGGTTGGCAGTGATGCTTTTCACCAATGCCCAACCTTATGTGCTCGTTCTCGCCGGCTTTGTTTTAGGTATCTTAAGGATTTTGATCATAACCTGAGGAACGCGGCTTGTGCCTTTATGGGCTTTCGTAAGGAATGGCTTTGTGCCATTCCGTTTCCTCCCTTGGAAATTTTTTTCGGGTTTTTCTTTCGTAAATTCATTCACCGTTTTTTGGAAGGGGTCAAGCCCCTTCCCTACACGGGGTCGGTTTCGTACGGAATGGCTTTGTGCCATTCCATTTCCTCCGTTGGAAATTTTTTCGGGTTTTTCTTTCGTAAATTCGTTCACCGTATTTTTGGGGGGGTCAAGCCCCTTCCCTACACGGGATCGCCAAGGCTGAAAATGCTGTTTGTGCCAATCATTGAGCCATGCCACGGTTTCGATGTGTCCGAATATCGCCGTATCACTGATCCATTTGGTACAATTCGCTTGCTATGAACGATCTGCTTGAAAGACTCAACCCCCAACAACAACTTGCCGTTGCTGCACCTCCCGGACCCACAATCGTCCTGGCTGGACCTGGTTCCGGTAAAACCCGCGTTCTCACCTACCGAATCGCCTACCTGATCAGTGTTCTGAACGTTCCAGCCTATAACATCCTTGCAGTCACCTTCACCAATAAGGCTGCCAAACAAATGGGCGAACGCGTCACCCAGTTGATCGGTCCTCATGCCGAAGGTATTTGGCTGGGTACCTTCCACGCCATTTGCGGTCGTATTCTGCGCCGGGAAGCTGATCTACTGCCTGTTAACAAAAATTTCGTGATCTTTGACACTGATGACCAGGAAGCCTTGATGAAGCAGATCTTGCGGGATAACAACCTGGACGAAAAACTCTACAAGCCTGCCTCGATCCTGTCTGCCATTTCCAATTCAAAAAACGACCTGATCGGTCCTGAGAATTACGCTGTAAAGGATTTCCGCGATGAGCAGGTTAAGCGACTCTACGTGCTCTATCAGCAGCGCCTGGCTCAGAACAATGCTATGGATTTTGACGACATGCTGGTCTACACCAACCAGCTTTTCGATAACTACCCAATCGTAAGGGACACCTACGCGCATAAATTTGAGCACATTCTGGTGGATGAATTCCAGGACACCAACTTCTCGCAGTATTCGATCTTACGCAACCTGGCCCGGGCTCACAAAAACCTTTATGTGGTCGGCGATGAAGACCAATCCATCTATCGTTGGCGCGGCGCTGATTATCGCAACCTCGATCGTTTTAAAAGTGATTTCAAAAACGCCGAGGTGATCCTGCTCGAGCAAAACTACCGTTCCACGCAAACTATCCTGGACTGCGCCATGGGCGTGATCGATCAAAACAGTAACCGTACGCGAAAAAAGCTTTTCACCAAGGCTCAAACCGGAGAAAAGATCCGCCTGGTCGTGGCGGAAGACGATCGCGAAGAAGCCTACCTGGTGGTCAATGACATCCGCGATGCCATCCGCTCCGGGCGAAATCCGAGTGAATTTGCCATCATGTACCGCACCAATGCCCAAAGCCGGGTCCTGGAGGAAGCCTTCCGGCGCGAAGGCATCAGCTATCGCCTGGTGGGCGCTCAGCGCTTCTATGGTCGCAAAGAAGTACGCGACATGATCGCTTTCTTGCGCCTGGTCTACAACCCCATGGATGAAGTCAGCTTACGCCGGGTGATCAACTTGCCCCCTCGTGGGATTGGCGACAAAACCATCCAAAACCTGTCGGAACTTACTCAGAAGAACGGGTTGAGCATGGGTGAAACCTTGCTCGACTTGACACGACCCAATCATCCTTACCTGTCGGAGCTGGGCAGGTCTGGAGATAAATTGGTCAGGTTCGCCCACCTGTTAACCAATTGGCGTCATGCTGCCCAGGAAAACACCCTCAGCATCCTCTTTGACCGCATCATCGCCGATACGGATTACCAAAGCTTCATCCAGGATAAAAGTGAAGAAGGATTGGACCGTTGGGAAAACCTGCTCGAACTGCGCGCCGTGGTGATGGAATATGAAACCCGCGGTTTGCAGGATTTTTTAGAGGCGATGGCTTTGGTGGCAGACCAAGATACGCTTCCAGACGAATTGGATGCCCCCACCATGCTGACGCTGCACGCTGCCAAGGGGCTCGAGTTCGATCGGGTTTACATTGTTGGGCTGGATGAGATGCTGCTTCCCCACAGCCGCTCGCGCGATGAAGAGGAAGACCTCGCAGAAGAACGCCGCCTGCTTTATGTCGGCATCACCCGCGCCCGTAAAAAACTGACTCTCACCAGGGCGCTCCGACGCCGCAGCCCTTATGGCACCTATGAGGACACCGTCCCTTCGCGTTTCCTGAAGGATTTACCGACCTACCTTGTGCAGCAGGATATCTATGCCCAGCCCCGCCGCAGCAACTCAAGTTGGGATCGGGAACCCTCCCGCTGGGAAACACCCTCCTGGCTGCGTAATACACCCGTGCCAATGGACAAGCCTGCCAATACCCGCTTTAAGAGCGGTATGCAAGTCAGCCATCCGACCTATGGTCACGGTGTGGTAAAGAGCAGCAAACTCGAACAAGGTGACGAGACCGTGGAAGTCTATTTTGAAGGTCACGGACTCAAAGCCCTGATTGCGTCCCTGGCAAAGCTGGAGATCTTGTAAAGACCCCTTTTATATGAATTTGCAAGCTGGATTCAATTACCGAATCCGGCTTTTTTGTCATTCTTTTTTTTTATTCTGAACGAAGTGAAGAATCTTTACTCCAATACAATCACTTCTCCTCACCTTTCCTGAAGCTATAATTAATCGAGGAGGACGCTATGGAGACAAAATACACTTGGTACGGGCATGCCACTCACGGCTTAACGGTGGGTGAACATAAAATCCTGATCGATCCCTATTTCACCGGAAACCCTGCAGCGAGCATCAAGGCAGAAAAAGTGGATGCTGACTTCATCCTCATCACTCATGGGCACGGTGATCACATCGGCGATACAGAATCTATCGCAAAACGGACCGGAGCGCTCTGCGTCAGTAACGCCGAAATCAGCACCTGGCTGCGCAAGAAGGGGCTCAACACCCACGCTCAACACATTGGTGGTGGTCACAATTACCCCTTCGGCTACCTGAAACTTACACCCGCCCAGCACGGCTCTGCTCTGCCTGATGGCAGTTATGGCGGCAATCCGGCTGGCTTCCTGCTGACTACGCCGGATGATAAAAAGATCTACATTGCCGGAGATACCGGCTTATTTGGTGACATGCAGTTGATCGGTGATGAGGGATTGGACCTGGCAATTCTGCCCATTGGCGATAATTACACCATGGGTCCGGATGACGCCCTGCGAGCGGTGAAATTATTACGACCAAAGCTGGTGGTGCCGGTACACTACAACACCTGGGATCTGATTGCCCAGGACCCGCAAGCCTGGAAAGAACGGGTTGAAGCCGAAACTGAAACGCGCGTACATGTGCTGAAACCTGGCGAATCCTTAAACCTCTAGGAGAGACTATGTTCCGTAAAGTAGATGATGAAACCAAAAAACGAATTCCACCCGGTCAATATCTGACTGCGCGCTTCCCAATATTGCATTATGGTCCCGTGCCTCGTCTTGACCTGGAGACCTGGAGATTTCGGGTCTGGGGTGAAGTGGAGAAACCCTTGGTATTGACCTGGGAAGAGTTCAGTGACCTGCCTCGCACAAAGCTGACCATGGATATCCACTGTGTGACCAAGTGGAGCAAACTGGATACCACCTGGGAAGGTGTCAGCCTGAAAACACTGCGGGAACTGGGGCTGGTTGT
Organism: Anaerolineaceae bacterium; assembly: GCA_040770225.1. Taxonomy (GTDB): domain Bacteria; phylum Chloroflexota; class Anaerolineae; order Anaerolineales; family Anaerolineaceae; genus Mesolinea. Next base: position 35,896 of record JAXGJN010000016.1, read on the forward strand.
ACCAACTGATAAAGCCCGGTTTGTGATCCAGCACGCTGAATTTGGCTACACCGCCAACCTGCCTCTGGATGTGATGGAAGCAGAGAACTTCCTTTTAGCAACTCACTACGAAGGAGAACCAATCACATTGGAACACGGCGCCCCTCTGCGTGGTATCTGCGGCGCAATTCCTGGAGAAGACGAACTCAAGGATGTTTACTTTTGGAAGGGTGCCAAATGGTTGAGGGGGTTGGAATTCAGTAGTGCTGACCAGCCCGGCTTTTGGGAACAAGCCGGCTATCACAATGAGGGCGATGTCTGGTTGGAGCAGAGGGTCAGAAGGCACGGATATTGATAGCACCGGTCGCCTGATTGATTACACAATTTCACCGAAGGCGTCAATTTTAGCATTCCGCCGTCAATATGTAAGGGAGACCTGCCACGGTCTCCCGTTTTTTTATAACAACATGGCAACTATTCTATACTCCCTCACCCCCGCTACGCGGACCCTCTCCAATTGTACAGACCGGAGACATAG
>JAXGJN010000017.1:0-29859 GCA_040770225.1 Anaerolineaceae bacterium
TTTCTCTTGTCGTTATCCACAGACCAATTTTACCTGATGGTCGTGTTATAATGCCTTTCCGGATGGAATAACGCCATGGATTCGGCAACTTTTTCTGCTGATTGCGCAAATTTGGTAAAAATTTCTGAGTTCGTCTGCGCCTATGCCCAAAATCTGCCATTTAACCCCAAACAGATATTCGAAATTGACCTGGCTGTAGACGAAGCCTGTTCCAATATCATCGATCACGCCTATAACGATGTTACTCGAGGTCAGATCCACATCCATCTGGATCACACCGAAGTAGCGATGAAGATCGTCCTCCAAGACAACGGACTTGCGTTTGACCTTTCGTCGGTACCAAAACCTGATCTGGATGGCCCTTTGGAGGAACGCCGTGAACGTGGGTTGGGGGTTTACCTGATCCATCAATTAATGGACCAGGTGATCTACGAGCCAGGTTTACGCAATGGCAATCAGCTTACTTTAACAAAAAATTTTCAACCGACTGAACGGGTAACCAAAGTCCATCGTGATTCCAATTCTCTACCGCTGGAAACGCTTAAGATTATTTCGGATATTAACCGCTCGATCAGTAGTACCCTTGATCTTGACCAATTACTGAAAGAGGTAACCCGATCGATCCATACACAGTTCGGGTACCCTCTTGTGCATCTTTTTTTGGTCGATTATGTTCCGCAAATGATGGTCTTCAAAGCCGGAAGTGGGTTTAAAGCTGCCTATTATGAAGAAAATGGAGTATCCTATCCCATTCAGACTAAACCAGGCTTGATTCCGCTCACAGCCCGAACAGGGCAAATCCAGCTTTCTAACGATATCTCAATTGACCCAAATTACCGACCAGACTCACGCTATGACACGATGATTGGTTCGGAATTGAGCCTCCCTTTGCAATTTCAGGGTGAAATGCTGGGTGTTTTGGACATACAGAGTGAAAAACCCAATGCTTTCTCTGAGCAGGATGTGGAGCAGCTGGAAATTCTTTCCCAATCCATCTCGATTGCATTACGTAATGCCAGCCTTTACCGCACCGCACAGTGGCGGCGTAACCTCGCAGAGCGATACCGGGAGACTGCAGAGCAAATTTCACGCAATGTTGACCCACAGTCCCTGATTTGTTTTGTTATTGAACAAATTCCGACCATCCTGCCGGTGGATTTTATTGGTTTCTGGAGAAAATCTGCCCCGCAAGAGGACCTGATCTTAAGCGATACCTGGTGCAGGCAATCCGAATTGTGCCAAATCGAACCCATTCAAGCCTCATTAGGTGACACCTGGTTTGCGCAAATTCCATATCACAACAACGGATCGATCAAACCAGCCGAAGTTTCAACAGATCCAATTCAGGAACGCCTGAATTTACCTTCTGACTTCTCAGCAGTAGCTTCTCCAGTAAATTACGAGGAGCAGGAATATGGGGTTTTAACTTTTCATGCCAGGTCAACTGGTCAATATGGTCAGGACTCGGTCAATATCTGTTCCACTTTTGCAGATTACATAGGCACTGCTTTGGATAAACAGCGTATTGAAGCTGAAAAAGTCAAACAAGCCTGGCTAACATCCATCTTGCTCGATTTGGCGATTGAAACGAAAAACCTGACAACATTGGATGATTTGACAAATAAAATTGGTCAGATTTTGATAGAACTGATTGGCGGCACTGCAGTTGGCTTGTTCTTGGAGACTGAGCGAAAGGACGCTATCACCCTTCCAAACCTCTATTGCCCTCAAATTCAATGCCCATTCACCTCGCTTCCCCTTACGTTTAATCGCGATGATTTGTTGGGTCCATCTTCTCAGGCACCCCAATTAAGTGTCGCTCGCGCCGGTGATTTCCCGGAACTGCTGCATCTTCTGCCACAATTAACTGAAAATGGAACCGTGCTTACTTTCGCCTTGCAAACTCAGGATAACACCCTGGGCTACCTGCTGCATCTTAGTAATGATGCCTATACTGAGGCAAAACCTGAAGAAGTTCTTGAGAAGGAACGATTCGATATCCTTAAAGGAATCTCGCAACAAGCAGCGATCAGCCTGCAAAATATCCAAATGCTTGAGGAAAAGAAAGAAGAAAATCGGCTCTCTTTACGCTTGCTTGATCTGGGTAACATCTTGTCACAAGCCGATACACTGGAAGATGCCACCAATGCTGCTGGTATGCGTATCCTCTCAGAATGCGATATGCATGCATTAGCGTTGTTAAGTTATCAGCAGGATGACGCTGCTTACCTTCTGTTTGACTTGCTGACGCGAGATTCTGAGAATAGCATTATCAGAGGAAAAACAGGTATGAGTTATCCGGAAAACGAGATCGAAAGTTTACTTACCCCCGGACTCAACCTGGGGGTGCGTATTCACGCCGATCAACTTTTCCACAAGTTGAACGAATCAGGTCAGGATGCCCAAAACGCTCAGGAACTCACAACGCTGGTTTTTCCTCTCGAAATCGGTGAGGAATATTACGGGCTACTTCTGACTTCTGATAAGAAATATCGGTTTAACCAAAAGAGAATCGATTATCTCAACCGGGCTTCCGCTCAAATTGCGCTGGCGTTTCAGAACCATCGCTTGCATTCGATTGAACAACAGCGTCATCAGACAGAGCAGGAACTCAGCCTGGCACGCAGGATTCAAAAAACCTTCTTACCTGAGACGCTCCCGGAAATTCCGGGGTACCAATTAGCAGTTGAATGGAAAACTGCCCGCCAGGTCGGAGGTGACTTTTATGATGTCATCCCCTTTGGAGACGGCAGATTTGGCGTGCTGGTTGCCGATGTTTCTGATAAGGGGCTGCCCGCTTCTCTCTACATGACGGTGTCGCGTACTCTGCTGAGAGCCGTCTCCAGGGAGTTTTCCTCACCCGCTCAAACCTTGCAACAAGTCAATCATCTGCTTCAGCTGGATTCAACCCAGTCCTTTTTTGTCACTCTGGTGTACATGATTCTTGATACTGCTCATGGTGAGTTGACATACGCGATTGCTGGTCACAATCCGCCCTTCCTTCTCGACCCTGCTAACAAAACCGTAGTTCAGCTTCCTAAAGGCGGTATTGCCCTCGGTTTACTTGAACCGATTGAGTTGACGGATGTTAAACTGGAGCTTCAGGTTGGACAGTCGCTAATGTTGTATACCGATGGTGTCAGCGAGTCCACCAATAATGAATCCCAGGAATATGGTCAGATGCGTCTTCAAAGGGTTCTCCCCTCCATTGCAGACTTGCATCCTCAAGAAATGATCACGGCAATCCTCAACGACCTGGAAATTTTTCAGGGCGGAGACAATTTTGAGGATGACCGTACGCTCTTATTCTTGAAACGGATTTGAAATTACTGACAGACCAGTACGGGAACAGAACTCAATTCAAGCACACGATCGACAGCTGAACTGAATATTCTGCCAATCAAACCACTACTCCGATAACCCCCTACCATCACTGTGGATATTGAGTTTTCCAATATCAAGCTTTCAAGGCTTTCGGACAACAAATTTGAGGATTGTGGTACCACTTCAAAATCCAGGTTGACAGCAGCCAGGTAGTCCACAGCAAAATTGAAAGCACCTTCACTTGACTTCGAATCTTTCTCGGGCATCATTATAAACAGACCGCATCCATACCGAGCAGCATAATATGCAGCAATATACAAGGCTTCGCGACCTTTTTCGCCTTCATCGTAGATCAGCAATACCCTACTTACCGGCATCACAACCTCTTTTACAAACATGATAGGTCGACGGCTGGTTTGCAGCAGCGTGATGATCCCTGAACTCAAGCGGTCAAATACAGAACCACCTGGAGGATAGCTGAGTTTCACAACCGTCACATCACTGAGGAGGCCATACTCCTGCAGGGTTTTACTGACAGTCCCGGACACCTTGATAAAACGCCCTTTCATTTGGCGCTCATTCAGTTGTTGGTAAAAGGTTGTTTCCAATTCTGCTTCGGTTTCAGGAGTCGCAAGGTCGCTGTCTGCTTTCACGTGCAAACCAAGAATACTGCCATCGCCACAGCGATTCATCATCATAGCTTGTTTCTGTGCCAACAAATCAACATCAGAATGACTCAGACCAACCAGGATGTCCCTGAACAGACAATCAGAATGACCTTCTAACTCGCCGCTAATACGTCTCTCTAATTCCCGATCCGCGGCAGTACCGCTGTCTTTGGTTTGCTTTCCTTCCATACTGGCAACAAAGTCGACCACATTTTCCGTTTTAAAAGAGGTGCCATATTCTTCCCGCAAATCCTGTTGTCGGTCTAAAACCCATAGATAGAGATCAGTGATCGTAAAATCAGGGAATTCATATCGGAGTCCGGAATCTTCAATGATCTTGACAACCGGTGAGTAGACATGGTCATACCAGTCAAGCGCAGCATCATCAAAGCTGACTTCCCGGTTTTGGTCGATGCCCATGTAATATTGGTGAACATTGATATGCTCTACCAACAAGGGATAGTTTTCAATCCGTTTCAAACTCAAATCGATCCCAGGTAAGATCCGGTCAAGATGGGTGTCTTCCAGGAAGTCTGCCAGGGCAGCTTTTTCAGCCAGTTCCTCCAGCGTAAAGGAACTGGAAAGAGGTACTTTTGTTTTTACTTCGGTGACATAAGCTTCGATGCTATCCAATCCCATCTCTTTGGCTATGGAGATACGGTGATTGCCATCCAGAACAAAATAGGCTTCCCCAATTTTATACAACGATACCGGGGGTACCCCAGTCGTATAAGGACTTGTCATGGCTGCTTTCACATTTGCCCATCGTGAACGGTCACCATCACTCAACGGTCTGAAATTGCGATCAAAATCTGAGGTGCGGTTGACACTCCCGATAATATTTTCCAGCGGTACTTGCTGTACACCGATGTTTGTCTGGCTGACTGCCCGCAGCTTGGACGACACCTCATCATAAGGCATCAAATCCAGCGATTCGCCGCGTATACCTGCCCAAAAGCGTTCCAACGCAGCTTTGCTTCGCAGCCTGTGGAAATCATCCAATGCTTTTCTGTAAGCCTGTCGGTCTTCGTGCATAATGCTTAATTCTACTCTGATGTAGGAATCAGGGAGCAAATATTGGTGCATTTCTCTAAGCCTGCGTGAGCAATGAAGAAGGAATGGTTCGGTTGGGATCCATAACAATCACGGCGTCCAGCCAGGGTAAAAAAGAGGCGGTTCCATGCTATAATTTTTAATTCTGAAAGACACTAAAAGATACTCATGAGCAACCTGATTCCATTGCAACCAATCGATTACCTGCTGATAGGGCATGTCACCTCAGATTTACAGGACGATGGTTCAGGAAAACTGGGAGGAACTGCCAGTTACTCCGGTCTCACAGCACAAAAGCTTGGGCACTCTGTTGGGTTGGTCAGCAGTTTCAGCGTAGATGCCGATATTTCAGCGCTCTCCACGATTCAGGTTTTTAATGCATCAGAAGGACAGACCACCTGTTTTAGAAACATTTCTACTCCCACTGGCAGGCAACAATATTGCTATCAACGCGCATCGACCTTGAGCCGTAAAGATGTGCCGGCAGCCTGGCAAAATGCCCCCATTGTCCATCTTGGTCCGGTGGCGGGAGAGATCGATCCTGATCTTTTCGAAGCATTTCCTGGCAGCTTGCTTTGCTGTACACCTCAGGGAATGTTGCGGCATATTGCTGAAAATGGAAAAGTTACTTTTCTCGACCTTCAAAACAAACAACAATTACTCCCGAAAGCCGATGTGGTGGTGCTCTCGTTGGAGGATTTGCAAGGTGATGAGGACCTGGTTGAAGAATATGCCAGCTTATGCAAATTGCTGGTCGTGACCGAAAATAAGGATGGAGCAAGGGTTTACTGGAAGCAGGATTTACGGTTTTTCGATGCTCCCATAAAGCAATCGGTGGACGAAACAGGCGCCGGCGATATTTTTGCTGCCTGCTTTTTCCATCACTTTCATTTGACCCGAAATGCTTGGGAAGCCGCCCGTTTTGCTGTGGAACTTTCAGCTAATTCTGTGACCAGGCAATATCTGGAGAGTGTTCCAACCATTGAAGAAATAAAATATACGAAAAATCTGGGTATCAGATAAAAGATCATGGGAAAAATTTACACGATCGTAAATCAAAAGGGTGGCGTCGGAAAAACCACGACCACCATCAACCTTGGTGCTTACCTGGGTCATTTTGGGCGAAAGGTTCTGCTGGTGGACCTCGATCCGCAAGGAAATGCGACTTCCTGCCTGGGAGTGGACCACAACAAAGTTCAGAACGGCACATACGAAGTCTTAATTGGTGAAAAAAGAGCCAGCGAGACGCTGCTGCGAAACAGCTCTTTCAAGCTGGATCTCATCCCTTCAACCCCTAACCTGTCCGGTGCAGAAATAGAATTGATCGACTTACCAGACCGCGATCGTATGCTGCGGGAGAGGTTGGAATTGATCCAGGATCGCTATGATTACATCCTGGTGGATTGTCCCCCTTCACTGGGGTTGCTCACACTGAATGGGTTGCTGGCAGCAGAAAATGGAATCATTATTCCAGTTCAATCAGAATACCTGGCGTTGGAAGGGCTTGGACAGCTAACCCGCACCCTGGATCGTATCAAGGGCAATCTCTTCCCGGATTTAGTGATTCGGGGTGTCTTGCTAACGATGTACGACAGTCGTACGAACCTTTCCTCAGATGTTAAAGCAGAAGTCCAAAAGTTTTTTCCTTCCAAGGTTTTTGAAAGTTATATTCCACGCAGTATCAGGCTTGCAGAAGCGCCTTCTTTTGGTATGCCAATCTCGGTTTACGCTCCCAGATCTTCTGGGGCACAGGCTTATCGTGAGCTGGCTTTGGAAGTATTAAAAGGTGATGGGATCGAAATAGATCCAGGTCAGGAGTAAATTATGGCGAAGAAGAGTGGTTTAGGACGCGGGTTGGATGCCCTGATTCCCGGTTGGGAAGAAACACCGATTGTCGGTCCGGGAGACAAGGTGGTTCAGGTTCCGGTTGCCAATATCAGCCCCAACCCACATCAACCCCGCAAACAGTTTGACAACGAAGCACTTGAAGATCTTGCAAGTTCCATTCGGGAACACGGTATCATTCAACCCCTCATTCTGATCCCGGCGGAAGAGGCCAACCACTACAACCTGATCGCCGGTGAACGCCGCTTAAGGGCAGCAAAAATCCTCGGTCTGAACGAGGTGCCTGCCATTATTCGCAGTGCTACAGCCCAGCAACAGCTGGAGTTTGCCATCATCGAAAACGTTCAACGCGAAGATCTCAATCCGCTCGAAAGAGCACGCGCCTACCAGGATCTGCTGGATGGGTTTTCTCTTACTCACGAAGACATTGCCAGGCGGGTCGGCAAGAGTAGGGTTTCTGTGACAAACACACTGCGTCTGCTCAACTTGCCTGCCATTGCCCAAAAAGCATTGATGAATTCAGAAATTTCCGAAGGGCATGCAAGAGCCTTACTGGGTTTGCCTAATGAACGATCGATTGAATCCGCCCTTGAGACCGTGATTTCATTAAACCTCAACGTTCGCCAGGCAGAAGCCCTGGTCAGTAAGCTGGTTGGCAAGGCTCATCGACCCACCAGCCCAATCCCGCGATCTGCCGAAATTGAAGATCTGGAAAACAAGCTCCGGCAATTCTTCCATACCAAGGTAACCTTGAATAAAGGGGCACGGGGCGGAACGATCAGCATTACGTTTTATTCCGACGAAGAACTCAACGCCATTCTCGATTCTTTGGGAATTAATGAATAGACCAGCACTCTTCACCAATGCCCACTTCCCCACCAGGCAACCAAGACAGGATGGATCCGTCCTGGTTGAAGATGGGAAAATCCGTTTTCTGGGTGATCCGGATCAAGTTCGTGACCTTGCGCCTCGCCATGTAGAAGAAATTGATTTAGCTGGTAAGACTGTGCTGCCGGGTTTGTGCGATTTCCATTTACACCTGGTAAACACTGCTGAAAAGTTGGATGCAGTCGATTGCGAAACCGACAGCCTCCAGCAATGTCTGAATCGGGTGGCGAAGAAAGCCCAGGACACACCTGCGGGTGAATGGATCATTGGATATGGCTGGAACCACAACGCCTGGCAGCCGGCAGAGTATGGAACATCTGCCCAGCTTGACGCGATCAGTGCTGACCATCCAATTTTCCTCCACGCCAAATCGCTGCATGCTGCCTGGGTCAACACGAAAGCTATGCGCATTGCCGGAATCGACCGAAGCACGCCTGATCCGGAAGGTGGACTGATTCAACGCGATAGCAGCGGAGAACCAACAGGCATCTTGCTCGAAAGCGCCGCGTTCCTCGCGTCTGACCGTCTTCCTCACCCGTCCGTAGAACAAACTGCCCAAAAAATCCTGAAAGCACAAACCCATTTTCATAAACTGGGCTTAACCGCTGTTCATGATTTTGATCGTTTTGAGTCGGCTGAAGCATTGATATGGCTGGTTGATCACGGTCAGTTGAAAATCCGTGTCAAAAAGAACTTGCCTTCCGAAGCCGTTGACAGGGTAGTTGCTGAGTCATGGCGGGCAAGTCTTACCCGCCCTCCCTTTTTAGAGCCAGGTTGGTTAAAAGTTTTCGCTGATGGTGCCTTGGGTCCGCAAAGTGCGGCAATGCTGGAACCTTATGAGGGTTCGCAAAATTTAGGCATGCTTCTGGTAAAAGCGGAAGAATTAGCGCAACTGGGCATTCAGGCTGCACAGTCTGGATGGCCCCTTTCGGTTCATGCCATCGGTGACCGAGCTGTCAGAGAAGTCCTGGATGGCTTCAGCTTGATCAGGCAACTGGAACGCGAAAAGAGCTTACCTGCCTTACCCCATCGGATCGAGCATGTCCAGATCATTCACCCTGATGATATTCATCGGATGAAAGATCTTGGTGTGGTCGCATCAGTACAGCCAATTCACGCGACATCGGATATCTACACCGCTGATCACCATTGGGGCAAGCGCTGCGCAAATGCGTACGCCTATCAAACTTTGCTTTCTTCCGGCATTACGGTCCGTTTTGGCTCAGATTCTCCAGTAGAAAGCTTTAATCCTTTCCAGGGCATCCATGCAGCAGTTACCCGCCAACGCCAGAATGGTCAGCCAGATCCACAAGGCTGGTATCCGCAAGAACGGGTCACCCTGCAGCAAGCAATTGATGCCTTCACCCAGCCCTTACCAGAAAACGGCAATGCTCCTCTACTCTCGATCGGGATGCCAGCCGACTTTATCGTTCTCGATCAGGATCCTTACCAGCTGAACCCTTCTGGATTGGCGGAGTTGGAACCCTGTATGACGGTCGTTGCGGGTGAAGTGGTTTTCAGCAGGTGATGTTTTGGGTCAAAAAATCAAATCCGGTGATATCTGCGATCAAGCTGAATTACTGGCCTTGGTCAACAGCCCCAACCTGGCTTATGAACACCTGGATTGGTTCCCCACTAAGTCTCGCCTGGCGGAAAAGTCCACATTTTGCTTATTTTCACCGAATCAATTGGAAGCGATTCTGTGCGTAACACCCGAAATTCAGGACTTTGCCTGGATACGTTTTTATATTACCCACAGGGATGGCAAACATAAAAACAAATTTGACCAATTGTTCAACCACGCCATTAGTTGGTTGAGAGATCAAGCTATACCGCACCTGTACAGCCTGGCAAGTAGTGTATGGTTTGAAAACCTGTTGACTGAACACGGTTTTGTTGTCCAAAATCAGCTGATCTCGCTGGTTACCAACCAGATTTCGGGTACCAAAACCCATCCGCATACACCAATCCTGGTCAGACCGATGAGATTAGGCGATTTACCAGAAATCAACCAACTGGATAGTGTATGTTTTTCCGCTCCCTGGCAGCTCAATCAGGCTAGCATGGAGAAATGTTATCTCTCAGGTGCTTACGCCAGCGTCGCCTCTGTTGAAGGTAACCCTATCGCCTATCAGGTCACCAATCAGTTCCTCAACCATCTTCACCTTGCCAGGGTGGCAGTGCATCCTGATTGGCAAGGGCAGGGTATTGCCAAAGCCCTGCTTTTTGACATGGCAGAGCATTTTGAGAATAGCGGCTGTGAATCGATCAGCGTCAACACACAAGTGGACAACCTGGCTTCCTTGGGTCTTTACACCTCATTGGGCTTCCGACAGGAAGACAGCCTGATTCCGGTCTACTGCTTTGATTTGACCTGAATTTGATTCGGCTATAATTGCTAAATATTCCTTGAAGGAGTCATTAATGACCACACTAAAAAACCAACGTGAAATGTTGAAAGCTCAACGCGAAAGCCGGAAGAAAAAAACCATTTTGATGGTGTTTGCAGTCGTCGGGGTGGTTGCCCTGGCACTCCTCCTGCTCTATTTTGTCCCCCGCAGAAAGGCGGATGGTCCTTCGCTTGGAGACCCTGAGGCTCTGGTCAAAGTCGAGCAATTTTCCAATTTCACTTGTTCGCACTGCCAAACCTTCGCGCTTGAAAGCGAACCCGGCTTTTTGAAAGATTATGTGGATAGCGGCAAAGTTCATCTGACTTACTTCAATTATCAGTTCCAGGAGGATGATTCCAGTAAGGCCGCTGAAGCTACCTATTGCGCTGGTGAGCAAAACAAATTCTGGGAATACAAAAAACTGGTCTATCAGAATGCCAGCTACGCCGGAGCTTTTGCTGATGAGAGTCTGCGCACTTATGCCCGCAATGTCAGCCTGAACATAGACGAATTTGAAAGCTGCCTGCAGAGCGACCGCCAGGTAAAAGTGATCACTGATGGACGACAATATGCCCAAATGCTGGGAGTCAATGCTACACCTACTTTTGCAGTAAACGGAAAATTGGTCTATCAAAATGAATTGAGAGAGGCTGTGGATGCTGCTCTGGCTGAAGCATCAGCCAATTAATCAAAAAAAGAATCAGGCACGGTTTGCTTTTTCGGAGGGCTTAACGCCCTCCTTTTTGTTGATCATCAACCATGTTGGTCGGTGGAGAGGTCTGCAACATTAATGGAAAATATCTGTTATTACGGCCAAATGAGTGTGGAAAAGAGGTTAATAGGTCACACCCAAGGTATTAAGCAAAAGGACGATCAGGACAGCTAAAAATATTGCCGGCAAGAAACTGCCCGTACGTATCTTCTTGATTTGTAGCAAATTACTGATGCCGATGCCCACCAAAATTACTCCTCCTGTAGCGGTCATTTCTGCCACAGCTGCATCACCGAACCCTTGTCCGATCCAGCCAGACAACAGGCTGATAGCACCCTGGTATACCAGGATAACAACAGCTGAGAACATGACGCCCACACCAAGGGTGGATGCGAAAGCAATCGACCCGATTCCATCCAGCAAGGATTTTATCGCTAGCATCTGGAAATCTCCGCTGATACCATCCTGGATGGAACCCAGAATCGCCATTGGTCCGATGCAAAATAGGAGGGATGCAGAGACAAACCCGGTCACAAATTTCTGGGGTTCTCCTGTCAGGTTGGGGTTCCAGATTGCCAGTTTTCGCTGGATGCGCTCCCCCAAGCTGTTTAATCCTTCTTCAATTTTGAGCAGCTCACCAATGATGGTTCCCATTACCAGGGAAAGAAGCGGGATGAGCATGTTTTGGGTCTTGGTAAAAATAAATACACCATAAGCAAGTGTATAAAGTCCCATCACGGAAATCAAGGTTTGGCGGGTCTTCTCCGGGATGCGGTTACCAACCAACAGACCGACAAGGCTGCCAAGAATGACCGCTGCAACATTGATGATGGTTCCAGTCACTGAAGTTCATTTCTCCGGATTAAATTGAAAATTTTAGGATGAGCAAATAACATAAACTGCTCAGTCGGTTCAGATATTGACGGGCATTAGGGGCTTCAACTCCCAGGTAGTCGTAACCGGCATTCAATTCACGTTCAGCCCGGCGAACGATTGCCCTCGCCATATCCAGGCTGCCGGTTGTCTTGCTTTCACCGGGAAAGATGAACCGGTTGGGCATTTCGACCTTCGATCGCAATGCTTCCAGTTCACTCTCAAGGTCCAACAACTCAGGGGCAAAGAATCCGGGATCTTCCGATTGCACTTTTTCGGTGCCAATCCGGGCGTTAAAACCCATCAGGTGAGAAAGGTTCCTTTGACATACTGTGAGCAGCTCAACAACTTCGCTATCCGGTAGAAAGGCTTTTGAAAGGCTCAAGGCTGCGCTGGCTTCATCGATCGCACCTAGAAGTTGAATCCGGGGATCACTTTTACTAACGCCGCGCGCACCGATCAGATCAGTAAACCCAATTGGATTTTTGGCTCTTTTCTCATCCATTCCTGTTTCCTTTCTTTCCAACACTGGTCATTTATTCCACACCGGTCAGGATATACCACTTATACACTTCATTAAAGCGGTCTGCCGGGTTGTATGCCGGACCAAAACTAAGATCCTTGATGGAGTCTTTGACTGCGTAATTATAAATTGGGTAAAAAAGGGGTAAGGAAGGCAGATCTTCGTCGAAAAGCACCTGGAAATTTCGGTATAAACGGGTACGCATTTCGATATCTGGCGTCTGGCGGGCTTGTTCCAGGTAACTGCTGGCAGTTGTATTTGCCCATTGGGAGAAATTTTGTCCTGTGTCAACCTGAGATTCAGCCCAAAACTGGTATGGATCCGGATCGGGCGTATCTGAAAGGTCAATATCGACCAGCGCCATCTGATAGTTACGGCTTTGAAGGTTGGCAATAACCTGGTCATATGGCAAAGCACTAATGGAAACACCAATACCAATTTTCTCCCAATTTTGGCGCAATATTTCTGCCAGAGCCAGATGTTGAGCATCGTCTGGCGTCAACAAAGTCAATTCGATCAAAGCGCCATCACTGATAAAACGCCCATTTTCAGCCAAAGTAAGTCCCATGCCTGCCAGGAGTTGCCTGGCGCCATCCGGATCATAGCGGTACGTCGTTTGTTCAGAGTAATACGCCCAATTGCCTGGCATGATCGGTCCTTGAGCCAAAACACCCTGACCCTGATAGACTTCATCGATCATCATTTGGCGATTGATACCAGCCATCAGTGCTTTTCGGAATTCTGCCCTTTGCAGAGCCGGAGCGTTGGCATTTCGTAAGTTAAGGAAAACGATACTCAGTCTGGGTTGACGGCTGGAATACAAATTTAACCCGGCTTGATTGAGAACTGTCTGAAGGTCTTGATTGGCGATTTTTGAGAGCCCATCCACCGCCCCTTCCAGATAGGCATCCAGGGCTGCTTTTTCGTCGGGATAATAACGAAAGCGGATCTCGTCGATAAAGGGTTGTCCTTTGAAATAATATTCGTAAGATTGCAGGTTAACCCCAGTGATAACACCATTTTCAGTTTCGAGAGAATCAAAACGATATGGACCAGAACCAATTGGAGCAAGGTTGAAGGGATGATCCACCAGCTCATTGATACCCAGGTTGCCCAGCAAATGGGCTGGCAAGATCTGGAAGTTCAGATAATCCATGAATGGGGCAAAGGCAGCCGGCAGTGAAAATTCTAGGGTCGCGTCGGAAATTGCGTTGACTGTCACCGTGTTCCACAATTCTTGTACACTGCTTGGAATCAGAGGGCTCTGGCTCTGTAAAAGCGAAATTGTGTAGACCACATCCTGAGAGGTGACCGGTGTGCCGTCGTGCCAGACCGCATTCGTACGCATGTTGACCAGGTAAACCGCGCCATCGTCGGAAACATTCCAGCTTTGGGCAAGATCGCCCACGGGTAAACCATTAGAATCGAAACGGATCAGGCTGCTAAAAAGTAGACGGTTGATATCACGGTCCGGTTGATTGAAATGATCCAGCATCGGATTCAGACGCATAAAAGAGCCGACCAATGCCTCAGTGTAACTCCCACCGCTGATAGGATTCGGAGTAACGTCTGTTTCTTCCTGGGGTGTCCGTTGTTGGAAAAACAAGATCAAACCGACCACCAGTGCGGTGATGAAAACGATCAGCAACTGCCAGCGAAATTTTTGCATAAACAATAAAGACAACTCACGGATTGGGTGAGTCGTCTTTTTTCTCCATATTTAAAGTCGGTAGAATTGGAATTGTATAGGAGTTTTACCCCGATACAATTACACTGACCAAAGCCAGAATCAGGAAAACAACACTCAGGGCGATGGTGATATAGAACATCACTTTGTCGATGCCGCGCCGTTGGGTGTAAACTCCACCAGAGTCGCCACCGGCCAAACCACCCAGACCGATACCCTTACTTTGCAACAAGATGCTGGCAATTAATGCAAGCGCGATAATAATAATGGCAATGTTTAAGATCATTAAATTCTCATCCTCCAGGTTATAACAGGTAGATTATACCTCATCCAACCAAACTGTTTTTTATTGCAAAAGACGATTATATCCATAATCCATGAATCTTAGGGAAATTCGATTGGCAATTTTACGCGGCTCTGACAAGTTGAAGCCCTTATTCAGGCAGTCAGTTACGAAGCAGGCGGTATAATCTTGCTATTATGGAAGAACTGGTCATTGCTTTGCACATGCACACCCGCTATTCTGACGGTTCAGGCCTTCACAAAGATCTGGCAGAAGCTGGACTGGACGCAGGTGTGGACGCCCTGCTGGTGACAGATCACAACGTGTTGGTGCAGGGCTTGGATGGCTACCATCAACGCGGGAAACAGCGGGTGCTGATGCTGGTGGGTGAAGAGCTGCACGATCGCACACTACCTGAGGGTGGAAGTCATCTTTTAGTGTTTGGTCATAAGCAGGAGCTTTCCCGGTATACCAGCGACCCGCAAAAGTTGATAGACCAGGCAAATGCCAATGGTGCGCTATCGTTCATCGCTCATCCAATCGAAGACACATTGCCCGCTTTCAATGAAGGCGAGTTTGGTTGGCGTGATTGGTCAGTCAAGGGCTATACCGGCATCGAATTATGGAACCAGATGAGCGAATTTAAAACACGTTCACAATCTTTGCCGAAAGCCGCACTGCATGCTTTCTTTCCACAGTTAATGGACCAGGGTCCGCTCGAGCATACTTTGCAGCTCTGGGATCAGTTGATGCTCACCTCCAAAAAGCCGGTGGTAGCCGTGGCGGGCGTGGATGCCCATAATCTTGAGTATAAGTATGGTCCGCTGCGTGTAAGGCTCTACCCCTATGCTTTCCAGTTTCGTTCGTTGACCACGCACATCCTGGTTCCCAATAAACTGACCGGAGAGATTAACACCGATAGAACACTGATTCTGGAAGCTTTACGCCAGGGTCACGCCTTTTGCGCATTCGATCTCCCCCATCCAACCCGGGGATTTCGCTTCACCTGTAATACGAATGACGGAACCGCAATCATGGGGGATACGGTCCAGGCGGATGCTGGGCTTACTTTCCAGGTACGGCTGCCTATCCGAACTCATGTACGTTTGCTGAAGGATGGCGTGGTGATCAAGGAACATCATGACCGTGAAGTCCTGACTCACCTGACGAAAGAACCTGGCGTATACCGGGTGGAAGTTTATATCGATTATCGCAACCGCCACAGAGGCTGGATTTTCAGCAATCCCATTTACGCCGTATAGTTTTCAAGGTCTACCACATGCCATCCCACTTAACATTGGCGATGAAGCTGGTTAAGAAGCGGACATTCTCCGGCTCCAATCAGGTATCGTCGATCCAAAGCTGACCACACTGTCTTGGGTCACAATTTTCGCAGGTATAATTCAGGCGAGGAATTCATGCGAAAATTATTGCAAAGCATTGAAGATAAATTGCGTTATCTCCTGGAAGAAAAGCTGGATCGCTTGATTTTCCCCGGAGTCTCCAGTTCTCTCAGTTACACTCTGATCGGGTTAATTGAAAGTGAAATAGAAAAACAGGGCGGCAAGTGTGAATTATGCATGCCCGATCTGATCACACTCAAAGTCGCTTCTGAACGATGGGAGGCCTGGCAGGAGTCCCTTCCTTTGCTTGACGAGGTCTCCGAAGCCCTGGAAGAATCGTGGAAAGAGCAGGGCTACGATGTTAAGAGAACACCTGTAATTCAATTAGTGCATTCACCTGATTTGAGCAGCAATCAAATAAAAATTGAAACTGATTATTCAGTTGATGAACGCACCAGCAAACATACTGCCCTCCAAAAGCTCGCACGGGAACCACAGGAAGACCCTTTACCTAAAGACGCCTGTTTGATCATCGCTGATAAAGAACCCTTTTTTCTCAACAAACCGGTGATCAACATCGGTCGTCGCTCCAGCAACGATCTGGTGCTGGATGACCCCATGGTCTCACGTGACCACATCCAGCTTCGTGCCGAAAGCGGTCGTTTCTACTTGTTTGACCTGGGCTCCAAAGCCGGAACCACCATTAACAATTTTCCCGCCAGCAACATTGCTCTCAAGCCGGGCGACGTCATCCAGATCGGTCAAACCAGGATGATCTTCAATCAATGGATCGATCACAACGTTTCAAAACCCACACGCACGCTCTTTGGGGACACCAAATGAATGCGATGACTGCCCTGGTTTTACGAGTTCTGCTGTTCATCAGTTTGTATACCTTCCTGGGAACAGCCGTCTGGCTGCTCTGGAAAAGTGTCACAGGCGGCAGGCTGCGTGGAGGTACCATCGCGATTCCTACCCTGACCCTGGCAACTACGATCGATGGCGAGCAGACAATCCAAACTTATACCAGTTCCGATGTTTTGGTTGGCAGGAATCCGGATTGCGACCTGATTTTGGAAGATGAAACTGTGTCCGGTCGGCATGGTCGCCTGACCTATCACCTTAATCAATGGTGGTATGAAGATCTAAAATCGACCAATGGCTCCTGGTTGGATGACCTGAAAATCGAAGAACCAATCGTCGTCAAGGACAGCGATTCAATTTATTGCGGCGATGCTGTTTTTAAAATCTACATTAAACCCCTTAACTAAAAGAAAGCGAGGCACTACGCATGTCAGAATACGCATTTGGGATCATTGGAGGTTCTGGTCTATATGGATTTGAAGGTTTCGAAAACGTTGAGACGCTTGAGCTTGACACCCCCTTTGGTAAGCCTTCTTCTCCGATTGTAGTCGGTTCAGTTCATGGCAAAAGGTTGGCATTCCTGGCACGCCACGGTATTGGTCACATTTACAGCCCTACTGAAGTGAATTATCGTGCCAATATCTGGGCTTTCAAACAGCTTGGTGTTGAAAAAATTGTCAGTATCAGCGCGGTTGGCTCTCTAAGGGAAGATTACGCTCCCGGAGATATCATCGTGCCTGACCAGCTTTTTGATCTTACCAAGGATCGCGAACGTAGTTTCTTCGGAAACGGAATGGTCGTGCATATCAGTACTGCAGATCCTTTTTGCCCGGTCTTGAGCAAACAGTTACTGAAGGCATTGGAAGGCCAAGACACACATGTCCATCAAGGCGGGGTCTTTGTCACAATTGAAGGACCCCGGTTTTCAACACGCGGGGAGTCCAACACTTTCCGCAAATTAGGCTTTTCGCTGGTTGGGATGACTGCCAGCCCTGAAGCGTACCTGGCACGTGAAGCAGAGATCCATTATGCCACCATGGCACACGTTACCGATTATGACAGCTGGCACGAAACCGAGGAAGCGGTGACAGTGGATATGGTCATTAATACTCTCAAGAAAAACACCGCCATCGCTCAAAGGAGCCTGGTGCGCCTGGTTGACATCCTTACAGAGGATGAAGATCATTCCAATGCTTGTACTTGTGATGAAGCCTTGAAATATGCTTTTATCACCAATCCTGCGTCCATAGACCCGGCGATGAAAGATAAATTGTCGCTTCTGGTAGGAAAATATTTGGGGTAATGTGAGAGGATCCTCTCGAAAGCAGACCCCTTCGCATCCTCCGATGCTTCTGATGGTCTGCGTCACCCTGTTTTTCTATGCAGCTGCCCTGGCACTTGCCAGTGGCACCAGGCTGCATAGCGAAACGCTGTTGATCAGCGCTGAATATTTTGTGCCATTCGTGGTCTGGCTGGCTGGGACCCTGCTTGTGCAGCGCTATATCAGTCGAAAACTCCCCAATCGCGATCCATGGATATTCCCTGCCACAACCGGATTGACCGGTTTGGGCATGCTCACGATCTGGCGGCTCTCCCCTGACCTGGGACTCAAACAATCTGTGTGGTTCCTTGTCGGTTGCGGTCTCTTTTTACTGGCCCTCAACACCACTGATCTGATCAAAATCCTGAAGACCTATAAATATGTTTGGCTCTTGTTAGGGCTCATTCTGATAGGGCTGACTTTTGTGGTTGGAGTCAATCCAACGGGCAGCGGACAAAGGTTGTGGCTTAAAGTTTTCGACTTCTACATTCAACCTTCAGAACCCTTGAAATTGCTGTTGATCATTTATTTGGCTGCCTTCTTTGCCGACCAGATCCGTCCCAATTTCAGTTGGCTCAATTCTGTGTTCCCTACCCTGGTTGTGGTTGGTTTTGCCGGCTTGTTGCTCATCGCCCAACGCGATTTAGGGACAGCCAGCCTTTTCATCAGTCTTTATCTTCTGATGTTGACAGTGACCACCCAAAGACGCCGTCTATTGTGGGTTATTCCAGCCTTGGCACTTGCGGCTGGCACGATTGGATATTTCGCCTTTGATGTGATCAAAACACGGGTAGACATCTGGCTGAATCCCTGGCTGGATACCAGTGGGAACGCCTGGCAGCTAGCCCAGGCACAGATTGCCATCGCAACCGGTGGTCTCACCGGCACCGGACCCGGTTTAGGCAGTCCCCAGTTTGTTCCTGTAGCAGTCTCTGATTTCATTTTCACCGCCATCGCTGAAGAATTGGGGCTGCTTGGCACAAGCGCGGTTTTATTAGTTTTGCTATTTCTAGTGTTTCGTGGAATCAGCGTTGCACTTGCCAGCAAAACCACCTTTGGTCGCTACCTGGCATTTGGAATTTCAGCATACTTCTCCCTGCAGTCCACCTTCATCATTGGAGGAAACCTGGGTTTGCTGCCCTTGACCGGTGTGACGCTGCCCTTTCTTTCTTATGGTGGATCTTCTTTGGTGACGAATATCCTGTCAGTGTTGTTATTGCTTCGGATCAGCACCGAAACCAGCCCCCAGGATTTACCAGAAAAACTGCGCAGTCCTTACAGCTGGGTGACAGGGCTTTTTGCTGGAATCTTCCTTCTGATCACAATCTGGAATGGCTACCTGGCTTTCCCAAACCGTGAAGCCCTGGTTGCCAGGGCAGAAAATCCACGATGGGCGGTTTATGACCGTTATTCTGCCAGAGGAGAGATCTTCGCCCTTTCTGGAGAAAAACTTGTGGAGGTCAGGGGAACGCCCGGTTCTTATCAACTTTGGGTGAATGAACCTCAGCTTTCCAATATTTTAGGCTACGCGCAGCCACTTTATGGTCAGAGCGGGCTGCAAAGTTCGCAATATGCCCTCCTGCGTGGATATGCCGGGGTTCAATTTGAGCAACGCTGGCAGCATGAGTTATTGTTCAATCAGCCGCCACCAGGATTGGACATAAAGCTGAACATCAATATGACCCTCCAAAACAAGGCAGACGAACTTTTAGGCGGGCATAAAGGAGCGGTCGTCTTGTCCAATGCCCAGACAGGGGAGATTTATGCGATTGCATCCCATCCCAGTTTTAATGCCAATACTCTTGATGAGACCTGGGAAAGCCTGTTACAGCGTACCGACGCACCCCTCCTGAACCGTGCCACACAGGGCGCTTACCCTCTGGGGACCCTGGCAAGCACCGTCTCTTACGGCAGTCTGAAACAAAGTAACCATGCTTTCGAACTGAACACTTCCCAGGATTTCTTCAAATTGGATCCATTCTGTTACAGTGCCATGCAAAATGCTGGTGCTACGCTGAACGCTCTCCAGTATGGCTGTCAAAGTGTTTCTGAAAGGATTTTAAGCGCCACCGATCCAGCCATTCTGCAAGCTGATCTGGAGGCTTTTGGTATTTTTTCAGCACCAGATCTGGCAGTGGAGACAGCCCAGCCTGCCCAAATTCTCACAACTGAGCAATTAGACCAAGATCCTTTGCAGGTCATGGACATCAATGTCAGCCCCATTCAGATGGCGATGGTGGCTGCCACAATCAGCAACAACGGCGCACGCCCTGCCCCAGCGTTGGTCAATTCTTATCTGACCCCCGAGGGCAGCTGGCAAGCGCTCGGACCAGCTAAAACAGTGGCGGTAGTGCATACCCCCAGTTTAGCTGCTGAAATTCAATCGGAATTACGCTCAAGCAACCAGACAATTTGGTACCAGGTCGGTCACGCTTTGATCAACGGGCAAGAGCCCCTCACCTGGTATATCGGCGGAACAACGCCAGACTGGTCCGCTACTCCGTTAGCAATTGCAGTGGCGATTGAAGATGACGCCTCTAAACTCGCACTTGACATTGGAAATACCCTGTTGAATTTATCGGTATCTCCTTAACAGTGGTAAACCCTGTGTTCCCTTGACACTGATTGTGCCAGTCTCTTACGCAGCATTCCTTCTAGAATAAAACCATGTCGGTACTTGGATGGGGATAAACCGCTTCCGTCTGGCTGGGGCTCGTCTCCAGCCGTGATGTTGTCAATACGGCACTGACGGAGGGAGTTAAACCCCCTCCGTACGTATTTTTACCAAGGATTTATATCAAGCGCAGGAATCGTCTCTTGCCAACCTGGAGAACCGCACCCGGTTTCAGTTCAACACTCGCGTCACTGACCGTCTCGCCATCCAGTTTGATCCCCTGCTGTTCGAGCAGCCGGCGGACTTCCCCACGGGAGGTTGCCATCTTCTCAGAGACTAAAATATCGATCAGATTATCGCCTTCTTTCAATTGATACTCCGGCATGTCATCAGGAACATTGCCTTTCTGAAAAGTGTTGACAAATTGATCCTGGGCAGCACCGGCAGCCGCATCACCATAAAAGACGCTGGTGATGCCAAACGCCAATTTCATCTTGGCATCCCTTGGATGCAGCGTGTTGGATGCCAGACCATTCTCAAAACTATGCAGCACCTCGGGTGTCCACTGCGTAGCCAGGCGGGCATAGACCGGCATGGCTTTATCCGGGATGCTCATAACTTTTCCGTACATATCTTCAGCATTCGTGTTAAGCGGGATGTGATTGCCAAGGGACTTACTCATGCGTACTTCGCCATCAGTGCCAGGTAAAATGCCCAGAACAATGCCGATATTCGGTCGTTTTCCCAGGAACGCCATCAGCTTACGTGCTGCCGTGATGATGTTGAACAACTGATCCGAGCCGCCGATTTGCACATCAGCCTCCAAATGATAGGCGTCGTAACCTTGCATGATAGCGTAGAAAAATTCGTGCAGGTAGATCGGTTCGCTCTTGTCAAAACGTTTATGGAAGTTTTCTCGAGCTAAAAATTGCTGAACGGTAAAATTGGAAGCCAGATCGATCAGATCAGAAAAGGTAAGTTTTGCAAGCCAATCGTGGTTATACACAACCTCAGTTTTGTCCGGGTCTAAAATTCGGAATGCCTGCTCAGCATACGTACGTCCGTTTTTCATGACCTCTTCATGAGTCAGCTGCTTGCGGAGTTTATCCTTATCGGAAGGGTCACCGATCATGGCAGTAAAGGAACCGATCACAAACAACACTTGGTGCCCCAGCTCCTGAAATTGTCGCAGTTTCCGCATGGTGACAGTATGACCCAGGTGAAGGTCAGTGGAGGTCGGATCGTACCCGCAATAGACACGCAGAGGGCGTCCTGTTTTTGCTGATTCAACCAGGCGTTCGCGCAATTCGAGTGCCATTGTTTCGGCTATGCTTGCGTCGCCAAAATCAGCTCCCTGCATCAGGTATTCAACTTGTTCATCAATTGTCATCATGGCGTTCTTCTCCATCCGGTCGTGGACTGACCTGTATTACCAGTAAAGATTGCTGAATTTTACCACTGGAACTGGTGAAGGCACGCTCTTCATTCCTGAAAACTTAGTGACTACGATCCCATTCACGATCTCGGACACTGAGATCCCCTCAAAATTCCGGTCACTGCGAGCCTCCGACATGAAAAGCACGGGGACTTTGAATCACAAGAAGGAGGCGTGGCAGTCTGCCTATGATTTTTCTCTCGAAATAATGATTAATAATGGAGAAAAGGCAGATTGCCGAGGTCGCTGGAGCTCCCTCGCAAAGACCAGAGGTATTTTGTCACTGCGAGCCCCCGATGCAAAAAGCACAGAAACCTTGAATCACAAGAAGGGGGTGTGGCAGTCTGACTGTGATTCTTTTTGTATCGGAGTTGCGATTCAGAAGAGAGAAAAGACACTTTGTCACTCCGCTTCGTGAATTGCAATGAAATCTTCTTTTCGTTAAGATGAAAAACGGCTCGCGATAAACGAGCCGTTTCTTGTTCATATCAAAGTGAAAACTGGACTCAGGCTTCTTGCTTTTCCTCATCCCCAGGCTCATCGGCAACATAATCGTCATCGATTTCAATAACCTCTTCAGTTTCGAGGTCCGGCAGATGTTCCTCCACCCATTCTTCAGGTTGCTCAACAAGATTGTCTGCAACCCAGGTTTCGTCAACATCGAGGAGCTCCTCACTTTCTTCCAAAAGCTCTTCCTCCGCTGCTAATTCCGCGAGCTCTTCACTTACCTCTTCCAGATCCTCCGTCGAGGCGGTTTCAGCCTCATCAGAGAGAGACTCCAGCTCTTCATCCACCAGCTCATCTTCCGCAAGGATTTCCTCTTCCTTGAGGGCAAGCTTGCTTTCTTGATCAGCCAACTCTTTTTCCTTAAGCTTTCCTGACCAGATGGTGTGCCTTAGTACAAGCACGATCACTGCCAAAACACCCACCACCAGCATGGAAGTCTGATTGACATTAATCCCGTTGACCGGCGAAGGATCGAGCCTTAAGAATTCAAGTGCAAAGCGTACTGTAGAATACCAGATCAGGTAACCAAAGAAGATATCCCCTTTAAACAGCTTGTCTTTGAATTTTCGATCGACCCAAAGCAGCACACCTGCTCCAAGTAGATTTAAAAGACTCTCATAGAGGAAGAGCGGGTGGTACTTTTCGACAAATTCAAAACCGCGAATGCGATATTGTGGATCAATGGTGATCGCCCAGGGTAAATTGGAAGGGCGACCATACACTTCCTGATTAACAAAGTTGCCCCAACGACCAATGGCTTGCCCGATCAACAATCCTGGAGCTATAAAATCTGCCCACTGCCAGAAACTCAGTTTCCTGGCTTTAGTGTAGATGATCAGTGCCAGCGCGCCGCCTATGACCCCACCGGGGATGCCAAGTCCACCTTTCCACATCTTGAGGATCTCGATTGGATTCTTTAGATAATTTTCAGTGGTAACCCCTTGGGCAATGTTGGAGGCTGAAGGAGTAAAGACGTGCCAGAGCCGAGCCCCAATGATGCCGCCAATAAGTAACCAGGGCAGCAGATCGAGAACGATCTCGCTGTCTTCTCCGTGTTTTTTAGCTTGTCTGGCTGCCAGCCAGGCACCGGCGATCGCGCCAAGAATAATTAAGATCGCATAAAAACGAATAGTTAACGGACCGATGTTAAAACCTTGAGGCATAGGGTTCCCTTTCTTAGACCGACATGGTCTATTCAGCTTTTGATTCTTGCCAGACCCGGCAAATACGCTGAATTGCAGTTATGTTTGCCAACACAGCAATTATACCAACGGAAAAGATTGGTTTTGCGAGTAGTAGACCGATGATCAGGATAATTGCCCGTTCAATTCGGGTGAGAATCCCGGCTTTCGCGTTCAGACCCAAGCCCTCGGCGCGTGCCCTGGTGTAAGAGACCAATACTGAGCCCATGGCTGCCAGAAACGTGAGCATTATGCCTGATTGGTTATCCTGATTATTGAAGTAAAAAATGAGACCACCCAACAATAACAATTCATCATACCGATCGATCACTGAATCCAAAAATGCGCCAAAACGGCTGGTGCTTCCCCGCAGGCGAGCCATAGCGCCGTCAACTGCATCCAGGGGTGCCATCAGAGCAGCAATCAAACCACCCCAAGTCAGATGACCAAGAGCAATCAGCACAGCTGCAGCGATCGTGCCGAACAACCCGAACAAGGTGATGTGGTTGGGAGTGATGCCGAGCTTTAAGAGACGGCTCGCCAACCAATCCAATGGTGTTTTGAAAGCTTTCCTCAGAAAGAGCTCAAAATTAAATTTTCCAGTTTGTTTCCCGCTCATTCTTCAAAGACCTCATCCTCTTCTCCTTCGTCTTCCGGCTCTGGTAAGAGGATCTCGCGTTCTTTTCTTGCGCCACTGGCAGGTCCCAATACACCGCGGGCTTCCAGTTCCTCGATCAGCCAGGCAGCACGCGGATAACCCAATCGCAAATGTCGCTGCAGGTAGGAAGCGCTCGCGCGCCTTTTTACACGCACCAGTTCGGTTGCCTCCCGGATGAGGGTTTCGTCTCCATCGCTTTCATTCTGGGTTTTTACATCTTTTTCCCAGGGGACTTCGTCTTCTGCATTGTCATCCGGCTCGATTTCTTCGCTGGATTCCGTTTTTTGGCCAGTGTTTGTCTCTGGCAGCACTAAAGTCATCGGATTGGATTGGTCCTGCAGTTCCTGCTTCTGCCACCAGGCAATCACCCTTCGAATTTCATGGTCTGAAACCAGGACGCCTTGGGCTCGTTGTGGATGACCGGCTTCTGCATGGTGGAAAAGCAAATCCCCTTTACCCAACAATGTTTCAGCACCGCTTACATCCAGAATGACACGAGAGTCCACCGAAGAGGCAACGGTGAAGGCAATTCGTGTGGGCAGGTTTGCTTTAATGACGCCAGTGATGATATCGGTGCTGGGGCGTTGGGTAGCTACCACCAGGTGGATGCCAACTGCCCGTGCTTTTTGTGCCAGGCGGACAATCGCACCCTCAGTCTCATCAGGCGCACTGATCATCAGGTCAGCTAATTCATCAATCAACAAGACCACCCTGGGCATACGCGGTTTTCCAAGCTTGTCCATCTTTTGGTTGTAAGAATCCAGATTGCGGGCGTGCACTACCTCAAGCAGTCGGTAGCGGTTGTCCATTTCCGTTGTTGCCCATCTCAAGACTGCCATGATCCGGTCTATGTTCGTCTCGACTTCACCGAGCAGATGGGGCAGACCGTTGAATCGGTTTAGTTCGACCCGTTTGGGGTCGATCATGACCAGCTTCAAATCATCTGGATTATTGTTCATCACCAAAGACATGGTCAAAGCCGCGATACAAACCGACTTACCGGAGTTAGTCGTACCTGCGATCAGCAGGTGGGGCATCCCTGCCAAATCTGACACGATCGGTTGACCAGAGACGCCTCTGCCCAACGGAATTGCCAGGGAAGATTTGGCGCTCGCAAATTCAGGCGACTCAAGCAGAGGTCGTAATCGAACAAGTGTGTGTTCGGTATTTGGTACTTCGATGCCAACGTAACTTTCACCGGGCACAGGAGCTTCAATGCGCAGCCTTTCAGCTTTCAGGGCAAGCGCAAGGTCTCTCGACAAACCCGAGATCTGAGAAATTCGAACTTTTTGTTTTTCTTCGGTGTTGCCTTTATCAAAATAACCCGGTTCAACCGCAAACTGGGTAACAGTGGGTCCAACCCGATAACCGATCACTTTGGCGGGCACGCCAAACTCGCCCAATGTTTTTTCGAGCATGGCGGCATTCATGTTGATGGTGCCCTGGTTTGCCACAACATTCTTTTCCTGGTCAAGCAAATTCAATGGGGGCAACTGATCAGAACGCGGTCTGATCTTGATCTGCTTGATTGGTTTGTTGTTATCAATCAATTCCCCTTTACGGTACGCCAGGGGAAGCTCCATCTGGGGTGTTGGTTTGGGATTGGCTTTCAAAGATACCCGGGAAGTCTGACTTTTTTGCGATTCAATCATGATCGGATCATATTCCGGCAGACCCGAGTCTTCAACCTGAAAAACTTGTGGATAATCCTGAAACTGGCTCAATCTACCTTTTGCCCAGCGCTCAATCTTGGAAGATAAGCGAAAGCCAAAAATGAATAGTATCAGGGCGATGATCAACAAAAAGATCCCGGTGGCAGCATTGCCGATCAAGTTACGCAGTGGATAGGCTAAACCAAAACCTACGATTCCGCCGGCACTGATACCAGCATTGACCTTAAAAACCGAATCATTCGCAAAAGCAGAGAAGACACCCAGCAGAAGGAAGAAACCAAGCTCGATCAACACTATCCGACCCAGTTTAAAGTCTTCGGGTGGGGATTTTCTCCACAACAATAATATCCAACCTGTCAGGAAGATCGCCAACGCAACCAAAAAACGGCCCCAACCAAACCAGCGCTTCAGGGTAAAGACTCCGTTATCAACCAGTTTTCCATGAGTCACTCCCAGCAATGCCAGCAATAAAATGGCACTTGCAACCAGAAGGAACAGCGCCGAAAGATCCCAGATCACGCGTCGGGTTTTCTTTTGCGCTTCCTGCTTGCGCTGAGCCTCATTCTCCCGGGCTTTTTGGAGCTCAAGAGCTTTTGCTTTACTGATTTTTCCTGTATTAGTCTTCGTTTCTGCCACGTTTTAACTCCGCAAAAATGCCACGATGTACAGTCTGAACCTTACAATATTCGTGCCAGAAACAAAAACGGAGGTTATTCCTTAGGCTCTTTCGGGGGGGTTGAGTGATTCCCATTGCCATTGGCGCTGGCTTCCATCACGGCGATCTTTTGAGCAACACTCTCGATGGCGATTTTCTGTTTACGGTAAAGATCTGCTTCAGAGACAGCCAATTTTCTGGCGACTTCCCGTACTTTCTTGCCTTGCAGGAATTTTAACTCGAGAATATTGTAGAGCAGCCATTCGCTGGTAAATTTTCGTTCTCCACTCGGCTTGATCATCTCGATTGCTTCAGTCAATACCGATCGAAGCGCATTGGTGCGATTGCCATCTTGTTGTTCGCTTTCCTCTTCCACCACTTTCAATTGCATCAGGGGATTATTGGTCAGCTTTGGTCCGCCCCAATAATGGGTCAGGGCATCTTTCACCCAGGATGCCATACCATCAGGCATTTCCGGCTGCTCAATATTCTCAAATTTTTCCCTGTTAAAACTGGAAGCAGCCCGGATATTCTGAAGGTAATCGACTTCAGTTTGCAGTGCTGAAAGGCTTTCGATGACTTGCTTTTGAATGGCATGGTCTTTGATAGCCAGGGTCGCACGGTCGGCGAGCTGTAGAATGGCTTCCCGGTCATTTTCTTCTACGGACCAGTTATCGTTTTTCACAAAACCGCCCAACCCCAACAGCCTGGAGGTTCCATCATCAAAATCATATTCCAATGGCACCAGGAACAAGCCCTGCCATTCGATCAGCCCATCCTGATCTACCAAACTTTCCTGAGCCTGTTTGATGAACTTGTCGTCGGTCAAGTAATTCTCAATGGCTTTTTGATCGCCTGTGCTGACGGATTTGGTGACCTTGTCACCCTCCAACAATGCAATAAACCCACCAGACACTGGCAAGCGGTCACTGATCAGGGCTGCTGTTGTTTCCAAAAACTGGTGCAGGTCGCGGTTTGTGAGCATCCGGTCCTGCAAAGACTGGATCGTTTCCAGATCCTGCCTGTCATCCCCCCAAAAAAAGGATTTCTCGATATATGGAGAGAACAGGCTGATGGCATATTGTAAGAGCAGGGTCCCGCCCACCATCACCATAGGGACGTAATAGATGTAGGAGTCACCCTGCAGTTCACCGTATCGCCGGGCAACTGTGGTCAGACCAAGGACAATTGCAGCGGTGAATGGTCCCCTTAACAACCATCGGAACAGACGGCTTTTGATCTGGCGATCCGTCCAGAGGACGCCGAAGAAAGAAACAGTATAAGTCATCACGATCATAAAAAAAATGGTGACTGAAGATGCCAGTATGCTGAAAAACCAAAACCAGTGTGGGTGGCTGGCAAACCAACTGTTGCCATGGAAGAGGAAAATGATGCTGCTGAAAGCAATGGCAGCCGCTCCTGCCAAGAGGTAGATCATGCGGCGTAAACCAGTCTTGGTGGCGGTACGGATCATCGCCCGAATCAGGTTGTAACTGACCATAGCCATCACGAGGATGTAAAAGATGCCAAAGAAAAAAGTGAGCTGGTTTCGCTCCAGGTAGAACATGGGTGCATTTTCTGATGTCAAACCGCCAACAGTGATGCCAAAAAAGATCAGCAGGGCGGCTATTCCGGTGATTAAGTAGGTCAGCCAGACGAAAGATTTCCGCCTGCCCCGGCTGGGTCTACCGCTGACGGTCAGCAATGCGTCCGAGAAATGCAGGTAAACTGCTGGCAGCATCACCAGACCAATCCACTTCAATTGCAGCCACAGCTGGATATATTCCGCTTTGTTCGAGACAGCCGCAATAGTTTCACCAGTGTAGATCAGGACAACACAAATTAAGATCAGGGCAAACGTTTGAACAATTCGGTCCCTGAAATTGAACCCGGTCGTATACATCAAAAGGGCAATGGCAGTGATCGCCACAGCCGCATAGAGGATTTGGTTAAGGGTCTCAAGCACCAGGGATAAGTTGATCATCAACAACATAGGTCGTCAGAGCCTTATGCCAACCTCTTTTGATAGAACAAAGCCGGGTCGCCGTTGGGAAAATAGGCGTCCACAAAGCCGCACAATTCATAGCCGCATTGCAGGGCTAATTCCACCATAGGGTAATTCCGCATGGGCATTTCGATCAGGACCCGCTCCAGATGCTTCTCAATGGTCCAACTTTCCACCACTGCAAGCATGGTTCGCCCGATGCCCTTGTTCCGCAATTCAGGCATGACCACCAGATCGCTGACCCGGGCTGTCTGAGGCAGGGTGCTGGCATCGACAACCACATAGCTGACCGCCAATTCATCCAGTTCGCCCATAAAAATCTGACTGGCATCATCCCACGACTTAAGCAAAGAATCCTTATCACGCATGTAGCTTAAATGCGCCTCTCGAGGCAGCTTGACAGGTTGAAAACTAAATGTAGTTGCCTGACCATCGCGTTCCGTTTGAAGTCGATAAGCATGACTACTGGTTATGCTGTGATCGATGGAGATCATTTCTTCATAGTTGTTTTTATTTGCTTTGAGCACTTTCAGTTTAGCCATGATTCCCTCTATTCATTAGATGCGACATTAACAAGAATAACACAAGCCGACTGTTCGATTCCATCATTATCCAGGGCAACCAGCCTCAACATGTATTCTCCGGAGGGCAGATCATTGGTATACCAGCTGCCGAGGTTTTCATCGATGCGCGTACCGCTTCCTGCGGCAATGGTCTGCCAGTTTGGCTCTCCCATAGTCGAGTATTCGTATTTGTAAGAGCCAAAGTTTTCCGTATTCACACTCCCAACTAATTCAACAACACCTGAAATCTCGTTCTGGTGAGCTGGGCTTTCAATTTCCAGCACATCGTTGATACATGCGCTGTCGATCCCTTCGATCTCTGCCTGGGGATATTTGGTAGGGGTTGGCGTGGCATCGGTTGGGACCGGACCAGACAAAGTGGTGGTTGGCGTGGTCAGTATCTCGATGGTTGGCGTGGCAAAAGTGGGCTCTTGTGCCAGCTCACCTGCCAAAAACGTAGCTACAACAAACTCACCAACTGTCAATAATCCCACCAAGATCAACACTGAAGTGGCAGCCACCACCTTTCGCTGAGCAGCTTCACGCTCCAAACCAAAAATAGCGCCTCTCTTTTCCTCCAGTGCTACCAAAACGCGCCGCAGGTACACCAGAGCGACAATGCCCAACACCAAGTAGATCGGAACTTCAAATTCCGCTAAAAAACGAATTACATAATCCATTTGTATAGGCAATTATAGCCGGCGAAGGACTCCCCGGATGATTTTCATCAAATTTGGTGCCAGTTGATCGCCAACTTCCAGAACCTCTTCGTGACTGGCTTTATTAGTCCCATC
>JAXGJN010000018.1:0-26244 GCA_040770225.1 Anaerolineaceae bacterium
GAAATACACCAGACCTGGACGGTATCGACTTACTGATCGTTATTGGTGGTGATGGCAGCCTGTTGAGAGCGGGGCATTTTTGCGCCCCCCTGGGCATCCCCTTGTTGGGAATCCGCTCCGGGCGGCTGGGCTTTTTAGTGGAACTGGATGATTCTGAACTGGAACAAAACCTGGAAAAACTCCTGAGAGCTGAATACCGCCTTGAACGACGCATGATGCTCAAGACAGAGCTGTTTTCCCAAAACACTCTCAAAAACTCCTGGGATGTTATCAATGAAGCGGTTGTATGCAGAGGCAAGGATGTACACCCGATCGAAGTGCGGGTAGACCTCAACGAAGGCTATCTGAATTCCTACATAGCGGATGGTGTCATCGTTTCCACTGCCACAGGATCTACAGGATACGCGCTGGCAGCAGGCGGTCCCATTTTGCCACCGGAATTACGCAATATGCTCATCCTTCCAATCGCACCCCACCTCAGCCTGGACCGGGCGGTGGTGTTAGCCGAAGGCGCGGAGGTCAACCTGTTTCCGACCATCAATCACGATGTGGTCATCAGCATTGACGGGATGGCACCCGTCTTGCTGGAAGATGGTGACCGCGTACACATCCTGGCTAACCAGCACTCTCTCTACATGGTACGCTTTGGCGAGCCCAATTATTTCTATCGGAATTTGGCAGCTGTAATGCAGCGAAATCCGATCCTCAAGATGGAAAATCATGACTGAACCCCACGAACATATTCCAGAAGTAACAAGTGAGAACCCGGACGGTACACCCGTCTTACGCTGTAATCGCTGTGGCAAACCAATCTCCCCTGGAACTGCGGTGCTGACACCTACCGGCTACCGCTGCCAGGATTGTATCCGCCAGCAGCAAAAGGTATTTGACACCACCAAGGGGCTGGACATAGTGCTTGGTTTCATGATTTCCGGCCTGATTTCGTTCGCAGGCAGCTGGTTTGTTCCCCGATTGGGATTTTTTACGATATTGGTTGCGCCTGGCATTGGCACACTGATCTACAATGCTGTGCGTCTGGCTGTTAAAAAGCGGCGCAGCAAAGCCTTGAACAGCGCCATCCTGGCTGGGGCTCTGATTGGAAACTTGCCGCTGCTTGTTCCCCAAATGCTGAATGTGATCGCCATGCCCACTGAAGTTGTTTCAGTGATCGGTAACCTCACACCTATCATTTGGCGGGTGGTTTACACCATCATGGTCGCTACCACCGCCTATGCCCAGACGAAGGGAATCCGGCTTTGAGGTAACATGCTGCGCGAATTACATATCCAGAATTTTGCGATCATTACCGACCTTACCTTGCAATTCAAAGCTGGTTTGGTGGTTCTGACCGGCGAAACTGGCGCTGGAAAATCCATCATCCTGGATGCCCTCAGCGCGGTGCTGGGAACGCGCGTTGAGAGCGGCGTAGTACGAGCTGGCAGCAATCAGGCTTTTGTGGAAGCATTATTTGAA
This sequence comes from Anaerolineaceae bacterium, assembly GCA_040770225.1. Taxonomy (GTDB): domain Bacteria; phylum Chloroflexota; class Anaerolineae; order Anaerolineales; family Anaerolineaceae; genus Mesolinea. The sequence continues at coordinate 1,474 of JAXGJN010000018.1, forward strand.
CTTGACGATGTGACTCTATCCTCTTTGCGACCGTTGCTGGAAGAAGAAGGACTGCTGGAAGACGAACGGTTCCTAACCCTTTCACGCGAAATCCGCTCTGAAGGCCGCTCGATAGCCCGCGTGAACGGACGCAGCGTCAACCTGGGCATCCAATCGGAAATCGGGGCAGTGCTGGTGGATGTGCATGGGCAGTCTGAGCACCTCTCCCTGCTTAAAGTGAAGAGCCACCGGGAATTGCTCGATCGTTTTTCGGGAAACTCGGAAACTCTACAAGATTATCAAAAGCATTACCGCGTCTGGTCTGCCTTAGAGAACGAATTAGTGGAGTTGAAACGGCTGCAATCCAATGCTGATGAACGGGCTGACATCCTGCGTTACCAAATTGGTCAGATCGAAGCGGCTAAATTGAAACCAGATGAGGAAGACTCCCTGCTGAAAGAACGCATGAGGTTAGCCAATGCTGAAACCCTGAGCCGCTATACGCAATCTGCGTTGCAAACCCTGGATGAAAGTTCACCTGAAACGAGCGCTGTAACAGACCTGCTCGGAACGGTCTCGCACGACCTCAGCTCACTGGCAAAAATTGACGCGCAAATGCAAAACCTGGCAGACCAGGCAGAAGCTGCACTGAGCAGCCTGACCGACATCGCCTATGAGTTACGCCGCTATAATGAGCAGATCGAATTCAATCCTGCCCGCCTGGATCAGATCGAGCTGCGGATTGACCTGATCAACTCGCTTAAAAAGAAACACGGCGGAAGCATAGATTCCGTTATTAAGTTTTTCGCTTCTGCGCAGGATGAGTTAAGCAAAATCGAAGGTGTAGAAGGACAGATTGACGAACTCGGTCAAAAAATAAGCCGAGTTAAAGAAATTATGGCAAATTCAGCGCTCTCCTTAAGCGCAAGCAGACAGCAAGCAGCCAATAGCATGTCCGCCCAGATGGAAGAGCAGCTTTCGCAATTAGAAATGCGTAAAGCGCGCTTGAAGGTCCTGATCGCCCGGCAGGAAGATGAAACGGGCTTGCCCATTAATGGCGGATTAGCTTTTGATATCAACGGAATCGACAAGGTTGAGCTGATGATCGAGACCAATCCGGGTGAAGGATTCAAGCCATTGGCAAAAATTGCCTCCGGTGGTGAAACGTCGCGCCTGATGCTGGCGTTAAAGGAAGTTCTGGCAGAAGCGGACCAGATCCCAACCCTGATTTTTGATGAAATCGACAGCGGCATTGGGGGACGGGTAGGGTGGACGGTTGGTTCCATCCTTTGGCAGTTGGGCAGGCACCACCAGGTGATGTGTGTGACCCATTTACCTCAGCTGGCTGCCTTTGGTGACCAGCACTTGAAGGTGGATAAGCAAACTTTTCAGGATCGCACCATTACACAGGTGGTGGAGGTGACTGGTGAGATGCGCGTAGCCGAAATCACTGAAATGCTGGGTGCACCAGGTGAACAAAGCCAGCAAACCGCACGAGAATTACTTGCGTCTGTGAGCAAATTTACGGGTACAATTAAGTAGAACTATTTCAAAATACCAACCTGGGTTGGGAACTCTTTTATAAAAAAATACAATTCATAGCGTGGTTTGTGCAAAAGGAGAGGTATGCCAAATTCAGACGAGATTCTTGCAGTGATTTTAGGTGGGGGTCAGGGTAAACGGCTTTATCCGCTTACTGCTGAACGAGCAAAACCGGCTGTTCCAATTGCTGGAAAGTATCGCCTGATTGATATCCCGATCAGCAACTGTATCAATTCTGGTATCTTCAAAATTTCTGTACTGACCCAATTCCTGTCTGTATCGTTGCACCGGCACATCAGCCGAACCTACAATTTCGACAATTTCCATTCCGGCGGCGTCCAGGTTTGGGCGGCTGAACAGACCATGGAGAATACAGACTGGTATCAGGGCACGGCGGATGCCGTACGAAAACAGATCCAGGAAATCCGCAGTTCTAACGCAAAACACGTGCTGATTTTGGCGGGTGACCATCTGTATCGCATGGATTATGCCAAAATGGCTGAATACCACATCCAAAACAACGCCGATATCACCGTGGCTGTCCAGCCTGTGCCAAAAGATGAGGCTTTTCGTTTTGGAATCCTGAAACGCGACGAAGATGGGCGCATCACCCGCTTTGCTGAGAAGCCCAAAGACCCTGCTCTGTTATCAGAACTGGTCAGCCGTGATGATCCAGAATCACCGTATTTGGGATCGATGGGGATTTACATGTTCCGCATGGATACCCTGATGGATGTTTTACGCAACGATTATGCTGACCACAAACTGGACGATTTTGGAGGAGACATCATCCCGACCATGATCCAGCATGGAAGACCGGTTTATGGATTTAATTTTGAAGGCTATTGGCGGGATATTGGAACCATCCGCACCTTTTATGAAACCAACCTGGAGCTGGCTGAAGATAATCCCGAATTCGATTTTTATGATCCAAAGAATCCTATCTTCACGCATCCCCGTTACCTGCCAGGCAGCCGCGTGAATGGTTGTTCCCTACAGCAGGTTTTGATGGCTGAAGGTTGTGAGATCAGCGCGAATGAAATTGAACATTCTGTGATCGGCTTGCGTTCAGTGATTGGGGATGGAAGTGTGATCAAAGACACGATTGTCATGGGCGCGGACTGGTATGGCACCTTGAACAATGGCTCACCGCTCGGGATTGGGCGCAATTGCAACATCCAGGGCGCCATTATCGATAAGAACGCCAGTATTGGCGATAACGTTGTGATTAAACCTTTCCCTGAGGGACACGAAAGTGACCATAAACTCTATAAGGTGCGGGAAGGCATCGTGGTTGTCCCTAAGCACACAACCATCCCGGCTGGAACAGTGATTCAGCCTTAGCAGACTTATCAAACTCGCATTAAACACGGCTCGTAGCTTCCAAAGTACGAGCCGTGTTGTTTATAAGTTTTCAAAAGTCAGGAAAAAAGATTAATTTTACGGAAGTAGGTGTAGAGCTTTACTGACTGAATGCTGACCAGGATGACAGCAAGCCATAAACGGCGACCCCAAAAGCCACAGAGACATTAATCGATGATTTCTGCCCTGCCATGGGGATATAAAGCGTTTGGTCGGCCAACGCCAAGACGCCTGGATCGACCCCGGCTGGCTCGTTACCAACCACCAAGGCAACTTTTTGTGGGGGAGGGCTTGCTGGATGGGCAGAAAACAAATTCTGAGCCTGTGGAGTGCACTCGAGCGCGATGATTTGACAACCCTCTTTTTTCAGTAGTTCGATTAATTGGACTGCGTTAGCGTGCGCCGACCATCCTACGCGGTCCTCAGAACCCAAAGCTGCTTTCAAAACCGCGCTGTTCCCCTCAGGCACCGGTGTTAACCCGCACAAATACAAATGACGAACACCAACTGCTTCGCTGGTTCGCATTATCGAGCCAACATTATGGGCGGAACGGATATTGTCCAGAACACCAATAATTTCGATGGCGGCGCTTGGCTCCCACCTGGGCTGCCACTGCTCCATTTGGGGCGTGACCTTTTGTAAATCCGCGCCGCAACGAGGGCAGACCTTGCCCTTAAAAGCAGAGAGATCCAGCGGAAAGCGGAAGCCACAGGTGGAGTTAGAGCATTCAAGGAAATAAATTTGAGTATCCACGGGTTAATTTTATCTGAGAAATCAGGCTTAAAGGTGTTAGCCGCCTGGGTGAGGGGGGCACCCAAGCGACTAACAGTAAAAGTATACACAATAGTCAATTTTTGGCAAGTTCATTTTGCACAAAACTTATAAAATCTTCATAAGTGCCAGTAATTTGCAACAATATTCCTCTCAGGATCATTGAGTTAGCAATATGGCAGATTGATCTGTCGAAGTTAATTGAGGAATCGAACTTAAAATGTTAGTCGCCTGGGTGAGGGGGGCACCCAAGCGACTAACAATAAAAGTATACACAATTAGTCAGGAAAATCAATACTACCCGGGAAAATACGGATAAAAATTTACCATATCTAACAGAATAAACACAATTGTTAAACAAACGTTAATATAGCAGATCAATCAGAGGTGTCGATTGCCTGACCTTCCTGCGTACAGTATGGTAAGGCGGTAAAACCCTGCATCAATAACTCATGCAGGATCAATTCCAGCGCTTTGACCGTGTTGCCGCGATCCAAACCGCCATCATGCATGAGGATGACCTTGTTTGGCTCCAGGGCGGATCTGAAGTGGGTCAGGATCTCATCCGGACTCAGGCCGGACCAATCTTTGGTATCAATGTTCCACATTGAGACCTCATAGCCCATTGCTTCTGCATTAGTGGCTAATAGTTCACTCTTTTTTCCATAAGGAGGACGCATACAGCGTCCAAATTGCTGTGTGAGAGCCGGGTCTTCTCCTAATGCATCAAGAATTACTGTTTCAGTGTCATGGATTTCGTTGTAAAAGTAAGCAAAACCCACACCTGAAAGATCGAAGTGATTGAAGCCGTGCACGCTGAGCGTTTGCCCGCGGCTGGCGACCTCCCGGACAACCTCCGGGTGGCTGACAACGTTGTATCCGATCATATAGAAGGTGGCACCTGCCTGATAACGTTCCAGGATATCGAGGATCTGGATCGTCCAATTTGGGTCTGGTCCGTCATCAAAGGTCAGATAGACCACATTTTGCGGGTCTTTGGGAGGTAAAACGGCTTGAGATTGCGCCGACTCGTGGAATCTTGTGGTTGGAAGAGTCCTTTTATTCGGGGAGATCGCCTCAATCGGGCTCTCAGAATTTGTGTGAGCCTCAACCGCCTTTGTTGATGGATTGACCCAGGCAAACAGGAACAAAAGAACGAGAAAAGAAGCGAGAACTTTTTGAACCTTCAACATGAGTGCTTTCTCACCTTAAACCCTTAATTGGAGATTGATTCAATGAGCAGGGCTGGCATGGTTTGCCAGTCATTACCATTATTGGTGGTCATAAAAATTCGGTTTTGCAGGAGCGTATCCGGCGAAACCGTTGTAGTTAGATAACCTATATTTTCGTTCAGCATGTTCAACGAGACCGGGGTAACGCCTATTGGAAGCCCTGCAGTTACTTCCTTCCAGGACACACCGCCATCTAAGGTTTGCATCATCCTACCCTGACCATAAGCCAGACCGTTATTCATGCTGCCAAAATCGGTGAATTCGATGTTTTCGAGCGTGGAACGATAGGTGAAGCTCTCTCCCGAGTTGGTTGAAAAACAGAAGTGTGTGCCCATCTGACCATTTTCAAGATAGGCTCTGACCGGTACGACCACCTCTGCAGCGCTGATGGGCAAGATCGCCATTGGGTCCAGCTCTGAACTCTCGGCATCAGGCAGACCAGCGCATTCCACCTGGTTCCACGAACTGCCCCCATCCACGGTGCGAAACAGGTAAAGTGAGCCAGGCATAGGTCGGCTTCCGCCAATCAGGGCTGTTTTCGTATCGAGCATGGCAAAAGTGCTCTTGATCCCGGAAGATGGTAATCCGTGATCATCGCTTGAAGCAGGGTCGTGTTCAAAAACCTTGGTCCAGGTAATACCAGCATCTGAAGTGGTGTGAATGCTGACGTATTGTGAACCCGCCCCGACGCCCAGATCTGCCACAATCATGCCTTCCTGCGCGTTGATAAAAGCCATTTGACCGCATGGAAAATCCAGATCGTGATTGATCCAGGTCTTTCCACCATCGTTGGTGGCGTATAAGACGGCAGGCGCTTCAATTTTTGACTGACAAATCCAACCCAGGCTGCCGTTGGGGAAAGCCAAAAAGACAGAACCCGCATTTTCAGTGCTTTCCAACCCTTTCGGTGTTACATTGAGCCAATGTTCACCAAAATTCATGGTGTGATAAATTTTGCTTTGCTCCAGATTGGTCGCCCAACCATTCCCACCCACAAAAACATTGATTTTGTAAAGTGGTGAAAGATACATCGGCGTGTTGGTGGGCAGAGGCTGTGGAGTCTCAGGGGTGGGCACGCTAGGGGGCGGCATTTTCACACAGCCTGCAAGCAAGAAGAGGATCAAGATCGGTAAAAGCAGCGTTTTTCTGTACATTTCATCTCCGTAATAGCATTGGCAACCTTTTAGCTGCAAAATCTGTGCCGAACCCGACTTCTGCATGATCACCAGCAGGTTGCCTTGGATTTTGCCTCCAGATATGTTATCAAGACGACCAAATCAGGCGCATTCGTTCCAATAACCCGTCAAGATAAGGGTCTCTGAATTATTACCACACAATTCGAAGGGAAAATCGGCGTTGACTCCACCCATGTTTCACGTGAAACAACCCGTGATTTCCAATTCCTTGAAAATGTTTCACGTGAAACCGAGTGGAAGAGAAGATGAGGAACGTTCCCCGCAGTAGATATTGAGCTTCAGGTTTGGCCCGGCGTTCCAAGGTGAAGACCTGGTGATTTGTTACCTGCCGCGCCAGGTGAAATCAAGGGTGCTTAAGGAGAGCGAGCACCGTCGTAAATTGGTGTTTCTTTCCTTATTCAACAGAGACAGCCCTGGAACCTACGCCCGATGAACAACAAAGGTTACAATTAAAAAATCAGACCAAAGGAGAAAAAACATGAACAAAGTCCTCTTTTATGCAATGAATGGCGAGAAAATGTGCTTTCAGCATGTGTTATTGAACGCATTGGATCTTAACGATGCGGGTTGGCAGGTCAAGATCATCTTTGAAGGTTCTTCCGTGAAGCTGCCGGCTCAATTGGCAGCCGACGGAAACAAACTCTATCAAAAAGCGCTGGATGCTGATCTGATCGCCGGGATCTGCCTGGCTTGCTCACGTGCCCTGGGGGTGTATGAGGCAAATTCGGCTCTGGGACTACCGATGCTGGATGACATGAGTGGTCATGCCGGCATGCGCGAGTATGTTGAGGGTGGCTGGCAGGTTGTGAGCATGTAGGCTTTACTGGATTCTATCTCTACTTGTTTTCTGTTTTTTTAGTATGTGTTGTTCTGCTGTGATGGAATAGAGGATGCTTGCTCGATCAATCGATAGGTTAGACCTGGGATGGTACGTAACCACAGCCCTTGATTGAGCGATGCACATAAGCAGAATAGCTAGTATTGAATGCAATCCGATCCTGTTTTTTGATCGATACGCTTCCAAACTGCAGATTGCCACGCCCCCTTGTTGATATTGATTGAGTTTTCAGCATTGGCAGCGGGGGCTCGCAATGACGCGCCAATCAGGTTAGATTGATCTGTCAGAGTGTTTTGGGCTTAAGTAAGGCAAAAGGTTCACCACTTTCAAGAATGGATTATTGAGGGGGTGGGTCTTATGGCCGGAGTTGTATCGTCAGGAGACTTAAAAGAAAAAATGTCCTCGGCGCGAGTCGAACGCGCAACCGTCTGCTCCGCAAGCAGGTGCTCTATCCATTAAGCTACGAGGACCTTTTCAGGTAGGACAGATATTCTAACCCTGATTTTAGTTCAGGTCAAGGGAAAATATTATCGATCAGGCTATCCACTAATCATCGATATATGCGCGTAGGTTAACTGTGTTGTAGGGGAGACCTGCCACGGTCTCCCGACTGGACGGCACGGCAACGGTTCCCTACACAACATCGTGCGGAACGACCAGTGGTCGTTCCCTACGACAAACGTTGGCTTACTTCGTAGGGGAGACCTGCCACGGTCTCCCGATGGGATGGCATGGCAACCGTCCCCTACAAAACATCGTGCGGAACGACCTGCCACGGTCTCCCGACTGGACGGCACGGCAACGGTTCCTTACACAACATCGTGCGGAACGACCAGTGGTCGTTCCCTACGACAAACGTTGGCTTACTTCGTAGGGGAGACCTGCCACGGTCTCCCGATGGGACGGCATGGCAACCGTCCCCAGGACAACATCGTGCGGAACCTGCGGTGCACGCTCGCCCTGGAAGAGAAGGGAAAAGGGTTCAATTCATGGACACCTACGGTGACATGCCGTGCTCGGTGAGAACACCGGCACAATCGGGCTCCGGCACGATCGGACACCGGCACAATCGGTCTCTCCCAAAAAAACAGCCCACAGTGCCCATTCTCGTTTATACTCAAGTGACAAGCTTTGCCGTCGCTCACCAAACCCAAAGACGGAAAAGGAGGAAGCTTTGAAACAACTCATCACAGGCGATGAAGCCATCGCCCGAGGTGCCTGGGAGGCTGGTGTGCGTTTCGCTGCCGCTTACCCTGGTACACCCAGTACGGAAATCCTTGAAAACATCTCCACATACCCCGAAATCCACTCTGAGTGGGCTCCCAACGAGAAAACAGCGCTCGAATCGGTGATCGGTGCCTCCATTGCCGGGGCGCGTTCGCTGGCAGCCATGAAGCACGTTGGATTGAATGTGGCGGCGGATCCCTTCTTCACCTTCGCTTACATCGGCGTGAATGCCGGCGCGGTGGTGATAACTGCCGACGAGCCGGGTCAGTTCTCCTCGCAAAACGAGCAGGATAACCGCAACTACGCTAAAGCAGCCATGACGCCCATGTTCGAACCCTCTGACAGCCAGGAATGCAAGGATATGCTGGTTGAGGCGTTTGAGATCAGCGAAAAGCACGATATCCCCGTGCTGCTGCGTATGACCACGCGCGTTTGCCACTCCAAGAGCCTGGTTGAACTGGGCGAGCGGCAAGAGATGGCGATCAGACCCTACGTCAAAAACATCAAAAAGTACGTGGCTGTGCCTGCCAACGCCCGCCCGATGAAGGTCAAGATCCAGCAAAACTTCGAGCTGCTCAAAGATTACAGCAACAACTGCCCCTGGAACCGGGTTGAATACGGCGGCACGAAGATCGGCATCATTTGTTCGGGGGATTGCTACCTCTACGCCCGTGAGGTCTTTGGCGAGGGCGCTTCCTACCTGAAACTGGGCTTCACTAATCCACTTCCTGACCAACTAATCCAGGAATTTGCTTCCAAAGTTGAGCATATCTACATCCTTGAAGAAAACGACCCCTACCTGGAGCAGCACGTGCGCGCGCTGGGAATCGCTTGCGACGGCAAAAACCTCTTCCCAAGCAACGGCGAAATGACCCCTGAGGTCATCCGCCGCGTGGTTTTCGGGCAGGAATACCCGCTGGACGAGGAAATACAGTCCGTCCTGGTTGCCAGACCGCCCACATTGTGCGCCGGCTGCCCGCACCGCGGCTTCTTCTACGAGCTTGGCAAGCGCAAGAAAGTGATGGTCTCGGGTGACATTGGCTGCTATACGCTGGCCTCCGGAGCCCCCTACAACGCCATGGAAACCACCGTCTGCATGGGCGCCAGCATCAGCCTGGGGCACGGCGCGCAGCAGGTTTTTGACATGATCGAAGGCGAAAAACCCCGCGTGGTCTCGGTGATCGGTGATTCCACCTTCTTCCACACCGGTATCAACTCGCTGCTCGATGCTGCTTACAACCGCAGCAACCTGATCACGGTTGTGCTCGACAACCGCATCACCGCCATGACCGGACAGCAGGAAAATCCCGGTACTGGCTACACTATCGCCAGAGAGGTGACCGAAGCGGTCAACATTGAGCCGCTGGTACGTGCCATGGGCATCAAAAACGTGCGAACCATCAACCCCAATCAGCTCAGCCAGGTCAACGAAGCGCTCGACTGGGCACTGGGCATGGACGAACAGACCGTGATCATCACGCGCTGGCCCTGCGCGCTTAAGAAACAAGCGCCATGGGACCTGGAAGAGTTCCAGGGTGCCTTTACCGAAACCTATTTCGTGGACGAAACGGTCTGCATTGGCTGCCGAAAATGCACCCGCACAGGCTGCCCGGCGATCGTTTTCCAGTTTGACAAGAAAAAGTCGTCCATCGATCCCGATAAATGCGTTGGGTGCAGCGTCTGTGCCCAGGTTTGCCCGGTGCAGGCTATTCAGAAAGTGGAGGCATAGATGAGCACAAAAAACATCCTGCTGACGGGTGTGGGTGGTCAGGGCACCATTTTGGCAAGTAAACTGCTGACCAATGGGCTGATCGAAGCCGGCTACGACGTCAAAATGAGCGAAGTGCACGGCATGTCTCAACGCGAAGGACCGGTACTGACGCATGTACGTTATGGCAAGATGGTCTATTCACCCATCGTTGAGAAGCGTAAAGCCGATTTGATCATGGGGTTTGAAGAGCTGGAAGTACTGCGAAACCTCGATTATTTGCGTGATGACGGTCAGGGGATCGTCATTTTCAACCGGGTGCGGGTTAACCCGATGGGTGTGCAGATGGGCAAGGAAAAGTATCCGACCAACGGTGAGGAACTGATCAGGAATCGAGCAGGCAAGCTGATCGCACTGGATGGGCAGGCTAAGGCGCGCGAGCTGGGCAACCCTCGGGTGATGAATATTATCCTGCTGGGTGTGCTCATCCGTGAGCTGGGCTTGCAGGATATCGACTGGAACCGCATTATTGCTGAAAACGTGAAAGAAAAGTTCGTCCCCCTCAACCAGCAGGCGCTGCAGGTGGGAATAAATCTGGAGTAAGGGCTTGTTAAGTAACAGGTGCAGGCTGGTTTCATTTCCAGAAACCAGCCTTTATTTTTTAATAGTTCACCCTGCCAGAAAATAAGCAAACGCCTCGTAAAATTGCTAAATCAACGCAAACCCTTGCCTGCTGGCTGTTGTTTGAATATTACACTTAAATCTATTGTAATTCTACTAACAATATCCTATAATACAGATATCCGGGTGCTGATTTTTCGCTGCATGTGCCTGCGCCTTGACATTAACCACTTACCTTTACTATATATTGGTGAAAATGACCAACAAAGCTATTCCAAAGATCGGTTTGGTCAGTCAATCTTTCTGTTCACAGAGGTCCAACAACAATCATTTGATCGGCATAATCCGAATAGAGGAGGTTAAAGATGCCCAAACAAAAGTTCTTACGGTTATTCCTGATTGCAGGATTATTCATTCTGCCTCTCAATATCAGTGCATCCGGTGCCACCGCTGGCTCAGCCATAAACTCGCCACCCGCAACTACGCCTGGATGGGATTTTACTGGCGAACAGAGCCTCAACTACCTGGGTCAATCCTGGAGGCCGGTTGGGGATGTGAATGGAGACAGGTTTGATGACTTGATAATCGGCGCTTATGGATACAACACCAACTCAGGTCGCGCTTATCTTTTTTATGGATCTGCCATGGGATTACACCCAACAACACCCGATTGGATCGTTAATGGCGAGATGACAGAATCCTATTTGGGCTACAGCGTAGCTGGGGCAGGGGATGTGAATGGGGATGGATTAGATGACGTCCTGGTTGGCAGTCACGGATATGACCTGATTGAACCCGCTGCCGCAAACGTCGGTAGGGTCTATCTGTACCTGGGTTCCGGAGACGGTCTTGCAATCACACCCGCCTGGACTTTCACGGGAAGCCAGGCTGGTCAGGCTGTTGGTGTCAGAGTTGCCGGTTTGGGCGATGTCAACGCTGACGGCTTTGACGATTTTGCCGTTGGATCCAGCGGTTGGGATGGGGGTGAAACTGATGAAGGACTGGTTTATGTGTTTTACGGCTCAGAAGACGGACCTGCCGACACAGCGGATTGGACTGCCGAGTCAAACCAGGCTTCCAGCAATTTTGGGGCGTCCCTGAGCGGTATTGGCGACGTCAACGGGGATGGCTTTAACGATTTGTTGGTTGGAGCGAATATCTATGACAATGGCATCACTGATGAAGGTGCTGCCTTTGCCTGGTATGGCTCAGCAGACGGTTTCGGCGATCCTGCTAGTGCAGACTGGATGGCGGAGAGCAACCAAAGCACACGAGGCTTCGCGTCTTTTCTTGGCAGCGCGGGAGATGTGAATGATGATGGATACGACGATGTGGTAATTTCGTCCACGGAGTACGACAACCCCACATTTGATGAAGGTGCTGTGTTCCTGTGGTATGGCACAGAGAATGGAATTAATGAGGGTGACTCAGGAAACCCTGCTAACGCTGATTGGTTTGCGGAAAGCAATAATTGGGGATACGCCTTTGGCACCGTAACTGGCATTCCAGGGGATATTAACCATGATGGTTATGATGATGTGATTGTAGGATGTCAGCTGGGAACTCCGGGAATTTATGTCTACTACGGTTCGGAATCAGGTCCTAATGAAGGAGTGAATGGTGATCTAGCAAATTGGGATTGGCATGCCAGTCAACCCAGCATACCGGGATTGTTCAATGCTGTTTTTGCCCGGCAGACTGGCAGCGCTGGAGACATCAACGGGGATGGCGTGGATGATGTTGCGGCTTCCTCGCATATGTATTATGAAGATAGCAGCAATCCGCTCTACCACGCCGGGAGGATCTGGGCATATTACTCCTCCGCAGGAGTGATTGAAGGTACGGTCACCTATACCGGACCCGGCGAAAGCCCGCTGATAGAAATTGGGGCTCATTTGGTACTGGATGGACCGCCTGAATCGAACGATTTCCAGTTTGGCGGAGATCCTTATTCATTAAGAGCGCTTGAAGACGGAACCTACTATATCTTTGCTGTGATCGATTTTGACGGGTCAGGCGGACCTCCCGATCCGGAAGATATCATTTCTTTCTATGACCCTGATCACGATGGCAGCCCCAATCCGGTGGTCATTACCTCTGCAAACCGGGTGACCGGTATCGACTTCGAAATTCACGGTTTGCAGCTCTACATGCCGATGATAACGAAGTAGCTATCAATCTATTCTTAACACCAGGCGCGGTTTACTCCGCGCCTGACTGTTTTTGCTTGAGCATCCTCCTTCATCGGTGTTTAGCACCTGGAGCCAAAAATAAGTGGGAACAAAAACATCTGCTGCAAGTGGAGGTTACAAATAAGTTTGGTAGTATGCTAAAAAATTTTCCTTAAAACTCTCCAGCCAAACTTCTATGAAGGTCCTCTTCTCAAACAGTGGAAGCAGGTCTTCTGCTAAATCCTTGATACTGATTTTCTGAACTTTTTCGTTCAGTAAAGTCAGCGCACTTTGCGTTGTGTAAGGATGTTGTCCATCTTTGGCAAGTTTTTCTTCAAACGGCCTGATTTTTTGTTGCATGAACCACAAAATGTCGTAATAATCCCGACCTTTGACCGTTGACTCACCTTTATGGAAGTCACGCTCAAGGCAAGCGATTAGTTTGCCAGCCATCATTGTTTCCAATGTGAAGTGACTTGCCACGTAACTTCTGCCAAATTGGAGCACCGGTGTTTTTTGGAGAATTGACACCTGTTTGTGTTGACTTACTTCCACCTTCAAGTGCAGGGCTTCCCCCGTGTGAGCGCTTAATCCAAGTTCATAAAGAATCGGGAACTTGAGAGTGGTGCGCCGAATTCCCCATTCGCCAAACTGGGTTTTTGCCGTTACTTGTGTGTACCCAATATACGACTGAAAGTATGTGAGCAAGTCGTTTTCCAACATGCCCAGGTCAACCATGTCGCTGTTATCCAGATCAATATCCTCTGACAGTCGGTTAAGTCCATAAATCACGTGGAGACAAGTACCTCCATAGAAATTCAGCATTCGGTAATCAGGATGGTTGTAGAGAAAATCCAGGGTGTATGCCTGCAAAAATTCCTTCAAAACGATGCGCTTGGTCTCATTAGGCAACAATGGATCTCTTTGGGAAAGGACGCTGCGCGCCGCCTGGATCAAGCTTGCCATACGATCTCCTTCAGGTTTTTCAGAACCCGTTCCATCTTCCTGCTCTGGCTAAGTCCGACAAAGCCTGCAAAAGCTAATTGGTCTTCGGCAGCAAGATTATCCAGATTAAGACGCAATTTCTGAGCTAAGTTATCCTTTCCATTAACGCTAAATTTCGGCAATTTGCGCAAATACAGGTAATCAAAAAGGGCTTTCGCGAAAGTAGCCTGAGCAATTGGAATTCCGGCGTATTCTGAGAAAGTAAAGCCATAATAAAGAGCGGGTTTGATGTTTCGATAGGAAAATGTGCCTAGTTTGTTTTCAAAAACGCGCGTCTGTTTTAGTGTCACCGCGGTTACAGGATAGGTGATATCTGTGAGAATGCCATTACGCTGAAGGACGTATTCCAGAGATAAATAGGATTGTGGAATCAGAATAGCACTCACCATCGAAGCAAATTCTTCATCGCGTCGATGGGTGTCATAGAAACGACGTGTCATGTATACGCCCTTCTTCAATCTGACAATATCACCAGATTTGGTCCAGCGGTAAATGGCGGTTCGTACGCTGCCATCGTCGGGGGAGGTCACCTCCAGGAGCTGCTTTACAGCTTCAATGGTGAAGTATGACATTCGATCAAGTGAGTCAAGTATTTTCGTTTTCATATAGGATAATCAACACTTTATGTCTATTATCCTATATGCAACTCAATTTTTCAAGTGCAACCGCGAGGGAGTAGTGTGACCGCGTCAACCCGCCTTTAAGCGTGACTTGTTTGGTCGTGGGGCACGCGGTCATGATGATGGGCAGCGAAGAAAGCAGTATTCGACCTGTTCCGTAACCTCAGCGTAAAGAGAAAAGAAAAAGGTTCGGCGTTCGTGGCGTCAGGTTGAAATGCGCAACCTGACCTACGCCTTTTCTCACGAGATTATCATCATTATTAGGAAATTTATGGTTTTGTTACCTTGAGAATTAAAATTCAAATATACGTAAACCTATTCCCCAATAATGGGCTATAACTAAACGAGAATTATAAAAGAAAAAAACTTCTCTAGGATACTCACTGAAGAAACGCGAGGATTTTGTTGTCTCTTTATACATAAAATTTTGGGATGGATCACTCATGTTTATCACATAAAGGCTTCCATTTTCAAGACCAAATGCCATCCATTGATTATCTTGAGAGACATTTGTTGCTGTTCCCACTGGAGAATAACTTATCTGTCTAACAACTTTTCCTTCAAAAGTCTGTTCACAAAAACCCCACTGATTGGAAAAAAGTTCTTCTGTATAGAATGTGTTATTTGCTGAATTGTAACCAAGAAAACCAAAACCCGATTTAAATAATTCACTGTTTTTTGCATCGTAAATATTAAACGATCCACCGTTTCTTCTGTTCATACTTGTTATCAAGTATTTATTGTTTTCAGAAAACGCAATTGGAGGGTAAGAATAATTTACTTTTTGATATTTATGATTTACAGTATCAATGAGAATCTGATTCTGATTACTAATCAGGATGTATTGACCATCAAAGGAGCTGATTTGGACCTTACAATTGATACTTTTTGTTTCATTAATATCAAATTCTAGTAATGGATTAAGATATTTATCTGGACTAAAAATATGAAACAACTTTAATCCATCAATTAAATCCCTCTCTTTTTCAATATGGTTTTGAGAAAACCCACCAGTTAGAATGTGTTGATTATCTGGCCAGAAAACAAGACCTTGTTCTCCTCCATTTCCGCAAAAAAAGGAGGATATAATCTCAAGATTTCGATTAAAAACAAGTATCGAGTCAAAATCATTGTCATAACTGCCTAACTTTTTTAATGCAAAAAATTGTTGATTTGAAGCTATTGCAAATGAACAATATGTATTTCTAGAATTAATAAATCCTTTATGAAATAAATTATCAAATAAAAACTCCTTCTTTATAAAACAATTGTTCAATTTCATGCATTAATTTCCTTATTTACGTTGTATTTACTATCAATATTTTGTTATTAATAAAAGAAACCTTTCATCATTCCCACCTTAGCTTGACTAATTAAATACTTCTCTTCAATGTCTGAAAGAATCTCTTCTCTTTCATTCACAGTTAAATTTGACAGATCAAACTCTCCTTGATACGTGTTACTAGTAAGAAGTTCATATAGTTTCTTGGAAGCTTTTGGCCAAAACCCTTCAGTAATTTGAGCAAGAGTAAAGACACGATCGAAAATGTGGTGGTAACCACTAAGTTTTATTGGTTCACTTTCCAATTCTTTTAGATATGCTCTTTGAAGAGGCTTAACATCCCACACAGAAAAGGTGTCATTTTTAGAGATTTTTGATAAAATACTAAAATAACAACCGTCAAAATTGTATGCGCAATACATAGTAAAATATTCAGAATATTCTGAAAATTTATTTAAGTCGCTGCTGTTTCTTGTTTTAAGATAATTCCAATAAAGAAATGCGAGAAATTCAACAAACATTGATTGATATTGTTTTATCATTGCACTGTTAGATAAGTAACGACACTTAATCAAATCAATCAATGCAACTGCATTTCCACAATCAACTAAGGATTCTGTTTCTTTTGCCTTTTCACTTAATTTATTAAATAAAAGATAATGGCTTTTCAGATCATCTATCAAAATAATCTCCTTTTTAGATACAATTAATTTGAAAGTTGTTGTAACTATTAAGCATAATCATTGTTATTTCTTATAAGTATTAAAATCAAAAAGATTTGTCCATCTACTAAACCTTTATTTTTAATATAGCATCTTTAAAAAATTGTCCATCGCGCCCAAAATCCAAACAGGTCTTACCATATGCATGAATACTGACTAACGTATCTTCCCTTCGCGAGTCAGCGAAACCATTACTGTCAGCCTTAACTGTGGTAGTACCTCCCATTTTCCATCTAAAGGTAACAGTAGCATTACTCACTGGTTTATTGTATGCATTTACAACGAAAGCTTTAATTGACATACTCTCCTCCTTATTTATCTGTTGTAATATGTAAGCAATATGAACAAAATTTTTTATTAACTATGATTTTACATTAATTTTGAAAGGAAGGAAACTTTAATTTTACATAGTAAAAATTACTTCCTGATTCAAAATTCGTCCTAGGCTAGCCTGAGGACTTCGGAAAAAAATTCATGATTGCATACCCATCAACCATATTTGACATCCGCGCCAATCTGCTTATAATTCAAAAACTGAATTATATGGAAAATGAACTGACGAATGAAGAATCTACGCACGCTCTCGAGATGCTGACGCACATCGAAGCCAACCCGGATATCAACCAGGTGACCCTGGCTGATGAGTTGGGTGTGGCGGTGGGCACCATCAACTGGCACCTGAAGCGCATGATCGCCAAGGGCTACGTAAAAGTCAAGCGTGCCCAGCGCAAGAAGCTGCGCTATATCATCACGCCTGAAGGGTTGGCGCTGCGGGCGGCTCTGACAGTCGATTACATCAAAAACTCGTTCAACCTTTACCGGCAAGTACGGGAACGGACCGATGTGTGCCTGCAGCAGCTGCAGGATGCCGGTTACCAAAGCGTGAACGTGTTGGGGGGCGAAGACGAAGTTGCCGAGGTGGTGCGTCTGACCTGCCTGGAGCAGGGCGTTGCACTTAGCAATGACGGACAATCGCCACAGATCTGTATTGAAGGTATTAAACTTGCACTAAAATTCCCAGAGGCTGCGCAAACAAACGCAGACCCAGCAGAAGACACAAATCGAGGTGATCATGGATAAGGAACTAGACCTTTCCACTCAACGCGTCTGCGTTACAGGCGGTGCCGGCTTTTTGGGCACGCACCTGATCGAAAAACTGAAAGCACACGGCGCTAAAGACATCTTTGTGCCGACTTACCCGCAGTATGACCTGGTGAGGGAAGCCGACATCCTGCGCATGATCGACGACGCCAAGCCGGATGTGATCATCCACCTGGCAGCCAAAGTGGGCGGTATCGGTGCCAACCGCGAGAAGCCGGGCGAGTTCTTCTACGACAACCTGATGATGGGCGTACAGCTGATTCACCATGCCTGGCAGAAAGACGTGAGCAAATTTGTCGCCATCGGCACGATTTGCGCCTACCCCAAGTACACTCCCATCCCCTTCAAAGAGGAAGACCTGTGGAACGGCTACCCTGAAGAGACCAACGCGCCTTACGGATTGGCGAAGAAAATGCTGTTGGTGCAATCGCAGGCTTACCGCGAGCAATATGGCTACAATTCGATCTTCCTTCTGCCGGTGAACCTTTACGGTCCGGGCGACAATTTCAACCCCGCCAGTTCCCACGTGATCCCTGCCCTCATCCGCAAATGCCTGGAAGCCAAAGAACAGAACGCTTCCGAGATCGTAGCCTGGGGCGATGGCTCGCCGACACGCGAATTCATCTATGTCGATGACGCCGCTGAGGGCATCACTCTTGCTACTATGCGCTACAACAGTTCCGACCCGGTCAATATCGGCTCGAACTTCGAGATCTCCATCAAAGACCTGACCGAGCTGATTGCCCGCCTGACGGGCTTTGAGGGCGAGATCCGCTGGGATACTGGCAAGCCCAACGGGCAACCCCGGCGCAAGCTGGATACCTCCCGCGCTAAAGAACGCTTTGGTTTTGAGGCTAAAACCAATTTTGAGGCCGGGCTGCGCCGGACGATTGAGTGGTACGCCGATGAAAGGGCACATGGCAGAGGGTAAAACACTTACTTCCAGCCAGATCGTCAGCATCAAGCCCGCAAAGGGCTGGCTGGGCATCGACCTGCAGGAACTCTGGCACTACCGCGAGCTGATCTACTTTTTGACCTGGCGGGACATCAAGGTGCGCTACAAGCAGGCTGCCCTGGGCATTGCCTGGGCGATCTTGCAGCCCGTTCTGACCACTGCCATCACTTCAATTGTCTTTGGTTACCTGCTCAAAGTCGACAGCGGCAACCTGCCATACCCGGTTTTCACGCTGGCAGCCCTTTTGCCCTGGCATCTTTTTCAACTCTCACTGCAAAAAAGCAGCATCAGCCTGGTGGGCAATGCCAACCTGATCACCAAGATCTACTTCCCGCGGGTGATCATCCCGCTTTCATCGGTCTTAGCCGTTCTGGTCGATTTTGGGATCTCATTGATCCTGTTGTTTGCTGCCATGGCAGTTTTTAAGGTGCCGCTGACCTGGACCGCCCTGTGGTTGATCCCGCTCACGCTCCTGAGCGTTCTGGCAGCCCTGGCTGTAGGCTTGTGGCTCTCGGCGCTGAATGTGCAGTATCGTGACATTCAGCAGATGGTGCCTTTTTTGCTTCAGATCTGGATGTATGCCACCCCGATCGTTTACCCGATCACGATCATTCCCGAAGGCACCATCCGCTACATTTACAGCCTCAACCCGATGGTCGGGGTGGTGCAGGGCTTCCGCTGGGCGCTTTTTGGCGGCACCCCGCCCGATATGACCCTCCTGTTCTCCTCTGTTGCGGTGATTGTGCTGCTGGTCAGTGGTCTGTTCTTCTTCCGCCGTATGGAAAAAACTTTCGCGGACGTGGTGTAGCATGGAAAAAGATACCTCTATTATCGTCCGGGGCATTGGCAAGCGCTATAAGATCGGCGCATTCCAGGAACGGCAGGATACCCTGCGCGACCTGATCGTGAGCCAGGTGCAAAACCTGGGCAATGTTTTCCGTAAAGGCAACAACAAAAGCAAGAAAGAAGAAATCTGGGCACTGCGCGATGTCAGTTTTGATGTCAAGCAGGGTCAGGCACTGGGAATCATCGGTCGCAACGGCGCCGGGAAAAGCACGCTGCTCAAAATTCTCTCGCGTGTGACCGACCCCACCGAAGGGTATGGCGAACTGCGCGGTCGGGTTGGCTCCTTGCTTGAAGTTGGTACTGGTTTTCACCCCGAACTGACCGGCAGAGAGAACATCTTCCTGAATGGTGCCATTTTAGGTATGCAAAAACGCGAAATCGAAGCCCGATTTGACGAGATCGTCGATTTCTCGGAAGTGGAGAAATTTATCGACACACCGGTCAAGCGTTACTCCTCCGGCATGTATTTGCGCCTGGCGTTTGCCGTGGCAGCTCACCTGGAACCAGAAATTCTGGTGGTGGATGAGGTGCTCGCGGTTGGCGACGCCGACTTCCAGCGCAAATGCCTCGGAAAGATGGGCGATGTTGCCAGTTCGGGGCGCACGGTATTGTTCGTCAGCCACAACATGTCCGCCATCCTGCGCCTCACTCAGGAATCCATCGTGCTTGATAAAGGCAGAGTGCTACTGCGCGCGCCGTCCAACGAAGCGGTCGATTTTTACCTCAACCGCGGACTTTCCAAGATGGGCGAACGCTTCTGGGAGGAAGACGAGGTGCCGGTTTCATGCGCGCCTTTCCGCCCGTTGGCGATCCGCATCCTCGACAAGACCGGTCAGGTCTCGGATTCCGTTCGCAGTGTGGACCCGATCCAAATCGAGATCGACTACGAGCTTAGCGAGGACATCACTGGTTTGCGCGTAGGTTTCTACCTCTTCACCACGCGCGGAGAGCCTGTTTTTACCAGTTTTGACATCGACTCGGAGCAGCTTTTCAGGGAATATACCGCCCGCCCAGCCGGTGTCTACACCAGCCGCTGCACCATCCCACCCGACACGCTCAACGAAGGGCGCTTTTTGCTTGGGATCAACGCCAGCTCCTACGGCATTCGCCGCTATTTCCAGGACGATCAGGCGCTTTCCTTCTCCGTGGACGCCTCCGGAGGTCCGGGCACCCACTGGCCGGAATCCCGACCAGGTCCGGTGCGCCCTGTGCTCGATTGGAACATTGAGCGGAAAGGCGGCGTCTGATGAAAAAGATTTTGAAGAACATTCTTGGGGAAATCCCGTTTTTTCCCGAAGCATATTGGCTTCTGCACGGCTCAAAAAAGCCCTGGAACGCCCACTACCAGCTCAGCGGACTCAACACCATCCTGCCTCAGGCAGTGGAGGACGTCAAGCAGTTCGGTCTAAAAGCCAGCAACCCCAAAAAGGTCGGCGTCTTCGCCACGCTGCACTATTGGATCGAGCAGGCTATCTTGGTCGCTTTGGCGCTGACCGGGCAGGGGCATGATGTAGAGATGGCATACCTGCCCTACGCGGAATGGGATAAGCCAATCACCGGCTACGACCTGCACATGCAGCATCTCCACAGCCAGCAGGTGCTTTTGCCCGCCGGAGAGGTGATGAGCATCGCACCGCTCATCCAGCACGACACCAGCGACGTCAGCATCTCGGATTACCCCCCTGAATTGAGTGAAATCGCGCGGCAGGTCTCTGACTACGACACGCAATACACCCTGCAAGTCGAAGAAACGGACAAAGAAAGCCCGCTCTACCGGCTGCGTCTGGAACGCAACACTGCTGCCGCCATGGCGATCTACGATTGGCTGGCATCATCCCAACCGGAAGTCCTGATCCTGCCCAACGGCACGATTCTCGAGATGGGCGTAGCGTATCAGGTCGCGCGCTTGCTCGGCATCCGCACCGTCACCTTCGAGTTCGCCGATCAGCGCGAACGCATCTGGTTGGCGCAGGATGACGAAATTATGAGCCACCATACCGCCGAGCTCTGGAATGGTCTTGGCGGGCAGCCCCTGCCCGAAGCCGCGCGACAGGCTGTCGGCGAACTTAGCTTCGCGCGCAAAAATGCGAAACTCTGGGGCGACTTTGCCCGCCAGTGGCAGCAGACCCCCGCCCGCGGCGCCTCCGAAGTGCGCCGGGCTTTGGGGCTGGACGAGCGCCCCGTGGCGCTCTTGGCGACCAACGTGCTCGGCGACAGCCTCACGCTCGGACGCCAGCGCATCTCCGGGACGATGGCTGAGATGATCGTCGGTACCATCCGCTGGTTCCTGAACCATCCCGAAGCCCAACTGGTCATCCGCGTGCATCCCGGTGAGCTGAAGACCCACGGCACCTCCATGGTGGAGGTGATCGAACAAGCCTTCCCCGCATTGCCCGAGCACATTCACCTCGTGCGCCCGGAGGATAAAACCAACACCTACGACCTGGTGGAGACGGCTGATTTCGGCATTGTCTACACCACCACGGTCGGTTTGGAAATGGCGATGAGCGGCCTGCCGGTGGCGGTCACGGGCTTGACCCACTACGCTGAGAAAGGCTTCACGCTCGACCCAGCCGACTGGCAGGATTTCGAAAGCATCCTTTCCAGACTCGCCGCCGATCCCGCTTCCATGCGCCTGAGCCAACAGCAAGTGGAACAAGCCTGGCTTTACGCCTATCTGTTCTTCTTTGAGTTCTCACTGCCCTTCCCCTGGCATTTGCTCTGGCTGCACGAGGACTTCGAAGCCCGCCCCATGCGCTTTGTGCTTTCGCCCGAAGGTCAGGAGAAGTACGCTCAAACCTTTGGCTACCTGGCAGGTGAACCGCTGGACTGGGCAGCCCGCGGTTTGGCGAGGCTGCCATCACTCTCAGAAAAAGAGGAGACTCATCAATGAGTCCTGATTCCGTCAAAAAAGAAATTGGTCAGTTTTATGACCAGATCGGCTGGCAGAAGGAAGACGACGGCGTCTATCAGAACGCCCGCTATGAGGACCTGCGCCCGGTTTCCTCTGAGTACATCCACCGCTGCCACATGCGCGTCAAGCGCCATCTTGCCCCTTCAGGAGACTTCCTTCTGGATGCCGGCTCCGGTCCGGTGCAATATGACGAATACCTGACCTATTCCCAGGACTACCGCTGCCGGGTCTGTATGGACCTTTCGGTGGTCGCCCTGCAGGAAGCCCGCAAACGTTTGGGCGATAAGGGCGCCTATGTCAACGCTGACATCGCCAACCTTCCATTCAAGGAGAACAGTTTCGACGGCATCGTTTCGCTGCATACCATCCACCACGTGCCTGTCGAGGAGAAAGTCGACGTCTATAAAGATCTGCAGCGCGTGCTCAAACCCGGGCGCAGCATGGTAACTGTGGACGGCTGGGCAGAAGTGCCCTTGGGCGAGGTGATGGAATTCCTGATGCGCGTTGCCAACAAACTGCGCCGCTGGACAGGCAAAGAAGCTCCTAAAATGCCTCCGGATCTTTCCTCGAATGGTAAAGAAGGCGAAGCAGACCGTCCTGCCGTAGGGACTTTCGTGCTGAAAACCAGCGCGAAATGGTTCCACAGCGTCATAAAAGACCAGCTGCCCTACGAAATTCGCGTTTGGCGCAGTGTCTCGGTAAAATTCCTGCGTTCCGTCATCCAACCTGAATGGGGCGGACGCTTTTGGCTGCGGATTCTCTACCGCCTTGAGGAGTGGTTCCCCCGCTTCTTCGGCGAGAAGGGTCAGTATCCGCTGATTGTTATTAAAAAGTAGAGCGCGCTCAGCGCGAAGGAGAGATTAATGGATTGGCAGAATAAAGTTGTTCTGGTCACCGGCGGTACCGGCTCGTTTGGCAAAAAATTCATCCGCCTGATGCTGGACGAGTACCATCCGGCAAAGATCATCGTTTTCAGCCGGGACGAGTTGAAACAGCACGAAATGCGCACCACCGGCGGATTTGACCACCCATCCATCCGCTACTTTATCGGGGATGTGCGCGACCGGGAGCGCCTTTCGCGCGCGTTTTTCGGCGTGGATATCGTCGTACACACCGCCGCGCTGAAGCAGGTGCCAGCCTGTGAATACAACCCGATGGAAGCCATCAAGACCAACATTCTCGGCTCCAGCAACGTGATCGAAGCCGCGATCGAAAACGGCGTCAGCAAGGTGATGGCGCTTTCCACCGATAAGGCGGTCAACCCTGTCAACCTCTACGGCGCCACCAAACTGGCAGCAGAGAAGCTGATGGTGCAAAGCAATGCCTATGCCGGCGGGCGCAACACGCGCATCTCCTGCACGCGCTACGGCAACGTGGTCGGCTCGCGCGGATCTGTGGTGCCGCTTTTCATCAAGCAGCGCCCCAGCGGTGTGCTGACCATCACCGACGCCCGCATGACCCGTTTTTGGATCTCACTGGAGCAGGGCGCGCGCTTCGTGATCCGCTGTATCGAACAGATGCAGGGCGGGGAGCTCTTTATCCCGAAAATTCCCAGCATGAAAATGACCGACCTCGCCAAAGCGATGGCGCCGGAGGCGGAAATCCGTATCATCGGCATCCGCCCGGGTGAGAAGCTGCATGAGTCGCTGATCTCCGAAGACGAAGCCCGCAATACGCTGGAACTACCCGACATGTACGTGGTGCAGCCCTCGGCGCCGAACTCTGGTTTGGGCACGCCTGGCAGGAAAAAAGGCAAGGCAGTTCCGGATGGTTTCGTCTATAACAGCGGTACCAACACTCAATGGCTGGATATGGAAGCATCATGGCTTTCATCCAGCCGATCGAAGAACTGGCAAAGGCAAAATAACGATGACGCGCTTGCTTATCACGGGTGTGAGCGGAGCTGCTGGGGATAAACCTGGCGCTTGAAGCCGTTCAACAAGGCTTCGAGGTGGTCGGCTGGAGCAACAGCCGGACCCTGAAAAACACGCCCTTCCAACAAGAGAACGTGCAACTGGAGCAGCTGGAAAGCCTGCCGGCAGCCCTTCAGAAGGCTCGCCCGGATGCGGTCATCCACTGCGCGGCGATCGCCAACCTGGACATCGCAGAACAAAATCCACAGCTTGCAGATTCGGTTAACAGGCACCTGGAGTTTTGGCACAGACGGCTAAAGATTTGGGCGTCCCATTTGTGCAAATTTCGACCGACGCGGTTTTTGACGGCAGCAAGGGCGATTACAGCGAAGAAGACTTGCCCAACCCCCAAAACGCCTACGCGCAGTCCAAGCTGGCTGGCGAAAAGGCTGTTCGCCTGGCATATCCGCAGGCATTGATCGCCCGCGTTGTTTTTTATGGCTGGTCCCTCAGCGGCACGCGCAGCCTGGCAGAGTTTTTCTTCAACAACCTCAGCCAGGGCAAGCGCTGCAATGGCTTTACAGACTCCATTTTCAGCCCCTTGTATGTGCGCGACCTGGCAGACCTGCTCTTGGAAGCCCTCTCTAAAAACCTGGCCGGCACCTACCATTTCTTTTCCAGGGAAAGTTTGAGTAAATACGACCTTGGTGTCGCAATTGCAAGGCGCTTTGGCTTGGATGAAGACCTGATCGTCCCCATCCAGACTGCCCAGGGCAACCTGCTGACCAGACGCTCGCTCAACCTGAGCGCCAATACTACCAAGCT
>JAXGJN010000019.1:0-24857 GCA_040770225.1 Anaerolineaceae bacterium
CCTTTCGTTTGAGCATGCCCAGATCGCGTTTCAACCTTACAGATTTCTCGGGTTTGGGCAGGTCCTGCGCGATTAATGTGGTCGGTTTTGCCAGTGCGGTGAGGTAGAGGGGCAGGATCTCAGAGCGCGGCATGCCGTGCTGGCGGGAGGCTACCGCTTTAAACCCGGCTTGCCTAAGCAGTTCCTGCAAGGTGTGTTGGGTGAAACAGGAAAGGTGCGCCAGTTCGTAAGAATCGTGCGCGTAGAAATTGGGCACTTCCACCAGCAAGAGCCCATCCTCACTGAGCAGCTCTTCTTTGAGTTGTTCCAGCACCCGCACAGGTTGTTCGAGGTGTTCCAGCACATGCATGAGCGTGACCAGCTCAAACCTTTCGGGTTTGGCAGCAACCAGGGCTTCGATGGAAGAGTACATGCGGATGGCTTTGCCTTCCGCCAAAGCGCGATAGGCATCTCCCGGCTCCACACCGGTTACCTTTGCGCCGAATTCTTTTTCAAAGGTTTCCAACAACAGCCCTGAAGAGGCGCCAATGTCGAGAATGGTCGCGAAGTTTTGATAGCCAAGATCCCTCAGCCATGCCCCCTGGTTTTTGGCACGCTCGGTTTGCTGGTAAAGATCTTTGGCGGTTGGTTCCGGGCTTTCCTGGTAAATCTGACGGTAAGTCTTCTGGTAGAACTCCGGGTCGGCTGCCTGGCTGGTTCGAACATCCTGGAAGACAAAGCCGCAGTCCTGACAGAGCAGATACTTTACGGGAAATCCAAAAGACTCCGCTTGCTCAAAACCACTGAACTTCAAACTGCCGCACAATGGACAAGCAGGCTGGGTCACTTCGTTGCGCATAGGTTTCTCGGCGTCATTTTGGTTTTGTGGTTCCAGCTGCTCTTTTGCATCGGGTTCCTTTTTCAATACTGCCCGCGAGTCAACCTCAAAAAGGCTCTTGTGGTGGACCTGGGCTACCTGTTCTTGCCATTCAGGATGGCGTTCGTTTTCTGCCAACAGATCCTGCAGGCTGAAATCTTCTCTTCCATTAAAAGCAGCATAAACCTGGTTGGCAAGCTGCAGATCTTCGGGGGTGTCCACCGTGAAGCGCAAATGCCCCAGGCTGGGCTGCATATCCACCACCTGCACTTTGAATCTGCCAGGCGTATCATAGAGATACGGCATGACATGCTCGCGTTGGTAAGGTTGGTCAGCTTCCCGCCAGGCTCGTTCTAAAGCTTCGAAAGAGCACACTTCGCAGTCCATGCCGATTGGAGTGGTGCGTACAAACGGTGGAGGCAGGCGATTGGCAGCAAAATCGGCACCACTCTCTAAAAAAGCCTGGACCACTCGATCAATTTCTTCGGGTGCGATCATGGGACAATCGGCTGTGATTCGTACGATCACATCCGCCCTAGCGGACCGGGCTGCCTGGTAATAGCGGTCCAACACGTCGTAGGGGTCTCCGCGGAAGCAGGCGACACCCTGCTCCGCGCAAAATTGCATTATTGGTTCATCAGCCGGATCGCTGGTTGTAGCAACCAATAAATCGTCAACGTGCTGAGCCCGGCTCACCCGATTAATAACTCGCGCCAGCATTGCCGCATCACCAACGGGTAAGAGAACCTTGCCTGGCAGGCGGCTGGAACTGAGCCTGGCTTGAATGATCGCTACTGTTTTCAACAAAATCCTTCTTGTTACTCTGCAATCGGGTCGATTCGCATCGAACCAATGCTGGTATCGTAATCTTCCAGGGATGAGACCATATTCGCCGGCGTGGTGATGAAGACGCTGATCCAGAGCCGGCTCTCTTCTTTGAAAATATAGGCAGCCCAGGCATGACTATCTTTGGAATAAGTGAAGCGGGTGACATCCCTTCCTTCGAGCGTCAAAGTATCGCGATCCACTTCAGTGTTATTGCGGCTTAGCACTTGTTCCAGACCCAGGGTAAGCACACTCACCGGAAAACCAGCCAGCGACTTATTTTTCACGACGATCAGGCGGGTTGGGTAGACTGCCGGCGTGCCGCCGTCAAAACCATACCAGGCGACGTTGCCTTCCAGGTCTTTGACCAGATCAGCAGCGAAACCTTCAGAGGAACCCACGATATTGGTGATGGTCTCAATGATGGACGGTAGCTGGGATTTGATGTCTTCGGCAATGTAGCTGGGCGGAAGCAAAATTTGCATGCCGTCGCCATAATAGAGTTGCATGCTCATATCCGGGGTTGGCGAAGGTGTGGGGGTTGGCGCCGGTGTGGCGGTTTTCTTTTGAAGAGGGATGTTGCACGAAACCACGGTCAGCAGCATCACGCTTAAAATCAAGATGAGTTTCTTATTCATTGTTTTTTCCTTCAATCGGCAGCAACTGCTGATAACAATTCAACAAAATCTGCCGGTTATTTCGCCAGTCGGCTTTGTGTTCGGCAGTAGCCCTGGCTCTTTGTGCCATTTCTTCCAGGGGATGACCTGGTATGGCTAAAATGGTTTCAGTTAAGGTCTCTATATCATTATCCGGGAAGATCCAGCCGTTTTCCTTATGGTACACCCATTCGAGGTTCGCCGGAATATCGGAGGCGATGGTGGGCAATCCGCAAGCCAGGGCTTCCATCAGGGAGACGGAAGATCCGTCCACGTGGCTGGGAGTGACGTAAACATCAGCAGCACCGAGATAGCGGATCAAATCCTCGTTCGGCACGCGTCCTCCGACGAAAACCTTGTCTTTGAAGTTTTCGTTTTCCAACATCTCCATATATCGATCATGCAGGCTTCCATCGCTTAACAAGATCAGACGCAAATCGGGGTTTTGCACAGTTGCTTTTTCGAAAGCCGACAAAAGCACATCCACCCCGTAGTTGGGTTCCCAACTACGCAGGCACAGCAAAACCAGTTTATCCTGCCAGCCCATGCTTTCCCGCCAGGCTGCGCCTGAGCTTTTGGTGTTCTCAGGTGAGAAATGCTGCAGGTCGACCCCCCAGGGGAAGATGCAGATCTTCTCACGGGCAAAGCCCAGCTCAACTGCCTTTTCAGCGGAGCACAACGCATCAGTGATCAGGCATTTTGAACGCTGCAGCGCGAAGCGGGCGCGGTGCTCGCTCAGTTTGTCTGCCCACACATCTTTCATCAGGTCAAAACCCCAGCTCATTGCCAACAGGTTCGGGAAGCCGGTTTTGGCAGCCAGAAAAGCCAGGTCCTGCAATGGACCGGCATGGATCAGGTCGGGTTTGACTGCCCGGATCGCCTTTTCCAGCTCTCTTTGGGCAAAAGGCAAGTTCCAGGCTTGCAGACCGCCTTCCACACCGCTCCAATCAAGCGAAGTTACACCCTCAGGGGTGGGGTATTGCCCGGCATTCAGGCGCCAGGCAAAACCCTCGTGATCGCTCTGCGCCAGGGTTTGCAAAAAACGCTGGTCGTGAACGGAATCGGAGCGGGTCAAATACAGAATGCGCATAGGTTAATCACCTACCTGGGTCCAGCGTAGTTCCTGCCCCTGCTGAATGTCTTTGATCGCCCTCAAACCCAGTACGTTTTCGATCTCGTGCGGTTCGATCGCGCCAGGAGTTGCCGGGCGTAATACGGCGATCATCTCGCGCGTCAGGGTTTCGCCTGCCTGGATGTCACGGGCTGCCCGCAGGCAGCGCCGCTGCACGATCACGGTCTGCTTCTCGTTATCGGTAACGAATTTGTTGCCGGAACCGAGCGCGCGCTCCAATTGACGCGTGTTTTTCACCATTTCTGCCCAACTTTGGGGGTTCATGGCAAAGGCATGGTCCGGACCTTCGCGGTTGTTATCATCGGTGAAGTGTTTTTCCACCACACGCGCTCCCAAGGCAACCGCGCCAAGCACGGTGGCGTGACCGTGGGTATGGTCGCTGAGCCCCAGGATCAGGTCAGGCCAGATGTGGTGGTAAGTTTTCAGGACCATCAGATGAATATTATCAAAATTACCATCGGCAGCCGTGTAGTTGGTGTTGCACTGCATTAAAATCAGGTTTCGGTTGACTGCCAGGATGGCATCGACCGCGCGCTGGACCTCGCCAATTGAAGAAGCACCCGTTGCCAGCAGCACCGGCTTGCCTTTTTGCGCCATGCGCAGGCAGGCTTCCAGCCAGGTGATGTCGCCGGAGCCAATTTTGTATGCCGGCACAAAGGGATCCAGCATATCAGTGGCTTCGAAGTCATACGGAGATGAGAAGTAATCGATGCCAGCCTGATCGCATGCTTCTTTGAGAATGGGCGTCCACTCAAAAGGCACAGAAGCTTCGTTGTAAACCTGGGTGACGCTTTTTTTCCATTTTGCCTGGTGCGAGACCTGGGCGTTCATATGGCTGAAACCATAATCAGAGACGATCTCCGGTCCGCGGAAGTTTTGGAACTTGGCGGCATCCGCGCCAGCCTGGGCTGCAAGGCGGATCAGTTCAAGCGCACGCTCCAGGCTGCCGTCGTGGTTGGCAGCAATGTCTGCGATGAAATAGGTGGGGTGGTCTTTCCCGATCAGGTGTTTGCCAATTTGTAGTTCCATGGTATCTCCTATTATGCCAAAAAAGCTGCCAGCTGTTGGCGCAAGCCTTTTTGATAGTCATCGAACAAACGGTCAATGCCCTCAGATATACCCGGAAGCGTATGTCCGAGTGCTGATTGAAGCTTGGTAGTATTGGCGCTCAGGTTGAGCGAGCGCCTGGTCAGCAGGTTGCCCTGGGCAGTCTGGATGGGGACGATCAGGTCTTCATCCAAGCCAAAGCGCCTTGCAATTGCGACGCCAAGTTCGTATTTGCTCAGACTTTCCCTGGAAAAGAAATGGTAGGTGCCGGTCAGGTTCTTTGCCACGGCTTCCAGGAGCAGGTCTGCCAAGTCGCGAACATACAAGGGGCTGAAAATGGAGTCCGTAAAGCCATTGCAGCGCTTGCCCTGGCTGAGGTTGTTGAAGAAAAACTCTGCCAGGCTGCGCCTGCTGCTGAGAGACCAGCCATAAAAAACGACGCGGGCGATCAATGCCTGCGGATATGCCAGGCGAACAGCCTCTTCGCCAGCCAGCTTGGACTGCGCGTAGGCGTTTTGAGGATTGGGCAAGTCTTCTTCGCTGTAATCGCCCTTGCTGCCGTCAAAAACCGCGTCGGTCGAAATTTGCACAAATGGGACGCCCAAATCTTTAGCCGTCTGTGCCAAAACTCCAGGTGCCTGGGCGTTAACCGAATCTGCAAGCTGTGGATTTTGTTCTGCGATGTCCAGGTTGGCGATCGCCGCGCAGTGGATGACCGCATCCGGGCGAGCCTTCTGAAGGGCTGCCGGCAGGCTTTCCAGCTGCTCCAGTTGCACGTTCTCTTGTTGGAAGGGCGTGTT
The DNA here is from genome assembly GCA_040770225.1 of Anaerolineaceae bacterium. Lineage (GTDB taxonomy): Bacteria > Chloroflexota > Anaerolineae > Anaerolineales > Anaerolineaceae > Mesolinea. The sequence goes on from JAXGJN010000019.1 coordinate 5,317, forward strand.
TTTCAGGGTCCGGCTGTTGCTCCAGCCGACCACCTCGAAGCCTTGTTGAACGGCTTCAAGCGCCAGGTTTATCCCCAGCAGCCCGCTCACACCCGTGACAAGCAAGCGCGTCATCGTTATTTTGCCTTTGCCAGTTCTTCTTCGATCGGCTGGATGAAAGCCATGATGCCTTCCACATCCAGCCATTGAGTGTTGGTACCGCTGTTATAGACGAAACCATCCGGAACTGCCTTGCCTTTTTCCTGCCAGGCGTGCCCAAACCAGAGTTCGGCGCCGGAGGGCTGCACCACGTACATGTCGGGTAGTTCCAGCGTATTGCGGGCTTCGTCTTCCGAGATCAGGCTTTCGTGCAGCTTCTCACCGGGACGAATCCCAATGATCCTGATCTCAGCTTCGGGTGCCATGGCTTTTGCCAAATCGGTCATCTTCATGCTGGGGATCTTGGGCACAAAGACCTCGCCGCCCTGCATTTGTTCGATGGCGTTGATCACGAAGCGCACACCCTGTTCCAAAGACATCCAGAAACGGGTCATGCGTTCGTCTGTGATAGTCAACACACCAGTTGGTCTCTGCTTGATAAAGAGCGGGACCACCGAGCCGCGCGAGCCGACCACGTTGCCATAACGGGTGCAGGCGATGCGCGTCTTGCGTCCGCCGGCATAAGCGTTGCTTTGCACCATCAACTTTTCAGCTGCCAGCTTGGTGGCACCATATAGGTTGATCGGGTTGACCGCTTTGTCAGTCGAGAGCGCTAAAACCTTTTCAACACCGTTCTCGATGGCGGCATCGATCACGTTGGCTGAGCCAAGTATGTTGGTCTTGATCGCTTCCATGGGGTTGTACTCGCAAGCCGGCACCTGTTTGAGTGCGGCAGAGTGCACCACGATGTTCACGCCATACATGGCGCGGCTGAGGCGCTCCTTATCGCGCACATCGCCAATGAAGTAGCGAATGCGCGGGTCGTTGAAACCCAGGATCTCACGCATATCGTGCTGCTTCAGCTCATCACGGCTGTAGACGATCACCTTGGCGGGGTTATATTCATCCAGTAGGATGCGGATGAACTTTTTTCCGAACGATCCTGTTCCGCCAGTCACTAAAACAACTTTGTTTGACCAATCCATACATACTCCTTAACGCAACTCGCGCTCATTTTTTGAAATGACGATCAGGGGATATTGCCCCTTTTCACCGAAATAGTGGGGGAACCACTCTTCCAGCCGGTACAAAACCTTTAACCAAAACCGTCCTGCCCATTCCGGTTGGATTACAGAACGAAGGAATTTTACGGACACACTGCGCCAGACCCGAATTTCGTAGGGCAAAACGCCTTTCATGACGCTGTGGAACCATTTGGCAGAAGTTTTCAGCACAAACGTGCCCACAGGCTCCTGTACCGCTTGCTTATCAGCGTTATTCGCCTGGCTTGCCGGGGTGCCATTGGGCATGGGGGCGGCTTCTTTGCCGGTCCAGCGCCGCAATCTGTTTGCTACGCGCATAAAGAAGTTCATCGCCTTCGCCAAAGGGACTTCCGACCAGCCATCCACGGTCACCATATTACGACCAGGCTTAAGCGTGCGGTGTAGTCCCTGATACACCTTCACTTTTTCCTCGATCGGAACATGGTGAATGGTATGCAGGGAAACAATCCCGTCAAACACTTCGCTGGCAAAAGGCAGGTTGGCTATGTCTGCATTGACGTAAATGCCCCTCTCGCCCAAGCGTTTGCGGGCTTCCTGCAAGGCTACCAGCGAGAGGTCCATGCAGACCCGGTATTGGTACCCTTCTGAATAACTGACATATTCATCGTACTGCACCGGACCCGAACCCCCATCCAGCAAATATTTACCGGTTGGCGCCAGGTGGCGCTTGACCCGCATATGACAATTGTGGATATACTCTGCCGAAACCGGGCGCAGGTCTTCATATCGGGCGTTTTGGTAGACGCCATCGGCTTCCATCTGCCAGCCAACCTCATTATAGAACTGACCAATCTCGTGTTTGATTGAATCCGGACTCATTGGGGATTCTCCTCGTTTATTGGTAATGCTTTCAGGCGGGCAAGCCCGCGGGCTGCCCAATCGAGCTTCTCACCCGCTAAATAGGCAAAAGTCTGCCCGTATTCCTGCTGTCCCTCATCAGAAAGCACGTAACTCATCGGTCGGTTCGAGAAATCATCACTTAGCCAGAGGATGTGCCAGGGAAAAGGCAGCGAAAATTCGAAGAAAAACAGGTAAGCATAAAGCCAGGCTTTTTCCACCTGCTCTGGGGTCAGCCGCTCAGAGGTTGGGTTGTGGCTGACCTGTTCGAGCATTTGTTCGTATTCCTTCCATGTCTGTGGGTCAAGCGTGAAACCCTTGCCAGCGTAATGGGTCTTGCCGGTCACGATCACCGGTAAGCCTGACATCGCCATCTCCATACCGACCGTTGTGGTGTAGACCAGCCCAAAATCGGCGATCTCCATCAGGTCGTAGGTGTTGGTTTTGTCTTCCGGACGGATGATGTGAATGTTTTCAGGCAGTTCAGGATACGCCTGGTTGATCACATCGACCATGGAGGTACCGTGTGTTTTCAGCTCACCAGGGTGCACACGCACCACCAGCTGAACTTCCGGATGGCGCATAAAGTAAGCGATGGTCCTGACGATCATTTCTGCCATGGTTTGCGTGATGCGCTGCCTGCCGAGGGTGAGACTATCGCCTAAAACGTTGGTAGCCAAAAGTGCCAGCGGTCGCGCGTCCAATTTAAAGCTTTCGCGGACGCTGGCGCCCCCTTTGACCGGGTTTTGCTGCCATTGGCGGGCAAAGTTGCCCCACAGGTGAGCGTTTTTGCGTGCTCCAAAGAGACCAGTCAAAGCCAGCTTGGCTTTCTCTGGTAAGGGTTGGTTACCGAGGCTGTTCCACAGATCGGCAGTGTTATGCTGCATGATCTCGTCATTTTGCGCCAGCCAGATGCGTTCCTGCTGGTCGGCAAATTCGAAAGTGACAGTCTCGATGCCCAGCAGGCGGGCAGCCTGGTAGGCAACGCCCAGCTCCAGGATGGTGCCGTTGGGAATCACCAGCATATCGGGTTTCTCGGCCTGCAGCCAATCGAAAATGGCTTTTGCAGCCTGACCGTTGCGCTGCCTGCGCAGCTGGTAGAGCGGGCTGGAAAGGTCAGTTTCTTCGATTTGAAGAGTATATTGGGTGTCGTAATCGGAAACCTGGTCCACAATTTTTTGTAATTCAGCCGCCAGGTGCGGCTGACTGCCAGCTGCCAGGCTGACGTTAAGCAAGCTATCTACGCGCATTACCTGGGCGGCGGGTTTGAGCACGTCCTGAGTATAAAGATCTTGCCGGCGCAAATCAAACAAGCTGATTTCTTTATCCCAATCGGCATAGGGCAGCCAGGCAAAGTTCACCTGGTGTCCTTGCCCTGCCAAACCGAGCGCGACCAGCATGGATTGTTCGATCCAGTAATGCAGTGTGGAAAAAACGCAAATTTTTCTCGGGTTTTCCGTTTTACGCTGAAATTTCAGCACATCTCGAACCGCTTGTTGAAGCACCCCATTCAGATCTTCGAGTTCGAAGTGGGCACTCCATTTCTTGTTCCGTCCGCGAAGCGCCCAATAGGCTTCCACGGTCAGCGGAAATTTGCCAAAAAGGTCTTTGAGATCACTCATGATCGACCTCGCTGGTCAATGGTCCATTCCAGGGCAGGTCTGACGGCTCCAGGACGCGGCTCAGGCCACTGCGTGCCGGCAGCGCCGCTGGCATCCACCGAAAAGCTGAGCGCCTGGTCATCCTGGAAGTAGCGCCTGATGCGGTAGGAGCTGGCATTGATGCCCAGCACAAAACGCCCTTCGTTCAGTGTATGCGCTGGGATCGTACAGCGGCTGGCATAAACGCCTTTGGCTCGGGCAGTGTATTCGCGGAAAAGTTCTTCGGAATCGGTGTCAAAACTGGTGAAAACCGGCTCTCCCCGGGTCGTAAAGAGGTAATAACCTACGCGCAAGCCGGTCACGTCCTCGCTTAACTCATATTCGATCTCGACCGTAAGCGGGTCGACCGAACGAACAGAATCAGAAACATTCCCATCCTTGTCCAGGATGCGGATCGCCAGCGGTTTGAAGGGTGCGCTGCTGGCAGGCACCTCGTCGTCTTCCCAAAAGCGTTCGCCCAGCTTGGAGAGCCCGCGGTTAAGGTAAAAATCGACTGCCTCAGCCGATGGCGCGCGCATGAGCACCTTGCCCTTATCTAGTACGATCGATTCCTGTGTCAGGCGTTGAATCGCGCTCATATTATGGCTGACGAACAAAACCGTGCGCCCTGAATCTGCCACATCGCCCATTTTGCCCAGGCATTTTCGCTGAAAATCGGCATCGCCCACTGCCAGCACCTCATCCACCACCAGAATTTCTGGTTCAAGGTGAGCTGCCACGGCAAACGCCAGGCGCAAATACATGCCGGAGGAGTAACGCTTGACCGGTGTGTCGATAAATTTCTCCACTTCCGAGAAATCGACGATCTCATCAAATCTGGCTTCGATTTCCCGTTTTTGCATGCCCAAAATGGCACCATTCAGGAAGATGTTCTCTCTGCCGGTCAGTTCAGGGTGAAAACCAGTGCCAACTTCAAGCAAGGAGCCAACCCGACCGCGCAGTTCGCCATACCCTTCGGTGGGGTCGGTCACACGCGAGAGAATTTTGAGCAGCGTGCTTTTCCCGGCGCCGTTGCGACCGATGATTCCCAGTGCCTGACCCTGCTTGACATCAAAACTGACATCGCGCAGTGCCCAGATTTCTTCTTTCTTGCTTTTGTTGTTGCCTTTACGGAAAACATTGCCCAGGTTTTGCACCTGGCTCACGATCAGGTCGCGCAGGGTATCCTGCCGTTCCTGGAATGCGCCGATCTTATAGCGCTTGCCAATGCCCTGGACGATAATAGAGGTATCTTTTTCCATGCTACACCACGTCCGCAAAGTTTTTTCCATGCGGCGGAAGAAGAACAGACCGCTGACAAGCAGCACAATCACCGCAACAGAGGAGAACAGGAGGGTCATATCGGGCGGGGTGCCGCCAAAAAGCGCCCAGCGGAAGCCCTGCACCACCCCGACCATCGGGTTGAGGCTGTAAATGTAGCGGATGGTGCCTTCGGGAATGATCGTGATCGGGTAAACGATCGGGGTGGCATACATCCAGATCTGAAGCAAAAAAGGCACCATCTGCTGAATGTCACGATACTGCACATTCAGCGCCGAGAGCCACAAGCCTACAGCCAGGCTGCCAGAACGCTCAGGAGCGTGAGCGGGATCAACCACAGGGCGGTCCAGGTCAGCGGCACCTTAAAACTGCCATGGCAGCAAACAACAGGATCAATGAGATCCCAAAATCGACCAGAACGGCTAAGACCGATGAAAGCGGGATGATCACCCGCGGGAAGTAGATCTTGGTGATCAGGTTGGCATTGCCCACCAGGCTGATGCTGCTTTTTTGCAGTGAGAGTTGAAAAGATGCCAGGGCAAAAGGGCTGCCAGCGTGAAAACCGGGTATGGCAGGTTGCCGCTGTCGACTTTGAGCAGGTAACCAAAGACAATTGAAGTGATGGCAGTGGTCAGAACGGCTGCAAGATCGCCCAGGCGATGCCCAGGGCAGCCTGCTTGTAGCGCACCTTGATGTCCCGCCAGGTCAAAAAGTAGATCAGCTCGCGGTAGTGCCAGAGTTCCTGCAGGTCGATGCCCAGCCAGCCCTTGGCGGGCTTGATGCTGACGATCTGGCTGGAAGTAAGTGTTTTACCCTCTGCCATGTGCCCTTTCATTGGCGTACCATTCAATCGTCCGGCGCAGCCCTGCTTCAAAATTGGTCTTGGCTTCAAAGCCAAAGCGTTCTTTAGCGCGGGAGGTATCCAGCTTGCGCCGGGGTTGCCCGTTGGGTTTGCCAGTATCCCAGCGGATCTCGCCCTCAAAGCCCGTCAGGCGGGCAATCAGCTCGGTCAGCTCTTTGATGGAGATCTCGAAGTTCGAGCCGATATTGACTGGGTCGGAACTGTTGTAGCGCATCGTAGCAAGAGTGATGCCCTCAGCGGTGTCATCCACATAGATAAACTCACGTGTCGGCGAGCCATCGCCCCAGGCTACGATCTCGGAAGCGTTCTGTTCTTTGGCTTCCAGGCATTTGCGGATGAGGGCAGGATCACGTGGGAACTGGCGGGGTTGAAATTGTCGCCCGGACCGTAAAGGTTCACCGGCAGCAGGAAGATCGAATTGTAGCCATATTGCTCGCGGTAAGACTGCGACTGCACCAGCAGCATTTTCTTCGCCAACCCGTAGGGCGCGTTGGTTTCTTCGGGTAGCCGTTCCACAGATCTTCTTCTTTGAACGGGATGGAGTGTACTTGGGGTAGGCGCAAATCGTGCCTATGGCGACAAATTTGCTCACGCCCTGCTGCCAGGCATGGTGAATCAGCTGTACGCCCATCATCAGGTTGTCGTAGAAGAACTCGCCCGGTTTCTCACGGTTGGCACCGATACCGCCCACCTTGGCAGCCAGGTGGATGATCACATCCGGCTTGGCGTCGTCGATCATGCGCAGGATGTCGGCTTCCCTCACCAGGTCATACCGGGTAAGTCGGCACAAAGATGTCTTTAGCGCCGTGTGCTTTCAATTTTTCGATCAGGTGCGTGCCCAAAAGCCGGCACCGCCTGTAACGCAGACGCGTTGAGAGGAAAGATCCAGTTCCTTATCCATGATCACCTCGATTTGTGTCTTCTGCTGGGTCTGCGTTTGTTTGCGCAGCCTCTGGTAATTTTAGTGCAAGTTTAATACCTTCAATACGGATCTGTGGCGATTGTCCGTCATTGCTAAGCGCAACGCCCTGCTCCAGGCAGGTCAGGCGCACCACCTCGGCAACTTCGTCTTCGCCCCCCAACACGTTCACGCTTTGGTAACCGGCATCCTGCAGCTGCTGCAGGCACACATCGGTCCGTCCCCGTACCTGCCGGTAAAGGTTGAACGAGTTTTTGATGTAATCGACCGTCAGGGCAGCCCGCAGGCAATCCCTTCAGGCGTGATGATATAGCGCAGCTTCTTGCGCTGGGCACGCTTGACTTTCACGTAGCCCTTGGCGATCATACGCTTCAGGTGCCAGTTGATGGTGCCCACCGCCACGCCCAGCTCATCCGCCAGGGTCAGTTGGTTGATGTCCGGGTTGGCTTCGATATGCGTCAGCATCTCGAGAGCATGGGTAGATTCTTCTGCAGTAAACTCATTTTCCATATAATTCAGTTTTTGAATTATAAGCGGAATGAAGATACCGTCAAGTTTTCAAATTACTAAGCAATAGAGATAAGTTTTTACTTGAGGAGAATTATCACGATAACAACTAATGCCAGGAGTATTGCAACGGCACTGATTATCTTCACAAACCTTAAATCCTGACTTATCTTTTTTCCCAATTCTTCAACCTGTCTGTTTGTTTGTGTTGAGGAGAACTTTATCGTCTCTTGGAGGTTTTTCTCAATTAACTGAAGCTGTAAATTTAAGTTTTCAACTCCAACTTTCAACGAATATGCAGAAGTTTCAAGGCCTTCGATCTTGGGCCCAAGGTTTAGCACCTGAATATCCTGACCGAGTTGTTGAACTTTAAATTCAAGCGTCTCTATACCCGTCGATATGGAGTTTGTCGAGGACTCAAGGTAATCAAATCTGGTACCTACCCCTAAGCCTTTAATATCTTCGGTCAACTCCCGTACACGAAGTATCAGTTCATCTGCCGAATTATTTAAAGTGACCGCAAACTCCACAGCGTCTGTTGCAGATTCCCTAGCCATATTGATTGCGTCAACTGCTGTTTGAAGTGAGGTGAGTTTCTCCTGCATTTTCAATAAGGCATTGCTTACTTCGGTCACACTACTCATTCAAAAGCCTCCTGAGGAATATTTGTAAACGATTCAATCCAATCCAAATGATAGTCTAAAAATTCGGGCAGCAAATGCTCTCCCGCGTCTTCATCATAATTTGATAACGCTTCAAAAAACTGTGAAAGAAAATACATGTAATCGATTCTTGAGAGGTGGAATTTTCTCTGATGGACATCCCAGCCTTCGCGTAAGTCTCGTATGGCTTGTTGTTTATCATATTGGGGGTCACCAAAATTGGCGAAAGCTCGCAACAATCGAAAGGAAGACATGTTAGGTCTTTCCACCAAGAGGCGGTTACACCCCCCACGAATGTGACTAATAGCATCCTGGCTTTTTGCTTCCTTCGTTAAGAACTCCCAGATCCAATCTATTTCATCTTCGTCTAAATGCTTTCTGAATTCAACGGTGTATTTTGAATCAAAGTAAACATTGACATACTCTTCGAAATTTGTCGAATTAATCGCTTCTTCCATAACATTTATTGCTTCTAATCGTTTGCTTGCGATTTTGTCATACACAAAGGCCGTTAAGTATCCGCAACACTTTTGAATCGTGCTTCTTCCGTTTCGGCTAAGGATCTCAGACTCGACTAATTTTACGTATTCAGGGGTATCATATCGACTGACATACTCTTTTACCCGGTCGATGTAGTATTGATCATTATGCTTAACAATAGTCAACATCACCGTATCCGAGTTGTAATCAACCTCATAGTCCTCAACAACTCCAATGATAGAAAGTCTATAAACCGCTCTGTGAGTTTCTTCCTCTCGTCGAATTCTCATAAAGAACCAAGACAGTTTTTTGCGGATCTCTTCCGAGAAATCAGACTTCGAAGAAATTTTGGCAATAAACTCTTCTGACGAGAAACAATAAAAAATCGCATCCCGAATATCTGATTCTTTTATGGAATACCCCAAAGCGCCCAGATATTCGACTATCTCACGAATAATTGAGTTCTCAAACGGTACGACTAATAAAAAAGTCTCACCATCATCTAAATTAGATATTATCTGTTCAATTCCAGGCGCCCGTTCTTCTGTTAACCAACCTTTAAGTTTCTTTCCTTCCGGACACAATCCTTGGAGATGTGCGTGAACGGATTGCAGCACTTGTTTACAGACATCTTCTTCTGCCGCGATTTTCTTAGGATCAGTTTCAATAATCTCTTTTGAATTCCGAAAGTCTATATATCCATATGTCTTCCGCGCGCAATCATTTACATACATTCTCTTGTCTTCCCACAAATTTAGGAGGACTGCATTTTGCAGAGTTGGTAATGCAATGCTTCGATTTTTCCATTGAGATCCTTTTATCAACCTGAGATTGTCCAACAGTTCCCACAGGATAGTCGTCTCCTTTTCGGGTCCTGGAAAAGATTTTTTATGAAATGTGAGCATTTGCTGTTTGTCAAGCGTGATATCTTCATTCTCAATTGATTCGATAATAGTTGAAGAATGGATTAGGTAGCAGTAGGAAGTGTGACCATCTCGACCGGCTCTCCCTGCCTCTTGATAGAAGGATTCGATCGATGGCGGCATAGAGAAATGAATAGTAAATCTTACATTAGGCTTATCAATGCCCATACCAAAAGCCTTTGTTGCAACCAATATGCGGAGATCATCACTGATAAATCGATCTTGAGTTTCCTCAAGAGACACATCCCGAACATCATCATCAGATGAACCGGCAAAGGTCCCAGTAATTTTTTCTAAGTATGGAAACCTTCTCACGATACCATTTTTTACAGAATCAACACCGAAAATATTACCCTTATGTGGGCAAAAGATAATGCCGGAGTTTGAATTTTCTGACACAGAAAAAAACAAGTCGATGGAATGTTCAGTAAAGCCATGGTTCCAATCACGATAAGGCAAGTTGGAAATGATACCTAGCAGAGATTTTGTTTTGCTTTGGGCAATAGACTTTCTGATAGAAGAATCGCTAACGTTTTTTTCAAAAAAAACCTTATCGGCCTTGATTATCTCAAAATTAAGTTCCTTACGTTCGTATTTTTTAGGCGTTATTACTGCGTGTGAGTTTTTTTCGATAAACAGTTCACGCTGAACATCGGCCAACACATCGTAAGAAGCCGTTCCAGTGAGACCGATTAAAGGGATTTTACTTTCCCAATTAAAAGTTTTACAATACTTTCTTGCATTCTCCCCCAGCTTCAGATAGGCAGTACGAAAATCATGTCCCCATTCACTTACGCAATGAGCTTCATCTACAACACAATAAACGAAACATGTATTTTCATTCATGTCCTTTAGGAAAGACCTGAATCCAGGAATCTGTAATCTTTCTGGCGAAACAAACACAAACTGGTAACAACCTTGTGTCATATCAATTGAACGCGTTTCTTTTTCTATTGCAGTCAATGATGAGTTTATATATGTCGACGAATCTATCCCTAAGTTTCTCAGACTCTTCACTTGGTCACGCATTAGTGATTTGAGCGGGTCAATCACTATTGAAATCCCTGGTTGAAGTAGCGTGGAGAGTTGATATGTAAGAGACTTCCCTGCACCAGTAGGAAGTAATGCGATTACGCTCTGCATGTTGAGCGCTAAACGAATTATTTCAATTTGACGATCTCTGAATTTTTTCTTTCGGAAAAGGTTTCTTAGAAAATAGTGTAATGACTCTTCTTGCTCATTTGAGTCGATATCGTATTTTATTGGTCTGGCACATGACACACGCGGATTACCATTAATCGAATAGGCTGAGCGAACAGCAATAACATTCTCCTTTGCATTATTTACTGATGTCTGGGGATAAGAATAGCCGAATCTCTGGAGCATAGATATATCAATAACGAGATCAAATTGGTCACTTGTGGGGAAATCCTCTATTTGAGCCGTCTCAACACCGGAATTCAGAATACAAGAATCGAATTCCTTCGTGCGATATACCTTGAGTTTTATTCTAGGTAGTGTTCTCCCCTTTCCTTCAAGAACAAACAATTGTTTTAGTGTCTCTTGGAAGTCAACCATGGCAGTATAAGCACATGGAACATCACGTTCCAGCACGGCAATATCCCATGTTTCTATCGAAAGATTTAAAACCCCACTCCTTATTGCACGCAATAGGATTTTTTGAATTCTGGAAATAGCAAAAGGTGCTAGAGCTATTTGTAAACTTTCGACTCCATTTTGTTGATCCCACAGTGGCTGGTAATAGTTTTCTTGAATTTTTGTCACGTACGGGTGTTTTAGGAAGCTGTGAAGTGTAACCTGTTTTTCTTTTGGGCAATCATCCAAATCAACACTAGAAAATCTGATGGTCTTGGCCCATCCCTGCTTCACCAAAAAATCATCTCTTTCTTTATCTAGGCGTTGTTGTTTGGCGTCCGAATGTTGAGAGCCATCTGTTTCCAGTGCGATACAAGATATGTAGTCTTTAGCGTGCGGTAATTCGATGGTGAAATCCAATCGTTGATTTACAAATTGGTACACATTGTCCGCTGGCTTAAAACCTCCAGAACCAATGGTAGAGGAATCTCCTCCTACACTTGAAATTTCCCTTTGAGTCTCAATTAGCTGTTGAACATGTAACCCTGTTTTTTCCGGAATAAATGAGAATAGAAAGCGGGATTCAAGACCTGACATTGGATGTTCATTGTTCACAAAGGATCTTGATAGTCGTTCTCCTGCGGATTTTATGCGTGGATCGATGAGAAACAGAGCTTGAAATATTTGCTCTTTCATCGCTTCCAGGAGTGATGTAGGTCTAAAGTTTATTATGTCTTGAGTGCCTGTTTCGTGGGCTATAAGAAATTCGTCGGAAAAAGTTTTTTCGACCCAGTATGAAGGTAATGTTGGCTGTCCTCGGCTTATGATATTTTCATAAACAGCAATTATTGGGTCATTTTCTTTGGGGTTGGGAAGATTGTGATCGACTTCATAAGTGCAAAGTTTGGTAAGCAGTTGTTTTGTATCAATAGAATCGATTTTTTCTGGCAGGCAATTTCTAACTGAGCTTAGCATGTACCCACTATAGAATTGCTCTCTCATGTTCTCTCACCATCTATAAGTTATCGTATAGTTACATGTTAAATAATGTGTCTAACATCTATTATATAAGAAAATCAAATATGGCACGAGGCTAACGGAATAATCCCTGCCAGAAGCTTATCTATTTATTTATACCAACAAATGGCTATTTCGAAAGTTTTCATGGTTTCCTCCTATTAGGAGCAGTGATAAAGGGCAGATTGCCGCGATCACTTACTCTGTGTACTTACACAGTAAACTTCGTACCATGCCGCTCCCTTGCGATGACGTAACATTTTCAAGCAAATTGCACTTGAAAAATTGAGTTACATATAGGATAATAGACATAAAGTGTTGATTATCCTATATGAAAACGAAAATACTTGACTCACTTGATCGAATGCCATACTTCACTATCGAGGCAGTGAAGCAGCTGATGGAGATAGTTCCTGGTGAAGGCAGCGTACAAACAGCCATCATCTACCGCTGGACAAAGGCTGGTGATATTGTCAGATTAAAGGCGTTACATGACACGTCGTTTCTATGACACCCATCGACGCGATGAAGAATTTGCTTCCATGGTAAGCGCGATTCTGATTCCACAATCCTATTTATCTCTGGAATACGTCCTTCAGCGTAATGGCATTCTCACAGATATCACCTATCCTGTAACCGCGGTGACCGCTGAAAACAGACGCGCGTTTTTGAAAACAAACTGGGCACATTTTCCTATCGAAACATCAAACCCGCTCTTTTATTATGGCTTTACTTTCTCAGAATACGCCGGAATTCCAATTGCTGCTGCGACTATTGCGAAAGCCCTGTTTGATTACCTGATTTGCGCAAATTGCCGAAATTAGCGTTAATGGAAAGATAACTTAGCACAGAAATTGCGTCTTAATCTGGATGATCTCGCCGCCGAAGACCAATTGGCTTTTGCAAAAGCTTTGTCGGACATAACCAGAGCAGGAAGATGGAACGGGTTCTGAGAAACCTGAAGGAGACCGTATGTAAGCTTGATCCAGGCGGCGCGCAGCGTCCTTTCCCAAAGAGATCCCATTGTTGCCTAATGAAACCAAGCGCATCGTTTTGAAGGAATTTTTGCAGGCATACACCCTGGATTTTCTCTACAACCATCCTGATTACCGAATGCTGAATTTCTATGGAGGTACTTGTCTCCACGTGATTTATGGACTTAACCGACTGTCAGAGGATATTGATCTGGATAACAGCGACATGGTTGACCTGGGCATGTTGGAAAACGACTTGCTCACATACTTTCAGTCGTATATTGGGTACACACAAGTAACGGCAAAACCCAGTTTGGCGAATGGGGAATTCGGCGCACTTCTCAAGTTCCCGATTCTTTATGAACTTGGATTAGCGCTCACACGGGGGAAGCCCTGCACTTGAAGGTGGAAGTAAGCCAACACAAACAGATATCCATCGTCCAAAAACACCGGTGCTCCAATTTGGCAGAAGTTATGGCAAGTCACTTCACATTGGAAACAATGATGGCTGGCAAACTAATCGCTTGCCTTGAGCGTGACTTCCATAAAGGTGAGTCAACGGTCAAAGGTCGGGATTATTACGACATTTTGTGGTTCATGCAGCAAAAAATCAGGCCGCTTGAAGAAAAAACTTGCCAAAGATGGACAACATCCTTACACAACGCAAAGTGCGCTGACTTTACTGAACGAAAAAGTTCAAAAATCAGCATCAATGATTTAACAAAGACTTGCTTCCACTGTTTGAGAAGAGGACCTTCATAGAAGTTTGGCTGGAGAGTTTTAATAAATTTTTTGGCATACTACCAAACTTATTTGTAACCTCCACTTGTAGCACATGTTTTTATTCCCACGGTTTTTGGCTCCAGGTGCTAAACACCGATGAAGGAGGATGCTCAAGCAACAACAGTCAGGCGCGGAATAAACCGCGCCTGGTGTCAAATGTAGATTGATAGCTACTTTGTTATCATCGGCATGTAGAGCAGTGAGCCGGTGATTTCGAAGTCGATACCGGTCACACGGTTTGCAGAGGTAATGACCACCGGGTTGGCTGCCATCGTGATCTGGGTCATAGAAAGAAATATATCTTCCGGATCCGGGAGGTCCGCCTGACCCGTCAAAATCGATCACAGCAAAGATATAGTAGGTTCCGTCTTCAAGCGCTCTTAATGAATAAGGATCTCCGCCAAACTGGAAATCGTTCGATTCAGGCGGTCCATCAGTACCAAATGAGCCCCAATTTCTATCAGCGGGCTTTCGCCGGGTCCGTATAGGTGACCGTACCTTCAATCACTCCTGCGGAGGAGTAATATGCCCAGATCCTCCCGGGCGTGGTAGAGCGGATTGCTGCTATCTTCATAATACATATGCGGGAAGCCGCAACATCATCCACGCCATCCCCGTTGATGTCTCCAGCCGCTGCCAGTCTGCCGGGCAAAAACAGCATTGAACAATCCCGTATACTGGGTTGATCTGGCATGCCAATCCCAATTTGCAGATCACCATTCACTCCTTCATTAGGGCCTGATTCCGAACCGTAGTAGACATAAATTCCCAGAGTTCCCAGTTGACATCCTACAATCACATCATCATAACCATCATGGTTAATATCCCCTGGAATGCCAGTTACGGTGCCAAAGGCGTAACTCCCAATTATTGCTTTCCGCAAACCAATCCAGCGTTAGCAGGGTTTCCTGAGTCACCCTCATTAATTCCATTCTCTGTGCCATACCACAGGAACACAGCACCTTCATCAAATGTGGGGTTGTCGTACCGTGGACGAAATTACCACATCGTCGTATCCATCATCATTCACATCTCCCGCGCTGCCAAGAAAAGACGCGAAGCCCTCGGTAAACCGGTTGCTCTCCCCGCCATCCAGTCTGCACTAGCAGGATCGCCGAAACCGTCTGCTGAGCCATACCAGGCAAAGCAGCACCTTCATCGGTGATGCCATTGTCATAGAATATTCGCTCCAACCAACAAATCGTTAAAGCCATCCCCGTTGACGTCAATACCGCTCAGGGACGCCCCAAAATTGCTGGAAGCCTGGTTTGACTCGGCAGTCCAATCCGCTGTGTCGGCAGGTCCGTCTTCTGAGCCTAAAACACATAAACCAGTCCTTCATCCAGTTTCACCCCATCCCAACCGCTGGATCCAACGGCAAAAATCGTCAACCGTCAGCGTTGACATCGCCCAAACCGGCAATCTCTGACCCAACAGCCTGACCAGCCTGGCTTCCCGTGAAAGTCCAGGCGGGTGTGATTGCTAAGACCGTCTCCAACCAGGTACAGATAGACCCTACCGACGTTTGCGGCAGCGGGTTCAATCAGGTCATATCCGTGACTGCCAACCAGGACGTCATCAAACCCATCCCCATTCACATCACTGCCCCAGCTACGCTGTAGCCCAAATAGGATTCTGTCATCTCGCCATTAACGATCCAATCGGGTGTTGTTGGGTGTAATCCCCGTGGCAGATCCATAAAAAAGATAAGCGCGACCTGAGTTGGTGTTGTATCCATAAGCGCCGATTATCAAGTCATCAAACCTGTCTCCATTCACATCCCCAACCGGCCTCCAGATTGACCCAGGTAGTTGAGGCTCTGTTCGCCAGTAAAATCCCATCCAGGCGTAGTTGCGGGTGGCGAGTTTATGGCTGAGCCAGCGGTGGCACCGGATGCACTGATATTGAGAGGCAGAATGAATAATCCTGCAATCAGGAATAACCGTAAGAACTTTTGTTTGGGCATCTTTAACCTCCTCTATTCGGATTATGCCGATCAAATGATTGTTGTTGGACCTCTGTGAACAGAAAGATTGACTGACCAAACCGATCTTTGGAATAGCTTTGTTGGTCATTTTCACCAATATATAGTAAAGGTAGTGGTTAATGTCAAGGCGCAGGCACATGCAGCGAAAAATCAGCACCCGGATATCTGTATTATAGGATATTGTTAGTAGAATTACAATAGATTAAGTGTAATATTCAAACAACAGCCAGCAGCAAGGGTTTGCGTTGATTTAGCAATTTTACGAGGCGTTTGCTTATTTTCTGGCAGGGTGAACTATTAAAAAATAAAGGTTGGTTTCTGAAATGAAACCAGCCTGCACCTGTTACTTAACAAGCCCTTACTCCAGATTTATTCCCACCTGCAGCGCCTGCTGGTTGAGGGGGACGAACTTTTCTTTACGTTTTCAGCAATAATGCGGTTCCAGTCGATATCCTGCAAGCCCAGCTCACGGATGAGCACACCCAGCAGGATAATATTCATCACCCGAGGGCTGCCCAGCTCGCGCGCCTTAGCCTGCCCATCCAGTGCGATCAGCTTGCCTGCTCGATTCCTGATCAGTTCCTCACCGTTGGTCGGATACTTTTCCGCCCATCTGCACACCCATCGGGTTAACCCGCACCGGTTGAAAATGACGATCCTGACCGTCATCACGCAAATAATCGAGGTTTCGCAGCACTCCAGCTCTTCAAACCCCATGATCAGGTCAGTTTACGCTTCTCAACGATGGGCGAATAGACCATCTTGCCTGCTGATGCGTCAGTACCGGCCTTCGCGTTGAGACATGCCGTGCACTTCGCTCATTTTGACGTCGTAGCCGGCTTCGATCCAGTCCGTTGGTGAGTAGTTTGCTCGCCAAAATGGTGCCCTGACCACCCACACCCGTCAGAAGGATGTTTTTTGTGCTCATCTATGCCTCCACTTCTGAATAGCCTGCACCGGCAAACTGCGCAGACGCTGCAGCCAACGCATTTATCGGGGTCGATGGACGATTTTTTTCTTCTCAAACTGGAATACGACCGCCGGACAGCCTGTGCGAGGCACTTGCGGCAGCCGATGCAGACCGATTCATCTACAAAATAGGTTTCGGTAAAGGCACCCTGAACTCTTCCAGGTCCCATGGCGCTTGTTTCTTAAGCGCGCAGGGCCAGCGCGTGATGATCACGGTCTGTTCGTCCATGCCCAGTGCCCAGTCGAGCGCTTCGTTGACCTGGCTGAGCTGATTGGGGTTGATGGTTCGCACGTTTTTGATGCCCATGGCACGTACCAGCGGCTCAATGTTGACCGCTTCGGTCACCTCTCTGTGCCCGATAGTGTAGCCAGTACCCGGGATTTTCCTGCTGTCCGGTCATGGCGGTGATGCGGTTGTCGAGCACAACCGTGATCAGGTTGCTGCGGTTGTAAGCAGCATCGAGCAGCGAGTTGATACCGGTGTGGAAGAAGGTGGAATCACCGATCACCGAGACCACGCGAGGTTTCTCGCTTTCGATCATGTCAAAAACTTGCTGCGCGCCGTGCCCCAGGCTGATGCTGGCGCCCATGCAGACGGTGGTTTCCATGGCGTTGTAGGGGCTCCGGAGGCCAGCGTATAGCAGCCAATGTCACCCGAGACCATCACTTTCTTGCGCTTGCCAAGCTCGTAGAAGAAGCCGCGGTGCGGCAGCCGGCGCACAATGTGGGCGGTCTGGCGACCACGATGGACTGTAATTCCTCGTCCAGCGGGTATTCCTGCCCGAAAACCACGCGGCGGATGACCTCGGGGGTCATTTCACCGTTACTTGGGAAGAGGTTCTTACCGTCGCAGGCGATCCCGAGCGCGCGAACATGGTCCTCGAGGTAGGGGTCGTTTTCTTCAAGGATGTAGATATGCTCAACTTTGGAAGCAAATTCCTGGATCAGTTGGTCAGGAAGTGGATTAGTGAAGCCCAGTTTCAGGTAGGAAGCGCCCTCGCCAAAGACCTCACGGGCGTAGAGGTAGCAATCGCCCGAGCAGATGATGCCGATCTTCGTGCCGCCGTATTCAGCCCGGTTCCAGGGGCAGTTGTTGCTGTAATCTTTGAGCAGCTCGAAGTTTTGCTGGATCTTGACCTTCATCGGGCGGGCGTTGGCGGGCACAGCCACGTATTTCTTGATGTTTTTAACGTAGGGTCTGATCGCCATCTCTTGCCGCTCGCCCAGTTCGACCAGGCTTTTGGAGTGGCAGACGCGCGTGGTCATACGCAGCAGCACGGGAATATCGTGCCTTTCGCTGATCTCAAACGCCTCAACCAGCATATCCTTGCATTCCTGGCTGTCAGAGGGTTCGAACATGGGCGTCATTGCTGCTTTAGCGTAGTTGCGGTTATCCTGTTCGTTTTGCGAGGAGAATTGACCCGGCTCGTCGGCTGTAATGACGACCGCACCGGCATTCACGCCGATGTAAGCGAAGGTGAAAAAGGGATTCGCCGCCACATTCAACCCGACGTGCTTCATGGCTGCCAGCGAACGCGCCTCAAACCTGAGGCACCGATCACCGATTCGAGCGCTGTTTTCTCGTTGGGAGCCCACCAGAGTGGATTTCGGGGTATGTGGAGATGTTTTCAAGGATTTCCGTATTGGGTGTACCAGGGTAAGCGGCAGCGAAACGCACACCAGCCTCCCAGGCACTCCGGCGATGGCTTCATCGCCTGTGATGAGTTGTTTCAAAAGCTTCCTCCTTTTCCGTCTTTGGGTTTGGTGAGCGACGGCAAAGCTTGTCACTTGAGAAACGAGAATGAGACTTGTGGGCTGTTTTTTTGGGAGAGACCGATTGTGCCGCGCTGTCCGATCGTCCGGCGCCCGATTGTGCCGTTCTCACCGAGCACGGCATGTCACCGTAGGTGTCCATGAACTGAACCCTTTTCCCTTCTCTTCTAGGGCGAGCGTGCACCGCAGGTTCCGCACGATGTTGTCCTGGGGACGGTTGCCATGCCGTTCCATCGGGAGACCGTGGCAGGTCTCCCCTACGAAGTAAGCCAACGTTTGTCGTAGGGAACGACCACTGGTCGTTCCGCACCATGTTGTAAACGGTTGCCGTGCCGTCCAGTCGGGAGACCGTGGCAGGTCGTTCCGCACGATGTTGTGTAGGGGACGGCTGCCATGCCGTCCCATCGGGAGATCGTAGCAGGTTTCCCTTTACAACACAGTTGACCTACGCGCATATATCGATTAATGGATAGCCTGATCGATAATATTTTCCTCGACCTGAACTAAACCGAGTTAAGAATGAGTTCATCCTACCTGAAAAGGTCCTCGTAGTTTAATGGATAGAGCACCTGCTTGCGGGAGCAGACGGTTGCGCGTTCGACTCGCCGAGGACATTTTTTCTTTTAAGTCTCCTGACGATAGAACTCCGGCCATAAGACCCACTCCTCAATAATCCTTTCTTGAAATTGGTGGACCTTTTTGCCTTACTTAAGCCCAAAACACTCTGACAGATCAATCTAACCTGATTGGCGCGTCATTGCGAGCCCCTGCTGCCAATGCTGAAAACTCAATCAATATCAACAAGGGGGCGTGGCAATCTGCAGTTTGGAAGCGTATCGATCAAAAAACAGGATCGCATTGCATTCAATACTAGCTATTCTGCTTATGTGCATCGCTCAATCAAGGGCTGTGGTTACGTACCATCCCAGGTCCAACCTATCGACTGATCGAGCAAGCATCCTCTATTCCATCACAGCAGAACAACACATACTAAAAAAACAGAAAACAAGTAGAGATAGAATCCAGTAAAGCCTACATGCTCACAACCTGCCAGCCACCCTCAACATACTTGCGCATCCCGGCATGCCCACTCATGTCATCCAGCATCGGCAGTCCCAAAGCCGAATTT
>JAXGJN010000020.1:0-24850 GCA_040770225.1 Anaerolineaceae bacterium
GCATTCAAAGATGGCGGAAGACGATCGGGCCATGCTCAAGGAAGAAAGCTGGCGCGAAGGTGTCAGGGCAACCTGCCCGGATTGCGGGGCTGCTCTTGGCGAAAAGGTTAAATTCTGCCCGGAATGCGGCGCAAAAATCCAGCAGTTAGTTTTTTGTAAAGAATGTGGTGCCAAACTTGAAGCTGGCACAAAATTCTGTTCGGAATGCGGAACCAAGGTCGCAACTTAATACATATTTGCAGTTGGGGCTGTTCGAAAAGCGATAGCGAAGTAGAGGCAGGGTTTTCGTATTTGGAATTTGTCAGAAAAACCTGTTTTTTGAGTTATCAACTCTCAGGGATTTAAGATTTCAAGATAATTTTGCGGCAGCCAGCCGATACGACCCTGATCGTCACGAATTTTTACCCACACCAAGCCCTCATAATTCTGTTGGTCATGGTAAACCATAACCAATTGAGAGAAGTACAATCTGCCGATGGATGGTCCACCCGGTTGTTGGTAAAGGGTCAGAGCAGGCGTATCAGGCCATACTATCCGTGCTTGCATCGGTGCCGGGGTGGGTGTTTGTGTAGGGGTTGAGGTAGGCAGAGGAGTTTCCGTTGGTGTGGAGCTGGACGTTGGAAGCGGCGTATTGGTTAAGGTTGGTGTTGAGCTTGGACCAGGAGTAGCAGTTGGCGTCAGGGTTGGAGGTACCATCGGATCAAGTTCTCTGAACAAGACCTGTTCAACTTTCAATGAAACCTTACGATCCAGCCCGGCAGCAATGGATTCTTGCAAACTGACAATCTCCTGCCAGAACAAAGAACGGCTTGTGTGCAGTGTGAGGCGCAAATCCAGAACATCCGGACCGCTTACATAACTGGTTTCCTCCAATTGAGCGTTTGGGAGCAGCGCAACCTCCCGATCAACTACCATGTTGATCATACGAGCTTCTTCCGCCTGACGGATAAGTCGCAAACTGAAGTAAGTCAGTGGGATCAAGAGCACAATCACAAGAACCGTGGAAATCCAAAGCGTAGCAGGCACTTTGGCATCGGCGAAGCGCTGTTCCTTGGAAAAGCCTCTGACCAAAAAAACCAAGCCGGACGCAAAAGCAATCGCAACCGCATTGGTAACAAAAAGCAGACCGGCACCGCTGGCGACCGGCCAATTTTGGAGCGCCAATCCCACACCAATAGTGCAAACCGGCGGCATCAGGGCTGTGGCAATCGCAACTCCCGGTAGAGCGGCTGAAAGTTTGGGACGGGTGATCGCATACGCCGCAGCCAATCCTCCGGCTATCGCAATGGTCAGATCAACCGGAGAAGATCTGGTGCGGGACATGACTTCACCCGGAATTTGATGCAGGGAGATGAAAGGAAGCTCATCGTTGATCCAGGTTAAGAGCATTGAAATAACAATGGACAAGAGCGCGCCAATAAAGAGGGTGAGCAGGGCATCTCTGAGAAGTTTTTTTGCGCCGGTTGTGGTCGCCAGCCCAATTGCCAGGATGGGTGACATCAGTGGGGCGACAACCATTGCCCCGATGATGACAGCTGGTGAGTCAGATAACAGACCTAATGTGGCGATCGAACTGGAAAGGGCGACCAGGATCAAATAATCAAAGTTCGCTTTTGAATCATCCTGCACATCAGCGATAATTTTCCGCCGCTCTTCAATAGTCAGACGTGGAATGCTTCGGATCCATTTTGGTGGGCGGTTATTGTTTCCTGCCATGTTTTTCCTGTTTTTATTCACAAAATTTACCACATTTTTATGTGTTTACTTAGAGAATTTAAGGAATTCACTGGATCAGGCTCAGTGTATCTGTAAGATCACCAAATCAAGAGTGTATGTTTGTTCATGCAAACCGCCTTCAACCCAGAAGTTTTGGTAAACTTCTGTAGAGGTGAAAAAATGCATTTAGTGATGATCAGACATGGAGAACCAGATTATTCTTTTACAGAAGGAAAAGGTTTCAAGGGTCCCGGGCGCGAATTAGCGCCTTTGTCGAAACTGGGAGTCGAACAAGCCGAACGGGTTGCGTTGGATCCGCGCCTGGAGGGCAGCCAGCTGATAATCAGTTCCCCTTATCCACGTGCCCTGCAAACAGCCGCGATCATTTCTCGCGTGACCGGTTTGAAAATCGAGGTTGCTTTCGATTTGTTTGAGTGGCTGATCGACACAACCTACGAGAACAAGGATATACAAGATACCATGGCTGCTGTCAGGGAGATCAGTGCGTTTAAAGGCGTTCGCAGTCCAGGCGCCAGGCTGCATTGGGAGGGCTATGACCAGGTTGCTGAGAGAGCCTATGCCGCTCTACGTCCTTTCATGCATTACGACAAGGTGATCGTTGCCTGCCATGCTTACATCATCAAACAATTCTACAATCCGGGCAGAATAGAGCATTGCGATATAGTCGAGGTTGATTTCAACGAGAATTTCACCTGGCCTGGCTATATTGAACGCGGCTCAAGGAGTTGGTATTAATGCGTGCCGTCCTGCAGCGCGTCAGTTTTGGCAAAGTAAGCGTCGGAGGCGAGGTGGTCGCTTCGATTGGTAAGGGTTTGGTGATTTTGCTGGGAGTTGGTCAGCAGGATACGATCGCCAAGGCTGAAGAACTGGCAGAAAAGTGCGTCCGTTTACGGATTTTTGAGGATGATGCTGGCAAGATGAATCTGTCTGTGCTGGATGTAGCGGGAGATGCAATCGTGGTCTCACAATTCACACTCTTTGCCGATACCAGCCGGGGTCGCAGACCCTCGTTCATCAATGCAGGCAAACCGGAAATCGCCGAGCCGTTGGTGGATGTGTTTGCTCACAAATTGCGGCAATTGGGTGTCAAGACAGGGCAAGGCATCTTTGGGGCGCATATGATGGTGGAGTTGTGTAACGACGGTCCGGTCACAATATTGTTGGAAGTATAATTCATCCTTCCGCCAATTGTCTCGCCCCTAAACCATAGGGCGCCAACCTTTGGTTGACCGCTCGACATTTGAGCCTGATCTACTTCGCTTTCAGCATCCCTTTCAATAAATACCTGATACCTTTCAAGTAACTCGCGTTTAAGATGTGGCACATACCAATGGAAACATCCATAGGCACACCTCCCATGTTAAACGATCTCAAAGGTGACTCAAGAGAAGATGCCTCAATAATTCGGCGCGCATTGCCAGTGTCGTTTGTTTTTTTGACAATCATGCGATCAGCAGCTCTAAGAGCAAATTTCGTGAGCAAGCGACCCTGCCAGGTGTCCCGTGCTTCCCAAAGGTTTGAGTTGAGGTCAAAATTACCGATTGTTCGGTCTGGATCTTTAACCTTGACAGAGCCCGGCAATCTTTCGAATTGTTCCAGGCTGAAATCGATCGGATTTTGAGGTAGTTGATAGTATTGAGGGCATTCGTCACGAAAGTTGGGTACTTGATCGGTGGCTGGGGCTTCCAGTTGTATCCAGACGCTCAGAGGGAGTTCAACAGAACTGCTGCCGACCAACACCTCATAACTGCCAGCTTCAACCTGCCAGGTATGCGTCTGCGCGTTCCAGTAGGCAAAATCCTGATAACTTAAACCGATTTCAAGCTCTTGGGTCTGCCCAGGCTGCAGTTCAACTTTTGTGAAAGCCTTCAATTCTTTCATGGCTCTGAAAACCTTGCCTTGAGGAGCGCTCAAATATACCTGCACAACCTCCTTACCGGCTCGATCACCAGTGTTGGTCACCTTCACCTTGAGCTGCACACCTTCACCCGGTTGAAGATTGGTTCTGGAAGCCTGAAGATCTGAAAGAGCAAATTTGGTGTAAGAGAGCCCATAGCCAAATGGGAACTGAACAGCTTTTCCAGCAGTTTCATAATAGCGATATCCAACAAAAATACTTTCAAGATAAGGTGTGTTATAGCGCTGACCGTAACTGGAACTGGATGGAACATCAGCCAGTGAATAAGGCCAGGTTTCTGCCAGCTTTCCGCTGGGATTGGCAACGCCCAGCAGCAAGTCCAGGCATCCTTCCCCAAAAGCCTGACCCGCCAAGCCCACAAAGAGCACGGAACTGACTTGCTCTACCCATGGAAGTGTCATCACCCCGCCGCCTTGCAAAACCACCACCAGGTTGGGGTTCACCTCTGAAAGCGTCGTGATCAATTCGTTTTGGGCAGGCGGCAATTCCAGGTGCTGGCGGTCATAACCTTCGGCTTCGTCCTCCTCGGTCAAACCAGCCACAATTATCACAGCCTGTTTCCCTTTAGCTGCCTGACAGGCTTGAGCCAGCAAACCGGCATTTTGATCCAAATCTTCGATACTGTAACCGGGTAAATACTCCCAACCCAACCCCCTGCGCTCCACCGCCTGGACAAGATTAACCAGTTGAGTGGGGTTGACCCGGCTGCTGCCCGAACCCTGATAATGAGGTTTCTCAGCCAACTCACCAACCATCAGCACCTCTGCTGTTGGACTCAGAGGCAAGAGGCAGGGCTGGTTTTTGAGTAATACTGCTGACTCGGTCAAAACTCTTCGAGCCAATTGGTGGTTTTCAAGGTAGACATCCTGGGTAGGGATGGTCTTGGGTCTATGGCACTTTTCGACCAGGTCGAGCACTCTCAGAACAGCCCGGTCTACAAAACTTTCCTCAATGTCTCCAGCTTCCAGTGCTTTGAGCAACTGTCGATCGTGATAGCCGCCGTTGGATGGCATCTGCAGGTCCATTCCTGCTCGAACTGCTTCCACGCGGTTTTCCACAGCGCCCCAGTCACTGACGAACAGTCCCTCGAAGCCCCATTCTTCTCTTGCGATTTTTGTGAGAAGTACCTCGTTCTGGCAGGCGTAGTGACCATTGACACGATTGTAAGAAGGCATGATCGTCCATGGTTGTGCTTTGCGAACCACAATTTCAAACGCCTTCAAATAGATTTCACGCAGCGTTCGTTCATCGACCTGGGAATTACTGATCATGCGCCAATATTCCTGGTTGTTGGCTGCAAAGTGTTTTAGACTGGCACCGACGCCTTGGCTTTGCAACCCTTGAACAAAGGCTGCAGCCAGTTCTCCGCTGAGAAGGGGATCTTCCGAAAAATATTCAAAGTTTCTACCGCAAAGGGGCGATCGTTTGATGTTCACGCCGGGTCCCAGCACAAGATCGATATTTTGCTCAAGGGCTTCTTTGCCAATAGCAGCACCGAGCTGATGGAGCAGATCGCGGTCAAACGAGCAGGCGCTGATAGCGGCAGTTGGGAAGCAGGTGGCAGGAACGCTTTCGTTCATTCCGAGCTCATCTGAGGGATCTGGCTGTTTACGCAAGCCATGAGGTCCATCATGCATCAGGATGGATGGAACGTTCAGATGATCTACTGCTTTGGTGTGCCAGGTGTCTGCGCCGGAACCGAGGTCACATTTTTCTTTAATGGTCAAAAGAGAAAGAATTTCCTGGATCGATTGCATGGTGATGGCTCTGCCTAGATGACACCAGTGATCAGAAGAATCGCCACAACCAGGACGATCAGCCCAATTAGGACCAGCAAGTAGAAATTACGGGAAGCGGTTTTGTCCAAGCCTTGCAATTTTTCATCGATCTCTGTACGTTCCTGGGTGGTATTGGCCAGTTTTTGGTAGGTGGCATCCAGCCTGCTGTAATGTTCTTGCAAAACCTCTGAGACCGGTCGGGCAGTATCGACCTGATAGCCCAGCGATTTGATCATTGGATCCATTTTCTGCCCCAGATCTTTGATTTCTTCGCTTTTCGTCCGCAGTTGCTTTTCGAGAGCTTCGATCTGAAGGTTAAGCGGTTCCAGTTCCTGTTCCTTCTGACCTTCAAGCCGACGAGCCTGGTCAGAGAGTTCGGTTACGCGAGCATTCAGCGCAAGTACTTCGGACTGATAGCTTGGGATGCGTCCGGCAAGTTCGGGCTCCTCATTGCTCACTGCCAACAATTGCGAGACCAAACCATCCAGCCGAGAATTCAGGTTGTTCATGATATCCTGGCGGTCAGGTTCGTCCGACCCTTCAGTGTTGATCAAATCGGTGCGGGTGGCTTTGATTTCCTTTTGTAAACCGCCTTTTTGATTGGCAAGTGAATCGATATCTGATTCAAGCTGATGTAGTGCCGATTGAGCCTGTTTTAACTTCGTTTCGACATCTTTACGCTGAAGATCCAACTGGGAAAGCTGATTGTCAAAATCGAGAGTGAGGTTCTCACGCTCTGTACTGACCCGGTTAAGATTTTCTTGCAGCGAACGTGAATGTTCCTTGATGCGATCGACTTGAGTTTCAACAGCTTCAATGTCAGCCCAGGCTTGTGTGTAGGCGGGATCGCTGACCCGGGACTGCCAGGCTTTTTGCCCAAGTTCTTCTATCTGGGCGATCTTGACCTTCTCAATCTTTTTCGCTTCATTGCTAAGTTGCATGTCCTGGAATTTCCATTTTCCGCTTTGCGTACCAGCCTGAAACCATTGTTGGAGTTTACCGCTGGTGTAAAGCCAAACCAACAAGCCAAGAAGTCCGAGGATAAGCAGGATGCCGATCACAGTAGTGAGCCAGTTCGTTGTAGTCTGCGGCTCTTGCGCGATATTTAACGGGAGGAATGCTCCTAATAATGAGAAAAGTAAACTTGTCATCGTCCCTCCAGGAATGAGTTGAGGATTGTGTAATTAAAGTATACCTTATGGGTACTGGCTAAGAGGGCTAATTGGCGTGTGATGAATATTGCAAATCTTACTATTCTTTCCTCGCAATCAACCTCCACCTACAGTCACTGCGAGACCCCGATGTTGGAAGCAGGAGAACCTTTATCAACTTGCAGGGGTCGTGGCAGTCTGCCTTTGCACCCTGAAATATCGAAAAGGAATTCCATTAGAACCAATCTTCGGCGAGGTCTTTCCACTCTGGATCGATAGGCCGGATAAGTCCTCTTTGTAGGCTCGGGAGTTAGCTTTGATCTGTTTTTCACGATTGAGGGCAGCCATGATATCCCCGCCGCATTCAAAGTAGACCAATTTGTAGACCTTGTACTTTCCAGTAAAAGTACCTGGCTTGCCTTCTCGATGTTCTGCGACTCTTCGAATTAAGTTACTGGTGACACCAGTGTAAATGACCTTGTTATCGACAGAACACATTATGTAAACGCAATTTGAGTCGTAACTCATGATTGTTGATTTTACTTGAGGTTCAAAGGCAGACTGCCACGACTCTTTGCCCAACAAGGGTGAGCAGTATCTTTGAGTCTTGATGGCAAAGAGTCTCGCAGTGACCAAGATCCAGAATAGGTTCTCGCAAGACAGTTTTCAGTTAAGATGAAGACTCCTCTTCGATCATACCCTGCAAAGTAGATAAAATATTACGACTGATGTCGGTGACCAGGGCGGCTTTTTTGAGATGTTTAAGGCGTTTGATCTCCAGCTCACGCTTGAGCGCAGCGCTGTGATCGGCAACTTCTTCGACGTACACCAATTCAGAGGGAGCGTTCATACGGGTATAGCGTGCGCCGCGCCCAGCGTTGTGTTGTTTGAGTCTGCGCAGGGGGTCTGTGGTCCAACCGGTGTAGTAGCCGCCATTGGCACACAAAAGCATGTAGCAATAGTAAGTCACGAGAACTCGTCAGCCGCTGATCAGGAAATTCACGATCGCCATCAGGGGGCGGCGGATGATGACGCCAAAGAGATCAAAACCAAGCCGCGGTCCAATAAAGACCAACGCCAGCAGCAAGAACGGTCCATATTGGCGAATGGCTTGCAAGGCACCCTGCCAGTTTTTTGGAAGCAGAAATTCAAGCACTTTCTCCCCATCCAATGGTGCCAGTGGGAGCATGTTGAACAGAAAGAGGGCGACATTCGTGTATATGAACTCCACCAGGAAGTAACCCATTGTTGGAAAAATGCCATTGACCTGGTAAGTTGCTGAGAATAGTCCAAATCGTAAGAGTAGCGAAGCGAGCACTGCCATCAACAGGTTGGAGAGTGGTCCGGCGATTGAAACCAACGCAACACCGGCTTTGTTGTTCTGGCGGATGATGTAGGGGTTGATGGGCACCGGTTTTGCCCAACCGAAACCGACCAATACCAGCATCAACGAGCCCATCGGATCAAGGTGTCTCAATGGATTGAGGGTCAGGCGACCGGCACGTTCGGGGGTACTATCACCAAACTGAGTGGCTACGAACGCATGCGAAAATTCATGTACAGTAAGAGCGATGATTAAAGTGATCACACGCGCTATCAGGGTGGCTGGATTTAGGTTCATCATAAGGTATCCAATGTGCAGTCGGGGAACCGCAAGCAGGCGAAAATTATAACATGGCGATGTTATAATGCGCGTATGCTTACAGAGATTCAGGTTGGCGATAAAGTCAGGCTACGCAAAGCTCATCCCTGCGGAGGGTATGAGTGGGAAGTGGTGCGTCTTGGTGCCGATATTGGATTAATTTGTCTGACCTGTGGGCATAAGGTCTTCCTTTCCCGGAGGGAGCTGCAGCGCAGGATGAAAGAGCATTTTCCAAAAGAATGTGATGACAAGACTCAGTCCGACCTGTAGATTGGTTCGGACATAACGAGCCGTTAGCCTTTCCAAATAAGGTACAATCGAGGTCATGAAGATCAAGCGATGGCATGTTTGGTTGGGACTTATCATTAGTGCCATTTTTTTATGGCTGGCATTCCGAAAAGTCGATTTTACACTGGTATGGCAGCAGCTCAGAACAGCAAATCTTGCCTACGTCGCCCTGGGAATTGTTGCTTACTTTCTGGCACTTTTCATTCGCACCTGGCGCTGGAAAGTTTTACTGCTGCCGATGAAGCGGATCTCTTTGCTCAGGCTATTTCCTGTGCTTTCGGCTGGCTATATGGCAAATAATATCTACCCAGCCCGGGCTGGCGATCTTCTGCGTACGGTCTTGCTGCGAAAGAAAGAAGAAGTGCCCATCTCGGCATCCCTGGCAACCATTATCGTTGAGCACCTTTTCGATGGCATCGCCATCCTGGCATTGGTTTTGCTAAATTTAAGGCAGCTGACTAACTTTGCACCCAACAGCCAATGGGTTGGCATCATCGAAACGAGTGCTTCTTGGGTTGGTCTCATTTTCGGCTTAATTTTGTTAGTTTTCGTTAGCATGGTTTTGCTGCCAGAGAAGATGCATCGTTTTACAACCTGGGTGATCAACCACCTTGTCCCGGCTAAACTTCGGGAACCTGTTGGTGGCATCATCGAAAAATTTACCGTCGGATTGCGGGTTTTACGATCGCCTTTGCAGTCGCTGCTTGTTATGTTGCAATCAGTGATGATCTGGGTCGTAGAAGCGGGGCTATATTGGGGCGTCATGAAGGCAATGGGGCTTCAGTTGAGCTTCCAAAGCCTGTTGATGGTGGTCGGAATCGTAAACCTGGTGCTTTTAGTGCCGGCAGCCCCCGGTGGATTAGGCACTTTTGATGCCGCGACGAAATCGATGATGGAGTTGTTTGGGGTCAGCCCTGAAAACGCCCTCAGTTATGCCTTGCTTTTACGGGTTGCCCTTTGGCTACCAGTCACTCTGCTTGGCGCATTCTTCTTTGTCAAGGAAGGCTTTGGTCTGACCACGGATCTGCAAAGCATCCAGGAAGAATACAAGGGCGAAGAAACTGATCAAGCGAACGAGCACGTGGAAAAGAGGAAAGAATGACCGAGAGTAAACGAAAAATCGCCGTAATTGGTGCTGGATTTGCCGGTTTAAGCGCAGCTTTAGATTTGAGAAATGCCGGGCATGATGTCACCATTTTTGAGGCTGGCAACCTTCCTGGCGGTTTGGCTTCCGGTTTCAAAGAACCTGAATGGGATTGGTCGGTGGAGCGATTTTATCATCATTGGTTCCAGAGCGATTCGCACCTTCTGGGTCTGATTGAAGAGCTGGGCTGGTCTGACCAGGTCATGTTCCCCAAACCCATCAGCGTGATGTACTACAACGGCAAGTTTTACCCCTTTGATTCCATCCCTGCGGCTATCATGTACCCCGGCTTGGGTTGGGGCATCAACAAGATCCGTTTTGGGCTGGTGGGGCTCTATCTGCGTTTTACCAAGAATTGGAAACCACTGGAAAAAACGACCACCGATGCCTGGATGCGAAAATTCGCAGGCAACAAGGTGTTTGAGAGCATGTGGAAACCCATGTTGGATGGCAAATTCGGTGAGCATTGGGCTGATAAAGTCAACATGGCATGGATGTGGGCACGTTTGCACGTACGTACAACCCGGCTGGGGACCTTCAAGGGCGGTTTTCAGCGTTTTGCTGACAAATTTGCTGAAAAACTGGTTAACGATGGTGTGGATATTCGCTACACTCAGGCAGTCAAGAAGATCAGCAAAAACACTAATGGCGGTCTGGATGTGTTGGTAGGGGAAGCACAAGTGGAACGCTTCGATCAGGTTTTGGTGACCCTCTCACCAGGTCTGATGGCAAAACTTGCCCCGGAGTTGCCCTCAGATTACCTGGGCGAGCTGCTAAGGTTGAACCACATGGGCGCGGTTGTGATGACGCTTTCCTTGAAAAACCCACTCTCGCCCGATGGTTACTATTGGTACAACATCCCCAAACAGGCTGGCTATCCTTTCCTGTCCCTGGTGGAGCACACCAACTTCCTCCAGCCGGAATATTTTGGCGGCGATCATATCATTTACATTGGCGACTATTTGGAAAAGGACCACCCCAATTTTAACAAAACTGAGGACGAATTGCTGGCAGAATTTCTGCCGCACCTGAAAAAGATCAACCCCGAATTCAACCCCGATTGGGTCAAGAAGGTGTGGGTCAGCAAAACCAGCTATGCCCAGCCGATCCCATTGGTGAATCATAGTAAAAATATTCCTGACATCAAGACACCGGTCGAAGGCTTGTGGTTTGCCAGTATGAGCCAGGTATACCCATGGGACAGGGGCACAAATTTTGCTGTCGAAATTGGGCGGCGAGCTGCTAAAGATATGCTTCAGGATTAAGCAGTCTTAGCGTATAGTTAACTTTTTTGTTAAAGGGTAAATGCCAGTACTTGCAAGACTATCCGATTTTCTTTAAGAATTGATGGATTATTTTGGCGAATTTAATACCCCTAATTATTGGAAAATATGATCTAATTAACAAACAGCACCCATATCTGGGGGTATAGTGTGGCTTTTAATCCTGCTAATTAGGGTTATATTGACCAATAAAGAATAATTAGCAGTTGTCCCATTGTTTTGGATGTTGTTGACAAAAAGCCAACCTTAAAAAGTTCCAACATTTTAAGGGACATGACAGGAAAAGCCTGTCTTCAGGTGTTAGAATTTGGGTATTCACTTGCGAACATAATTCTGGGGTTGTTGAGTGAATCGTTTATAGCCTAACCGATCACGTTTATTTACCGTCGGTATTGCATTTACATCACGAGGTTTAGGAGAGACCGCATGAATGCTCAACAAGCATGGCAGGCAACAATCGGACAACTACAAATGGAGCTTAGCAAAGCTTCTTTTGATACCTGGGTGAAGAACACACAGCTGATCTCATTTGAAGACGCTTCGGGAACATTCGCTTTGGGTGCCGGTAATGCCTATGCTTGTGACTGGCTGGACAGCCGCCTGAAGAGCACCGTGGTCAACAAACTTTCGGGCATGATGGCTCGCCAGGTGAATGTGGAATTCAAGGTTTGGGCTGCACCGCAGGTGGACCTGGAACAAGAAACTGTCTCGATCCCAAAACCGGCTCCAGTTATGAAGGACACCTACGATACTCAGCTGAATCCGCGCTATCGCTTCGATAATTTTGTGGTTGGTTCAGCCAACCGTCTTGCACATGCCGCCTGCCAGGCAGTTGCCGAAAACCCAGCCAGGGCTTACAACCCGCTTTTCATCTATAGTGGGGTTGGTTTGGGCAAAACCCATATGCTCCACGCCATCGGCAACGCTGTCCTGCAGCAGGGCAAACAGGTATTATACGTTTCTTCCGAAGAATTCACGAACGACCTGGTGCATGCCATCCGCACCAAGACCACCACAGCTTTCCGCGAGAAGTATCGCGAAGTAGATGTCTTGCTGATCGATGATATCCAGTTTATTGCCGGGAAAGACTCCACACAGGAAGAATTTTTCCATACTTTCAATGCCCTCTATGGGCAGGACAAACAGATCGTGATGACCTCCGATCGCTCTCCCAAAGCCATGAGCACACTGGAAGAACGCCTGCGTTCACGCTTTGAATGGGGGCTAACTGTCGATATGCAGGCTCCTGACTATGAAACCCGTTTGGCGATCTTGCACAGTAAGGCCGAAAAGGTGGATGGCAAGGTGCCTGAAGAAGTGATCGAGCGCATTGCCAAGCTGATCCAGACCAACGTGCGTGAACTGGAAGGTGCCTGGAACCGGGTGTTGGCGTTTTCGCAATTGAGTGGTCAGGCGCTTTCACTTGCTCTTTGTGACCGAGCCCTGGCAGATTTTCTACCTCAGCCCAGCAGTATCACACCCAAAACTGTTCTCGAAGTTGTTTCCGGGTTTTTTGGAATCAGCCTGAGCAGCCTGACCGGTCGCAGTCGGGCGAGGGATGTGGCGTTTCCGCGCCAGGTGGCAATGTATCTGATGCGCGATCTGGGCGACCTTTCGCTGCCCAGGATTGGGGAAGAAATGGGCGGACGCGACCATACCACCGTGATGTACGCCTGCGATAAGATTGCGGATATGGTTGAAACCGACGATCGCACCCGCAAACAGATCTTGCAGCTCAAGGGGCAATTGCAGAGCCAGGCAATCAGCGTTTAATTCCTCAAGATAATGAATTTGTAAGGTCAAAGCCCAAACCGAACCGTGGGTGTTTATCTCCCTGCGCAGATTTTGCTTGGAACATCTATAGCGGAAGGGGTCAAGCCCCTTCCCTACGAAGATGATCCGTACGGAGGGGGTTCATCTCCCTCCGCAACCTGAACCGATAAAATTACTAGCTACTCATCCAGCAACACTGGCAAATCAGCATCCACCACTGTCAGTTCACCCCAGTTGTCGCCGATGCGGGCTTCGGTCAATAGTGGTACCGAAAGCGTAAAAGCGCCTTCCATCACTTCTTTTACCAGCCTTGTGGCTCTCTCAAGTTCCTCCTCTGGCACCTCGAAGATCAGTTCGTCATGCACTTGCAGGATCATTTGGGCCTTGAGTCCGGCTTTGGACAGGGCTTCCGGCAGGCGGATCATTGCCAGTTTGATGATATCGGCAGCTGTGCCCTGGACAGGGGCGTTGATGGCTTCGCGCTCTTCACGCTGGCGGATGGTGTAGTTGGTTCCGGCAGCCAACGCCGGGAAGTAACGCCGACGTCCGAGCAGCGTTTCCACGTAGCCCTGACGGCTGGCTTGAAGACGGGTGTTATCGAGCCATTTTTTGACCCCCGGGAATTCCCTGAAATATTCCTTGACGAAATTCTCGGCTTCAGCCAGGGTCAGATCAGTGGTACGGGTGAGACCAAAGGGGCTCATGCCGTAGATCAGACCAAAGTTGATCGCCTTGGCATGCCGGCGCTGCTGCTTGGTAACTTCGTTCAAGGGCACATCTTCTATGGCGGCTGCGGTGGCAGCATGAATATCCTGGGCTTCGTGGAAAGCTTTCATCATGGCTTCGTCTTGTGCCAGGTGGGCAACGATGCGTAGTTCGATCTGAGAGTAATCGACAGCCAGCAGTTTGTGACCCGGTGCAGCGATGAAACCCTGCCGCACCCGACGCCCAAGTTCAGTCCGAATGGGGATGTTCTGCAGATTTGGGTTTTGCGAAGCGATTCTGCCGGTGACTGTGCCGGTCTGGTTGAAGGTGGTGTGCACGCGTCCGGTTTTGGGGTTCACCTGGAGGGGCAAGGCATCCACGTAGGTGGATTGCAGCTTCGAGAGCTCCCGATACTCCAGGATGGTATCGACCAGCGGGTGCATGCCGCGCATCGATTCAAGCACATCGGCGGAGGTAGAATATTTGCCGCTGCTGGTCTTGCGGGATCGGTCGGGTGGTTCCAGGGCAAGTTTCTTGAAGAGCACGTCAGAGAGCTGTTGGGTGGAGTTGAGGTTGAATTCCTCTCCTGCCAACGAGTAAGCTTGTTGAGTAAGCCGATCGACATCGCTCTTGAGTTCTTTTGAGAAGGCTTCGAAGAGGGTATCATCAAGCAAGATGCCAGCCTCTTCCATACCGGCAAGGATTGGGATCAGGGGATTTTCCAGGTGCTGGTAGAGTTTTTCGGAGGCGTGACCGCGCAGATCTTCGCTCATGGGTTTGACCAGGCGCAGGGTCATAACGGCATCGGCGGCAGCATAAGGTGCGGCTTTCTCGATCGACACCTCAGCCATGCTGATCTGGCTTT
The DNA here is from genome assembly GCA_040770225.1 of Anaerolineaceae bacterium. Taxonomy (GTDB): domain Bacteria; phylum Chloroflexota; class Anaerolineae; order Anaerolineales; family Anaerolineaceae; genus Mesolinea. The sequence continues at coordinate 14,285 of JAXGJN010000020.1, forward strand.
TGCCTTTGCCGATCAGTTCTTCGATCTCGGTCATCTGAACGCCCAGACGCTCACTTGCCTGCGCTTTCAGCCCCAGGCTGCGAGAAGTGGGGTTGATCACCCACTCGGCGATCATGGTGTCAAAAGTGATGGGAGCGACGTCGAGACCTGCTTGCTGGAGAACGACCAGGTCAAATTTGGCATTGTGAGCGACTTTTTCGATTTTCGGGTCAGTCAGGATAGGCAGAAGAGAGTTCTTGATCGCCTTCAGCTCAAGTTGTATCCCTTTTTTGTGTCCGACCGGGATGTAATAGCCCTTGGCAGGGTCAGCAGCCAGCGAGATACCCACTAAATCCGAGAGCATCGGATCCAATCCGCTGGTTTCGGTATCGAAGGCGATCTGTTTGGCATTTTTCAGCTCATCCACACAGGTTTCCAGAGTCTGAGCATCGTTGACGATAACAGTTTCGAATGAAGCGTCTTGAGGCAGTTCTTCGACTGTCTTCGCTTTTTCCTCTTCTGGAAACAGGCTGGATTGGATACCGTTTTGTCCCTGTAAAGAGGGCTGCAGCCGGGCATTCATTTTCTTGAGACGTTGAGTGAGGGTGCGAAATTCCAATTCTTCGAAAAGATGCTCCACATCCAACGGGTCGAACTTTACCGGTTCAGCTTGCTCAAGGTCAAGAATGACCGGCAAATCAGTACGGATGCGCGCCAGGTCCTGGCTCAGGTAGGCAGCTTCCCGCCCTTGGCTGAGTGGTTTATTGGCTCTGCCCTTGATCTCATCCAGGTGGTCAAAGATGTTGTCTAGCGTGTCATATTTCCCTAAGAGTTCAATGGCGGTCTTCTCGCCAACGCCGCGCACACCAGGGATGTTATCGGACACGTCGCCCACCAGGGCTTTGTAATCCACGATCTGGTCGGGTCTGACGCCCATGCGTTTGACCACATCCTCGGGGAAGTAGTCTTGATCCTGCCCGCTCTTGCGGTCTGGCAGCGAGACAACGATGGTGTTGGTGACCAGTTGGAGCATATCCCGGTCGCCTGTAATAATTTTCACCGCCAGCCCTTTTTCCTGGTTAGCCCAGCGAGCCAGGCTGCCGATGACATCATCTGCTTCGTAATTATCGATTTCGATGCGGGGAATGTTGAAGCAATCCACCATTTGGCGGATTCGTTCAATTTGCACCCTCAGGTCGTCGGGCATCTTGGCTCGGGTGCCTTTGTATTCAGCGAACATCTCATGCCTAAAAGTGCGACCAGTGTCAAAACTGACAGCGACATAGTCGGGTTCTTCCTGCTCAAACAAGCGGATCAGTCGATTGGCAAAGCCGTAAACGCCGGCTGTGGGTTCACCTTTACTGTTCGTCCAATAGGTGGAACTGCCAGAGGTGAGGGCAAAATAAGCGCGGTAGGCGATGGCGTGACCATCGAGTAAATAGAGGATTTTTGGCATGATCAGCTCCTTTTGAGAGGTTTGTCTTTAGTATACCTTCAAGGTTTGGCTTAACCCACGGGTGGTGTCAGGTTTGGGGAAATCAGAGGGATATGGGCTGCGTGTCACCCTCGTTGAGGGTTTTGTGACTGATTTTCGCTACCGACTTTTCCAGATCGCTGAAAATGGAAAGGAAACCATCCTGGTCAGGCAGGTGGGCATGCCTGATCTTAAGGTCGTCAGCAGTCAATTCCAGAGCAATGTCAGCGCTTTGATCAGCAGTTCGATTGTTCAGGGCATCCTTGAGCAAAACCAGTTTTTCTTCCAGCTCGCTGATGCGCGTAGTTGAAGAGAACGTGAGAAACATAGCCTGATACTGGTCAATCGGACATGAAAGCACGAATACAGGCGCATCATCGATCTTTGCCAAATGCAGCCAGGATGAAGGAGGAAGTTGGAAGAATACTACTCTGTTGTTTGGTAGACTCGGAATACGATTGTCTTCTGTTGCGACTGAGTAGACTCTCAGTTTATGGTCAAAAATCGAGATGCTATCTGGTGACAGGAGGGAGGTAATTTTATATACAGGGATACCAGGAAAACCGACGGAATTACACATTGGTATTAAGTATAAACGAAAGTAATTCACCGAACATTCTTCCAGATTCATAAGGGAATTTTTACTGAAGAAGTTTATAATAACCAATATACAATTTTGCCCAATCAGGAGGTGGATATGGATTTATTGGCAGGCAGTGTAACTCCAGCAGAAGGAGAGGCAACGGTACGAACGTACCACTGTACATATTATCGGGAAAAATCTTTAGGTCTCAAAGCGGGAGGATTCTTGGGAATCACGAATAAAAGAGTGATCTTCCAGGCAGCTGGAGAGACAACCGCAGGACGGACTCTGATTCAAAGCGAAGTTCCAATTGCAGATGTTTCGGGCATTAATAGCTTTAAGGGCAATTATTTTAATGTTCTCGAGTTTATCGGGACACTCTTATTGGCTACTCTAGCAATCGTTATCATACCTGTTCTTTTGACTGGGCTGGGCTATTTAGTTGAGTCTTACACCTTTTTTAAGGTGTTTGGATGGCTAATAGCACTTGGAGCTTTTGCCGGCTCATTTTTCGTCTCTGTCAAATCCACATGGCGAACTTTTTTGGTTGGAGCATCGGCAGGGGCACTGCTGGGTCTGGCTGGCATCGGCATTATGGATGCCCTTTCAGCTCTTTCAGGTCAAGGCGGTGATTTCTGGATTCTCTTGCTTTTACTAGCAGTCTTAATTTACATGTTGGTGTGCGCGGCATGGTTTGCACGTCGACCTACATTTTCTCTTGAGATCAATTCAAGCGGCGGATCAAGCACCCCCATCCGAATTGCTAGTACCGGTGGCTTTATGAACATGTCAACTATCCCAAATGCGCTCCCAGGTAGAGATTCGGAAGCCATGTTGCATGAAATTGGGGCCCTGATCACGGATATTCAGACACTTGGCGATTATGGTATTGCCAAGTGGAAGCAGCATTGATGATGGAGCACGCAATGGAACGAAAAATTGTTGAACTTTCAGAAGGAGAATTCGTTATACGCAGCTATCAATGCTCTGTTCAAAAATCGGCTTTTTCACAAGCTAGTGACGGCTATCTTCAGGTAACGAACAAACGCGTCATTTACGCCAACAGCACCAAATCGAGCGGATCCAGTAATCTCCTGGTGTCTGAGGTTCCCCTTGAAGACGTGGGATCAATTACTTCATATGTTGGCAGATCGCTTAACATCCTTCTGCTGCTTCCGTTTGTAATCCTTCTGACATTGATCGCATCAACAACTGGTAATGCCTTGCCCGAATTTATGACCCACTGGTTGTTTGGCTTTTTCTTGATGCTGCCTTTCATCGTCATTTGGTTGATGGAAAAAAACATCCTGAACCAAGATTTATTTGATCGGATCATGAACAACCTTGAAATGGGCAATGATAAACATAGGACAATTGGTCCACCGGGGCAGACCCTGCGTAAAGTTCTGCGGACAATTTTCATTATTGGTTTGGTGCTGTTTGTTGGTAGTATCCTGAATAACTATGAATTGTCCGGAACCTTAGGAGTTCTTAGATTTTTATTACCACTGGTCGTTTTTAGTTATATCTATATTTCTCTCATTGGTTTTCAGGATGAATTTGGGCTTTCTGTCTCAGCCCGCTCTGCTTCTGGGTCTGGCTTAACTATCAGTTCGAATAGTTTTCTGTCTTTGATTGGAAAGGACCCTGCCACACCTGGAAAAATTGTGCCCACAGCTGATTCCTATACTGTGGCTAAGGAGCTGGGAGCGCTCGTGTTGGATTTGCAGCAAGCGGGTGATCTTGCCGTTGAGAAATGGTCAGAGCGGCCTGCTCCTGCCGCTCCTGCTGAATATTGAGGTGCCTGATGGCTGACGAATCATTCGAACAAAAGAAAAAGAATATTCTGGAGAGTTACGAGCGGGAATCGACTTATTTTCAAAAGTCCTTCGAAGAGAACGCAAACCTTCTAGCAAAGTTCCAAGCTGAAAACAACTTACCTGGAGTTGAACGGGCAAAACAGAACATGGCTGAAGCCAATCAAATTCTGGGAGATCTAATGAAGAATAGAGATGGCGCTTTAGAGGAACTTATATCTGCTGAAAAGCTAGCTCAGGCAACCGAAAATCCAGGGCTTGAACAGGCTGTGAAGGGGAGTGCTCTGGAAGATTTGTCTCAAAGTAACAACCAAACCTCAAATGATGAGTTGGATAAAAAGCACGAAGAATCTGAAGATGAAGATTACTACTATGGTGCCAGTATGTGAGGATCACTTTGGGATACTACAGTAGAAAACGGGGCATGATTGAGATCCAGGGTCGCCTGCAGGAAGATGCAGCAGTTCGAAAAATAGGTGGTGATGCAATTAATGTCAATGATCTGGCTGGAGAAAATTTTCAAACTTACGATTTGATATCCTCAGATGGGATATATAGTGTGAAATCTCATATGAGTATCGAAGGCGAGTTCACAGATTCAGCAAAAAAGGCTTACCTCAACAATTTCAGCCGCATGATTGGTCGTAGTGGGTCAATAGATTCTGTGGAGAACGACGCAAAAGCATTAATCGACAAGTTACCAGCAGGTTCCTCTATGCCAAAGGAAATTGCGAATGCAAATTTGCAACAAACTACAGAGTATTTAAAAAACAAATCGGTTTTGTGCATTCCTGAAGACCATGTTGCTGAAATGAGAGAACTTCTTAAAGAACGTGCCAAACAATTCCCTGAGAACTATTATTTACCTGAAAACCCAACGGAAGAACAACTGAACGCATTGACCGAACGAATTCAAAGCACCGGTCTGACCGGGGTAGAGACTGCTTCACATGCACAAGAAGTTTATCAGAGGCAAGAAGAAGAATTCCAGCGAGCATCTATTCAGGAAAAAGAAAACCTGACAAGCGACCCACAAGTTGCCGGTGAGGAAAGAGACAGAGATTTGGACGACGATTACTGTTACGGAATCGGTATGTAAATGTTGGAGAAGCCATGCAGCCTGCAAACACGATGTCAAAGACCACCGTTTTCGAGGGGAACCAGTTAAATCGACAGGCGCCTGCTGTCCTTTCGGATAACGCCCGTTGTGCTATTCGTGGTACAGACGCGGAAAGCAGACGCGTATCCTTTCCCCTTAGTGACGACCTCTTGAGTAAACATTTACTTTTTATCGGCGGGATTGGAATGGGGAAAACCAATGGCATTTTTCAAATCCTGTCCCAGTTGCGCAATCACATGACAAGCAATGATGTCATGCTGATCTTTGATACGAAGGGCGATTTCTACGAGTCTTTCTACCAACCAGGCGATATCGTCATCAGTAATGATGAGAAGGCGACCGGTCCTAACGGTAAAGATTTTTGGAACATTTTTGAGGAGATCAGCGCAGGAGCCAACACCGAAGAGGAGATAGTTGAAATTGCCAGGGCATTGTTTTTTGAGCGAAGCAATAAATCCAGTCAGCCTTTCTTTCCAAACGCTGCCCGAGACCTTTTTACAGGGATCATGCTGCATTTTCATCGAATGGGAGGAATTAAGAACAACGCGGTGTTGCGCGACTTCTTAGATCAAACACCTTCAGCTGAAATCCGGGCAATCCTCCAGCAGCATCAGGATCTCAAAGCAATGACATCCTACATTTCTGATGATCGTTCTCCACAAACCCAGGGTGTGATCTCAGAGCTGCAACAGCATTTACGCGAGATCTTTATTGGAAACTTCAGGAAAGAAGGCTCACTTTCAATTCGTAAGTCAATCAGAGCAAAACAAGGACGATTGGTGTTTGTTGAGTACGACCTGGGGATAGGCGGTATGCTCACCCCTATTTACCAACTCATGCTGGATATGGCTATCAAAGAAGCTCTGAGTCGAAAGAAAAGTGAAGGGAATGTCTGGTTTATCATCGACGAATTTCGTCTGATTCCGAATCTGCAACATATAGATGATGGCATCAACTTTGGCAGAAGTATGGGCGCCAAATTTATCATTGGAGTCCAGAATATTGAGCAGGTGTTTCATGCCTACGGCGAAGCACAGGCACACTCAATCCTTTCGGGCTTGTTGACTACTGTGGCTTTCAGGGTCAACGATGCGGCTACACGGAAGTTTATCCAGGAATTACTTGGTAAAAACAGGAAGAAAGAAGTCTTCATGTCTTCAGTGTCTGCGAGGGGTATTGTGGAGCAGATTCGTGATGCGAATGTTGTTGAGGATTGGGAGATTGCCAACATGCAGGTCGGAGAGGCAATCATCAATACGCCGGGGTTCGAACCCTTCTTATTCCGTTTCGAAAAAGTGAAATAAATCATGGTAAATTGGTGGAAAATATTGATATGAACAAAAAAAAAGCCCTCGGCATTGTTCTGATGCTCATAATAATTTGCACTTTTTTGATCGGTTGTGGTTCCAGTCCACAGGATAGCCTGGAGGGTTCCTGGGCACTGAACTGGTTCTCAAGCAGCAGCACCTACCTGGCAGGCGATTTAGTGTTTGGAGAAGCGAAATCCCTAGCATTAACTGACGCCCTCACTGGAGCCAATCAGAATCTGCGTTATGCTGTCATAGGACCCGGAAAGATGAAACTTACGATCGACGAGGTTCCAATCGTTGCAGATTTCACGATTGAAGAAAATGTGCTTTCGATCCAATTTGACGATGGAACCAATAGGTATCAACGAGTAGAAGTAGAACCAGCAGATGATGACCTAACCGTTTTTTCTGAACAAGAGGATGACCTGCTGGAAGAAACTGCCACCCAGCCCAACATGAACCTGATATTCCCTCCAACTTCCACATCGATCCCGTTGGTTTCTTCAACCCCCAGCCCAGCAGATACCTCTATCCCTGTGGTGGTTCAACAACCTTCACCAACCAGGACACCCAACAATACGCCAACACCCCAGATTTATTCACCGCTCTCCCGCTGCGCAGCGTCAAGACTGCATGTGGGCGATTCGGCTTACGTCAATTACGAAACTGGCAGGATCGGCATGCGTTCTGAACCAGTCGCGACCATTGGCGACAAACTTGTGCGAAAGTTGGAGGAAGGCGAGATACTTCACATCATTGATGGACCCAAATGCGACCTTGGTTGGGTTTTCTGGAAAGTACGGACGGTTTACAGCGAAACAGGCTGGATCCCGGAGGGTGATGGAATTGAATTTTGGGTTGTACCGATTACCACATACGATGTGTGTTCCGGGGCAAAACCCACTCGCCTGAGGGTCGGTGACAGGGCGTTTGTTGAACCAGAACCAGAAGACTTCAACCGCATTTATCCGGAACCAGCAATTGATTCTACGAAACTGCTGTATCGTATGGAACCCGGAAGCTACATGGAGGTTTTGGAAGGCCCCTCTTGCGGCAGCGGTAAGACAGGCGTGTGGTGGTATGTTCGATCTGAAGATTCTGATATCGAAGGATGGACGCGGGAAAGTGATTATTCGAAGAGTTATTACTTTATCGCACCGGTAATTCCAAGACCTTAGGCTATAAAAGATTTCAGCTAGCTGATTGTCAGCCGATCAGCTGGCTTTTTTTCACTTGATTTTGCTACACATTGTTCAATCGTTTGTGGGGCATTGATAATGCAAATGTAATTATTCTTCGGAATTTTTTTATGGAGTGTTATCATATCAATCACTCAAGAATGGAGGTTTTTATGCTTCAGGATCACTTGCATGATTATGTTCTAAAACACGGATTCACAGGCTACACTGAGCTGCGGGCGCAGCAGAATAGCAACCGCTCTGTGGTAATGCTCAACGGCAGCCTGGTGTCCAATTCCAGCGGGATCAGCCGGGGTGTATCTGCCCGGGTGGTCAAAGGCGGAGCTTATGGTTTTGCTTCTGCCACCGGCTATGGTGATGACATAGATTCGATCGCCCAGATCGTTCGGGCAGCCAGCGACAACGCCGCTTTCCTCGACCGACATGTTCAACGCGGTATGCCCGATTTTGCTCCAGTTCAGCCTTTTTCACGCACAGACGGACTTGAGCAAGATGTGCCTGTTGAGCAAAGTTATCTTTTAGGTATCGTGGACGACCTGGACAGCTACCTCGCTGAGCGCTTTCCCAGGCTGCTCAGCCGGCGGGTGTTCGCACGCGTTCTCAACATGGAAAAATTGCTCTATACCAGTGATGGTGTGGTTTCGCATTCGTTTGTCCCCCGATCCAATGTCTATATATCCATGACCATGCAGGACGTAGATGGTCAGCCCGTGGAACTCTATAAGGTGTTGGGCGGCTATGGCAACTTTGCGGACAAATTTTCAAATGCTGAAGATTATTTTGAAAAGCTTGAAAAGCAGTACGAGCTTCTCATGAAAAAGGCAGAAGGTGTCTACGCCAAACCGGGCATCCAGACGGTCATTCTCGACTCTGACCTGGCGGGTATCCTGGCTCACGAAGCGGTTGGTCACACTGTGGAAGCTGACTTTGTGCAGACCGGCTCAGTGGGTGGTCCGATGTTTGGCAAACAGGTGGCGAGTGAGAAAGTCAGTCTGGTTGATATCGCCCATACGGCTTTCGGCAAGCTGGCACCAGTTCCTGTATTCGTGGATGATGAAGGCACGCCCGCGCAGGACCAGATGCTGATTGAAAACGGCATCCTGACCGGCTATATGCACAACAAAGAATCGGCGCATAAGTTTGGGCACGAAGCCAATGGCAATGCCCGCGCTTACGATTTTTCAGACGAACCTCTGATCCGCATGCGCAACACCTGCATCCTTCCGGGCACCGACAAACTGGAAGAGATGATTGCCTCCGTGGAAGATGGCTACTTTATGACCGATATGAATAACGGTCAGGCAGATTCGACCGGTGAGTTTATGTTTGGTGTACCGATGGGTTACGAGATCAAGAACGGTAAACTCGGACGGGCTATCAAAGACACAACCGTCTCAGGCGTGGCTTTTGATATCTTGAAAACCGCCGACATGGTAAGCGACACAGTCACCTGGACCAATTCGGGTATGTGCGGCAAGAAGCAGATGATCCCGGTGGGGATGGGCGGACCGGCAATCAAGGTGAAGATCAACGTGGGAGGTAGGGCGTGAAGAAGGCATTTGCAGTAAAAGACCAGGCGATCCTGGCTGCAGCCGAACTCGTGTTGGCTGAAATCAAAGCAATCGGCGCTGACGAAGGCGAAACCTGGGTCAGCCGGAATGTGTTGACCGAACTTTACTATGAGCTGGGCAAAATCAGTATGGTGCGCACTGTTTTTTCAGATAAAGTGAGCATCAAACTACTCAAGGACAAACGTAAAGGCACAATCAATCTCAATAGCTTCGATCCGGCTGATATCAAACAGGCTGTTGCAGATGCCTGGCAAGCGGCCCAATCGGCAGCACCGGATGAAGCCGAGGGCATCGCGGAACTTCAGGAGAATGTCAGTTTCAGTTCCGGGGAAGGAAAACCGGATTTGGCCCTGATGTATCAGCAGTTGACCGATTTGCTGGCAGATGTCAGGATGGATTTCCCGAAGATCAGTTTTGATTCGATCGGTGTAGAACATAACTACAGCGAAAAGGTTTATGCCAACACCAATGGAGTGCGACTTTCTGACGAACAGGGCGTCTACCAGTTAAGCAACATGTTCATGGCGAAGGATGGCGATCTGACTTCTTCTTTTAATTACTTTGGAACAGTTTACAACGATCCAGCTGAACGCGTGACCGAATCTGGCAGAGTAAAACGACTTTTGGACGAAACCCAACAGCAAATCGTGACTGAACAGATTGAAGGTAGTTTTACGGGCGATGTAGTGATCACACCCGGTTGTCTTGAAAATATACTCTGGTTTGTGGGTGATGTTTACCTGCAGGACGGCGCGATGATCTCCGGCACGAGCCCCTGGAAAGACAGACTCGGTGAACGGGTTGCCAGCCCCTTGGTCAACTTTTCACTGGCAGCCGAACATCCGGAACTTCCGGCTGCCGGTAACCTGAGCAGTGACGGTTATGTGGCCGAAAATATGCCTCTGATTGAAGGCGGCGTGCTCAGGAACTTCAGCCTCAGCCGTTACGGTGCTGCCAAGACCGGTTTAGAGCGTTCTGCCAACAGTGGCAATATCTACGTTTTTGGTTCCGGTGAGACCCCCCTGGAAGCATTGATTGATGGTGTTGAGAATGGCATCCTGCTGGGTCGCTTCTCCGGTGGAGAGCCCAGCCCGGCGGGGGACTTGAGTGGGGTTGCCAAGAATAGCTTCCTGATCGAAAACGGCAAGGTCACCAAGCCGCTGAGCGAGGTGATGATCGCCGGCAACCTGGGCGAGATGCTGCGAGATACTGTCGCGGTTAGCCAGGAGCGTGAAAACTCAGGTTACTGGCTCTTGCCCTGGGTCAGGGTGAAGGGTGTGACCATTTCAGGGAAGTAATTTTCCGACTGGAACGGTGCCAGGCTGTTGCCTTTGATGACAAGGACAATTAATCCATATGTAGGGAAGGGGCTTGACCCCTTCCGATACACCTAAACAAGAATACTGATAGATAACCGGAACGGCACGAGGCCGTTCCCTACTAAAATATGTTAAGGAGGTCCTACTATGCTCGATCTGGAAGTACAAAAGAGATTAATCCAGGAAGGAAGGAA
>JAXGJN010000021.1:0-15008 GCA_040770225.1 Anaerolineaceae bacterium
GTGCCCATGGGCACACTTACAAATCCAACCGCTCGAACCTTCGCACTGACAGTTTATACGCCAAGAGAGTAAGCACTACAAAAATCATCAACCCGCCCGCCAGAGCCAGCAAACGCTGGGGCAGGTAGGCTGGTTCGATCGAATCCAGCGCAATTTTCCATCCAGGAACCAGGTTGATTGCTACTTCTGTAACCACGACTACCAACCCCATCACCAGCCCTGATACCAGGAATGGCATACCGGCTTTATAACCTGTTTTGTAAAACATTGGCAGGAAGATCAGGTTGAACACGCCGTACATCACGAACGCCACCCCGAACAAGGCGAAATTCGCCTCAACTCCTGCCATATTTGGAGCAATATTCAGGCGGCTTTTAAGTAATGCAAATGGGATTGACGCAACCATCTGCAGCAGCTCCAAGATGATCACAGTTACAAAGCGCGCTCGTACTGTATCTCGCTTGCGTACCGGCAGGAGCGCGGTGAAAAAGAGGTCGTTATTGGTGTTACCGAGCATGAAGATAAAGAAAATTCCCATGGTTTGGTAGAAAAAGGCAACTTCATAGGGATAACTTGGGATCAGCAGCATTGCTGCCGTTGCCAGGAAAAGGTAATTCAGAGGCTGTACGGACAATTTAAATTCTTTATAGAGAAGATTCTTCACTCTCAGCCATCCTTTCGTTATAGACCATGATTGCCTCCAGATCAGCCCTCGAAATCTTGAAACCGCCGGCCTTTTCCAAATCCTCTTTGCGCAGCAAACCCGAGAATTCCCCCCGTCGTTCGTGAAAACCGGTCAGCCTACCCTTCAGTTCATCCGGCAGATCATCCGTTCGACCCTCAACCAAACGCCAGGAGTCAACCAAAGCCTTCTTCCCCATGCTCGCCACAATTTTTCCATCCTGAATATAGGTGATATCGTCCGCGCATTTATCCAGATCGGAGGTAATGTGCGTCGAAAAGAAGACTGTCGCGCCTTCCTGGTCAACGATTTGCTCGAAGATGGTCAATATTTCATCCCGCGAGATTGGGTCCAGCCCAGTGGTCGGCTCATCCAGGATCAGCAATTCGGAGTGATGCGAAAGACCCAGGGCGAGCGCGAACTTGATGGTCATGCCTTGTGAAAGCTCCTTGATGCGTTTCTGCGGATCCAGCCTAAAACGTAAAAGGTAATCTTGGTAGAGTCCCTCATCCCAAGACGGGTAAAAGTGGCGGTAGACATCGCTGATCGTAATAAGCCTGCACTGCGCGTAGTAGTTTACTCCACCGGAGATAAATGAGAGGCGTTGCTTTATTTCAAACTCGTGCTGGCGCATATCCATCCCGAAGAATCGGATCTCACCGCTTTCCGCATGTACCAGGTTGAGTATTGCTTTCATGGTTGTGGTTTTACCGGCACCATTGCGACCGATAAACCCCATAATGCGTCCAGGCTGGATCGAAAAACTCACGTTCTTCAGTTGAAAACCCGGGTAGGTTTTGGTGAGGTTTGTTACTGAAACGATCTCCGTCATTCTTCCTCGTTCTGGTCTTCCGGGGTGGGATTGGGCTCACCCTGCAGCATTGAGAAAAACCCCGGCGCCTTTTGGAATAGGGCGGAGGCCTTGATCAGCCCGATTCCCTGCTCCAGGTCCCCCAGGACCAGCAATTTGTCACCGACCTGGATGTTAAAATCGCGCCGCGCGCTGGCGGGGATCACGATCTGCCCCCGTTCGCTGACTGTGATCGCACCGTAAAATCGTTTTCCTTCAGATGGCTGTTCCATTTCTGCTCCGTGTGTGTAATGTCTTGCATACAAGAAGAATCTTACTTCCGGAGCGGATTGTTGTCAAGAATCACCCGCCAATCCACTTCTTCCCTGAAAATCGATTTTATTGCCTTGAATTTCGAATTCATAGGCATCAGATAGATACCATTCCTGATTTGGTGAGGGTTGAACCTGACCTACTAGACTCGCCTTACGTAGATGATCGATAAACTTTTCTTCCCTCGAAGATCTCATCACCTTGCTTTACAGAAAGGCTTCTTTCGTAGGCCGGGTTGCGTAGTTCAACCCGGCAAAGCTCTTCACCTTGCTTTACAGAAAGGCTTCTTTTCGTAGGCCGGCCTGTCCAGCGCTCTTTCCGCTGGTTTGCATAGCCTGCCCTGTTAAGGGTTCAACCCGGCAAAGCCATGGCAAATTCAAAGCCTACCATCATTGATATGGACGATTGTTCTTATGCTTTTATTGGCTTCTTTTCGTACGCCGGCCTGTCCAGCGCTCTTTCCGCTGGTTTGCATAGCCTGCCCTGTTAAGGATTCAACCCGGTAGTGCTGCTGTCCTAAGCCCTCCTGCCAAACAGGGAGGATATTTTTCCGGGCTGTGCCTACCTTAACATCATCGGCAGGTACCCATGAAAACTCTCCGGTCCCATCAGGCTAAATGCGCATAGGTGACACACCGGCAGGCTGAGCCAGTTCTCCTCCAGGTTGCGGGTATAAATTCCTCCCGGGCAGGTACTCACAGCATCTTCCCATGAACCATTGTCGCTGTTCCAGTAATAAAGTCCCAACAGCACTTCCGGCACGTTCCCCAACTCTTCCTCCTCGTACGAGATGCGTACATTCAGCGGATTCGTAAACTGTGTGATCGGATTTTGAGTAATATCAAACGCCGAGAGGTCAAAGTTGTGCTCTGCGCTCGCCAGTCCCTCGATGGGGTGGGTGGGGGCAGGCAGCGGGGTATATTCAAGGTAAAAATCCTCCCCAGCAGCACCTGCCGGTACGCTGATGAGCGTCGTACCGGCATAACTGAGCACCGACCCACCGCTGAGGTTGGGAATGTACGCTCTTTGCCATTGGGTCGTGTACCAATCCGGGTCCTTCGCCGCCAGGAAACTGGCAGGCGGCTCGGGGGCGGGTACGGTCAAGCGGTTGTACCCGAGATCCGTCGTGACACTTTCGCTACAATACCAGGTGGAGTTATCCGCGCCGCATAATTTAGTCAAATTGGCGAAACTGGCTGGCACATTCCCGCTCAACTGGTTTCCGCTCAGGTCCAGGTGGATCAGTTCCACCAGGTTCCCCAATGCAGACGGAATCGAGCCGCTGAGTTGGTTGTTTTCCAGGCTGAGATACCACATCGTGTCTGAAAGATTGCCCAACGATGCCGGTATCGTCCCCGTCAGCTGGTTATTATTGAGGTAGAGCAGGAAGATGATCCCATTCCCCAACTGGGCAGGGATTGAACCAGTCAGTTGGTTCGAATCAAGCCGTACCCGGCTCAATTTCGGCATGCTACCGAGTTGGGTAGGGATGCTGCCTGTCAGCTGGTTTGAGCTCAGGGTCAGGCGCACAAGTTTCGAAAGGTTCCCAAGCGAGGTCGGAATAGAGCCGCTGAGTTGGTTGTTTTGCAGCTCGAGATAGGTGAGGTTGGTCATGTTGCCCAATTGGGTCGGGATCGATCCGCTCAGTTGGTTATGGTCCAGGTGAAGATACATCAGTGCCGTCAGACCGCCAAAAGAAGTTGGAATCGAACCCGTCAGCTGGCAATTTTTGATATCGATCGCGTAAGCCGAAATCAGATTGCCCAATTGAGGGGGAATAGTTCCGGTTAAAAGGTTATCTCCTATCGCAAAACTTTCAACTTCTGTCAGGTTGCCCAATTCCGGTGGGATGCTGCCGGTCAACTGATTGTTATATAACCCCAGTTGCACAAGATTGGTCAGGTTGCCGAGCTCAGGTGGGATCGTGCCGCTCAGTTGGTTCCATCCCAGATTCAGAATCGTAAGTTGCTGCAGGCTGCTGAGCACAACCGGAATGGTTCCGCTTAATTGGTTGCCCTCGAGAATCAATTCCTGTAGATTTACCAGGTTGCCCAGCTCAACCGGGATTGTGCCGCTTAATTGATTTACCATCAGGTTCAGTTCCAGCAAGTTCGCCAGGTTGCCGAGCGAGGTCGGGATGGGACCGCTTAGTTGGTTGCTGTTAAGTTCCAAATATTGCAAGTTGGCAAGACTGCCAAGTTCCGGCGGGATCGACCCGGAGAGCTGATTCTTACTCAGATTCAACCTCTGCAGGCTGCCCAAGGAAGCAAGCTGCGCGGGGATTGTTCCGCTGAGCAGGTTGCCTGGCAGTGAAAGAATGGTTACCGACCCACCCGTCACCGTCACGCCAAACCAGTTCCCGACGGTGGTGGTCTGAAGCCAGTTGGTGTGGTTGGTCCAGTTGGTTCCGTTGGTACTGTTAAAAAGCTCAACCAACGCCTGGCACTCCGCCTGGCTTACGTCTGATACCGTCGAGCAATCGAAATCCGTGCTTGGATTTGAATCCTCAGGCGCATCCTGCGCCACCGATGAGACTGTTGATGCGAAAAAGAAGAGGAGAACTGCCGTAAGAGCGAGAAACCGTGATCTGTTGTTCATTTGGGATTCCTGTTAGTAGTACTAGGATGATTTTGAACAAAAATTATACACCGCTGTCTACCTGTGAACAGGGATTTGGACAAAACGAACGCCACAACTTCAATCTTCACCCGATGGATCTTACAATAAGTCATGAATCAGGTAGATAAGTACCTCTTCCCATATCACACTGACCAACTGCATCGAATTCCCAACTCATCCTGAAAATTAACAGCCGAATTCAAACGGCGAGACTCATTTTGGGTGTTTATCGGTTATTAAATGAAACCCCCAAAAAAGCCCGGAATTTTTACCCCCAGCCAGTCGAAATTTCCTCGCCAGCTCTTTGTCGTGCACCGTCGATGCTTTCCTGCCGAAAATTCCTACTTGCTCAAGCTGTTCACCTTGTCTAAATCCAAAGTACATGTCCCAGAGTCTCAAAATGACAAATTCAATCCAGTGTATGCTGTTGCGCATATGTCAGCGCATCAAACAGA
The DNA here is from genome assembly GCA_040770225.1 of Anaerolineaceae bacterium. Taxonomy (GTDB): domain Bacteria; phylum Chloroflexota; class Anaerolineae; order Anaerolineales; family Anaerolineaceae; genus Mesolinea. The sequence continues at coordinate 4,880 of JAXGJN010000021.1, forward strand.
ACAATTAACCGCTTTCCATCAAACCGCTTCCAGCCGTCAACACAAACACAACAAAACTAATTCGTGCTTGGTGATCCTGAAAGTGTTGTGGTATGGGCATTACTCTACAGAAGTGCCAGCACGCCGGAGGTGGACTACATGATGTCAGTCCCAGGGTCCTTGATTCCCTGACGCAGTGTTTGTATAAGTATATAGTTTTATGAACTGTTCTGAGGAATATACGCAAGAACCCCCCTCATTCTCGCGTATTTGCATTAATTAACCAAAGATCGATTTACCCATCAGCATCACGCCCAGCACGATCAGGGGTACGCCAAGCAGGGCACCGATCACGGTGATGGTCAGGACGATTCCCAAAATCACCAACACTAGTCCCAAAATCGCGCCGATCAGCCTGCCGGTGAACTTCAGGATCCATACTGCCAGTTGCAGCAGAGCCCAGAAAGGCCACAGCAGGAAGGGGATTTTTCGTTTTTCTTCCATGATTCCTCTTTCTCTGTTTTGAAATAAACAGTTTGTAATAGTCATTATAGGGGCGTGGAAACTGGGGAGGGATAGAAAATCTATCGGTTTCAGGTAATAAATAAGATGACACCCGTGCGTTAATGCGCATAGCCATTAATAGGGGAAGAACGATAGGTGAAAGCTGAGAGCATCAGCTCTTCCTAACCAAAAAGCAGAATCGGAAATTTTCAATCATGCTGGGCAGTAGAAACCCTTCCGTACGGCTGGGGCTTGTCTCCAGCCGCTGAATTGGGCTGAGGTGACCTTTAGGGAGCAAGATAAGGACTGCTCGTTCAAATTTCAGATTGGATTAGACATACCTGGAGCGCATTGTACTGACTTTGAGAGCAACACGGAGTGTACGGAGTATGCGAGCAGTACAGGTCTCCCCAACAGACTCCCCTCACCCCCGTTATGAACACCAACGTGTTCCTTACAGACCGATGTGAGTTGAGCTCACTCGGTCTAGTCGTTTCACTCACGGACCCTCCCCCATTGTTTGGGGGAGTGCTTAAGAGACCAGGAGACTGTGGTAATTATTCTGGGGCGAGCCGAGCAGTACTGGCCTCCCTAAGTGCAAAAAGAAAGATGCTTTGTTCCTCAGAGGATGACATGACAGTGTAGGGGACGGCTGCCATGCCGTCCCATAAGTTAGGCATAACTAACTTTAGGAGCTACTCAAACACTGGGAGACCGTGGTCATGATGCTGGGAGCGAAGTGAGCAGTACAGGTCTCCCCAACATGCGGAACGGGACGAGCCACGTTCCCTACGAACTATGTGGTCCTGTTAAAATCTTTGGAATCCGGTCTACCAAAAAGACAAAATCGGAATGCTACTACCATGCCGGGCTATAGAAAGAAACCCTTCCGTACGGCTGGGGCTTGTCTCCAGCCGCTGAATTGGGCTGAGGTGCTGTTCAAGGAGCAACAATAACACTACCCGTTCCGAGTCCAGACTGGATCTGACATATTTTGAAACCATGATAGGTCACCTAGCAAAGGACAAAAAAACCGACACTCATCGTGTGGGCGCTTGCTTTACTGATATTAAGTTATGAAGTCAGGCAAGCGCGGCGATCTTCTCAATGGTTTCGGAGATCAGCTTTTCTCTCTTTCCCCGAAACATCCAATTGACAACACCAGAACTGCGCAGCTCCTCGCCTTTTGCCCGCAGCAGCTCTTCCATATTCGCGATCGCCTGGTTGCCTCCCATTCCAGCCGAAGGGAAAAATTCTGTCACAAACCCCGCCATCACTCTACCCTCAAGGGAGGGCAACTGCTGAAGATACGCCTGCATAACAGCCGAAAGCCTGCCGCCGTGCACAGGTGCGCCGAATACCAGCAGGTCAAACCCCGTGGTTTTGGGAAAATTGGTCAAAGCAATGGCTTCAGGTTTTACTTCAGACTCATTCGCAGCCCGGATTTGTTCCAGGTGCACCGTATGCCCGCTCGTCTCCAGACGACTGCGCAATGCTTCACCAACCTGCAGCGTGTGACCGGTTTTGGAATGGATAATAATGGCAATGTTCATAATTCCTCTTTATTCAGAAGTGTTTAAATGGTATTGGAAGAGCAATTTAATAATAATACTGCAAGTTTAGCATTCTACACATTTCGATTCACGAAATATGCATCTATCACAGAAATCAAGTAGAAAGATGTAGCAAATCCAACTTGAGGCAGTGCAAATTTTCGGCTACGACAGTGTTCCTGCAACGATTTACAGCTAACAGTTTTAGGAACAGAAACTAAACCTCAACGCCAGGTAATTGAATCCCTTAGAAGAAAATTTTCACAACCTGACTGAGTGGAAGAATACCAAATCAGCCATACGGTTTGGACTTCATTAACATTTAGTTAGCACTTGACATCTAACAAAAATAGTTGTATGCTTAAGGCGAACGTTCGCTTAGATAGGTAGAAGGTGGATTATGTTCAAGTCGGTAACTCTGAAGGATGTTGCAGCCAAAGCCGGAGTCAGTTATCAGACTGTCTCCAAGGTGATCAATAATAAGGCTAATGTTTCACCAGAAACTGAAAAACGTATCTGGGATGCTATTGCTGACTTAAGGTACACCACCAACTACAGCGCCCGCAGCCTGCGGCGCCGGCGCAGTAATACCATTGGTTACACTTGGGAGCCTGCTCCACCTGATCAAAGTAATCCCATTCTTGATACTTTTTTGCAGAGTATGTTTCGTGCGGCGGAAGAAAAGGATTACTACCTGCTCTGTTTTCCCTATCATGCCGATGATAAAAACTTGCTCAAGGTCTATCGCCAGTTATATGATACGGGGCGGGTTGATGGCTTTGTAATTTCCCGGCTCAATTATAAGGACCCAACAGTCCCCTACTTGCTGGAACGAAATATGCCTTTTGTTGGGTTTGGTCGTCTGGATGAGGCGGACAAGTCCTTCCCTTATGTGGATGTGGACGGCGGTGAGGGTGTTGCTCAGGCTATAGCGCACCTTGTCAGCCTGGGTCACAGAAAAATTGCTGCGCTGGCTTGGCCTGAAGACTCCCGGGTAGGCAACAACCGCATGGAGGGTTATTACCTTCAGGTCAGGTGCTGTTCCATGTGGTCTTCAATCTTTCCTTCAGGGCTCGATTTGCTCTTCCAGGTGCTTCAAGTTCTCCTCCAGACTTTCAATAACCACCGGATCGCTCACACCACTCTTCAGCGCCTGTTCTGTCCCTTTGCCGCTTCATGCTCTGCAGCTCATCCAGACGCCTCTCCATCGAGCGTAATGCCTTGAGCCTTCGCTGGGTATGGCTTCCATCTCCTCAACCGTTCCAGATCTTTTTCACAGAACTCAGCTATCAGACTTGCATCTGCCTTGTCCGTTTTGTTCCTGTTCAGCAGATGATCTCCCATAACGTTTGATCTGATAGGGATTCACTACACTCACCGGGTACTCCTCGCTCATCCAGGTATTCTGCCAATCCCTCCCAATAGCTTCCTGTCGCTTCCACAGCAACAGACAGCTCTGGTCCTCTGCGGTTGTTTCTCCACCCAGACAATCATGGCTGTAAACCCTTTTGGTTGTTGGCAAAAACCCGGTGCGCTTCTCCTCGTACACTTCGCAAAACCATATCAAAACTGTCTTTGGAGATGCTCATTCCTATAATCCCTTCTCCTCATATTTATCCTTTCTTTTGTTACACTATATTTATCAGTCAGGCGCAATGTTCGGATCAACCTTGTGTAACATGAGCTTCAACGCTCCAGATACCGTCCGATCTTTGTGGAACAAATAGGTGAAGGGATCCTTTCTACGTCGCTGGATTCGCTCCAAAGGCCGGTGCGGATTCACCTTCACCTTCCTGACTGATCTCGCTCTTTACAGAATACATGAGATCTCCATTTTAAGATACAAGGCCGGGTTCCGTAGTTGAACCCGGCAAACCTTGGCATAAGGACACCCATTCGTAGGGAACGTCCACCGGGCGTTCCGTTTTAACTCAGCCGAGCCAGGCTGGCCTGAAGCGCCATTTGAACCCGGCAAACCTTGGCATATGGAAACCTGGCGTAGGGAACGCGGCTTGACCCGTTCCGAACCATATGTAATAGGGAGCAGTAAGTTGAACGCTTATCACCTCCTTTGTAGGGAACAGGCCTGCCTGTTCCATCTCGCCTAACCTGATGGTTCCACCCCCGGACCCGGCACTCCTTCCTCGTCCTATGCTGATAACTCCCCTCCCGAAAATAGAACAAATGTGCTATAATCTTGCCACGAACCATCGTACCTTAACAATCAACCGGCAATTGCAACCAAAACGCGTTCTTGTACTATCAAAAAACACTGTAAATAGTGTAAATAGTGTAAATAGTGCAAATAGCTAACAGGAAAAAGACGCTGATCGCTCATAGGCTATAGGAAAAATTCCATTCAAGTAAAAAGATACCATTTTTTAAGCTATCAGCTATCGGCTGCTAACAAAGGTATAATAGCAGGCGATTACGATTACCTATCCGGAGGATAAAGACATGAATTATGCCCTGATTATGGCTGGAGGGGCGGGGACGCGCCTGTGGCCACTCAGCAGAGAAAAGCATTCCAAACCATCCCTGGCCCTTTACAGCGATCAAAGTATGTTCCAGATCGCTGTTGAACGTCTTTATCCTCTTTTTACCCCTGAACAAATTTTGGTGGTCGCCAGCCGCGAACACACTGCCGATCTGGCTGCCCAGGTGCCCGAGATCCCGCAGGAAAATTTCATCGTCGAGCCCGAAATGCGCGGCACCGCCTCCGCCATCGGTCTGGCAGCGGTCCACCTTGCCCAACGCGACCCGGACGCCACCATGGCGGTGTTGACGGCTGACCATCACATCGGCAAACCGCAGGTCTTCCGCGACGTGGTGCAAGCAGCCCTGGAATTGGCACAGCAAGATTACATTATCACGCTCGGCATCACCCCCACCTGGCCCTCCACCGATTACGGATACATAGAACAGGACGGCGCGGTGGACAAGGCAAACGGCTACAAAGCCTACCACGCGGCGCGCTTCGTGGAAAAGCCGAACCTGAATAACGCTCAAAAAATGCTGGCACTGGGCAATTACAGCTGGAATAGCGGCATGTTCATTTGGAAAGTGCCCGTCATCATGGCAGAGTTTCAGCGTCAGATGCCGGAATTGCACTCCAGCCTCTTGCGCATAGCCAATCTGATTGGCAAGCCTGAATACGAACAGGAAATGCCTGCCATCTGGAATAAAATCGCCAAGCAGACTATCGATTACGGCGTGATGGAACATGCCCAACGGGTGATCGTGATCCCAGCCGATATGGATTGGCTGGATGTGGGCACCTGGCTGAGCATGAAGTCGCTTTTACCGATGGACGAAAAGGGCAACAGCGTGAAAGGTGAGACGCTGCTGCAGGACTGCGAAAATACGCTGGTGATGGGCAGCACGCGCATCATCACGGGCATTGGGTTGAAAGATCTGATCATCGTGGACACACCGGACGCCTTGATGGTGTGTGATTTGAACCACTCCGGACAAGTGCGGGAACTGGTAAAACTCCTGAAGGAACAAGGTCGGCAGGATTTGATTTAATGCGAATGAATAAAGTATTTGACCAAAGAGGTGATAAAACACCCACCCCCTTCATCCCCCTCCACGGAGGGGGTTTGATTGCCGATTGGCTTCTGCTTGGATATTGATATATGACCACACTTCTATTATTAGTTATCTATCTTGCATTCATCAGCCTGGGGCTGCCGGATTCGATGTTGGGTGCAGCCTGGCCCCTCATGCGGTCCGAATTAGGGCTGCCGCTTGAGGGAGCCGGCTTGGTTTCGGTGATCATTACAGTCGGCACGATCATCTCCAGCCTCTTGACCGGCAGGCTGATCCGGAAGCTCGGCACCGGGCGTCTCACCACCCTGAGCGTCCTCACCACCGCGCTGGCATTGTTGGGCTATTCTTTCACCACCAGCTATCTGTGGCTGTGCCTGATGGCGGTCCCGATGGGCTTGGGCGCAGGCGCTGTCGATGCCTCCCTGAACGATTTTGTGGCGCGCAACTATAGTTCGAAGCACATGAGCTGGTTGCATGCGTTTTGGGGTGTGGGTGCCACCGCCGGACCGCTTTTGATGGCAGGCATGATCAGTCTGACCGGACGCTGGCAAAACGGCTATCGATCGGTGTCATTCGTTCAATTTGGACTGGTCGCGATCCTGATCGCGTCGCTCTCGCTTTGGAAAAAATTCGATCACGCTTCAGCAGAAGCCCATTCAGTCAAACTCAGCAACGGCAGCATCTGGAAAATTCCCGGAATGGGTCCGAACCTGGCGGCATTTTTTGCTTATTGTTCTCTCGAACTGACCGCCGGACTGTGGTTCGCCAGTTACCTGGTGCAGATCCGGGGCGTGAAGCCGGAGACAGCGGCAGCCTGGGCGGCCTCCTATTATTTTGGCATCATGTTGGGGCGGATGATCAACGGATTTCTTACCCTGCGCTTCTCGAGCAAGACCCTCATTCGTGCCGGGCAAACCTCTATCTTGTTGGGTATCTTGCTTCTGTTTTTACCGGGCAACACGTTTAGCCTGATTGGCTTGTTGTTGGTCGGGATGGGCTGCGCGCCGATTTATCCTTCGATGCTGCACGAGACGCCTGCCCGCTTTGGCAAGGAAAATTCCTCCCGCCTGATGGGCATCCAGATGGCTTCGGCTTATGTGGGACTCTCGGTGGCACCGCCCCTGGTGGGTCTGCTCGCCTCCCGCTGGAGTTTGCAGATCTTCCCCTTCGCGTTGTTGATCTTGCTGGCGCTGATGGTGTGGGGCAGTGAGACGGTGAATCGGGTGGTAACAGGAAAAGAAGCTGATACCCGTCCACTTCGTGGCGATACAGGTAGCTGATAGGTGATAGGAAAGGATTTGACAAACACAAAAGAAAAATTCAATTTTTCTGAGCTATGAGCTATCCGTTACCAATCCCTGTCGTATGGCGAGGATGACAGCCTGGGTGCGGTCAGAAACGCCTAACTTGGCAAAAAGAGTGCTGGTATAGTTGCGCACAGTGCCCTCCGACAGGTACAAACGGTGCGAGATATCGGCATTTGAAAGACCCTGGGCAAGCAAATTCAGAATGTCCTGCTCCCGGTCAGTCAGGTTGTAGGAGCGTTCAGGGGGCTGTCTCTCAGGCGAAGAAGCCACATTGCTCAAAACTTTTCCGGCAACACTGGGGTCGATATATGCCTGCCCAGCCAGGGTGCCGTGAATGGCATCCAGCAGTTCCTGGCGGGGACGGTCCTTCATCAGGTAGCCAGACGCGCCGCTGCGAATGGCATCGAAGAGCCATTTATCGTCCATATAGGTGGTCAAAACGAGCACAGGCAGGTTGGGATGGCTCTCTTTGAGGTGGCGGATCGCCTGAACGCCGTTCATACGCGGCATTTGCAGGTCCATCAGGACCAGATCGGGCGTTTGGTTGGCGATCAGATCGAGCGCTTCCTGACCGTCATTGGCAGTGGCGATCACCCTGATCTGTGGATCGGTTTGTAAGATACGTTTGAGACCTTCACAGACGATCTCCTGGTCATCGGCAATCAAAACTCTGATCATAAGAAACGCTCCCAGCTTAATCTGATCATGGTTCCCTCGCCAGGCTGACTTTGCACTTCAAGGTCTGCTCCGATGGAAGTGGCGCGCTCTTGCATGCCCTGCAGACCGTAACGTCCTTTGCCCACCAGGGCATGGGGTTCAAAACCAACGCCGTCATCGCGGATTTCCATACACACCACTCCGTCTGCTTCCTCCAGGCTGATGAAAAACTTACTGGCATTGGCGTGCACAGAAACATTCTCGAGCGACTCCTGCCCGATGCGATAAAAGGCTTGCTCCACGTTGGGAGGCAGGATCTGGACAAGGTTGGAGATGCGAATTTCTGCCAGCATGGCTTGCCGTTCTGCCAGGTTTTCTGCCAAAGTTTGCAGGGCGAGTTCAAGACCGAGATCCTCCAAAGGTTGGGCACGCAGGTCGTTCAGAGCCCGGCGGGTGCCGTCCAATCCCCTGCGGGAAGTGGAAAGAGCGTTGTCCAGCATGGCGTTGACCTCGCTTTGATCCTCCGGAAGCATGGTTTTCAGCGCTTCCAGGTTGACCGAGATGCCGCTCAGCGTGTGGGCGAGGGTGTCGTGCAATTCGCGGGCGAGGCGGTTGCGTTCGCGGCTGGTCGCCAGGCTTTCGAGCGTGTTTGCATATTGACCCAACTGCATATTTGCCAGAACCAGCTTGTGCTTCTGCTCGCGCTGTTTTTCATTGAGCTGATTGACCACCAAGCCCACCAGCGCAAAGGCAAAGGCACGCACCACCGGCAGGGTGAAAAGCGGGAGATTCTCAAAGGAAAAATGGCGCACAATCAGGAAGGTAATGATGAAATCAGAAAGATTGGTGACAACCGTATAGGCAATCACGGCTCTGAAGTCATACTGCCAGGCTATGAAAACCACCGGCACGATCAGGATGGGCACAAGGGAGTAGGTTTGAGAGATAAAGTGCGTGATGCCTCGGTTGGGTTCAAGCAAGTACAGCCAGCTGCTGCCTACCATGGCGAGTGTGTAGACGATCAGGATGAGGGGAAAATACTTGTCTTTGAGTTTGTTTTCAAGCCAGGGGAACGACAAAGTCAGGAACAACAGACCATGCACGATGACGTAATAGACGGACTGGAAGGCGATCACTGCGGTGGGGGTGACGCTGACATCGTCGTAGACCCAGCGGGCGGAGAAATACACCAGCCCGATCAGGGAAAAATAGCGGAACAAGCGCAACAGACCCGGTTCAAGCGGTCTTTTCATGATTTTATATTACCACTTATCGGCGAGATTGAAGGTTGGGTGGAAGGACGAGTGCCTCGGATGAGATCTTTTCGTATGCTGGGTTGCGTTGCCTGCCCTGGTAAGGGTCCAACCCTGCATGCTTTGCGGTCATGTGAGCCTAACATGTTAGCTGGAGAGCCAGGCAGGTCTCCTATACAACAGATGCACCCTCAGCCCCATTCTGCGGATCCTCCCCCTCAAGTGAGGGCTTAAGAGATGAAAAAGCCGGGTTCAGAAACGGAACCCGGCCTACGAAAAGACTATCAGCTATCAGCTATCACCGATTCCCTACAACCCTCTTTCGCCTCTCTGATATGGCACGCCCAGGGCGGCGGGGGAGCCGATGCGCTTCTTGCGAGCGGCTGAGCTGCCCCAGATGAGGGCGATGATGGTCAGGATATAAGGCGCCATCTGCAGGAAGAAGACCAGATTGGTATTAAAGAAGAAGGGGTTCGCCAAGCCAAACAAGAGGCGCGGTCCCTGCAGGTCGAGCGTGAAGCGGCGCAGGACGCCAAACAGATACCCTCCCATAGCAACCCGCCATGGGTTCCAATGGGCGAAGATGACCAGCGCAACCGCGATCCAGCCCTGTCCGTTGACAGTCAGGTTGGAGTACCATCCAGGCGCAATGGCGACACTGATGGCAGCCCCAGCCAAGCCGGCAAAGCATCCGCCGACGAAAGTGTAGAGGTAGCGGGTGCGGTAGATATTGACACCCAGGGTATCGGCAGCGGCAGGGTTTTCGCCTACGGCGCGCAGATGGAGCCCCGGACGGGTTTTGTTGATGTAGTACCAGCTGAGCGGCACGAGCAAGTAGCCAAGATAGACCAGCAGGTTATGGTTGGCGAAGGCGACCTGTCCGAGGTAAGGAAGCTGGGAGAGGAGCGGGATGGTGAAGCTGGGGATGACGGGGGCGGTCATGCCGGTGAGCCCATCGCCCAGCACCAAAGCCAGACCGGTGCCCAGGAAGGTCAGCGAAAGACCGCTGACGGTTTGGTCGGCTTGGAAATGGATGGTGACGAGGGCGTGAGCCAGGCTCAGCAGCCCGCCAGCGGCGATGGCAGCCAGCAGACCGAGCCAGACGTTACCGGTTTGGTAGGCGACCTTGAAGCCAGCCATGGCGCCCACCAACATCATACCTTCGACACCCAGGTTCTGGATGCCGGAGCGTTCGGTGAGGGTCTCGCCGATGGCGGCGATGAGCAAAACGGTACCGGTGGAAATGCCGGAGCGGAAAATTTCGATCCAGTTCATTGGGCGGTCTCCTGAGCAGGGCGAACCCATTTGATTTCGTATTTGAGGA
>JAXGJN010000022.1:0-7114 GCA_040770225.1 Anaerolineaceae bacterium
ACCGACATGCCCAACTCCGACCAGCACAACCTGCCAAATCTGGTTCAGATTCAAGATGTTTCGCAGTGACTCCATCAGTGAAATGATGTCGTAACCGGTACCTTTTTTGCCAAAACCTCCGAAATAAGAAAAATCCCGGCGGATCTGTGATGAGGTTATCTTCAGCCTGTCTCCTAACTCTGACGAGGAAACGACGCTTTTTCCTTCTCTTAAAAGTTGATTCAGAGTTTGCACATAGAGCGGTAATCTGGAGATCACAATTTCAGGAACTTGTTCATTTTTCATGGTTGCCTTGGTTATAATTTCTCTCATAAAACGATTAGTTTTGAGTTTGATGTTATCATAAAAAGGAATATATTATATATAGTGAATTCGTTTTTCCTCGATTAATATATTCAGTGAGACCTCTCTGGAAGGAGTTCATTATGAAAACCGGTAGTATCATCTCTTACATTCTGGCAGCGATCGCGATAATCCTCTCGTTTCTGTTTATCCTGGGTTCCTTTAGCCCGGACGGAAGCTCCTCATGGCTCGTGGTAGGGATAATTGGATTAATGATTGGCTTCGCCTTGATTTTTGCAGGCGTACGCCTGGCTGCCAAAGCCAAAGCAGCGGGTGATACAGTCTATAACGTAAACCTTGATCTGCCTGGAAACATCCAGATGGACACCGTAAAATGCCAGTCTTGTGGTTCCCCGCTCAATCCCACGGATATTAAAATTGTCAATGGGGCTGCTATGGTGCAATGCCATAGTTGCGGAACCACCTATCAGATCACCGAGGAGCCCAAATGGTAACAACGAGATTTGACAAACGCTTCCTCCTGGTAGCGTTCGGTTTGTTGTTAGTTTTGCTGGCGATCCTGCCTGCCACGCCTTCGAATGCCCAGACCTACCGATTCTCCTTGCCAACTTACGAGGTGGAAGCATACATTGAAGAGGATGGCAGTCTGACACTTCGCTATTACATGGTTTTTCTGAACGACCCGTCAGCCAGCCCGATCGATTTCGTCGATCTGGGATTGCCTTATGCTAATTACAACCTGGGCGCCATCGAGGCAACGATCGATGGTCAACCCATGCCAGAGATCAATGATTCTGCCTATGTTCACGGTGCTGAACTGGCTTTGAAGAACCTGGCGATCCAGCCCGGCGCTCAAGGCACGGTCATAGCCACTGTACCAGGCATAACAGACATCCTTTTTCCTTACGACCAGGCAGATAGGGAAAATTACATCAATTTCCAATTTACACCCAACTTCTTTGATTCGTCGAATGACCGTTCGCAAAACACTGAATACCGCATGACCATCATCCTGCCGCCAGCAGTTGGCGCGGACCAAGGTGTCTATTACAATCCCCGCAACTGGCCTGGTGAAGACATCAGTGAGTCGGCACTTACCCAGGATAATCGTGTTTACTACTCCTGGTTTACTAACAACGCCAATGTGCACACTGAATATGAATTTGGTGCCGCGTTTCCAGCCAGTGCCATCCCGGCAGGTGTCATCGCTGACCCCGAAGATTATGAAGAATACACTCCTACCGGTGATGTGAGCGGCTTTGGTGGTTTTTTTGTCAACCTGCTGCGCAGCCTGCCTTGCATTATTGGCGTTCTGTTTTTCCTTGGCGTTGGGATATTTTCCAGAAAGGTAAGCCAAAAACAAACCTCTGCCCGAAAATTGCAGTATTTTCCGCCAAAATTAGCCATCGATGGGAAAGGAATCCGGAGGGGTTTGACCGCGGTTGAAGCTGGTATTTTGCTTGAGGAACCTCTTGACAAAATCCTTACGATGGTTCTTTTCGGTCTGCTGAAAAAAGAAGCGATCACGGTCTTGGAAAAAGAGCCCTTATCCATCAAGGCAAACGAACCATTGCCGGAAGGTCTCTATGAATATGAGACCAATTTCATCAAAGCTTTTTCGGAAACCGGTAAGGACAAGCAGCGTCGTTCTCTCCAGGCTATGTTGATCCAATTGGTTGATGTGGTCCAGGATAAGATGAAGGGCTTCAGCCCAACTGAAACGAAAGACTACTACACTGATATCACCAGGCGCGCCTGGCTGGCTGTGGAAGGTGCCCAGACACCCGAGATCAAGAGCGCTCAATTTGACCACACCCTGGAATGGACCATGCTGGACGATCAGTTCAACAATCGCACACAGCAAACCTTCGTGAACACACCAGTGTTTATTCCGCGTTGGTGGCACCTTTACAATCCAGGATTTTCTGCCAGCCCTGCTGTTGGCGGGTCTTCCGGTCTTGTCAGCCCCGTGGCATCGGTTTCCGGTGGTGGCGGATCAAAACCATCTATCTCCATGCCCAACATCCCTGGATCGGACTTTGCTGCTTCGATCATCAATGGTGCTACAGCAGTCTCAGCAGGAGTTGTTGGCGATCTGACCGGCTTCACTGGTGCGGTCACCAATCGGACCAATCCAATCCCGGTCAGTCGACCCAGCAGTGGCTCCAGCGGTTTCCGCGGAGGTGGAGGTGGTCATTCCTGCGCCTGTGCCTGCGCCTGTGCTGGGTGTGCCTGTGCCTGTGCCGGTGGTGGTCGTTAATTTGGATCGCTGCTGATGAAAGAAACTTTACTTGCTCTGCCGGAACCCGGAATATATAAATTTGACATCTCAGAAGAGAGTCAGAAATCCAGGCTGCATCTTCGTGTCGACGAAGATCTATCCGGATTGCTGGTCATCAATGCATCCAGGATCATTTACCTGAACCAAAGTGCCTTACTGATGGCATACCTTTACCTGAATAAGGTTGATCAATCTGAAGCTATTGACACTTTACTGGATAGGTTTGAGGTGCAGGAGAGCGACCTTCAGGCAGATTATGAGGCTACTATTGCGAAAATCGAAGCGCTGGTCGACGAAAACAGCCATGACTGTCCTATTTGTGATCTCGGTTTATCTACTAATATGCCCTTTTCTGCCAAACCAAGCGCGCCCTATCGCATGGACCTGGCAATCACATACCGCTGTAACAACGATTGCGCCCATTGCTACAACGCCCGCACACGGAACTATCCTGAGCTCTCAACTACTGAATGGAAAAAGGTAATTGACAAACTTTGGGAGATCCGCATCCCGCATGTTGTTTTTACCGGTGGTGAGCCCACGCTCCGAAATGATTTACCTGAATTGGTTGCCTATGCCGATCAAAAGGGCATGGTCACTGGAATCAACACCAATGGTACCCGCCTTGGGGACCAGTCGTTTCTGAACAGCCTGGTTGAAGCTGGACTTGACCATGTGCAGATCACGCTTGAGTCCCATGATGCCCAAATTCACGACCAAATGGTACGTAGAACAGGAGCCTGGCAAAAGACGCTGGCAGGGTTACGCAACGTTGTCAACAGCAAGTTGTACGTAATGACCAACACCACGCTGCTCAACAACAATGCCGGAGCGCTTCGCGAAACGCTTGAATTCATGGCTTCTGAGGGCGTGCCCACCGTCGGATTAAACGCCTTGATCTATTCCGGCAAAGGCAAGACAGTGGATACCGGTCTGAGAGAATCAGAGCTGCCGGGCTTACTTTCGCTGGCAATCGAGATGACCAACAAAAACCACCAACGTCTGATTTGGTACACCCCCACCCAATATTGCCACTTTGATCCGCTCATGCTCGATTTGGGAATCAAGGGCTGTACTGCGGCATATTACAATATGTGCGTGGAACCAGACGGCGCCGTGATCCCCTGCCAATCGTATTACCAGGCAGTCGGAAACATCCTCAGCGACCCCTGGATCCAAATTTGGAACCATCCCCTTTGCCTGAGCCTGCGCAACCGACTGGATATCCCTTCAGAATGTAGGTATTGTGATTTTTTGCAGGAGTGCGGCGGAGGCTGCCCGCTTGCCAGAGATCAACAACAACCGCACCCTATATATCGTGATTTAGTGATCAGCAGGAGATAAAAATGCCTCAACCTCTACGCGCAACAGCCTCTCTTTTTGAGCCTACACCCACTGGTTTTTATTCCTATCACACGCCCGATGGTTCACCAAATCAGTACCGCCTGCATTTAAGGGTCTTGCCCGATGAAACAGGTATCCTGATCGTCAACGCGGCGTCCATCCTGCGTCTCAACCAAACCGGAACGTACTTTGCCTGGCTGGAGATGCAGGGAAAATCTGAGAGCGAAATCCTGAAGCTTGCCCTGGAACGTTATAACGTCGAGGAAGCAATCCTCCAGGCTGATCTGAAGCGTTTCGATAACGAAATCTTAACCATCATTAATAACCCCGATCAAGCGCCCATGCTTACTAATACAGGCTTTGATAGTCTGGTAACAGATTTACCGACAGATTTCCCCTTGCGTGTTAATCTCTGTTTGACCGACCGTATTGAGGAGTCGCAATCCAGCGAATACCAGGAACTCTCCACTGAGCAATGGAAATTTCTTATCCGTAAAACCTTCGATGCGGGAATTCCTCAGGTTATTTTCATTGGTGGTGAACCAACCCTGCGGTCAGATCTGCTTGAATTACTGCGTTACACAGAAGAGCTTGGTATGGTCTCCGGACTGATCTCTGCCTCACCTCATATCTACCAGGACCAAAATACCCTGGATGCGTTTTTGGATAGCGGGCTTGACCATCTGATCATAGAGTTTGACCCCAAAAACGGAGAAGATGCAAGCCAACTGAAAAGGGTTTTTGACCAGGATCTTTTCACCTGTGTCCGTTTCCCTGTTTATGATCGTTCTGATCTCTACTCTTGGGCGATCGGATTGGTCGACGCTGGTGCGAATGCTCTCAGTTTCTATCCCGTTGAACTTGAGGCTTACGATGAAACAGCCCATCTCAACCAGCAACTTTCCAATAAAGCAATCGTGATAGAACATGACTTGCCCTACCCAGTCCAACCAGCCTCGATGAGGCAACAAATTCGGCTCTTCAGCCCCGAAATCTCGGAGAACGAAGCCACCTTTTATACCATTTTGCCTGATGGTTCATTAATCCAACAAGACTTACCGATGCACCTCCTGGGCAATCTGATCAGTGCTGGTTGGCGTGAACTTGTTGTAAAAGAATAAAATAATGCAAGGAGACTGTATGAAAACTGCTGATTGGCACAACCGTTATCTGATGCAAGCCCGATGGACTAAAAACCTGCGACGTTTTATCTTCGATAAACTCAAAGCGACTTCTGGTCAGACCGTTCTTGAAGTGGGTTCAGGGACTGGCGCCCTATTCCCTGACTTTGAGTACCAGGGGTTGAAACCTTTCGGGGTGGACATCGATCTGGAACGGTGTGAATTTTCATTGAGTCAATCACCACTAGCGCCAGTAGCTTGTGCAGATGGCTTCCGGCTGCCATTCAAAAGTGGAAGCTTTGATTTCACGGTTTGTCATTACTTCCTCTTGTGGCTCAAGAATCCCCAGGAAGTGATCAAGGAAATGAAACGTGTCACCAAAGCCGGCGGTTACGTGGTAGCCTGCGCAGAACCGGACTATCAGTCCCGCATCGATTTTCCAGAATTGTTTCAGAGCATTGGTCAGATGCAGAACCACTCGCTTGCGTTTCAGGGTGTTAACCTCAGCATGGGCAGAAAATTAGGCTGGATGATGAGGGAGGCAGGTCTGCAAGGTGTGCATCTTGGATTGCTTGCCGGCGAATGGCGACAACCTTCACTGGATGCTTTTGAATCAGAATGGGATATGATCGCCTACGATCTTGGCGGTATGGCGCCTATCGAACGGATTCTGGAGATCAAGGAAGAAGCAATGGAAAGCTGGCTCAAGGGTCAGGCAACCATATTCATCCCTACCTTTTACGCACACGGCAGGCTATAAGCTGGCAGTGTAAACCAAACGACCAAAGGAATCCATGAAAAAAACCAGGCTTGTTCTTGTGCTTGTTTCGTTTGCGTTGATTTTTTCTATCTTCCCCAAAGAAGTCACCGCCCAAAACCCGCCGACCTGCGAATATGATCCTTTTGTGGAAGATATTCTTGCAGAGGTGACTGAGGATGACATTGCGCAATGGATCCGAAATTTTTCTGGCGAAGATTTCGTCCCAATTTTAGGAGTTGAGCGAAAAATCCTCACGCGGTTCTCCACTCAAATGTTCAATTTGAATGTAAACGCGATGGCATATCCTTATCTCGGTGAGCGACTGCTGAATCTTGGCTACGAAGAAGGAGCGTATCTTACGGATCACGCCTATACCCCGAGTTATTACCCTACCGGCGCAGAAGATAGCCTTGATCTCCTTTTAGCTGATGATGATTTAATTTCGACTGAACGCCTTGCAAAGGTCATCGGCAATCCTGATCAAGCGACATTGTGGAAAAACAAGATTGTCACCATTCCTGGCCATGGACCGAATGCTGATGAGATCGTTTTAATAACTGCTCACATGGACAGTACCTCCGAGCAGCGAAATACCTACGCCCCCGGTGCCGAAGATAACGGAAGTGGTGTTGCCGCCCTCGTGGAAGCTGCCCGCTTATTTCGGTTTTATAAATTTGACCGCACAATCAAGATCATTTTCTTTACTGGTGAAGAACAGGGCTTATGGGGCAGCGCAGCATATGTCTCTGATCATCCAATGGAAATGGACAACATCGTGGGTGTCGTCAACCTCGACATGTTTGGTTATGATAGCAACGATGACCGCTGTTTCGAGCTTCATGTTGGCACGCGCGCAGATTCAAATGTAGTCGGCACATGTTTCACTGATGTTATTGACAATTATGATCTCAACTTGACTTACGACTACCTCACCAATGGTGCTACTGGTGCTTCTGATCACGCCTCGTTTTGGTATGCCAACGTTGGAGCAGTTGAAGTACTTGAAAACTTTTTCAACAGCAATTTACCGGATGGCTGTGTGGGGCAGGACAGAAATCCAAACTATCACACTACCAATGACAGAATTGTCAATATGAATCTGCCTGTCACGCTTTCGATCGCACAAGCAGGCATTGGCACGGCCGCCAGCCTGGCAAAACCGTTAGGCAAATGCTTTGCCTCTGACCCGCAAATCACTGCCAGCGCTCGAACTGATTCCATTCTCTTGAATTGGGAAGATATTGAAGATGCAGACGTTTACAACGTGTTTCGTAGCAAGACAGCCTGTTCAGGCTCATTCACCCT
>JAXGJN010000023.1:0-4510 GCA_040770225.1 Anaerolineaceae bacterium
AGAAACTGACCTGGCTTAAGTACCTGACCCCCTTTGGCTGGTTCAATGCCAGCGAGTTTTTTAGGAGCGGACGCTTTGAGCCTTACGCTCTGGTGCTTACAGGCTTGATCGTTGTTATCTTCTTGTTTGCGGCATACGCTGTTTATGACCGTAGGGATCTGTTTATCTAAGTCAGTCGTTTAACACTTGCTAATAGACCGGTATAACCCGATACTCTAAGAATAAACATTCGATAATTAAGAAAAGCCGGCTTCAAATGCAGAAGCCGGCCTACTTTTAAGGTTCAATCGTTATTTTGCGTAGCTCACCGAGCGGGTTTCGCGGATGACGGTCACCTGGATCTGACCAGGATACTGCATGGTCTGTTCGATCTCATTGGCGATGTCTTTGGCGAGCGTGTGCGCCTGGTAATCGTCGATCTCTTCGGGCTTGACGATAATGCGCACTTCGCGTCCTGCCTGGATGGCATAGCTCTGTTCCACGCCTTCATGATTGTTGGCAACGGTTTCCAAAGCTTTCAGCCGTTTGATGTATTGCTCCAGGTCCTCACGGCGGGCACCGGGACGGGCACCAGAGATGGCGTCGGCGGCTTCAACCAAAATCGCTTCAATGGATTCCTGGTCTGTTTCGTGGTGATGCGAAGCGATGGCATTGACAACCTTGGGGTTCACGCCGTGTCTGCGGGCAAACTCCGCGCCCAGGAGGGCGTGTGTGCCTTCCGAGTTATGATCCATGGCTTTGCCCAGGTCGTGCAGCAGGGCGGCTGTGCGCGTGACTTCTACATCGGCGCCCAGTTCGGCTGCCAGGATACTGGCGATCTTGGAGGTCTCAACTGCGTGTGCCAGTTGATTTTGACCATACGAGGTGCGGTACTTCAGGCGTCCCAGCTTCTTCACCACCTCAGGGTGAAGCCCATGCACGCCAGCTTCATAGACCGCGTCTTTGCCGGCTTTAGCGATGTCTTCATCCATCTCCTTACGTTCTTCTTCGAGAATCTTCTCGATGTAAGCGGGGTGGATGCGACCATCATTCACCAGGCGGGTAAGGGTGCGGCGGGCGATTTCGCGTCGGACGGAATCGAAACAAGAGACTGTGACAGCCTCGGGGGTGTCATCTACGATCACATCAACACCGGTCGCCTGTTCAAAAGCACGGATGTTGCGCCCGTTTCGACCGACGATGCGACCTTTCATCTCTTCATTGGGCAGGGTGACCACCGAGGTGGTGACTTCGGCAACCTTATCTGAAGCAACGCGCTGGATCGCATCGGCGATCATCTCGCGCGCCTTCTCCATGCCGGTTTCACGGGCTTCGGTCTCGATTTGGCGAATAATGCGCGCCATATCGGCATGGGATTCTTTTTCAACCTCTTCCAACAAAATTGAGCGCGCTTCATCGACCGACATTTCACTGACGCGTTGAAGTTCGGCGGCGCGTTCTTCATAAAGCAGGTCGATTTCATTGGCACGCTTATCGATCCGGCTTTGGCGTTTGTTCAGATTGTTTTCGCGCAACTGCATCTGATCGAAACGGTTGTCCAATTCTTCCCGGCGTTTGACCAGACGGTCATCTTCCTTGTTGAGTTCACTTCTGCGGTTCTTGATTTCGGCTTCGGCATCGCGGATGATCTTGAGTGCCTGATCTTTGGCATCCAGTTCAGCCAGTCTTGCTTTTTCGCGCGCTTCTGCGATGATGTCATTGCTGGTTTGTTTCAGTTTTTCGTCTTTATTTTTGCGGATCGTGGAAAATACCAGGTACCCAACCAGGGCACCGACCAGCAAGGCGAGACCGATCCATAAAAATTGCATGGGATTCGGTCCGGGGGGGATTTGTTGCATTAAGATTTTCATTGTGTCAGTAGCTCCATTATTTTATTGATCCACACCTGAGGATTCTGACCTTTCCTTCCATAACACTGGAAGGCACTCCCGGACAATTCCATAAGAGAAACCACGGCGCTGTAAACTAGCGCCGAGTTTTCGGTTAAATTCAAATTTGTCCAGTAAGTGATAACGGCGGCTCAGTTTTCTTCCGGCTTTCAAGGCTAATTCGTAATCGTCCAGCCCTGTAGATTGGATCGCTTGCTCGATGTCGGTTTCGGCAACGCCTTTTTGACGCAGTTCGAGTTTCATCAAACTCCGACTGCGTGGGCGGAACCTCTGGCGGTTGTCCAGCCAGTTTTGGGCGAAATCGAGATCGTCGACCAACTTTTCTTCTTTCAGCCTGGAAATCACGCGTTCGATCAATGCAGGTTCATAACCTTTGTTGTGAAGATAGGTTTGCATCTCCTGCAGGGAGCGGGCGCGATAGCTGA
Organism: Anaerolineaceae bacterium; assembly: GCA_040770225.1. GTDB lineage: Bacteria > Chloroflexota > Anaerolineae > Anaerolineales > Anaerolineaceae > Mesolinea. The sequence continues at coordinate 2,315 of JAXGJN010000023.1, forward strand.
GGAAGTGAAGCGCGCGGTTCAGTGCAGATTCGAACTCATCTTTTTCCTGAAGACGAGCAATCTCCTCATCGCTCAGACTGCGACCAACCATCAACCAGCCGGCTGCCATCCTGTCGAGTGAGAAAGCATACTGACCGCCCAGGTAAATATTTACCCGGTTGCGATTGCGCTTCTGCGCTTGAATGTCCGTGATCAAATTTGCCATCGTTATCAAAAAAGCCAAGGTCCTTGACCATGGCTTTAAAGTCCTCACGTAAAAGGGATAGATGTGTTTTTTGGAATCGGTTCAGGTTCCGACCACAATTAAGAGTACAGTACTAACTTATTATTGTTAACAATCAACTGCCGTCTCGCCTTATTTTCATAGCTCTTAAGCGATAAGAGCAATAAATTCCAAAAGTCGGTGGGCGCTACCCATCCGATCCACAACCAAACCAATTGTCAAATGACTCAAAGTCCATGATCCAACTCAGAACCATGCACAGGTGTTTTATTCTTAAATAAATTATACAGTAATTATACAAAATAATCGAACCAATTTTGTGAGGTTTTATATGGTTTGCCGTCTTACAATTCCCAGCAGATCATTACAACCAAAAATTCCAGTAACCTAAAGGCAGCTACCAGGCTGAGCAAATCAGACATGTTAACACCAGAGAGCTGTAACTGAGCAGGGGTTCAGAAGAAAGATTTCCTCTACATTCCCCAGCAATCCCAGTTCTCATGTTAAAATGAACCTATGGACCAGACCGAGAACAGCCATTATTTTGAAACCCCAGCCGCCAAGACGCACGAACAAGAACGTTTTTGGCAGATCCTCCTGCCAGTCATTCTGTTTTCTGTTCTGTTGCTGGCAGGGTTGGTTTTTCTAATAATCCGGAATGGACGCTTCAGCCCGGGGGTTGCTGAAGTTAGCGGTGCTGCGACTGTTCTGGTAATACTGCCGGTGCTGTTTTTTGCTCTTATTCAACTGATTATTTTGATAGCTATCATTATTGGGCTAACCAAGCTAAAAGCCTTGATTCCGCCGGCGGGCATCAAGGTACTGCAATTATTGGAGAAAGCACGCTGGAACATTCGCAAAGGGGCTGATATCAGCGTTCAACCTATTTTGAGCCTGAATCAAAACAGCGAGAAGGTAAAGCAGGTAGCACGTAGTTTAAACACCAGGCTTATGGCTAAAAGGAATTAACTCATGAATCAAAACGTCAAAACATTAACTCTGATCGTCGGAACCCTGCTGGGGGCTTTTCTTGGATATCGGGCTGCTTTGAATTTCGTTACGACCGCCGAAGAAGATTCAGGCAAGCTGCCCATCACGGCTTCGCAGGGTCTGCAATTAGGCTTAACTGCTGTCAACGCACTCAAGCAAATCGGAAAAATCAGCCAAAATCCAGGATAAGCGCAGGCACTCTTAACCTTGTTTGAACTAACCTTTTTAGGCACATCTGCCTCTGCCCCTTCTATTAAACGTGGTCTCTCTTCTCTTGTCGTACAACACGACGAATATCGCTTTATGGTCGATTGCGGCGAAGGCACACAGCGCCAGATCCTCAAAAGTGGTATTGGCTTCAAACGTCTCAACCACATTCTGCTTACGCATGGTCACCTCGACCATATTTTAGGGCTGGCGGGATTGCTCTCAACCTTTTTGCGTTGGGAAGCGATTGAGGAAGTGAATATTTATGGCAGCCGCCACACCATGGAGCGGGTGGATGACCTGATCAATGGTGTCGTGCTGCGCCGCCAACCTGCTGAGATCCCTGTTAACCTGTTTGATATCAAACCGGGTTTGATTTTTTCATCCGAAAAATTCCAGATCACAGCCTTCAATGTAGACCATCGCGGCTCTGGCTCGCTTGGCTTTCGCTTTGATGAATTTGGCAGACGACCTTTTATTCCTGAGGCAGCGGAAGCGTTGGCGATCCCACCCGGACCCTGGCGTAAGGACCTGGTGGCAGGCAATGCGATCACCCTGGCAGACGGACGCGTTATCCAGCCTGACCAGGTGTTAGGCCCGGAAGTGCCTGGCACAAGCCTGGTTGTGGTTGGCGACGTGGGAAAACCAGAAAAGCTGCTGGAACACGTGCGAGGTGCGGATGGGTTGGTGATGGAAGCCACCTATTTAAATGAAGAACGTGAAATGGCTTTGACTTTTGGTCACAGCACAGCTGAACAATCTGCCGCTTTGGCAAA
>JAXGJN010000024.1:0-3930 GCA_040770225.1 Anaerolineaceae bacterium
ATGGCACTGCGCCAATTGACGCGGTTGAGACCCAGAAGGATGTTGATCAGGCTGACAAAAACAGCGATGGCAAAAGACATTAGCAGGTAATTTTGCCATCCGAGGTTGATGATCGCGCTGAGTCGCCAGATTACACCCGAGATGCCAACGGCAATAACCGTAACGAACATATCGATGAGGAACCAGGAAAAGATCCGCCGGAAGAAAAGATAGAAAGGACCGCCGAAAAGCCAGCGTTGATCAAGAGTGGTTCTGCGGAGGAGGGGCAATAGGGTAAGGGCGGTCATGGCAATCACATCCAGATCAGTAAAAATGCTGGGGTTGCGCACGTAGAGCTGATCAAGACGGATCTTATTGGGCAGGATGGTTTTGAGGTAATCATCCATAAAACCGGAACCATGGAGAAGAGCCTCCTCATCGCGATAGATAACAGACGCCGGGCTAGTGATGCCGGGGCGGACAGAGAGCACTTCGGCTTTGACCTCTTCAGGCCAGTCCTGGGCTATATTAAGATCTTCAGGACGGGGACCAACGATGCTCATCTCGCCTTTGAGCACGTTCAGGAATTGAGGAAGTTCGTTAAGTTTTGTCTCGCGCAGGTACTTGCCGAAGCGAGTGATGCGGTCGTCGTCTTTCGCGGTGACCGGCGCGCCCTTATAACTGCGGTCGTCCTCATACATGGTGCGGAATTTTAAGATTTTGAATGGCTTGCCAAAGCGCCCCATCCGATCGCCCTTGAAGAAAACCGGGCCTGGCGAGCCGTGCTTGATGCGCAGCGCAATGTAAAGAAAAAACGGCGACGCTAGAATGAGGATAAGAACGGAAATGAAGATATCGCCAGCGCGTTTGATGGCCGACATCAAAGGTCGACGGCGAGGTGTAAATGAAGGCTTTAGGTCCTCCTCGATGTTTTCAAACAATTGCGGTGCTGAAACTTCTGGCATCCTTCCCCTTTAGTTCAGTAATAATAAATTGGCAGATAATTGATCAATAAATATAATCTAAACCTTAAAAATGATACTACATGCAATCCAAGCGGGCAAGGGAAACTTGTATGATCCGCTGGTGTTGAGTTGGAAAGAGGCAAAAAGATTATAAGAGATTCGATCGCCACAGAATTGAAACGCCTCGCGATGAAAATCTAATAGGGCAATATAGAGTCAAAAAGCTCTTCGATATATCCAGTTCGAAGAGCTTTGCGTGCAAGATTAAAGATTATAAAATATGACTCACAAATAAGGGGGAAAATAAATAACTATGTAAGAGCAACATGATAATGTCCTAAAGTAGCAAAATAGAAATGTCCTAATTAACATTAGGAGCTATGACATGGACAATCGAAATGAACAATGAAGAACTACTCCGAAAAAGTGTCCTTGAAGGAGTGCTGGAAAAACGAGAAAGCCAAAAAGATGCGGCTGCAAAACTGGGGATCAGCGAACGACAATTTCGGCGGATATTGCGAAGATATCGGTTGGAAGGCGTTGCGGGGTTGGTGTCCAGGAAGCGGGGAGTACCCAGTAATCGCAAGATGGAGGCTGCGATACGGGAGATTGTTGAAGACTTTATCAATGATCCGCTGGTAAAAGGTTTTGGACCCACCTTGATGGCTGAAAAAGTTGAGCAGATGAAAGGTATCCGCTTGAGCAAAGAGACCCTGCGAAAGATGATGATTGAAGCGGGTGTTTGGAAATCAAAAGTCAGAAAGAAAGCTGAGCCCCATTACGCTCGTCCCAGAAGGGATCATCGTGGCGAGCTGGTGCAGATCGATGGTTCTGAACATGCCTGGCTGGAAGATCGGGCGCCAAAAGCCACGTTGCTGTTGTTTGTGGATGATGCCACCAGCCAGATCCTGGCAGCTGAATTTGTGCCGGAAGAATGCTTCTTTAGCTATGGGAACTTGTGTCAACGCTACTTTCAGGAACACGGTCTGCCCAAGGCTTTCTATAGTGACCGCTTCAGCGTCTTTCGGGTCAATCGCAGAGAAAAGCTCAAGTATGAACCGGTTACTCAGTTCCAGCGGGCTCTCAGCGTCCTGGATACCGAGCTGATTTGCGCCAATTCACCACAAGCCAAGGGACGGGTGGAGAGAGCCAACCAAACTTTGCAGGATCGTCTGATCAAGGAAATGCGTCTTCTGGGTATCAGCAATTATGAACAGGCCAATCTGTATTTGCCCCAGTTTATTCGCGACTATAACCGCAAATTTGCTGTGTCGCCCGCTTCAAGCCTTGACTTCCATCGCCCTCTGGATGTAACCCATGATTTGGCGTTCCTTTTCTCCATCCACGACTTCCGCAAAGTCACCAAAACCTTGCAGATCAATTATGCTGGCAGAGTGTATCAAATTGTGACTAATCATCCAGCCTATTTTTACGCTGATCAGGAGGTTTTGATCACTTGTGATGCTTCCGGTTCTGTCTCAGCCTGGTTTCACGGCAATCTGCTTATCCTGGAAGAAGTGGAGAAAAGATCCAGGCAAACTGCGATTGTCTCCTCCAAATCCGAGCAGACAAATCCCTTGCCACCTGCTTATGACCACCCCTGGAGGACTTATGGAAAAAAGCTGAATGGAAAGCCAGTGCTTACAACTTTATCAACACAATAGGACATTTCTAAATTGCTGAGATTAGGACGTTTCTAAATTGCCTTGACATACCGTTTATACGCAAGTTGCATTTCCACCATATTGCAGATGGGTCGCTCTTGCATTGCATTGGCATAATGTACCCGATTAACCCATATTATCGTCATCTTGAGCACAATGGCCGTAGGGCGTGATGGCGGATTGGAAGCATACCGACGTCTCCGCATAATGAATGGTAAAGTGCCCTCATTCACACCCTACAAACAAATGTGTCCTCAAAACAGGATCCGCCGATGTAAGCAAATATTGCTCGGGTGACTATTCCGACGGATAGGTTTGTGGCATGGGGGCGTCGCTTACGTCCTTAAAGCGCTCCATCAACGCCAGGTTGACAATTGAGGGCACCATGCTGCTTACGTCGCCACCCAATGAAGCGATTTCCTTGACGGTCGACGAAGACAAGAAAGTATTCTCTTCGGTGGTGATCAAAGCGATCGTGTCAATTTCCTGATCCAAACGGTTATTTGCCAGCGCCATGCGGAATTCGTACTCGAAATCAGAGAACACCCGCAAACCCCGCACAATCGCCTTGGCGCCGATCTGCCGCGCGAAATTCACCGTGAGACCGGAATAACCAAGAACCTTAATCCGGCTCTCCGACTTCAATACTTCCTCCACCAAACCAATGCGTTCTTCAGGCGAGAAAAGCAGGTTCTTCAGAGGTTTATCGTAAACCGCTACCACCACCTCATCAAATAGGTGTGCGGCTCGCATAACGATATCCACATGCCCATAGTGAATCGGGTCGAATGTGCCGGGGAATAAGACTTTTGTCATCAGCTCACATCTCCCTCGCCATCATCGGATGGCAGGATCTTTTCAACAGCTTCTTTCAGAGGCAGGTGTTCAGGCAAATCCAGGCTCGGATCCGCTTCAAGCACTTCTTCGGCAACTTCCCGCGCCAGGTGTATCAGGCGCACATCTGCCAGGGAAGCCATTTTGAATTCATTGAAGCCCGCCTGCCGGGTGCCAAGGAAGTCACCGGGACCTCTGTCTCGCAAGTCTTGCTCTGCAAGCACAAAGCCGTCGTTTGTTTCGGTCATCACCATCAGGCGCTTATTTTCAGCGGCATCTTCCGTATCTGGTATCAGGAAACAATAAGAAGGTGCGTCACCTCGCCCCACCCGACCCCGGAACTGGTGCAACTGCGCCAGCCCAAAGCGGTTGGCTCCTTCGATGATCATGATCGTGGCATTGGGAATATCCACACCGACTTCGACGACCGACGTGGAAACCAAAATATCAAAGTCACCCTTGCGAAAGCGCAGCATCACTTCATCTTT
>JAXGJN010000025.1:0-1901 GCA_040770225.1 Anaerolineaceae bacterium
CAAACCGAAGGTGAGCATGGGTAATTATCTTTTTGGATTACCTGCAAAAGGCCTACGCGTGTAAAAAAATAGAGAGATGGATGAGTTCAGACCTGAAGTGAATTCTTAATACTTCAGGGTACGTGGAGGATCACAAGATGACGTCCGAATCCCTTGCATAAAGCAAGCTGGATTTCGAGAACTGTCATCGTAAGCTCCCATTGGTATTGGGAGCGAGTGATCCTCCATTTTATTTCCGGGAGTCCCCGGATAGTGGGCTTGCACTTTAACAAACAACCTTTTCCTCCCAGGAGGCGTCTTAGCGTGCTGAGAAGCAGAAAGGTTCATATTACAAGGAGAAAACAATACTGTGTGGGTGGGATGAATGACTTATCCCACCCATATATTCTCAGATCCATAGGGCTGCAAATGTCAGCGATGAAGAAAAAGTCTTCACCATTGTCGTTTTCTGCCCTGTGTTTGTTCACGGGTAGCAAATAACGTCGGAACACTCCTGGTGCTTAGCCATGAGTTGATTTTTCGAATCGACCTTTTGTTAATCAACGTTGGATATTTCCACAAGGAGGATTATGCAAAAAACACAAGACCTTACCCAAGCACAAGTTGAACGTACTGAACGTGCACAATCTGCGATTCTAGCTGGCAAGTTCCAGGTCACCCGAACCAATCCCCACCAATGGACGGTCAAAAATGGCGACAAGCTACCGTATGTCGTCACATTGAGATCATCTCAAGGTGGTTCTGAAGAGGTCAATTGGGCGTGTACCTGTATGGATTATCAGCAGCGGGGACCTCAGATTCTCTGCAAACACATTGAAGGTGTCCGCCTCTTAGAAGCGGCGCAACCACAAATTCACATAATTCAAGAAAAGGAGAGTCACATGAATGAAACCATCCCTTCAAATGATGGGAACCTGAGCGACCGGCTGAGCCGCATCCTCTGGGAACTTCGCCAGCCATTGGACATGTCTCGCGTCAAACGCCGCCAAGCGCCAGGTATGGGATCCGTCCCATATCTGGAAGGATACGACGTTATTGATCGAGCCAACAGTATCTTCGGATTTACCTGGTCATTTGACTTGATTGGTGATCCGGTCATCGTGCGTTGGCAAAAAAAGGTGCTGATCTGGAATCAACAGGAAAAACGCAAGGTTCCTGCCCTGGATGCCAATGGGAATGTTCAGACCGAGGAAGTCGGTTTAGTGTATATCACCGGCAAAGTATCTGTCGATCTGGACGGAAAAACATACAGTCACGCCGATCTTGGTCGTTGTGTCTTCACTGGTGATACACCCGAAGCTCTTGATATGGCCTTGGCAGGTTCAGCCACAGACTGTCTGAAGCGCTGCTTCCGCCAATTGGGTGAACAGTTCGGCAACCTGCTGTATGACAAGGAAATTGCTCAGAACGCAGGCCTTGATCAAAACCGATCCAATGGCACCTCATCTACGGCAATTCCAACTTCGAAAGCAAATTCAATGCCTCCCACCACCTCTATCGTACGCAAGTATGGGGATGGTGTCTCCGTGAATGGAAATGTCTCTGAACAGGAGGCATTTGACCAATTCAAAGAGAAAACCGGGAGAGTTCCTGCCACAAAGGATGAATTGCGTAATTGGCTAGCCAGTCAACGCGCCACACCGACGCCTGCATCCGTTGCAGCCTAAAAAACCACATACCAAAGAGAAAGGAAAAATACAATGTACCAAACGATTATCCTCATCGGAAATCTGGGAAAAGATCCAGAAATGCGCTTTACCCCTAGCGGACAACCCGTGACTACCTTATCGGTGGCCACGAATCGTCGTTACAACGGTCAGAATGGACAGCCAGTCAAAGAAACAACCTGGTTCCGTGTCACTGTGTGGGGAAAACAAGCAGAGTCCTGCAATGAATTCCTA